>CAWBRL010000047.1:0-113930 GCA_963791165.1 uncultured Alphaproteobacteria bacterium | reverse complement strand
TCCACGCAACTAACGAGCGTAACGATTGCCGAGCTTGCCGCCGCCTTCAAACGTAGCGATCAGCACGAGCTGGCAATGGAAGATCAGCCCCCGGCATTTTTCGAGTCGTGCAGGCTAGGGGGCGACGAAGCCGACAATCGCGTCGAGCGTAGCTTTTTCGAGCGCGCAGTTGGTTACACGCATGAATTGGTCAAGATCTTCTTGCCGGCCGGCTCCCAGGTGCCAATCTATGCGCCCTACAACGAGCATGTCCCGATACGCTGCGAGGGGGCGCGGTTCCGGCCGCAATATCTACCGCGTTTTGCCAGCACTGCGGAAACCGGCGACGAACAAGGTATGTCCCCTCGCGTCATTCACTTTCCACTACCGGGCGGTGACCGCAAGAGCCTCGCCAAGAACTTGAGGCGGGCCCAGCAAGCCTACGAGGCCAAGACGGCGCAGGCCGAGGCCGCGCATCGGGTCGCCAATGCCAAGCTGTTGGAGGCGCGGATCACTCGGTGCGAAGCGTGGAATGGTCTGTCACCCGGCCCCCAGAACTCAACGATTGGTATACGGAGAGGGTACTACCTCCGGTCGCGCACACAAAAGGCTCAAAGAACGTCCACTCTCGATCCGTCATCAGCCCACGAACCACTACTGCCTCCTTCCAAGAAGCAGTTTTAAATCACGGCTCAATTGATTTGGGGTTCCGCTTTGTCAACACGACCTAGGCCGTGAACCCATAAATCTCCCGGGCGGACGGCTTGCCAGAGTCCACTATGCACCATTAGCGACCAATTGCTGCGTTGCCGCGAAATGACGCGATGTGCCAGAAGCGGAATCGCTCTTGCCGTCATCGTGGTCTTGACCTTGTCTGTCTGGCTGACGCGCCAATAGAGCTACCCGCCCGCCGCAGGTCTGCGGAGGCGCGCGAAAGTTCAAATCAGACTGCTCTCAGCCGAGAAGCCTGCCTCGCCGGAACATGAAAACGTCGGGAACGAACCGTCTGGCCACCGCGAGAACGCTGCTCTCGCAGTTTTCCAGTGCGATCTTTTGGGCGAGCATCACGTCTCCGATCGGCAGCTCGCCCATCGTCCGGAAACACAGGCCGAGCCTCGGGCGGCCTTTTTCGTCGATCTCGCAGACGTTCAACATGGCGCCCGGATAGATCCTGTACTGCTTGCCCGTGTCGCCACCGACGACTTCGAAATATCCCTTTTTCGCGAACTGCGTCCGTTGCACCGGCGATAGCCACTCCCGCAGAAGCCGCAAGGATCGGCCTTCCGGAGTTCGCTCGGCCCCGAGTCTGATGAAAAGCGCCCTTACGGCTCTCATACGCGAGCGTTCGCCTGGCAGAAGAGGCGTAAGGCGCGACATGGCGCTGACCGTTTTACCCGCCGACCAGCCTGGGGAAGAACACGCTTTCTTCCGCGTTCGGGTCGAACGATCGGATTTGCGAGACCTGACCCGCACCGGTCCGGACCGCGGCGGTGAAGCCGACCTTCGTCAGCTCGTAAAACCGCTGCTCCGCCTTGGCCAGCTCCTGTGCGTCATTCGGGTCGAAAGAGTGCCGGCTGTCGCCGGTGCGGTCCATCACGATCTGGATTGCCATGATCGTCCTCCTCGGATTGCTGATAGCCAAGGACCTTGATCAATTGTCCGGCCGAAGCCGCGGAATTTCAAGAAAATAAATTCGGCCGCGAACCCCGAATTAGGTGTCCTCGGAGTTATCGGCGCGGTCTTCGACCCAAGGTGGCTCGGGCCTCACCGGCCCCAGCGGTCCTGCCACAATTTTTTACCGATCGCATTGCCGTAAATCGGCTCCGGCACCCTCGACAGTCTGCCGCACAATGGCGCCGTTGTGACGCTGCTTGCGGTGCGGCTCGACCCATCGCGAAAGCTACATCGACATGGTGATGGCCAATATCGTTGGGCCGATCATTGCCTTAGCCGTCGTTATTGTCTTGGGGTCGATGCTTGGATCTTTCTAATGAGCGCAGCGGGCGCGAGGCTGGCGGACCGGGATGACCTCTTCGGGTCAAAAGCGGACGTGTCTCGCTGCTCACGCGATGTCCGCTAAAGGCCACAACCGGACTTTGCGACTACTACGAGAGGGCACCAATTAGGTTCGGCCGTCCCAGTCCACGTGAAAGGTTTCGAGGTATTGGGTGACGGCTTCTTCAATTGTCGGAAAGAAGTATTTTTCACCGACCTGCGCGAACAGGCCAAATCTTTTCAGTTTGTCTTTTACGGGGTCTTTGAGCTCCGCAAAGCAGAGTTCAATGCCAGTAGCGTGTAATTCAGCGTCCAACTCGGCGACGGTATCCGCCGCAGTGATGTCGACGCTGGTGACTGGTGGGGCCGCAACGACCAGCCAACGTACCGGAGTCGGCGACTTCGATACGGCGTCAAGAACGCGCCCCTTGAAGAACTCGGCGTTGGCGAAGAACAGGGGTGCATCCCACCGAAGCAGGATTAGCCCCGGTATTTGGCGGGCAGTCGGATGTCGCGTGACGTCGTGATAGCTTTTTGCCCCCTGAGGACGACCCAATACCGCAGAGTGCGGCCGCCAGCCGTCCCACAGAAACTCTATGATGGCGAGGGTAATCGCCAGACCTATTCCGGGAATAGCGCCGAGCACAGCGACGCCAACAAAACAGACAATAGATAGCCAGAACTCCCATCGCTGAATGCGATAAATCCGCTTCAGGTCGGCGACCTCGATGAGGCCAATCGCTGCGGCGATAACTACAGCGGCCAGCGCTGCGGTCGGCAAATGCTGAAGGAGGTTTGGCGCCGCCAACAATAGTAGCGCAACGGTCAGTGCGCCGACGACATTGGCCATCTGGGTGCGGGCACCTGCTCTCTCGGCGACGGGTGTACGTGATGCGCTGGCGCTGATCGGAAATCCCTGAAAAAATCCGGCGGCAAGATTGGCAGCTCCGAGACCTACTATCTCCTGGTTGGGATCGACATGGGCACCGAGTTCGTCCGGCATAAGCACGCGAGAGCACGCTTGTGTCGGCGAACGACACCAAGGCAACCGCGCAGCCTCCGATCACCACTGAGGCGATGTCGTTGAAGCAGATCCAGGAAATCGCGAACCCCGGCAAGCCCTGCGGGAGCGGTCCCAGGACCGCTACGTTACCATGCACGTCCAGGCCCAGCGTTCCAACGACGGCAGTCGCACAGATCACGGCAATAAGGACACCCGGCAAACGCTTGCTATCCTTGAGCAGCAGGATGACCGCCAGTGTCCCTGCTCCCACAGCAAGATTTGTCCAGTTTGTCCATCCGTCCAGTATGGCCCCGATAATCGACCATACATTTCTCAGTGGCCCTTCGCTCTCGATCTGGAAGCCGAAAAGCTTCGGTAGTTGGCTAATCAACACCGCCAATGCAATTCCGTTCATGTAGCCGTATCGTATCGGCTTGGAAAGAAGCTCGGTAACGAAGCCGAGGCGCGATACGCCTGCCAGAATGCACACTGTCCCCGAAACGACGGCCATCATGCCGGCCAGCGCAACAGCACGTTGGGGGTCGCCGCCGGATAGCGGAACAACGACGCCAAGGATGATAGCGGCCAGCAGCAAAGTCTGGCCCAAGCACTAGAATGCGGCTGGGGCCGAACAGCGAATAAGCAAGTAACGGGACGATCGTTGCGTAGAGGCCATATATCCCCGGCACGCCAGAGGCTACCGCGTAGGCAATTCCAACGGGCACCAACATCGTCGCCAGTACAAGGCCGGCCACGAAGTCATGCGGCAGCCAAGCGGCTTTATACTGACGGAGGGTATGCAGCCCTGGAAGCCAATGCGGAATGATTGGAAAGCTTTTGATTGAGCTCACCGTAGCCATTCTCTAATCGATGCTGTTTTGGTCCGAGCCAACCTGGCAACTTCATAGCTTCGCCGCTTAGAGCGAGGTTCATCGCCAGCGCCAAGGCACTGTCGAAATCGCGCTCTATCATCTCACGCTCTATTTTAGACCGCAGAAAATCTGCCCAGCGGAATTCACTAAAAGGTGCTTTTTGCTTTGAATATCCTCCCGCTCTCTTCAGTGCGCCAGACAGCGAGCGAAACGGATCATCGATCAAAGCTAACACCGACCTTGGAATGTCGTGATAGTCGCACCGCCTGTTCTCGTCATCGAATGGATGCGTCCAGTGCGCAGGCCGCTGGCCCCGTTGCCCCTAACTTGTGCCCTAGCAACTAGGCCGGATTATAGCGGACGACGGCGTGGCGAAGAAAAGCCGAATGACACACCCACAAAAACATGGGGTTAAAAAGCAGTGCCGAACAGCGGCGAACGCGAGCAAAAGATAGTTAGGCGGACTGGATCCGCCGCCAACAGCGATAAAAGCCCCTTATTCTATTGGACTTTCTGAGATTTTACCTCGATTCCGCTCTACCCGCATGATCGGTGCAACGCTGGACAGGCTTTAGCGGTGTCGCTCCGGGCGCGCGGCCGAACCAGCCGATTTGTTGGGATGATGTCCGCTTCGCGCCATCGCACGTTGAGGTATGTCAAGGCGGCCGCCAAGCCGGTCCGGTATCCGTGCATGCTCTTCTAGCTGGAGCCGTACACATGACGATCCCCGCCAAGTCGGTGATGACAACGGATATAGTTACGGTATCGCCTGAGACCACCGTGGTTGAGACCGCCCGGCGCATGCTGATCGATCACGTCTCCGCCGTACCGGTGGTGGACTCCGATTACCGGCCGCTTGGATTGGTCAGCGAAGGCGACGTGATGCGCCACTTTGGTGCGCAGTTTCAAAGTAAGCGAGCGCAATGGCTACGCATGCTGGCGGAAGGCGAGACACTCGCCCCGGAGTTCCTCGCCGAGATCCGCCTCAACCAGCGGCACGTCCGCGAGATTATGCACACCGCCATCATCTCCGCTGATGAGGAAGCCTCGCTTGCGGAGTTGGCTGATCTGATGCTGAAACATGGGATCAAGCGCGTCCCTATCCTGCGTGACGGCGTGTTGGTTGGCATTGTCAGCCGCGCCGATGTGGTTCGGGCCGTGGTCGAAAACCTGGACGATTTGCTTGAGCCGACGGACTAGCGCCGAAAGCAAGTCGGCCAGACCACATCGCCCGCCGAAGAAGCTGCTGAAGGGGACGGATAGCAGACATGTAGCGACTGCGGCGGCATGTCCGCTTTGGGCCAAGAGGCGACATCGCGCATAATGCCGACAAATAGCGTTTTCATGATGCCTACCTCTAAACAGTCGCACCGTTTGGAAAGCCTATACGGGGGCCCCGAGGCGCCGATTGATCCACGTCAAGTGACGCACATCTTGTCGGCTCTGGGTCAATCGCTACCGAAATGCGATGTCCGCGATATGTCCGGGTTACCCCCAATAGCTACCGAACAGCGGACATTGCAAAAGTGCCAGAAGCAGACATACCGGGGCGTTTCCACGCGGCAAGGCATTTCGAGAAGGGAGGCTCTGGCTCATCAGGGGTTAGAGTTTAAGCGGCCTGCAGTCGATGCTGAAAGCGACGGTTAGCGATAGTGGGCCGCTCTTGATATGCTGACGTTCGGCGAGGATCGTCTCGGCCCTCCCAAAATAGACGTCAGCGGGCGTGAGGTTGTCGATGCTCTCGTGATAGCGGACGTAAATGTAGTGCTCGACGAAGGCGCCGATCTGCCGTTCGAGATCCCCGGGCAAATAGTAGTTGTCGAGCAGAATGCGATTCTTCAGGGCCTGATGCCAACGCTCGATCTTTCCCTGGGTTTGCGGATGATACGGGGCGCCGCGTACATGCTCCATGCCCTTTGTCTTGGAGCCACGCGGCTAGATCGCTCGCCACGTATGACGAATCGTTATCCGAGAGGAGCCGCGGCCCGACATGCGCACCTGCAACAAGATCTGGCGAGGTACGGCGCCTGCTTGCTTGCTATCGTATCCGGGTATCTATCGGCGGGCCAGCCCGACCCGCTTAGGCCGTAACCCAATCTGCCGCCCGCTGGCCACGCGCAACTATGCAGTACAACGCACCGAAACATCAGTAGTGGTTGGGAATCGGCTGGCCGGCGCCGCCCAGACCCTCGGTAGCATTCTCAGGCTGCCGCTGCGCCTTGGGAATCTTCGGCAGGTCTACGTCGACCTTCTTGTATGGGATACTGTCGAGCAGATGCTGGATCAGGTTAAGCCGGGCGCGACGCTTGTTGTCAGCGGGGACGATGTACCAAGGCGCCCATGACGTGTGGGTGGCCTTGATCATGCGCTGGTAGGCCGCCGTGTAGTCCCACCAACGCCGCACCGATTCAGTGTCCATCGGGCTCAGCTTCCAGTGTTTCATCGGGTCCTTGATCCTCGCCTCAAACCGGCGCCGTTGCTCGTCCTGGCTTACATCGAGAAAGTACTTGCGCAGGATGATGCCGTTGTTGACGATCATCTCCCGCTCGACCGCGGGGGTCATTTCCAGGAAGCGCTCGTAATTCTCATCGGTAACGAAGCCCATCACCCGCTCGATCCCGGCCCGGTTGTACCACGAGCGGTCGAAGAGGACGATCTCGCCCGCCGCCGGGAAATGCGTGATGTAGCGCTGAATGAAAACTTGGGTCTTCTCGCGGTCGGATGGGACGGGCAGTGCCACATGGCGGTAGACGCGCGGGCTGGTGCGTTGAGTGATCCGGCTGATCACGCCGCCCTTGCCTGCGGTGTCCCGGCCCTCGAAGACCACAATGATCCGTGCCCCCTTGTCTTTGACCCAGGTCTGCAGCCGCGTTAGCTCGACCTGAAGCTTCGCGAGTTCCTTCTCAAATTCCTTGCCGCTTAATTTGTCAGAGGCGGCGGGGGCCTCAATTACCTCGTCCTTCTTCCGCTTGTCCTTTGACATCTGATAACCCCGGGCCCCTATGTGTTACATTCGCGCCCCACGACGAACTGTTCTTGTTGATCTAGATCAAAGGACGTCCGCAATGGGTCGTTCGCGTCGATTTTGGCATATCCGCGCCATGTTCGGTCAGGGGCAAACTCGGAAGTCGCGCCTAGTCGGAGCCATGTCCGCTAATCCCATAGGAGACCCTTGTTGCAGCGTTGGGCCACAGAGTGAGTCTTTTTGCCCAGCAACCTAAATCTATGACTCCAGGCTTCGCAGCGCGAGTCACCGGTGCGTTTTGCGTCCTGGCGAGACGAACGAAACGGCTCTCAGCGAGTATCTCTGGCCGTTCTAGGGTCGGGACCCATAAAATGATTCCTTCCGCGCTGAGTTTGTGATTCACGGTCTCCGACAGGAGGCCCTCATGAGTCGCGATTACTTTTGGCTAACGAAGGATCAGTTCGCTCGGCTCAAGCCGCTTCTGCCTAACGATACGCGCGGCAAGCCACGGGTCGATGATCGGCGGGTCATCAGCGGCATCATCCAGGTGCTGAAGTCCGGTGGGCGCTGGATCGATGCGCCGGAGGTCTATGGTCCGCGCAAAACACTCTACAATCGCTTCGTCCGCTGGGCAGCGAAGGGCGTATGGGTAGATATATTCCACGCACTCGCAACGGCCGGCGGACCTCCTGCGCAGGTCCTGATCGATAGCTCGGCCGTGAAGGCGCATCGATGCGCATCTGGCGGCAAAGGGGGGAACATCAGCAGGCCATCGGCCGATCGCGCGGCGGGCGGACCACGAAGATCCATGCTCTGACCGACGCCGAGTGTCGTCCCGTCGCGTTCTTGCTGACCGGGGGTCAGATAGCCGATTGCACCGCTGGAGCGGTTCTGCTCGAAGAGATGCCACGTTCCGCGATCCTGCACGGCGACAAGGGTTATGACAGCGATGCCATCCGCCGACAGGTCGAGGGAAAGGGTGCAATGCCGAACATCCCGCCCAAGGCGAACCGACGCTGGAAGAATTGCTTCTCGCCCGTCCTCTATCGAAGCCGCAACGCCATCGAGCGCATGTTCTGTCGCCTGAAGGACTTCCGTCGCATCGCCACCAGATACGATCGTCTCGCAATCAATTTCCTCGCAGCCGTCTGCATCGCTGCGGCTGTCAGTTACTGGTTATAGAGTTCCAGACCCTAGCTCTCCACGAACTTGATTGTTGAGACCGGCCATCTTCCATCATGACCTTTGATCGAAATCCGAAGTCCGTGCAATTCATCCAGCCAAATGTTCTGGACCGTGCCTGCCTTCCCGTCGGTAAGCACGACGGCTTTGCCGATCAATTCGGATTGCGCCGCTCCGTACTCATTCAAAATTTTTGACGCACGGCGCTTCACAGATGGCATTGCTGGTCCATGTTCGGCCGAGCCGTCTATGCTGTCTAGAGCGGCTCAACGGCGACGCTTGTCCCAACGCACAGCCGCTGGAATGATTGATGGTGACTGCTCTTCCGCAATCCCTAAACTAACATTCCAATCGGACCACTCCGTGGGGGCCGGTCACCACGATGCGCCCGTACCGAGACCAGAGAATACGAGGAAAAGCCAACTGCGGCCCAGAACGGACACCGTTAAATCGCTCAATCACGCTGCCCAATTCTGCCCGAGGCTATTTTAGCGCCCCGAGCACCACGCCGGACGCGGCAACGAGGCCTAACCCAATGACGCTCACGCGCCAAAAGAGCTGCTCGCGGGCCACGCGTCGGTCATGGAAGGCCAGCCAGTCGCGTACAAATCCGGAGGGAACATCGAAGACTACCGCAGGCTCATCGCCATGATAAGTCTCGTGCTCGCAGAACATCGTTCTGACGTTCGGCACGCCCAATCGCTCAAGTTCGCAATGCCAGTGCCAAGCGTGCTCACCGTTGGTCCAGCGATTTTCGAAGGGCACAATGTGTGATTTCATGACGAGCCTCCACAATAGCTCACCCAGAACCTCACGTACCTTAGTATAGCTCGTTTCGCAAAGGGACGCGAGCTTTGGCATTATCGTTTGCCGAGGCCTGCTGCAACGCGGTAGTCCGCCGCGGTACTCGAGTCGTGGGACCTTCGGCCCTTGCGTTCTTCTCGGCACCGCCTACTATTCAGATCACGGGGATGGAGTTCCCCCAAAACCGCCTCCATCGGCCCGATGAACTCCTGCCACGCTGAAACGCGAGCAGGAGGACCCCTGCCCTACTCAGCCCATCCGCTTTGTGTGCCATTTCGTTCCGCTCGGGGAAAGGCACCTCTTCAAACACTTCGCTGGTTGGCCCGAGGTCTCACGATCTCGCGGAGGCCATCATGACCAGTATGTGGGCTTTAGCCGCGCTGTGGCTCGGCCTTGCACTGATCGCCTGCCTGCTGTCGATTTGGCTTCGAATATCCACCGCGCTCTCCGAGATCGTCGTCTGCACAATCGCTCAACTTATTATCGGCGCGATGATCGGCTCGGCATGCTCGGCACTGACGATCAAGTTTCTTTCCGGCATCGGCGCCATCGTCCTGACTTTTCTCGCGGGGACCGAACTCGATCCGGCCGTCTTCAAGCTCAAATGGAAAGAAGCGGCGACGATTGGCTTCGCAAGTTTCCTGTTTCCCGACGCCGATCGTGAACATCTGACTTCAGGCGGGCGTGCATCTCCCCGACTTCCTCATGGCGCATCCGCTCGGCGTCGTCGGCGCTGATCATGTGGGCTACGGATCGTTCGACCTTTGGGTGCTTCGGAACATTAGGGTAGCCGAGAAGATCAATCTCGTCCTTAAGGCCGCCAAGTTGCTGGACGCCGGCCAGCGTCGGGTGACGGTAGGCATCCGGAAGCTGCTTGTCCTCCCCTATAAGGACCCGACCATCGCCTTCGACGCGATGAAGGAAGGCGAACGGGGCCCCAACTTCATTTGCCTACGGATGGATTTAGACGAGACCATGCTCGTGGATCGCGCGACATGGCCGCCGATGCCGGCGATGCAGAAACCGAACGTCCTGGACTGCCAACTCTCGCCCGGCTCATTCTCGATGTCGGGCGCCCTCTTGACAGGACGGCTGCGAGACGCTGCTGCGCGCAACCTTGCGACCCAGTTAATTCGCTTCCAGCAGATTGTGCGAACTCCCCAACGGGGCAAGGCCGGTTCGGTTGCTCGGGAGCGGAAGATGATGCCCGTTTTACCTGGCTTCGACGGCGAGATCTCGCTTGGCTATAGGATCGAGTTTCGCACGGAGTGGTTTCCGCTCGGCCACTCAACTTGGCGAAATCGCCTACAGCCTGCCTTTAGCGCCGGGCGAGAAGAATTCAGATCGCCGTCATTGACTGGCAGCGGGAAGATACGACCAAGCGGACGGAAGACACGGCGCTCGCCGAGCAACTGCAACACGACACCTTCCGCGACCGGACCTTGAGTGAAAGTGTGGACATGGTGGTACGCGAGAGCCAAAGCGGCTCCTCGTTCATGGCGGGCGCCCTTTCGCGCGAGCTAAATTCCACCATCGTCGTACAGAGCCGGCAGGCCGAAATCAACGGCAGCGAAGACGCGAGTTATCGTCAATCACAACCACAGCCACGCTCTAACCATCCTCTACTACGAAGTGCTTCGTCATTACCGGCTACTGACCCGGCCGTCCGGGATCAAGCCGGTGCTTTTTTTAAAGCAGCGGACGCCCGCGTTCGACTTTGATTTGGTCCTGCGGTTCCGCGCGGAGCTTGATCGAAGCCTTCTCGATTCTAGTGTGCGCGGCTGCCTAGACGTCGTAGCCAAGCGCGCCTGCCTACAGCTGAACCTCGATCGGGAGAAGAAGCGGCTCGCAGAGCAAGGCGATCCGTTGGCCGACCTAACGGTTGGACGATGATGGTCACCTTCGACACCGGCACGGTGCCGGATCCTCCGCTGGACAACGTTGGTGTTCCACACGAAGGGGTCGTGCAAATCCCGGTCAAGGAGTTCACGCCGCCGGTGGATTCGGTCGATGACCTCCTTACTGACGACGAGCGCTGCTGCCTTGCTCGCCTTCTGGCGCATCTGAACAGCCACCTCGGTTATTATTGGCAACAGATCTGGCGAGCGGAGCAGCCTGCTGACCGCGCGATGCGTCTTGCTGAGTGGAAGATTGGCGGCAATCTGGTGAGCGACCTGGTCGTCAATACGCTGCTCGACGTCGTGGGAGACTGCTTGGTGTTCCCTATGTCTGCCGGCGCCGAGAAGGTCGTGGCCAAGGCGGTTGGGATCGAACGCCTTGATCCCTTGGATGAGCCCTTTGCAGACTATATCGAGCAGATACTCACCCTCCCTGCGCGAGGCGTATTCGCCGAAGCCAAGCTGGGCAATTGCAACGCCTCGGAGCTCATCGATCCAACACGCTTCTGGGACTGGCAGATCTCCCCCATCCCCGACGAAGCGCCCGCAATCGCCCCGACAAGCACGGATTCGCGTGCGACGACGCAAGCCGGCACAACTCCAACCAGCTTTGAGCCTCGTAAACATCGTCAACCCCAGCGCGCTGCCAGATCCGACAGACTTGGCCGCAGCCTCTGGGGCGCGGATAAATTGCCCGCGCATTAATAGTTCGTGATGCAATTTCGGGAGAACGTCTATGAAGCAACGAGGAGTTTTCATTCTTTGCTTTTGCGCATCGTTTCTGATGGCGAGCACCGTATCGGCACGAGTGGTTAGCGTAAGCGGGAAACACAACCCAAAGGATATTGCCGATCACTGTAAGGCAATTGACGGTGGTGAGTTTTCTACAATGCCAAATGGTAACTACGGCTGTGTTAATACCAACAATGGCAATTCCGTCACTTGTAACAAGAACCAAAAATGCAAAGGCGTGGTGTCGAGGCAGACGAGCAACACCGGCCCAAAAGGAATATTGACCGGAACGGCTGGAGTTAAGACCAACGATATGCCGGGCACCCGGGTAAGGACAAACGTTAGCGGCGCGACGGGCGTAGGTGTCTCACGCCCTTTGACATCGACCAGCGGCACCAAAGTTACTGGCAAGAATGTGAGTGGCGCGTCTTTGATTCCAGTAGGTGCGTCTACTTAGAACTCGCAATCCTGTTAACCAGGGTCCCTGGGGCCTGCTTGTGGTTCCAACCCGTCGCAGGAGCTTGTAGGCCCCAGGGTGGAGGACAATGCTAAACCAATTCGTATCGAGCGGCCGCTTCTGGCGGATAGTGTTGAAAAACTCGACCGTTGAAGCCGGAGGAGATCACTGATTCATTCTGTCGGTGTGGGTGGGAGACGTAAATCGATGATGGGTCCGCGGCAAGTCGATCAGGCGGCGTTGTTCTACGAGTTCTCACTTGAACGACATGTTCCGGCCGCTCACTTGCTGAGGGCGATCGACCGGTTCGTCGATTTGTCAGACGTTCGGAGCCACTTGGCTCCATTTTACGGCTCAACTGGCCGGCCTTCGATTGATCCCGAACTGCTCGTGCGGATGCTGCTGGTTGGCTACTGCTACGGCATTCGTTCCGAACGGCGGTTGTGCGAGGAGGTGCACCTGAACCTCGCCTACCGTTGGTTCTGTCGGCTCGGGCTTGGTGGCGAGGTGCCGGACCACTCGACATTCTCCAAAAACAGGCATGGCCGCTTCCGTGATTGCGATCTGCTGCGCAAGCTGTTCGAGACCGTGGTTCGGCGCTGCATGGCAGAAGGGTTGATAGACGGGGCCGCTTTTGCGGTCGATGCCAGCCTGATTGCCGCTGACGCCAACAAGCAGCGTTCTGCTGCTGGGTCTGACGAGGTTGACTGGCAAGCCCTTGCCAGGACGCGCCGATCCGTCCGGGAGTATCTCGACACCCTGGATGAGGCAGCATGGGGCGCGGCGAGCGAAACCGTGCCGAAGTTCATCTCGAAGTCGGATCCGGCCGCGCAATGGACTGGCGCTCATAAAGGGCATGCCTTCTTTGCCTACGCCAACAACTACCTCATCGACCTGAAGGTCGCGATCATCGTCGACGTCGAGGCGACGCGAGCGATCCGGCAGGCCGAGGTCGGCGCGGCACGCACAATGATTGAGCGAACTGAAGAGCGCCTTGGACTCTGTCCCGAGCGCCTGGCCGCCGATAGTGCCTATGGCTCGGCGGAGATGCTGGGATGGCTGGTCAACGAGCGGGCGATCGAGCCGCACATTCCGGTGTTCGACAAGTCGGCCCGCACCAATGGAACGTTCGCGCGGGAAGACTTCGCCTACGATCAACAAAGCGACGTTTACATCTGCCCGGCTGGCAAGGTGCTGACTTCCACGGGGACCCTGGTGAATGATGGAGCAACACTGCTCTATCGCGCCGTCAAACACGATTGCGACGCCTGCGAGCTTAAGCCACGGTGCTGTCCGAAGATGCCCGCCCGCAAGGTCCCACGTTCAATCCACGAAAAGGCCCGAGACGTTGCGCGCGATATCGCGAAGACTGATGCCTATGCCAGGTCCCGGCGCGAACGGAAGAAGATCGAGATGCTCTTCGCGCACCTCAAGCGCATCCTGCGCCTCGACCGTCTCAGGCTAAGAGGCCCGTTGGGCGCTCGAGACGAGTTCCTCCTTGCCGCAACGGCCCAGAACCTCCGGAAGCTCGCAAAGCTGATCCCGATCCCTGCGCTCCAGCCCGCTTAGGCGCAATCAAGCACCCGTGCGCCGGCCGCATTGCCCGCCCCCAAATTGCCAGTTCGCGGACTTCTTCAACACAATCGGCGCAAAGCGGCCGTCCAACGATCCTGACAGAGACGAGGAGCGCGGCGTTAACAGAGGGCGTCAAGAATAACGGATTTGCGTTTTTTGATCGATGGAAGCGTTTTTACGGTAACAGACTTCAATGGATTCAATGGTCTGTCCCAGACTACGAATCTGGTACCCACCGGGGCGTTCATTCGACGGCCCGGGGCAAACAGGTCGTTTAGTCGACGCTGGGGGGCTCGACTAGACGCCCGGTAGCCGTCGGAGAAATTCGTCGAGGTCGCTCTCAAGAATTAGAGTTCGTACGCCGCTTTTTTTCGCAAGCAGGTTCTTTTGGGCGATCTCAACATACAGTTTTGTTTTAGATAACCCGGTGCGCTCCATGACTTCCTCCAGCGAGAACGCACGAGTTACGCGCGGAATCCTGGGACCGCTTTCATTATCGCTGCTGGAAATCGATGCGCCGACGCTTTTCGACACACCGAGCCAATTTTCGAATTCCGCCTCCATCAAGAACACGGGATGGGATACTCCGCCCAAACTGCAATTAGGTCCCGGGGTGCGGTGGTCGGTATAGTCGCTATGGATGCCAACCGCTTGTCCGGCTCGTCCCCATTCCCTCGCCGGCAATTCGAGGTCGATACCTGTGTGGAAGTTGTGAATGTAGGCTCGCAGATTGCGATCCCTGAGTGCTGTCCGAAGCACCATCTCCGCGTGATAGGTCTGCGCGACAAGCTGAGGGTAGGGGTCATCGCCTGGTTCGTCGATATCATTGTCGAGGTGCTCGTCCCATTGCGCGCAGCGTTGCTCGAGATCCTGCCATCCCGGTTCGAGCCAACGACATAATGCTTCAAAGGCTTCGCTAAGCCGAATCGCGCCTCTCGGTACGAGGTTCGGAGCTCTCTCTGACTTGTCCGTGTATGCCATGCCTTTCAGCGGAGCCTGGGAGCGCCTTGCTCCACGAAATCGCGCTTCTTCTCGAACAAAACCTTGGCGTAGGTTTCCTCGATCATGCGGACACTGGTTCCGCAATTTTCGGCGATGACAGTTAGCGGAACGTTGTTTTCTATCGCTTCCGAAATGTAGGCGTGCCTCAACGCATAGAAACAGCCTCTCGCGTCCAGTTTCGCCTTCCTGATGGCTCTCTTCATGGGGCGAACTTGATCGGATGGTTTCCACCGCGATCCGTCTTCCTTTACGAAGATGAACTCATCGCCAGGTCGACCGGACGTGATGCGCGTAAGCATCTTCACGGCGCTTGTCTGCAGAATGATCGGACGTGAGCCGGTCTTGCCTGATACCGTGAGTGTCCTGCCGTTCCGATCGAAATGCCCGACTTTGGCGCCGATCAATTCTTCGTACCGCCCGCCAGTGGCGTATGCTGGCGACGATTAAGTCTTGGCAAGCGTCCTTCGACCTTCTTAGCGCGGCGTGGCGCCAAATTCCCGAGACCGAACGGATCGGCCTCCAGCCTCCCCCAATGGTAATGCGGACCACATCTTAAGCTACCTTATGAGAGTATTGGAGCGCGTGAAGCCCTTGATCAACTGATCAGCGACCGCATTGCAGCGCCGGGACAGCAACTCAAATTGCGGTGCCAGTGCACGAAACTCTCAACCGCAGTTGAGCGCACTGTCACCGTATCCCCCAACTGTCGGCATTCTGTCGTGTTCGTCGTCGCCGCGGGCGCCTATGTTGTCCGCAGAGGAGGACTTCATGACAACCACTATGCTTGATCCTAAACTGTTGGGCTTCTGGGCGCGCTGTGTTCGCGAGGCCCAGCATCTTTCGCAAGAGGCGCTTGCTGAAGCTGCCGGCATCACCGTGCGCACGGTGCAGCGCTTCGAGGCCGGCGCGGGTGTTCAGATCGGCTCGCGCCGCAGCCTGGCCAAGGCGCTGGGCTACGACGACCAGGACATCTTCGACGATCCGAAGTTCGCCGCGACGGTGTTTGGCTTCATCGATGACCTGAAGGCCTTCAAGCAAGAACAGGTCGACGACCAACATCCCGACCAGATGCGTCTCCCGGCGCAACTCGTCAGCTGTGGCGAGGAAGCCATCCGGTTCGCACAGGGCAACGACGCGGCTTTGTTCGACATCAGTGCCGACCTCAACCGCGAGACCAAAGAGATCGCCGCTACGTTCGCCGACTATGACCTCGTCGGGACTCTCGCCGCTCACGCTGGCCTTTACCAATTGTCTGAGAATGCCATGCATCGCTTCGCGATCGGCAACCCCCAGTGCGTTCGCCATGAGCTGTTCGCCGATTTCTGGATCAGGATGGTCGATGGAGAATCCGTGCGACAGCAGCTTTATTCGTGGGGCTGCAGCAGCTTTGGTCTGGTCGGTTGCAGCTGTTGTCGTTGACGTGGAGAGGTCCGGAACGGTGTTCATGTCGAGATTCCCTGAGCACACGCGTGGCAAACGCGCGGTTCGGCCACGCGCAGGCGATCGTTTGCCGCTGTGATCCGGTGCAATTTTTAAGTGTGGGTGAGGATTTGAGCCGCAATCGACGCGCCCGCTATTGCGGGGCGACGGGCGTCTACAAGATTGCGGAATACTGCAAGAATGCCCCTGATTTGCCCGACGTGTCAAATTGCCTTGTCTGACGCCGCCGGCCGCCGGCTACTTTGCATGGGGTTGTTTTCGATATTTGGGAGCGCGCACCCGGTCGTTCTTCAACGTCACCCGTAATTATGCCGGCAAACCCTGCCGATCGGCGCCGCGGAAAATAATCGCCTGCCCTGCGGGCCAGCGGTGCCCGCACGACAGTTCGTCAAATTTTATCGTTCATCCGCCGGGTCGCGGAACTCAGCACCAGCGGCACCGTCCCCAGCGTGCGCAGCAGCCGCCGCAACCCGCGCAGCCGCCGCAACCACGCACCACAGCGCAGCCACGGCAAGCACGGCAGCCGCGGCAACCACCGCAACCCCGGCGAACGACAACAACGGCCAGCTGCATGTTGCTGGCAGCATTTTCCTGATCGAGGAGATGGAAGGTGGCGAGACTGACGTCGGCCATTTCCTCTTCGCCAAGAACGAAGCGCTGATTGGGTGAGACGTTGTCAAATGGCGGGAAATCAGCGGTGGGTATCGTGTTTGCGGATGCACCCCCCGCCAGCGAGAGACCCAGTCCGGCCGTACCGAGTGTCGTTACGGCGGCTTTGGTTGTGCGCGCGTGCTTCGCAGCTTGCTTCACCATGGTCGTTTCCTTCGGAAGTTGTAGCGAAAGGGGTGGCTTGACCTGCCAACTTTTCCCGTACGTCTGCAAATGCGATCCGGAGCATCCAGTTCCCCCTTGCGCGAGGACTTTTTGAGCAGGAGCGGAGGGATATTGAGGCAGCAGCACTGTCCATCCGTCTCTATTCGGATCAAGATCGCTGTACGAGGCCGGTCTACGTGCCAGCGGGGCTGCTGCCGGCCTTGCCTGAGGTTTTTGCGTTGGGGAATGACGAAATGAGTGGCTTGATAATCAGTGGCGGCCGGGTGGTGGATCCGGCGAGCGGGATGGACGCTGTCGGCGATGTCGCGGTGGTCGATGGCCGGATCGCCGCTGTCGGCACCGGGCTCGGCAGCGCCGAGCGGGTGATCGACGCGACTGGCCTCGTGGTGGCGCCCGGCTTCATCGACCTGCACGCGCATGGCCAGTCGATCCCGGCCGACCGCATGCAGGCGTTCGACGGGGTGACGACAACGCTCGACCTCGAGGCGGGCGTGTTGCCGGTCGCATCCTGGTATCGGCGCCAGGCCGACAAGGGACGCGTGCTGAACTACGGCGCCGCGGCCAACTGGGCGTTTGCGCGCATCGGCGCGATGACCGGCTCCAACACGGAAAGCTCGCTGGAGGCGTTCGGCAACGCCATGCGCGATCGCCGCTGGATCGACAACGTGGCCAGCGACACTGAGGTAGCGGGCATCCTCGAGCGCCTTGCGAACGGACTGAACGAGGGCGGCATCGGCATCGGCATTCTCAACGCCTATGCCCCGGGCGCCGGCGTGCAGGAGCTGACCGCGGTGTGCCAACTGGCGGCGGCGCATGACGTCGCGACCTTCACCCACGTCGCCTACATGTCCCGCATCGACCCGGAAAGCGCCGCCGAGGCCTATATCCGCCTGATCGGCTATGCCGGCGCCACCGGCGCGCACATGCACATCTGCCACTTCAACTCTTCCAGCAAGACCGACGTGGAGCGTTGCGCCGTGCTGGTGGCCAAGGCCCAGGCGCAGGGCCTGCCGATCACGGTGGAAGCCTATCCGTACGGCACCGGTTCGACGGTGCTGGCGGCGGCCTTCTTCAGCGATCCTGAATTTGAGGCGCGCAACGGCACCGGCTACGATTCGGTGCAGCGGGTGACCGACGGGCGGCGCTTCCGCGACCGCAAGGAGCTGCTGGCCGCACAGGCGGAGGAGCCCTCGACGCTGGTGCTGTGGCATATCCTGGATATCGAGAACAATCCGCACCATCGCGACCTCCTTGATATCTCGGTGCTGTATCCCGGCGGCGCGATCGCCTCCGACGCGATGCCGTGGACGCTGTCGGACGGCAGCGTTTACACCGGCGACGCCTGGCCGCTGCCGGACGACGCCACCTCGCATCCGCGCTCAGCCGGCTGCTTCACCCGTTTCATCCGCGAATGGGTGCGTGAGCGCCGGTCCGTGTCGCTGCTGGAGGGCGTGCGCAAATGCGCGCTGATCCCGGCGGAGATCCTTTCCCGCAGCACGCCCGCGATGCGCGCCAAGGGAAGGCTGCAGCCGGGCGCGGATGCCGACATTGTCGTGTTCGATTTCGAGACGCTGACCGACCGGGCGACTTTCTCGGCGATGAACCGCCCGTCGGACGGCGTCCGGCATCTGGTCGTCAGCGGCCAGCCGCTGATATCAGACGGCGTGCTTGACGTGGCGGCGCGGCCTGGCCGGCCGGTGCGCCGGCCCGTCGCTCAAGCCTGACGAACGGAGGCTGATCGTGCCGGTCCCGATCCTGCTGGTGACCGGCTTCCTCGGGGCGGGCAAGACCACGGTCGTGAACCATTTGCTGGCGCATGCGGCAGGGCAGGCGGATCGCCGCCGTGGTCAACGATTTCGGCGCCATCAACATCGACGCGGAGCTGATCGCGGGCGCCAGCGACGGGGTGGTCAGCCTCAGCAACGGCTGCATCTGCTGCTCGCTGGAAGGCGATCTGCTGCGCACGCTCGCCACGCTGTTACGGCGCGATCCGCGGCCGGAGTTCATCGTGATCGAAACCAGCGGGGTCGCCGATCCCTCGGATATCGTGCGCAACCTGATGGACCCGGTGATCTGGCGGGAGGCGCCGCTGGAGACGGTGCTGTGCGTGGTGGACGCGACCACAACGGCGGACAGAGTTTGATGACGCATTGGTTCGCTCGCAGCTGCGGACGGCGGATGTGGTGGCGCTGAGCAAGGTGGACCTGGTGGACGCGGCCGGTCGCGCAGCCGTGCGCGACGCCGTCCGGGCGCTGCGTCCGGCGGCGGTCGTGGTCGATGCCCCGCATGGCGAAGTCTCCGCAGCGCTGCTGTTCCCCGCGGACGTTGACCGGGTGCCGGCGCCGCGCGAGCCGGGGCCGCGGCGGCCGACGGCTGACCGGTTCGAGACGCTGAGCTGGACGTCGGAGCGGCCGGTGTCGCTCCCCCGGTTGCAGCAAGCGATCGGCCGGCTGATGCCGAAACTCGCTCGCGCAAAGGGGTTGTTCGAGACGGTGGAGGCGCCGGGGCGGTTGACGGTGTTTCAGCTCGCCGGCGGGCGGGCGACGTTGGCACCGGGCGGGGAGCCGGCGGCCGGGGCACTGGCGGCCGGGGTGCCGCGGGCACGGATCGTCTTCATTGCCGAGATCGGGGTTCTCTCGATCGCCGAGATCGACGGGGTCATGGCAGAGTGCGTCGAAGCCGGTTGAAGCGATGCGCTCGCTTCGCCCTACGCCCCCGTCACGCGCCAAATGACGTCGCCGACATCGTCCGCTACCAACAGCGAACCGTCAGGGCCGAGTGCGACACCCACCGGTCGCCCGTACGACACCTTCTCATCCGGCGCGAGGAAGCCCGTCAGGATATCCCGCGGCGGGCCGGATGGACGCCCGTTCTCGAAGGGCACGAAGACGACGGCATAGCCGCTCAGCGTGCTGCGATTCCAGGAGCCGTGCTGCCCGATCACCATGCCGTCCGGAAAGCCCGGAAGCGTGCCGGCCGGCAGCCAGCACAGCCCGAGCGACGCGGTGTGGCCGCCGAGCGCGTAATCCGGCGTGATCGCTTTCGCGACCATCGCCGGATCCTGCGGCACGCGATCGTCCACCGTCTGGCCCCAATAGCAATAGGGCCAGCCGTAGAAGCCGCCGTCGCGCACGGAGGTCAAATAATCCGGCGGTACTTCGTCGCCGAGGCCATCGCGCTCGTTGACGACGGTCCAGAGCACGGAGGTCGTTGGCTCCCACGCGAGGCCCACGGCGTTACGAAGCCCGCTGGCGAAGATGCGGCTCGCGCCGCTTGCAAGATCGAGCTCGTAGATCGCGGCGCGGCCTTGCTCCACCTCCATGCCGCTCTCGGCGATGTTGCTGAGCGAGCCGACGCCGGCGTACAGCTTCTTGCCATCCGCGCTCGGCAGCAGGCTGCGCGTCCAGTGCCCCGCAGGCTTGAACGCGACGAGCTTCCGTCCCTCGGCGGTGATGCGATCCGCGCCAGCGGCGTAGGGAAAGGCGACCACGCCGTCGGTGTTGCCGACGTAGAAGGTGTCGCCCACGAGCGCCATGCCGAACGGCTGGCTCAAGCCTTCCATGAAAATTCCGCGAGCTTCGGCGACGCCGTCGCCGTCGCGATCGCGCAACAGCGTGATGCGGTTGGCGCTGACACCGAGCGCGCGGGCCCGCCGCATCGTCGCCTGCATCGCGTAGTGAAACACGCTTCTTGGCGGGCCTGCGATCTGGTTGGATTCGGCGATGAGCACGTCGCCATTGGGCAGGACGTTGATCCAGCGCGGATGGTCCAGATCTGTCGCAAACGCGTTGACCTTCAGCCCAGGTGCCGCGGTTGGCGTCTCGCCCTCGCTCCATCCCTGGGCCGTCGGCATCTTGAGCGTCGGGAGGGCGCCTTGCGGTTTCGCCTCCGGAATAACCGGCGCATTGCCCCAGGCCGGCTTCTGCGCTGCGTCCTGCATCCGGCGCCACATAAGCGCGGCGCCGCCGATCAGCGCGACGATCCGCGCAAAAATGCCTGAGAAGTTCATCAAGTTTCTCCTGTCGATCGCGCGCATGCTGTCCGGTGTCATATGTGTCGGCCTTCTCGTCAAATGTCCACCATCCGGTGCAATCTCAATGCGATCCGCTGCAACCGATTCGTTAATTGAATTTGAATCCAATCAGGATCGCGGAGCGTTGAACGCGTCGCGTCGCCTGCCAGCGATCCCTCAGCATCATTCCCAACTGCAAACGACAGTCCTGGCTGGGAGCGATCACCCCGATTTGAGCAGTCTACAGCCCGCTGCGGGTTACGGCGGTGCGGCCCACGCACCACCTGTGAACGGTTGCTGGCTAACTGGCGAAAATTCAATTTGGAGAAAATCCAATGCGTTCTGTCCTGGCTCTAGGTCTTTTTATCGCTCTCTGTGCTTCTGCGAACGCCGCCGAAAGAGGGCATCATTCCAAATCGCGACATGTCATCGTTCGTCCCAGCCAGGGGGTGACCTCGAGCTTCGGCATGATCCCAAGCTACGCCGTTCCGGGTGGCGCGCGGACCTACCGCGACGACACCGCTCCGGGTGGCGTGCGGACGTACCACGACGATCCTCCTGCCTATAATGATCCGTCCAAGTTTGGCGGCGCCTGATCTGCGACGACCTGATGACGGGCACGCCAAAGCCTCGCGTGGGAAGAGCTTGCAGGGTGAGGCCGCGGCGAACTCGACAAAATCGGCCATCGCCCGTTGGTCTGATTATGCTTGAATGCGGTAGCCGCGGGTGATAGCAGGCGGCAACGCACTCGAGCCCCATTAGAGCCCGTTTTTCGGTGTTTTCAAGCTGGTCCGTGTATCCCCCAGGGAACGTCAGCGGCATCCCGGGGTTGATCGGCTAGCGGAATGAGTTCGGAAGCTTCCATCGTCCCTTAACTCAATGGCGGAGCCAATTTTGCCGGTCACATTGGGAGAAGCAATCAAGTTCCGTACGGCAGCTCTATCTGGTTTTAACCCGAAGGAACCCGCGATGCGCGTTCTGGCTTGCACGATGCTGGCAATCGCAACGATCGCCGTCCCGGCGCGCGCCCAGACCTATGATCCCGGCTACCCGGTTTGCCTGCAGGTCTACACCGTTGATGGCGATCACATTGAATGTCGCTATTCGACGCTGGCGCAGTGCCAGGCGTCAGCGTCGGGCCGCGGCGGGACTCAATGCTTCACCAATCCGTATTTCGCGCAGGCCGGCAGGAAACCGCCGGGCCAGGTCGACCGTCGGCCACAGCGCGCTTATTAGACGGCCGCTGGATCGGCTTGCGTCGCAAGCCTCACATTCAGTTTTGCCGACGCGATCGCTTCCCTTTATAGTTCCAGCGAAATCATCCCTTTCGTGAGGTCATGTGACTGCCCCCAATCCTGCCGCAGGCAAACCGATCGATCCTTCCGCTCTCGTCAACGTGCCGCAACTGGTGACGGCGTATTTTGCCGCCAAGCCCGATCCGGCCGATCCTGCCCAGCGCGTTGCCTTCGGCACGTCGGGTCACCGCGGCTCGTCGCTGAAGAATTCCTTTAATGAAAACCACATCCTGGCGACGACACAGGCGATCTGCGATCATCGCCGCGAGACCGGACTGACCGGCCCGCTGTTCGTCGGCATCGATACGCATGCGCTGGCCGAGCCGGCGCTGGCCAGTGCAGTGGAGGTGTTTGCCGCGAACGGCGTCGACGTCATGATCGACGCGCGCGGCGGCTACACGCCGACTCCCGTGATCTCGCATGCGATCCTGAGCTACAACAAGGGCCGGACAAGCGGTCTCGCCGACGGCGTCGTCATCACGCCGTCGCACAATCCGCCCGAGGATGGCGGATACAAATACAATCCCCCGCATGGCGGCCCGGCTGATACCGACGTGACCGGCAAGGTCGAAAAGGCCGCGAACGCCTATATGGAAGCCGGCATGAAGGACGTTGCGCGGATGTCGTATGAGCGCGCCCGCAAGGCGCCGTCGACGCATCTGCATGACTATATCCGCCCCTACGTCACCGATCTCGGCAACGCCGTGGACATGGCGCTGATCAAGTCATCGGGCGTGAAAATCGGAATCGACCCGCTGGGCGGGGCTGCCGTTCATTACTGGCAGCCGCTCATCGAGCATTATGGAATCGATGCGACGATCGTAAACGATGCCGTCGATCCGACATTCCGTTTCATGACCGCGGATTGGGACGGCAAGATCCGGATGGATTGTTCGTCGCCGTATGCGATGGCGAGCCTGATTGCGATGCGCGACAGGTTCGACGTTGCCTTTGCCAACGATACCGACGCGGACCGGCACGGCATCGTGACGCGCACGGGCGGCCTGATGAACCCGAATCATTTTCTGGCCGCCGCGATTGCCTATCTGTTCGAGCACCGGCCGCAATGGGGCCGCGAGGCGGCGATCGGCAAGACCATCGTCTCCAGCTCGATCATCGATCGTGTCGCAAAAAAGCTGAACCGCAAGCTGGTCGAAACCCCGGTCGGCTTCAAATGGTTCGTCGACGGTCTCGGTACCGGCGCGTTCGGCTTTGCCGGGGAGGAAAGCGCCGGCGCGTCGTTCCTCAAGCGCGACGGCACGGTGTGGACGACCGACAAGGACGGCATGGTGATGGGGCTGCTCGCCGCCGAAATCCTCGGCCGGACCGGCCGCGATCCGAGCCAGTTGTTTGGCGGGCTGACGGCCGAACTCGGCGTACCCTACTACGAGCGGATCGACGTACCGGCGACGCCGAAACAGAAGAATGCCCTGAAGGCGCTGGTGCCGGAGCAGCTCGACCTGCGCCAGCTCGCCGGCGAGCCGGTCAGTGCGATTCGCACCCGTGCGCCCGGCAACGACCAACCGTTCGGCGGCATCAAGGTCGAATCCGAGGCGGGATGGTTCGCCGCGCGGCCCTCGGGCACCGAGGACGTCTACAAGATCTACGCCGAGAGCTTTCGGAACCGGGAACATCTCAAGACAATTCAACAGGATGCCCAACGTGCGATCGCCAAGGCCTTCTGACCGGAACCTGGGGGGTAACGTCACTCGCGATCACGCTGAAATCACGAGGGCCCACGCACTCTTGACGTTCGGAGTTAGCTGCCAGGAAACCGTCTGGAATTGGGAGCTATCGCGAGGGACCCGGGGGGATAAATGACTGCGGAATTGGTAGTTTACTATTTGAATCGCGTACCTGAGAGCGATCCAGGTGACCAAACCGAATGGCTTGTAACCGCATTGGGGCGCTATACCGGGTCGGAACTGCGTGAGTTGCTCTATGTGGCGGAAGAGCCGGGGTTCTTCGAATTGATGCGCGGGTTGTTTGCGCTCTCGGACGAGAGCCGTGCTGTGCTGCTGCATTTTCTCGAAACCGGCCATCCGCCGGCCATGAAGGCGGCAATCGACCTGAAAGGCCGGTTAACCGTCGACCACGTCGAGGTCGAGCAGCGGGTGAAGGCCCTTCCCGCGATCCCAAATTAGCACGCGCAACGCGCAGAGGTTGTGCTAGGGTTCTCCCAACTCGAAAAGCTGGGAGACGAACGATGGCGAACAGGAAGTCTGGCCCGCTCGATGCGATGGTGGGGGCCCGGATTCGCATGTTTCGGGTCAACCGCGGCATGAGCCAGACCGTGCTCGCGGAAAGGATAGGCGTTACCTTTCAACAGGTGCAGAAATACGAGAAGGGCGCGAACCGGGTTGGCGCCAGCCGGTTGTCGCAGATCGCTTCCGTCCTTGGCATTTCCGTCGGCGAGCTGTTCGAATCCTCCGGGGATGGATCTTTCGGTTTGAATTCTCCGATCCATTTGCTCGCCGAGCCCGGCGCCTTGCGCGTTCTCAAGGCCTATGTGCGAACGACCAGCCCGCGTGTGCGCCTGTCCATTGCAAAGCTGGTTGAAAGCATCGCCGACCGCGAGATGGCGGCCAAGGCCCCCGCTGCAAGGCCGGGCACCGTCAATCGGCGTTTTCGCGCGCAGGGGTAGTTTCCGCCGTGAAGCCCCTGCGCTTCCGTTGACGTCGGCCTGTCGGCTTCCGTCTTGTTGGCTTGGCTTGCTGACCGAAGTCTTGCTGACCGAAGGCTTGCTGGCCGAAGTCTTGCTCGATCCGAGCCTTGCTGACCAAAGCTAGGCAGGCATCGCGTGGATCAGCCGGTCGCGCGGATCGCGAGCCGTTCTCGCGGCATGCCGCCGGGAATGAATTCGCCGATCCAGTCACGCCGCGCGGCTTCGATATGCCATGACATCGCTTCGGCCGAAGACGGCGCCGGATCGGGAATGTCCTTGCGGATTTCCTTGCCGTCTTGCCAGCCGCAACTATGCGAGTAGCGCGCCTTGCAGACGAGGTGGATGTCGTCGTGATCCTGCAGCAGCACATATCCGTCGGCGGGGAAAAACGTGCCGGCAAGCTCGATCGCTCCAGGCAGCTGACGCACCAGCAGGAACGTGCTGGTGGATTGTCTTTCCGATTCCGCGACCAGTACGCCGAACAGGCTGTGTATCGGCGTGATCGCCTGCGGCGCGGCCAGCGCGAGCGGCTCCGTGATGGGGCCTGCTGTCGCAATCGAGAGATATTCGCCTTCCGGCCCCCAGCGGCAGGCTATCAGCCATTCCCGGCTTCGGCTGCGAATCAAGGTTGGCTTGGCATAATCCGACCGGGCAATATCGGCTGCCATGGCTATGACTAAAGCTTTCGCGAGCATAAGTTCCTCCAGGCGAGGGCGGGTACTGGCCTCGCGTCACTCTGCCCGTCAGGCGTGAGGTCATCGTGAGCGGCACTGAACACTCGATGGAAAAACTGTTTGCGCACGCAGCTGCGTTGTTGCGCGGCGAGGAATTGAGCGCGGCCGGCGATCACGATGCGGAATATTTGCTGCGGGCGCTGGACTATTCTGCCGTGGCACCCGGATCACACTGGGACCCGCAAAGCGCGAATTGCGCTTGCTTGCTCATGGCCGCTTCGCGATTCGCGCGGGTATTCGAACTCGCCGCGCCCGACGCGCCGGGACTCATCTCCTTTGGCGCGCAATTCGATCCAGCACTCGCGGATTTCGTGCATAAGGGAAGCCCGATCGTCGGCGTTTCCGGCGTCGGTCTTACGCTGCAGGAAGCATTTCAGAGCTGCGTCGGCGAGGGGATCGAGTATCTCTCTCAATTGCAAACCGAAAGCGATCTGCTGCTCAGACCTCCCATTGACGACTGCGCCGACAAACTCGGCCCGATGGCGCTGGAGCTTGTCGCCATCCTGTCGGAACGCCGCACGCAGCCGGAGAGGGCGCTTTCGTGGTTTCGCGCCACCAGGCCTACAGACGGATCCGAGGTATTGCTGCCGGCCGACATCTGCCTGCGTCGACCGCCGGCGCAGCGCGAATTCGCGCCGCCGTTCCCTTTGAGTATCGGATCGGCCGCCGGTCCATCGCGGGAGGCCGCAGCGCTGCACGGTCTCCTGGAATTGATCGAGCGCGACGCCGCCGCGCTGTGGTGGCGGGGCGGTCAGTTCGGCCGCTCGATTCCGCCGCAGCATGAAGCCGGCATCGCGGCAGAAAATCTGTTGCGTCAGCTCAGGTCCGGCGCGGCGTCGCCGCGCCGGACCTGGTTGCTCGATATTACGACGGATGTCGGCGTGCCCTCTGTCGCGGCCGTCTCCTGCCGGGCGGATGGTTCAAGTTTTGCCTTCGGCCTCGCGGCGCGGCCAAAACTCGAGGCGGCGGTGCGCTCCGCGGTTACGGAGATGTGCCAGCTCGAACTGGCCGATGCTATCGTCGCCACCAAGCGCAGCGAGCGCGGCGATGCCGCGCTCAATACGCAGGATCGCACCCACCTGCGGCGCGCGATGATCAATGCCGATCGTTGCATGTTGCTGCAGCCAGTCGAAGAGCGCGGTCCGCACCCTTTGATTCGCGCAACTGAAGCGAGCGATATCTTTGGACTGATCGTCGAGCGTTTGGAAAAACTTGGCATCGAGACCTTCTGCCTCGATCTCACGCGCCAATTCTTCGGTGTTCCAGTGGTTCGCGTGATCGCGCCCGGCCTCCAGCTCGAGCCCTCCGAGATCGTCACGGCGAGGCTGCGGGACGCCATTGCGCGAACCGGGGGCGGCGCAACCTATACCGGAGGGGTCGCTTTGATATAAGGTCATGGGAACTAGTCACCCAGTTCCGGAAAATCTTTGCATGCGGGCCAGCGCAAGCGCCATGACAGCAGACAAGGCCGCGGCGGTGCCCGAAAGCGCCCCGCGTCTATTGGTGTCGCTGGTCGGACGCTTCGGCTTGAAGTTCAACGGCCGGCCGATCGAACTGCGAACCCGCAAGGCCGGCGCCGTGCTCGGCTACCTCGCGCTGTCGGAGATGAAGCAGGAGAGCCGGGAACGGCTGGTCGGCCTGCTGTGGAGCCGTTCGGACGAGGAAAAGGCACGCGCCTCGTTGCGCCAGGTCGTTCGAGAATTGCGTTCGGTGCTCGAGGAGGCGGGCTATGGCGGCTTCGTCGCCGAGCGGCTTCTGATCGGCATCGACACCGGTCAAATCGAAGTCGATATCGAGAGCGTGCTTCAACTCGCCGAAGGCGGGCGCGTCCATCCGCTGCTGCTCGATATCCAGCAGCTTGACGAGCGGCTGTTCGAAGGACTGGACGATCTCGATCCGTCGTTTCGCGTCTGGGTGCTGGCCAAGCGTCAAACCATCCATGAACGACTGATGCGGAGTCTCGAAGCGGGTTTGACGGCTACGCATGTTGCCGGCGACATCAGGAAGGAAATTGCAACCGCGATCGTCAATCTCGACCCGACCCATGAACACGCCTGCCGCCATTTGATGCGGGTGCATGCGGAGGACGGGGACGTTGCCGGCGCGCTGCGCATCTACAAGGCGCTCTGGGATCTCCTGGATCGCGACTACGGCATGGAGCCGTCGCCGCAGACCGAAGAACTCGTTGCCAACATCAAGCTCGGCGTTTTCGATCAGGCGTCTGACGACCGCGGCTTTTCCGCAGCGAACGATGAATTTTCGGTCCGGACGGTCAAGGGAGCGGTTCTGCAGCCCTTTGTTCCGACGACGCCCGTGCGCAATGCGCTCGCGAAGACGCGCCTGGTGCTGCGGCCCTTTGCGATGCATGGCGTCGACGAAGATCACAGCCATCTGGTGCAGGGGTTCTCGCAACATCTTGCCGCATGTCTCGTACGTTTCCGTGAATGGAGCGTTGTCGATCGTCCTCCGGCCGCGCTCGTGCTTCCTGCGCTGGAGTCGGCGCCGCAGTACTGCATCGAAACCACCGCCTACCAGGCCGGCGGCGAAATCAATATCGTCATGGTGCTGCGCGACGATACGACGGGGATCTATGTCTGGAGCGAGAGCTTCCGGCTGGGGCTCGGCAACTGGTTCGAAACCCAGCAGCGCATCATTCGCCGGATCGCGACCGCGCTGAACGTGCAGTTGTCGACCGAGCGGCTGATGCGGCTCGCCGGCGAGCCCGACGTATCGCTCGATCTTCATGATCGCTGGCTGCGCGGGCAGAGTTTGCATTTCAAGTACGATGCGGAAAGCTGGCAACGGGCAGTCGAAATTTTCCGCGATGCGATCCGTGAATATCCGAGCTATTCGCCCTGCTACAGCAGCCTCGTGCAAATGAACAATATCGAACACCTGGTGCATCCCGGCATCTTTCGCGATCTGAAAAAGGCCAAGGCCACGCTCGAGTTGGCGAAAACCGCCGTTCAACTCGATCCTGTCGATTCGCGAGCGCATCTATGCTGCGGCTGGTCTTACGTCTTTGCTCTCCGCGAGGCGGAGGCCGCGCCGCACATGGAACTGGCGTGCGAGCTCAACGACAATGACCCGTGGACCTTGCTCTCGGGCGCGCATTACTCGGCGCTCTGCGGCTCGATCGAGCAGGCCCGGTCTCGTGCCGAGCGAGCGCTGGCACTGTCCCCCGCCCCCCGCTATCTCGAATGGGCGTACCATAGCACGGTCCGCTTCTTCTGCCGTGACTATACCGGGGCCATCGAGGCCTGCGATCGCGCGGAAGGAATCAACAGATTTTGCCGGCCTGGCGCGCGGCATCGTTGTTCCAGCTCGGGCATGTCACCCAGGCGCAGGAAGAGATTCAGCGCTTCGTTAATGGACTGCGGTCGTTCTGGATCGGATCTTCCCTTCCGACGGACGAAGCCGTGGCGCGTTGGGCAATGCAAGCGCATCCGATCGGCGTCAAGGAGCGATGGGAAACCCTGCGCGACAGTTTGCGTGGCGCAGGGCTTTCTGTTGAGGGGGTTGTTCACTTGTCGCGAAACAACGTCCAATCAGGAACAGATAGCTGATCGTGTAGTCGCCGATACGTTCGGCGTGCACCTTGAATTTTTCGGCTTCCGGAATTGCCGGATCCATCCCGTTGAACAGGCGCTTGTAGAACGGCGGAAGCGGATAGGTCGCTCCCGGCTGGCTGAGCTTCTCCTCGGAATCCGCGATCGCCTGGGCGGGCGGCAAGCGTACCACGATCGTATCCAGATGCTGCTCGACGAAATTGCACTTTCGTGAAGCGGTCCGGCACCGTCATGAACACCTGGGCCTTGGCGAGTTGCTCCTTGAACTCGTCGACGGTGGTCGGGATCGGATACTCGTTGTCGTCGTCGAGATAGTTCTTGCCGGTGGACCAGGTTTTCACCAGATTGCCCCAACGCTCGTGATTGGTCACTTGCATTCTCTCGAGTGCCATCGTTCTTACTCCTCCAGGTTGCGCGAAGCGGAGAATTCCGCTTCACAAGAATGCGGGCGTGGCCTGCCGCAGATCGGCAATCTCGGTGGTGAACTCCACCAGTTGAGCCATGCTTGAGATTTCGGGAATGTCCTGAAATACGTTCATCAGGTAAAATTCACGGGAGATCGCGTCCAGTTGTCCGGCAAGCGAACTGCCGTCGGCTGCACGCGGATCGCTCGCCAGTGCTCCGAAAATGACTTCGGAGACGATGATTGAACCGAGCAGCCCGAGGTGCAGACCTTCCGCCTGCGATTGGTGCATCGCCTCGAACAGGATGAAAAACGGCAGTGGCGGGTCGTTTGCCAGCGTTTCGATGTCGGAGGCGCTTAACGTGCGATATGCCGGTTCTGCGGCCAGCCATTCGCGAAGCGTATCGACACGGTAGTCGCGGTCGGAGAGAAGGCGCGACATGCCCACAAAGCGAGGTCTGCGGTTGCCGATCTCGGTGATCAGCGCATCCACCGACCACAACCCGGCAAGTCCCGCGCCGAGCAGGTCGCGATAGAGCAGTCCGAACTCGTTCGGTTTGGTCGAACGCGGGAAAAATCCTGTCGTTACCGAGCCCGTCGCTGAGATGCGGTCCGATGCGGCGACTGAGATTGGGCGTCGACCCGTTGATGTCGAAGAAGCGCGACCACTGCACCATCCAGGTTTCGTCGAGTGGCATGTTGGCGGGGTCGTTCGCGGAGGTCTTTTCGAGCGTAACGTTGAGGTCATGGAGCGACAGGTCGTTGATCTGATATTCCGGCCGCACCATGGCGTGGCCGAAGCGGAATGCGCCGTGTGAAAACTCGAAAGGTATTTCCCAGTCGCGGACTGCGAGGCCTTCGGCTGATGTGGCTGCGGTCGATAAAATCGGGGGCAGGGCGGTCATAGGCTGCGTACACCGTCGGATGGATCACGCGCCGCATCAGGTCGTTGCGGATGATGTTGTGATAGATGGCCGTCAACGCCTCGCGGGCGCAAAGGAAGCGCTTGTAGGCGGCACCGAACTGACCGTTCGGTCCGTTGTTGTCTTCACGGCGGCGGATGATGTCGATCAGCCCATTGTGAAGCAGCGCGAACAGCGCCGTCAGCTGCGACATCACGGCGTGATCGTCGTTGCGGGGATCCGCCACCAGCGCTTCGGTGAGGGCGACGCGAACGCCTGCGATGCTGCGGTCGATACCCGTCACGTTCTCGGCGCGGGTCCGCGCGATGTCGCGAAACGGGCAGCCGGTCTTGGGCTCGTTCTCCTTCCAGCGCATTCGCCCAAGCCGCAGCTTGGTTCGCCGGTCGTCGTTCGGTGCGTCGAGCGCATAGATGTGCGGCGATCCGACAGGACCGCTGCCAAACAAGGTTTCCAATCGCAGCGGCGTGCGGCGGGCGTTGGCTGTGCCACCGCCACGGCCTCCCGCAACCGAAAGCGGGATCGCCGAGTGCACCAGATCATGCGCCACGAACTGCAGCAGATAAGTGTAGCCCGAGGGAATGAAAGGATTTTCCCAGTTCTCCGCCGATCGCCCGTGGTGCGGCCAATGTATCCTGGCATCCATCCGCCGCGACAGGCGCTGCATCAGTCCGCGCAGTTGCGGTAAAATCGCAGGAGAATTCAGCGGGTCGATCCCGAACGCACGGAACCGTTGCGACGGGCTGGGCGTGCCCAGAAAGTGACGAAAACCTGGGGCTGGCGCGGAGTCGTGCGTATCGATCCCGAAAGTTCGGAGAGATGATGCTTCAGCGACGTTCTGTACAGCCATTGACAGCGTCTCGCCTGTTGAACTCGGGCGGCGAGACTGCGAAGACACTCGTGAAATTATCGTGAGTTAGATTGTTAGACCTTGTGGACATTTGTGGACATCTTTACCGCAGAGGTATTCTGCGAACGGCTGCGCGCCGCGGTCCTCGTCACTTCAATAGCCACCTTGGATCGTAAGGAAGAGAATGATCGACGTCAACGAGCGTGTGATTTTTTGTGGCGTTGCCTTGCCCGCGCATTCCCGATAGCGATGGCAGTCGGGACTTTTCCGGTTGAGGCACGCTTCCTTCATGGCTGATTTCCACGGCGTCTTTCCCTATCTGGTGTCACCGGTCGATGGTTCAGGCGAGATCCGCACTGAAGTGCTGGGCCGGCTCTGCGACGACCTCATCAAGGCCGGCGTGCACGGGCTGACGCCGCTGGGATCGACCGGCGAGTTCGCCTATCTCAACCAGGCGCAGCGCGCGCGTGTCGTGCAAACGACGATCGAAGCCGCTGATGGCCGCGTGCCCGTGATCGCCGGCGTTGCTTCGACCTCGACAGCGGATGCGGTGGCGCAGGCGAAGGCGCATCAAGAGCTTGGTGCCGACGGCATACTCGCGATCCTTGAGGCTTATTTCCCGATCGCCGATGCGCAGGTCGAATCCTATTTCCGCGCCATTGCCGATGCGGTCGACATTCCCGTCGTGATCTACACCAATCCGCAATTTCAGCGATCCGATCTCTACGCTCGATGTCATCGCGCGGCTCGCGACCCATCCGCGCATCGGCTACATCAAGGATGCCTCCACCAACACCGGCCGGCTGCTGTCGATCATGAATCGCTGCGGCGACGATATCCGCGTGTTCTCCGCATCCGCCCATATTCCGGCGGCGGTGATGTTGATCGGCGGCTTGGGGTGGATGGCAGGACCTGCCTGCATCATTCCGCGGCAGAGCGTTGAACTTTACAACCTCTGCAGGGCGTCACGCTGGGATGATGCGATGAAGTTGCAGCGCAGGCTGTGGCGCATCAACGAGGCCTTTGCGCGCTTCAACCTCGCCGCTTGCATCAAGGCCGGGCTCGACATCCAGGGCTATGCGGTCGGCGATCCCATCCCGCCGCAGGCGGCGCTGACGGCCGAGCAGCGCAAGGTGGTCGAGGCCGCGCTGCGCGACGTCGGCTGATTGGCTTGCGAGTTGCATAACCTCCCGATCTCGTTATTCCCGGGCGCGCGTCAGCGCGAACCTCAGGTGCGCAATTGCGCACCGGGGAATCTCGAGATTCCGGGTCTGGTGCTAGCGCACCATCCCGGAATGACTGAGCAAGTTGTCTCAGGCGGAAAAACCGCTAAAACCCCGTCAAATCCGAAGAAGCTCGAAGGACAAACTGATGAACATTCTTCCCGGCAATATGCGTTTTGGTGCGGGCCAGCCGGTCAGGCGATTGGAAGACCAGAGGCTGCTCACCGGGAAGGGGCAGTTCATCGACGACAAGCCCGAGGAGGGCGCGCTGTGGCTCTATGTGCTGCGCTCGCCCCATGCCCATGCCAAAATTGCCTCGATCGACACCGGAGCGGCAGCGGGGATGTCCGGCGTCCAGGCGATCTACACCGGCGCGGATCTGGTCAGGGACGATATCGGCACGATCCCGACGCTTGCGATCTTCAAGCGGCCGGACGGCACGCCGATGACGGTGCCGCCGCGGCGGCTGCTCGCCCATGAAATCGTGCGTTATGCCGGCGAAGCGGTTGCCGCGGTCGTGGCGACATCGCGTGTGCTGGCGCAGACCGCTGCCGAAGCGATCGCGGTCGATTACGAGGTGCTGCCTTCGGTGGTCGACCCGCTGGAAGCGATCAAGCCGGGCGCGCCGGTGGTCTGGCCGGAGGCGCCAGACAACATCGTCGCCGCGATGAGCTATGGCGACGCCGCCAAGGTGGAAGAAGCCTTTGCCAGCGCTGCGCACAAAGTCTCGCTCGACCTGGTCAGTCAGCGGCTGATCCCGTCGGCGATGGAGCCGCGCTCGACCATTGCCGAGATCGACAAGAAGTCCGGCCGGCTGATCCTGCACGTGCAGTCGCAGACGCCGGCCTCGACCCGCGACGTGCTGGCGGAAGCGGTGCTGAAGCGGCCAAAGGATAGCGTCCGCGTGCTGGTCGGCGACATCGGCGGCGGTTTTGGACAGAAGACCAATCTCTATCCGGAAGACGGCATCGTCGCCTATGCCGCGACGAAACTGGCTAAGAAGATTCGCTGGCGCGGCGACCGCACCGACGAATTCGTCGGCGGCACCCACGGCCGCGATCTCACGTCCACCGGCGAATTCGCGCTCGACGCCAAGGGGCGCGTGCTCGCCTATCGTGTCCGCTCGGTCGGCGGCACCGGCGCTTACTCCTCCGGTGCGGCCAACATCATTCCGCTGGTGCTCGGACCTTTCGTGCAGACCGGCGTCTACGATCTGCCGCTGGTGCATTTCGAAGTGAAGTCGGTGATGACCAACACCGCACCCGTCGGCGCCTATCGCGGCGCAGGGCGGCCCGAGGCCGTGTTCATCGTCGAGCGGCTGATGGATGCCGCCGCGCGCCAGATCGGCATGGATCCGCGCACCATCCGCAAGGTGAACTACATCAAGCCGGCGCAGCTGCCCTACACCAACGCGGTGGGCCAAGTGTACGACTCCGGCGCCTTCGCGCACATGCTGTCGCGCGCTTCGGAGCTGGCGGACTGGGATGGTTTTGCCGCGCGCAAGAAGGCGGCGAAGAAGAAGGGCCTGCTCTACGGCCGCGGCCTCACCAGCTACATCGAATGGACCGGCGGGCGCGCGCATACCGAAAAGGTCAGCCTGCATGCCACGGCAGAGGGCCGCATCGTCCTGCATTCCGGCACCATGGCGATGGGGCAGGGGCTGCAGACCACCTACACGCAAATGGTATCCGATACGCTTGGCATCGCCATGGACAAGATCGACGTCGTGCAGGGCGACACGGACCTCGCCACCGGTTTCGGCAGCGTCGGCTCGCGCTCGCTGTTCGTCGGCGGTACCGCGGTTGCGGTCTCGACCAACGACATGATCAACAAGGCGCGCGAGAAGGCCTCGAACGTGCTGGAAACCTCCATCGAGGACATCGAATATCGCGACGGCTGGCTGACGGTGGTCGGCACCGACAAGCGCATCAGCCTGTTCGAGATCGCGAAGAAGGAAGACGGCGCGCGCCTGTCCGTCGATTCCGAAGGTGAAGTCGATGGACCGAGCTGGCCGAACGGCACGCATATCTGCGAGGTCGAGATCGATCCGGAAACGGGCGTCAGCAAGGTGGTGCGCTACACCACGGTCGACGACGTCGGCATTGCCGTCAATCCGATGCTGGTGACCGGTCAGGTCCATGGCGGCGTCGCCCAGGGTATCGGGCAGGCGCTGTATGAGGGCGTGACCTACAGCGAGGAAGGACAGCTGCTGACCGCAAGCTACCAGGATTACTGCGTGCCGCGCGCCGACGACATTCCGCCGATCGCCGTGACGCTGGATGATTCCGCGCCGTGCCGCACCAATCCGCTCGGCGCCAAGGGCTGCGGCGAATCCGGCGCCATCGGCGGGCCGCCTTGCGTCACCAACGGCGTGATGGATGCGCTCAGCGAACTCGGCATCAAGCAGCTCAACACGCCGCTGACGCCGGCGAAGATCTGGCAGGCGATCAGGGATGCGAAGATGGTGGTGTAGCAGCCACACTCTCCCAACGTCATTCCGGGATGCACCTCTCGGCGCTGCGCTACGCGCAGCGTTTTTTACGCAACCTGGACCCAAAGCGGACATCGGTAACACGGTGCAGCTTCGGCTGCTGCCGTCCGCACCAATTCAGGGCCGGGTAATTGTCGGCAAGGATTGGCGTATACGTTGTGAGAAATCGGGTGCGTCTTCGGCTGCCTCCGCGGCGTCGTTGATCTGGGAGCGTCGCCGCAGCTCCTCAAATGGCAACGACGTGTCCATGCGACCCGAACGGTAGAGATAGCCATCGATAAGACCGTTGAGGATGTGGCGCATGTCGACTCGTCCGACCCGGCCGGCTGCATTTGCGTAACGCACGATGTTGATGGTGCAGCTGTTGGTCAGCAGATGATAGAACTCCGGCCGATCGGCGAGTTCGTTGATCCGCGCGAGATAGACCAGGAGTAGTCGGCGTGCATCGTCAGCCGAAGTGTTGAGACGATAGAGATACACTGCTTCTCGTCGGTGGTTGGTGCGCACGCCCACGAGGTCGCGCTCGTCACCCACCACGTAGATCAACTCGAATTGTTTGAAGAGGGAGGCGATCGGCGCAAACCCCTCGCCAACCTCCGGCCGTGTCTCGATGGAGATACTCAGTGGGGGCGCATTGTCGAAGATGAAGCTCACGAATGTGTGTCCGACGGGCCCTTGGGTAAAGTAGGACACATAGAAATCGAGGGCCGTCAGGTGTGACAGCGACACCTCGCGCTCCTCATAGCGAACCGTGAAGTCGTTCCGGGTACGGTAATCAAAGTTGCGCACACCGGTAAGGCGCACGCGGTCTCCATCGATGACAGCTCGTGGCATCACCGCGACTTCCGGTCGCCAGTTGCGATCATGTGAGGGTGGGATGGAGAACCACCATGCGGCCACCATGAGAAGCAGCACGACCGCGATCGCGGACATGCTTCGTTGGCGCGAAAACCAAAGAGCCCATATAATGAAGGCAGGGAAGATGACCGCTAGCCCCAGACGCAGCTCGGCCGACGGTAGATTCGAATAGTAGATGGCAAGCGCGGCCCACGCGATGACCGCGATCCGGCACAGAAACCAGATTGCCGCGATTAGCCAGCGGAAGGACCGAGACAGGAGCCTGCGCAGCAAACTCATCGATCTCTCCCGCGCATTCTGTTCTGACCTGGCTCCACTGTTCAACCCGTTCCTGTAGATCCGGCGTTCCTCGTCACCGTTAGAATTCGTTTCAAGTCGTTGGCATCGATGAGTATGGTGGCGGTGGGCAGTGGCAAATTGTCAAGGCGAAGGATAGCCCGCCGCCCACTCCGCGGACGGCTCAAGATAATGATCAACGGTGCCATCAAATGACAATCAGCAACATGATCCGAAATCGGCCCGTACCGGTTCTGTATGGGTTGATGATTGCCACGCTCGCCGGGTTGCTGCCCTTTCCGCCGCTACTGCAAAACCAAGTCTATCATCAGTTCGCCGACCAACGCGATCTGTTCGGCATACCGAACTTCTGGAACGTAGTCTCAAATCTACCCTTCATAGCGGTCGGTGCTGCCGGCTTGTTGCTATTGCGACGTGACGCAACAACCACCGTGCTCTTTTCAGGGATATTTTTGACGGGCTTTGGCTCGTCCTACTACCATCTGAATCCGAACGATTCCACCTTATTTTGGGATCGGCTGCCGATGACACTCTGCTTCGCTGCAATCCTTGCTGCTGTCGTCGAGGAGCGTGTGGATGCAGAAGCGGGGAGGGCGTTGTTAAGGCCGCTGCTGGCGATCGGCATTTTCAGTCTTCTGCTGTGGCGCTGGACCGATGATTTGCGGCTCTATGCCTGGGCGCAATTTTTCCCATTCCTCGCACTTGTGATGATCCTCCAGTTCTTCCGGCCAAAGTACACCGGCACATTCTATTGGGTCATCGCAGCAGCGCTTTACGCGCTCGCCAAAGTGTTGGAATTCTATGACCATGAAATTTTTTCAGTGGGTCGAGTTCTTAGCGGGCATACGCTCAAGCATCTTGCAGCCGCTGCCGCCAGCTTCGCAGTCCTGAGACTCTTCCAGACGCGCCGGACGATTGTCGCCGATGCTTGATCGCATCTGCATCCGCCGGAGCGCGTGACATCGCCAAGACCAATGGACGCGTGCACCGGAACGACGGGGGAGAGGGCTACAACCCCAGCACCATCTTCGCCACGATCTCCCGCTGGATCTCCGACGAGCCGCCGAAAATCGTATACGCGCGGCCGTTGAGGTATTCCGGCACGACCGGCAGCAACTGCTCCGGGATTCCCGGTGTCTCGTTGAGCCGGTAGAGCGGTCGCACCGGTTCGACGTAGAGGCCGTCATTGCCGATCACGTCGACGCCGAGCCGCGTCACCGCCTGGCGGATTTCGCTGTTGCGTAGTTTCAGCAACGAGGACACCGCGCCGGGATTTTGTCCCGTCTGCAATGCCGACAGCACGCGCAGTTCGGTCATTTCAAGCGTGTCGATATCGACCTCGATCTCGGACATCCGCACCGCAATATCAGGGTCGTCGATGGCGCGGCCCGTGACCTCGGATTCGGCGAGATCGGAAACCGTCTTCAGCGCGTCGCGCAGCTTGGCCGAGGCGATGCCGGCGCCGCGCTCGAACTCGAGCAGGTACTTGCCGTAGGTCCAGCCCTTGCCTTCCTCGCCGACGCGATTGGCGACGGGCACGCGCACATCGTCGAAGAACACCTGGTTGACCTCGTGGTCGCCGCCGATGGTGAGGATCGGGCGCGTCGTGATGCCCGGGCTCTTCATGTCGATCAGGATGAAGGAGATGCCGTCCTGCTGCCGCTCGGTCTCGTTGGTGCGCACCAGCGCGAACATCCGGTTGGCGTGGTGGGCGTGCGTGGTCCAGATCTTGGTGCCGTTGATGATGTAGTCGTCGCCGTCGCGCACGGCGCGGGTTTTCAGCGACGAGAGGTCGGAGCCGGAGCCGGGCTCGGAGTAGCCCTGGCACCAGTAATCCTCGCCGGAGAGAATCCGCGGCAGGTAGAAATTCTTCTGTTCGGGTGAGCCGAAGCCGATGATGACGGGGCCGACCATCTTGACGCCCATCACGTTCACGTTCGGCACACCGGCGCGGGCGGATTCAGCCTCGAAGATCCAGCGCTGCGCCGGCGTCCAGTCCGGTCCGCCGTGATCCACCGGCCAGCCCGGCGCGCCCCAGCCTTTTTTGTGAAGGGCTCGCTGCCAGGCCATGCCGATATCAGGGTCGGAGAATACCGAGGGCGTCAGCGCAGTGGCGCGCTTCATCTCCGGCGTCAGGTTGGCGGCGATAAAGTCGCGCACCTCTTTCTCGAAGGCGCGTTCTTCAGCGTTGAAGGCAAGATCCATGTTGCGCTCCGTTATGCCTGGACGGCACGGCCGCCCAAGGCGGCGTGACGGCGATAATGATGGGCGCTGCCGCCGAACAACGTGTCGAAGGCGAGCAGCCGTTTGAAGTAGGAGCCGACGTCGAGTTCCTCGGTGACACCCATGGCGCCGTGAAGCTGGACGGATTGTTCGGCGACGAAGCGCGCGCATTTGCCGATCTTGGCTTTGGCGCCGGACGCCGCGCGGCTGCGCGCGACCGGTTCGGCGTCAACCATCAGCGCGGCGCGCAACGCCATCGAGCGCGCCTCGTCGCATTGCATCGCCATGTCGGCCAGCCGATGCCGGATCACCTGATTGGCGGACAGCGGGCGCCCGAACTGCTTTCGGATTTTGGTGTATTCGAGCGTCTGGTCCAGCAGCGTCTGCATGATGCCGACAGCCTCCGCGCCGAGCGCGGCCATGGCGCGATCGACCGCGCCTTCGATCGCGGGCAAGGCGTCGCTGCCGTCGCCGAGCAACGCGTCGGCGGGGAGACGCACATCGCTGAGGTCGAGGTTACAGGCGCGGCCGCCGCCGAGCCGTGCGAAGTCGCGCGAGGTGAGGCCGCTTGTGCCTCGCGGCACCAGGAACAGGCAGAGCTTGCCCGCCTTGTCATTGCCGTCTTCGACGCGCGCCGAAACGATGATCTGGCCGGCGGCGTTGCCGTCGAGCACGGCGGTCTTGTGGCCGTCGAGGCGCCAGCCGTCAGGCGTTTTCTTCACGGTGGTCCGAACGTCCGCCAGATCGAAGCGCGCCTGGCGTTCCGAATGTGCGAACGCCAGAACCAGCGAGCCGTCGGCGATTTTTGGCAGCAGTGCCTGTTTCTGCGCTTCGCTGCCGCATTCCGATATCAGCGATGCGCCGATCACGACGGTGGAGAGATAGGGTTCGGAGACGAGGCCGCGGCCGAAAGCTTCCATCAGGATGCCGATCTCGACCGCGCCGCCGCCGAGCCCGCCATCGGCCTCGGCGATCGGCAGCGCCAGCCAGCCGAGTTCGGCGAATTCCTTCCAGAGATCGGCGCTGAAGCCGAGCGGATCATTGGCGATCCGGCGGCGGTGATCGGCGGTATAGGTCTCGTTGACGAAGCGATCGGCACTTTCGCGCAGCAGCCGCTGCTCGTCGCTCAAGGTGAGGTCCATCTGATCTACTTTGCTTGTTCTATTTTACTTGTGCCGATTTCCGGACGGAGGGATGCAGGCCTGCGGGATCCACCACCATGCCGAATTCCTGCAGATTATGCGCGTGGCAGAGCTGATGCAGCGCGAACGCCTGATCGACCGCGGCCGGCTGTCCCATCACATCGACCGAGCGATTGACGGCCTCTTTTGTCAGTTTGAGCGCAAAGGCGGGCTTTGCCGCGATTTTTTCCGCAAGCTTCATCACGAAGGAGGAGAGTTCGTCACGCGGCACCACATGGTTCACCATGCCGAGCCGGTGCGCTTCTTCCGCGTTCCAGACGTCGGCGGTGAACAGCAATTCCTTGGCCTTGCGCGGGCCGAGCTCCCAGGGATGCACGAACCATTCGACGCCGCAGACGCCCATGGTGACGACGGGATCGCAGAACTCGGCATCGTCACTGGCGACGATGAGGTCGCAGGCCCAGGCCAGCATCAGGCCGCCGGCGATGCACTTGCCGTGCACTTCCGCAATCGTGGGCTTTGCCAGATTGCGCCAGCGCCGCGTGATCTGCAGATAGATTTCCTGCTCGCGCGCAAAGCGGCCATGGGCGTTGGGCTCGGCGAAGCCGCCCCAATTTCCGACCGGCGGAAAATCCACGCCGGCGGTGTTCTTGGCCCCCGGACGCAGGTCATGACCCGCCGAAAAATGCGGGCCGTGGCCGGCGAGAATGATGACCTTGACCGCATCGTCCTGCACCGCCTGGTCGAAAGCGGCGTTGAGGTCGTAGGTCATCTGCAGGTTCTGCGCGTTGCGCGCCTCGGGCCGGTTCATCACGATCCGCGCGATGCGTGGCTCCGGCCGCTCCACGACGATGGTCTCGAACTCCATGCAGCCCTCGCGTTTCCCTTATTGTTATCCGGCCATGTTGTTATTTCGGGAAAAGATACGCAAGGGCCATCGGCGGCGAAATGGAACTGGAACGGCTTTCGATGCTTACCTGTCGCGACCATTCTGATACCGTGTGCCGGAAATAACAGGGGAGAGCTCGATGCGCAGATTATGGACCGTGCTGGCGGCGCTGGCGTCGCTGAGCCTGACCAATTGCGGTTACAACGCGATCCAGACCAATGACGAGCAGGTCAAGTCGGGCTGGTCGGAGGTGGTCAACCAGTACCAGCGCCGCGCCGACCTGGTGCCCAACCTCGTCAATTCGGTGAAGGGCTTTGCGCAGCAGGAAAAGGACGTGCTGCTTGGGGTCACCAATGCGCGCGCCAAGGTCGGCAGCATCCAGGCGACGCCCGAGGTGCTCAACGACCCCGCCGCGTTCCAGAAATTCCAGGCTGCCCAGGGCGAACTCTCGAGCGCGCTGTCGCGGTTGTTGGTCGTGACCGAAAATTACCCGCAGCTCAAATCCGATGCGCTGTTTCGCGATTTGATGTCGCAGCTCGAAGGCACCGAAAACCGCATCACGGTGGCGCGCAACCGCTACATCAAGGCGGTGCAGGATTACAACGTCGGCATCCGCACCTTTCCGAACAACATGACGGCGATGCTGTTCGGCTACAAGGAAAAGCCGAACTTCTCGGTCGAGAACGAGAAGTCGATCTCGACGGCACCGAAGGTCGACTTCAACCCGACGCCGGCGCCGGCCAAGTAGCGGCTGGAAAAGACGCGCTGCGATGAACGCTGCAAGAGCCTCCCTTCTTGCGCTGCTGCTGTGCTGGGCTGGTGCAGCGCTGGCGCTTGTCGCAGTGCCGCCGCTGAGCGGACGGGTGGTCGATCAGACCGGTACGCTCAGTGCCGGCGACATCGCAACGCTGACGCAGACGCTGAGGGATCTCGAGACGCGAAAAGGCAGCCAGGTCGCGGTGCTGATCGTGCCGACGACCGACGGCGAGGCCATCGAGCAGTACGCGCTCCGGGTCGCGGAAGCCTGGAAGATCGGCCGCAAGAAGATCGACGACGGCGCGCTGCTCGTCATCGCCAAGAACGACCGCCGCCTGCGCATCGAGGTCGGCTATGGCCTCGAAGGCGCGCTGACCGACGTCACCACCAAGCGCATTATCGACGAGGACGTCACGCCGAAGTTCAAGACCGGCGATTTCGCCGGCGGCGTTGCTGCCGGGGTCGACCGGATGGTCCGGGTCGTCAATGGCGAGAAATTGCCGGAGCCGGAGCCGCCGCATTGGCAAGACAGCGGACTCCTGAACGGTATCGACCCGTTCAATCCGTTCGTCCTCGTCTTTGTGTTTATTGTCGGCGCCGCGCTGAGGGCGGCGCTCGGACGGCTGGTCGGCTCGGCTGCGACCGGCGGCGTCGTCGGCATTTTGGCGTGGCTCTTGGTCGGCAGCCTCGGGGCGGCCGCGATCGTCGGCGTGCTCGCCTTCCTCGTTTCCGCATTCATCGATCTGATGCCCTCCGGCGGCAGCCGCGGCACGCGCGGCGGCTGGTCGAGTGGCGGCAGCAGCGACTGGAGTAGCGGTAGCAGCAGCGGCAGTTCGGGCGGTGGCTTCAGTGGTGGCGGCGGCAGCTTTGGTGGCGGCGGCGCATCGGGGAGCTGGTAGCATGAGCATCAGGCGCATCGGCAGGCATCTCGTCGAACACCGCTGGCGGCTGCGGCGCATCTTTCCGCCGGCGGTGCTGGCAAGAATCGAGCAGGCGATCAAGGCGGGCGAGGCCACGCATTCCGGGCAGGTGCGTTTCGTGGTCGAAGGCGCGCTCGACGGCGGACCGCTGTTTCGCAATCAGCCGGCGCGGGAGCGGGCGCTGGATATCTTTTCGCAATTGCGGATCTGGGACACCGTCCACAACAACGGCGTCTTGATCTACCTGCTGCTGGCCGACCATGACTTCGAGATCGTTGCCGACCGCGGCATAGACAGCAGGGTCGGACACGCCGGCTGGGAAAAAATCTGCCAGGAGATGGAAGCGGATTTCCGGTCAGGTGATTTCGAACGCGGCGTGATCAAGGGCATCGCGGCCGTGTCGCGCGAACTGGCCGCGCATTTCCCGGGGAGCGGCGGCGGGTCGAATGAACTGCCGGATGCGCCGGTGGTGATGTAGCTCGCGCCACCGATCGGCTGTTCAAGTCGTCAGAGCGTTCAACAGTGACTTGTTCAAGGCATCGTCGGGCTCAAAGTTTCGAGCCAGAGTTCGTATCACGGTCTCAAAACGCATCCGGTAGGTGGTGGCATCGTCAGCTTCACCGATACTTTCGAATATCTTCGCGGCGCCGTGATAAACGCGCCACGCTGCGAGAGGAAAGTTGGCATTGTCAACGATCGGCAAAGCGCGCGACAGGTGCTCCCGAGCTTCTTCCCGTTCGCCGGTAGCAAAAGCGATACGCGCCAACAGGCCATGGGCGAGCGCGAGATGGTTCTGATCGGGTGCCGGGGCGGCGTAGTCGCGCAGCTGGATGGCCCATCTTCTGGCCTGATCGAATTCGGCAACCTGCAGGCAATATTCTCCCAAACAGTGATAGAGCTGCGTGGATATCGTAAAATCCAGCGGAATGCCGTCTTGTTCGAGGCGGCGCTGAACATCATTGAACTGCTTGTTTGCTCGTTGCGGGTCGCGCAGTCCCACGAAAGCTTTCGCCAGGACCGCGCGCTGAAAGAAGTATGCAAACTGGTTTTCGTTGAGCGTGTTCTCGTCGACGCCTTCGCAGAGGGCGCGGGCTCCATCGAAATCCATGGCTTCGACGTGCAACCATGCGAGTGTCAATCGACACAATCCGCTGGCCTGTTCATTTCCGTTTTTTCTCGCAAATTCCAGCGCCGTCGTGGTTTCGCGCTGCAAATCCCGCCACTCGCCCAGATGAAGGAGCGCGGTGGACTCCAGCACATTGAAAAGGACAAAGACGTATATGTCGCCGGATTCGCTGGCCAATCGCTTTCCAAGCGTCGCTGAGCGACGGCACTCCCGGTACCGCGACCGCCAACAGTCGAGAATTCCCTCGATTCCATACCGCCGGATCAACGTGCCGTGGTCCTTTGCGCCGGCACTCAACTCCATCGCTCTCACGCAACGGGCGGCATCCTCCTCGTGCCATCCCTTGAGATACAGGTTGATCATGGCGCTGCTGCCTTGCACCAGGGCCTTGAAGGCGTCGTCCTCCAGGGCCTGGCTCTTGACCAGCACATCTTCGGCCGCCTGAAGGCAGGCGCGTCGGTCTGCGTGCAAGCAGAACCGGCTGACGACAAGAAGGCCAGCGACCTCCTGCCGGAGTTCGCCGGCGTGTCCGGCGCAGACAATCATTTCCTTGAGATCACGGACCGAGCCCGCGAGATCGCCACATGAGCGAAGCGCAAGGCTGCGATGTCGCAACACCGAGATGCGCAGCCTGAACTTATCCGGGACATCAATGCGATCGAGAATAGTAAGCCCGCGCGTCAGATAGCTGGCCGCCTCCGCGTGGCCGAGGCGCTTCGCAGAACTCTCCGCCGCTTGTCCCAGGTAGCGCAAGGCGTTCGGAAAATCCCGGCCCTGTTCGAAATGAAGCGCGAGCACCGGCGCGATTTCCGAGGTAAGATCGCCATAGGCCTGTTCCAGCCGCTTGCCCAGGCGCCTGTGCGCTTGCACGCGCTGTCCCGGCGCGAGATGCTGATAAACGACGTTTTGATACAGGATATGCCGGAAGGCATATGATCCCGAGTACGTGCCATCCGGCCATTCAGACACACCCGACGGGACCAGCGTGTGATCCTTGCGGGTGAGCGCTTCCAACTCGCGTTCGACCTCGACGGCATCGCGTGACAAGCCGGCTGCCACCAGGGCGGCGGAAAAATCTCCGCCGGCTACGCTGGCGACTTCGAGAAGACGCCGTTCATCCTCCGTGAGGCGGCCTACCTGATAATTGATCATGTTCAGCAAGTCGGTCGGCACGCCGTCTTGCGGAATCGCCGCGTCCGATGACAGGCGCCAGGCGCCGTCGGTTTCGACGATCACGCGCTGATCGATGAAAAACTTGATCAACGACGCGATGAACAGCGGCTGTCCTTGCGTTCGCTCGAACACGGGTTCGGACAAGGCGGACGCCACGGCATCATCGCGGAACCGCAAAGCGAGATGTCGCTCGACCTCCATTCGAGACAATCGATCGAGGCGCAACTCGCCGCAGCGCTCGTGTATCTCCAGATCCTGATGCAGGCGTCGAATGGGATGTTGGCCGATGATGCTGTCTGCCGGCCGATAGGAGCCGAGGATCAGCACCGAGGCCTTGCTATCTCCTCGCGCAAAGCGGGAGAGGGCGTCCAGCGTTGCCAGGTCGCTCCAATGCAGATCCTCGAGAACGATTACCCATGGGCGATCGGCGCTCAGTACCTCCACAAGATCGCAAAATTCGCGGAGCATGCGCTCGCGGGTCGCACCGAATACCTCGCGCTGAAACGCAGCGCGCTCCGTCGCACCGATCAAGCCCGGTATCTGCAGCATCCAGGTTGGCGCGTGGGTACGAATGGCTGTCTGCAGTTCGGCGCCATTCGCGCTGCGACAACGGGTCACCAGCGCGTCGATCAATGGCAGGAAAGCTTCATCGGTGCCGAACCTCTCGGTGCAGCGACCGCACAACAGATCGACGCCCTGTTGCGACAGCCGGTCCACCGCCATCTGGAGAAAGGCCGTCTTGCCGATCCCGGCCTCCCCGGTGACAAACGCAATCTGTCGTTGGCCGGTCAGCATGCGCTGTGCCATCCGGTCCAGCATGTCGAGCGGGGCGGCGCGTCCAACCATGTGGTGCGCGCGTAAATCGGTGAGCGCGGACGGCGTCGGCAGATCTTTTTGATCGTCCGCGAGTTTGGACGACGGTAACTTCGCCATTTCATAAGACGATCGGGCTGCCCGCGGTTCATCCGATGTCGGCGGATCTTTCTCCCCGGATCGTACGGCGATACCGACGAAACGATAGCCGCGCCGCGGCAAAGTCTCGATCCAGGACCTCCCTCCCGGGATCAACGCCAACGCGCGCCGCAACGCAGCAACCTGAACCGTGAGATTGCTGTCCTCGACGGCCAGGCCCTGCCAGGCAAAATCGATGAGATCTTCCTTGCTAACCAGTTGCCCCGATCGCTCGACCAGCATGAGCAGAATGGAAACAGCCCGCTCACCCAAGGGCAGCGGGTTACCGTCGTGAATTAGAATGCGCGCGATCGGGTCCAGCACGAGCGCCCCCATCCGCCATTCAAGGTTCGCGTCGCGCGCGGGGGGCGCTTCGCCATGCGGATGAGGAGGATTGGGCTCCGATCGTTCAACGACCATCGATGCCTGCCCGTCAATCAAAATAATATATCGGAAGTCAACTCCTTCATCAGGATGAAGTCAACGCGATAACAAAGACTTCGCTCCGCTCGATCGCGCGCGGCGGTCCGCTCAATTCGCAGACAATTTGCAACCTTTTCGGGAGTGCTTCGCGACATTGGGCAAGTGCGGAGCGCAGGTTGCTCGCGAGCATTACCCGTTGTCCGCCAACCGGAGAGGGGCTGGCCATGATCAGACTGATCGATGTTGTCGGATACGCGGCCCCGATGGTGGTGCTCTTGTTAACCAGGGAGATGAGCTTGCGCGCACTCGGCATGCTCAGCCGTGTGGCGGTTGTTATCGTCGGTATCGTGATGTGCCTTCTGCCGGTCTTGTTGCCGCACTTGATACTTCTTCCCATGAGCATACTACGGCTGTGGGATATGCTGACAGGCACCTCCGGCGAAAGCGCCAAGCGGCAAGCCAAGTGGCTTCGCCAGAAAGGAGGCTGAAATGACAGAACTCCGAATTGATGCGCGCAAGGCAGAGCGAATAATCACGCAGATGTTGCGCGACGAACAGGGCATGCGTCCAGCCGATGCCATCGCGTTGGCTGCGAGTATTTGCCGGCGGCTTGCGACGGCGATGCCGACGACCGCGTCATTGGATTGCTGTCGGATCATTCCACGAGAGCCTCCGGATGCCGACGATTTCGCGATTGCCGTGGCAAGTAAGCTCAATGAAGGGAAGAGTGAGCTTTGGAAAGCGAGCGAACTTTGGCAGCTTGTCTACAATCAAGGCCGCCATCTTCGAATGAGCTAGTCACGGACCAGGTTCAATGCTTGCTGCTGCTCGGGTCCATGCCCGAACGCATCTTCCACCGGCCGGAACGCGTCGACCTGCTCGCGAAGTAGCTCGCACGGGGCGCCTTCGCACAGGCGCTCCCGATCCGCGTTCGGGCAAGTGTGAGGTTACGCCTTTGCCGAGGGCCGCTCGGCCACGCGGGCCATCCAGGCCACGATGTTGGTATTGGCCGTATCGAGCGGCTGGCCGACCTGGGCGCCGAACTCGAGCCAGCCATAGAGCAGGATGTCGGCCATCGTGAAGCGCTTGCCGCAGAGATATTCGCGACCGTCAGCCATTTGCCCGTCGAGCCATTGCAGGCGGTTGGCGGCGATCATCTTCAGGCCGGGCGAGGCTTCGGGCGCGCAGGGGATCCGTTTCTCGAAGAACTTGAAGCCTTCGCCGAAGCGAAACCCGTTTGCCAGATGCTCGCAGATGTTGAGATCGACACGGCGGGTCCACATCCGGCATTCGGCGCGCTGCTCCGGTGTCGCCCCTATCATCGGAGGGGTCGGATGCTTCTCTTCGAGATATTCGCAGATCGCGGTGATCTCGGACAGGTAGTTGCCGTCGTCGAGTTCGAGCGTCGGCATCTGGCCGTGCGGATTGCGCTTCAAATGCTCGGCCTCGCGATTTTCGCCCTTGCGCAGATCGACGGTCTGCTTCGGCATCTCGATGTCCTTCTCCGCCATGAACATGCGGACGATGCGCGGGTTGGGTCCGACCGAGTTGTAGAATTTCATGGTGCACTCTCTCCCTGGTAGTTTTTGTCAGGCATGGTTGTTGGGAGCTGTTGAACAGGCGACCGTGCCATTTGTCAAATGGATCGATCGCACATTCGGCGCCGCGGAATATGCGCCAGCTAGTTGTCGTCGAGCTTGTTGAGGTCGCGCACCGACTGCATGATCGGTTCGAAGTTCGACCGCGCATCGAGGGCGTCGAACAGTTGCGCGGTGTCCGACAACAATCCGTGCGAGCGCTGGATCGCGATCCGCACGTCGTCCTGCGGCGTGTCGGACAGCCGCCCGTGGCCCGATAGCAGAATCTTCGAGTTCAGGCCCTTCAGCCGCTCCAGCGACTGGATGTAGTCGGCAATGCTGCCGGAGCCGAACACGCCGCCCATCACGCCGCCGGGCATCAGCGTATCGGAGGCGAACAGCAATCCCTTGTCCGGCTCAAACAGCGTGATGCAGGCCGAGGTGTGGCCCGGCGTGTACATCACGGTGAGGCGGAAGTTGCCGAGGTCGATCAGGTTGCCTTCTTCGAGCCAGAGATCGACATTGATCGGCACGTTCGGCTCGTTGAACATCTTGCGCAGCATCGAGAAGTCGTCCCGCAGCATGATCTTGTTGGCGGCGAGCCGGTGCGCGGCGACGAAACTGCGGCCGTGGAAATGATAGGCCGCGCCGATATGATCGAGATGCTCGTGGCTCAGCACCACCATGTCGATTTCTTCGGGCGGGCAGTCGAGGTGCTCCAGGCACGTCAGCAGATGCGGATAGTTCGACGACAACCCGACATCGATCATGATGGTGCGCGAACTGCCGCGCACCAGATAGGCGTTCGCCGCGCGGTTCTTGAAACGGATCTGGTAGACGTCGTCCGTCGCCTCGATCAGCGTGCAGACCTCGCTGTCGAACAGGGTCTTGAACGGGCTTGGCCTGCGCTCGCTCATGAATTGGCCGCGGTTCTGAAGTTGACCGCGTTCGAGGCCCGCAACCGCTTGCTGAGCGCATCCATGATCATCAGCGCAAAGGCCGGCTGCTGGCTGACCAGATAGACGAAGCGGGCGTGGTTGATCCGCATCACGCGGGTCTTGGGCGCGGCGGCAATGGCCGTCGCCGATCGGGACGAGCCGTCGATCACGGCCATCTCGCCGAAGAACTCGCCCTTGCCCAGGGTGACGATCACAGTCTTGCTGGCGCCGTTCATCTTGGCGATCTCGACCTGGCCGTCGAGCACGACGAATAGTTCCCGTCCGGTCGAGCCTTCCTCAAAAATGACGTCATCTACATCAAACTCGTTGATGCATTTCTCGATGGTCATGGCGCACCTCCTGCCTTCTCGCTGGCCGGTGCGGCCATGTTAGTCGGGAAACAGACCGGCGCAAACGAAACAGGCAGGGATGCCGCAGGGCAGCATCGCGGAATCGGACGAGGTAGTGCCGCCAGCCCCCAAAACCGGCCCGGACAAGTTCCTAAAATTTCGGTAAGGCCGCGGCCGGTAACGATTTCGCAAGCAATAAAAGTTACCAAATGGTCAATCAATTCTGGAGAAGCCAACGTGAGCGATCAGCAGCCCGAGCCCATCAACGGTGAAACCGGGATCCCTGTCACCGGATCGGCCGCCCCCAATATGTCCGCACCGGCCGAGCCGGTAGCAACCGCGGCTGAGGTCGAGGCACCGCATATCGCACCCGAGCAGGAAGAAGCCCCCAAGGCTGAGGCGCCCAAGGCCGACGCGCCCAAGGTGGATGCGGTCAAGGCAGAGACGGTAAAGCTGGAAGCTGCCGAGGGTGAAACTCCCAAGGAGGCCTCCAAGGATGAGGCGCCGAAGGTCGAGGCGCCCAAGGTAGACGCTGTAAAGACGGCAGAGCCGCGCTTTCCCGGCAAGGTGATGATCATGTCGCCAGGCGATCGCATGGGCATGGACGCGAAACCCGAGGCTGCGGCGGCTGAGGCATCGTCCGGCAAGCGTCGGATCGGCGCGATGGCTGCCGTGGTGGCGCTGGCGACGGTGGCTGGTGCTCTCGGCGGCGCACTGGCGACGGCGGGCGTCGGAAAGCTGATGGCCGGGGATTCCGCTTCTGTCTCGGCAAAGGACAGCGCGCTCGAAGCCACGGTGGCGCGGATCGATGCCGATATTGTCGCGCTGAAGGCCAGCCTCGACCATACCGCCAAGACCGGCGCAACCCAGTTCAACAAGACCAGCGACCGCCTCGACAAGGTCGAAAAGGCGCAGGCCGAGCCGGCCGCAAAACTCGCCAAACTGAGCGAAGCGGTCGACAAGCTCCGCACCGCGCAGGCGTCCGCCACGTCGGCTCAGGCTCAGGCAAAGGACGTCAACGTAACAGGCTCGGTGCCGCAGCAGGTCGCGGCCGCTGCTGCCCCCGTGGCTGCGGCTCCGCCCAAGCCTGAAGTCCCCCGGATGCCGACGGTCGAAGGCTGGGTCTTGCGCGACGTCGCCAATGGCAGCGCGTTGATCGAGGGCCGCCGCGGCATGTACGAAGTCTTTGCCGGCGATCCGATCCCGGGGCTCGGCCGTGTCGACGCCATTCGCAAGCAGGACGGCCGCTGGGTGGTCGTGACCAGCAAGGGCCTGATCGTCGCGCGCTAAGCGCACGATCCGCCAAAGCGTGGTTTGGCGAAGCGCCAGGCCTAAGAATATTCCCTCACTCTGACGTGAAAGCGCGTCCCGATTGTCGCGAGACAGTCGGGCCGCTTTTCGGCTAATTTCCTGAAGATAACTTGCTGTGGCGGACGCCTCCAAACGGCGTCGCGGGCTTTCGGCATTCGTCAGGACATGGCTTCGCGTGCGCATTTTTCTGATCGCCTTCATCCTGCTTCTCGGCGCTGTATCCGCGGCGCGCGCTGTTGAGACCGCGGCGGCGCTGGAACGCGGGACCGCCATCACCGATCCCGCGACGCTGCGCGAGCTTGATGGCGGGCGGTTTCGCCTCGACCGCATGCTGCTGCCCGAGCGATCGGCGGATGCCCCGCTTTCAAACAGCGAATTATTCGCCTTGCCGGCGATGACGCCGGTCCGGCAGGCGATCGACGGCGAGTTCGAGCGTTATATTATCAGGCACAAAGCGAGCCTGCCCAGGGAGACCGTCGGCGTCGGCGAAGGCTTCGATTTCCAGCTGTTCGACCGGGCGCAGCTTTATTCAACGCAGACACGGTTCGTGCTGGCGGGCATCGTCAATCGTATGGACCGCGCCTATGTCTCCGCGCAGACTGCGGCGAGGTCCGCCTGATCTACCGCTTGACGCGGCTGAACACCCCGGACACCGGCGACAACGCGTCAGCGCAGCGGTTGCCGATGACGCTGAACCTCGTGCTGAAGGCAAAGGCCGATCGCAACGGCCGCGAGGTCACATGCTCCGAAATCGCAAACCGTTGGCTCTCGTCCGGTGCGCTCCTCAATGAGCAACTGCAGGCGAACGACGGCCCGCTTGCTTTACTCGGATATGACAACATCGACCGCATCGAGACCAATCTGCAGATCGCCCATGCGCCGAAATCCGCCGTTCGCGATTTCCGCACTGACTATCTCCTGAAGGTGTTTCGCTACGACCGGCAGGCCCGCGTGTTCGCGGAAGCGCCGATGGAAAACCAGATCGACCGCGCGCGCCTCCTGGCCGACGACAGCCTGAAGCGCGAGTTCCGGGCATGGCTGCTCGATCCCGTCAATCTCGCCGAGTTCGACCGCGGCACCGTGCTGATCCCGGAAAAATTTCTCGCCAATGGCGCGGTTGCGCCGACGCCGGCCGGATTCGATCCATCGGACCTGCAGCCGGAATTCGGCCTCGTGCAAGGCGAGGGCGCAGCGTTCAGCGAGACTGAAATCGTCGCAGCCTTGAAGAAGGCGGCAGCAAGTGGCGTGAAGCTGCAGAACATCCGCTCGCTCGGCGGCTTCGAGCGTCGGCTCAACGACGTGACCTGCTCGGGCTGCCACCAGACGCGCGGCATCGGCGGCTTTCATTTCCCCGGCGTCGACTGGATGGCAGCAAAACCCTCCAATACAACCGTGGTTCCAGCCTCGCCGCACTTCTTCGGCGACCAGATCCGCCGCCGCGATATTCTCACTGCCCTGCGTGACGGAAGGGCGCCGGATTATTCTCGGGGATTTGCCAGCCGCCCGCAATTGCGCGGCAGCACCGAACTCGCCGGGTCAGGATATTATGACGGGTGGGGTGCGCATTGTTATGTGCAAGGCAAGCAGGCTGCCAGCAATGATGGAAGTTTCCGCGACTGGAACTGCGCCGAGGGGCTGGCCTGTCAGGCAGCCGGCAAGACCTCGCGTATGGGCATGTGCTTTGTCAGAAACCGCTAAAGCCGTCCGTGGACTGTGCTAGGTGTTGGCAGCAGCAAGCTGAGCGGAGATCGGCGATGAGCTCTTCCGACCACGACAAGCAGCGGAACCGCGAGATTGCGGAGAACGAGGCGGATCGGCAGACGGTTGGAGACGTCCGCGTCAGCGTGTGGGCGATAGCGGTCGCCGTCATCGCCGGCGTGATCGTGCTCGGGATCGCCTGGGCGTGGTTCAACCGCTGAACGGACGACGCATCAGCTGTTACTTGGCGTAATGCGTCAGCCGCTTGCCGGGTAACAGATCGTAGGCCGATTTCCAGCCAGGCAATTGCGCCATGCGCCCAAGCCAGGCGTGGATCGCGGGGTGGCTCGCCGCCCAGTCGTATCCGGTCTCGTCGGCGGGATAATGCAGATAGGCCATCATCGAAATATCGGCCACCGTCGGCCGCGCGCCGATGGCGAATGAATTCTTTTGCATGTGCTGTTCGAGGATGGACAGGAAATCGTCGAGCCGCTTGCGGAAATACTTTTGCACGTGCTCGTCCGGTGACGGCGTGAAGGTCCGGTTATAGCGATAGGTCGCCATGTAACCGGTGAGCTTGTGGTTGTCCCAGAACAGCCAGCGCAGCATCTCGAACTGTTCTTGTTCCGTCTCGCCGCCGAACCGGCCGAATTGCTTGGCGAGCTTCAACAGGATCGGCGCGGTCTGGGTCAGGCGTTCGCCATCCACTTCGAGCACTGGAATTTCGCCCATCTCGTTGACGTCGCGCCGCCATTCCGGCGTTCGAGTGACGCCGCCGCCGAAGTCAGTCCATACAGGCTCGAAGCGCTCTCCGCACAGCGTGAGCATGAGCGCGAGCTTGTAGCTGTTCCCGGATTCGGGAAAGTAGTGCAGGCGATAGGTGGGCATGGCTATCTCGCTTTACGCCACCGCGCCGGCCGCGCGCAGTTTTCCGATCGCCGCTTCGTCATAGCCGGCGTTGCGAAGGATTTCGTCGCTGTGCTCGCCGAGGCCGGGCGGCTTGCGCGGCTGAACCTTTTTGCTGCCGTCCACCCAGATCGGGCTGGAGATCGTCATCATGGTATCGTTCTCGAACGGCACCAGCACCTCGTTCTCGATCATCTGCCTGTCGTTTGGAATATCGTCGAGGATGCCGACCACGCCGAACACCAGGCCGTTGCCGTCGAGGATCTTGCGCCATTCGGCGAGGTCTTTGGTCGCAAAGGTCTCGTCAAAAATCCTGATTAGCTCCAGCGACCGCGCGTGGCGCTCCTTCTTGGTCTCGAAGCGGGGATCGGTGACGAGATCTTCGCGCCCGAGGCAGCGCGCCAGCGTCGGCCATTGCCGATCCTCATTGAGCAGCGACAGGATCAGCCAGCGTCCGTCCTTGCACTGGTAATGGTTGGTGACGGCGTTCAGCGCGCGTTCGCGCGGGCGGCGCTCGCCGAACTTCGCGCCGACCAGTTTGGCCTGCGCCAGCACCGAAGCGGCCCAGACGCCGTTGGCCATCAGGTTGGAACTGACATGCGAGCCCTTGCCGGTGCGCTCGCGCTTGTAGAGTGCGGTGACGATCGCGCCGTAAAACGCCATCGCGCAGGGGTGGTCGCCCATGCCGGCGATCGACCGCGCCGGCGTGGTGTGCTCGTCCGCGCGCACCAGATCCATCAGGCCGGAGCGCGCCCAATAGGCGTTGCTATCGAAGCCCGGCTTGTTGGCTTCCTCGCCCTTTTCGCCATAGCCGGTGAACGAAGCGTAGATCAGGCGTTCATTCTGTGGCGCCAGATGAGCGTGCGTGATGCCGAGCCGCTCGCGCACCTGCGGCGGATAATTGGTGATGAACACGTCGGCCTGCGCGGCGAGCCGGTGCAGCACCGCCTGGCCCTCGGGCTTCGAGAGATCGAGCGCGAGGCTCTTCTTGTTGCGGGCTTCCAGCATCCACGCGAAATTATGTTCGCTGTGGGGATAGCCGGGCAGGTTCGGCAGGTTGCGATAGGGGTCGCCGGCGCCGGGCGGTTCGATCTTGATGACGTCGGCGCCAAAATCCGACAGCACGGTGGCGGCGGCGGGCGCTGCGATGAAGCTCGCGCAATCCAGAACTTTCAGGCCTTCAAAAATACCCTTTTCCATCGTGGCGCCGCTCCGTGCCGTTTATTGGTCTTGTCGAGATATCGCCAGGGGCGATCCCGTTCAAACGCCATTTGGACCATGTTGGAGGGGCGATGCAACTACTCCCCGCCGGACATCAGAGCTGCATTCCCGCCTGCCGCGGCGGTATTTACCGTCACGGTCTGTTCGGTGGCGAAGCGCGGCAGATAATGCGGCCCGCCGGCCTTCGGTCCGGTGCCGGACAGACCGTGGCCGCCGAACGGCTGCACGCCGACGACGGCGCCGATCATGTTGCGGTTGACGTAGATGTTGCCGACTTGCAGCCGTTCGATCGTATCCTCCACCGTATCGTCGATCCGGGAGTGGATGCCGAGCGTCAGCCCGTAGCCCGAGCGTTCGATCGACTGCAGCACATGGTCGAACCGGTCGGCGCTGTATCGGACCACGTGCAGTACCGGGCCGAACACTTCTTCCGCGAGCTGGCCGGCATCTGACAACTCGAAAATATGCGGCGCGACATAATTGCCGTTTGGCGCGGTGCCGGCAAAATGCACTCGTGCTTCCTTCTTCATGTGCGCGATGTGCGCGTCCAGCCGCTGTTTGGCCTCGGCATCGATCACCGGGCCGATATGCGTGGCGGGATCGCTGGGATCGCCGACGACAAGTTCGCGCGCCGCGCCCGCGATCATCTCGATCATGCGGTCGGCGACGTCGTCCTGGACGAACAGCAGCCGCAGCGCCGAGCAGCGCTGGCCGGCGGAGCGGAACGCCGAGGTCACGACATCGTCGGCGACTTGCTCGGGCAGGGCGGTGGCGTCGACGATCATCGCATTGATGCCGCCGGTTTCCGCGATCAACGGCACGATCGGCCCGTCCTTGGCGGCGAGCGCGCGGTTGATGGTTCGCGCGACTTCGGTCGAGCCGGTGAAGACCACACCGGCGATGTCGGGATGCGCGACCAGCACGGCGCCGATCCGTCCGTCGCCTGCCACCAGATGCAGCGCCGATGCCGGCACGCCGGCTTCATGCAACAACCGCACGGCCTCTGCGGCAATCAGCGGCGTCTGTTCGGCCGGTTTCGCAACGACGGCGTTGCCGGCCATCAATCCCGCGGTGACTTGCCCCAGAAAAATCGCCAGCGGAAAATTCCACGGCGAGATCGCGACGAAGACGCCACGGCCGCGCAGGCAAAGCACGTTGCTCTCGCCGGTCGGCCCCGGCATCGCCTTGCCCTCTCCGAACAGCGCGCGTCCCTCGGCGGCGTAGTAGCGGCAGAAATCCACGGCCTCGCGGACTTCCGAAACCGCGTCGTCCAGCGTCTTGCCGCCCTCGCGCTGCAGCAGCGCGATGAAATGCGCCGCGCGCCCTTCCAGCAGATCGGCGGCCTTTTCCAGAGTGGCTGCGCGCGTGCCGGCCGGCGTCCTGCTCCAATGCTTGAAGCCGGCGCGCGCGGCCGAGATCGCCGCATTCGCTGCTGTCTCCGTCGCCTCGGTGAGGCTTCCCGCCGCGGGTAGTGCCGCTACTGCCGAGACGAGTTGCTTCAACGCCGCGCGTTCGCCGAATTCGATGCCCCGAGAGTTCTTGCGCCGCGGCCGGTAGAGGTCACGCGGCAACGGGATGTTCGCATGCCCGGCATTTTCTGCGTTTCCGATGATGTCGGCCGGCCGCTGCAGCAATTGCGAAACCGGTACCGCCTCGTCCGCGGCGAGCGCGACAAAGGATGAATTGGCGCCATTCTCGAGCAGCCGCCGCACCAGATAGGCGAGGAGATCGCGGTGACTGCCGACCGGTGCGTAGGTGCGATGGGCGATGTCGGGGCGATCTTCGCCGAGCTTTGCATACAGCGCCTCGCCCATGCCATGCAGGCGCTGGAATTCGAATCCGCTCGCTTCGCCTTTTGCCAGTTCGAGGATGGTTGCGACCGTCAGCGCATTGTGGGTGGCGAACTGCGGAAAGATCCGCGGCCGCAGCGCCAGCAATTGTTGCGCGCAGGCGACGTAGTTCAGGTCCGTCATCGCCTTGCGGGTAAATACCGGATAGCCGTCGAGCCCGCGCTCCTGTGCGCGCTTGACCTCGGTGTCCCAATAGGCGCCCTTCACCAGCCGCACCATCATTTTGCGGTCGAGGCTGCGAGCGAGACCGTCGATGTAATCGATCACGTCGGAGGCACGCTTCTGATAGGCCTGGATCGCAAGGCCGAAGCCGTCCCAGCCGGCCAACGATGGATCGCTGAAGGCTGCCGATATCACGTCGAGCGACAGTTCCAGCCGGTCCGCTTCCTCGGCATCGACCGTGAAATTCAGATCATGCGCCTTGGCTTGCCGCGCGAGATCGATCAGGCGCGGGACCAGTTCGGTCATCACGCGCTCGCGGCTCACCGCCTCGAAGCGCGGATGCAATGCCGACAGCTTGACCGAGATGCCGGGCCGGTGGGGCAGGGGACGGTCATCGGCGGCGCGGCCGATCGCTTCGATCGCGCTTGCATAGGAATTGAAATAGCGCGCGGCATCCTCAGCGGTGCGCGCGCCTTCGCCGAGCATGTCGAAGGAATATCGTTGATGGCGCGATGAATGTGGCTTCGCTCGTGACAATGCGGCCTCGATGGTCTCGCCGAGTACGAAATGATTGCCCATCAAGCGCATCGCCTGCCGCGTCGCCGCCCGCACCGCGGGCGCGCCCAGCCGCTTGGTCAGCCGCCCGATGGTGCCCTGCGGGGTCTCGCCGGGCTGGATCACGCGCGCCGACATGCCGAGCGCCCATGCCGAGGCGTTCACCAGGAACGCGCTCGATCGTGTCTCGTGATGGACGAAGTCGCCCTGGCCGAGCTTGTCTTCGATGAACTGGTCGGCGGTGCGGGCGTCCGGAACCCGGAGCAGCGCTTCCGCCAGCACCATCAACGCCAGCCCCTCCTTGGTCGACAGCGCGAATTCCCGCAGCATGTCTTCCACCCCGCCGAGCGGATCGTCATTGGCGCGGATGGCTTCGATCAGCCGCGTCGCGGTGCGATCGATGCGCGCTTCCTGCGCCGGACTCAGCCACGCGGCCGGGAGCAGGCGGGTGGCTATCGCACGATCATCGGGTGCGTAGGGGGCGCTGAAAGCGACGGAAGCTCGGATGGCTGGATCGGCATGGGAATTCTCTCGGCTTTCGCCAACTTTAATTCCACTCAAACCGTAGTTCGATAGACAAGTACGTCATTTTACCTTAGAAAATGCCGATCAAGGTAATGTATGCCGGATAAATGACGGAAATTGACAAGATAGACCGCAAAATCCTCTCCATCCTTCAAGCGGATGGCCGAATCGCCAATGTCGAATTGGCGGAGCGGATCGGGCTGTCGCCCACCTCGGTGGGCGAGCGGTTGAAACGGCTGCAGCGCGACGGCTTTGTCGAGGGCTACGGCGCCCGGCTCAACCCGCACCGGCTGGGCCTCGGCCTTCTGGTGTTCGTCGAGGTGATGCTCGACAAGACCACGCCCGACGTGTTCGAGCGGTTCGCCAAGGCGGTTCAAACGGCCCCGGAAGTGCTGGAGTGCCACATGGTGGCGGGGGGCTTCGACTACCTGGTGAAGGCCCGGGTCGCCGACATGACAGCCTATCGCCGGTTCCTCGGCGAAAGCCTGCTGGCCCTGCCGGGGGTGCGCGAGACGCGGACCTACGCCGTCATGGAAGAGGTCAAGCGCGATGCGCCGCTGCCGGTCGGCTAGGCCGGCGGGAACCGACTGTGGCGCAAGGAAAACACATCGGGCCGAATTCTGCAGCGCGATCCACAGATCGCGGGCTTGGATATTGGCAGTGCGAAAGCGCCACGCTAATTCTCAAGTGCCCGAGGCTTGGAATTGCAGGATCATGAGACACGCCGGTCGGTCGATACTGGGAAGTCAGCTGCGAGCGAAGTTCGCGGCTGTGCTCGGCGTTGTCGTCGCAGCACTTTTCGGCGCCGTCCCGGCGAAGGCGGTCGAGTTGAGTTCGGCGATCGCTTACCTCTACAGCTCGGTGTCGATCTATCCGCCGTCAGCCAATTCGATGACCGTCTGCTACGGCTTTGTCTGCCGGCGCCGCGAGATCCTGGATTTCACGGCCGCCGATCGCAGCGCGATCACGCAAATCATGGCGGCCGGACGCGCCTCGGCTGCGGCCGAGCGCGCCGCGGTGCAGAAGGTAGTGGTGTGGTTCGACCGCCGCATGGGGCCGATTCTCGGCACCAACAAGCGCGTCGCGAAGGCGGATTTCCGCTATTTCGACGACAAACACAATTACGATTGCTGGGACACCACCCGCAACACCACCAGCCTGCTGCTGGTGCTGCAGGAGTGGGGCCTTTTGAAACATCATGCCATCGGCGATCCGCATTATCGCGGCAATACGCTGGTGTTGCAGACGCCGCACAACACAGCCGTATTGGTCGAGCGCGCCACCAAGGTCGAATGGGTCGTCGATCTCTGGCCGCGGGGCTATCTGCAGCCACCCGACGTGATGACGGTTCAGAAATGGGTCAAGGAAGATTGAGCGGTCGGTCTAATACACGTTTTGATATTCGTGCATGCCGAAGCGGGTGCCCGCTCCGCCGAACGCTCACAGTTTTTGTGAAAGTTTTTTTCAGCTCGACTCCCGGATCAGGTCCGAGAGTGGGCCGTTGCCGATCGCGTGTAGCACTAGACCTTGAGGTTTTCGGCCGAGGTCTTGCCGCGGTTGGCAATCTCTTCGTATTCGACGGTCTGCCCTTCATTGAGTGTCGAAAGACCAGCTTTCTCAACTGCCGAAATATGAACGAACACGTCCTTGCCGCCATTCGAGGGTTGGATGAACCCGTATCCCTTGGTCGGGTTGAACCACTTTACCGTACCTTTAGCCATTCACGTCGTCTCCGCGGAATTAACAAAACAAAACGAGCCGCTGGTCCCCGCACATACCGGCATGCCCGAAACGAAAGGATACGCGGGTTGGGGCAGGCTGGGTAGCGCAAACGGAACGGCCGAATTGGCAAAAATGTGCCAAATTGGAACTATTTTCCGCCTTTTTGCCGATTTCGCGCTGATTTGACCAGGGCCGGGCGCGGGAGGTTCGAAATTCGGGCGCGGCCTCCGCTGCCCGCGAACAGTCCATCGGGGGCGCGGAAAGGGTCCGAACCGGTTGCTTTTGTCCGGCCTGACCGCCCACGCGGGGCCGGATGTTTCCCGCGCGGTTTCGCCAATCGCGCGAGCGCTCTCGATAGTTCGCGATCAGATGGTGAGACGCGCGACGCAGCGTTGCGACAAGACTCCGGCCGCGTTGCGCGACCGGAGCTTGAGCCGAACCAACTGGATCAGTAGCAAATGTTCACGGTCCGCCAGCGATAGCCATAGGGCGTCAGCACGCGGCGGGTCACGTAGCAGTCGCTGTAACCGCTGTCGACGAAGCCGACGCCGAAGCCATGACCATGGCCCCAGTGGTGGTGGTGGTGATGCGGGTACTTCGGCCAGAACACGCCGCCGGCCGAAGCCGTGCTCGGGGCCAGTGCCATGGCGCCAAGCGAAGCGGCGGCAACGAGGGCGAGGGTTACTTTGCGAAACATGGTCGTTCTCCTTGACTGTGCGCCTCGATCGTTTTCGTCTCGGCGCGGGTTGATCGTTTCAGTCCTACCCATCGCCAATCAGTCGCATGCCCAAGAGAGCGGGTTCGAGGACGCGGCGCCGCGTTCGCCGACAATTTTCTGAACGATTATTCAGGTGTGAAAAACAACACATACGCTTCGAACCACTGCTGGCGAAGCGGTTTCAGGCTGCAGCACTTTGCTCTTCGTTAACCAGCGCCGACAGGATGCGCGTATCCGTCACGGTGCGCACCACCATCGTTTCGTTGCGTCCGCGGATCGCGACCTCCTGCTGCGGCAGGGCGTCGGCATCGAGCCCCGCGGTGGCGCGAACCTCATCCGAGATGACGGCCTCGCAGGCAAGGCTCTTGGTCATGTCCTGCAGCCGCGCCGCGACATTGACGGGATCGCCGAGCGCGGTGAACACCATGTGATCGCGGTAGCCGATGTCGCCGACGATCACTTCGCCGCCATTGATGCCGATGCCGAAGCGAAGCGGCTCGCGCAGATCGTGCTCGAGAAATTTATTCAGCTCGTCGACATTGGCGGCGATCAGCGCCGCCGCCTTCAGCGCCTGACGGCAAGCCTGCCGCCGGCCGCTCGCGAGCCCGAACAGCGCCAGCATGCCGTCGCCGACGAACTGGTTCGGCCTGCCGCCGCTTTCGATCACCGCCTGCGACACCGCGCCGAGGAACCGGTTGACGATGAACACGGTGTCGAACGGCAGGCGTTTCTCCGCAAGCTTGGTCGAGCCGCGCATGTCCACGAACAGGCTGACGAGATAGCGCTCCTGGCCGATCCGCGTCGGATTCGAACTCGTGGCCATCGGCGGACGTCGTGTGCGGCAGGAACAACTGGAAGAACGAGAGATCGCAGGCCGGCCGCAACTGGCAGGCGAGGCGGATCGACGGATCCGACGCGCCGACCCGGCCGAGCACGAAAGCCTCGCGCTGCGACGGTTCGGGAAGGGCGCTGTGGTCGCCGATGATGCGGATGCGACAGGTGGAGCAGCGGGCGCGGCCGCCGCAGACGCTGGCGTGCGGCACGTTGTGGCGCAGGCTGGCCTCGAGCACGCTGAGGCCCTTGGGGACGCGGACCGTACGGCCGTTGCCGTAGGACAGATTGATCATGCCGCGGCGGCGCTCGTTGATGGTGCGGGCGCCCCTGGCCAGCAACGCTATGCCGATCAGGCCGAAATAGCCGAACAGGAAATAATCCGTGACGCGATCGAGCACTTGTGCTTCCGCGCGTGTCCCAACCTGGCGCTGCGTCAGGTTTTCCGCGCGCCATTCGACGCTGTCGTTGTCGATGACGATGCGTCCGCCCTGGTAGAAGCCCAGCATCGAAAGCGTCGGAATCAGTACGGCTGCGGCAAGCAGGAACGGCGCCGCGCGTTTGTAGAACGCCTTCATGCGGAGCCAGAAGTGAAGCCCGATGCAGCCGTGGACCCAGGCTACGGTCATGACCGCGAGCATCATCCAGATCCGCCACGGCGCCCAGATCCAGTAGAGAAAAAGCACTTGCGGATAGAGCCTTTCATGTCCGTACAGCGTCTGGCCGAGCCTGACGCCGATGATGTGCGCGATCACGAGCACGGGAATGCTGAGGCCAAGGAGAAGCTGAAGCGGCTCGATCGCCTTCCAGCGGAACTGCCGGCGTTCGTACAGCGCCCAGATGCCGAGCGCGGTGTGCACCAGGCAGGCGGCGTAGAACAGCATCGTGATGGGCAGGAATTGCCAGAACAGGGTGTGGAAGTAGACGCCGGTCGCCAGCGCCTCCATCGAGACATTGCCGAGCGCGTGATTGAGAAAATGGCTGAGCAGGTAGGCAAACAGCACCAGGCCGCTGACAAGGCGAACTTGCCGGACGCTGATGCTGCGCACGAATGCCGTGAACTGTTCTCGGGACAGGGAGGCCATGCGATCCATTCAACAATTATCGGCGATAGTAGCGTTTTATTCCCGCGGTGAACACCATCCACCGTCGTCCCTGCGAGCGCAGGGACCCATAACCACCGCTGCCGGCTGTTTGCGGAAGGTATCAACTCCGACCGCTCAAAATCGAGAGGCCGCGGCATATGGGTCCCTGCGCCCGTGCGCAATCGCGCACTAGGCAGGGACGACGATAAACTTTTTTCCTCGGCAGCACGTTGACACCTCCTGACCAGTCGAGGAGAAAGCGCCGTGACGATATCCCCGCCCGATAGCAGCGAGATCAAACCGGCGCCGCCATGGCTTGCGGTCGTGCTGCTGATCGCGGCGCTGACGGCGATGCGGCTGGTCTATGCCGGCGTGCTCGAACTGCGCACCGACGAGGCCTATTATTGGACCTGGTCGAAGGAGAGCGTGCTCTCCTTCCTCGATCATCCGCCCGGGATCGCCTGGTCGATCCGGTTCGGCACCGCGATCTTCGGCGACACCAATCTCGGCGTTCGCTTTGGCGGCATCGTCGCGATGCTGGTCACGCAATTGCTGCTCGCCGATATCGTCCGGCGCGTGACGCACGATGTTCGCGCCGTCGTGTTCGCGGTGCTGATGCCGGAAGCGGCGCTGTACTACGGGCTGCTGATGGCGAAGGTCGCGCCCGACACGGCGATGATCCCGTTTGCGGTCGCGATGCTGTGGGCGCTGGTGCGGTTGCACGCGAGCGGCAATCCGCGCTGGTGGCTCGCCGCGGGTCTTTTCGCCGGAATGGCGATGCTGTCCAAGTTCACCGCGATCATGCTGTTGCCGGCGGTGATCGCGTTTGCGATGGTGCCGGACTGGCGCAGGCGCTGGCTGCTCAGTCCGTATCCGTGGCTGGCGGCGCTGATCGTGGTGGTGGTGTTCTCGCCGGTCTTGATCTGGAACGTGCAGCACGACTGGGCCGCGTTCCGCTTTCAGTTCGTCCGCGCCGTCGCAACCCATCCATTGTCGTTCCGCACGGTCGGCGAATTCATCGGAATGCAATTCGGCCTCGTCGGGTTCGTGTTGCTGCCGGTCGTGCTGTCGGGCGTGACGTTGACGGCGTGGCGCGGCTATCGCACCCGCGAACCCATCGCCATCCTGCTGTCGACCGCCGTGTTGGTGCCGTTCGGCTACTTCGTCTGGAAGTCGCTGACGCTGCGGGTCGGCGACACCTGGCCGATGTTCCTGTGGCCCGCAGGCTTTGCCGCCACTGCGATCAACCTCACACTGCTTTCGCGCGAGGGCTGGCCGGACTGGATCGTCAAATCGTCGTTCTGGTGGGCGCGGGTCGCGGTCGTCTCCGGCATCGCCTTCGTCGTCGCCGTGTTTCTGTATTACGTCGCAGCGCCCTGGAACCTGATCGGCAGGACCGATCCGATCGGCGGCGAGGCCGGCTACGAACAGGTCGCGGCGCGCGCGCGCATTCAATTGCAGCAGACCGGCGCGACCTGGATCGCCACCTCGGATTATCGCACCTACGCGATGCTGCGCTGGTATTTCAACGGCCGCGTGCCCGTCATCCAGATCAACGAGCGCGGAAGATTCCAGGGTTTTGGCGATCCCGGCATGGACCTGATCAGGGACCAGCCCGGCCTCTATGTCGCGCGCGAGCCGGACAATCGCCTGCCGTTGTGGGATCTCACCACCGCGAAGCGGCAGCCGCTCGAACGGGTCGAGCGCGTGTGGCGCGGGACGGTGATGGATACCTACGCGCTGGAAAAACTCACCGGCTGGACGCCCGAACTTTCGCCGCCGCCGAACTCGCCGCTGTTCCGCTGGCGCGTGCTGGCGGAGTTCATCGAGTCCAACCGCCCGAGCGCTTCGTAGCCCGGATGAGCGCAGCGACATCCGGGGCGGTGTGAGAGTGGCCCCGGATGTCGCTGCGCTCATCCGGGCTACGAGACTTCGCTTCGTCAGCAATGACGATGAAATACCGACGCGCCACTGAACCGTCATACCCCGCGAAGGCGGGGTATCCAGTACGCCGCGGCTTATCGGTTCTATCACTGCTGCCTCTGGAATACTGGATCGCCCGCCTTCGCGGGCGATGACGGTGGAATATGCAGTGTGAGAGTGGCCCCGGATGTCGCTGCGCTCATCCGGGCTACGAGACTTCGCTTCGTCAGCAATGACGATGAAATACCGACGCGCCACTGAACCGTCATACCCCGCGAAGGCGGGGTATCCAGTACGCCGCGGCTGCTCGATTCAATCAACGGCGTCTCTGGGATACTGGATCGCCCGCCTTCGCGGGCGATGACGGTGGAATATGCAGTGTGAGAGTGGCCCCGGATGTCGCTGCGCTCATCCGGGCTACGAGACTTCGCTTCGTCAGCAATGACGATGAAATACCGACGCGCCACTGAACCGTCATGCCCCGCGAAGGCGGGGTATCCAGTACGCCGCGGCTTATCGGTTCTATCACTGCTGCCTCTGGAATACTGGATCGCCCGCCTTCGCGGGCGATGACGGTGGAATATGCGGTGTCGCATTCTCGCGGCGCGATTGCGCTGCGTCCGAGGCTTGCCAGCGTCACCCTCGAAAACAGAGGGCGCAGGGAAGACCGGGTGCGCGCTGCACCCGCGGTCTCGTGTGCAATAGCGCACAGAAAACGCGCACACGAGCATACAGGTTCAGCGGAAACACTCCGGCCTTCCCTGCGCAATGGCTTTACGGCTTACTTCGAGCTCTTGTGTCCGCAAAATCTGCCAGAATGTGCGAACGGGCGGTTCTGACCAACCGCCCGTCGCTGGATCTGATCCCGTTCGTGCTCAAAGGCCGAGAGCCTGTCGGGGAGCGAGGGACAGATCCGGTGTCTTCCTCAACCCGAACAGTTGCACGGGCTTCGAGCCCGAACCGAGCAAGGAAGGGAGTGGATGATGGCACAAAGTGAGGTCGTTGTCGTCGGTATTGATGTGGCCAAGGACAAGGTGGATGCGTGCATTCGCTCGCTGTCTCAACGGCAGACGTTCTCCAGTACCGCGGAGGGGCGGCGCGCGCTGATCCGCTGGCTTCGCAAACACAGGGTCGGCAAGGCGGCCATGGAGGCTTCCGGCGGTTATGAGCAGGACTGGGCCAAGGCGCTGCGCGAGGCCCGCATCGAAGTCCGGATCGTCGACCCGAAGCGGGTGCGCAGCTTCGCCCGCTCGGCCGGACGCCTCGCCAAGAACGATCCGATCGATGCGGAGATGATCGCCTGGTTCGCCGAGACCTTCACCGAAGCACCGGGCCAAGCCTACGACGCGGCACGCGAGAGGTTGGTCAAGATCGTCAATGCACGCCAAGGACTGCTAGATCTGCAGACGAGCTTGAAAAACAGTGGCGAGCATTCCGTGCCGGATGTCGTGCAGAAAATGCAGGCGCGGCTCTTGAAGAAGATTGCCGTCGAAGTCGTCAAGCTCGAGACTGCGATCGCAGCCCAGGTCAAAGCGACACCGCATTTTGCCGAGCTCGCCGAGATCATCGAGAGCGTGCCGGGACTTGGCAAGATCACGTCCGCCGGACTGATCGCGACGATGCCGGAACTGGGCCAGGTGAACGACAATATCGTCGCGGCCTTGTTGGGGGTAGCACCTTACGATGACGATAGTGGCCAACGGCGGGGCAACCGCCACATCAAGGGCGGGCGCCGAAGGGCCCGCAACCTCTTCTACATGCCTTGCATGGGAGCTGCGACCCGGCACAACCCCGTGCTCAAGGCGTTCTATGACCGCCTGATCGCCAAGGGAAAGGAGCCGAAGGTTGCGCTCACCGCCTGCATGCGCAAGCTCATCGTCATCCTCAACACCATGATCGCGCGACGTCAAAAATGGGACGCCAACCGCTACAAAGTGAGCGACTCCGCTCGGCTTCCGCCGAGCGCATGCCCAGCCTGAAGACCGGTGAGCGGATGGGGTCAAGGCCGTCAGCCGCCGGAGGCGGTGGCGCGCAGCGCCAGCCTTGAGGCCAGCCGATCACAGGGCTACATCAACACAGTTGCTCCCCGGTGAACGGCTCTTTTGCCACCGTCGCCCCTCAGAAGCATTTTGCTTCCCAACCGCCAACTTGACGCCAGCACCGCGGCGTCAGGACCACACGACTTCGCCGTACGCGTCGGGCGCCTTCGTCTTGCGCGCCTCTTGCGTCCATCGCATCCCGCCTCGCGTTCGTGACGATCGCGATACGCCCCTCTTGTCGAGACGGGACAGCCCGTAAAAAATCACTGATTGGGGGTGATGAGGAAGCTATATATTTTTGCTGGAGAGACTGGACCACCCAAATCACGTTGAAATGCCTGATCAAATCCCGGTTTTCGCGCAATGGATTTTGGGGTAGGCCAGTTGCAGGAGCGAAGCGGGATGCCGCTTGATTTGCCTGTCGGGCAAATCAGGCGGCGCGGAACGAAATTCCTGCCCGTCAACGGCACCGGCTCGGATTCTCTATCCTAACCCTCCGCAGCGCGAACTCTTTTTCGTCGTGCCGGACGCGCATTCACAAGTCTGCCTCCGGAACGATTCTCAGAGAATCGTGAAGCGGCTTGCTGCGAGCAACATTGCGTTTCGGCAACTTGACATCCCCTCGGGGCACTTTCTTGTAGGGAATGCTTGAGAGCAGGTGCGTAATGATATTGAGTCGCGCCTGTCTCTTGTCGTCGGATCGAGCGATAAACCATGGCGCCCACGCGGTGTCGGTCGTCTGGAACATGTCGTCGCGTGCTCGCGTGTAGTCATCCCATCGCGTATAGGAATCCACGTCCATCTGGGACAGCTTCCAGATCTTTCGCTTGTCGTCGATCCGCGCGGTCAGCCGGTTAGTTTGCTCCTCCGGACTTACCTCGAGCCAGTACTTGAGAAGTATAATCCCCGATTCGATTATGGCCTTTTCGACGTTAGGGACCACTCTCAGGAAACCCTTGGCCTGATCCTCCGTGCAAAAGCCCATGACCCGTTCGACCCCGGCGCGATTGTACCAACTGCGGTCGAAAATCACGATCTCGCCCCCGGCAGGAAGATGCGGCAAGTATCGCTGAATATACATTTGCGACTTCTCGCGCTCGGTCGGGGCGGCCAAGGCAACGACGCGGAAAATGCGCGGGCTGACTCTTGCGGTCATCGCCTTGATGACACCACCTTTGCCGGCGCCATCTCGTCCCTCGAAAATCACGCACACCTTCTTGCCCTCGCTCTTCACCCATTCCTGAAGCTTGACGAGCTCAACGTCCAGCTTGCGCAACTTCTGCTCGTACTCCTTGCGCTTGAGCGCCGGAACCTCGATCTCCTCACCCTTGCGTTTCTTGTTAGCTACCTGGTTCATGCTGCAGTCTCCCCGCCAGCCGTCAACGCTTCGTGTTTTCCCAAGTGAGGAAAAAGCCAATATCTCCCGGAAGGCCCTGCGGCCAATCCACGATCATTGCCTTCAGGCCGTAGCCCTGAGGCTGCAGGTGGTCGCGCCAGAACTCAAAGGCCTGCAGAGGCCTCCCAAGCAAGGTGCTCGGCCATCCTTTTTCCAGATTATTGAGCGCACGCCCTTTATCCGAGCACAACGCATTTGGGAAACGCATGACCAAAACTTCTTTGTTGCCTTTTACTGCAGCGGTCCTGAGTTGGCCGAGCACCCGCCGCTTTACCTCGGCAATCTTTTCGGGCGTGACTACGACTGGTTCCAGCAACGACTTGATGAGATCCCTGCGCGCCTTTTCGGCTAGATCCGAACCGACGTCTTTCGACGCCTTGGCCATCTCGGTCTGCATCACGTAGTTGCGCAACTCCGCAGCCGACATGAAGGTCTCGTCTCCAAGCTCTTGTGTGGAATCCGAGCTGCGCTGTTGGATCTCTGACTGTGACATGTCTAACCCCTTTTGTTTGAGGAGCAGGATGGTCCTGCGTGCGGTACATGCGCTATCCTAGGCTCTCCATCAGTCTGGAAATGCCTGGCCCAAGCATCATAGAACTCCTTAGGCACCCCCTTTAGGGTACGTTCCCAACCCGGTTCCGCCTGATTGATGGCGCGCCCATGATCGGTGCAGAAATCGTTCGGAGCACGAATTATTTGAACTTCGGTTTTCCCGTTGCGCATGGCCGCGCTCAATAATCGCCACCGCGCGCTTAACCCGTCCTGGCGATCTTCATCATGAAATCCTCAGTCGATGGTAGCATATCTGCAAGTTTCGGTGCCGTGACTTAGATCAATGCTTCTTTCGGTCAATCGATCAAACATACCTCTGCGGCAGCTTGGCAGTCGATCTAGCGGTCGTCAACACCGAGCAGACCGTCGAGCGTCGCTACCCTATCCAACCCTCCGACCTTTTCGGCTATGCCGTCGGCTCGCAACAAATCCCGCGCCCATCCGTGCGCCCCGACGATGCGCAATACGGCGCCCCGTGCGGCAAGTTCGCCGTGCAGTTCGTGCAGCATGCGGGAGCCACCGAGATCGACATAGGGTGAAGCGGAGAGATCGCAGATTACCAGGCGGACGTCGGACGCATCGACCGCTCGAACACGGTCCAGAACCGATTCCAGAACAGTATCCGCGTTGACGTAGATCAGCGACGCTTCGGGACGGAACGCAATCACGCCGGGCAGGACTTCGTTGTCGGGATGACGCGCGAGGTCCGAATACCTGTTCGTGCCGGGAATACGGCCGAGGAACGCAACGTGAGGCTGCGACGAGCGGGCAAGCAGCATCAAGATAGACGCGACCGCAGCGAGCAGGATGCCTTGCAGGATGCCCAGAAGCAGTACGGCGCCGAGAGCGATCGCCGCGGCGTAGAAGTCAAGCCGGCTTATTCGCCACATTCGGAACAGGGCCGGAAAATCCAAGAGGCCTGACACCGCGGTCAGCACCACCGCCGCCAGCACCGCCTTCGGCAGGTTTTCCAACAGTCCGGTAAGAAACAGCAAGCACAGCGCGAGTGTTACCGAAGCGAAGACAAGGGAGAGCGGTGTACGCGCCCCCGCCTTGTCATTCACGGCCGATTGCGACAGCCCGCCCGCCACGGGATAACCATGTCCCAGCGCCGCTGCGAGATTTGCCGCACCGATGCCGAGAAGCTCCTGCCGCGGATCGATATGATATCCGTGCTTTGCCGCGAAAGCGCGGCCCGCAGAGACGCTTTCGATATAGGCGAGCAGCAGGCAGCCGGCGGCCAGCGGCACAATGCCTTCGACATCGCGCAACCTCAGCGCAGGGCCTTCCAGGGTGGGCAGGCCAGCGGGGATATTCCCGGTAATGGGCACGCCAAGCGCGGGAAGCCCAAGCACGGTGGCGGCGACGATCGACAGGGCAACGACGCCGAGCGCGACGGGCTTGCCTGGCAGCAAGCGTTCGCCGAACACCAGCAGCACGATCGCGATGACGCCGATGGCAAGTACGAGGGAGTTGGCCTGGCCGATTTGCCCGGCGAGTAGCGCGGCCCGCTCGAAAAAATTATGTCCGCCGCCGCCCACGCCAATCAGGCTCGGCAGTTGGGTCATCGCGATAGTGAGGCCCGCGCCGGCCTTGAAGCCGACCAGGACGCTGTCGCTGATCAGCTTTACGAGCGCGCTCAGTCGCAACAGCCACGCGATCACACAAAGTATCGCCACCGTGAAGCCGGCGAGGCTTGCGATCTGCGCATAGTGCAGTGCGTCCCCGGCTGCCATCTCCCCGACAGTACCGGCAACCATGAGCGAGATCGCGGAGGTCGGTCCGATTGCCAATTGGCGCGATGATCCGAGCAAGGCATAGCCGAGCCCGCCCAACAGGTAACCGTAGACGCCGACCTCCGGAGGCAAGCCGGCAAGTCCCGCATAGGCGAGAGAGACCGGGATCGCGTAGGCCGCCAGCGTTACGCCGGCGATGACATCGCCGCGCAGCCACGCAACGCGATATTCCGCCAACCAACGTGCCGGTGGTACGCGCCACATCGCTCTAAACGGGCTGGTCGCGGGATCCTTCATGCGGGTACACGGCTTCCGACGAGGTCGCGTCTCACAGAGGACCCTATCACCCTTTTATTTCGTCAGGAAGCCGCTGCCGGCGACCGCTTCTGCACGTCGCATGCGCCCTTTCGGACTTGCGCGACCGAACCGATGACATCGGCATCGCTGAATTGAAGAGGCCATGCCTCGTTACGCCGTTACTTCCGGGTTTGACCTAGCCGGAAGTAGGCTGGTCAATATCTTCATCCTGGCTACAGTTGCGAGCGGCGTAGCGCTCATTCGTTGCTGGTAGCGGCGGGCTGATCGAACGTTGCAACGGAGAACGCGGATGGGCAGGTTGTCTTGGCCCTGGTGGCCACGGAGCACGAACAAATCCACTGGTGGCGCGGAGCTTGCTTCCAAACGGTCTGAAGGCGGAGATCGGCGTCAATTGCTTCAGGCACTTTCGGCCATGGTCGGCAGTGGCGCCCTGGCCACGATGTCACAACCCGCCGAAGCAAAGGATTCGAGCGAACTGCCACCCCCCAAGCGGGCGCTGACCGGCCGCGATGAAGCCGGCAGGTCGGTGTTCAAGTCCTTCGACGTCACGCCCAAGGTGGTGGAGATCGATTCCAATCCAGGACTGACTTTCTATGAGCTCTATATGACGGAGGGCGTGCCGGGGCTCACCGGCCTGGAGCCGGACCCGATGCTCACGGGAACGAAAGCCTTTCCCGGGCCTGAAGGCACGATGTTTCGCCTGATTTCGTATCCGCCCAGGCGCCCCGAAGGCTACAAGCCGCCGCCGGGCGTCACGTTCGAGAGCGCGCTGAGAGAATTGTCCGACAAGGTCCCCGGCATGGGCGACCATTTCGAACGCGACGCACCGGGCATGCACACCTCGGATACCATCGATTATGGCATCGTGGTTCGCGGCGAGATGACGCTGGAATTGGACGACGGACAGAAGGTTCATTTGCGCCAGGGCGATTGCATCGTGCAAAACGGAACGCGGCATCGCTGGCGCAACCCGTTGCCGGAGCCCTGTCTGATGGCTTTCATCTCGATTGGCGGAAAGCGCGGTTAAGGCTAGTGTCGAAAACAGAGAGCAGCACCATTATCGGATAGGCTGCCGCCCGATGTGAAAAGAAGGGGAGATCGCATGTCAGACGGAGTTGCCTTGGCCGCCATTGTCATCCTGCTTTTTCCGATGGGCTATTTTTTTCTGGCGTCGCCCGCCTTTCTGCTGGTGAAGCTCGACATCCCGGAAGTCGCCCGCCTGCTGCGCGGCATGTTCAACGCGCATTTTCTGATGCTGAGCATTGCCGGTGCCATCGGGACGCTGGCCTTTGCGCTGACAGGTCATCTGGCCTTCGCCATTGTCACGGGTTCGATCGCGGCTTTCGCGGTCTGGGCGCGCCGCTGGTTTCTGCAGGCGTGGGATGCCCAGCTTGACGCCCGGGATGCCGGCGATGCCGGTGCGGTGCGTCGGCTGCGCCGGCTGCATTGGGGCGGCATGCTGTGCAACGCGATCCAGCTTGCCGTCATCGTGGGCAGCATTCCCTATGTGGCGGCCACGACGGCGTAGTCCGGTTCGATATCGGGGTAGTGTGCGGACGTTGCATGTCCACCTCTGAGCGGACTTGAGACCCTCGCAAGCCCGATTCCGGCTGGCTGGCCGGCCGCAAAGTGCTAGACTTCAGCACCGGGGTCCCCCGACACGCGGATATTCCAACGGCCATTTCGAACAAGAACAACACTGAAGGAGACAAGACATGAGCCGCCATCCCGATTTCGTGCCTCAAGGTGTGATTCCGGCGGTGCTGCTGCCGTTCCACGAGGATCTGTCGATCGACGAGCCGAGTTTCCGGGCGCACTTGCGCGACGTCGCGGCGGTGCAGGGACTGTCTGCGATCACGATCAACGCGCATTCGACCGAGGTCGCCTCGTGCACCCGCGACGAGCAGCGTCGCGTCATGGAGATCGCGGGCGAGGAAGTCGGCGGCGCGTTGCCGATCATTCACGGCGTCTGGGCGGACGGCAGCCTGGAGGCGGCGCGGATCGCGCGCGAGGCTCAGGCCGGCGGGGCTTCGGCGCTGCTGGTGTTTCCGCCGGCGCCCTTCACGCTTGGCCAGTCGGCCGAGATGGCGCTGGCCCACTTCAAGACCATTGCGGACGCGACCGATCTGCCGCTGATCGTATTTCAATATCCGCTGGCCACGGGCCAGGGCTATCCGGCAGCGACGCTGGAGCGGCTGTTCGACGAAGTGCCGACCATTCGCGCCATCAAGGACTGGACGCCACAGGTGCCGCAGCATGAGGCGCAAATTCGCGCGTTGCAGGGCCGCAAGCGTCCTATCAATTTGCTGTCCACCAACAGCGCGTGGCTTCTGAGTTCGCTGGTGCTCGGCTGCAACGGCCTGCTTTCCGGCAGCGGCAGCGTCATCGCCGATCTTCAGGCCAGGCTCTTTCGCGCCGTGAAGGCCAACGATCTCGCGGAAGCCCGCCGGCTGAACGACCGGATCTACCCCACGGCGCGCGTGTTCTACGCCGATCCTTTCGTCGACATGCACAACCGCATGAAGGAAGCGCTGGTGCTGCTCGGCAAACTGCCGCGCGCGGTGGTGCGCCCGCCGCTGGTCAAGATATCGGACGCGGAAATCTTTCGAATCCGCGACGCCCTGATCGAGGCCGGACTGCTCGATACAAGAACGGCGCTGGGGCGCAACGCCGCTTAAGCGACCTGCATTCATGAATCCGATGGACGAAGACGATTCGATCGACGAGATTTCGCAGATCGAAGCAAGGATCGAGGAGCTTGCCGAGGTCTCCGAGCGGTGCCGGAAGATCATTCTGGTTTCCAAGGCGGCCATCGCCGGTGGCTTCGCATTGCTGCTGATTGTGATGCTGGGCCTGTTCGGATCCAGTCAGGTCGCCGCCCTCGGATCGATCGCGGCGGTGCTGGGCGGAATCGTGTCGCTGGGATCGAACGTCAGTACGCTGCAACAGACGGAGGCCGCGATGAACGCCGCCGAACTGCAGCGTTCGGACCTGATCAACAGGATCGCCCCCCGCGTGGTCAGCGACAGCCCGCTGAAACTGATCTGACGCCGGCCGGAACACGAGGCCGGCGGTATGCATCCGGAAAAAGGCAAATCGCATTATCAGGCAAGCAAACGCATAGCTGAATCCTTCCAGGTCATGTAGCTTTACGCATACTGCGATTGCGGAGTCGCGAAAATGCCAATCAAACCGCTTCCTCCCAAAACTCTGTTCGGAGACATGGAGCGCGCCCGCGTGATCGCGCGCGCATGGAAACCCCTCGATCACCTCTCTGAGGCCGACGCCGAGATTGTCGCAAGGGCCATCGCCGAGGGCATTGCCGATGGGCGCAGGCACGGATTGGAGATGGGCCAGGCGCACCACGAAGCGTGAGCCGGACCAAAAGCTCACCCCTCATCGTCGCGCTTGCGCAGCAAATCCTTGGCGAGATCGCCGAGCGCAGGCCGCGGCAGCGCGGTGAACGGCAGCGGGCGCGTGACGTCGATGGCGGCTAACCCAAGCCGCGCCGTGAGCAGGCCGTTGAGCACGCCTTCGCCGAGCCGCTGCGAGAGTTTTGCGGCGATGCCGTGGCCGAGCATCTGTTGCACCAGGCTGTCGCCGACCGCCATGCCGCCGGTGATGGCGAGATGGCCGATGACGTGGCGCAGCAGGGTGATCATGCCGAGCGTGCCCGGCCGGCCGCCATAGAGCCGCGCCAACTGCCGGATCAGCCGCATCGCAGCCACGAACACGAACAGCACGTCGATCAGGGCGCGCGGGCTTACCGCCGTGACGACCGAGACGCGCTGCGCTGATGTCGAGACCAGCCGTCGCGCTTCCTCGTCGAGCGGCGACATCAGTTCGCGCTCGGCCATCTTGATCATGTCGGCGCCGTCGATGATGTCGTCGGCATGACTGACCAGCGCGGCGCGGGCGCGCGCCAGTTGCGGGTTCTGATGCGCGAGCTTCAGCAAATCGTTGACCACAGCGCGGCTGGCGGCGCGGTCGTCGCTGAGCAGAACTTCCGCCGCGCGCTGGTGCAGCTTCTCGATCGTTGCCAATCGCGCGAGCCCGAACGCTTCGCGCCCGATCACCACCGCCAGCGCCAGCGCGGCTGCGGCCGCAAAGGCCAGCGCGACATAGCCCAGGGTCTGGTTGCGCGCGAACAGATCCTCGATCAGGTTGACGATGCCGAGGCCTGAGCCGAGCAGCACCAGCCCGCCGACGGCGGACCAGAACAGCGTGCCCCAGCGAAAGCCGCGGCGCACCGGCAGAAGCGGCGCATCGAGCGGCACCGGCAGCAGCACGGGATCGGCTTCCGGCGTGACATGCACGGTGCCGCGGGCGGGGCGGCCGGTTTCGTCCGGGTCCATCACGATCACGCTGGGATCGCCGAGCTTGAAGGTTGCCGGCCGCCGATGCGGCGTTTTCTCGCTCATTGCAGTCTGTCTCCGAGCAGGAACTGGAGGGCGCGGTCAAGGCGGATGTGAGGCAGCGCGGGTTCTTCGCCGCCGTCGCGTTCCAGCAGTGGCGGCCGGAACCGCAGGAAGCGGAAATCGGCCTGTTCGGAAGGCGTGCTGGAGAGGCCGCGAAACGAACCCTTGAAAAGCTCCTCGGGATCATCAGGCAGGTCGCCGGGGAAGGTCGCCACTTCAGTGTCGCCGTCGAAAGTTTCGCCATTGGCGACCTCGCCGGGCGCGGGCGTGCCGAGAATGGACGGCAGCTTCTCCCGGCCGCGCTGAACCTGCGCTTCACGCGTCGCGCGCACCGCGGCGAGTGCGACCACGTCGATCGCGGCACCGGCGTATTCGGCGCGGTCGGCGGCCTTGGCGACGGCGCGCCGCAGCACGGCTTCGAGACGGTCATGGCTCGAATGGTGCAGGTGATCGGCCTTGGTGGCGGCGAACAGAATGCGGTCGATGCGCGGCCGGAACAGATTGCTGAACAGCGTGCGGTGGCCGATCCGGAAGCAATCGAGAATGCCGGTGAGCGCGGCTTCCAGATCGTGCAACGCTTCCGGTCCGGCGTTGAAGGCTGCGAGCGCATCGACCAGCACGATCTGGCGGTCGAGCCGGGCAAAGTGATCGCGGAAGAACGGACGCACCACGACGTCCTTGTAGGCCTCGTAGCGCCGCCGCATCATCGCCCATAGCGAGCCATCGGGCGCGGTGCCGTCAACCGCGACATCGAGCGGCGCGAACGTCAGCGCCGGTGTATCGGCCAGATTGCCCGGCATCAGGAAACGGCCGGGCGGCAGCAGGCTCATCGCAAAACGCTCGTCGCGGCAGGCGCGCAGATAATCCGTGAACAGCTTTGCCGCCTTGCGCGTCGCCTGTTCGTCTTCGCGGCCTTCGGCGTCGAGCGTCTTCAGATGTTCATGCCAGGGTGCGGCGAGTTTTACCGCGGGCCCTCGCGTGACAGTGCGAGGCTCTCCGCCGACCATTGCTCGAAACTCTTGTTGAGCAGCGGCAGGTCGAGCAGCCACTCGCCGGGATAATCGACGATGTCGAGGGTCAGCGTGCGGTCCGCGCCGTTCTGCCGCTGGTAGTCGATGACGAGGCGCAGTTCGCTGATGTCGACCGTCGAGTTCGGCCAGCGCCGTTCCTCGATCAGGGTGCGGACGTGGTTCTCATAGTCGAAGCGCGGCACTGCATCGTCCGGCTGCGGCTCCAGCCGGGCGCGGGCGATCCGGCCGCTTGCATAGGGTTCGAACACCGGGAACCGGCCGCCGCGGGTCAGGCCGTGGATCAGCGCCGTGATGAACACGGTCTTGCCGGCGCGCGACAGGCCTGTGACGCCGAGCCGCACCGTGGGATGGAAAAAGCTGTCGCCGTAATCCAGCAGCGCCCGCGCCGACAGGCGCGCTTCCTCGACAATGTCTGAAAAACTGGGGGCCATGCGGGAAAGAGGCTCGATGCGAGAGGCGTTGGTGGGCGAATACCGGAAAAGTGGCGATTGGGGGGCCAAAATCAAGCTTCACACTTCGGTCGCGTTTTTGGGCTGAACCTTGAACGGTTCGTTGATCTCGTGAGACCATATCCTGGCGCTCCTCAACCATCCTCAACCCCCCTTCGGCGGCCCGCATGACGATCTTCAGGCTCAAGCAAATCGCCTCGACTTCGATTCATGCCGCCGCCGGCGCCATGCACTGGAACTACGACCGCGCCGAGCTGATCGCCGATGGCGTCGTGCATATCGTCGGCGTCTGTTTTGGCCTGGTGGCCGCCACCGCGCTGATCGTATTGACCGCCGTGTATGCCACCGCCGCCGATATCGCCGCGGTGTCGATCTATGTCGCGGGGCTGCTGGCGATGCTGGTGCTGTCGGCGACCTATAATCTCTGGCCGGTATCGCGCGCCAAATGGGTGCTGCGCCGCTTCGATCACTCGGCAATCTATCTGCTGATCGCGGCGACCTATACGCCCTTCATCATGCAACTGAAGGACAGCACCTTCGCGATCGTGGTTCTGATCGGCGTGTGGTGCCTTGCGATCGCGGGCATCGTGCTGAAGATCGCACGGCCGGGCCGATACGACCGGCTGGCGACCGGCCTTTATCTCGCCATGGGCTGGAGCGGCTTGATGCTCTATGACGCCGTGGTGGAGAAGTTGCCAGCGACGGCGCTGGGTCTCACGCTCGCAGGCGGTGTGCTGTATACCTCTGGCGTAATCTTCCACGCCTGGCAGCGGCTGCGTTTTCAGAACGCGATCTGGCATGGCTTCGTCTTGCTCGGCGCGGCCTGCCACTATACGGCTATCCTTGATATGGTTCTGGCGTAAGAAACCATAGCTTTTAGTTTGAGCATGATCTCCGGGCAAACGCGTTCCGCGTTTGTCCCGAGGGAAAACCGGTTCCCACTTTTCCGGATCATGCTCCAAGGGGAGAGCGGCCATGCAGGTAACCGGCAAAGTCGTGGTTGTCACCGGCGGCGGCAACGGCATCGGCAAGGCGCTGTGCGAAGCCTTTCACGGCGCGGGCGCGGCCAGGGTGGTGGTCGCCGACATCGATCCCGATGGAGCGCGAGCCGTTGCCACGCCGATCGGCGGGGCGGCCTTCAAGTGCGATGTCGGAAAGGAGAAAGATGTCCAGCACGTCATCGAGGAGACCGAGCATCAATTCGGCCCGATTGCGCTGTTCTGCTCCAATGCCGGCATCGGCGGCGGCTTCGATCCGCTGTCGGTGAACGCCGGCGGCAACTCCGACGAACCCTGGTCGCGAAGCTGGGCCGTCCATGTCATGGCCCATGTCTATGCCGCGCGGCATCTGATTCCGCGCATGAAGGCGCGCGGCGGCGGCTATTTCCTCAACACGATTTCGGCGGCGGGGCTGTTGTCGCAGGTCGGCAGCCCGGCCTATTCGACCACCAAGCACGCCGCCGTTGGGTTCGCCGAGAATCTCGCGATCTCGCACAAGGCCGACAACATCAAGGTGTCGATCCTGTGCCCGCAGGGCGTAGACACCAACATGCTGCGCTCGATTCCGAAGGGGCCGCAATCCGGCGACGGCGACCTTTCGCCGGAGCAGGTGGCGCAGGACGTGCTGAAGGGTCTGGAGCAGGAAACGTTTGTGATCCTGCCGCACCCGCAGGTGCTCGGCTACATGCGCAAGAAGACCGAGAATTACGACCGCTGGATATCAGGCATGGCGAAGATCCAGGCGAAGATGCGGGAGAGTTACGGGAAATAGCGTGAGGGGTGGGCCAGCCCTCTCCACGTCATTGCGAGCGAAGCGAAGCAATCCATGGTGCGGCAAGCGGAGAGATGGATTGCTTCGTCGCTTCGCTTCTCGCAATGACGTGGAAAGGGCTTCGCTTCACGTCTTCTGCGCGTAGAGCAGCGGCACCGCCGAATCCACCATCACCTCGATCAGGCTGGTGCCGTCATGCGAAAGCCCCTGCTTGAGCGCGCCCGCTAGCTCGGATGATTTCGTCACGCGCACGGCGTGGCAGCTCATGCCTTCTGCGAGCTTGACGAAATCGATGCCGGGCAGTTCGAGCCCCGGCACGTTGCGCACCTGCATCACCTGGCTGAACGAGCGCATCGCGCCGTAGCCAGAATTGTTGATCACGACGACCGTCAGCGGCAGCTTGCGTTGCGCTGCGGTCCACAGCGCCTGGATCGAATACATCGCCGAGCCGTCGCCGATCAGGCAGACGGTGCGTGCAGCCGGCCGCCCCAGCGCCATGCCGACCGCGGCGGGCAGGCTGTAGCCGAGGCCGCCGCTCGCCATGGTGTAGAAACTGTCCTGGCCGCGCATCGGCATGAATTTCTGCATTGCCGGGCGATGCGAGGGGATTTCCTCCACCAGCACGTCATCGGGCCCCATGGCGGTCGAAAGGGCATGCAGCAGGAATTCGGCCGGGATCGGGTCGGAGGCTGTTGGCGCCGGCGGCAGCGTGCGGCCCGTCGGCACGGAGCGTTTGGCGTCCGGCAACTGCTCCAGCAGCATCGCGAGTGCCGGCTTCATGGTGGCGATGATGCTGGTGCCCACGGGCGTGATCGCGGCTGCGGCGGGATCGTCAGTGATCTGGAACAGTTTGGTCGCGCCGTCGAAGATCGCGGCGTGGCCCTCGACGTGGAAGGTGAAGACCGGCGCGCCGATCGCGACGACGAGGTCATGTTCCCGCAGCGCGTCCGAAAGCTGTCCCGGCGCGGCGTGCAAAAAACCTGCGAATTGCGGATGACGCTCGGGGAAGGAACAGCGCGCCGAGAACGGACTGACCCAGACGGCGGCCCTGGCTTTCTCCGCCACCTTCACCATCAGATCGACGGCCTCGGCGCGATCGACACCGGGGCCGACGACGATGGCAGGGCGCTTGCTCTCCGACAGCGCGGACACCAGCGCCTTCATCGCGGCCGGATCGGGCCCAAGCTCGCGGCTGACCTCGCGCGCCTCGACCGGTTGGGTGGGACGGGCCCAGTCGTCGACCGGCACCGAAACGAAGGTCGGTCCGCAGGGCGGCTGCATCGCGACATAGTAGGCGCGGGCGATCGCCGCCGGCACGTCCTCGGGCCGCGCCGGCTCGACGCTGAATTTCACGTAAGGCTGCGGAAATTCCGTCGCGCGCTCGGCATAGAGAAAAGCCTGCAGCGGCATGATCGAGCGGGCCTGCTGGCCGGCGATGATCACCACAGGCGTCTGGTTGCGATAGGCGTTGAAGATATTGCCGAGCGCATGGCCGACGCCGGCCGCGGAATGCAGGTTGACGAAACCGGCGTTGCGGGTCGCCTGCGCATAGCCGTCGGCCATGCCGACGACGGAGGCTTCCTGCAGGCCGAGCACGTAGTCGATGTCGTCGGGCCAGTCGCTGAGAAACGGCAGTTCGGTCGAGCCGGGATTGCCGAAGACCTTTTTGATGCCGAACGCGCGGAGGAGGCTGAAGGTGGCGTCCTTGACGGTGAGTGGATTTGCTCTCGGTCTTGGCTGGGTTTGCGGGACGACATGACGTTCCTCACGAGTTCAACTCGAAGAAAGGTAGCTCGTCATGCCCGGGCTTGTCCCGGGCATCCACGTCTTAACAGCCTGGCAGCAAGCAAGACGTGGATTGCCGGGACAGCCCGGCCATGACGAAGAATTGGTCGACTGCTGCGGGCAATTCACCACATCGCCGTGCCCTTCATCGTCGGCTGGCCTTCGGCATTCGCGATCCACAGTTCCGTGCCGGCGCTGGTATCGTTGGCGTTGATCGAGAACTCGCTGCCTTCGAACAGCGGCTGCACGCCGCGATAGCTGAATTTCTTCGGCGGCATGCCGCCGTGGAGCTTTGCGGCGAACTCGACGATCAGGGCCGCCTGCAAGGGGCCATGGAAGATCAGGCCCGGATAGCCCTCGACCTTGGTGACGTAGTCGCGGTCGTAATGGATGCGGTGGCCGTTGAAGGTCAGCGCCGAATAGCGAAACAGCAGCACGGGATCGCTAACGTGACTCTCGCGATGTTTTGCCACCGGCGGCGGTGGCGGCGCCTTGGCTGATGCCGCCGGGGCCGCGCCGCCCATGTCGCGATAGACGATGTCCTGGCGTTCGCGGATCGCGATGCCGCGCGGCGTCGTCACGGTATGCTCGACGGAGACGAAGCAGAGCACGCCGGTCGAGCCGGTCTTCATCGTCACATCGGAAATGCGCGACGTGCGCGTCGATTCATCGCCGACGCGCAAAGGTTCGAGAAACTGGATCTCGCCGCCCGCCCACATCCGGCGCGGCAGCGGCACCGGCGGCAGGAAGCCGCCGCGGGTCGGGTGACCGTCGGGGCCGAGCATCGACATCGGAAACACCGGCTGCGCCAGGCACCAATGCGTCGTCCACGGCGCGGCGTCGCCCGTTTTCGGCTCGCCAATGTCCTGGAACAGCGTCGCGCGCAAACCCTTCACGAGCTGCGCGGTGACGATGTCGACAGCTTCCGTGCTGCGGCCGATCCATTGCCGCAGATGATCGAGATCGAGCTTTTCGGCGGCTTGGGTCATGATTGCTGGCTCCGGGCGCGAGGCGCTTTGGGAAGCTCGGCGTGGTCGCCGATGGCGGGCACGGCGCCGTAGTGCCTCGACTTCATCGACGAAGATCGCGGCGGGCGCGGCATAACTCACCTTGCCGTTCGGCGTATCGACCTCGATCCGGCGCAGATGCGGATGCACGGCGAGATCGGCCATGGTGTTGACTTCGGCGAACGCGATGTCGGCCTCGTCGAGGCGCTTCAGCAACTCGACGCGCGTCATCGAGGCGAAACTATCTGCGACCGTCTTGTCGGTGAGCTGAGCGGTTGCGCACGCGCTCGACCATGTTGGCAAAGCGCGGATCGTTCGGCAGATCGGGCTGATCCAGGACTTCCGCGCAGAGCTTTTTCCACTCGCGCTCGCTCTGGATCGAGATCAGGATGCCCTTGCCATCCCTGGAATTGAACACGCCGTAGGGCGCGATCGAGGGATGCGCCAACGCCATCCGCTTCGGCGGATTGCCGGCTTCCGAATTGATCAGCGGCACCGCCATCCAGTCGGCCATTACGTCGAACATCGAGATCCGGATATCGGCGCCCTTGCCGGTGCGGCCGCGGGCGATCAGCGCTTCGAGGATGGAGGCATGCGCGGTGGCGCCGGTGGCGATATCGACGACGGATATGCCGACCCGCGACGGGCCTTCGGGGCCGCCGGTGATCGAGGCCAAGCCGCTCTCGGCCTGGATCAGGAGATCGTAGGCCTTGCGGTCGGCATAGGGGCCATCGTCGCCATAGCCCGAAATGGTGCAGCAGATCAGCGCCGGATAATCCTTCTTCAGGCGCTCCAGCGAAAAGCCGAGCTTGTCCATCGAGCCGGGCTTGAGGTTCTGCAGCAGTACGTCGGCGCTGCCGATCAGCGCTTCGAGATCGGCGCGGCCGTCCTTGGTGGCGAGATCGATCACCACGGAGTTCTTGCCGCGGTTGAGCCAGACGAAATAGCTGCTCTGGCCTTTCGCCGCGGCGTCGTAGCCTCGCGCGAAATCGCCTTCGGGGCGTTCCACCTTGATGACATGCGCGCCGGCATCCGCCAGCCGCGAACTGCAGAACGGGGCTGCGACCGCCTGTTCGACGGAGACGACGATCAATCCTTCTAGCGGCAACATCTGATATTCTCAGTAAGAGCGGGGCAGGCCGAGCACATGCTCGGCGACGTAGGACAGGATCAGATTGGTCGAGATCGGCGCAACTTGATAGAGCCGTGTTTCGCGGAACTTGCGCTCGACGTCGTATTCTTCCGCGAAACCGAAGCCGCCATGGGTCTGTACGCAGGCATTGGCCGCTTCCCATGAAGCATCCGCCGCCAGCATCTTGGCCATGTTGGCTTCGGCGCCGCAATCTAGTCCGGCTTCGTATTTGCGCGTGGCTTCCTTCACCATCAGTTCCGCGGCGCGCATGGCGGCGTAGGCTTTTGCGATCGGGAACTGGATGCCTTGATTCATGCCGATCGGGCGGCCGAACACGGCGCGCTCTTTCGCGTAGTTGGTTGCCTTGGCGATGAACCATTTGGCGTCGCCGATGCATTCCGAAGCAATCAGGATGCGCTCGGCATTCATGCCGGAAAGGATGTAGCGGAACCCCTTGCCTTCGTCGCCGATCAGGTTTTCCGCCGGCACCCGCATGTCCGTGAAGAACACTTCTGTCGTGGCGTGGTTCATCATGGTGCGGATCGGGCGGATCTCCAGACCCTTGCCCTTCACTTCGCGCATGTCGACGATGAACACCGACAAACCATCGGTGCGCTTCTTGGCCTGTTCCTTCGGCGTGGTGCGCGCCAGCAGGATCATCAGGTCCGAATGCTCGGCGCGGCTGGTCCAGATCTTCTGGCCGTTGACGACGTAGTGGTCGCCGTCACGCTTGGCGACCGTCTTCAGCGAGGAGGTGTCGGTGCCGCTGGTCGGCTCGGTAACGCCGAACGCCTGCAGCCGCAATTTGCCGCTGGCGATCCCGGGCAGATACTTCGCCTTCTGGGCGTCGTTGCCGTGCCGCAGCACGGTGCCCATCGTGTACATCTGGGCGTGGCAGCCGCCGCCGTTGCAGCCGGCCCGCTGGATCTCTTCCAGGATCGCGGCCGCGGCCGAGAGCTTCAGCCCGGAGCCGCCATACTCCTCGGGGATCAGCACCGAGAGATAGCCGGCCTCCGTGAGCGCGTTCACGAACTCCGTCGGGTACGCCATCTGGCGGTCCAGCTTGCGCCAGTACTCACCGGGGAACTGGGCGCAGAGTTTTGCGACGGCGTCGCGGATGTCGTGGAATTCGTCTTGTTGTTCTTGTGCGGTCATTTGATTTTCTGGCGATGGATGGTGGGTGATGTCAATTGCTTAAGGCGCCGGCCGTTGTGAAACTGCGGCGGGGTGCCTATGCTGAATTGTTATAGCGTATGAACCCGCCTTCGAAGATTGGCAAGCAATGGATCTCCGGCAACTCAGGACGTTCAGTTGCGTGGCCGAGCTCGGCAGCCTCAGCAAGGCCTCCGACACGCTGCGGGTGGCGCAGCCGGCGCTGAGCCGTCAGATCAAGCTGCTCGAGCACGAATTGCGGGCCGAGCTGTTTACCCGGAACGGCCGCGGCATGGTGCTGACCGACGCCGGCCGCCTTTTGCTGGCGCGCACCGCGGGCATCGTCCGGCAGATCGACCAGGTGCGCGACGAGATCCAGTCCGCAGGCGGGCCGCCCTCGGGGCGCGTGGTGCTGGGCCTTGTGCCCACCGTGAGCTGCGTGATTTCGGCGCGGCTCGCCCGGCGCACCGTCGACAAATATCCCGGCATTTCTCTTTGCATTGTCGAAAGCTACAGCGGGCACCTGATGGAATGGCTGCACCGCGGGGAAATGGATCTGGCGCTGATCTACGGGCCGTCCAGCGACCTGCATCTGACCGTGCAGAGCCTTGGCCGCGACACCATCGTGGCGGTGGGGCCGCGCGGCAGCGGGCTCGCGCAAAAGAAGCAGGTCGACATCGGCTGGCTGCTGCGCCAGCGGCTGGTGCTGCCCAGTCATTCGCATGGGCTCCGGGCGCTGATCGAGCATGCGGCGGCGAAGAAGAAGCTGAAGCTCGACGTCAAGCTGGAAGCGGATTCGTTTCGGGTGCTGACAAGTCTGGTCGAAGAAGGCCTGGGATACACGCTGCTGCCGCCGTCCTCGGTGCGCAACGAGGTCGCCGCCGGCCGGCTGGAAACGGCTGCGATCGCAAAACCGGCGCCGATGCGCGAACTGACCCTTGCGTCTCCCATCGATCACCCGGGCTCGACTGCGATTGCGCTCATTACCGAGCTGATCCGCGACGAACTCAGCGCCTGTCGCGAAGACGGCCTCTGGGACATCAGGCTCGCCTGAGCCGATGCCGGGCCGATCATTGGCTTAGAACAAAAGCGGCCGGCCCTGCATTCTCATCTGGCTACAGCTGTCATGCCGCAATTGTATAGGGGCGGCTAGAGGGATATCGCTCGCACCGTTGGAGTTAGTCACACAGCGATAAGGCGGCTTCGATAGGCGACAGATCGGCTTCCGACGTGACGGCGATCCCGGCGGCGTGATCGGCGAGCGCCGTGATGATGCCGCCGTGAAAATGGCCGAAGAAACTGCAGCAGTCTCGCCGCGCCGAGCGTCTCGCATGTCCCGGCTTGATGCCGTTTGGAAACCGCCGCGGCCATGAGCCCCTGGCGCTCGATGCCTCGCGGCGTGATCGGCGAGCGCCGTGATGATGCCGCCGTGAAAATGCCAAGAACTGCAGCAGGTCGTCGCGGCGCGCCAGAGCGATCTCGGCATGTCCCGGCTTGATAGCCACGATTTCGGAAACCCGCCGCGGCCATGAAGCCCCTGGCGTTGATTGCCTCCGCGAGTTCAGGCGGATTGAGCTCTACGCTCATCCGGGAATGCGGACCGGCAACTGCTCGATGCCGCGCACAAAACTGGAATAGACCCGCTTCGGCTCGCCGACCACTTCGATGCGGTCGAAGCGCTTGAGCATTTCCTGCCACACGATCTTGAGCTGCAGTTCGGCGAGCCGCATGCCGACGCAGCGGTGGATACCGAAGCCGAACGACAGATGAGTGCGGGGCCGGGCGCGGTCGATGATGAACTCTTCCGGCCGCTCGATGCCTTCCTCGTCGCGGTTGCCCGAGACGTACCACATCACGACGCGGTCGCCCTTTTTGATCTTCTTATCCCCGATCTCGGTGTCGACCAAAGCGGTGCGGCGCATATGCGCCAGCGGCGTCTGCCAGCGGATCACTTCCGGCACCATGGTGTCGATCAGATCAGGATTGTCGCGCAGCTTCTGATACTGGTCCGGGTGCTCGTTCAGCGCCAGCACCGAGCCGCTCATGGTGTTGCGGGTGGTGTCGTTGCCGCCGACGATCAAAAGGATGATGTTGCCCATCAGATTATCAGGGTCCAGGTGCCGCGTCGCGTCGCTATGCGCCATCATCGACAGCAGGTCGTTGCGCGGCGGCGCGTTGACGCGCTCGTTCCAGAGCTTTGAGAAATACGCGTAGCACTCGTCCATCTCCTGGCGGCGCTGCTCGGGCGATTTAACCACGCCGCTCTTGGGTAGCGCGGTGGAGACATCGGACCAGCGCGTCAGCTTACGGCGTTCTTCCCAGGGGAAATCAAACAACGTCGCCAGCATCTGCGTCGTCAATTCGATCGAGACCCGCTCGACGAAGTTGAAGGTCTCGTTGCGCGGCAGGTTGTCGAGCACCTTTTGCGCGCGCTCGCGGATCAGTTTTGCGAGTTCATCCAGATGCGTCGGCGTGAACATCGGCGATACGGTCTTGCGCTGCGCCGAATGCCTGGGCTGGTCCATCGCAATGAAGCTTGGATAATCGTAGCCCGGCGGCACGTCACGGATCGAGATGCCGCCGAGGGTGGAGTCGGAGGAGAAGATGCCGTGGTTGGTATCGACATGCATGATGTCGTTGTACCTGGTGACCGACCAATAGGGTTCGATCGGCGCGTTGGTGCAGTAGTGCACCGGTTCTTCCTTGCGCAGCCGCTCGAACCAGGGCCACAGCGTGTCGTTCTGGAACAGTCTTGGCGCACCCGGATGAAAATCCTTCAGCGGCGTCGAATAGGCTTGTTCGCGCGCGGCGCGAAGAAGCTCTTTCTTGTCGGCTCTTATGGTGCTCTGGACATTCATTTCGATCACCCCAGGTGATGGAGGCTCAACTGCCAGGATTTAGCCGGCGATGCGGACTGGCAGGGTTTCGTAGCCTTTGACAAAATTCGAATACACTCGCTTGGGTTCGCCGACCACTTCAATATTGTCAAATCGCTTCAGGATTTCTTCCCAGATGATCTTGAGTTGCAGTTCGGCCAGCCTGATTCCGACGCAGCGGTGGATGCCGAAACCGAAAGAGATGTGGGTGCGCGGCCGGGCGCGGTCAATGATGAAGTCGTAGGGGCGGTCGATCACATCCTCGTCACGGTTGCCCGAGACGTACCACATCACGACCTTGTCGCCCTTTTTGATCTGTTTGCCGCGGAACTCGATGTCTTCGAGCGCGGTACGGCGCATATGCGCCAGCGGCGTCTGCCAGCGGATCACCTCCGGCACGAAACTGTCGATCAGGGCAGGGTTATCGCGCAGCTTGCGATACTGATCCGGATTCTCTGTTCAGCGCGTAGATGCTGCCCGAGAGCGTGTTGCGGGTGGTGTCGTTGCCGCCGACGATCAACAGGATCAAATTGCCGAGGAAATTCTTCGGGTCCATGTCTCGGGTGGCGTCGCTGTGCGCCATCATCGACAGCAGGTCGCTCTTCGGCGGCTGGCCGATGCGCTCCTTCCAGAGCCGGGCGAAATAGGTCGCGCATTCCATCAGCTCGGCCTGGCGTTCTTCCTCCGTGGCGACGAGGCCGCCGGGGCCTGGAACCGTGGTCGCGACGTCGGACCAGCGCGTCAGCTTGCGGCGGTCTTCCCAGGGGAAGTCGAACAGCACCGCGAGCATCTGCGTGGTGAGTTCGATCGAGACCTTGTCGACCCAGTCGAACACCTCGTTGACAGGAAGATTGTCGAGACATTCGGCGGAACGCTTGCGGATGTTGATCGCAAGCTGGTCGAGATGCGTCGGCGTGAACATCGGCGCCACCGTCTTGCGCTGCGCGGAGTGACGTGGCTGGTCCATGGCGATAAAACTCTCGCGGCGCAGGTCCGGCGCGATGTCGCGGATGGTGATGCCGCCAAGCAAGGACGCCGACGAGAACACCGAATGATTGGTCTCGATGTCCATGATGTCGTTGTACTTGGTTACCGACCAATACGGCCCGAACATGCTGTCCTTGCAGTAGTGCACCGGCTCTTCGCGGCGCAGCCGGTCGAAATACGGCCAGAACGAGTTGGTCTTGAACAACTCGGGATGGCTGACGTCGAAATCGGCGAGCGGAAGCGATTGCGCCTTTTCGCGCGCGGCGCGCTGCTGCGAATCTCCGGCGAGATCGATGGTTCCTTGCATGGACCGGTCTCCCTGACTGTTTCCCGCACCGAAGCAGGCCGTGGATGTTTTACCTTATTACATCCCGAGCCGCGCGCCGGCGCAAGGGCGAGTTGGCTACATTTGTCACGTCGATGCGGCGGAGGTTGGATGACTGGGTCACGCGTTTTCTTGACGTGAACCGTGTCCACGTCGTGCGAAAACGCTATAAGGCTGTCTGAAACAACGTCCAATTTTGCCGGGAGGCGGCCATGATTCCCAACGCCCATCGGATGTTCAACTTCGATCTCGGCGACACCGCGGATGCGATCCGCGAGACCGTGCATGCGTTCTCGCAGAACGAGATCGCGCCGCGCGCCGCCGAGATCGACCGCAGCAATCAGTTTCCGCGCGACCTCTGGCCCAAAATGGGATCGCTCGGCCTGCACGGCATTACCGTCGAGGAGGAATATGGCGGCACCGGCCTGGGCTATCTCGAGCACTGCATTGCGGTGGAAGAAATGTCTCGCGCTTCAGCCGCGGTCGGTCTGTCGTACGGCGCGCATTCCAACCTCTGCGTCAACCAGATCCGCCGCAACGGCAGCGAGGCGCAGAAGCGGAAATATCTGCCAAAGCTGATTTCCGGCGAACATGTCGGTGCCTTGGCGATGTCCGAGCCCGGCGCCGGAAGCGATGTGGTCTCGATGAAAACCCGCGCCGACAAAAAGGGCGACCGTTTTGTGCTCAACGGCAACAAGATGTGGATCACCAACGGCCCGGTGGCGGACACGCTGGTGGTCTACGCCAAGACCGACCTCAACGCCGGCCCGCGCGGCATGACCGCCTTCATCATCGAAAAGGGCATGAAGGGATTTTCCACCGCGCAAAAGCTCGACAAGCTCGGCATGCGCGGCTCCGACACCTGCGAACTCGTGTTCGAGGATTGCGAGGTGCCTGAAGAGAACGTGCTGAGCGAGGTCGGCCGCGGCGTCAACGTGCTGATGTCTGGCCTCGACTACGAGCGCGCGGTGCTGGCGGCCGGGCCGATCGGCATCATGCAGGCCTGCATGGACGTGGTGCTGCCTTACGTGCACGAGCGCAAGCAGTTCGGCGAGCCGATCGGCACGTTCCAATTGGTGCAGGGCAAGATCGCCGACATGTACACCACCATGAACGCCTCGCGGGCCTATGTGTATGCGGTGGCAAAGGCCTGCGACCGTGGCGAGACCACGCGCGAGGACGCGGCCGGCGCCATTCTCTACGCCGCGGAGAAGGCCACGCAATGCGCGCTCGATGCCATCCAGCTCCTGGGCGGCAACGGCTACATCAACGACTACCCGACCGGGCGGCTCTTGCGCGACGCCAAGCTCTACGAAATCGGCGCCGGCACCAGCGAAATCCGACGCATGCTGATCGGGCGGGAGTTGTTCGAAAAGACCGCGTAAGGCGGGTGGTGCGGTCGAAGTTGTATCGCAATTTTTTACCCGCTTCCGCGCACTATAGGAAATTGTTGTGGGGCCTGGGTCACACAATGGCCGGCAAATCTGTGGTTTGATGCTGCGGAAAATCGCGCTGGAGTTGATCTGTGAACGAGATGAGCTGGCCCCCGCAGGTGCCGCCGCCTTTGCCTTCGCCCGTCCCGCCACCGATGCCGGTGGCGTTTTCCGGCAGCCGCGGCGAATTCTTTCATTTGGTCAGGCGCGGCGCCGGACTCGAATTCGTCACCCTCGGCTTCTACCGGTTCTGGCTCCTCACCGACATGCGCCGCCATCTCTGGGCCAATACCGTGGTCGATGGCGATGCCGCGGAATATACCGGCCGGGGCAGGGAATTGCTGATCGGATTCCTGGTCGCGCTCGCGATCCTGATGCCGGTCTATCTCGGCTATTTTCTCATCGGCCTCGAAGCCGAGCGGCTCCAGGCCTTCGCCAGCATTCCCTTGGTCGCTTTCTTCTATCTGTTCGGCCAGTTCGCGATCTATCGCGCACGGCGCTATCGCCTGACGCGCACGGTGTGGCGCGGCGTGCGGTTCTGGATGAAGGGCTCGGGCTGGATCTACGCGTTGCGGGCATCGCTGTGGGGCGTGCTGACGGCGCTGACGCTGGGCCTGGCGTTGCCGTGGCGCACGGCGGCGCTCGAACGCTACAAGATGCGCCATTCCTTCTACGGCGACCTGCAGGGCAGCTTCGAGGGCCGCGGCTGGGAGTTCTTCAAGCGCGGCTGGTGGCTGTGGCTGCTGGCGCCCCTCTACCTGTCGCCGCTCGCGCCGTTCCTCTATGGCGCGTTCAAGGCGGTGGAGTGGCGCTGGTGGCTGTCGGGCATCCGGTTCGGCGGTGTGCGGCTGGAGTCGTCCATGCGCAAGAGCGAACTGATCGGCCTGTACTGGAAAGTCATCGGCTGGATCGTCGTGCTGGGGCTGGTGTTCGCGGTCTATCTCGGGCTGTCGGCGGTGCTGGTCGCCAGCATGAGCGGCGACCCGTTCGCGGAATTCTTCAAGTCGCAGGATTTCATGAAGAGCATTCCGCTGCTGGTGCTGGGGGGCCTCGGCTATCTGGCATTCGCGCTGGCGATGAACATCGTGATCCGGATCTATCTGGTGCGTGACCTCTGGGTGCGGGTGCTGGGATCGGTCAATATCATCGGCATCGAGGCTGCCGCCAACGTTGCCGCGCAGGGTGAAATGGCCAACGCGCTTGGCGAAGGCTTTGCCGATGGCCTCGATGTCGGCGGCTTCTGACCATGGATAGCCACGCACCGGAGACCTCGAAACCATTGCCTGACGGTTCGGCGAACTATTTCGACGGCACGTCGAGCCGGCGGCGCGCGGTGACGCTCCGTCTGGCCGACCGGCTGGAAATCCTCGAAGACGAAGCGACGCCGGCGGCATGGGCGTATGCTGATATTCGCCGTGCCGACAGTCCGGCGGGCATGCTGCGCGTGAGTTGCCTGACGGCGCCGGCGCTGGCGCGTCTGGAGGTTCGCGATACGGCGCTTGCCGCCGAACTGGTTTCCCGCTGCGGCGGGATCGACGACGACATTCCGGGCCGCCGTGGCGTTGCCGCCATCATCGGCTGGTCGCTGGCGGCGGCCGTTTCGATCGTCGCCGTGGTGCTGTTCGGGCTGCCGCTGGCCGCCGACCGGCTGGCGCCGCTGGTGCCGGCCGCGTTCGAGCGGCGTCTCGGCGATGCCGCCGACGCCCAGGTCAAGAAGCTGTTCGGCGCCAAGGTCTGCGACAATGCGGCCGGAGAAAAAGCCTTCGTCAAGCTCGTAACCGCGATTCGCGAATCCGCCGGGCTGGATACGTCGGTCCAGTCGGGCGTGCTGTCGAGTTCTATCCCGAATGCCTTCGCGCTGCCCGGCGGCAAGGTCTATCTGTTCAACGGGCTGCTGGCGAAAGCCGAGAACGCCGATGAGATCGCCGGCGTGCTGGCCCACGAACTCGGCCATCTCAAGCATCGCGACAACATGCGCGGGCTGATCCACGACGGCGCGACGTCGTTTCTGGTCGGGCTCTTGTTCGGCGATATCACCGGCTCCAGCGTATTGATTTTCGGTTCGCGCACGCTGGTGACGTCGTCGCATTCGCGCGAAGCCGAGCACAATGCCGACAGTTTCGCGATCGATGTCATGCAGCGGCTCGGCCGCCCGGCGAAGCCGGCCGGAGAATTGTTGTTTCGGGTCACCGGCAAGGAACGCGACAAGGGCCTGTCGATCATATCCAGCCATCCCCTGACCGAGGACCGGCTGGCGCGGATGAGCCGGGAAGACCGGCCGGCGAGCCGGCCGCCGCTGCTGACACCTGAGGAATGGCGGTCGCTGAAATCGATCTGCGATGCCAAGATCTGATCGGATGTTTTTGTTTCTACCGCCGCGCGCTTTTTCGCGGACTTGCCGTGGCGATCGGCGCCGGCACGGTATTGACCGGCTTTAGATCCCATACCGCCCGCATGGCTGCGAAGGCGTTCGATATCAGCGGCTCATGACGCCGCGCCGCCAGGCAGGCGAAGCTGAGGTCGCAGGTCAGCGTGAGCTTGTCGGCAATCACGTAATTCCCTTTGCGCGCGATGCGTTCGAGCACGCAACTGCGGGCGAGGCTGAGGCAGATGCCGGATTCGACGAAGTCGATCATGGCGTCTTCCTGATCGGTGAATGCGACGCGCTTCGGCAGCGTCCCCATCGGCCGGAACACGTCATCGAGCAGCCGCCGGTGCGCCGAGTGATGCGGCGTCGCAAGCCAGGGCAGACCGGCCAGGTCGGCCCAGCCCTTTCCCATCACCTTGTCGCTCCATTCGGCCGGCGCGATCACGTGGTAGTCGTAGCGCATCAGCGGCATGAGCTGGAATTTGCCGTTCTCGATGGTGCGCTCGGACGACGCTCCGAAAGCCGCCGATTCGGCGGGCGCGGCATCGACATAGTATCCGACGTCGAGTTCGCATCTGCCGATCTGCGCCAGCACGTCGTCGCTCATGCCGTAGCGGAGGAAGACCTCGGTGTTCTTTTGCGAGGTGGCCAGGCCGCGCACGAACGGCCCCAGCCGGATCGATTCCGGATCCTGGATGGTGCCGACACGCAGCGTTCCCCGCACCGACTCGCGCAAGGAATCCGCCATCGTCCTGAAATCCAGCGACGCCGAGACCGCCTTGTGCGCCAGCGGCAACAGGGCGGCGCCGGCTTCGGTCAGGGTAAAGCCGCCCGGCGTCCGGTTGAAAAGCAGCAGCCCGGTGCTTTCTTCCAGCCCCTTCAACTGCAGGCTGACCGCCGGCTGGGTCAGATGCAGCGAGGCCGCCGCACGGGAAACGGTACCTTCGCGGGCGACCGTGATGAAACAGCGCAAGGCTTGCGTACGCGGCAGGTCGTTCATTTGGAAAGCTTATAAGAGAGCTTCATGCGGCCATTAGACAGGATTTTCGCTCCGGAGTCACAAATTTTTGCCAATGAAACTTTGCGTTGTTATGGGCAGGAACCGAATAGAGAGGCTCGATCGCAGCGAAGCCGGATCGGGGGCTCGTCACTCCGTCAGATTGTTGACTTTCCGCACCCAGGCGCGGACGTCGGTCAGCACGTCCGGCAGCACCGCCCTGACTTCCTGCACGGTCATGCCGGCCTTGATCCGGGGATCGTACAGAAGGTTCAGCAGATACTGGTCGTAGACGTCGAAATAGCCCATCGACACATTGTCGTTGAACATGGTCCACGGCACGCTCGACGTGTCGTTGATCGGTCCCAGCGACTGCAGCAATTCCTCATAGGCGCAGTCGAAGAAGACGAAGTCGCCGTTGTCGACGGTCAGGATCACGTCGGAATGTTCGATTTCGAACCGCTCGTTCTTGCGGAAGCCGCTCAGGCATTGCGGGTCGAGCGAGGATCGAATCTCTTTCGCGCGTTCGTTGCCGTAGAACGTCGCGATGGTGCGATTGAGATCGCGATCGCGCACCAGCTTGACCAGCACATTGGCGTCGTCATTGTCTCCGGTCATGGCGATGTCGAGATGCTGAACCCGCGCGGCGATGTCGGTCACGATGCGCGCGAGCTGCGCCTTGCGGTCGGCACGGGCGCCGTCCGCGAACACCCGTACCGGCGCCTCGTATTTGCGGATGCGGTCGACGCGCCCGGCAAGATGATATTCGGCGCCGAAGGCGACCTTCAGAAAGCCTTCGACGATCTCGCTGTCGGTGAAGATCTTCTTCTCGCTGCGCTGGCGGTGCGCGATCGCGGGAATTTCCGCGCTCGCCGCTGACGGCAAGGTTTCGCTGAGCGCGATTGCGGCGAGGGCAGCCGTGAAGGTCGAGAGATACAGGAATCGGCGGGGCGTGCGCATCCAGACGACGCTGCAGCAATCAGGGCGTGCACGCAAGGCTTGATCACGCACGTGCGCGCATGGTCGCACCGGTTCCGTGATGCCTAAAGCGTTTTCGAGCGAAGTGGATACCGGTTCGCGTAAAGAAAACGCGTCAAAACAAAAGACTAGAGCCCGGTTCTGATTCAATCAGAACCGATAAGGCTCTAGTTCTTGACGATGACCGTGGTGCCAACGGAGACCCGGCTGTAGAGGTCGGTCACGTCTTCATTGGTCATGCGGAAGCATCCAGATGACACCGCCTGTCCGATCGTCTCGGGCTCGTTGGAGCCGTGGATACGATAGAGCGTCGATCCCAGATACATCGCGCGCGCGCCGAGCGGATTGTCGACGCCGCCGACCATGTGGCGCGGCAGGTCCGGCCGCCGCCTCAGCATCTGCGATGGCGGCGTCCAGCTCGGCCATTCCTTCTTCGCGGTGATGCGGTGGGTTCCGCTCCAGCGGAAGCCGTCGCGGCCGACGCCGATGCCGTAGCGCAGCGCCTGGCCGTTGGCGAGCACCAGATAGAGCCTGCGCTCGGCGGTGTTGATGTAAATCGTGCCGGGGGCGTAATTGCCGGCAAAGTTCACGGTCGAACGCTGGATCGGGCCGGACCCGCCATAGCCGCCGCCCCCGAAATTGGGGCCGCCACCGAAGATTTCGAAAAAGCCACGTTCCTGGGCTTGCGCATGGCCAGCACCCGCCAGCACCGTCACCGCCGCAAACAGCAAAGCAAAAGCCCGGATCATTTTCTTCCTCGCGAAAAAATCACAATACGCAATGAGACAGGCCACAATTGCCGCGAATTCGCAAGCAACGAGCCCGTGACCTGCGCCATTTTCAGGCGCTTCGGTTCAAAAAGGCAACATGCCCCAGGCGATGGCTGCATTGTGCCGGTAAACCTTTGACGAAACGTGTGAAGAATGATTGATCGTCACCGGCCTACAGAACGGTCGCGAAGGGGAGCGAGAGCATGAACGGCGCGGAAAGTCTGGTGCGGACATTGGTCGCAGGCGGCGTGGACGTCTGCTTCAGCAATCCGGGCACCTCGGAGATGCATTTCGTCGCCGCACTGGACCGGGTCGAGGGGATGCGCTGCGTGCTCGGCCTGTTCGAGGGCGTGGTGACGGGGGCCGCCGACGGCTACTACCGCATGAAGGGCTCGCCGGCGTCGACCCTGCTGCATCTCGGACCCGGCCTCGCCAACGGCCTTGCCAATCTGCACAACGCCAAGAAGGCGAACTCCGGCATCGTCAACATCGTCGGCCAGCACGCGACCTATCATATCGGCTACAACGCCCCCCTGACTTCTGACATCGAAGGGCTGGCTCGGCCGATGTCGGCCTGGGTGCGTACCTCGCCGGATGCGAAGTCCGTTGCCGCCGACGGCGCCGCCGCGATCGCCGCCGCCAGGAGCGCGCCGCCGCAGATCGCAACGCTGATCCTGCCCGCCGATACCGCCTGGAACGAGGCCGACGGCATTGCGCAGGTCCCCGCAGAAAGCCAGCGCGCCAGTTATTCCTCGCAGGCCGTGGACAATGCCGCCAAGGTGCTGCGCGGCGGCGGCGCGCAGACGCTGCTGCTGCTCACCGGCAGCGCGCTCACCGAGCACGGTCTGGCGCTGGCGGCGCAGATCGCGGGCAAGACCGGCTGCAAGGTGATGGGCCAGACCTACAATCCGCGGATGGCGCGCGGCAAGGGCCGGTTCGCGATCGACCGCATTCCCTACGTGATCGAGCAGGCGCTGCCGATCCTCAAGGACTTCAAGAACATCGTGCTGGTCGAGGCCAACGATCCCGTGGCGTTCTTCGCCTATCCGAACAAGCCGAGCATGCTCAAGCCGCAGGGCTGCGAGGTGCATCGCATGACCACGGGCGCCGAAAATTCCGTCGCCGCGCTGGAGGCGCTGGCGGGTGCGCTGGGCGCCAAGCCGGCCGACCGGCAGCCGCAGAAGATGGTGGAGATCGCCAAGCCGACCGGCGCGCTGACCCACGCCTCGATCGCGCAGGCGATTGCGATGGCGATCCCGGAAAACGCCATCGTGGTCGACGAATCCGTCACCACCGGTCGCGGCTTCTTTCCGCCGACGGCGGCGGCAGCCCCGCATGACTGGCTGCAGAACATGGGCGGCTCGATCGGGTTCTCGACGCCGGTCGCGACCGGCGCGGCGGTAGCGTGCCCGGACCGCAAGGTGATCTGCATGGTCGGCGACGGCAGCGCGATGTACACGCTGCAATCGCTGTGGACGCAGGCGCGCGAAGGCCTCAACGTCGTCACGATCGTATTCGCAAATAAGATCTATCAGATCCTGCGGGGCGAATTCGACGGCGTCGGCGCCGGCGAGCCGGGCCAGCGGGCGCTCGACATGCTCAAGATCGACCGTCCGGACCTCGACTTCGTCGCGCTCGCCAAGGGCATGGGCGTGCCGGGCCGCTCGGTCGCCAATGCCGACGACTTCAACAAGGCGCTGGCGGAAGCCATCGCCGAACCGGGGCCGCGGCTGATCGAAGTACAGATGTAAAGGCGACCGGAGCCGGATCATGCTCTCGCCTTCGTGGAGGGCGTGTCATGCAGGCCGAGTTGGACAAGGTCGTTAGCGCACTTCACGAGTTCTACGCGCGCGAAACCTTCCTGCTCGACAAGGACGCAGGCGAGCGCGCGCTGACCCACCGGCTGGCGGTGCAGATCGAAAAGCAGTTTCCAGGCTGGGAGATCGATTGCGAATACGACCGGCTCGGCGAGCGCACGCTGCGGCTTCCGCACGGGTCGATCGTCTCCACCGACGACCATCTCGCAAAATCCATCTATCCCGATATCGTCGTCCACCAGCGCGAGATCCCGAACAACCTGCTTGCCGTAGAGGTCCGGAAGGCCGCCAATCATCAGCCGCTGGCGCATGACCAGCACAAGCTGCGGGCGCTGACCGATCCGCATCTGTGGTTCGCCTACTGGGTCGGCGTGCTGCTGACGTTGGGCAGGAAGCAGGTGACGATGTCGGAAGTCTATACCGGCGGCGGTTTCGATAAGGCCCTGTCAGGCTGGTTCGCCGGACGGCTGAAGGATGCGGGTTTGAGTGCGGGCTGAAGCCTGCGATACGGAGAATTCTGATGACACTGACACGTTCGATCCTGACAATTGCATTCGTCGTTCTCGCGCAGCAGGCCTTGGCGCAGCAGGTTTGGGCGCAGGCGGCTCCCGCGCCTGATCTGGAATCTATTCTCGCCAATCCAAAAATCGTCAAGGCGCTCGACGACATCAAGGCCGATGACGAGCGGGCCTTTGCCGAACAGAAGCGCATCACCGAAATTCCGGCGCCGCCGTTCAAGGAAAAGCTTCGCGCCGAATATTACCTGAAGCGGATGCAGGAGCTCGGCTTCAAGGACGCGTCGATCGACGGCGAAGGCAATGTGATCGCGCTGCGCAAGGGGAGCGGCGGCGGCCGGCCGAAGCTCGTGGTGTCGGCGCATCTCGACACGGTGTTCCCTGAGGGCACCGACGTGACGGTGAAGGAAAAGGACGGCGCCATCATCGCGCCCGGCATCGGCGACGATTCGCGCGGGCTGGCGGCGCTGCTGTCGCTGATCACGGTCATGAACGCCAACGAGATCAAAACCGTCGGCGATATTCTTTTCGTCGGCACGGTCGGCGAGGAAGAACTCGGCAATCTCCGCGGCGTGAAGGCGCTGTTCCGCGATCACAAAGACATCGACGGTTTCATCTCGATCGACGGGCTCGGCATTTCCCGCGTCGTCAACCAGGCGACCGGCAGCCGGCGCTATGAGTTCACCTTCAAAGGTCCCGGCGGGCATTCGTTCCAGGAGTTCGGCCTGCCGAGCGCCACGCACGCGATGGGGCGGGCGATTGCGAAAATCTCGGAATTGCGGACGCCGTCCGATCCCAAGACCACCTTCACCGTCGGCACCGTGAGCGGCGGCACCTCGGTCAACGCCATCGCCGCGGAGGCGCGGATGGCCGTCGACATGCGCTCGGATTCGACCGACGAACTGGCAAAGCTCGAGGCGCGGCTGCTCGACCTCGTCAAGGAGGCGGTGGCGGACGAAAATGCGCGCTGGAACTCGGACAAGATGACCGTCGAGGCCAGGCTGATCGGCGACCGGCCCGCCGGCATCGTCGCGATGGATTCCCCGATCGTGCAGGCGACCCAGCGCGCGGTCACGTCAGTGACCCGCGCGCCGCGCGTGACCTTTGCCGGCTCGTCCACCGATTCCAATATCGCGATGTCGCTCGGCATTCCCGCCGTCACCATCGGCGGCGGCGGCGAGGGCGGCAACTGGCACTCGCGCAACGAGTGGTACAAGCCCGTCAACGCCTGGTACGGTCCGCAGAACGCGCTTTTGACGGTGCTGATGCTGACCGGCCTCGATGGCGCGACCAAACCGGCGCTGCAGGTGCGAAAGGCGTCCAATTAGGGCCCAAGCGACCGCCGAATGGGGCCCCAGGTGGCTCTGGGGCTGCCTCCGATTGGACAAACTATCGGCAAATTGCGGCCAAAGCCGTAGCGGAACATGTTCCCCAGTAAGTTCCAGGTGCGTAGGGGATGTGGCATGGCGTACAGGATCGTGGCGGAACGCGGCAACGAGACCGTCCGAATGGACCGCAGCAGTTCGCTGATGGCGGTCGCCAAGGCGCGGGTGTGGGCCAGCGAAGGCTGGGAAGTCACCATCATCGTGCGCGATCAGGAGGCGGAACTGGCTCCGCCGGTTCAAACCAATCGCCGGATGCTGGCCTACGCGTGATTTTCCGCTCCCGGCGGCGATAGGCCAGCCAGGAGAAAAGCCCTGCCATTGAGATGGAACCGGCTGCCACGGCCGGCGTTATGGTTGCAGGCAGGGCTTTGAGGAGCGGTGCCATGCAGTGGCGCTCAGCAACCACGGATGCCGATTTGATGAGCGGCACCGGCGACGACGAAATCAGTTACGCAACCGGATGGACCATCAGCGGTCTGGCAACGCTGGGCACCATCCTCGTGATCTGGGTGTTTGCGATCTAGCGCATGATCCCGACCCGAAGGGACGCGCCAGCGTAGGTGCCGGTTTTTGCTCGCGACAAGCGCAGAACGCGTTTGTACGGAATCACGCCTGGACTCCAAAGCGCCAATTCAATCTTTCCCCCAAGGCGCTGATCGTCCGTTCACGGTAGCGACGGTGATATCGACGCTCGAACATTCTCAAGACAGGTCGCGAGTTTCCGCTTGACGGATTGCTGTTGCCGCGTTTGCCTGCTGACCGTAGGGGTCGGAGAGCGCCATGCGCAGCGGAACTGCCTACCACGTTGCAGGTGACGCGCAGCCGACCGACAGTCCTGTGGGTGCGGCCGAGTCTCGGGCGCTTGCTCGTCGCGGACTTCCACGCAAAGCCCTGACCTGGCTTGCTGAAGTTCTCAACGGCGGCAGCACCGACACCCGGTCTGTACCCATCCGCGAAGGCCATCGACGGCATTCGACGACCCTCGTCAACCAGGCTCGGCCAATTCTTCGGCCCGGCGGCCGACAAGCATCCAGGCCTCTCCGGCTTCAGCCTCTTGAGCCAGGCGCGCGAGGCTTTCATCACCCGTCTGGCGCTGGCGGACTTGGCCGAGCGTAGCCTCGATATGCAGTATTACATGTGGGACGGCGACACCACCGGCCGGATCATTGTCGAGCACGTGATGAAGGCGGCCGACCGCGGGGTGAGGGTGCGGCTCCTCGTCGACGATCCCTATTACAAGGACAGCGATTCCGTCAAAGCCGGACTCGATGCTCACCCCAATGTCGAGATTCGTCTGTTCAACCCGCTTACGAACCGGCGCTGGTCCATCCTTGATTTCATTTTCGACTTCGGCCGGGTCAATCGCCGCATGCACAACAAGCTGATGGTGGCCGACAATGCGGCGGCGATCGTCGGCGGTCGCAATATCGGTGACATCTATTATGGCGTGGACACCATCGCCAATTATCGCGATCTGGATGTGTTGGCGGTTGGGCCTGTGGTCCGCGATTTGTCGGGCGTGTTCGACCGATACTGGAACAGCCCCTCAACCGTACCGATCGCGGCCATCGTCGACCGCGCCCATGACGCTGCCGATCTCGATGCCATCCGGATTCGCTTGCGTGAGGCGATCGCGGCGGCCGATTACCCGTATCCGATTGACCAGGATCTCGGCCAACTCGCGGCCCAAGGCGCCGAGCTTCGCGACAATCTGGTGTGGGCACACGGCTATATTGTCGCCGACGATCCGGAAAGCATCGCCCCCGGCAAGGAGAGCGATGACGTCATGGCTTTCATTCGCGAGCGGATCGCACATCTGAAAAAGGAACTGCTGGTCGAATCGCCATACTTCGTCCTGCCGGCCGGAGCGCAGGCAACCGTCAAGGCGCTGCAGGCGCGCAATGTTCGGGTGCGCGTGCTGACCAACTCGCTGGCTTCGAACGACATGCTGCCGGCGCATTCAGGTTACGCCAAGACCCGAAGGCGGCTGCTCGAGAACGGCATGGAGCTATACGAACTGCGCCCGGATACCGACGCTTTCCGGCCGGGCTGGTCACTCCTTTCCCGGCGGTCGCGCGCGGCGTTGCACGCCAAGGCCATGGCCTTCGACGGTGAAGCCGTGTTCATCGGCAGTTTCAATCTCGACCCGCGCTCCGCCGTGATCAACACCGAAGCGGGCCTCTACATCGAGAGCGCCGAGCTTGCCAAAAGGCTGACGGACTACATGGCAACTGGCGTGGCGCCCGAAAATTGCTACCGCGTCCGCCTCGATCCGAAAGGCGAGATCGTCTGGGAGACGGAGAGGGACGGCCAAACGGTGCGCTACCGGGACGAGCCCGAAACCGGCTTTCGAAGGCGACTAGTCGCCAACCTGTGGAAGCTGCTGCCGATCGACTTGCAACTCTGACGCCGAATGGGCGAACGGTCCGGGCGTTCGGGTCGCGCTCGTGGTGCAAGACAAGGCGCGACAGCGCCTTAACGCCGTGCTGCTCGCACCAAAGCGGTAGCCGAGAGAAGGATGCCGACTGCCACCATTCCCATGGTTACGATGCCGGCAGGGGTTAAGCGCCCGTGACCCGTTAGCCTGATATTTTTCCCGATGCTCAGGTCAAAATCACCCCGCATCTCCTCGGGGTGTGTAATCGGTTCGGTTACCGGTTCTGCCATCGAGTGTTCTCACGCGTTAGAAATTATCTCTTCGTCCTTCAGCCCCAGCTCTGCAGATCCGCGCAATGGTTTCCCGGCCGGATTGCAGCTCCCCGCGACGGTTGAGTTAACGCGATGTACACAGCTAAGACCGCCGGTCATTGATCCGGCTTGAGCTTTCGGTCTGGCTGAAGGGCCGCGCATTCGAGCTACGTGAAGATCACGCGATCTTCGGCCTCGTCGTTCTGGTATCGCGCCCTGCGCGACTGACGAAAGAGACGCGCAACCTGTGACCGATATTAGTCTTACCATCTGAAATAGCCGTAAGTGGTTCCAGGCGCGGAACTTTCGGGCGTTTTGTTGTTGGCGCGTAGGCACTTTTATGTTTGGTTGACTGCCTAACAAGTTGTTTAGCTTTTTGTTAACCATGAGGCAGATGTGACGAAATCATCGCGTAGACAATTCCTTGGAATCTCGGCCCGCACTGCGGGAAAGGTTGCAGCCACAGGCCTAGTTAGCTTGCCCATGCTTTCATCGATGTCGAAGAAAGCGGATGCATTGGGTTGGGGCGGTTGGCATGATGATCCACATGCACCAAACGGGGGCGGTGGTGGCAGTGGCAAGTGTTTCCTTCGCGGAACGCTGATTCAAACAACCGATGGGGAAATTCCCGTCGAAGAGCTGACGATTGGTGCGCTCGTCGATACTCTGCGGGGGCCGCAGCCGATCAAATGGATTGGGCGCCAACGGTTCGAGAAAGCCAGCCCATCCTGGCACTGGAGTGTTGCACCGATCCGTGTCGCGAAATTCGCTCTCAGCGATGAATACCCTCGTCGTGACCTGTTCCTTTCTCCTCACCACAGCCTCTTCATCGACGGCCTTCTCATTCCGGTTGAATGGCTGGTGAATGGAAAAACAATCACGCTGGCCGAAATGGATGATTGTGAGGCCATCGACTATTTCCATATCGAGTTGGAAACCCACGAAGTTGTCTTTGCGGAAGGAACGCCGGCTGAAACACTGTTGGTTGACAACGATCGCGAGCACTTTGGGAATTTTGTCCAATACGAACAGCTCTACGGAGATGGCAACGAAGACGCCATGAAGCCGTTCGCTCCGCGTCTCGAATACCAGGGCCCCGGCGGCGAATTGAACCGCCTGCTTCGATCGGCAGTATCCCCTGTTATCGATGTTCGAGATCCCATCCAAAAAGCCCGCGCTCGCATTGCGGCAAGAAGCGAGCTGGTTCTCAGCTAGCGGAACGAAACGATCGGACCTCGTTTGGCGGCTCTGGCAATCGCGCCAGAGCCGTTTTCGCATCTCGGCCCAGCTCTACCAGCCGGCGGATGACTACGAAATCATCGCCAAAACCCGAACAATTCTAGCGCGATGAGGATTGGCCAATATACCGCGTGTATCGCTTGTAATAAGACGTGGTTTACCCAGGCCGTCAAAGGTAACCGTGGCCACGCAACGACAGCCCCGAAAAGCAAATAGAACCAATACCCGGTGATATAAATCCAAACCGCGACTCTACCGGCAATGCTTTTTGGAATCATGCTCCGCTCTTTGCGGCCTGCTAGCTTTTAGCCCCCTCCACAAGCCGGCGGATGGCCTAAAATCGGGAGTCTAGACGAGCTGCAATGTTAATTGCCGGCGGTCGAGACCTTCGTGCCGCTCGACGAACTCTTGAATGTAGGATGGCACATCGCTCGCCTGGAGATCGCAGCGTCGGCGCAGTTCCTGAGCAACGTTTTCGGAGATGTCGTCCGACCATCGCTCTTCGGTGTTGAAGGCGACGACGCGGATCGGATCGTTGTATTGGCCCGAAAGGAGATCCTGAATAACGGTTTCCAGGTCCGTGGCTTCGTCGTAATCGGCTTCGCGCCAGGCGCGGCCCAATTTTCCGAAATCTTCCGCTACAAGATAAACGGTTTGATCGTTGTCGCTGGGGATTATTGACGGCGTCCAATGAGATCTACGCATTACAAACTCCACTCAAAAAGAACCGGGATTCAGGTCAATTCGTTTCCGATGGTCGCAATTGACCAAAGGGATGTAGGACGCCCCCTTCGCGACCTCCAATTCTAATGGTGTTGCAAATCCTCGCAAGTCCGCTGAAATGCCCTCAGGATGAGCACGGAAGACCCGAGAGGTAATCCGGGGTGGCTGGGCGCGCACCAGAGGCGATTGAGAAATTGCGCTCATTGCGAGTATATCGAAGGCATGAAGCAGAACCTCCTCTTTATCGCAACGGTTAGCCTGACCGCGGGCCTTTCAATCGGCTGTTGCGCGCAGGAGCCCGCGACAGCGGATACAACCCAGATGAGCAGGGAGGAATGGCAGGCTCACGTGAGCGCCTCTCGTGAACGGCTAGACCTGATGCGGCGAGAGGGCAAAAGCTTTGTAGCGCCGCCGCCTAGCCAGGATGAGATAGCTGAAGCCGCTTCCAGACAGGTTCTCAACGATTCCCTTGTTCCCGGCGACATCGTATCGACCACACGTGGGCTATTTCGATTTAAAGGCTCCCCGGACCGAGAGCGCAAACCCGAGGACTTCGAACGGCTCCGCTGAGGTGTTTGAGCGGTACAGTACCCTTCGTTCAAATCGGATCGCTCATTTCGCCTTCAGCCCTAGCTCTACCAGCCGGCGGATGGCTTCGGCCACGTACAGCGGACGTACACCATATAGCCATAGCGTTTAGCCGCATCCGGATCGACAAATCGCGTTATCAGCAACCGACTGTCAACGGAAACGACTTCGCGATCCTTTTCTCCACCAGCAGGTCCGGCTGGGCCGATATAGTTTTTCCCGCCTGGACTGCCTTTTAGCCGCAGATCTTGTGGCGCTGCCTCGTCGGCAAGGTGCATGACCACGCCGTCCGACGCGCCCGCAGAAATCACGTAGGGCAGTTTACACTGTGCTTTAGCCGCAGCTTCAACCCGTGTCCGGTCTTTGGGATCCTGGTAGGACGCGATACCCCAAAGCCCCACAATTTGATCAGCTCGGATAGTCGCCGGCATCTCCGGGGCACCCCCCGCAGCCTGTTGCGAGCCGGTGGTTTCGCATGCGCCCAGAACCACCGCGAATAGGGCTGCGATTGTCAGATTGAGTGCTGGCCGTACGTTTTCGGTTATTGCCGCGCGCCATTGCCCCGGTTTGCGCTCATCAGTCACAATTGAAGACTTGAGATGTCGGCCATGCAACGACCTCGCGCTCGCAGGGCTACGATGTCAATGGCCTCGCGAGAGAGGTGGCGAAGACCTTGATGTGCCCGGGGTCTCGTCACCACGATAGGACCGGCCAATATAGCCACCAGCGTAAGCATATCCTCAGTGAGGCGGCTGGAGGCCGGGAGCGGAAAGCCATTCCAGCATATGCGAAACTGTCTCGGCCTGCTGGGCTTGGCGAATGAGATTATCGCGCATAACCCCAGGTGGTGTGCCTTGGGCCTCTTTGCGCAAGCGTTATGCCTTCTCCGTCAAACGCTGATCGAGTGGGCCGTTTTCTTTGAACCTGCGTGGCTGCATGGCGCTGCTCCATTCATGAGGAGGCGGGAGCGCAACCGGCGTTCTCATCACCGATGGAAGCCACTGGCCGGGCGGTGATGGGACAGTCTGCCTTGTCCGATCCCAGACAAACTGGTCAATACAGCTCACGTCGCGAAACCCTGTCCCATTACCATCGATGCCATCAGCCAAAGTGAAGCAAAAATGATCGCGAAGTCGCCCTTAGGAACTCGAACGAAATAGCAAAGCGCGCGGGTCCGATGGCCGCAGGGCCAATTCCTCTCCAAAGGTTCGATCACCGCTGCTGCCGCCGCTCCAACGCGTCCTCCAACAGAGCCGTTACCTTGCGATTGAGCGTCGTCAGTTGACCGATAGAGAGATCCAATTGCTGACGCAGCCCGATCAATTCGTCCGAGACGAGACGCCTGATTGTAGTTTGCACGCTGAACACGGCCGCATAGCCGACGATAGCCACGGGCAAGAGCCATGTGAGGATAGGTCGAAAATCCGGCGCTGCGTTCCAAACGAAGAGGCCGACGAATGCTGTGGCAAGCCAAATCGTGAACTTGATGAAGGGCCTCATCGCTGGCTGCGCTTGAGCTTCGCATTCGACGAGGTCTTGAACGATATACCTAGCCGGAGTGCAACTTTGCGAATACGATTCGTTGTTCGCTCCATGATCCGCGCCGCGTCCTCCAGCGACTTTCCCGCTTTGGCCAATTCGATGACGCGGCGATCATGTGCAAAGGACCAAGACTTACGCATCGATCAAAGCGCTCCGCGAAAGGCAAAGTCACCAGCCGGACGCGGGTGATCCGTTGACGGCTATGCCACGACGCCGGGTGTTAGGGATGGCCCGGCAATCTATCGATAGCGCGTGCTATTCGTATGGCAACTCTTGTCGCCTATTAAGCTAACCCCTCAACCCTACCGCTCGAATGGCAGTTTCGTTGGATTGCCGGAAACAGCCGGTTCCGCTAGAATTTCCGGTAAATTCGGAATCCCCGATGAACGAGAACACGCATTTTATTTTCAGGCTTAGACCGTGGTCGCCGGAAGCCTTTGTGGTCGCTTTGCTTGGGACGATCGCCGCGAGCATCGTCCAGGAGGGGGTCGCCTCGCTCGGCTTTGCGCTGCATTTCGCATCATTCTTCTTGGCAATCGTTGTCGTAAGTCTTTTGGCCGGTGCTCCTGCGGGCTTCTTTACCGCTGCGCTAGCGATACCAATCGTCTGGTGGGAATTTCTCCCGCCTCAATTTGAGTTTTCGCCACTCACTGGGGCGGACTACCACCATTTCGTGGTGTTCTTGATCCTCAGCGCCTGGGCTATTTTCGGTTGCAGTCTTTGCCGAGAGGCGCTCGCAATTCTGCGTGGATGAGATCCCGCCGGCCGGCCTTTGCATCCAAATGCTAAGGGCGTGTTGGCTCAGGTTGCCTCGCCGGCTCGGGTTGTCTCGACGGGTCAGGCGACCGGGGCGGTGGCACCTGTCGCGTCGGCTCGGGCTGCCGCGGCGGTTCGCGTGTTGGCATGAAGAGGTGGTGCTCCTGACGAACTGGGGCAGTTGAGAAACGGGGCAGCTTGTTGAGAGAGCTGCCGCCGACCTCAATCATTAAAGCCGCCGCCGGCTCCCCGTCTGTTCCGTTGTGAACACAACGTGAGAAGGTGAGCGGATCCGCTCCACAAGGCGCGCGGTAAAGGCACCCGCTGGGCCAACGCTGAACGGTAGGGGGTATAGGTTCAGGGCAACCGAAGGCCTTCGTAGCCCCACCCGTCGCGGACGGGGCAGCCAGTCCGCGTCCGCCCATTTGTCGGAAAGAACCAAGCGCAAGAGCCTTGCTTCCCGAGTTCCGGCTGGATGATATTTGCTCTTCGGCCTGGCAGGAGGGCGGCATGGATTTGGGAGTGCGCTTCTACCTCTTCGCTGATGTCGGCCTCCAACGCATATCGCAGCGGCTTATGAATGGCCTTGCCCAGGGCACCGATGCCATGCCGCAATACGCGGGCACAAAGCTGAGGGTAGCCAATGTCCTCGTGGAAATGGACAACGGCAAACCTATCAAAATCAGCAGAGCTGACGGCTCGTTCCTTACCTTCGATAAGAATGGCCAAGTCCACAACGATCTTGTGGCCTCCGGATTCGCTGCCATGGAAACCTGTCGGGCATTGGAATCCGCCGATCGAACGGCGACAGAGAGGAAGGTGGCGGCAAACTCGAACACTTGCTCGAGCCAGCACTCAAGGGAGTGTCGTTCGAAGCTCTTAGACTGGCAAAAGTTGACCAGCACACTGCACTCTGGTTTGCGAACTCGAATGGTACGACGATTCAAAAGGGGCCGCCAACTGAGGCGGCCTACAGGGGGATAAAATGACAGACGTACCGTTCAAAGTAGGCGACCGAGTAAAGAAGCGCTCAGGTTACGAATATCCGGGCTTCATCGTGTCGGTTTTTACAAACCGAGCCGGGGCCGTTCGGTATGTAGTGGAGGCAGACCACCCTGCCTTCTCCGGCATGTTGCACATCTTCAATGGCGATCAGCTTGAACATCGCTAAGGCAAACCAGGCCACTGCCAAAATCGAATTAGGCCACCGAGGGTTAAAACAGGCCAGTACCGTACCCACCATAGGAACAAGTCGGAACGCAGAACGCGACGCGAACAAATTCCCCGGATTTTCCTCGCCTGTTGCTGCTTGACGGCGGCTTTCGTACCCGCCGGGCATAGTAGGAGAGTGGCGACCGTTCGCGGTCGTGAACCGCAGAAGAAGCCTGAGAGAAGATGTCGGGGGCCGTGGGCGACACGGCCATTGAGAGACCCGCCGCCCCACAAGGGCGGCGGTCTTTTTGATTTAAGTGCCTGCCCGCGTCGTGGCGACGGAAAGTCTCTTCACGCCACGGCACGCTTCTTCGGCTTTGCATCCGCCGCCTGAGCCGAAAGGCGGATTCCCATAGCTCCGATGACCCGCATGACGGTCGAGAACTCCGGGTTGCCGCCCGCTCCGAGCGTCTTATAAAGACCCTCTCTAGTCACCCCGGCAGCCTTGGCGACCTCGCTCATACCCTGCGCTCGGGCAACAAGATTGAGGGCGTCACGGACCTCGGCAGGGTCTCCGTCAGCGAGGACGATACTCAGATACTCCGCGCGAGCTTTCGGGGTGCGAAGGTGCTCGGCGGCGTCGAATTTTTTAAGTTTGCTGACTTTCATCCTTAGTCCTCCAATTTCTCCGCGATCTCCGTTGCCTTCCTAATGTCCCGGCTCTGAGTGCGCTTGTCGCCACCGCAGAGCAAGATAACAAGGGCCTGCCTGCGACGGGTGAAGTAGACACGGTATCCGGGGCCGTGGTCGATCCGAAGCTCAGATACCGACCCGCCGACTGACTTCGCATCTCCGGTGTTTCCAGCAGCCACGCGGCTGATCCGGCGAACGATGTGAAGTACGGCGCGCTGATCTTTGAGGGCGGCCAGCCAGCGGGCGAACTCAGGGGTTTCGCGAACTTCGATCATGGATCATGTGCAATCCATAGATTACATGTTCGCAAGCGAAATGTAATCCATGGATTACAAATTATGTCCCCAAGCGCACGAACGCATAAAGAACATCATGCAGAGCCATGCACGGATTTTGCACGGATATGCACGGATGTTCCTACCCTGTTCAGCCCTAATGTGCCCCCCGCGTGTCCCGTTGCATGCCAAGGAGCTTCAGATTGTGCAGCGATTTCAGGGGGGTAATGGTGGACGCACAAGGGATCGAACCTTGGACCTCTCCCGTGTGAAGGGAACGCTCTCCCGCTGAGCTATGCGTCCGGGATTGACGAAATACGAGCCTCGTCAGAGCCCGCGATTTACGAAGTGGGGGCGCGTAGTGTCAAGCGATCAATCGGGCTGTAAGAGAGCCGAATTACGCCCCTTGCTGGCGGGCGCGGGAAGCGTGCGATTGCAGCGCGCGGATGCGTTCGGCGAGCGTGCCGCCGCCTTCCGAGGCGCCCATCGGGGCGGCCCCGGTGACGTCGTTGGCGGGTTTTGCGGGTGCTTTCGGTGCGGCCGGTTCCGCGGCCAGCATGGCTTCGATCGCCGAATTCGGGCCTTCGAGCTGGATCGCGAGCTTGGCGACCTCGGCGGCGATGTCGTTGATACGCTCGCGCAGCAGCGCGTTTTCCATGCGCTCGGTGGCCCAGGAGCTTTCGGCCTGCTGCTGGATCGCGTTGATCTCGCGCTGCAGTTTGGCGCGCTCGTCGCGGGCGGCGCGAAGCTGTTCCTCGACCGCGGCTTTCTCGCTGCGCAATTTTTCCATCGCCGCCGAACTGCCGCCGCCCGACAACGCCGCGACTTCGCTGCGCAAACCCGTCATGATGCGCTCGGCGGACACGTTGGTCTGCTTGAGCTGATTGTTCTCGAATTCGCGTTCGGCCAGCAGCTTGCCTTGCTTGGCCAGCCGCGTTTCGAGATCGTTGACGCGGTTGCCCAGCATTTGCGCTTCCTTCACCTGCACGAGCAATTGCCGGTCGAGATCGCTGACGCGCTGGCTCAAGTCCTCGACGCGGCTGCGCGCGTCCAACAGTTCGCGCGTGGCGCTCTCCGAATTGGCGCGCTCCTGCGCGAGCCGGGTCTGCGTCGCCGTAAATTCCTTTTCGGCGTCGCCGACGCGGCCCTTGAGTTGTTCGATCTGGGTACGCACCGCGACCAGTTCGACCTGGCGGCTGTCCGCCATGATCGAGCGGTCGGACAATTCATGATTGATCTTGCCGAGTTCGGCCTGCTTGTCGTTCAGCGCCGATTCGGCGCTGCGCAGCAGCTCGGTCTTGGCGGAAAATTCCTCCTCGGTGGCGCGCAGTTGCTCCTTCACCGCCTTCTCGCGCGCTTCGAGCGAGAAGATCGTGGCGTTCTTCTCGCCGAGCTCGATCTTCATGCGGTTGATGGCGTCGGTCTTCTTGCCGAGTTCGGCGAGCTGGCTGGTGGTCTTGTTCTTGAGCTGCTCGACGCTCATTTCGAGACGCCGCGCCGACATCGCGAATTCCGCCCGCAGCTGGTCCTTGTCGGCCTGGATTTCAGCCATCGACAGCGGCGTCGCCGCTTCGAGCCGCCGGGTCGTCAGCCGGACCGCGCGGTTGTGCACCAGCGGCACGATCATCAGGCCGAACAGCATCGAGACCAGAAAACCGATCGCCAGATACATGATCGGTTCGATCATGGATGGTTACTCCAGGCCAGAAGGGGAATTGTTAATCACAATGCCATGGCGGGCCGGGACAACGCCAGCCCATTGGCGCGTTAACCTCAATCCGTCGAGCGAAATGCGCGCATTTTTTGGTTTGAGCATGCTTTCCGCGCAACGCGTTCGGCATCCGCCGCAAGCGAAAACCGGTATCCGCTTTTCCGGATCATGCTGCAGGGAACAGCCCTCAGAACGGGTTCCAGGTCGCACGCGGGGTGAATTTAAGATAGCCGACATTGGCGCCTAGCCGCAGGCCGATGCCGGAGCGGATCGGCACCAGCACGATGTTGTTGGCGGTGAGCGCCGTCATGCCAAAGCCGCCGACGATGTAGGCGGAGCCATCGACGCCGACGAAGCGCTGATAGATCGCGTTGGTGGCGGGCAGGTTGTAAACCAGCGTCATGGTGCGCGCGCCGTCGCCGCCCCAGTCGAAGCCGACTGACGGTCCCTGCCAGTAAACCCGCAAGTCACCGGCGTTCTTGGTGTAAAGCGTGCCTTCGCCGTATCGAAGCCCCGCAACAAAGGCGCCGCTGCCCTCTTCGCCGAGCACGTAGCCATTGGGCAGGCCCCATTGGCTGACCGCGCGCTCGATGATGGATGCCAAGCCGCGCGAGACGTTGCCGAAGAACTTGTGGCCGGCCGAGACCAGTTCTTCCGGTCCGAATGTCTCCGGCCCCGCCTGGCGTTGCGGCGGCGGATAGGGTGCCGGCTGCGGCTGCTGATAGGGGGCCTGCTGCGGTTGCTGATACGGCGCCTGCTGCGGCTGCTGTGCGGAAGCCTGCACGGTCCAGCACATCAGCGCAGCGACAGTCACCGCGGCAAGGCGTGAAACAAACGTCATGAAAGAACCCCTGGCATCGAAAATTCTGGTCGCCGCCTTAACCTGACGCCAACAAGCATGGCTCTAGGTTGCGTCCAGTGTCCCCCCGACTCGTAATGTTATCGGCATCAACTATGACGGCACAACGGCAGGAAAGATACGGCTGGCGCCCCGGAATGGCCGCTTTTGGCTTAATTGCAAGCTTTTTTGCCGCCTTCAGCCTTGATTTTGTCGCGCAGGCGGCAACCACCGAGCGCGTGGTCGTGAACCGCTATTCCGGCCTTGCGATCGAGGGATTTGACCCCGTCGCCTATTTCACCGAATCGCAGCCGGCCCGCGGGCTGCCCGATTTCGAGGCCCGCGAATCGGGCGCCGTCTGGCGCTTCCGCAATGAGGGCAACCGCGCCTCCTTTATCGCCCACCCGGAGATCTACGGGCCCCAGTTCGGCGGCTACGATCCGGTCGATCTCGGGCGAGGGGTGACCTATGCCGGCAGCCCGCGCTTTTGGGCCATCGCACACCAGCGGCTTTATCTGTTCGGCCGCGAGGAAAACCGCGATGCGTTCGCCGCCGATCCGGCGCGGTTCCTGAAGGACGCCACGTTGCGCTGGCCGGCTATCGAGCAGGGACTGTCGCAGTAGGTTGCGAGCGCTACGGGGCGTTTCAAAACGCCGTGTTTGGATCGCCCCAGGCGATGAACTCCGGAACGATGAAGTCGCTTCGTATGCCACCGAAAAGCAGGGCGGCGCCGTTTGAATCCGTGATTTTGCCGCCGGCGGCCGTCACGAGCGCGTGGCCTGCCGCCACGTCCCATTCTGATGTCGGCGACAGGCGCGGATAGATATCGACCGCGCCTTCCGCTACCCGGCCGAATTTGACCGCCGAGCCAAGCTCGGAGCGCACCGCGTGCGGTCTTGCGGCAATAAAGGCCTCGGTCCTGGCGTCGCCATGCAGGCGGCTGACCGCCACGGTCCACGGCTGGCCGCGCGGCGGGCAGGGCCGGGTGCTAATCGGTTCGATCAGCGGTTTGCCTTCGCCAAGCGTCAGCCGCTCCGCGCCGCGGCCGACGATGCCGCGCCAGATCAGCCCGAGCGCAGGCGCACTGACGATGCCGAGCAGCGGCACCCCGTGGGTTATCAGCGCCAGATTGACGGTGAATTCGTTGCGGCCGGCGACGAATTCCTTGGTGCCGTCGAGCGGGTCGATCAGGAAGAAGCTGTCTTTATAGGGCCGCGTGGCCTGCTGGGTGCGCTCTTCCGAGAGCGAAGGTATGTTTGGGGCCAGTCGCGCCAGACCTGCGGCGATGATGCTGTCGGCCGCCAGATCTGCCTCGGTTACCGGGGATCCGTCGGTTTTGCCATCGATCTTCATGGCGGAACGGTTGACGGAGAGGATGGCGGCGCCAGCCTGGGTCACGATGTCGGTCAGCGGTTCGATCAGTTCCGCGGCGGCGTCGCGGTCGAGTACGGGCGGACGTGCCTTATTCATGAGCTGGGCCCATTTGCTGTTCGTCTTGCCTTACCATTGCCGCCCCGTGCTGGCAGCACGCGGCTGCGCAGTGTATCAAACCATCGAGCATGCGTGATTCGTAACTGCCCGCCAGAAATTTGCGACCAGGCGGCTTCCCAGGAACCCATGATGTCTGGCACTTCGTCTCCCGGTCCGGCTCCCGATGCCCTTGAGCTTGCGGCGCTGTTGTGTTCACGCGTCTGTCACGATCTCATCAGCCCGGTGGGCGCGATCGTCAATGGGCTTGAGGTCCTAGACGACAACCCGAAGCCGGAAGATCGCGATTTTGCGCTGGATCTGATTCGCAAGAGCGCCAAGACCGCCTCGGCGCGATTGCAGTTCTGCCGCCTGGCGTTTGGCGCCGCGGGATCGGCGGGCGCGCAGATCGATCTGGGCGATGCGCAGACCATGGCGCGGGGTCACATCGAGGACGGCAAGATCACCATCGCCTGGAATCTGCCGCGCCTGCTGCTGCCGAAGAACCGCGTCAAGCTGCTGCTGAACATGCTGATCATTGCGCAGCAGACGATTCCGCGCGGCGGTACGCTGACGATCGATCCGATCGGCGACGGCGAGACCATGAGCTTTCGCGTCACGTCCGCCGGACTTAACGCCCGCTTGCCGCAGAACATCGCCGATCTCCTGAGCCCGAGTTCGACGGCCTCCGTCGATGCACATGCCGTGCAGCCTTATTATACGAGGCTGTTGGCGCAGGCCTGCGGCTTGAGCGTGACGCTCGCTCCCGACGGGGAAAAAGTGGTCGTCACAGCGTCCTGAACGCCTTTCGCGCGCGATCCCTGAACGCGCTTGAGCGCGTTTAGTGTTAACCAAAGGTTGATAATTGGCGGCTGAATTTATGGCCGTCGCCTTATCTCTTTGTTGAGCCCGTTCTTTTCCATTTGCTCAACCAATATTAAACGGTTTGCATAGAAGCTGGCCTCGTTCCGTAAGGCGCGTCGATGTCGCGTGCCGGTGGGTGCGAAGGCCAGTTTCATGGATGATCTATTACGCGAGTTCTTGACGGAGACCAGCGAGAGCCTGGACACGGTCGACAATCAATTGGTGCGGTTCGAACAGGACCCGAGCGACGCGAAGATTTTGGATAACATCTTCCGCCTGGTCCACACCATCAAGGGCACCTGCGGATTCCTCGGATTGCCGCGGCTGGAAGCGCTGGCCCATGCCGGCGAGACCCTGATGGGTAAATTCCGCGACGGCATGTCGGTCAAGGCCGAAGCCGTGACGCTGATCCTGTCCTCGATCGACCGCATCAAGGAGATCCTGGCCGGCCTCGAGGCGACGGAGACCGAGCCCGAGGGCACCGACGAAGACCTGATCGAGCAACTGCACGCGATGGCCGAAGGCGGCAGCCATGCCGAGGCCGAACCCGCGCCCGCGCCTGTACCCGTCGTGGCCGCGCCGCCGGTTGCGCCCGCGATAACCCCGGAAGTTGCCAAGGGTACGCTGGTCGAGCAGGTGCTGGAACGTCCGCTGCGTCCGGGCGAAGTCTCGCTCGACGACCTCGAACGCGCCTTCCGCGAGACCGAGGCCGAAGCCAAGCCCGCCGCGCCCAAGCCTGCCGCGTCCAAGCCCGCGCCCGCCGCCGCCAAGCCGGCCGCGCCCGCCGCCGAGCCGGAAGTCAAGGAAGCCGCCAAGGCAAAACCCGCCAAGCGCGCTGCCGTCGCCGACGGCGCCGACGTCCAGGAAGCCGACAAGATCGCCAACCAGTCGATCCGCGTCAACGTCGATACGCTCGAACATCTGATGACCATGGTCTCCGAGCTGGTGCTGACCCGCAACCAGCTGCTGGAAATCAGCAGGCGCAACGAGGACACCGAGTTCAAGGTGCCGCTGCAGCGGCTCTCCAACGTCACCGCCGAACTGCAGGAAGGCGTCATGAAGACGCGGATGCAGCCGATCGGCAATGCCTGGCAGAAGCTGCCGCGCATCGTCCGCGACCTCTCCGGCGAACTCGGCAAGCAGATCGAACTGGAGATGCACGGCGCCGACACCGAACTCGACCGCCAAGTGCTCGACCTGATCAAGGATCCGTTGACGCACATGGTGCGCAACTCCGCCGACCACGGCCTGGAGACGCCGGCCGAGCGGCTGGCTGGCGGCAAGGGCGAGCAGGGCACCATCCGCCTGTCCGCCTATCACGAGGGCGGCCACATCATCATCTGCATCGCCGACAATGGCCGCGGGCTCAACACCGAGCGGATCAAGGCCAAGGCAGTCTCCAACGGTCTCGTCAGCGAGGCCGAACTGGAGAAGATGACCGAAGCCCAGATCCACAAGTTCATCTTCGCGCCGGGCTTCTCGACGGCGGCCACCGTCACCTCGGTCTCCGGCCGCGGCGTCGGCATGGACGTGGTGCGCACCAATATCGACCAGATCGGCGGCACCATCGACATCAAGTCGGTGGCCGGCGAGGGCTCGAGCGTCACCATCAAGATCCCGCTGACGCTCGCGATCGTCTCGGCCCTGATCGTGGAAGCCGCCGGCGACCGGTTTGCGATCCCGCAATTGTCCGTGGTCGAGCTGGTGCGGGCCCGCGCCAACTCCGAACACCGCATCGAGCGCATCAAGGACACGGCGGTTCTGCGCCTGCGCAACAAGCTGCTGCCGCTGATGCATCTGAAGAAGCTGCTGAAGATCGACGACGGCTCTTCGAGCGATCCCGAGAACGGCTTCATCGTGGTGACGCAGGTCGGCAGCCAGACCTTCGGCATCGTGGTCGACGGCGTGTTCCACACCGAAGAAATCGTGGTCAAGCCGATGTCGACCAAGCTGCGGCACATCGACATGTTCTCCGGCAACACCATTTTGGGCGATGGCGCGGTGATCATGATCATCGATCCCAACGGCATTGCCAAAGCGCTCGGCGCCGCCGGCTCGACGGCGCAGGGGATGGCGGACGAGAACGCAGCCTCGCATGCGAACACGGGCGAACAGCTGACCTCGCTCCTGGTGTTCCGCGCCGGCTCGGCCCAGCCCAAGGCGGTGCCGCTCGGCCTCGTCACCCGGCTGGAAGAGATCGCCACCGACAAGATCGAACTCTCCAACGGCCGCTACATGGTGCAGTACCGCGAGCAGCTGATGCCGCTGGTGCAGATGAACGGGGTCAACGTCCAGACCCAGGGCTCGCAGCCGATCCTGGTGTTCGCCGACGACGGCCGCTCGATGGGGCTCGTGGTCGACGAGATCATCGACATCGTCGAGGAGCGGCTGCACATCGAGGTCGCGGGCGCCAGCGAGGGCATTCTCGGCTCGGCCGTGATCAAGGGCCAGGCCACCGAGGTGATCGACGTCGGCCACTTCCTGCCGATGGCGTTTGCCGACTGGTTCTCGCGCAAGGAGATGCGGGAATCGGTCACCGCCCAGTCGGTGCTGCTGGTCGACGACAGTGCCTTCTTCCGCAACATGCTGGCGCCGGTGCTGAAAGCCGCCGGCTACCGGGTGCGGGTCGCCCCCAACGCGCAGGAGGGTCTCCTGGCGCTGCGCTCGGGCCAGAACTTCGACGTGGTGCTGACCGACATCGAGATGCCGGACATGAACGGGTTCGAGTTCGCCGAAACCATCCGCGCCGACCAGCATCTCAACCAGATGCCGATCATCGCGCTGTCCTCGATGGTGTCGCCGGCGGCGATCGAGCGCGGCCGGCAGGCCGGCTTCCACGATTACGTCGCCAAGTTCGACCGTCCCGGTCTGATCGCGGCGCTGAAGGAACAGACCGCCGAAGTCCAGAAAGCGGCGTGAACAAGTTCAGCCGGACGGCCTAAGGAAGCAAGCATATGACAACCAAGACCGAGAAGATCGAAGGCGCCACGGCCGAATACGTCACCGCGATGATCGGCGGGCAATTGTTCGGCCTGCCGATCTCGCGGGTGCAGGACGTGTTCATGCCGGAACGGCTGACGCGGGTGCCGCTGTCGTCGGCGGAGATCGCCGGCGTGCTCAACCTGCGC
>CAWBRL010000046.1:0-111034 GCA_963791165.1 uncultured Alphaproteobacteria bacterium | reverse complement strand
CGAGCGCACATAGCCGCCGAACGCTGTGTTCAGGAAGCGGTGAACCTGGCTCTGCGCGTGGTGGAAACGTCCGGCGCTGGACCAGCCATAGGAGCCGCCAAAGACCGCGGCGGCGCCATGTTCGGTTCCGATACGCGACAATTCGCTGGCGAGCAGGTCGAGCACTTCGTCCCAGGGGCACGCGACGAATTTCTGGTCGAAGGTGCGCTCGCCGGGTTTGCTCTTGTCCAGCCACGCCTTGCGGACCATCGGCCGCAGGATGCGAGCCTTGTGGCGCATCGCCGTGGTGAAGTTCTGTAATATCGGGCAGGGCGCCGGGTCACCCTCGTAAGGGGTGACGTCGAGGGTGGCGCCGTTCCATCGTGCGGAGAAGGCGCCCCAGTGCGCGCTGTGCGGAGCCCAATCGTCTGCGGCCTGATCCATAACTTACTCCAGACTGTGGCTCACTCCGCCTGCGTCACGCAATTCACCCACAGCACGACAGCCTTCGCATCATCCGCCGGGTTTGAAAAGCGGTGTGGCCTGCGGCTGGCGAAGCGAAAGCTGTCGCCGGTTTTGAGCGACCATGTCTCGGTGTCGACAGTGAGCGTCATCTCGCCTTCCAGCACCAGCCCTGCTTCCTCGCCATCATGCGTGTAAAGTTCGTCGCCGGTATTGCCGCCCGGCTGCAGGTGCACCAGAAACAGGTTGAGGCGGTTTTCCGTCCCGGCGGGGCTCAGCAATTGCTTTGAAATTCCGGTGCGCCAAAGTTTCAGTTCGGCGCGCTGGATTTCGCGCGTCACCACGCTGGAAGCCGCGTCGTCGCTCGGCCGCGAGCCGAACAGCGCAGCGATGCCGACGCCGAGCACATCGGCCAATGTGGCGAGCACGCGCAGCGAAGGCGACGACAGCCCGCGCTCGATCTGGCTGAGAAAGCCGATCGACAGGTCGGTGCGATCAGCGATCGTTTCCAGCGAGAGCTTGTGCTCACGGCGGAGGTCGCGAATGCGACTGCCGACGGCAAGATCCATCGCAGGCTCGGCCGGTCTGACAGCGGCCTTCACGTGTGACTTGGCCGCCGGCTTTCCGTTGGCTTTTCTGGCCTTGTCTTTGGCCTTGGGCGCCGGCTTCCTTATTCTGCTGCCTCCGCTCACGTCAGACCGCCTTCTTCATGTGCATGAAATTCGCTTGCAATGCCCTGACAACTGTGACCACAATTTCATATTGGTGAAAATAGGCCTGAACGGCGTTGCCCGCAACTCTTTGCTCTAACGCGAGCGGGCCGCCCGTGCGGTGTCCAATTCGGAGGTGGTGCGATGGCTCTCAAACATCTCGTTCAGGCCGCGATCGCGGCCCTTTCCTTTGCCGCCGCGATGCCGGCATCCGCGCAGCAGGTTCTGAAAGTGGGCTCGACGCCGACGGGCACACCCTTCACCTTCCTCGACACCAAGACCAACAGCATCCAGGGCATCATGGTCGATCTCATCACCGAGATCGGCAAGGACGCCGGCTTCCAGGTCCAGATCGAGCCGATGCAGTTCTCGACCCTGATCGCATCGCTCACCTCCAACAAGATCGACATCATCTCGGCGGCGATGTTCGTCACCGCGGCGCGCAAGGAAGTGATCGATTTCTCCGAGCCGTTCTACAGCTATGGCGAGGGCCTGCTGGTGCCGAAGGGCGATACCAAGACCTACACCACGCAGGAAGATCTGAAGGGCCAGGTGGTCGGCGCGCAGGTCGGAACGGCGTTCGTCGATGCGCTGAAGAAGTCGGGATTGTTCAGCGAGGTCAAGGCCTACGACACCATTCCTGACATACTGCGCGACGTGAACGCCGGCCGCCTCAAGGCCGGCTTCGCCGATTATCCGATCCTCGCCTATAATCTCAAGCAGGGCGGATTTCCCGAGGTGCGCATCGTCGAGAGCTACAAGCCCGCCACCGTCGGCTCGGTTGGCATCGGTGTGCGCAAGGGCGATACGGAGTTGCTCGCCAAGATCAACGCCTCGCTGGCGAAGCTGAAGGCGAACGGCACGGTGGAAAAGATTCTCGATAAATGGGGCCTGAAGGCGCAGGGTGCCTGATGCAGGCCTTCTGGCGCGACGCTGTCGAGTTCCTGCCGATCCTGATGAGCGGCGTGGCGCTGACAATTATCGTCACGATCGGTTCGCTGCTGCTGTCCACGGTGCTTGGTCTGGTCTGGGCGCTGATGCGCGTCTCGGGCATCGGCATTCTCACGGGGATCAGCGCCGGGCTCATCAATGTGATCCGCGGCATCCCGATCATTGTGCTGCTGTTCTATCTCTACTTCGTGATGCCCGAGTTCGGCGTCACGATGACGGCGCTGCAGGCTGCGATCCTTGGCCTCGGCATCGCCTATTCGGCCTATCAGGCCGAGAACTTCCGCGCCGGCATCGAGGCGATCGACAAGGGGCAGATCGAGGCGGCGCAGGCGATCGGCATGGGCTGGTGGCCGACCATGCGCCGCGTGGTGCTGCCGCAGGCGGTTAGAATCGTGCTGCCGCCCTACGGCAACATCATGATCATGATGTTGAAGGATTTATCCCAAGCCTCGACCATCACGGTCGCCGAGCTCGCCTTGCAAGGCAAGCTGATTGCGTCCTCCACCTTCAAGAACACCAGCGTGTTCACGATGGTCGCCTTGATGTACCTCACCATGAGTATTCCGCTCATTCTCCTCGTCCGTCACTTCGAAAAGCGCGCGGGCCGGAAATGATCGAGCTCTCCGACGTGCATAAGAGTTTTGGGAAAGTCGAGGTGCTGAAGGGCATCACGGCGTCCGTCGAGAAGGGCGAGGTGGTCTGCATCATCGGCCCGTCGGGCTCGGGCAAGTCCACCATCCTGCGCTGCATCAACGGGCTGGAAAGCTATGACCGCGGCGATATCCGCGTCGAGGGCGCGCGGGTCGATCGCAACGGGCCCTCGATCGTCTCGATCCGCACCCAGGTCTCGATGGTGTTCCAGCGCTTCAACCTGTTTCCGCACCGCACCGCGCTCGAAAACGTCATCGAGGGGCCGCTCTATGTGAAGAAAGAGCCGCGCGCCGAGGCGCTGGAACGCGGCCGCGCGCTGCTGGCGCGGGTGGGACTGGCCGAAAAGGCCGATGTCCATCCGCCGCAGCTATCAGGCGGGCAGCAGCAACGTGTTGCGATTGCCCGGGCGCTCGCGATGCAGCCGAAGGCGATATTGTTCGACGAGCCGACCTCCGCGCTCGATCCGGAACTGGTCGGCGACGTCTTGGGCGTGATGCGCAAGCTCGCCGATGACGGCATGACCATGGTCGTCGTCACCCACGAGATGGCCTTCGCCAAGGACGTTGCCGACCGCGTGCTGTTCATCGATGGCGGCGTGATCGTCGAGCAGGGGCCGGCGAAATCCGTCCTCAATCAGCCACAGCATGCGCGCACGCAGGACTTTTTGCGGCGCGTGCTGCATCCGCTCTAAGCTTTCGGTGTTGAACATGAACGCGCCCGCTCAATTGCCGCTGCCGCCAAGCCTCTACGCCGATACGGCAGTCGCGCCCATACCGACGCCGCCGCTGGCTGGCGACAAGAATGTTTCGGTCGCGATCATTGGCGGCGGTTTCACCGGACTGTCGACGGCGCTGCATCTGGCCGAGCAGGGCGTCGATGTAACGGTGCTGGAGGCGCAGCAGCCGGGATGGGGCGCATCGGGCAACAATGGCGGCCAGGTCAATCCGGGCCTCAAGCACGATCCCGACCAGATCGAGGCTGATTTCGGCGCCGACCTCGGTGGGCGCATGATCGCATTCGCCTACGGCACCACCAACTTCACGTTCGACCTGATCCGCCGTTACCAGATTCCCTGCGAGGCGCGGCAGAACGGAACGCTGCGCGCCGCCTACAATGAAGCGAGCGCCGCCGCGATCGAAAACACCGCGAAGCAATGTATCCGGCGCGGCATGCCGGTGACGTTGCTGAACCGCGAGCAGATGCGGGAGATGACGGGGACCGACCGCTATCTCTGCGCCATGCTGGACAGTCGCGGCGGTGACCTGCATCCGCTGAGCTACGCGCGCGGTCTGGCGCGCGCCGCGATGGCGGCGGGAGCCGCGGTTCACGGCGAAACCCCGGCGCTGTCGTTGTCGCGTGAAGGCGCGCTCTGGCGCATCGCGACGCCACGCGGAATCGTGCGTGCGGAAAAGGTGCTGCTGGCGACCAATGGTTTCACCGACGACCTTTGGCCGGGCCTGCGCCGCAGCATCGTCCCGGTGTTCTCTTCGATCACGGCGACCGCGCCTTTGTCCGACGCGGTCGCGCGCGCGATCATGCCGACGCGGCCGGTGCTGTATGAGAGCGGTCACATCACGGTCTATTACCGTATCGATCAGCACAACCGGCTGTTGATGGGCGGCCGCGGGCCGATGCGCTGGATCAGCAAGCCCGCCGACGTCGCCTATCTCATCCGCTATGCGGAGCGGCTGTGGCCGGTCTTGAAGGGCGCCAGCTGGACGCACGGCTGGAACAGCCGGCTCGCGATCACGCCCGATCACTATCCCCATGTGCATGCGCCTGCCGAGAACCTGCTGATCTCGCTCGGCTGCAACGGCCGCGGCGTCGCGCTCTCGACCGCGATGGGCGCGCAACTCGCGCGCCGCCTCGTCGGCGGGAAGAATGCCGAGATCGACATGCCGATATCAGCCATCAAGCCGATGGCGATGCACGCCTTCTGGCCGGTCGGCGTCGCCGCCGCGGTGCTGGCGGGAAGGGTGCGGGACCGGCTGGGGATGTAGCGATATCGTCGGAAGCTATCGCATTTCTTCACGAGCCACGTGATAAACGTGAAGCACTTCTATCGCTTCGTCCGAAGATTCGGTAAAAGATCTTGTAAGGGTACCGGATCAGCGGCACGACGCGAACCCCTGGCCGCTCGGCAACTTCCTGTGCGCTCTCCGGCCATCTCGAAACACGCGTAACTGCAGCGCGAAGTCGATTTTGGAACGCCTCCGAAATAGCTGGATAATGGTTGGCGATGTAGCTGAGGATACCATCCAAGTCGGCGAGTGCCTCGGTGGTATACACCACCTTCATGCAGGGCGATACTTTCGAAAAACTTTATTGACTTCGTCGTCGGTAGCGAAGCGGCCTTCGCGTGCAGCTTTCAAGCCTCGATCAATGCCTTCAAGTTCCTTCGGCGTTGCGTGATAGGTGCCAGTGCCTAGCCCCGCGTCAATCTCGAGTGCGATCTCTGCCAGTTCGACCTGAGCAGCCTCAGGCCAATCCTCGACGCGCCGCAATACGTCCTGAAGAAATTCTTGGTTGTCATGCAGGTAATATAGCACGATGCCCTTTCATTTAAAGAGGCTGCTACGCCACTGCGTGGCTCCGGGGGCTATCGCACTACCCCTCCGCCACCGCTTCGCTCCACGGCTGGAACGGCTCGATGGCGCCGCTGTTAGTCTTCGCCGTCGCGCAGTACGACGCTGGGGCAGGCGAACTTCATCGGCAGGGTCTGGATGCGCGCCTCTTCATAGTCGAACTGCGCGCCGAGCGCTTCGCGCGCGGCCTGCGGCAGGCGCACATCGCCGATCACGACGGCGCCTTCGCTGGCGTCGATGCGCGGCTGGTGGATCGCCGCATCGAGGTCCATGCCGTAATCCATCACGAACGACAGCAGCTGCGTCACCGCCGGCAGGATGCGTCGTCCGCCGGAGGCGCCGATGGCCAGCGCGCCTTCCGTCGGCTGCCTGCGCGAGCACCGGCGTGTAGTTGGTGAGGCAGCGCTTGCCGGGCGCGAGCGAATTCGGCGTGCCCGGGGTCGGGTCGAACCACATGATGCCGTTGTTCATGGTGATGCCGGTCTGGCCCGAGACGAATTTGGAGCCGAACGTCGAGAGCAGGGTTTGCGTCACCGCCGCCATGTTGCCGTCGCGGTCGACCGCCGAGAAATGCGTGGTGCAGGCCGGCGCCAGTGCTTCCGCGCCGAGCGCGCGCCTTCCGTCGGCGTCGCCCATGTCTTTGAGGCGCTCGCGATAGGCCGCTTGCAGCGCCGAGGCATAGGCGATGTAGGCGGCTGCATCGGGCGCGCCACGCGCAGGCTTCATACTGTCCTGCAGCAGGCCGAGCGTGCGCGAAAGCGTTGGCCCGGCGGTGAGTTCAGGCGTCGCAAACACCTTGCCGCCGCGATAGGGAATCGACAGCGGCTCGCGCAGATGGGCGCGGAATGGGGCGAGATCCTCGACCGACAGTGCGCCGCCGGCGGCCTGAATATCCGCGGCAAGGCTCTTCGCCAGATCGCCTTCATAGAAGTCGCGCGGGCCTTGAGATGCCAGATGCGCCATCGTGGCCTTGAGCCGGTCCTGCGGCAGGCGGACGCGGGACTTGATGCCCCATGGCGCATTCGGCGGCAGGCCGTCCAGCAGATAGGCCGCAGCGCTCGCGGGGTAACGCCTGAGATCCGCGGCCGAACTCGAAATCATCAGCGTGGTCCACCAGTCGACCGCAAGGCCTTCGCCGGCGAGGCGGACGCTGGGCGCCAGCAATTCCTTCCACGGCAGTTTGGCGTGGCGGCGATGCGCTTCCTCCATGCCGGCGACCACGCCGGGGACCGCGATCGAGCCGGGACCATGGATGTTGCGGTCGTCTTTCACGCGCGGCCAGGGGAAAATATCGGAAGCCGCGCCGTCGCCGGTCAGCGGATAATCTTCGGGGCGCAAGCTCAGCGGCGCGCGCATGCCGTAGTCGATCACTTCATAGCGATCCTCGCGCGCACGGTAGAGCACCATCGCGCCGCCGCCGCCGAGCCCGCTCATCCAGGGCTCCAGCACGCCAAGCGCAAATGTGGTCGCGATCACGGCATCGACGCAATCGCCGCCGGCGGCCAGCACCTCGGCGCCGACTTTCGCCGCCTTTCCCGATTGCGCGGCGACGATGCCGCCCTTGGAGGAGACGGCAGGCTTGCGGATCGATTGGGTGTTGGAGAACTGGTCGCGCATCGGATGGCTTTCGATCTCTGTGATGTTTGCGGCGGCGGGGTGGTGGTCCGGCGGCTATTGTCTTCTACGGTTTTTCCTGGCCTTGCCACCAGGGATACTGGCTCGGCATGTCCTGCGATACTTTTCCCGGAAATGACGGCGGCCGTTTCTCGAGAAAGGCCGCAACGCCTTCGCGCACGTCGGCGTGGCCGCCGCGCTCGATCGACATCGGCTTGTCGATGTCGAGCAGTTCGAACGGGGCGGGTGCACCGGCGAAGCGCCACAGCATCTGGCGCGTCAGGGCAACCGAGACGGCGGAGGTCGCCTCCGTCATCTCGCGCGCGATTTCCTTGGCGCGATCGAGCAGTTGCGCGGGCTCCACGACCTCGCTGACAAGACCGCCATCCCTCGCTTCATCCGCATCGAACGTGCGGCCGGACAGGCACCAGCGCAACGCTTGCGGCAGGCCGACGAGCTTCGGCAGAAACCAGGCGCTGCCGGCTTCCGGGACGAGGCCGCGGCGGGCAAAGATGAAGCCGATCTTGGCGCCTTTGGCCGCGATCCTGATATCCATCGGCAACGTCATGGTGATGCCGACGCCGACGGCACCGCCGTTGATCGCCGCGATCGAGGGCTTTCGGCAGTTGAAGATCGCCTCGACGAACCGGCCGCCGCCGGGATTGGCGCTGGCAAAGACGCCGGCGCCGTGCTTGCCCGACGTGTCGAAGCTTGCCGCGCCGCCCGACACATCGGCTCCGGCGCAGAAGGCGCGGCCGGCACCGGTGACGATGATCGCGCGGATGTTGTCGTCATTGTCGGCGCGATTGAAAGCGTGCGTGATCTCCGCGCCCATCTGGCCGGTATAGGCATTGAGCTTGTCGGGCCGGCTCAACGTGACGATCATGAGGGTGCCGTCGAGATCGCAGCGAATGTGTTCGTAGTTCACGACGTCGCCCCCGTTTCTGTTTTTGCGGTCCTGCCGATCGACAATTTGATTACATCCCAAAAATCTCTACACGCGAATATCTTGGGCAGGCCATGAGAGAATAACATGCTGGAAATCCGCTCCGGCTCGTCTTCGCGTTGGCGCCGCCCTGCCGACACATTGGCACATTACGAACGATCGCCGCACCCGCAAAAGGAGCATGCCGCTTGACCGCGGACGCATTCATTCACCTGCCCGATCTCCGGGCCCGGGTGACGCACCCGGAAAAATCGCTGCTGCGGCTGACGCCGGAGATGTTTTCGATGTGGGAGCAGCGCGCCCGGGCCGCGGGCTTGCCGGCGGACTGGCGGCTGCCGGACGAGGCGATCGAGGCGTCGCGGCTGGCGGTGCTCAGTGAGCACCGAAGCGGCGACGACCTCTGGATCTATTGCTATGGCTCGCTGATGTGGGACCCTGGCTTTCACTTCGTTGAAGTGAGGCTCGCGGATCTCGAAGGCTATCAGCGTCGCTTCACGCTGAAGATCGATCTCGGCCGGGGATCGCGCGACTTCCCGGCCTTGATGCTTTCGCTGGAGCCGCAGCAAGGACGCTGCCACGGACTGGCGTTCCGTATCGAGGCCTCCTCCGTCCATGCCGAAACCGCGATCCTGTGGCGGCGCGAGATGCTGCGCGGCGGCTATGCGCCGGCGATGGTGCCGATGGTCACGCCGCAGGGGCCGATCTCGGCGCTCGCCTTTGTCTCGAACCCTGCGCATCCAAGCTATGTCGGCGAACTGCCGCTTGGAGAGACCGCGAGCCTGATTGCGAGCGGGAAGGGGATTCTTGGCACCAATCGGGAGTATCTCGTGCAGTTGGCGACGCAGCTGGAGGCGCTGCGAATCGACGATCCCTATGTCCAGAAACTGCATGCGCAGATCAGTTCCGGCCCAATCCCGGCACCCTGACGCAAGTGCAAGGCGCGGATAATTGCTATTGTGCCGTCGGCCGCGTAGAGCCGTTGACGCCAAGAACAATGGATATGGGGAAACCGCGCATGACCGAGGGTACCAGGTCGCACTACGAAGTCATCGTCGTAGGCGCGGGCGTGGCCGGCATCTATCAGATCAAGCGACTGGCCGATCTCGGCATCGACGCGCTGGTGCTGGACGCCGCGCCCGACCTTGGTGGAACCTGGTACTGGAATCGCTATCCCGGCGCGCGCTTCGACTCCGAGAGCTTCACCTACGGTTATTCCTTCTCGCGGGAATTGCTCGACGAGTGGCACTGGAAGGAACGCTTTTCGGCCCAGCCCGAGAATTTGCGTTATCTCAACTACGTCGCCGACAAGTTCGACCTGCGCAAGTACATGCAGTTCAACTGCAAGGTCGAGCGGCCACGTTCGACGAGGCGAATGATCTGTGGCGGCTCAAGCTCGACGACGGCCGCGAGCTGACATGCCGGTTCGTCATTCTCGCGATCGGGTTGCTGTCGACGCCGACGCTGCCGCGGCTGGAAGGCATGGACGCGTTCAAGGGGCGCTCGTTCCACACCTTCCACTGGCCGCACGAGCCGGTCGAACTGGCCGGCAAGAAGGTCGCCATCATCGGCACCGGGGCGACCGCCATTCAGGTGATCGGCGAGATCGCGGACAAGGTCGGCGAACTCACCGTGTTCCAGCGGCGGCCGAACTGGAGCGCGCCGCTCAACAACAGTCCGATCTCCGACAAGGAGATGGCCGACATCCGTTCGCGTTACGACGAGATCTTTGCGACCTGCGCCCGCACGCCGGGTGGATTTCGAGCATGAGCCCGACCGTCGCGGATTTTACGAGGTCACCCGCGAGGAGCGGCTGGCGTTGTGGGACAAGCTCTACGACGAGCCCGGCTTTGGCATCTGGCTGAGCAATTTCCGCGAGATCTTCACCGACGAGGCGGCCAATGCCGAGTTCTCCGCCTACATCGCCGAGCGCATCCGCCGGCGCGTCAAGGATCCGGTGACGGCAGAAAAGCTGATCCCCAGGGATCACGGTTTTGGCGTGCAGCGGGTGCCGCTGGAGACCAACTATTTCGAGGCGTATAACCGCGACAACGTCCATCTCGTCGACATCAGCGAGACGCCGATCGAACGGGTGACGGAGAAGGGCCTGCGAACCAGCGCGCGCGACTACGAATTCGATATCATCATCTACTCGACCGGCTTCGATGCCATCACAGGCTCGTTCGACGCGATCGACATCACCGGCACAGGCGGTGCAAAGCTGTTCGACAAATGGCGCGACGGCCCCTCGACCTTCCTGGGCATGATGGTCCACGGTTTTCCCAATCTGCTGATGCCGACCGGACCGCAGAGCGGATCGGCTTCGACGAATTTTCCACGCGGCATCGAGAACGGCGTCGGCTGGTGCATGGATCTGCTCGAGCACATGTGGGGTCGCGGCTACACGCGGGCCGAGCCGACGCCCGAGGCGCAGGCGCGCTGGACCGCGCACGTCACCAAGATGTACGCCATCATGCTGATGCGCAAAGCCAAGTCGTGGTTCACCGGCTACAATTCCAACGTCCCCGGCCACGAACACGGCAAGACACGATATCTGGTCTACAATGGCGGCACGCCGAAATATGTCGCCGCCATCAACGAGGTCGCCGCCAAGGGCTATGAGGGCATCGTGTTTGGCGGTGAAGAGTGCGTTGCGAAGAGGTCAGCGAGCGCCGCGGAATAGAAGCGGCCTTTTCCTTAAGTTCGCTTTTTTGTCTCGGCCGCGCGGCGGCTTTCCAGCCCGATGGCCGCCCAATTCGGCGTGAACTCGCGCGTAAAATTGAGAAAACTCTCCACCGCGGGCGAGAGCGACGGATGGCGGCGGGCGAACATCGCGACCTTCCATTTGACCGTGGGCTGCCGCAGCGGCAGGAACGTCAGGCCGAAGCCGCGCACCAGCGGCTCCGCCATCGAGGGGCAAATCACCGCGAATGGCGGCACGGCCGCCGAGTTCGGCAAGTTCATCGACGACGAGACGCGCAAGTGGGGCGAGGTGATCCGCGCCGCGGGCCTCAAGGGGGAGTAGGCGCGCAAGCGAATCCGCTCGATCGTTACGCCGGCGGTCGTCGACGGCGCCGGGCTCGCGCTTTGCCGTCCCACAGCCATCTCATTGCGGCTCGTGCCCGGCGTCGAAATCGTCTTCGAAACGCAAATGCCTGACGCTGCTGCCCCGGCGCCGCACCAGCTTCAGGGCCTCAATTCCTATTTCGATGTGCCTCTCCATGTAGCTGGCGGTCACTGCTCGATCCGACGCTTCGGTCTTCACGCCCTCGGGGATCATCGGCTGATCGGACACGAGTAGCAGCGCGCCGGTCGGAATGTGGTTGGCAAATCCTGCAGCAAAGATCGTCGCGGTCTCCATGTCGATCGCCATGCTTCGCGTACGACGCAGCTGATCCCTGAAGCGATCGTCGTGCTCCCAGACGCGACGGTTGGTCGTGTAGACAGTACCCGTCCAATAGTCGTAACCGAGATCGCGGATCATGGTCGACACCGCGCGTTGCAACTCGAACGCGGGCAGCGCGGGCACTTCCGGCGGCAGGTAATCATTCGAGGTGCCTTCACCCCGAATGGCCGCAATCGGCAGGATCAGATCGCCAATCTGATTCTTGCGCTTCAAGCCGCCGCATTTGCCGAGAAACAACACGGCTCTCGGCGCAATGGCGCTCAACAGGTCCATCACGGTCGCGGCATTCGGGCTTCCCATGCCGAAGTTGATCAGGGTGATTCCATCGGAGGTCACGTTGGGCATCGGTCGGTCTATGCCCTTTATCAAAGCGCCGTGCTGCGTTGCAAACCACTCGACGTAATTGTCGAAGTTGGTCAGGAGAACATATGCTCCGAACTCCGCGAGCGGCGTGCCGGTGTACCGCGGCAGCCAGTTCTCCACGATGTCCTTTTTGTCTTTCATCCTCGTTGGTCTCTCTGAAGGTGCGCCGATCCGACGCGCCAGTATTCGACGGATCCAGCAAGTGACCGAAGGCTACGACACCCGCGTCGATTTCGCGATTCTCAATCAGCAGTTGCCTGCCATGGACTCTATCAGTTCTTTGGCCGGCATGTTGCGCTGCGATGAGGTTCGCGGTAGCTCATTGCCAACCGTATGGTCAGGGACGACGGACATTGAGAAGATGATTGACCATGCGTCTTGCGGGCCGTCGAGCGGTCCGCTTCTATGGTCGATGCCGCCGGGCCACGCAGACGCTACTCCGTGAGGGTCACCACAATGCCGATCGCTACAGACGCCGCATTCATTCTGCCTGACGATTTCGCCGCTGCCGCCCTGATGGGGCGGATCTGGCGTCCCGATCTTGCCAGCCCTTCGGTGGTGGCGATCCGCCAGGACGGCGTGTTCGACATCACCGACGATTTCCCCACCGCCAGTCAGCTTGCTGCCGAAGCCGATCCCGCCGGCGCGCTGCGCGCCGCGCGTGGCGAGCGAGTAGGATCGCTGCAGGACCTGCTGAACAACACGCCGCCGGACAATCGCGATCCGGCCAAGCCATGGCTGCTCGCCCCGATCGATCTGCAGGTCATCAAGGCTGCCGGGGTGACGTTTGCGGTGTCGATGCTCGAGCGGGTGATCGAGGAGCGGGCGCGCGGCAATCCGGATTCGGCGGTGGCTATCAGGGCCGAGGTGACGCGGATCGTCGGCACCGATCTTTCGCGGTTAAAGCCGGGTTCGGCCGAGGCGCAGCATGTGAAGGAGGTGCTGGTCGCGCAGAATGCCTGGAGCCAGTATCTCGAAGTCGGCATCGGACCGGACGCCGAAGTGTTCACCAAGGCGCCGGTGCTGTCCGCGGTCGGCACCTGCGTCGATGCTGGGTTGCATCCGAAATCGACCTGGAACAATCCCGAGCCGGAGGTGGTGCTCGTGGTGACGCGCGACGGCCGCATCGTCGGCGCCAGCCTTGGCAACGATGTCAACCTGCGCGACTTCGAGGGCCGCTCGGCGCTGCTGCTGTCCAAGGCCAAGGACAACAACGCGTCCTGCGCCATCGGGCCGTTCGTGCGCTTCTTCGACGCGGGCTTCACGCTCGATGACGTGCGCAAGATGGATATTTCGCTGGAAGTGAAAGGGCCGGAAGGATTCGTGCTGCACGGCGTATCCTCGCTGACCCAGATCAGCCGGGACCCGACCGATATCGTCGGGCAAACCATCAACGAGAACCATCAATATCCTGACGGTTTCGTGTTGTTCCTCGGCACCATGTTCGCGCCGATCCAGGACCGTGCCGCCAAGGGGCAGGGGTTCACCCATGTCGAGGGCGATCTGGTGACCGTCGCCACGCCCAGGCTTGGCCGCTTGACCAACCGGATGCGCCACAGCGGCGCGTGCGAACCGTGGGAGTTCGGCCTCACCGCGCTGATCGCCGCATTGATGCGCCGCAAGCGAGGCAAATGAAGTAGCATCTGCGCGGAGTCGCGGAGGCAGCGTCGTGGTTGATTTGCAGACGGCAAGACGGCGGCTCGTTTCGAGATGCGCCGTTGCAGGCCGCGCTACCATCAGGATCTTCCTCGCATCTGCTCTCGCGTGGTGCGTCGGCACGATGGCTGCGGCGGGCGCTGATTTGTACCGGGCGCAGGCCGTTGTCACGGGCGAGGGCGAGGCGAACCGCATCATCGGCTTTGCCGCATGTCTGGAGGACGTCCTCATCAAAGTATCCGGCGCACACAAGCTCGCCGGCGACCGTCGACTAGCAGCGTACAAATCGAATGCCAAGAGTTTCGTCAAGGCATTCAGCTATCACGACCAGTTTTCGGGCAAACCAAAGCGGGACGAGCAGGGCACCCGCGATCGGCCCTACGATCTGACTGTCGATTTTGAGGAAAGCAAAATCGACGGGATTCTCAAGGCGCTTGGTCTTAAGCCTTGGCTTTCACATCGTCCGCTCCTTGCCGTCCTTGTCGAGATGAAACAAGGCCCGAAGAATTTTATCGTCACAGCGGACGGGACTCACTCCGATCTGCAGCGCGACGCGCTGCTCGCCGCAGCCGACAGACGCGGGATGGGCGTCGTGCTACCCAGCGCGCAGGCGTTGGCGAAATTGAACCTCGACGGCGCAGGACTCAAGCCGGTGCCGTCTTCGACCTTGGCGGCGGTTGCGGCCGAACAGGGTGGGGAGGTCGCCATGGTCGGGCAGCTGGTTTGGGATGATCGGAAACTCGGATGGACCACGCATTGGCAGATGGACTGGCAAGGCCGGATGCACCGGTGGCAAGTTCGCGGCGTCACATTCGACGAAGCCTTCCGACGCGGTATCGGTGGTGCTGCCCAGGTTTTGTCTGATAACGGCGAGCCGGGAGGGAGGCGTTGACAGCATTCCACCGTAAAGTCGGTGTATTGGAACTGTCGCTCCTGCTCATTCGGAAGTGACGCAAATGGCAGTTCAGGCTCCCTCGCTTACCTTTGTCCGGCTACCGGTTGCGGTAGTTTCGGCGGTGTGTGCGTTTCATGTCGCCGTGCATGCGGCGTCGCCAGAGCCGGACAAGGTGTCGCTCAGCGAGTTGACAATAACGTGGAGCACCGTCAAATACGCGACCGATGCGCAGAACGGATTCGTCAGCGGATCGCTTGACAAGACGACCATCGTCGATCGCACGTTCAGGACCCACGTGCTCGAGAATCGCTATCTCAAGGTAACGCTGGTGCCCGAATTTGGCGGGCGCATTCTTTCCATCATCTACAAGCCGACCGGCCACGAACAGCTCTATCGCACCGAAGTCGGCGTGCCTTACGGGATGAAGGCCGGCAACTTCTACTACGACTGGCTGATGGTGTATGGCGGCATCTTTCCCACTTTCCCGGATCCCGAGCACGGCAGGACGTGGCTGAAGCCGTGGGATCTTGGGATCGTGAAGGAGAGCCCCGGCGAAGTGACGGTGTCGATGTCGCTGAAGGACGATTTCGAATATCCCGCGGCACCGAGAACATTCAGGAGAGGTTCGACGGGCATCGAAGCGACTTACCATGTGACGCTGAGAGCCGATCGCGCCGCGCTCGATACGCGTATGGTCCTGAAAAATCCGGGCGACACGGCGATTTCCTACGAGTACTGGACGTGCACGACGCTCGCGCCGGGATCGAACCCGAATGAACCGAAAACGACCGGCGGCGCCGAAATCATTGCGCCAATTCAGGCCTACAGCACACCCCGCTGGTCGGCCAATCTCTCCGACGGTGACGAGAGCGTCAGTCCGGGCAAGAGCCGTTTCGAAAAGCTGCGCTACTTCAGGAACTGGCCGACGATGGGAATTGCGTATGCGGCGCCCGATATGCAGGGCGGAAACTTTTGGGGCGTGATCAACCACGACAACGAAGAGGGGATCATCCGCATCGCCGACAACAGGGTCACGCGGGGCCTGAAAATGTGGACGTGGGGATTTCCCGCGTTTACGAACGAAACCGACGCACGCAAGGACCCGAACGAAGCGCGGCCGTACATCGAATTATGGGCGGGGGTGTCGGACCAGTTTTTTCATAGCGCCGAATTTCCCGCGCGCGGCGAAGTGTCGATTCCGGAAACCTACAGCCCGACCGTCGGCATGAGCAGCGTGACGCATGCGAACGAGAACATTCTGATCAATCTCTCGGCCAAGGCGTCCGGTGTGGATGTTCAATTCTTCAGTGTCGAACCAGCCACCCCCTTGCGCGTGACGCTGAAACGCGGCGATGCAGTATTTTTCGACGATGGCGTGATTGCCGACCCGAAAAGCGGAAACCGTATTTCCGCGCCGATTCCTGCCGGCGGCAAAGGTGAGCAGGTGCAGCTTACGATCAGGACCGCAGAGGGTAGGGAACTGATCGCGGCCGAGACGAATATAAAATGACCCCCTTGGGTCCGCCAAGTGAGGTGAGCGGCAGAAGCGTCCGGCAATCGAGCGCCGGACGCTGCCAGAATTCGATAACGATCGTCCTACTTCTTGTAGCCGGCGATCACGGCTTCACCATCGGTGCCGGCCTTTTTGAGCCAATCGGCCGTCAACTGCTCGCCGACTTTCTCAAGGCCGGTCTTCAGCGCCGGAGGCGGCGGCAGCACCTGCATCTTGTTGGCCTGCAGCTGTTCGAGATACCATTTCGCCTTTTCTTCCGCGAGCTTCCAGCCGCGTTCTTCGGCAACCGCCGCCGCCTTGAGGATCGCGTCCTGGGTCGGCTTGTCGAGCGCGTCAAAAGCCGCCTTGTTCACGAACGTCACGTTCTTCGGAATCCAGGCTTGCGTATCGTAGAAATGCGTCATGCTTTCCCAGGCCTTGCTGTCATAGCCGGTCGAGCCTGAGGTCATGAACGCGTTGACGACGCCGGTTGCCAGCGCCTGCGGCAGTTCGGCCGCCTGGATGGTGACGGGCTGCGCGCCGACGAGTTCGGCGATGCGCGAGGTGCCGACATTATAGGCGCGCCACTTCAGGCCTTTCATGTCTTCGATGGTGGCAAGGTCCTTCTTGGCGTAAATGCCCTGCGGACCCCACGGCACCGCGAACAGCAGCATCAGGCCTTGCGATGCGAGTTTCTTTTCGACGGCGGGTTTCGACGCCAGCCACAGCTTTTTGGCGGCCGGATAGCTCGTCGCCAGGAACGGGACGACGTCGATGCCGAACATCGGATCTTCGTTCTCGTGCAGCGAGATCAGAACCTCGCCGGCCTGCGCCTGTCCGGTTGCAACCGCGCGCTTGATTTCCGGCGCCTTGAACAACGACGCCGCGGGATGCACGGTGATCTGCAGCTTGCCGCCGGTGGCGTCGGCTAACGTCCTTGGCAAACGCGATCAGGTTCACCGAATGCGGATTGTCCGCAGGGTACGCCGCCGGAAGATTCCATTTTGTCTGCGCCATTGCCGGCACGGCAAGCGCCGCAACGCAGGCGGCCATCGCGAACGTCTTCATAAGCCTTAACATCACAACACCTCTTTCTATCCAGGAAACGCCATCCGCGGCAGCACCATCACGATATCAGGAAAGACCGTGATGATGGCAACCGCCAGAACGAGCAAAAAGAAGAACGGCAGGGCCGCCTTGGCGACCGTGTTGGAGTCCTTGCCGCTCATGGTCTGCAGGACGAACAGATTGAAGCCGACCGGCGGAGAGACTTCCGCCATTTCCACCACCAGCACCAGGAAAATGCCGAACCAGACCAGATCGAAGCCGGCCTGCTTCACCATCGGAATCACGATGGCGGTGGTCAGCACGATCATGGAGATGCCGTCGAGCGCCGCACCGAGCACGATGTACATCACGGTGAGCGCCGCGATCAGCGCATAGGGGCTGAGCTGGAAGCTGTTGACCCAGCTCGCGAGCGCCATCGGGATGCCGGTATAGGCCATCGACGTGCCCATGTAGGAAGCGCCCGCCAGGATCAGCAGGATCATGCAGTTGACCCGCGTCGCGCCCATGACGCTTGCCCAGAAGGATTCCCAGGTCAGCGCGCGCTGCCACCATGCGATCGCCAGCGATCCCAGCACGCCCCAGGCCGCGCATTCCGTGGCCGTCGCCCAGCCCATCAGCAACGACAGGAAGACGAAAACGATCAGCAGCAGGCAGGGAATGAGATTGAGCAATTCTGAAACGCGCTGGCGAAAGCTCATGGGCGGCTCGGCCGGCGGCGTGCGGCCGGGATTGGCGAGCGACCAAATCGCGATGTAGCCGGAATAGAGCGCCATCACCACCAGGCCCGGCAGAAATCCGGCAAGGAAAACCTGGATGATGGAGACATTCGCCTGCACGGCGTAGACCACCATAGTGATCGACGGCGGGATGAGAATGCCGAGCGTGCCCGCGCCGGCCAGCGAGCCGAGGCTCAAGTTTTCGTCATAGCCGCGCTTCTTCAATTCCGGCAGCGCGATCTTGGCGACCGTGGCGCAGGTCGCGGCCGACGATCCCGACACCGAACCGAACACGCCGCAGGCGAGCACGTTGACGTGCATGAGCCGGCCCGGCAGCCAGTTCAGCCAGGGTGCAAAGCCGCGAAACATTTCTTCCGACAGCCGCGTGCGGAACAGAATTTCGCCCATCCAGATGAAGAGTGGCAAAGCCGCGAGCGACCACGACGCGCTGTTGCCCCACACGGTTGTCGCCAGCACGCTGCCCGCCGGAATGCCGCCGCCGGCGAATTGCATGCCGGCCCATCCCGTCGCCATCAAGGCGACGGCGATCCAGACGCCGGCACCGAGCAGCAGCGCGAGAACGCCGAGCAGCAGAGCGGCGATGGAGAGAAGCTCCATGTCAGACCCCGCTCTGCATGGCGCGCTCGACGACTTCCTCGGCGCTCTGCGGCTTTGGCAATTCGTAGCGCGGCGCGAAGCCACGCAGCACGTGGATCAGCTCGTCCACAAAGGCGATGAAAAGGATCACCAAGCCGCCGCTGTAGCCGAGCTGCGGTATCCACAGCGGCACCGCGATGACGCCTTGCGAAATGTCGGAGAACTTCCACGACTGCCAGGTCATGACCGAGGCATGCCACGCGAAAAACCCGATGAAGCCGACGCCGATGACGAGGGCAACGATCTCGACATAATGGCGGGCGCTGTCGTTGAGGCGGTCGATCAAAAGGCCGACGCGGATCATCTCGCCGTGCCTGAACGTATGCGCGAGCCCGAGGAAGGCCGTCGCCGCCATGCACCAGGAGATGAAGTCATCGCCCGCCGGAATATTGATTCCGAGCGGCCGGCCGCCCGAAAGCAGCAGCATCAGCACAAAGATCGCAATGAGGAAAAGACCGGCGAGATAGCCGGAGAGAAGGTAAAGTCGATCTAGAAACACGCGGATCATATGCTGTTCTTCCCCTCGCACGCCCATTGCCCGGAAGCAATAGACGTACCACTTTCGGTAACCGTACCTTCTGGAATGGCCTGTCGATGCAGGCCCCGAAATCAGTCCCCAAGGGGACAGGCTTCCGGAGTTGCCCCGCACAGTCAAGGCGCCGATCTCGCGCGGCCGGAGCCGAAGCGGTCTTCGCATCGCAGCTCAGCCAACTTCACCTGCCCATCGGGGCATTGGCCATTGGGGCAATAGTCCGGGCAGGGCGCTTGTGTTAACTCACACGAATAATCAACCCTCAGGCAGGGGGTGCCAATGATAGAGCAGTTGGAATTCAACCTACGCGCTACGCTGTGCAGGCAACTCGCCAAGCGTGAACCGGCGAACCGGGTTCTCTGGATGGCCGAGGCGGAGACCTGGTCCCGCCTGTCGAAAGAGAGAAGCCGCGGCGCCGCCGAAGAAATGCGTGATCTCCGTTGTCAGCCGGACCGAACGCTACCCAATTACAGCGGCGGGTAATCGGTAACCTGATCCGGAACACGGCACTTGGTCCGGGCTCGTCGCTCGCGGATATCTGTCCATCGTGGGCCCGGACGATGATTCGACATCGCAGCCGGTGACCGTTGTCGGCCTGCTGGTGGGCAACTGGGACCGCCACTTGCGCCGCTCGGAAATCAGGGATGCAGCGATCTGGGCCGCAAGCATTCACGCAACAGACGGTCCATGACGCGCCGGGCCGCGCCGCCGAGACGGGGTGCTGCTCCGTCACACTGCGAAACGAGCAGGCCCATGCCTTCGCTGTTGGATTCGCGGGACTCCGGTGTGTCGTTGGGTGCTTTGGACACTTCGTTGTTTTGATGGGAGTCGTAGTACACGTTCAACCTCGAGCCGGCGCTTGTTTCGTTAAGTTTGCCGCCGCTCGCTTGCATCCCAACGTGTTCGCCAGAAGCGCGGCAGGCGATATCCCTGGACCTGATTTATCCTATCGGCTGCGTTCATATTCAATTGCATCAAAGGACATTGTCCTTGAGGACATTGTCCTGCGGATCATTCGATTCTCAAGGCGCGCATGGCTCGGCGTGATCGCGGCATCAGGTCAGCCAAGCTTATTGACCTAGATCAATCACGCAAAATTCGGATGGCTTTCGGTGCTGCTCCCAGCAGAGGAGATCGATATGAAGAAAATAAGCATCAAGCGGGCATTCCTGGTCACCGCTGTTGTCGCGCTTGGAGCGCTCGGATCGGTAGCATGGTCACCAAGCGGCGGCCTTTCGCTGTCGATTGAAAGCGCGGAGGCAAGGGTAGGGCGGCCGTTGACCCCCGTGAGCGTCGCGGGCGTTGCACGACGACAAACGCGGCGTGCGGTGGTCGGCGGAGCGGCCGTCGGTGCAGCCGCTGCAGGCACGGCCTGTGTCCGCGTGCTGGTAAACGGTGCGTATGTCTGCCGCTGAAGCTTAACGTCGCCCGCGGCGGGACGTCTCGGTCCCCTCGAAAGAGCGTTGGCTAAATTGACTCGCGCCGAAAGGCGCGGGGGCGTCCGTCGCGACAATCAGGCGGCCCCGCGCCTTGGCGCGGGCGCTGCTCGCGCACGAAGCCGATTGTGTTTCGATCGGACTGCTGCGATCATTTCGCGGGGCAAAGGCAGGCAGTTTGTCGATGCGAAGTTTCCGGCTGTGGGCTGCGGGCGCGATGACAGCTTCGACCATTGCCTGTGGTGCTGCGAGCGCGTTTGCGAATCCGCTGACGCCGTTCCGTTATGAAGCACAGGCGCAACGACATTGCCCGGCGGATGCGATCGTCTGGCTCGATCTTGGCAAAGGGATCTATTACTCGAAGCGGCAACGACGGTATGGCCGCGGCTTTACCGGAAGCTTTGTGTGCCGCGAGCAAGCCCGCAGCAGCGGCTATCGCCGCTCGCTGCTGGGGCTGCGGTAGCGTTCCGGCCGAGCGAACTTCATCACGATCCTCCACTCAAGCCAGTTGCATCGTCAGGTGGACTACCTGAGGCGATCCTTTCGATCCCCGCCGGAAGCCAAACTTGTTGAACAGTTTCAGCATGGCGGCGTTCTCGGGCAGCACTTCCGCGATCAGTTCTTTGAGGCCTGCCTCGCGCGCCAGCAGCGCCAGGTGCCGCATCAGGATCGTCCCGATACCCTGGCCCTGATAGGCGTCAACTACGAGGAAGGCTATCTCGGCGTGGCCTGGCCGCACCTGGATGTAACGCCCGCTGCCGGCGATAACCTGGTGTCCGTCTTCATTGATTTCCGCGATCAGTGCGACATGCTTGTCGAAGTCGATATTGAGGAAGTAGGCCATTTCCTGCTCGGAAAAGCCCTTCTTTGGCACGAAGAAGCGCCGCTGAAGCGATTGCATACTGGTATGTCCGATCGCCGCAAGCATTTCGGCCCTGTCATCGGGACGAAGGGCGCGGATGGTGATTGGACGATTGTCGCGAAGATGCTCACGGACCGAATACTCGGCGGCTTCAGACATGACAGAAGGTCCCCGCTGCGACAAGTGCACTTCACCAGCCAGAACGACCTTTGCGTGCTGCTGTTTGATCTGGATCAAGCGCGCGCCTGGGCGAGCGTCGATAGGTTCCAAATATCAGGGGAAGTTCTATCGGGCCGCATCCGGTCCGCGGGTGGGCCAGTGCGCACATCAACGAGGTCGAAATCGATGGCCCAGAGGGTAGCTCGGCAGACGACATCCGGAGCAGAAGTCATTCAGCTGGCACTCCGCCTCGGTCTGCTGGCCTTCCTCGTTTACTGGTCGTTCGTTCTTGTTCGTCCATTCATCCCCATACTCGCCTGGAGTATGGTTCTGACCGTAGCCCTGTACCCGCCGTACAACTGGTTATCGGTTCATCTGGGAGGTCGGCCGAAGCTGGCGGCCGCGATCATCACAGTCATCAGCCTGGCGATCATCATCGGACCGGTGACATGGCTTGGATACGGTGTGGTCGATGGCTTGCAAGACTTTGCTCGCCAGCTTGGCGCCGGCACCCTGGACATTCCGTCGCCCCCTGATGGCGTCAAGGATTGGCCGGTCGTCGGCACCCAGATTTACCAGCTCTGGGATCATGCTTCGACAAACATCAGGGGCACGCTCAAGGAACTCGCTCCGCATCTCAAGCCTTTGGCTGGTCCGGTGCTTGGCTTTGCCGGCAGCGCGGGCTTGGGAACGCTCAAGTTCGTCGCGTCGGTGGTGGTGTCGGGCTTCCTGTTCCATTACGGTCCGGGCCTCGTGGCGGCCATAAAAAGGATTCAGGCGCGTCTGGTTGCCCAGCGAAGCCAGGATTTCGTTGCGCTCGCCGGGTTGACGATACGCACGATAGCCCAGGGGGTCATCGGCGTAGCCGTCCTTCAATCGCTGCTGGCCGGCATCGGGTTGAAGCTTGCGGGCGTGCCTCATGCGGGCGTGCTGGCTTTCCTTGTGCTGGTGCTTGCCATCCTGCAGATCGGGTCGGCCATCGTCCTTGTGCCCGTCATCATATGGATCTGGGCTACCAAGGACTTTGCCCTGGCGCTTCCGTTGACGATCTATCTTCTGGTCGTGGGGTTTGCCGACAATATCCTCAAACCGATACTGATGGGACGCGGGCTGAATACGCCGATGCTTGTCATCTTCATCGGCGTTCTGGGCGGGATGCTGGCGCATGGCATCCTCGGGCTGTTTGTCGGCCCCATCATCCTGGCGGTGACTTGGGAATTGGCGATGGCGTGGATCCGCGAAGAGCCGGCGGGTGCCGCGGAAACCGGCGCTGAGCCAGGCATGAAAAAGGTCGCCATCGACGCCTGACCGTTGCGCGCTTCCCGATACAGCGGTGCACAGAACGAAGGCTGCCCCCCTTGACCTATGTCAATGGTCCCCGATCGTCCGGGCGCAAGCTTCATACATGGGCTGCAAGCAGTGAGAGATTTGAGCATGTCAACAGACAAGCCGGCCATCTCGGGCGACTCGCTGCCCGGGCTCTTTGCGTCCGCCGCCGAATATCTGGTGGATACCGGGCAACGCAGTGTTCTGTTCCTCGATGTCATGCGCCAGCGCGGACTGCAATACCGCGAACATATCGCGGAAACCGCGCCTCATGTCCTCAATTATCAAGTCGAATTGCTCATCGACGGCAGAACGCTTCAACGACCAGTCAATTACGCGCTGGTAAGCGTTGCGCCGCCAACTGGCGTGAAGGTTGACAACAAGCGCCGTCCGTTCGTGGTGGTTGATCCTCGTGCGGGTCACGGCCCGGGAATCGGCGGTTTCAAGGCCGACAGCGAGATCGGGGTGGCGATGAAGGCCGGCCATCCCTGCTACTTCATCGGCTTCCTGCCCGAACCGATGCCCGGCCAGACCATCGAAGACATCGCGAGAGCCGAGGCCGTCTTTATCGAGAAGGTCATCGCCCTGCATCCGGAAGCCGACGGCAAGCCGTGCGTAATCGGCAACTGTCAGGCCGGCTGGGCGGTCATGATCCTCGCCTCGCTGCGGCCGGAGTTGTTTGGCCCGCTGATCATCGCCGGCGCGCCGTTGTCCTACTGGGCTGGCGTCCGCGGCAAAAATCCGATGCGCTATTCGGGCGGCCTGCTGGGCGGAAGCTGGCTGACCGCGCTCACCAGCGATCTTGGCGGCGGCAAGTTCGATGGCGCGTGGCTTGTCCAGAACTTCGAGAACATGAATCCGTCGAACACGCTCTGGAGCAAGCAGTACAACGTCTATTCGAAAGTCGACAGCGAGGCGGATCGCTATCTCGAATTCGAGCGCTGGTGGGGCGGCCATGTCAATTTGAATGCCGAGGAGATTCAGTTTATTGTCGACGAGCTGTTCGTCGGCAACAACCTCGCCGCCGGACGCATCCAGACATCGGATGGTCAGACCGTTGACCTTCGGAAAATATCCTCCCCGATCGTCGTGTTCTGTTCAAAGGGTGACAACATCACGCCGCCGCAGCAGGCGCTCAACTGGATTCTCGATCTCTACGGCGATGTCGACGAGATCCGCGCGTATGGGCAGACCATCGTCTACACCGTTCACGAGACTGTTGGGCATCTCGGCATCTTTGTCTCCGGTGGCGTCGCCAAGAAGGAGCACAGCGAATTCTCAAGCAACATCGACCTGATCGACGTGCTGCCGCCCGGGCTTTACGAGGCAACGTTCGAAGCCAAATCCGCCGACACGACCCATCCGGAGCTTGCCGGTGGACAGTGGATCATGCGGTGCGAACGGCGCACGCTGGACGATATCAGGGCCATGGGCGGCAACACGGCTGAAGATGAACGGCGGTTTGCGACAGCCGCGCGTGTATCCGAAATCAATCTCTCGAATTACCGGAAATTCGTCCAGCCGTGGGTCCGTGCGGCAATTACTCCCCAAATGGCGGATCGGATGCGCCAATTGCATCCGCTGCGCGTCTCCTACGATGCCTTTGCAGGCGATACCGTCGCCATGAAGGGCGTCGCGAAAGCTGCGGACAAGATTCGCGAGCAGCGCAGGCCGGCGGCAGAGGACAATCCGTTCGTCAAGTTCCAGGAGACCGTCTCGAAGAACATCGTCGATGCCCTGGATAAGTGGCGCGACACGCAGGAAGCACTCAGTGAGGCGCTCTTTCTCGGCATCTATGGATCGCCCGTGGTGCAGGCCGCTGTCGGCATCACGCCGGATGCCGAAGTTTCGTCAAAACCGCAGATGTCACCTGAACACCGCAAGCGGCTGGAGGCGCGTATCGCCGAACTCAAATCGCAGGTCGGCAGTGGCGGTCTCAGGGAATGCGTCATCCGCGGTCTGCTCTATGTCGGAATGTCGCGGGGAATGGTCGACGAGCGCAGCCTGGAGGCATTGCGACGGGCGCGTGCGCACGACGCAGGCTCGCGTCTCACGCTCGCGCAGTTCAAGAAGATCGTGCGCGAACAATTCTTCATGCTGCTGCTCGAGCCGGAAGCGAGTCTTGCCGCCATACCCAAACTGCTTCCAGCCGGTGAAGAGGAGCGGCGTACCGGCCTGGATGCAATCCGCAGCGTGCTGTCCGCGAGTGCAGAAATATCCGGCGAGGCAGCCAAACGGCTCGATCGGGTGACTGAATTGTTCGGTCTCGCCGGAAAATCGCGGGCGAAGGCGTCATAGGCATTGGCGAGTTGATCGGAGAGCTGGATATGGGCGCTGCATCCACAGAAGCGGGCGAACACAGGCCCGGCGCAAAATACGATCGTCTCATCGCCGCAGCCAAAGCGATCCCGGCGCCGACGACCATCGTCGTGCATCCATGCGATGAAAGTTCGTTGCGCGGCGTGGCCGATGCGGCTGCGGCAGGCATCATCAAGCCCGTGCTTGTCGGCCCAGCAGGAAAGATCAAGGCCGTCGCGTTCAAGCACGGTATCGAGATCAGCTCATTCGAATTTGTCGATGTCCCTCACAGCGAGGCCGCCGCAGCAAAGGCCGTCGAGCTGATTCACGCGGCCAAGGGCGAGATGCTGATGAAAGGCAGCCTGCACACGGACGAACTGATGCGAAGCGTGACCGCAAAGGCAGGCGGATTACGTACGGAACGGCGGATCAGCCACGTCTTCGTGATGGATGTGCCGACCTATAGCGAAACCATCTTCATTACCGATGCTGCGATCAATATTTTTCCGGACCTCGATGTCAAGCGCGACATCGTACAGAATGCGATTGATCTCTATACCCAGATGGGAATCGGCACCTCTCCCCGAGTTGCCATTCTCTCGGCGGTCGAGACTGTTACATCCAAGATTCCGTCGACCATCGAGGCCGCCGCGCTCTGCAAGATGGCGGACCGCGGGCAGATTACGGGGGGGCTGCTGGATGGGCCACTCGCATTTGACAACGCGGTCGACCCGGAAGCGGCGCGGATCAAGGGCATAAAGTCGGAAGTCGCGGGACGCGCCCAGATCCTTGTGGTCCCGGATCTCGAGTTCGGCAATATGCTGGCCAAGAACCTGGCGTACTTCGCCAAGGCGGATAGTGCCGGGATCGTATTGGGTGCTCGCGTTCCGGTGGTGTTGACGTCGCGCGCCGATTCACCGAGAGCGCGCATGGCGTCTTGCGCGGTCGCGACACTCTATGCCGATGGACGACGGCGCCGCGCCCAGACCATTGCAGCGTGACGGCCATGGATACCATCCTCGTTGTCAATGCCGGTTCCTCAAGCGTCAAGTTCCAGGTGTTCGCCGTGGATGGCGACGGCAGGCTGCGCCGGCAGGTCAAGGGGCAGATGGACGGGATCGGCAGCCGTCCGCGGCTGCGCGCCAGCGGGGCAACAGGTGAGGCGTTGGCGGATCGGGCCTATCCGATCGAGAGCATACCAGACGTTTCGACCGCCCTGATGCTCGCCGGCGCCTGGTTACGGGAAGAAGTTCAGGTAAGTCCGATCGCCGTCGGCCATCGGGTGGTCCATGGCGGGCCCGACTACGATCGCCCCGTATTGATCGACCACGGTGTGGTCGCGCGTCTTGAGCGGTTGACGGCACTTGCGCCCTTGCATCAGCCCCACAATCTGGCGCCGATCCGGGCTCTGCTCGGCAAATTTCCAGCTCTGCCCCAGGTCGCCTGCTTTGACACGGCCTTTCACCGCGACCATGCCGAGGTGGCGGACCACTACGCCATACCCCGCCGGCTGCACGAGGAGGGAGTTCGCCGTTACGGATTTCATGGTCTTTCCTATGAGTATATCGCAAAGACCCTGCCGGGCGTTGCGCCCGAAATCGCCAAGGGCCGGGTGATCGTGGCGCATCTCGGAAGCGGCGCCTCCATGTGCGCCATACACGGCGGCCGCAGCGTGGAGAGCACGATGGGCTTCACCGCGCTCGACGGACTTCCGATGGGAACGCGCACCGGCCAGATCGATCCCGGCGTCATCCTGTACCTGATGACCGCAAAGGGCATGTCGCCCACCGAGGTGCAGGATTTTCTCTATCGCGATTGCGGGCTGAAGGGGCTCTCCGGCGTCAGCAACGATATGCGTGAGCTCCAGGACAGCAGCGATCCCCATGCGGCGTTTGCCGTCGACTATTTCGTCTACCGGGTTGGACTGCAGGCCGGAATGCTGGCCGCGGCTCTCCAAGGTGTCGACGGTTTCGTCTTCACCGCAGGGATCGGCGAAAATTCCGCCGGCATTCGGGCAAGGATTGCGGAGCGGCTCGAATGGCTCGGGGTGTCGCTCGACCCGGCCGAGAACGCCCGCCACACCCTTCGGATATCGCGCGGGGACAGCCGGATTCCGGTCTACATCGTGCCGACCGACGAAGAACTCATGATTGCGCAGCATACATTGTCGCTGCTGTGGGATCGGCGCGCGTCCTCCAGTCCGAAACGCGAGAGAGCGTCATGACAATTCCCGTATTTCCGGAGACCAAGGTTGCACTGAAAGGACGAAAGGGACTTATCGTCGGTATCGCCAACGATCAGTCGATCGCATGGGGATGTGCGAAAGCGTTCAGGGCCTTGGGCGCCGATCTTGCGGTCACCTATCTGAACGAACGGGCAAGGAAGCACGTCGAGCCGTTGGCGAAGGAGCTCGAGGCGCCGATCTTCATGCCGCTCGATGTGAATACCGAAGGACAGACCGAAGCGGTGTTCGAACGGATCGGAAAGGAGTGGGGACAGCTCGATTTTCTGCTGCACTCGATTGCCTTCGCTCCGAAGGAAGCGCTGCACGGGCGCGTGGTCGATGTCGAGCGCGACGGCTTCCTCAAGACGATGGACGTTTCCTGCTGGTCGTTCATGCGGATGGCGCATCTGGCAGAGCCGCTGATGAAGAACGGCGGCACGCTCTTCACCATGACCTATTACGGCAGCCAGATGGTGGTCAAAAACTATAACATCATGGGGGTTGCAAAGGCGGCCCTCGAGGCCGCCGTCCGCTATATAGCGGCCGAACTTGGTCCCAAGGGGATCCGGGTGCACGCGATTTCGCCAGGACCGCTGGCCACGCGCGCAGCTTCAGGAATTCCCGAGTTCGACGAGTTGATGGACAAGGCGCAGACCACTGCACCCGCGCGGAGTCTCGTCAGCATCGACGACGTTGGTGCAGCGACGGCATTCCTGGCGCTCGACGGCGCAAAGCTGATCACGGGCGGTGTCATGTATATCGACGGTGGGTATCACATCATCGATTGAGGCGTCGTCATCGCGCGATCATATCTCGGCATCTTGATTACCGGTCGCGACAGAGCGGTCCATCTCCGGAGGCAAGTTGATGTTGCGTCAATTTCTCGTCGGCGCAGTCGCCAGCGGATGCAACATTGCGATCCATGCCCTGGTGATGGTGGTCGTCATAAGGGTGGCGCGCCGCGCGGATGAACTGGCAACGGCATATCAGACGTTGCGATTGATCGCGGTCATGATTGCCACGGTGACGGTATTGATGATCGCGCACGTTGCCGAGGTACTGGTCTGGTCATTGATTTACGTGGCAATCGACGTCGCGCCGGAGGGTGCGGATCCCGTGTATTTCGCTTTTGTAAACTTCACGACGCTCGGCTACGGCGACGTGACTCCGGTCAAGCGCTGGAATCTGCTTGGTCCAATGACCGCGATGAATGGTGTTCTGATGTTCGGCTGGTCGACGGCGGTGATCTTTGAGGTGTTGCGCATGACATTGCTGGTGAGCGGCGATGAGGCAGCTCGACAGAAGCCGGGATGGCCCAACTAGCACACCATCCGCAACCTTGTTGCTGGCGCGTGCCCAGGCTTCGAGCGAAAATCTACGCATAGAAAAAGCCCCGGCACGGGTGTGCCGGGGCTCCAGTTTGCCGGAGAGATCAGTAGCGGGCCGCTATTGGCGCCCCGTAACCGCCGAAGCGATAGTTCAGACGAAAGGTGACCAAGTCCACGTCCTGGCTGATCCGATTGTTGACGAAAGCAGCGCTGACCGGATTGACGATCGAGAACGAGTTATTGGCATCGCCCATGAACAAGTGGTCGTATTCGATACCGAAGGACCAGTTCGGTGCGAAGCCGTACTCAAATCCAACACCGATGGTACCGCCCCAACGGGTCGAGCTGGCCGACGCCAGTTCAACGTTGTTAAGCGTAGTGAGGATGCTATAGCGGTTGCTGGTCACCGCCGCGCCGCCCTTTACGTAGAACAAAGCTGCGTTCCAGGCGTAGCCGATCTGGCCGGTAAAGAGGCCGATGCCATCGGTTTTGGTGCGCGTGGAGAACAGAGGATTGAACAAGCTAACCCGCTGGTTGCTGAGATCCGCCCAATCGCCTTGGGCTTCCAGGCCAAACACCCACTGACTGGCCTGCCAGCGATAGCCGAGCTGGCCGCCGAAGAGGCCGCCGGAGCGCTCGCGGCAGCCGCTCGCGACAGCTACGCCAGCCACATCAAGGAAATCCCAACAGTTGCGGCTCTGACCCCAGCCGCCGTTGGCGCCGATGTAGAAGCCTGTCCAGTCATAAATCGGGGCTATCACCGGCGCCATCGGCCTTGCCTTGACCGCCATATCCGCAGCGGATGCGGGGGCGGCAATGCCGACCAGTGCTACTAGTCCAACGGTAGCCAGCAGAAAACGTTTCATATTATCCTCTCCATTACCGTTGACTTGTATTCGTCCCCGCCAACGGTGTTACAGGCGGTTGCACTGATTCCAACTTACACCATGAATCTACGCACTTTAGTCGCGAACCCCCGTGCCAAAATGGCAACACTCAAGAGCAATTGGTGGGCGGTGGCCGAGTAGGGCGTTTGTCTGGCATCCGACATTCAACGATGTGTTACGTTGATTATCGTGCATATGGTTCGGACCGCGCTACCTGCGGTACTCTATTTCCCTGTCGGGGCGTCAGGATTTTCCGCTGCGCCAGCAGTGGTCTGCTCCTGTCCTTCTTCAAGCCATGACGGAATGCTTCCCGATGGGATCGCGCGTCGCGGCAACTGAGGAATGATCGTTCCGGCGGTCACGACCAATCCCTCGTCGAATTTGGCGCGCGCAAAGCACTTGGCTTCCGCTTCGGTCTCAAACGTTTGGGTCGACCGAGAGCGCCGGCTTCGAACTGCGCTGCCTCGCCATGGGATTTCGAAGGTCACATACCAAGTATGCTTCTTCATCCGATGATTCCGATGGATTTGCCACCCGGCATCACGTTCGGCATCAGTGCGATTGGCCCGGCGACGCGCGCGGGACGTTGGTCGAAGAGGTTGAAGCGATCGTGAGTTACCTCAATCCATTCGCGGTCTCGGACTTCGCTGCCAACCGCTGCCTTGCACTCGTTGAAGTTCCGCATCGCCGGTCCCGGTGGCTGGACTTGCTGGATCAGATTTTCATTTCTGGAACGCTGGCTGGGATGAACAGTTCCGCTGCCGTCACCGCCATGACCTCGGCGATGGTGACGCCCGGCGCGGTTTCCTGAAGCGTTATCCTTCCGCCGGAAAAGCCGATCACTGCCATGTCGGTGACGACCAGGTCGACCGGCCGGGAAGAGGTCAGCGGCAGCGCGCATTTCTGCACGATCTTGGATTTGCCCTTGGCGGCGTGCTGCATGGCGACGATGACGCGCTTTGCACCAGTCACCAGATCCATCGCGCCGCCCATCCCCGGCACCAACTTGCCGGGGATCATCCAGTTCGCGAGATGTCCATCGGCGTCGACCTGAAGGCCGCCAAGAACCGTTATGTCCACGTGACCGCCGCGGATCAATCCGAACGACATCGCGCTGTCGAAGACGCATGCGCCGGGCAGGGCGCTGATCGGCCGTCCGCCCGCATCGGCGAGCAGGGGGTCGACCATACCTTGCTCCGGGATGGGGCCGGTGCCGATCAATCCGTTCTCCGACTGAAAACGCACACCGAGATCGGACGGAACGAAATTCGCGACCAGTGTCGGAATTCCGATGCCGAGATTGACGAGGTCGCCTGCACGAAGTTCGCGTGCAACCCGTCGCGCGATGATCGATTGAGGGTCCATGGGTCACCCGTTGGCGATGAGGTAGTCGACAAGCGGCCCGGGCGTTGCGACATGGTCGGGAGCAATGACGCCGACGGGGACGATGTGCTCCGCTGTAACGATGACGGTATCGGCCGCCATTGCCATGACGGGGTTGAAGTTGCGCGCGGTCAGGGCGTAGGCGAGGTTGCCAAGGTAGTCCGCCAGGAATGCATGGATCAGCGCGAAATCCGAACGAAGCGCGGTCTCGAGCAGGAAGTTCTTGCCGTCGACCTCGATCTTTCGTTTGCCTTCCTCGACAATGGTGCCGATGCCCGTCGGCGTCAGCACGCCTCCGAGGCCGCAGCCGCCGGCGCGGATGCGCTCGACGAGGGTGCCCTGAGGCACCAGGTCGACCGCAACTTTGTTGGCCATCATCTGCTTTTGTACGTTGGGATTGAGTCCAATGTGGCTCGCGGTCAACGTCGCGACCAGCGACGCGTCGAACAGTTTTCCCACGCCTTTGCCGGGGACGGCGGCATCATTGCTGATGATGGAGAGCTCCGACTTCCTTTGCCTGACCAGTTCGTCCAGCAGCCGCTCCGGCGTTCCCACTCCCATGAACCCGCCGACCATCACGGTTGCGCCGTTGGGGATCCTGGCGACGGCTTCTTCCACGGAGACGGCTTTCATCGAACACTCCGAAATCGCGTGCGAGCAAAGGGTGGCGCGGAGCCGGCGTGAAGCCTTGATCTGTATCAAAGGGGAGCGGTACCGGAGGTCGACATCGCTGCCTCAACGAGAAGCTCGCAACGGGTGGGCGAGGTTCATCTCGCCTGGCTGGAGCGGAGCGGCCGGATTGTTCCTGCCGATGCCAAGACGACGGCATCAGCTATGTCAGATTGCCGGCTAATCATGGTGGCGAGCATTGGAGGTTCGATCAATCTCGAAGCGCCGGCTCTCGACGCCGGCGGGCTGCGCGGAAGTGAAGTAGCGATCCTGCTTCGTCCTAAAGGTCCAACTCCGCCAATCGTGTCCGGTCCAGTAACACGATTTGCCGCTGGGTCTGGCCGAGGAAGCCGAGGATACCCATGCCGTGAAGATGTGACAGCGCCCGGGAGACCGTTTCGAGTGTCAGGCCGAGATAGTCGGCGATATCGCGGCGAGACATCGGAAGGGCCATCACGCCGGCGGCCGTCAGACGGGGGTCCATCTCGAGCAGGAATGCGGCGACCTTCTCAAGCGACGTCTTGCGCCCGAGCAGCAGCATGTGGTCCTCGGCATGGCGGAGATTGCTGGTTGTCATATTCAGGAGATCGAGCGCCACCAGCGCGTCGGTTTCGGCAACGTGCTCAAGGCTACATCGTTTCATCAGCCGTACTGTCGTATCGACGATCGCTTCAGCGGTAAACCGGTGGGTTGCCCCGTTCTCCAGCCCGAAAATATCGCCGGGAAGGTGGAACGCGCCAATCTGGCGGCGGCCGTCGGAGAGAAGCTTGTGGGTACGAACCGCGCCGTCCGCGACCTGGTAGATATAATCGGCAGGCTCCGCCTCGCCAAAGATCTCCGTACCCTTGTTGTATTTGAATTCGCTCGGGATTACCCTTTCCCGCGAAAGCTCACCAAGTTGCCCGAGAGCCTTTGGTCGGCTTCCGGGATGGGCGTTAACGTTGACAAACATGGATCTCTCCCTGTTTGAGACAATTGTTCGCGTCTCAGAGGGCCCCGCGCTGCCAAATGTCGGGAAATGCATGGCTGGTGGCTCCCGGGATTTTGTTAAACCAGGACGTGCCGGGAAGGCTATTGTATCGAGGGTCATTGGCCTTTGGGCCAATGACCGGAAGGCCAATATCACAGTAGAACGGCAAGAGATTTTTTGAGGACGTGGCTGCTGTCGCGGTGAACGTCTCAATTTTTGATTTTTGCGGCGATGGTGGGGATAATCTTCATCGGGCCTAACGTCGGTTCTGCAATGGTCGCGTGGATCGGTGCGTTGTTGATTGGCGTCGCTGTGTTCCTCACCTCGCTCCCGGTGACGGCGCAAGAGGGGCGTTCGCGATCGATACTCGTGCTTGACCAATCCGAGCCCGCGGGGTCGTTTTACGTTCAGATATTCTCTGGTCTCCGCGCAAGGATCAACGCCGATGCCAGCGCTCACACCACGCTTTTTTCCGAAAGTCTCAATCTCAGCCGTTTTGATGGCGAGGCCTATAACGAAAGTCTGCGCAATCATTTCAGCGAGAAATATCGAGGTAAGGATATCGGCGTTATTGTCGCGATGGGCTCCGGGACCCTGGAGCTGGTGCAGCGCTGGAGGGATGAGCTATGGCCGGGAATTCCCGTCGTGTTTGGGATGGTCGATGAGGTCGACTACGCCGCGCTGAAATTGCCGAACGATGCGACGGGCAGCATTCTCAGGACGCTACTCGCCGATTCAATCGGGGTCGCGCGAGCGGTGGTGCCTGATCTCGAGACCGTCGTCCTTGTTGGCGATCATTGGGACCGCCAGAACATATTCAGGAGCTGGCGCCTTGAGATACCCAAGGCTACCGCCGGACTGAATGTCATTGATCTCGTGGGCGCGACGATGGTGGAAGTGCGAAAGAGGGTCGAAGCGCTCCCCGCCCGCAGCGCCATCGTCTACTCCGCAATGTATTCCGATGGTGAGGGTACCTACTATTCGCCTGCCAAAGCGCTTGAGCTGGTTGCGGAGACGGCAAATCGACCAATTATTGTTGCGGCGGAACCGCTCGTTGCGCTGGGCGGTATCGGGGGCTCTGTCGTCGTTCCCGATCTGATCGGCGCTGACGCCGCAAAGCTGGCGCTGCGGATTTTGCACGGAGAACCGGCGTCGAGTATTCCCGTAGCGATGTCCCATGCCGTGAAGCCCGTCTTCAATTGGCTGCAGATGCAGCGGTGGGGTGTCCGCGAGTCCGACTTGCCTTCCGGCAGCGAAGTTCGTTTCCGCGAACCAAGTCAGTGGGAGAAGTACCGCTGGCAGACCCTCGGTGTTGCCACCGTGCTGCTGGTACAGGCCGGACTGATTTCGATTCTGCTGCACGAACGGCACAGGCGAGCCAATGCCGAGCGGGAATCACGGAATCACATGGCAGAGCTCGCCCACGCGAATCGACAGGCGACGGCCGGGGAACTGTCCTCCACGATCGCGCACGAGCTGAATCAGCCGCTCGGTGCGATTCTGACCAACACCGAGACGGCAGAATTGGTATTGAATTCTCCGGCGCCGAACCTGAGCGAGGTCAAGGAAATTCTTGCCGACATCCGGCGTGACGACATCCGCGCCAGCGAGGTCATCCATCGCATGCGCGGTTTTCTGAGAAGGGCACCGTTTGAGGACAAGGCCATTGACCTCAACGACACCGTACGCAAGGTTTTCGATTTCCTGGCAGCTCAGGCGGCGGCGCGAAACGTCACGCTGTACTTCGAGCCGTCGGGGGAGGCACTTCAGGTGAGGGGCGATCAGGTTCAGATTCAACAGGTTATCATGAATCTGGTCGTGAACAGCATGGATGCGATGGCCGCGATACCGAACGGGCGGAGCGTGATCGGGCGAACCGAGCTGAATGGCGGATCGTCCGCAGTTGTTTCGATTTTGGATTCCGGTCCCGGAATTCCCGACGAAAAATTGAATGAGATATTCGATCCATTCTTCACGACCAAGAAGCAGGGCATGGGAATTGGCCTGTCGATCTCGCGCACCATCGTACAGGCGCACAAGGGACGCATCTGGGCGGAAAATCAAAGAGAAGGTGGCGCGGTGTTTCATTTGTCACTGCCGCTAGCATTATCGTAGGGGGATCTGTTGCCGGGGCTTGTACACATCGTTGACGACGACGCTTCTTTCAGGACGGCAATCGAACGCCGTTTGCGAAAGGCCGGTTACGAGGTCGCGACTTATCCGTCGGCGCAGCATTTGCTCGACTGCCTGCCGAGCGAAAGTGAGTTGGCTTGCATTCTGCTCGACGTGCGGATCCCGGGACTGAGCGGCCCGGAGTTGCAGGCCCGCCTCAGCGAGCTCGGCTCGACCTTGCCGATCGTGTTTCTCACCGGCTATGCGGAGATCCAGACCACGGTGCGGGCGATCAAGGCGGGCGCGGAAGACGTTCTGACCAAGCCGGTATCGTCGGAGGAGCTTATCGGCGCGATTGAACGGGCGTTGGCTCGCCATCAGGTAACGCGCAGCCAGCGAAACAAGCTGAACGTCGTGCGTGCTCATATTGCGAAGTTGACGCCGCGCGAGCGCGAAGTCTTCGATCTCGTCATTCGCGGCAAGACCAACAAGCAGGTTTCCAGCGTATTGGGCGCGACCGAGCGTACGATCAAGGCCCATCGCCACCGGGTGATGGAGAAGATGCAAGTGCGGTCCCTCGCCGAATTGGTCTCGCTTGCCGAGCGGGCCGGAATTTTGAGAGATCTGTCGGGCGCCGGGCAAGCGAGTTGAGAAGTCGTCAACATGGTTCGGGTTCGCATTGTCCTATGGGACAATTGAAAATGCCGGACTCGGGGCTTACCAGATTGCGTGTGAGTGGGAGGAACCGCGACCTGACCAGCTTCGGCGGAGGCTGGCAGGTTAGAGATCGTCTCTTGAAAAGGCGGTCAAGGCGCTACCGAGGATAACCGTGTTGCGCAATCAGAGCGTCTTTGTCGTCGATGATGACCTTGGGATGCTCAAGGGGCTAACGCGTCTGCTGCGCCAGCACGGTTACGACAGCGTCGGGTTTTCGTCTGCCGAGGAGTTCCAGAATCACGGCGACTTCGAGTCGGCATGTTGCGTGGTTCTCGACATCAACCTGAACAACGAATTCTGGAATCGAACTGCGGCATCGTCTCAGGGCGGCGGGCATTTCACTGCCGGTGATATACATCACAGCCAATGACAGTCCCGCCGTCCGCATGGCCGCAATCGAATCCGGTTGCATTGCCTACCTTACAAAGCCATTCCGGGCGAAGTCGCTGATCGAGCCGATCGACAGGGTTGCGGCAAGCGCGGCGTAGGGCGTTGATCGTTACGAACGGCCAGCATCATTCATCGATATCTTGCTCGAACGTTTGCGCCGGAGTTCCCTGCCGAACCGCAGCGAACTGATTGATCGGCACTGTCGTGCTTACCGTCAACGCGCTGGTATCCACCACCTCAAGCAGGAGCTTCTGGCCCGTCTCCATTTCCTTGATTAATTTTGGGTCGGCCAGGTCGGCTGCGATGCAGGCGTTGGTAAGGCACCAGACGTAGGGAAACCGGTAGGCGGCGCCCTGGTCGATCGTGATCTTTACGCCGGCCTGCAGAAAGAGGCCGACCGGAAGAAACATTTGCAGCCGCGCGGCCTTGTCGCCTTCGCGCTCGATCAAGCCGATGCGGATCGCGGACTGGCCCGTCTCGAAGGTACCGCTGATCGATGTCCGGCAGACCAGGTTCGTTCCGGGAGTCTTGAAGCAGACCTTGCGCCAATCCGAATATTTGATGTCGCGCGCCGTACGCTGGCCACGCAACGCGAACTCCTGGCCGGCAGGTATTTCGCTTGCCGGGTTGCGTTCCGGCTTCGCAGCTTGTTGCGCGGATGCAGTCCCAATGCCGAAATCCAGCAGCATCAGGACCGGCAGTGCTGTCAACAGGCTGGACTGGCCGTGGTATCGGCGGGACTGCTGCCTTGTCATGGATCGCCTCCATCGTCCGGTGTCGGTCTATTTGTGCTTGTCCAGGAATGCCCCAACCAGCGGGGTCCACAACGGAAGGCCGTCGGGCGAACTGACCAGAAAATGTCCGTCGTTGCCGAACGGCGGAAGCAGGTGATATTCGGCATTTCCGCCGGCCCCGGTATAGGCCGCGTGCATTCGCCTCGATAGTTCCGGGCCGAAGTACGTATCGTTCTCGATGTAGATCCACAGCATGGGGATGCGGGCGGTGCGTCCGAATTCACCGGTCGCCGCGACCAGTCTGTCGGGCGCGCAATTGTTGTTCGGCTTGCCGCCAACGCGGCCGCCGCGGCCGGCGGCGAACGTAACGATCGCGCGCACCCCCGGGACATTCTCGCTAGACAGCGCGATCGCGGCCCAGCCGCCGGCGGATTGGCCGACGACAATCACATTGTCGGGCACGATCAGCTTTTGATCGGCCATGTATTCGATGATCCACCTGTCCATCAAGGCCACCAAACGTCCTGCATCATGGAAGTTCGGATTGTCGCAGTTGCCGACCTTTGAAAAGAACAGGGAGTAATGACCCCGCTCGGCTTCATCGAGTGCGGCCGCGCCATATCCGCTACCGGTAGGCGCAACGACCATGTAGCCCCTCTTCGCGAACCACATCGCTGCGTCCCTGAACTCCACCAGTGGAAAGAAGCCGCGTTCTTTCTGGTTGAGCGAAACGCCGTGGTTCATGACCACGAGCGGGAACGGACCCTTGCCGACCGGCCGGACCACATACGCGATTGTGGGCAGCGTGACCGGAATCGCCCAGACTTCCTCCTGGATGGTCTGTTCAGCGGGACGATCGTCGGCGAAAGCAGCCGTGGCAAGCACCGTGAAGACGGTGGTGGTGACGACAAAAACGCGCTCCAAATATCCAAGCATCCCATGCATCCATGGTTTCGTTGATCCCGGCCGCGACCGGGTAACTAATGCCTTTCTTGACGAGGCGCAGCGTCGTTGATCTGGATCAATCGAACTCGTCAGGTCCGGACCACTGTCGCCCGGCCTCAACCCCCTTCAGGAGTGAATGATGAGAATGTATCGCAGGCGATCGGTTGTAGTAGCTCTGTTTGGATTGCTGACTTCGGCGGCCGTTGCGACGCCGGCATCGGCGGAGGTGGGCGCGGTCAGCGTCGTGTTCACCAAGGGTGGTCTCATCGTCGGCGTCGGCGGCGGCCAGGGCGTGCTTGTCTTCCGCGGCAAGCGCTACCCCTTCACGGTGTCGGGCATGAGCGTGGGTTTCACGATCGGCGCCTCGACCACCAAGTTCACTGGCAGGGCCTTGAACCTGCGAAGTCCCGGCGATCTGGCCGGCAGTTATGCCGCGGGCGGGGCGGGCGGCGCGATCGCAGCGGGGGCCGGCGGCGTGCAATTGCAGAACGCCAACGGCGTGATCCTACAGCTCAGCGGACCAAGGGTCGGACTTGAAGCCTCGGCAGCCGTGGGCGGTGTTACAATCACAATGCAATGATCACGGGTGACGGAGCCGCCTTGCGTGGCTCCGTCAACGCTTGTACGAGCAATCAGGAGCTGATTTTGTCCGGTCGGTGCCGTGAACAGTGAGGCCCTATGGATTCGATCAGAATGCCGTCATGGCTTCGAATGGCCCTGGTCGCAGGCGCCGTCGTTCTGGCGACGGGGGCAGCTCTATTCGGCTACCGCTGGTATGCACGGCCGACGACGCTGACCATCGCGGTTGGGTCGCTGGACGGCGAGGCCACGAGACTGATGTCGGCGCTGGCCAGCCGCCTTGCTGCGGCGAATGCGCCGGTGCGCCTCAAGCTGGTGGAAACCGCCAGCGCGCTGGAGGCGGCCGAGATGTTTTCGTCGAGCAAGACCGATCTTGCCGTCGTGCGCGGCGACGTCGGCGACCTGTCGCAGGCGCAGGCTGTCATCGTCCTGGCCCACGCGGTGGTATTGCTTGTTGCACCCCCGGGATCCTCGATTTCAGACATGGCCGGCTTGAAGCGTCTCACCGTCGGAGTGGTCGGAGGCGAAATAAACCGGCCGGTCGTCGACGCCCTGACGGAGGAATACGATCTTGGCCGTGCCAATGTGGTGTTCCGCAACCTCGCGTTCGCGGAAACGCGGCGCGCGCTTGAAGCCAGGGAGGTGCGCGCGCTTCTGATCGTGGTTCCCCTGGCTGAAAAGTACCTGATGATGCTGCGTGGCCTGTTTCCGCAAAGCCCGAAGAGCACGCCGGTCCTTATTCCCATCGAGTCGGCCGGCGCCATTGCCGGGAAACGCCGCGCCTACGAAAGCTTCGATGTCCCGAAAGGAACGCTGCGGGGCTCGCCTCCGAATCCCAGTGACGATCTGACCACGCTCAGGGTTTCGTTCTATCTGGTGGCCAGCAAGCAGCTCGGCAACGATGTGGCCGGCGACTTGGCGGAAGCGTTGATGAAGGCGCGCAGGGACCTGCTCGGCGAATTGCCGATACTGGCGCAGATAACCGCGCCCAGCACCGATTCGGATGCCTTTCTGCCGGTTCATCCGGGGGCTGCCGCCTTCTACAACGGCACGCAGGTGAGCTTTCTGGATCAATGGGGAAACGCCATCTTTCTGGCCCCGATGATACTCGGCGCACTGATCTCGGTGGCGGCGGCGGCGTGGAAGTTTCTTCGCGAAGGCGAACCCGGAAAGAGCGAACAGGCGCTGGATTTACTCTATGCGCTCGGTCGCCGCATAAGATCGGCGGAGGGCGAGCAGGAGCTGTCTGAAATCGAGCGTGAGATCGACAAGGTCCTTCAGATGCAGCGCGTGAAGGCAGCCGCCGGCGACGAAAACGCGCTCGATGGCACAACCCTGAACGTGGCCGCACATCGCCTTCAGAGCCTTGTCCATGATCGCCGGACGCTGCTGGCCGCGCGGCCCGACGGCAAGGCGATGGCCTGATCAAGCGCAGCCGCCCCTAAATGACGTACGCCGTTCGCGTCGAACCCGCACCTTTGATCTTGATCAAAGGCGCGGTTCCGTATCGGATGTTGCTTGTCCCGGTCGGAAATGGAGAAGGCCATGTTGCGTTGCGGGAAATTTCTGCTGGCGTTAGCCATCGTGATCGCTGTTCCGGGCGTTGCGGCAGCGCAGGCGACCGATAGCAAGCCTCCTGAGCCTGAGCAGACCTTGCTCAAGCCCGAGCAACTGGATGCGCTGGTCGCGCCGATCGCGCTTTACCCGGATGAGTTACTCGCCAATGTGCTGGCGGCTTCGACCTATCCCCTGGAGGCCGTGCAGGCCGACCGCTGGGTGAAAGAAAACAAGAATCTGAAAGGCGATGCGCTCAAGGCGGCGGTCGAAAAGCAGGCTTGGGACGACAGCATCAAGGCGCTGGCCGGCACACCCGATGTTCTCGCGATGATGAGCGACAAGATCGACTGGACCAAGAATCTCGGCGATGCCGTGTTGGCGCAGCAGCCCGACGTGATGGACGCAATACAGCGGCTGCGCGCAAAGGCGCATGCGCTTAACAAGCTCGTCACCAACAAGCAGCAGAAGGTCAGCGTTCAGCAACAGGAAAACAGGGAGGTGATCGTCATCGAGCAGGCGCAGCCCGATACGGTCTACGTTCCCTACTACGATCCGGCGACCGTCTATGGTGAATGGCCCTATGCGGAATATCCGCCGTATTATTTTGGCTATCCATCCTATATCGGAGCCGGCGTGGTTGCCGCAGGGCTGGCATTCGGTGCCGGTTGGGCGATCGGGCGATGGGGCAATTACTGGGGCGGCGGCTGCAACTGGGGTAGCCGCAACCTCTACGTCAATCACTACAACAGGACGACCAACATCGGCAACAACTGGCAGCACAATCCGGCGCACCGTCAGGGGGTCCGGTATAACAACGCCAGCGTTCAGCAGAAATTCGGCAACAACAACCTGCGGGCCGGCGCTGCGGATCGGATGGACTACCGTGGCCGCGATGGCCAGAAAGTGCTCGACGCTGGAAAGGACCGCGCGGGTGCCGGTGATCGCGCGGGCGATCGCGCAGGCGCCGATCGGCCGGGTGCCGGTGACCGCGCAGCCGGTGATCGCGCCAAAGGCGGCGACCGCCCCAACGCTGGTGATCGCGCCAAGGGGGGTGATGGTGCCAAAGGCGGTGATCGCGCCAAGGCAGGTGGTGATCGCGCCAAGACAGCCGACCGCAGCCGCGCTGCCGGCGCCGGCAACAAGGGCGGCGGGCGCGACACGGCGATCAGGAACGTATCGTCGGGAAGAGCAGCCAATGTTCAGTCTGCACGTGGTCAGGCAAGTATTGCCAGTGCGCGCGTGTCGCACGCCAGTATGGGTGGCGGCCGTGGCGGTGGCGGCGGCGCAGCCTTTGCCGGCGGCGGACGCGGCGGCGGAGGTGGGTTTGGCGGCGGTGGCGGCCGCGGCGGTGGTGGCGGTGGTGGCGGCCGGCGCTCCGATATCGCGCTGAAGCACGACATCGTCCTGCTCGGGAATCTGGACAACGGCCTCGGCTATTACCGCTTCAGCTACCTCGGCAGCGACAAGGCCTATGTCGGGGTCATGGCGCAGGAAGTGCAGGCCGTGATGCCCGGCGCGGTGACGCGCGGCGGTGACGGCTATCTCCGGGTTCACTACGACAGGCTCGGGGTCAAGTTCCTCACCTACAAGGATTGGCTCGCTGCCGGCGCGCAGATCCCAACACGCGCGGGGATGTGACGATGACGAAGCATCGGTTGGCACAGAGCTGCCTTGAACACGTGACCGGTCTCCTCGCAGTGGTAGCGCTGCTGCTGGGAATATCTTCAGCCAATGCTCAGCAAGTCTTCAAGACACCGGAGGAGGCTGCTACGGCGCTCGCCGCCGCCGTCAAGTCGGGCGCCACGCGAGACATCCTCAAGGTGCTCGGCCGGGACGGCGTGGAGATCATGTTCTCCGGCGATGAGGTAGCGGACCGCGAAGCCCGCGAACGGTTCGTGGGAGCTTATGACGCCAAGCACAATGTGAACGTCGAAGGCGACAAGGCGTTTCTGGTCGTGGGAGCCGACGACTTCCCGCTCCCGATTCCGCTCATCCGTCAGCAGGCGAACTGGAAGTTCGATACAGCCGCCGGCCGGCTCGAGGTCCTGTACCGGCGCATTGGGCGCAACGAACTGGACGCGATTCAAACCAGCCTCGCCTATGTCGATGCGCAGAATGAATACGCGGAAAAAGACCGTACCGGCGCCGGACCCGGCGTCTATGCGCGGCGCATCATCAGCTCCTCCGGCAAGAAGGACGGCCTCTATTGGCCGGCGTCGGATGGTGAGGCGAGCCCGCTTGGTGAACTCGTCGCCCAGGCCTCCGAAGAGGGATACAAGGCGGGCGCAGGACGCACGCCGTACCACGGCTACTACTATCGCGTTCTGACGCGACAAGGGCCGAACGCTCCCGGCGGCGTGCTCGACTACGTCGTCAAGGGCAAGATGATCGGGGGATTTGGACTGCTCGCCTATCCCGCGGAGTACGGCAATTCAGGTGTGATGACGTTCCTCGTAAATCATTCCGGAACCGTTTATCAGAAGGATCTCGGTGACTACACGAGGTCGCTGGCAGAGCGCATGACGTGGTTCGATCCCGACCAGACCTGGAAGAAGGTCGATGCATCCCGTCCTTGACGTATTCCGGAACGCTGGCGCGGTAGGCAGATATTCGGCTGCACTGGCCACACTGCTCCTAGTCGTAACGGCAGCGTCATCGACGCCGTCGCACGCCCAGGCGCCGGGTTATGTCAGCGTCGTATTCGCCAAGGCCGGCCTCATCGTGGGTGCCGGAAGAGGGCGCGGTGTGCTGACCTATCGCGGCCGCGACTATCCATTCCGGGTTTCCGGTTTGAGCATCGGCCTTACGGCTGGTGCTTCTGCCATGCGACTGACGGGACGCGTTTCGAACTTGCGCGAGCTGAAGGACTTTTCCGGTACCTACGACGCCGTGGGCGCCGGCGGCGCTCTTGGTGGCGGCTTTGGCGGTGCGCAGCTGACCAACGGGAAAGGCGTGACCATCACGCTGCGAGGCGTTGAGGCCGGACTGGAATTTGCGGCCAACCGGAGCGGGATCAGGATCTCGCTGCAGTAGGGCGGGACGTGTCGAACTACCGGCGACGTTGCGGCAGGCTGGTTGTCCCTATTCATTGATCTGGATCAATGAACGATTTTCGGAACTCCGCCATGCTCACGCTTGCACAGGGCGCACCGGCGCGCCGCTGCGCGCTCATCCGACGATTTGCAGACGATATCTGGCACAGGTGGTGACCTGCGGCTGGCTCAACACGATTGAGAGGGCGTGAGGCGTTCATGCTCGACAGAGTGGACAAGAATGGCGCGCGGCCGGGCAATTCGCATGAAACCGGACGGCGCTCGGAATTGATCGTATTCGCGGTCATTGCCGCCTTCATCTGGCCGGTGGTCGCGGTGGGCGTGGTCGGCGGATTTGGCTTTCTCATCTGGATGTCCCAGCTGATTCTGGGGCCGCCCGGCCCTCCGGGGGCATGAGATGGCCATGGAAACCCAGGGACCTTCGCGCCGGGCACTGTTCCGCGGTCAACTCATTTCCAAACCAGTCGCGGTAATCGGCGACGGCTGCCTCGCCGAAGCCGGCATCGTGTGCCGCTCCTGCGGAGACGTGTGTCCCGAAGTCGCCATTCGTTTTCGTCCCAGGATTGGACTGCCGCCGCAGGCCATCGTCAACGAGGCCACCTGTACCGGCTGCGGCGAATGCGTCGGTACATGCCCGGGCGACGCCATCACCCTGGGCGCCGCGCAGAGCGGAGCCGCGTCATGACGGAAGAAGCGACCATTCACATTTCGAGCGCGGTGGTGTCGGTGCTGCCCGACCATCGGGATGATGTGTTGCGCGCGCTCGCGACCCAACCGGACGTCGAAGTCCATCATGCCGATGCTTCGAAAATTGTCATCGTCATGGAAGCCGCCGAGAGCGGAATCCTCGGAAGCCGCCTCGCTGAAATCGCGTCCTGGCAGGGCGTCCTGTCGGCGAACATGGTGTTCGAGCAGGTCGAGCGGCTCGCCGATATCGGAGGCTAGAACATGTCCCTCTCGCGACGAGAATTATTGAAGGCGCAGGCCGCCGCCGTCGCCGCGGCAGCCGCCGGCATGACGATTCCTGCGAATGCGCAGCCGGTCGCAGGCGGTATCGGATCGCTGGAGATCAAATGGTCGAAGGCTCCCTGTCGCTTTTGCGGCACCGGGTGCGGGGTCATGGTCGGCGTCAAGTCCGGCAAGGTCGTCGCCACCCACGGCGACACGCTGGCCGAGGTCAATCGCGGGCTGAATTGCATCAAGGGCTATTTCCTCTCCAAGATCATGTACGGCGGCGACCGCCTGACCACGCCGCTGCTGCGCAAGAAGGGCGGCGTCTTCGCAAAGGACGGCGAATTGACGCCGGTGTCGTGGGACGAGGCCTTCGACGTGATGGCGGCCCGCGCCAAGGCGGTGCTGAAGGACAAGGGTCCGACGGCGCTCGGCATGTTCGGCTCGGGTCAATGGACAGTCTATGAAGGCTATGCCGCCACCAAGCTGATGCGGGCCGGCTTTCGCTCCAACAACCTTGATCCGAATGCCCGCCACTGCATGGCATCCGCAGCGGTCGCCTTCATGCGCACCTTCGGCATGGACGAGCCGATGGGTTGCTACGATGATTTCGAGGCGGCGGACGCGTTCGTGCTGTGGGGCTCGAACATGGCCGAGATGCATCCGATCCTGTGGACGCGGCTCACCGACCGGCGACTGAGCCACCCGCATGTGAAGGTGGCGGTACTTTCCACGTTCACGCACCGAAGCTCTGATCTCGCCGATATCCCGATCGTGTTCAAGCCGGGCACGGATCTGGCGATCCTGAACTACATCGCCAACCACATCATCTCGACCGGGCGCGTCAACCAGGACTTCGTCAAGAACCACACCACCTTCGTGAAGGGCACAGTCGACATCGGCTACGGTTTGCGCCCGGATCATCCGCTTGAAGTCAAAGCGAAAGGCGCGGCGACGGCCGGCGCGACGCAGCCGATCGATTTCGACGCGTACGCAGCCTTTGTGAAGGACTACACGCTCGACAAGGTCTCGGATCTCACGGGCGTCGAACGCGGCTTCCTGCAGGAACTCGCCGAGCTCTATGCCGATCCGAAGCGCAAGGTGATGTCGTTGTGGACGATGGGCTTCAACCAGCACGTTCGCGGCGTATGGGCCAATCAGCTGCTCTACAATCTTCATTTGCTGACGGGAAAGATCTCCGAGCCGGGCAATTCGCCGTTCTCACTGACGGGGCAGCCATCCGCCTGCGGCACGGCGCGCGAGGTCGGCACCTTCGCGCACCGTTTGCCCGCCGACATGGTCGTGACCAATCCGGAACACCGCAAGCACACCGAGGAAATCTGGCGCGTCCCGCTCGGCATCATTCCGGAAAAGCCCGGCTATCATGCCGTCGAACAGGACCGGATGCTTCGCGACGGCAAGCTGAATTTCTACTGGATTCAGGTGAACAACAACCTGCAGGCCGCCCCGAACAGCTCGCGCGAGACCTATCCCGGTTATCGCAATCCCGACAACTTCATCGTCGTCTCCGACGCCTACCCGACCGTCACGGCAATGGCCGCCGATCTCGTTCTTCCGGCGGCGATGTGGGTCGAAAAGGAAGGCGCGTATGGCAACGCGGAGCGCCGCACGCATGTATGGCGGCAGCTCGTCGACGCTCCGGGCGAGGCGCGCTCTGATCTCTGGCAGATGATGGAGTTTTCGAAGCGTTTCACTACCGACGAGGTGTGGCCGGCGCAGATCCTGACCGACAATCCCAATTACCGCGGCAAGACGCTGTTCGACGTTTTGTTCCGCAACGGCAAGGTGGACAGGTTTGCCGCTACCGAAGTCCCCACTGAGTACGAAAACCGCGAGGCGAAGGCCTTCGGGTTCTATGTGCAGAAGGGCCTGTTCGAGGAATACGCCGAATTCGGCCGAGGTCACGGACACGACCTTGCACCCTTCGACACCTATCACGACGTGCGGGGCCTGCGATGGCCCGTCGTCGACGGCAAGGAAACCAAGTGGCGCTATCGGGAAGGCCTCGATCCCTACGTCAAGCAGGGCAAGGGCATCGACTTCTACGGTAACAAGGACGGACGGGCGAGGATCATTGCCGTGCCCTACGAACCGCCGGCAGAATCTCCCGACGGGGAATACGACGTCTGGCTTGTCACCGGGCGCGTACTCGAACATTGGCACTCCGGGTCCATGACGATGCGGGTACCCGAGCTCTACAAGGCGTTTCCCGGCGCCAGGGTCTTCATGCACGCCGAGGACGCTTACGCCAGAGGCATCAATCAGGGCGCCGAGGTCCGCATTGTGTCGCGGCGCGGTGAGATCCGAACCCGCGTCGATACCAAGGGGCGCAACCGCATGCCGCGCGGTGTCGTCTTCGTTCCCTGGTTCGACGCCAGCCAGCTCATCAACAAGGTGACGCTGGATGCAACCGATCCCATTTCCAAGCAGACGGACTTCAAGAAATGCGCGGTCAAGATCATCCCGGTCTGAAGAGATTTCGAAGTCCCGTAGCAGGCGCGCTGCTCGGCGGCATGCTGGTGTTCGTCTGTGGCGCGATCTACGCGCAGACCGCGCCCCAGATCGTGCCCCCGGTGACGGGGGCCGCGGCGCCGATGGGGGACGTGCCGGCGCCGCCTTTGGCGCGGCCGATCGTCGATGACAAGCGGCTGATGCGCAACTATCCGGAGCAGCCGCCGATCATTCCGCACTCGATCGAGAACTATCAGCTTACGCTCAAGACCAATCGCTGCCTCGACTGTCACCGCCGGCAGTTCACGGAAGGCTCGGGTGCGCCGATGATCAGCGTCACCCACTTCATGGACCGCGACGGACAGGTTCTCGCCGATGTGACGCCCCGTCGATATTTCTGCACGGCGTGCCACGTCCAGCAAAATGATGCACGGCCGCTCGTTCCGAGCACCTTCAAGGACATGCTGCTCATCGACCCCGAGAAGAAGTGAGAGCGTCGATGCCGCGGCTCAAGGCACTCCTGATCTGGTTCTGGCAGATCGCCAGCCGTCCAAGCGCGCATTTGAGCCTGGGGTTTCTCGCATTAGGAGGCTTCGTCTGCGGCGTGCTGTTCTGGGGCGCCTTCAACACCGCGCTGGAAGTTACCAACACCGAGAAGTTCTGCACCTCGTGTCACGAAATGCGCGCCAACGTGTTTCAGGAGTTGCAGCGCACCCCCCATTTCACGAACCGCTCGGGGGTCCGCGCGACGTGTCCTGACTGCCACGTTCCGCACGACTGGACCGACAAGATCGCCCGCAAGATGCAGGCTTCAAAGGAAGTCTGGGGCAAGATCTTCGGCTGGATCGATACCAGGCAGAAATTCCTGGATCACCGGCTTGAGCTCGCCAAGCACGAATGGGCCAGGCTGAAGGCCAACGATTCCCTTGAGTGCCGCAACTGCCACTCCTCCGCGGCGATGGACTTCACCAAGCAGACGCGGCGCGCCGCGGACATCCACGCCAAGTTTCTCGTCACCAAGGAAAAAACCTGCATCGATTGCCACAAGGGCATCGCCCATGAACTTCCTGACATGACCGGCATCGAGCCGGGCTGGCGGGCTCCGCCCGAGTTGAGGGACCGTCAGACCTTTCACGACGATCCCAGGGGCGAGCTCAGGCGATACCTGGCTTCGACGGGAGCCGAGTCGTCCGAGGATGCCCAGGCCGTAACGAGCGGGGACAAGCGCTGATTTTCACTTTGGTCGCAGCCGTCGGGCGATTGCGAAATCGCCGTCGCCGGTCAACCGATCGCGTTCTTGATGACCGCCAGCAATTCCTGGAAGGGCTCCGCGCAGGCCGGATCCGATGGCGCCTGCCGCATCACGTCGTACATCTTCGGCACCAGCTGCACCGCCTGATCAAGTTCGCTGTCGCGGCCGGGCTGATAGCCGCCCATCAGGCGAAGGTCGCGGGTATCCTCGAAGCGGGCGATCATGGCGCGCAGCTTGCGGACCAGGTTTTGCTCTTCCGGGGACCAGACGTGCTGCGCAAGGCGTGACACCGAGGACAGTACGTTGATGGCGGGATAGCGGCCCTGATCTGCTACTTCCCGATCGAGCACGATATGGCCATCGAGCGTACCGCGCACCGTGTCTGCGACCGGCTCGTTGTGATCGTCGCCGTCGACGTTCGGTCGGAGCAGTCCCCCAAGATGAATGCGCCGATCGCCAATACGTCATTGCCGACTGCACATTCCAGCCAGTCGCGAAAATCCTTCGATGAGAAGCCGATCGAAACTTCTCCCTCGCGATCGAACCCCGCTGCATAGCCCTGTGTTACGCTTTCCCGGTCATCGATGACGACGAACATGTGGTGCCCCTGTTTGCCTGGATGGTTGTTATGGAGTCGAGACCGGCCCGCTCGCTCCGTTTACTTTGTTTGTACTTACGCGACACAACAGGTACTGCACGGCGCGAGAGTGCTGTGATCAGAGAACGCGCACCAGGCCCTCTCGAAAGCCTGCTACCCCATACGGCGCAGCCAGCCGGAAAGGCGAGGACGTCTCCCGAGGTGGTGCGCTTCGGCAACATCCGATGATTCCCAGCCCATCCATCCGCCAAGTGCTCTCATGCGTTGGCCTGCACGAGTGTGATCCGATCTTCGTACAGCGGATCGCTGTCACAGCGAGAGGAGAACAACGGCTTGCCATCTGCCGCCTCAAGAAAGCCAACTTGGTGTCTCGCTTTGCGCATCATCGCCTGGTTACACACCAACGAATCGGAACGATTCCATTACGTCGAAACCGAGACTCGTAGTCAAGCAATTGAACTAGGCGGTTATCGCGATACAACTTTTCGGCGACTGAAAAATTCAGAAGAGAAATATCAATTCAGAAAATCCGCTTCAGCAGTTCGAAAATTTTCTCTCGCTCGGATCGAGAGTGCAGAGCAAATTGTTACAAGCGAGCGGCGATGCGAACGGCAACTGAGTTCGTCGTCGAATTGTTACAAATCTCCGCTGATTGCAGCAGCCAAATGGATCCGACTGGATTTGGCGAAGCGTCCAGGCAATCGAGACAAAGCAAGATGCCGCAAAAATGCTGGCGAGGTCGGCTTGAGTGGAGGCAGCTTCATCTTGCCGCAATCACCACGTCCAGCCGGTTATGGCAGCGAAGTCACACCGTAGGAAAAAGGTGTCGATACAACTTCCCCGGGAGAGACTTTTGCGTTTAGATGAGAGCAATTTGTAAGTGTGTTGACCGTTCGATGCGATTAGCGGTGCAATGTAAATCAACGCGACTTCAAGACGCGTCTTGCTGCGCCGGTTGCGCCATCGTGGCATACCAGATGTTAGGTTCGAAGCGATCGGATTGGCGGCGCGATCCAATCCCGCTCGCGCAAGCCGATGTCAACGCGCGGGAAGGATGACGCCCTTGCTGGTCAAGACCTGCCAGCGGCTGTTCTCGTATTTGATCTCCTCGATGCGGCCGAGGTTCGGGACATCCTGGCCCAGCACGACTTCGATCACGCCGGGTTGTCCCTCAAGAATGGCGACGCCCTCAAAGGCGCGCCGTACGCGCCAGCCGGCGATGACCTCGCGTCGCGCACTTGTCGGTCGCTGCTGTCGCGGAACGGCTCCGGTAATTTCGGCAGACGGAGCCGTCGATGCCGCGCGGACGACCTGCGCTTTTTCTTCTGCGATGCGCTCGATCTTCGTGGCCGATACCGATTGATCCCTCTCGACCCGCTCGAGGTTTTGGACGAAACGGCCGAAGCGATCGCTCATGGCCTTGTTCGCTGCATCCAGCGCCGTGCGGTTCGCGGCCAGGTCATTTGACAGTGCTGCAACAGTTCGCCGGAGTTGCGCCACCGACTCGCGGATATTGCGAAGTTCGGCCTCCGAAGTCGAGGCAACGGCAACTGGCCGCAGGAACAGATAGGCCATGCCGCCGGTGCACAGGAACGTGGAGATCCCGACCATCATGGCAAGGGTGATGAATGGCGTCATCCACGCATGCGACTGCGGTGGCTTGACGACGAGTGTGGCCGGCGGGACCGGGATGCGTGGCTTGGATTTGACGGCCTCTGCGTGCGCTGTGGTGCGCGTACGCCTTAGGCTTGCGAGCGCCTCTTTGGCGAGGAGTTCATCAATCGTCGCTGCGGCGGCGGCGCGGGCAGAACTCGGTTTGTCCGCGGGTGCCGACTGGGAGGCGTTGGTCCTGTTTGCGCCCACATCGATGGGCTTCTGCTCAGGCGATGATGTCGCGTCGTTAGTGCTTGTATCGACCATGTCGTTTTTGCGGCGACCCAGAGCAGATTGTACGTGATCGATAGCAGGTGAACCTTGCCCGAGGCCGACGCGACACATTTCGGCAGATGCAAACAGTGGGAACACAAGAATGACGCAAGAAGAACAATTTGTTTCTTTTTGTAACAAAGGAGAGCGTTCTGTAGTTACCTCGATTTGTTTTTTCTTGCACAGCGCATGAAAACTCTGGTCCTAGTCTGCGCCGATGGGAACCGATGCGAAATCTTGGGCCGAGAAGTTCGTTGCTGAGTTGACCGTTGAAGGTGAGCGCGTGCCGTTCGAGCGCGTCCTGGCTCACCATCTCGACGAGATCGCGAAGCTCCGCGCTACATCAGGCCTCACCTGGCGCAGCCTTGCCTCGCTTCTCGCTCGCGCCGGAGCGCGGCGAGCGGATGGCGGTCTGATATCGGCGGACCAATTGCGGGTCGGCTACGCCAGATTGACGCGGCAGGCGGAAAAGGCCGCGCAGCAAGACGATCCGGAGGACGGCGGCTGAAACCACTCAGCGGCTCGGCCTGTCGAACCGCGCTCACTGGGGCTCGATACCTGCCTGCTTGATGATGCGTGACCATTTGTCGGTTTCGGCCCGAAGGAAGGCATCGAGCGCCGCGGGCGTGGCGCGTTCCTCCTCGACCGGCGCCATGCTGAGTTCGGCAAACCGGCTGACCAGCGGTGGATCCTTGAGTGCCTTTTGCAGGGCGGCGACGAGCGCATCCACGATCGGCTTCGGCGTATTGCGCGGCGCATACAGGCCGTACCAGGTGGTGACGTCGAAGCCCGGTACGCCGGCTTCCGCCGAAGTGGGCACATTCGGCAGGGTCGCTACCCGCTTCTTGCTGGTGATCGCGTAGCCCGGAATGGTGCCGGCCTGGATATAGGGCGTCGGTCCGGTCGCGGGATCGCAATAGACGTCGATATGACCTGCGATGATGTCGTTGAGCGCCGGTCCGCCGCCCTTGTAGTAGATCGGGGTGAGCTTGGCGTCGATGGCGCTCATGAACATCAGTCCGCAAAGGTGCGAGGCGGAGCCGAGGCCCACATTGCCGTAGGTGACCTTGTCGCCCTGGGCGCGCACATAGGCGACCAGTTCCTTCAGGTCCTTTGCAGGAAAGTTCGCCCGCGCCACCAGCAGCATCGGCACATCGGTGACGAGACCGATCGGCGCGAAATCGCCGATCGGATCGAACGGCAGCTTCGCATAGAGCGCCGGCGCCGTCGCCTGGCCGACATGCATCAGCAGCAGCGTGTAGCCGTCTGGCGCCGCCTTGGCGACGCGATTGGTGCCAAGCGTGCCACCGGCGCCGACGACGTTCTCGATGACGATCGACTGCTTCAACGTGGCGCTCATCGATGTTCCGAGCAGACGCGCGATGACGTCGCCGGGTCCGCCGGCTGAGAACGGAACGATGAGGGTGACCGGCCGGTTCGGATATTCCTGTCCGAAGGCCGGCAGCGCCGGCAACGACAACAGCAGCAACAGCAAAACTCTTTCAAGGAACTTCATTACACTCTTCCATCTGCCGCCCGGCCTCCCTTGGCCGGGACTGGTTACTCGTCGGCTGCTGCCTTTTCCTTCGGAACAGACGCTTGCTCGATCATGCTGAGCGCGGCGACCGCCGCCGCCTTGATGTGGTCGACGCAGCACTGCTCGGCGAGGTCGGGATCGCCGCTCTGGATCGCACGCCAGATCGCGGTGACCTCGCGCAAGCTCTTGTTGATGCGTTTCGGGTGCGACATCGAGGTAATTCGCAACAGCGTGATGCGGTCGTGCAGGGGCCTGAGCATTCGCTCGACGAAAGCGTTCTGGCAGCCGCCAATCAGCGCGGCATAGAAATCCGTCTTGGCTTCCAGCGCGGCGGTCAAATCGCCCCCGGCGAACGCCGCCTTCAGCCGCGTCAGCGCTTCGCCAATTCTCCGCACCACGTCCGGATCGCGCAGACGGGCGCATTCCCGGCCGGCAAATCCTTCGAGCACGGCGCGGGCTGCGTATAACTGCCTTGCTTCCTCGAGGCTGATGGTGCTGACAACCGGACCGCGGTGAGGGACGGTATTGACGAGGCCATCCGCCTCCAGCACCCGGAGCGCCTCGCGGATGGACGGCCGGCTCACCCCCATCATCTCGCAAAGCTCCCGTTCGACCAGGCGCTGGCCCGGCTTCAGCGTTCCCGACATGATGGCTTCGCGCAGCTTTTGCGCGACCATCGAGCGGACGGTGGGAACGTCCTCGATCCGAAGCGTGGAATGCAGTTCGCCGCGTTTTTCCATTGTCTACCGCCCTGATACCGGCATTGGTTCAATAGCGATTTACGGGCAGAATCATCATCTCCGCAATCTGAACATGCGGCGGCTGGTCCAATGCGAACACGATTGATCTGGCGATATCGGCCGGATCGAGCGCCAGCTTGAACTGATCGAAATAGTCCTTTTCCCTGGCGCGGTCGCCGCGGTAGCGCGTGAGGATGATATTGGTCCGGGTGAGGCCGGGCTGCATCTCGGTCACCCTGATCGCCGTCTCGGCAAGCTCTCCGCGGAGCGTTTCGGTGAACATGTGCACGCCGGCCTTGCTGGTGCTGTAGGCGGCCATGTCGGGAACGATGCGAACGGCGTTGATCGAGCTGATATTGACGACATGGCCCGTGTTCCGCTTCACCATGCCGGGCAGCAGGCTGCGGGTCACCCGCATCAGGCCGATCAGGTTGGTCTGGATGATGGCGGACCAGTCGTCGGCCGCGCCGATATCGAAGCGCGTCCGGCCGCCGATGTCATGTCCAGCGTTGTTGATGAGGACGTCGACCGGCTTGAAAGCATCCGGAATCAGGTCAGGCAGGCGGTCGACGGCCTGGTTGTCCGTAATATCGAGTTGGAGCGGAAACGTGTTGTCGCCCATTTCAGTGGCGAACTGGCGAAGCGATTCCAGATCCCGGTCGACCAGGACGACCCGGCGTCCGCTATCGAGCAGCGCTCTGGTAATTGCGCGGCCCATGCCGCCGGCCGCTCCGGTCAATACGACGTTTCGGCCCGATGTCTCAGCCATTGAATTCCTCCACCACGGATCGGTCGTTTGCGCTCATGCAGCGGCCCAGCCCCCGTCGATCGGCAGGGTCGCGCCGGTGATGTCCTGTCCGGCGGGGCTGGCCAGGAAGACGACCATTGCGCCCACGCTTTCCATGGCGATGAACCGCGCGCTCGGCTGACGCGCCGCCAGATAGTCGCGCGTCGTCGCCTCGACGGTCCGGCCTTCGCCTTCAGCCAGCGATGCGATCTTTCGCGTGATCGCCGGCGTCGGCAGCGTGCCCGGCGAAATCGCGTTGCAGGTGATCCCGGTCGTCGCCGTCTCGATCGCGACCGCCCGGGTCATGCCGAGGATGGCGGTCTTGGTCGTCACGTAGTCGATGCGGTCGGCAACGGCGCGGGTCGAGTAGATCGACGCCATATTGATGATGCGGCCCCAGCCGCGCTGCTTCATCGCAGGCAATGCAAGACGGATCAGGTGAAACGGCGCCGACAGATTGACCGCCAGCGCTTCGTCCCATCGTTCCGGCGCAAACGCCTCGACCGGCGCAAAGTGCCGGACCACCGCGTTGTTCACCAGGATGTCGATCGCCCCGCGCCCGAGCAGGTCGGCCATCATGGCCTCGATGGAAGGGCGCTGCGACAGATCCGCGGCAACGCTGGTCACGTCGACATCGAAACGGGATCGCAGCCGGTCTGCTGTCTCCCTGGGTTCGGCGAGATCATGAAGGACGATATCGGCACCCGCGCCCGCAAGACTTTCCGCGACGGCCAGACCTAGTCCTGCCGTTGCGCCGGTCACGAGTGCCCGTTTTCCCTTCAGCATCGCGTTTGGGCCTCCCGTTACTTCTTCTGGTCCAGTTCGGCGAATACTTCCCGCGCGTTGCGGAAAGCATCCACGCCGGCCGGCACACCGCAATAAATCGCGACCTGCATGAACACCTCGCGTATTTCCTCGCGCGTGGCGCCGTTGGTCAGTGCGCCCCGAACGTGGGTCTTGAGTTCGTGCGGGCGATTGAGCGCGCACAGCATTGCGAGGTTGAGGAAGCTGCGGGTCTTGTGCGTAAGGCCATCGCGGCCCCAGACGTAGCCCCAGCAATATTCCGTCGTGAGGTCCTGCATCGGACGATTGAAGTCGTCGGCCGTCGCAATGGCCTTGTCGACGAATTCATCACCGAGGACGCTTTTCCGAATTTTGAGTCCCCGGTCGTAGGTTGCCTTGTCCATGATGATTTCCTTGTAGCTATCGAGGGAGCGTCAGTTCTTGTGCTAATTTTTCGGCCAGAACGGCTGCGCCAGGGCCAGTTGTGGCGGAAACACGGTGACGGGAACGCCGGATTGCCATTGCACGATGGTCATGCCGGCCCCGACACGACGGCCTTTTTCGTCAAACTTGATCTCGCCGAGCGGGTAGTATTTCGAGGGGCCGCCGTCCATTGAGCGCAACGCTTCGGCGACCGCCACCCGGTCGGCCTTGCCGGCCTTCTCGAGCGCGTCCTTGATGATCCACATGTCGCCGTAGGTGGAGATCGCGTTCTGCGTCATCCATGGCTCCTTGTAGCGCGACTTGAGTTCGGCGATCAGCGGCTCGTGGCCCTTGGCGCCCCAGCTTGCGACGCAGGTGAGCACGCCCTGCAGCAATTCCGGGCTGACGGTCTGCAGCATGTCGGGTTCGGCGATCGCGATGCCGAACGAGATGGTCGGAATCTTTCCCTGTCCGAGGCCGAACTCGTTCATCTTCTCGAGCAGCAGTTTTGCGTCGGAAATCACGGTCGGCAGGAAGAACAGCAGGTCCGGCTTTGCCGAACGAACTTTTTGAACCAGCGAGGTGGCGTCGGCGAGCGGCGGGGTGAAGGTTTCGTCGACGATCAGTTGCAGCCCGTTTTCGGCGAGCAGGCCTTCGCGCATCGCCTTCGCCGAGGCGATCGATGCACCGGTGTTGTCGGTGATGATCGCTACCGTCTTGGGCTTCTTGCCCGAAGCGGTTTCCGCCAGCTTCACGATTTGCGGCAGGGCCTGCTTGGCCTGGGAACCCGCGGTCGCGGAGGTCTGGAAGACGTATTTGAAACCGCGATCGGTGATCAGATCGGAGTAGGAGAGGGTGAGCACCGGCAGATTGGCGCGCTCCGTCACCTCGGTGACCGCGAGCGTGAATGAACTCAGATAGGCGCCGCTCGCCGCCACCAGGTCGGGCTCCTGTGCCACCATGCGCTGCGCGGCATTCTTCGCCTTCTCGGTGGTGTCGCCGGAATCGAGGACGACCAGCTTGAGCTTGGCCCCGCCGAGCGACTTCACGCCGCCCTGCGCGTTGATGTGATCCACCGCCATCTCGGCCCCGTGTCGCATCACCAGTCCCGGCCGCGCATAGAGGCCGGAAACCGGTACCAGCAATCCGACTTTCACTTCGGCCGGCGTTTGCGCCCATGCACGGGGCGCCATCAATCCGACCGAGGCGCCGGCTAGAAGCGTTCGTCGCGTAATCTTGCTCATGACAAATGACTCCTTGAAAACAGAGAGACTGGTTCAGATCAGGAGGATTTTTTCGGCCAGAAAGGCGCCGCCAGCGCGAGATCGGGCGGAAAGACGGTGACGGGAACGCCCGACTGCCACTGCACGACCACCACGCCGGCGCCGACACGGCGACCCTTTTCGTCGAACTTCAGCTGACCGCCGGGGTAGTGTTTCGAGGGGCCGCCGTCCATCGTTCGGAAAGCTTCCGCAACGGCGCGCCGATCGGCCTTGCCGGCCTTTTCGAGCGCCAGCTTCATCAGCCACATGTCGCCATAGGTCGAGATGACGTTCTGCGTCATCCAGGGCTCCTTGTACTTGGCCTTGAGCTCGGCGATCAGGTCCTCATGGCCCTTCGAACCCCAGTTCGCGACGATCGTCATGATGCCCTGGACGACCTCGGGGCTGACGCTTTGCAGCATGTCGGGTTCGGCAATCGTGATCGAGAAGGAGACCGTCGGGATCTTGCCCTGGCCGAGACCGAACTCGTTGATTTTCTCCAGGCCGAGTTTGGCGTCGGATATCGCATTGGGCATGAACAGAAGCAGGTCGGGACGGGCCGACCTGACCTTCTGGATCAGCGGCGTGGCGTCCGACAGCGGCGGTGTCCAGACTTCCTCCAGGATCAATTGCAGGCCTTCCTGCGCGAAGATCTTCTCCTTGAGCGCCTTTGCGGTCGCAACCGACGTCGCCGTATTGTCCATCAGCATCGCAACCGTCTTTGGGCGCTTGCCCGACGCCTTCTCGGCGAGCTTCATCAGTTCGGGCAGGCCGAGTTCCGACTGCCGGCTCGCAGGTGCTGCGGTCTGGAAGATGTATTTGAAGCCGCGCTCGGTCAGCAGATCCGAATAGGAGAGCGTGAGCACCGGCAGTTCGGCCCGCTCGGTGACCTCGGTCACCGCGAGCGTGAAGGAGCTGAGATACGATCCGGTGGCAGCGACCAGGTCGGTCTCCTGCGCCACCATGCGCTGCGCGGCGTTCTTGGCTTTTTCGGTGGTATCGCCGCAATCGATCACGACGAGCTTGAGCTTGGCGCCGCCGAGCGACTTGATGCCGCCCTGCGCGTTGATGTGCTCGATGCCCATCTCCGCGCCCATGCGCATCACCTGGCCGGGGCGGGTATAGATGCCGGAAAGCGGCACGATCAGGCCGACCTTGACCTCGGCCGGTGCTTGCGCCCGCGCCATCGTCGACAGTCCCATGGCGGCCGCGCCTGACAGCACGGTTCGGCGCGTGAGCGACGTCTTCGTCATCTTGTTGGCTCCTCTTTGCTGGCTCATTTTTCCTCCCAATTCGCTTGTTGATTGATTGTTTTTCACATGCCGAGATAGGCCTTGCGCACGCGGTCGTCCGCCCGCAAAGTTTCGTTGTTGCCTTCGAGCGCGACGCGGCCGGCTTCGAGGACGTAGCCGTGATCGGCGGATTCGAGTGCTTCCGCCACGCGCTGTTCGACCAGCAGGATCGTGAGCTTCGATTGCCGACGGATATCGATCAGCCGTTCGAAGATGAAATCGGCGACCGTCGGCGCCAGGCCCATCGAGGGTTCATCCAGCATCAGAAGCTTTGGCGACGATGCCAATCCCCGGCCGATCGCCAGCATCTGCTGCTGTCCGCCCGACAACGTTCCCGCGAACTGCTCGCGGCGCTCGGCAAGCACGGGCAGCCATTCGAAGATTCGCTCGATGTTGCGCTTCCAGTCGCGGTGACCGGCTTCGGTCATCGCGCCCATTTCGAGATTTTCCATCACCGTGAGCGAGGGGAAAACCTGACGTCCTTCGGGAACATGGGCGATGCCGAGATGGGGGCGTCGCGCGGGATGAACCGACAACAGGTCGATCCCCTCGAACGTGATGGTCCCGGCGCTCGGCCGCAGGATTCCCGAGATCGTCTTGAACAGCGTGGTCTTGCCGGCGCCGTTCGGGCCCACGATGGCGACGAACTGGCCTTCTTCGACCTTGATCGAGACGCCGTTCAGAACCGGAATTGCCGAATAGCCGGCGGTGAGCCCTTCAATGTCGAGCATGGGCCATCCATTTCTTGCCGAGATAGGCCTCGATGACGCGGCTGTCGCGCGTGACGGCTTCGGGCTCGCCTTCGACGATGACCGCGCCATGGTCGAGAACGAGGAAACTGTCGACCAGGCGGACCATGGCCTGCATGGTGTGCTCGATGATCGCGATCGTCATGCCGTCGCGGGCAAGGCGCTGGATCACCACCACGACCTCGTTGGCTTCGTCATGCCCGAGGCCGGCCAGCGTTTCGTCGAGCAGCAGGATGCGGGGTTGCCCGGCGAGCGCACGGGCCAGTTCCATCAGCCGCAATTCCTTGGTCGTGAGCTCGCCGGCGATGCGGTCGGCGATATCGGACAGGCCGACACGCGCGATCGCCTCGGTCGCCAACTGTCTCGCCTCCGCGTCCGTCCTGGCGCGGACATAGGCGCCCACCACCACATTGTCCGAAATCGACATGCGCTGGAACGGGCGCATGATCTGGAAGGTCCGGCCGATACCGGCCTCGCAGAGCTCGTGCGGCTTGCGGCCGGACATGTCGCGCCCGTCGAGGAGAATCTCACCGGTGCCGGGCCGCAGAAAGCCGTTCAGCAGGTTGAACAGCGTGGTCTTTCCGGCGCCATTCGGGCCGATGATTCCAAGGATTTCGTTTCGGCGCAGTTTGAAGCTGACGTTCTGGACGGCCTTCAACCCGCCGAAGGAGCGCGACAGGTTGCGCACTTCAAGGACGACGTCGCCGGTGCCGTGCGATCGCTTGGGCCGCAATGGCATCAGTGCCGCGACGGCGGTAACGGCGTTGGAAGATCCGGTTTGCTCGGCGTTGCCGCCTCCCGCGGCGCCGATCGCTTGCGGAAGAAATCGCGCACCTTCCAGAACAGGCCCTCCGGCGCGAGAAGGATGACGCATATGATGGCGAGGCCGTAAATCGCCCCCTGAATGCCGGGGAAGCGCGAGCCCGCTTCGGCGTTCAGCGTTTCGGCCAATGGGATCAGGATCACCGATCCGATCACCGGTCCCCAGACCGTTCCGACACCGCCGAACATGGCGACCGTCAGCGCCTGTGCCGACACCAGCATGCCGAACACCGACTGCGGCGTCACCACCAGCAGCACAACGGCGTAAAATCCGCCAACCGCTCCGGCGATGGCGCCGCTGAGGGTGATGGCGCGGAGCTTCCAGGCCAGCGTGTTGATACCCGCGGCTTCCGCGGCGGCCTCATTCTGCTTGATCGCGAGCAGCGCCATGCCGAAGCGCGACCGCTCGACCGCCCGCGTCAAGAGGATCGTGCCGAGCATCATCGCCAGCGCCAGCAGCGTGTAGAGACGGTGATCGGCGAACTGCATATAGGCGATCGGGTTGTCGCGCTTGATCGGCAGGGTCACTTCCTGCAGACCGAGCCATTCGAACACGTAGAGAATGGCGAGCGGGTAGGCGAGCATCGCCAGCGCGAAGTAGTGGCCCTGCAGGCGGAAGGTCGGGAATCCGATCAGCAGTCCGGCGATGCCGCCGAGCACGGCGGCAATCGGGATCGTGACCCACGGCGACAGGTCGAAATAGACCTGACCGAGCACGACGGCATAGGCGCCGACGCCGAAGAAGGCGGCGTGACCGAACGAGATCAGTCCGGTGTAACCGCTGAGCAGGTTCCACGACAGGCCGAAGATCGCCCAGACCGGAACCAGCGTCATCACCAGCTGGTAATAGGAATTGGTGACGCTCAGCGACACCACCGCATAGAGCGCGGTGAAGACAATGATAGGCAGCAGCGATCGCAGTCCGCGCATCATCATGTCCTCTCGACCATGCGTCCGAAGAAGCCTTGCGGACGGAAGAAGATGATCAGGAGAAAGACAACGAAGATCGCCGCGTTCTGCAGTTGCGTCGGCAGTATCAGCGTCGACATCTGCTGCACCAGGCCGATCGTCATGCCGCCCCAGAACGCGCCGATAATGCTGCCCATGCCGCCGAGCACGACGCCGGCATACATGACGATGACGTATTCGACGCCGACAAAGGGATGGAAGGGATAATTGGTGGCGAGCAGCCCGCCGGCGATCGCGGTGATGCCGGTGCCGAGCGCGAAGGCAACGCGGTGCGCGCGATCGACGTCGATCCCCATATAGGTTGCCGCCGTCGGATTGTCGGCTGCGGCGCGCAGCGATTTTCCGAGCCGTGATCGCGTGATCAGCAGCGTCAGCAGCAGCATCGTCACCAGCGATACGACGGCGTCGATCCCGCGCGCCTTGTTGACGAAGACGCTGACGTCATTGAACAGCGGCCCGAGTTCCCAGGCCGAGCTCGACAACGGCGTGCGGATCGACGCCAGCACCGAGCCGAACACGATCAGGCCGCCGTTTTGCAGGATCAGCGCGATCCCGAGCGTCAGAATGAGCTGCGCGTAATGGCCTTCTCCTTCGAGCGACGACGTGCGCGTGCCTGACACGCGCGAGATCAGGGCAAGGTGGACGGCGTAGCCAAAGGCGGCCAGTACCGGACCGGCAAGCAGGATCGCCACGAAAGGTCCAAAGGTGTTGCCGAAAGTGGCCTGCACGCCGAGCGCGGTGAAGAAATAGAACGCCGCATACATGCCGAGCATCATGAAGTCGCCCTGGGCGAAGTTGATGACCCGCATGACGCCGAAGATCAGGCCGAGCCCGACACACATCAGGCCATAGACCGCGCCGATCAGAAGTCCGGCCGTCAGGGCCTGCAGAAAGCCTTCTATCGCTGCGGTCACCGCTCACCTCGCAGCGCGCGGGAGCAGATATGGCCTGGTCTGGCTGCCGGCATCGTCGGTCCCGGTTTGATCATTGCTTCCCCCAATTTTTGTTATCAGTAATCATGATGCTGGCCGGAGCAGCCGCTCCGCCGGTTCAAGCCGGCACTGGATGGCGATGACGCCGCTGTCCGGGAGCCGTTCGCAACCGTCGACAAGCTCTTCCAGACCTCGTGCGCGACTGCCGCCGATGGCGTCGGCGGCAGCCTGTCGAAAACGCGTCCGGATTTCCTGCGGCGTGGCCGCAATGACATTGTCGAGGCGCCGTTGGATGGTCGTTCCACTGCGCAGCCTGACCGAGACTTCGGCGCCTTGCTGCGCCGGGAAGGCGGCGGTGAAAATGGAGTCGCGCTGCAGATCGGTCCGCTCGACGAGACGAAGGATCTTCGGATCATCGATCTCTGCGTAATTGCCCTCTTCGAGAGCGCCGCGCGCGAGCACGGCGGCGACGCTGAAGGGAATACTCATCTTGGCTTGCAGGGCATTTCGGTAAGGGCCCCGGGAATCGCAGCCGGGATAGCGCGCCGCCGCTTCAGGTACCAGGATCGAAACGGCCTCGATCTCTTCCACGCTTTCGAGTTCGCGAGCGACCCGCAACGCTGCCTGCGCGGCGGTTTGGGCAAAATTGCAGGCAGGGGCCGGCTTGTTGTAGACGGCCATGATTTCCGGCGCTGGGCCTGCAAACAGCCGGATGCCGGCAGGTGCGGCCTGTCGCCGAAAGGCCGCGAACAGCCCGGCTTCGCCTTCGAGGATGGTTTCCGAAGCGCAGGCGCCGGCTTCCGCCAGTTCAATCGCCGTGATGGCGTTGCGGGCGGCAAAGCCCGGATGGAAGTACATCTCCGAACCGCCTGAATGCGGCCACTCGTTCAGGCCCGACGATGTATTGGCGGCAATCGAAACGGCACTCGTTGCAGCATCTTCGGTGAGACCAAGCGCACGGCTTCCCGCCAGCGCTGCTCCCAGCGGCGCGACAAGGCCGGTCGGCCGATAGAGACGCGCCAGATCGGCGGTAAAGAGGGCGCTGCCGATCTGCGCGCCTGCCTCATAGCCGACGATCGCCGCCGCGAGCAGCGTCGCGCCTGACAGTGGCGTTCGTTCCGACAGGGCGAGCAGCGTCGGCCAGATCACCACGCCATGGTGGCAGATGCTGGCGGCGTGCATGTCTTCCCGCACCAGGCCATGGCCGAGCGTCGCGTTGGCGAACGCCGCATCGCCCGGCGTCACCTGCTTGCTTGTTCCGATGATGGTCGCGCCGTTCTCGATTCCGCGTGCGATGCCGATCGCCTGACGGCTCCACGGATGATGACGCGCCTCGAATGCGCAAGAGAGAAAGTCGAGAAGGCAAATCTTGGCTTTGGCAACCACATTCGGGTCGAATCGGCCGAGATCGACGGCAAGCGAAGCGCGGGCCAATTGCCGCGCCAGCGATGTCTCGCTCGATCCGGTCGACCCGATTGTCATTGCAATCGCCCCTCGCTCGACTGCCTGAATCTAGCCGCGCATTTCCACTCCGGCCCACTCTTCAAGGACCTTTGCGATCGACGTGAAGTCGGACGATGCGCCGTATTTGGCATTGGTGATCGCGAGCATCTGGCGGACGACGGAGCCGCAGACCATCGGGACGCCCATCGCCTCGGCTTCATCGATGCACAGCCGCACGTCCTTGTAGGAGAGGCCGGTGGTGAAACCGAAATCGAACGTGCCGGGAAGCACGGCGCGCGGGAATTTGTCCTCGGATGCGCTGTTGCGTCCGCTGCTGGCGTTGATGATGTCGATCAGCACCTTGGCATTGACGCCACCTTTGACGCCCATCGCCACCGCTTCAGATGTGATCACCAGCGCGGCAGCCGCCATCAGATTGTTGGCGAGTTTCGCGGTTTGCGCCGTGCCCGGCTTGTCGCCGGTGTAAAACAGCTTGCCAAAATGCTTCAGGATCGGCTCGACCGTTTCATAGGTTGCCTTTGGACAGGACACCATCACCGCAAGCGTGCCGTTCACCGCGCCCTTGATGCCGCCGCTGACGGGAGCATCCACCAGCGTAATGTTTCTGGGCTTGAATCCCTCGGCGATCAGCTTGGCCGCGCCCGGGCCGCTGGTGGACAGGTCGATCACGATGCTGGCGCGGTTTCCCGCAATGATTCCGTCAGGTCCGAGCGCGACGGCCTTGACGATGTCGGGGGTCGGCAGGCTGGCCAGCACGATATCGGCTGACGAGGCAACCTCGGCGGGGGACTTTGCAAGACGCGCACCGCGCGCGACGAGCGGCTTGGTGGCCTCGCTCTGCGTGTCGTAGACGCACAGGGAGTAACCGGCATCCATCAGCCGCCCGGCCATCGGCCCGCCCATGCGGCCCGTTCCCACGAAGCCGATTGTCTCTCCTGCCATCGTCTCACTCCCTGTCGCAGCGCCGCCTGAGGGGCGGGGCGCTCGTTGTTCTTGATGCGGCAGGGTCTCCCTGGCCGCGTTTCGCCGAATTTCCAGATTGTCAGTCAATCTGTCAAGCATAAGATTCTTGTCGACAGGCCATGGTGCGCCGGAATAGGGTCCGGAAAAACAGGTCCGAGGAATTCGTTCAGTGCGGCAAGATGAAGCGCAAGGCGCCGGCACAACGCTCGCCGATTTCGTTGCCGGCACGGCGTGGGCGGATGTCGCGGCGCAAAATCACGAGGCGAAACGCTCGATCCTGAATTTCTTCGCGACGGCGCTGGGGTCGGCGAATGACCCTGCCGTTAGCGGCGCGTTGCGGGCGCTATTGCCGTTCAGCGGTGCGGCGACATCCGCGGTCATCGGCCGTCCGGAACGGCTCGATGCGATGGGTGCGGCGTTCGTCAATGCCATTTCGGCCAACCTGCTCGATTTCGACGATACCCATCTCGATACGATCATCCATCCGGCGGCGCCGGTCGCGGCGCCGGTGCTGGCGTTGGCGCAAGCGCGAGGGTTTTCGGGGCAAGCCGTTCTGGTGGCATTCATTCTCGGCGTGGAGGTGGAGTGCCGCGTCGGCAACGCGGTATCCCCCGGACACTATGCGCGGGGCTGGCATATCACCTCGACCTGCGGCGTATTCGGCGCTGCCGCGGCATGTGCGTGGCTTCTCAAGCTTTCGGCAGCCCAGACCGCAAATGCGATCGGAATTGCGGCCAGCCAGTCCGCGGGGATCGTCGAAAATCTTCCGAGTGCGGCCAAGAATGTCAGTGTCGGCAATGCGGCCCGCAACGGCCTGTTTGCGGCATTGCTCGCGGCTGAAGGCTATTCCGCATCGCCGCGGGCCATCGAAGGACCGCTCGGCTGGGCCCGGGCCATGGGCGACGAGCCGGATATCGGGCGCCTGACGGGCAATCTCGGCAAGACCTGGGAGATCGCGAAGAATACCTACAAGCCCTATCCGGCCGGCATTGTGTTTCATGCCGTGATCGACGCCTGCTTCAATTTGCGGGCGAAGCTGAGCCGGCACATCGACGAGATCGCGTCGATCACGGTGCAGGGTTCGGCGCTGCTGCTGGCACGCGGCGACCGTCCGGTTCGCAATGAACGCGATGCGCGGGTCAGCATCCATCATTGCGCCGCCTGCGCGCTGCTGCTGGGTAAGGCCGGTGTCCCTGAATTTTCGGACGAGGCCGTATTCCGGCCGGAGGTCGCGTCGTTGCGCCAGAAGGTCAGGGCGGTGCTCGACGCTTCGCTTGCCGATGGTGCCGCGCGCGTCACGATCCGGTTGACCTCGGGAGAAACATTCAGCGAGATCGTGATGGCTGCAAAGGGCAGTCTGGCCGACCCGCTCTCGGACCGCGATATCGAGGCGAAACTGCGCGATTGCGCGCGGCTGGGTGGAAGCGATTGGGATATAGATCGCATCATCGACGACGTCTGGCGTCTCGATACGCTTGCTGACGTCTCTGGCTTGATGGGGGCGCATGGCTGAACCAGGCTGCCTTGAAAAACCGTACTCAACCAATGAAAGGAACCAATGATGACTGAGTTGTTCGACAAGGGATTGAAGGTCCGCAAGGAAGTGCTCGGCGAAGACTACGTCAACAAGTCCATCGCGGGCGCTGACGAATTCACCCGGACGATGGCGGAGTGGTCGACCGAGTTTTGTTGGGGCGCGTTGTGGACCCGGCCGGGCCTCGACCGCCGCACCCGCAGCATCGTCAACCTGGCGATGCTCGGGGCGCTAGGGCGTCCCCATGAATTGAAGCTTCACGTCAAGGGCGCGCTGAAGAACGGCGTCACCAAGGACGAGATCAAGGAGATACTGCTTCAGGTCGGCGTTTACTGCGGCATTCCCTCGGGAATCGACGCATTCCGCAACGCGCGCGAGGCGTTCAACGAAGTCGACGCAAAGTGATGAAGCGGCGGTCCGGAGAATAGCATGGCCGAGCCGGAGTACGAGCTCTTTGCCATCCGTTATGCCACTCGCGAGGCGCGGCGGAGCGAGCATTTCATCGGCGGCGATCCGCACGACGGCCCGATGCCGATGGACTATTTCGTGTGGGTGGCGAGGGGCGGGGGCCGAACGTTTGTCATCGATACCGGCTTCAACGCAGAGGTATCGCAGAAGCGGAAACGCACTTTCCTGCGTTGTCCGGTGGAAACGCTCGGCGCCCTCGGCATCGATGCGAATGCGGTCGAGGATGTCATCCTCACCCATCTGCATTACGACCATGTCGGCAATTTCGACCGGTTTCCGATCGCGCGTTTCCATCTTCAGGAGCGCGAACTGGCCTACGCCACCGGGCGCTACATGCGGTATCCGAGATTGTCGCATTCCTTCGAGGTCGAGGACGTCTGCGGCATCGTCCGGCTGAATTATGCCCGCCGCGTCTTGTTCTATGATGGCGACGCCGAGCTCGCGCCCGGTATCACCATTCACGCGGCGAGCGGGCATTCGGCCGGGCTTCAGTTCGTTCGCGTCAGGACCCGCCGCGGATTTGTCGTGCTCGCGTCCGATGTCAGCCATTTCTACGAGAACATGGCGAGCGAACGGCCGTTTACGACCGCCTTTCATATCGGAGAAATGCTGGAGGGCTTCGACAAGCTGCGGGCACTTGCGCCGGACGAGAGCCATATCGTTCCGGGGCATGATCCGCTCGTCATGAAGCTCTATCCCGCTCCGAGCCCGCAACTGGAAGGCATCGCCGTGCGCCTTGACGTGCCGCCGTCCGGCGCCGCGCCGGTGCGGGCCGACTATTCCAGCCATTGACGGGAATGGACGGCGCAACGGCGGGGCGCGCCTTGCGCCTATTTGTCCGCCGCAGCTCGCAAGATGGGCATCAGCCGCTCGGCTTCGCTTCTGACCAGATCGGCCAGCGCCTTGGGGCCGCGGCGGGCTGGCTCCACGCTTTCGGCGCCGAGTTCGGCCAGCCGCTTTTGCACCGCCTCCTCGGCGAGACCCTTGTTCAAGGCTTCAGCGAGTTTTTCGACGATCGGCTTCGGCGTGCCGGTCGGCACGAACACCGCGTAGAAGGGCGCGCAGTCGAATTCGGGCAGGCCTTGCTCGTAAGCGGTCGGGACATCCGGCAACATCGCGCTGCGCTTCTTCGCAGCGACGGCGAGCGCCTTGACGTTGCCCGCGCGTACCTGAGCTAATGTCCCCAACACCGGGTCGCATTCATAGTCGATTTCACCGCTGAGCATCGCGTTCAGCACGGGGGCTGTACCGGTAAACGGAACCATGGTCGGCTTGATGCCAATCGCCGCGTTGAGCAGAAGGCAGCCGATGTAGGATACCGAGCCCAACCCGGCATGGCCGACATTGAGCTTGCCCGCATTGGCTTTGGCGTAGGCAACGAATTCCTTGAGGTTGTTGGCGGGAAAATCTTTGCGGACCACGAGCAATTCAGGGTATTCGGCCGTCAGTCCAATCGGCTCGAAATCCTTCTGCGGATCGTAGCCGAGATTGGGGTAGAACGCAGGCGCCAGCGCATTGGTGCCGAGGTGGCCGGACAGGATCGTGTAGCCGTCGGCGGCGGCGCGGGCGGCGCGCAGCGCGCCAATCGTGCCCCCGGCGCCGCCGACATTCTCCACCACGAATTTCTGGCCGAGATGACGCGAGAAGATGTCAGCAACAATCCGCCCCGTGATATCGGCGGGCCCGCCGGCGGCGAACGGCACGATGATCGTGACCGTTCTCGCGGGATAATCCTGGGCTTGTGCACCGTTCAATCCCGCCAGCATCAGAAGAACAGCCGCCGCCGTCAAATGCTTTGCCATGTATCGCCTCCCCAACTTCATTATTGTTCTTGCAGTCGCGACCATAGGCCGGTTTCGCTGGCAGGCAAGTTGGGTTGGCGTCGCCGCCGGCACGAAGGTGCAGTCTGTTCGTTATGTTTCGATAACGTCGCTTCTGGTGCGCCGTATCAGTCGACGCAACAGCTCAGGCTGCTCCCGGCCGGGGGGACATCGAGAGCGGGGTTCTCAGCGAAGAACCCGGCGGGGTGAAGCGCGAAACCGGCCGAGGTCACGGGCTGGACCGGGAAATCCTCGGGGCGGGGAATATGGTGCAGGCCAAAGCTGTGCCAGACGACGATATCGGTATCGACCAGCGGACGATCTGCGGCAGTCCAGGCGGGCAGCCCGTCGCCGCCTCCGCTTTGGTTGGGATAACGGCCAGCCGCGTAAATCTCGTCGGGATGATAGGCCGTTACCCATAATTGTCGCATCATGAAGGTCGCCCGCCTGGCCACCATCGATTGCGGGTTGGAGAAGGTCGGCACCGGACTTAGCGGCAGCAGCTTGTAGGCGGTGGGTTGTCCGAGCCAATTGCGGGTCTCAGCACTTTCAATTTTCCAGAAACGGGCAGCGTTGAAATCGACATTGCGCTGCGCCTTTTGCTCGGTCTCCAGCACGGTCTCGCGGAGGGTGAAGGCATTGCCATACGGATTGTCTGACCCGACAGGCAGCGCCACAGTATCGACCTCAACGACCCGGTTGCGTTCGCCGTCGACCGTCATGTCGAGACGCATGTTGAAGATGTGCTGGTGATAGTGAGCATAAACTCCCGGCGAAACGATGGTGCCGTAATCAGGCGATTCGCCTGGCCTCAGCCCGGCGGTATTCAGAATGCCGGTCGCCTTCATTTCGAATTGAATCGAGCCGTCCTGATGAAAGTACCAGAACGAGCCATATTCGTAGTTGCCGACCGTCGAGATTGACGACACCACCAGGCGGCGGGCACGCCGCACATCGACCTCGCCGGTGAACAGGTCGGTATGCTTCCATAGGATGCCGAAATCCTCCTCGTGCAGGCACACCGCGCTCTCGATGCAATAGGGATCACCCTTGCTGTCGGCCAGCCATGCGTCAAAATAGCGGATGGCGCCGAGACAGTCACAGCCCAGTGTCAGGGAATTCGCCAGCACGCCGATGCCGTACTCACCGACATCGAAGGCATTCTTGCGGAAATGTCCGCCGCCGGGATGTCCGTAGGGCACAATCATTTCCGATAACGCCGCTCGATGCAGCACGGGCCGCAGCCTGGCATCATCCTCGTAGCCGACCGTATGCAGAACCAATCCCTCGCGCGCATTGAACCCCACCCGGAAACGCCACTTCTGCCAGCGAACCTCGTTGCCTTCGACGACGAAGCTCGGGCCGGCCGGCTGCACGATTTCCAGCGGCTTTACGTCGTCACGGAAAGCGGTGCGATAGCGTGCCGCATAGTTGCGGTTCTGCATCGGGACATCGGCCTCGCCATAATCGTCGATGCGCAGAACCTCCGCCCGATCCAGATCGATCACGGCACAAAGTCCCTCGATCGGATGGGCATAGCCGTTGTCGTTTTTCTCATTCCGGTACCAGCAGAAGGTGTGCGAGAGCCGACGGCCTTCCTCATCTGGCAGCCCGTAATTGCCTGCAGACCATGGGTCGACCTGAACATTTTCAATGTCGGTAATACCGCGTTTGGCCAGTGCCGCTCGAAAGCGCGGATCGGCCCGGGCCACTTCCCCCACCAGAGTAATGTCATCGAGCAGGATACGCGGCCGCACGCCGGGCACATGCCGCCAATCGACAACCTGATCCGCGACGAGATCGACCCGAGCTTCCCAGACTTTGCCATTGGTGCGGTCGAACGCGCACACGAACGCCTCACGCGCAAAGGTCGCCCCCGGCCTGGCGTCGTGCACCACGCTCTTGTCCGGCTCGTGCAAGCTGATGGTCTCGAACATCATTCCCGCCCCGAGATCGTGCGCTGCCCGCACCGCGGCAGCGGCGCGACGGATCTCGTCCGGCGTCAACGGATCCAGCGGGTGCCTCGGCGCTGCAACGGCGCGGGCTTCTGCGACAGTATCCTGCATGCGGGTCCTCTCGACGTTCGAATCGGGGGGCGCACAGCGGCTGACCGCGGACTTCCCGTTGCCTGATCTGGCCTGGATATTCGTTGTATTACCAGCTGCCTGCAAGGCAGATGCGTGGTTCTTTAAGGCAGATGCGTGGCTATTTCGGGAGGCCCGGATGCAGGATCACCGATCAAAAATTGAGCTGGATAAGTCCGAACCAGCCATGCGCGACTCTTCCCGTACCGCCGCTGCTCACCGGGTAGTCCCAGTTGGCCGAATATTCCACGGCCACCTTCAGCCCGTCCATGCGACTGATCGAGTGGGTCACCTCTTCGGGGCAGCTTCCTCCGCCTGAGGATATGATTCCGATCCGGAGACATCGGTTACACCGGAAATGATACGACACGGCGCAACTCTCGCGACTGAAGGTGAGACAGCCCGCTCACTCGCTCATGGCGGACCGAATACAGCCTCTCAGCTCATCAACGGTCTGGACGACGCGATGTGCCCCGGCCGCCATCAGTCGCTCCGTCTGATGATATCCCCAGCCGACGCCGATCGACCGCAGCTGTGCTGCCTGAGCCATCTCCATGTCAAAGGTAGTATCGCCAATGAAGATTGCATCCCTGGGCGTCACCCCTGTTGCCGCAAGCGCCTGAAGGAGCATCGCCGGATGCGGCTTGGAGGGCGCCATATCGGCGGCTTGAATGGTCCGAAAAAAATCGGTCCATCGCAGCGCTTCCAGTGCGGGAGCGATAGTGTCAGACCTGTGCCCGGTCGCGACGCCCAGAATAGTATCCGACGTGGAGCTCAACTCATGCAGAAGGTCGCCAACGCCGTCGAATGGCTTTTCGGCGAATGTGGGATCTGCTCTCAATTGCGGCAGCAAGAGATCGTAGGCCCTGACCATCTCAAGAATAGGGGCTGTGGGGCCGGCGAGCTGGGTCAAAATGACATCAAGTGATTTTCCGACCAGGGCAAGACTCTCGGCGGGCGATGGGGCAGGCAATTGAAATTCGGAGAATACGATCTTATGGCTCTCCAGAATCAGCGAGCGGCTATCGACCAATGTTCCGTCGAAATCAAAGATGATTAGTTTCAAGGCGCTCTCTCAAAGCTACGATCGCGCGCGTTGCACGACTCAAGATTGACGGGCCGTTCCTGGCTTATCGATGCAGGCACGAATAAACCCGGACCAATTCGCGGGTCTGCACCGGAACGACAAGTTCGGCATCCCTGTTCCTTGTTGCCGTTGCGCAGGATAACCAGAAGTAATTTCCTGCGGGATCGATGACCAGCCGGTTCGGCGAGAAGTTCGAGAGAATGATTGACAGATAGGGGATCGTCGAGAACCACGACAGAGGAGCCAGAGCCGGCGAAACTCGCTCGGCTGAGATGAAACGCGGATTGCCGAGCGCAGGGTCGGACTCGCTGTTCATCGCCAGCACCGCAATTGCGTTACGGTAATTACTCCAAGACGCGACGAACTTCGCAGTTTCGATCGCATCGATCAAGGTCACCACGAGAAAGATCGAGGCGAGGGCGCACAGCGTCCTGCCGCGAGGTGAGATCAGGGCGTGCCGCAGCCTCGCCCGCCGGTTGAGGACCAGCCCCTCTCCGGTCATGGCGGCCAAGGCCGCCAACATGCCGAGCAGGGGCGTGGCGATAACCAGTACGGTCCGCAAATAGTAGCGGCTGCTCGCATGGACGGAATGATCGAAATGCAGCCAGTAGATGGACAGCAATCCGAGCACAACGCCCAGAGCGCAGATGCATGCCCATCGCGGGAGCCAGATCGACAGCAGCATCAGGGCGGCCGCGTAGACGACGACAGCCGCCAGCAATACCACGACGATCTCTACTCTGAAGATCTCGAGATCGAAGAAGTGCAGTGCAGCCCGCAAGAAAGCGTCTGTGTAATAGTCATCAGGCGGAAGAACGATCTTCGCCGCCGCGGCCAATATTAGAATGATCGTCAGGCTGACCGCTGCGCGCACGAAGGTTGCGCTCCATAGGCCACGCGGCACCAGCGTTGCTCCGATGGCTAACAGCAACACCAGAGCGCCTTCGTGCGTGAACGCGAGCAGAAGCCACGCGGCAAACAACAGCAAGGTCCCGGCACTGGTTGGTTTCGCATAGTGGCCCAGCGCCAACGCGGGCCAGAATATCGCATGGGCGAGCCACATCTCCGTGGGAAAGCCGAAGATCAGCGGGCAGAGCAGGGCTGTCGAGCCGCACGCATAGACAAAGATGAGGCGGCCGGGTGAGCGATCGGCCGCATAGGTCGCGATCAGTCCTGCCAAAGGAGAAATATAGAAAAGCAGCCCATAGGCGATGATTCCAGCCCAGGGATTTCTCGTGATCCCAACGAGCACCTCGGCCGGCAATAGCGTCAACAGGAAGACGGACGTTCGGCCGGAGATGTTATGCCAGTGGAAGGCCCAAACATCCTGAACCGCGACCGCGTACGAAAACATCGCGCCGTCGCCATAGAGTTCGAGTTGGTTAAAGAGTGCGATGACAGGGAATGCGACGGACCAACACAGACCTGCTCCAACGACCAGAAACCGGAACGAGCGGTCGTTGAGGCGCAGAGCCAGGCCGGACATGTCAACGACTGTCCGCACGAGGCATGATAAAGCTCAACGCGAATGGAGGCATCGCACGATCAGGACTTTTCGCTGGCGGCAGCTTTCAGCGTAACGAGTTTATGCCCGGAGCGTACGGCTTTCGCCGTCAGATAACGCCGGTTGTGGGAATTGATGGGGGCCTCGAGCGGAACGCGGGCGGTGATCTCGATGCCGGCTTTTGTGAGACCGTCGAGCTTGGCCGGGTTGTTGGTAAGCAGCAAGATCCGCGTGCAATCCAGGGTTCGCAGCATCATCGCCGCAACTCCGTAGTTGCGCTCGTCGTCCTCGAAGCCCAGCGTCGTGTTGGCGTCGCGCGTATCGAGCCCGCCGTCCTGCAATCGATAGGCCCGCATCTTGTTCGCAAGCCCAATGCCGCGGCCTTCCTGGGCCAGGTACAGAATGATGCCACCGCCAAGGCTTTCCAGGCACGTGAGCGCGAGCCGAAGCTGATCGCCACAGTCGCATCGCCGAGAGCCAAATACGTCGCCGGTCAGGCATGCCGAATGAAGCCGAACCGGAACCGGCTCCGTGAAATCAGGCTTGCCGATGATGATGGCCACTTGATCGATGCCGAGAGCGTCCCGAAACACGACAAAGCGCGCTGCAACGCCCGACGCCAGCGGAATTGAGGCTTCACTTGCGACGACCAACGCATTGGTCGCGTTTGCGGCAAACCGATTGATCGCGTCCGCTTCGACGGCGACGATCGAATGTATCAAGTCGCCATCGTTGTTCGTTACGTGTGCCGCGAGGATCGCCGGCAGGCCACCGCTCAGTTTGACGAGCCGGCTTGCCGCCGTGGCGGAACGGCTTGCGACCTCAGCCTTTGCTGCAAAATGACGCTCGCTTTCGGCATTGGCCGCGAGCGCGAAGATAGTGCCAGCGCTGGCTTCCCTGGAAAGCGACAGCGCTATCGGCGTTGACGCCTCGATACCGATTGCGCTCGCTCGCTGCTGTGTGACGATCAGTTTCGGTGCATCCGGATTGCACAGCATCGCAAATTCGTGCAGGCGCTGGTCGTCAAGGCCCTCCACGGGCAAGGCTAACAGCACCTCGCCGGGGGCGTTAACGCGAAGCGGTCTCCGCGCCTGCAGTTCGCTCAACGCGCGGCTGACACCGAGATATTCCTTGTCGCCAAGCAGGACAGAATTAGCAGACGATGGCGCGGCGTTCATTCGCGAGACCTTGTTTACTGGGCGCGTTCGTGGAACACCGAAAGTCCTGGATCATTCCGCCAGAAATCAGATGGATTTTTGGGATCGAGTGGCCGATAGTAGCATTTATTGCTCGTGAGAACCGAATTTACCGTGCAACTCAGCAGCTTCCCCAACCGCAAATTTGCTTCTCCCGATCTGTGGGAGAGCTTCGTCGAGCTTTTTCGTACAGGACAGCAACATCTGCCGCAAGCCTGGGCGGATCTGTTCGGCCCGTTGCGCAACGGGATGGTGGACGACCTTGTGATCGTGGGGCAGGTCGGCCAGTCGCTCGACGGCCGGGTTGCGACGGCTACCGGTCATTCCAAGTACATCAACTGTCCGGCCGGCATCGAGCATCTGCATCGGCTGCGCGCGCTGGTCGATATTGTCGTGGTCGGCGTCGGAACGGCGCTGGCCGATGACCCGCAATTGACGGTCAGGCATGTCGCGGGTCCTCAGCCCGCGCGCGCCGTCATCGACCCGAGGGGACGCCTCGGAGCCGAAGCAAGATTGTTTGCCGAAGACGGAACTCGCCGCCTGTTGATCACGGCAGAAGGCTCACGGGCCGCGCCGCCTCCCGGCGTTGAGATCATCACCCTGCCTGCGGAGGACGGAAACATTGCCCCGTGTGCGATCGCGGCCGCGCTGCAGCGAGCAGGGATGCGACGCATGCTGATCGAGGGCGGCGCTGACACCGTGTCGCGGTTTATCGCGGCCCGATGCCTCGATCGCCTGCATGTAACCGTCGCGCCCGTCATGTTGGGCGCCGGAGGTCCCGGCATCGAGTTGCCGCCGCTCGATCGGGCCGATCAGGCCCAGCGCATGCCGGTGCGGCTGCACAAGATCGAAGACGATGTGCTGTTCGATTGCGACCTGTCGGCTCAGCGCGTGACGCTCGGCGTGGCAAAGAAGTCGACGTGACCCACCCGCATCGTTGAAACGCGTTCCCTGACTGCGATTCTCCGCCTGGCCAGCCAATTGTCGATGTCGGGGCGCGGCAGCGTTTTGACTTCACTCGCCGCGCCCGCCCATCCGGCAAGCAATTCGTTCTGGATCTCCTGGTCGGCGGTTCCGATCATCCAATCGGACTTGCCGTGCACGATCGAATACCCGAGCGCCTTGAATTTGGAGATGGCCACAGCGGCAGCCGATGGGCCGAGCGCCGGCCCAAAGCCCTTGTCGGTGCGTTGATGCGCATTCAAAGCCGATGTGATGGCTGCATCAAGCGGATCGCCCGGGGACAGGTCAATGCGGCCATCATAGGTCAGCGCGGCGTAGACTCGCAACGCGTGCGCGGCGATATGGCGCGTGAAGCGATCCAGCCAGTCTTCGGAGACGAGATCGAGCAGGGCCGAGATCGTGATCAGGTCTTTCGTGCCGTCGAGCGCCACTGCGAAATTGCTGCTGAGATCGAGCGGCACGGCATTCAGCTTGACAGCGTCGCTGAATTGTCCGCTGCACGCCACCGTCAGCAAGCCAGGGTCGTTGTCCACGAGGTCCCAGCGCTGCCGTGCCGGCAAATGTGGGCCAATTGCGCGGACAGTGGAGCCGGCCCCGCAGGCGAGATCGACGACGCTTAGTGCGTCGAGCGATTTGAACGCGACGGCCACCGCTTCGAGCACGATCGGATTGCGCGCGCGCAAGTCATAGCTTTCCCGCAAGGCCAGCCACTCCGCCGAGAAGCCACTCATGCGAGCTTTTCCAGTGTAGCGGCGAAGATCGCGCCGGATTGCCGCCAGGAGGGCAGCTTCCGTGCCGCCTCCGATGCCGCGTCGGAGAGGCGACGGCGCAGATCGGCATCAGCGACGACGCTGCGCAGGGCTTCCGCCAGCGCGGTGACGTCGCCGGCGGGCACCAGCAAGCCGGCCTCGTGTGGAACGGTGTCCGGGATGGCTCCTGCCGTCGTTCCGACCACCGGAAGGCCACGCGACAATGCCTCGGCGTAGGCCATTCCGTATCCCTCGAAACGGGAGGCGAGAACGAACAGGTCTGCGTCATTATAGAGCGCGGCAAGCCGTTCGGGCGATACGGCGCCAAGCGCTTCGATCCGGCCGGTAAGCCCGTGTCGGAATATGCTGGCCTGAAGTCTTGCTGCCTCATTCGGATCGCGCGTGAGGTCGCCGGCGATCGTCAGCTGCCACGGGAGTTCAGCAAGCCTCGCGAGTGCGGCAACAAGCACGTCGAATCCCTTGCGGGGCACGACGGCGCCAACGGACAGCAAATGCGGAATTTCGCTTTGGCTTCCCTCGGACCGCGGCGCAGGATCGCTGCCGGGCCTTGCCACGGTGATGCGTCCCATCGGTACGCCATAATCGGCGGCGACAAGCTTGGCGGTGGCAGGGCTTGTCACAACGACTTCTCGCACCGCAACGAGGGCGGCCTGCTCGGTGCGACGCAGCACGTCCGCCTGATTGGCAGACAATCCCCATTCCAGGGCGAGGGGATGATGCACCAATGCGAGCAGCGGGTTCCTGTTCGCAAGCTCCGCCGCGACATCGGGCAGGACTCCCAACGCCAGGCCGTCCAGCACGATCGGCCGGCCGTCCGGCACCTCCAGCAGGACAGAACGCGCGGCAGACCGGGTCGCCTCGTCCGGCCTGGGAAAGCCCTCGCCGATATTGAGAACTTCGACGTCCCAGCCCAATTCCTGGAGTTCGGCGATGATCCGCCGATCATATGCGTAGCCACCGGTTGGCGTATCGAGGCTGCCCGGCACGGCGAAGACGACGTGTTTCACCACAAAGGCGCTTCGTATTGCGCGCGGGCGACATGTGACTCCGAAAGCGTGATGCGCAGCGCTTTGAGCTCTCGGCCCGGACGGCCGAGTTCGCCAGCTCGGGCCGGCTTCGCCAGTCCGTCGAAGATGTGCTTGGACAGAAATTCCGTAGTGGTATTGCTGCCCTTGAACTCGGGCACGTCGTCGAGATTGCGGTAGTTGAGTGGCGCGAGCACCGCCTTGAGCGCATCGTGTGCGCGGCCGATGTCGATGACAATTCCATTGGCATCGAGGGTGTCCGCGATGAAGGCTGCATCGACCACGAAGGTCGCCCCGTGCAACGCCTGCGCTGGCCCGAAAACCGCACCCCGGAAAGAATGAGCGATCATGATGTGGTCGCGAACTTCGACGGTGAACAAAGGCAGCTCCTTACGAATAAACGACGGGTTGGCAGAGTATCCCGGCTTTGGCGTCGAGAATTCTCGGCAGTTGATCCGGCAAGTCGGCAAACGCAACCGCCGGTGCCAGCAATGCGTCGAGCCGTGGATCGTTGAGCAGCGCGACGGCGGCCGAGAGACGGCGAGCGTACGTCCAGCGCGGACGGTGCGACGGGGCGACGCGCCCGACCTGGCTCGATACCAGTCGGAGCCGGCGGCTATGGAAGGCGCCGCCAAGCATTGCGGTCACTGCCGCGTCACCATACCAACTCATCTCGAGCACAGTGGCCTCGTCTCCGGCCAGATCGAGCGCCGTTCGCAGACCATCGGGCGAACCGCTGGCGTGAACGACGAGGTCGCAGTCACCCTCTGCATTGCCGGGTTCAGCGAAACTCAACTCCGAGCGTATCAGCTAATTTCGCCCGGCCTGGATTGATATCGACAAGCGTGACGTCCGTACCGGGAATCCGCCCGCACAGATACGCGACGAGAGAACCGACCACGCCAGCCCCGATGACGGCGATGCGGTCGGCTGGTCCCGGTGCCGCGTCCCACACGCCGTTGAGCGCGGTTTCCATGTTGGCCGCCAGCACCGCGCGTCGTGGTGGCACGTCCTCCGGAAGCGCGATCACTGCGCTCGCAGAGATGTTGAAAGCGGTCTGGTGCGGGAAGAGTGCGAAGACGTTATTGCCCTGCAAGGCGCCTTCGCCACTGTCGACCCGTCCGACCGCGGCGTAGCCGTACTTGACGGGAAAGGGAAAATCACCCGCCATGAACGGCGCGCGCATTCGCTCGAATTCGCTTGCGGGTACACGCCCGCCAAACACCAGGGATTCGGTGCCGCGACTGATCGCGCTGTAGAGCGTTTTTACGCGTATTTCGCCTGCGCCGGGGGGAGCTATTTCTTCCCGGCGAATCTCGACCTGCCCGGGTCCGCGATACCACAGGGCCGAGGCAATATCGGCACGCGCACTAACAGCCATTTTCTTGGATCTCGGACTGGAATTCCCGGCGGCTTGACGTGTTATAAGCGGTAGTCTGCACTGCCCGCCGGCGAATGAGAAGCCATAACCTCCTTCCTGGAGCACACCCACCAGCAATGATACAAGCCGACGCCGCCGAGAAGAGCATGTTCGCGAGGCGGGCGACCTTCGCAGTCCTGTTTTCGGTCACCATGGCGGGATCGCTATGGCTCGCCGCACAGGCGTTGGCGCCTGGCGGATTTGGAATCCTTGATCTGGTGGCGCTTCTGTTGTTCGCGATCACCTTGCCCTGGATGGTGGCAGGATTTTGCAATGCCGTGATCGGTTTCGTCATCATGCGCTTTTCCCCGGATGCGGTCGCGGCCGTGATACCCGCGGCGGGATTGATCCAGGGCAACGAACCCGTGACGGCGTCGACTGCAATTCTTCTGTGCGTTCGCAACGAAGCGCCGATCCGGATCATCCGAAACCTGGAACCGATGCTCGAGGGTATCGACGCTTCGGGATACGCCGAGTGCTTCCACCTCTACCTTCTCAGCGATACCAACGATGCCGATTTTGCGATCAGCGAAGAGACGCAATTTTCCGAATTGATCGCACGTTGGCGCGATCGGGTCGCAATCAGCTATCGAAGGCGCACGGTGAATACCGGTTTCAAGGCCGGTAATATCCGCGAGTTCTGCGAAAGCTGGGGAAGCCGCCACGAATTTGCGGTGACGCTCGATGCCGACAGCTTCATGCCCGCCGATGCCGTCATCCGCCTCGTTCGGATCATGCAGGTGGATCCCAGGCTTGGCATCCTGCAGGGCCTCATCGTGGGATTGCCGTCGACGAGCTTGTTCGCCCGCATCTTTCAGTTCGGCATGCGGCTCGGCATGCGCTCCTACACGATTGGAAGCGCGTGGTGGCAGTCCGACTGCGGTCCCTATTGGGGGCACAACGCCATCCTGCGGCTCGAACCGTTCATCAAGCATTGCCATCTGCCTGTCTTGTCCGGAGCCGGCGAGCACGAGCGGCATATCCTCAGTCACGACCAGATCGAGGCGGCGCTGATGCGGGCTGCCGGCTACCACGTGCGCGTGATACCGCGGGAAGACCTTGGGTGGGAGGAAAATCCGCCGACACTGCTGGAGTTCATGCGCCGCGACCTGCGCTGGTGCCAGGGCAATATGCAGTACTGGCGGTTTCTTTTGCTCCCGAACCTCCGGCCGGTCAGCCGCTATCAGCTGGCACTTGCCCTCCTGATGTTCATGGGCTCGCCGGCGTGGATCGGCTTGCTCGTGCTCGCGACGGCCGCGCTCGTGCTGTGTGATGATCCCGCTACCATCATGCGCGCCGATACCGGAAGCGCATTGCTGACGTGGGTGCTCGTGATGTGGTTCTCGCCAAAAATTGCGGGCGCCCTCGACGTGCTGCTGGCGCCGGAGGAGCGCCGCGCATTCGGTGGGGCCGGGCGCTTCATCGTCAATTTCCTGATCGAAACCGCGTACTCTATCGTCCTGTGTCCGATCCTCTGGATCAGTCATACGATCTTTCTCTTCGGTCTGCTGTTTAATCGCGAAATCAGCTGGATGGGGCAGATCCGCGACGATCATGCGGTGCCTTTGAAACTGGCGCTGCGTGATCTGTGGCCCCATACGCTCGTGGGATGCGTCGCGCTCGGCCTTGTGCTGGCGAGCCAGCCGTGGGCACTGCCGTACATTCTCCTGCTTGCCGGCGGTCCCGCACTGGCCGTTCCGTTTGCGGTGGTGACGGCCTGGCCTGCGCTCGGCAGCCTCGCAGCCCGCATGGGCATCGGCCGGCTTCCCGAGGAGACCGCAACACCGGAGCACCTTTTGGAGTTGGCATTGCCTGCGATCAAGTCGGAGAGCCAGCCGCCGTTGGCAAGCTCGGTCTAGCATGCTTAGCGCCATCAGGACCGCGCGCGCCACAATCAGGTCGTTTCGTATCTACTACGGGAACAAGAGGCGGGCCGCGGCGATGGACCGTCTCTATGGCAACTTCGTCCGAGTCCGGGAGACCTGGTGTTCGACGTCGGCGCGCATGTTGGCGATCGCATCGCCTCGTTCCGCCGGCTGGGCGCGCGTGTTGTTGCGGTCGAGCCGCAGCGGGCGATGGTCACGGCGCTCAGGCTGCTCTATGGCCGCAGCGAATGCGTTGCGATCGAAGCGGTAGCCGTGGGGCGCGTACCCGGCAGGGCGCCAATGCTGATCAATGCCGACAATCCGACAGTGTCGTCGGTATCGCCGGCGTTCGTTGAGGCAGCACGCGACGCGCCCGGCTGGGAAACCCAGCGCTGGAACGAGACCATCGACATCGAGGTCACGACGCTCGATGTGCTGATCGCCAAGCACGGCATTCCCGCGTTCATCAAGCTTGACGTGGAAGGTTTCGAGGCGGAGGCGCTGCACGGCTTGTCACAAGCGGTACGCGCGCTGTCATTCGAGTTCACCACCATTCAGCGTGACGTCGCGCTCGCCTGTATCGAGCGTTGCTCGGCAATGGGCTATACTGCGCTTTAACGCAGCGCTTGGGGAGAGCCAGGCGCTTGCAGGTGAATGGATGGACGCCAGGGACGTCGCCCGCTGGCTGATCGAATTGCCGCAATCGGCCAATTCAGGGGACATTTATGCCGTGGCCACCTGAGCGGCCGCTGTTGCGGCGGCGATTTATGATGGTTTCTGCCGCCGCTCTGCTTGCGGTGGGCTTCGGCTCGACGCTTCTGATCTTCTATCCCGGCGTCATGACCTACGACGCCAAGTTCGTCTACGAGGACATCGCCAAGGGCACGTTCGGTGATTGGCAGTCGCCAGTCATGGCCTGGCTGTGGGGCCTGATCGATCCGATCGCGCCCGGCGCCGCCAGCATGTTCCTGCTGATTGCGACGACCTACTGGCTCGGCTTTGGCGTCCTCTCGCTCGTGCTCGCATCCCGCGGCAAGGCCGGCGCGCTGCTGCTGCCGCTGCTGGCAATGACGCCGCCGGCCCTGGCCCTTGCCGGGATCATCTGGCGCGACGTCCTGTTTGCAACGTGCTGGTTGCTCGCCGCGTCTGTCGCGTTCGCGGCATCTGAACAGCGATCACCGATCAGATTGATCGGGCAGGCACTGGCGCTTGCGCTGGTCATCCTTGGGATATTGCTGAGGCCGAACGCCTTGCTGGCCGCACCGATCCTCACGGCTTATATCGTCTGGTTGCCGCGGGTCTCCCTGCGCAAGACGACGATCTTCTACATTCCGGCCGTGATCGGTTTCTTCGGCATCGTGCAACTGGTCTATTACGGCATGCTGGACGCGAAACGACAGCACCCGCTGCAGACGATCATGATCTTCGATCTGGGCGGCATCAGCCATTTCGCGAAACAGAACCAGTTTCCGGTCGACTGGAGCGAGTCTGAAAACGCGATGCTGCTCAACAAATGCTACCAGCCAACCCTGTGGGACATTTATTGGCGGCTCGAGCCGTGTGATTTCGTGATGCGCAAGGTCGAACGGGAAAAGGGCCTGTTCGGCACCTCGGCGATATCGAAGGCCTGGCTGCTGGCCATCCTGCACCATCCATTTGCCTATCTGCAGCATCGCTCGGCATTCACATGGAATTTTCTCGCTGCCGACAATCTGACGATGTGGACTGCGGATGTCGAGCATCCCACACAGAACGTCTTTGCCGATCGCGCCGCGTTTAATGCGATGGTCTCGGCACATGACATGCTCAAGCCGACGCCGTTTCTTCGCGCCGGGTTCTGGCTTCTGGCGTGTATTGTCGTTTGTGGCGTGAGCTGGCGGCGAAGCGCGCCGCGTGAAGCAGCTTTCGCCCTCGGCGTCTGCGGATCGGCCACGGTTTATGTGTTGAGCTTCTATGCTGCTGGGTGTGGCGTCGGATTTTCGTTATGCTTACTGGGCCGTGCTGGCAAGCTTCGCCGGTGGCGTCGTCGTTTTGTCCGGTGGCGCCAAAAGGGCTGAGCTGCCAGTTTAGAGTGGCCTATTGCTTCGGTTCAGCCGACGCGGTCCAGCTCTTGTAGTCGGCGTCGGAGACGCCAGGCAATTTCTTGACGAACGCCGCAATCGACCAGATTTCTTCGTCCGAAGCGCCGGCCTGCGCGAAACTGGGCATACCCGTCATGTTGATGCCGTTCTTGATCACCCAGAACAATTGGGCAGGGGAGAGCCCACCGGCGACATCCTTCAGGTCCGGTGGATCGGGATGTAGTCCTTCCGAGAACTTCAGCCATTTGACGCCTGGCGCGCCGTGGCAGTTGGCGCAGCCGAAACTGGCATAGGCTTTGGCTCCAGCCTCCACCATGGCGGCGTCGCCAAACGAGGCGGGCGGGTTATCGTTGGCGTGGCGATTGATCGACGCGGTCCGCACCCGGGTCAGAGCCCATGTGACGGCGGCGGGGTCTTCGGTCGTCCCGGCGACGCTATAGTAACCGCCGAAGAAAAAGGCCGCACAGGCAATGCCGGCCACGATCGCCAAAGCACCGATTGCCGCAAGGAAGCGCATGCAAGCCTCCGATCGCCTGTTTGCCGCCCCGGAACTGAAATAGCGGCTCAGGTCTGGAATAACGAACCGTTCGAAAGGTTGCATGTAATACGACATCACAGGCAAATTTCACACGACGCCGTGCGACCAGAGTTCAATGATTGGTGATACCGAAGGCGGAAGCATTCATGTGCGCGGAACCAGTTTTGCGCGCGCGTTGAGAATGTTTCGCGGTGCATCAAATTTTCTCGTCAACAGCGTCGCGATGAAGAGGGCGGGCCGCGGCGGGACGGCCGCGCTCTGCCTGACGCTGTTGCTGCACGCAGGCGCGATCGTCCTGATGTTCACGACCGAAGTAAGCCTCGTGGGCATGGCCGTGTTCCTGTTCGTCTGGATCATGCTCAACTGCCTGTGGCTGACGTTGCAGGGCAGGCCGACGGTGGCGGCGCTGATTTCTCTCGAAATTCTCGTCGCATTGACGCTGCTTTCGCGCTTCAAGTTCGACAAGCTCTGGATGACGATCGACTTCGTCGACGTCATGATTGTTGACCAGGACACGACGGCGTTTCTGCTGGCGAAATTTCCCGCCTTGCGCTGGTGGATCCTGCTGGCCGCCGTGGCGACGGCCGTCGCGATCTTCAGCGCGTGGCGGCTCGACCGATATCGCGTGAGTCTCCAGGCGAGCCTCGCCGGATTTACGATATCGGCTGCGGCAATCGTTGCTCTATCGCTGTTTTGGCCGACCGGCCTCAACGAGGATTTCGAAGGCCGAAGCTACGTCTCGAAATTTGCGCGGACGGGGGTAGAGGCCGTGCACGAACTGTCCTCTCGCGGATATCTCGATGCGGCCGAGAGTGCGAGTGGGTACGTGACGGAGACTGCCGCCGCCGGCTGCCATCCAGCGCGCAAGCTTCCACATATCATCCTGCTGCACGATGAATCGAACTTTGACATCACCGTGGCGCCCGGGGTCAATGTGCCGGCCGGGTATCATCGACATTTTCAGTCGTTCGATGGCAAGGCGCGCAAGCTTCTCGTGGAGGGCGTCGGCGGACCAAGCTGGTTCACCGAATACAATGTGCTCACCGGCCTCTCGGTACGCTCGTTCGGGCGGTTCGCGACATCCGTGACGCGGATCGCTGCCGGCCGCGTCTATCGCGGACTGCCGCGCTCATTGCAGCACTGCGGCTATCGAACCTTCAGCATGTACCCGTTCTACGGTTCCTTTCTCGGATCGCGCGCCTTTCAAACGACTACCGGCATCGCGCATTACCTGGATATGCGCGATCTCGGCACAAGCGACTTCGAAGCCGACAGTTTTTACTACGACCGCGCAATCGATCTGATTGGGCGCGAACGCGGCAAGGGACCGCTGTTCCTCTATGTCTACACGGTGGCCAATCATTTCCCGTGGGATGAGCGCTTGCGCCCGCAACTCACACCCGGCTGGCATGATCTCGGCAACGCCCCTGACGTGGAGGAGTACATTCGGCGTCAGGCGATGTCGGCGCAGGAATATCGGAAGCTGCAGGAAAACCTGGCGCGGGAGTTTCCAGCGGAATCCTTCCTTATCGTTCGCTACGGTGACCATCAGCCTCAGTTCGGCGTGCGCCTGATCGATTCGTTGCTCGGCAAGGAAGAGCTTGCGAAGCGAGCCGAAGCATCGGACCCGCGTTACCTGACGACATATTATGCAATCGATGCCGTGAACTTCGTCCCGGCCGATATGGCGTTGGCGCTCGACCGGCTCGATGCGCCGTATTTGCCGTTGGTCGCGCTGGAGGCGGCTGGCGTTCCACTTGATGCAGGCTTCTCGGTGCAGCGGTCAATCCTGCAAAAGTGCGATGGTATCTTTTACGGGTGCGAGGCAGGCAGCCAAGCCAGGCGCCTGAAATCGGCTTCTGATGGACGCCGGCTTAATCAAGGGCTTATAGCGGACGTGTGCTCAGTGTGCGGTCGGTTACCCCAGAGGGATGTTCGGGCTGGCCTGTAGCCGGATTTCAACGCCGCATTGCCGGCTGACGGATCGACTTCGTCTCCAGCGCTGCATTGAACTCTCCGAGGGCGCCTTTTCTAGTAGTTGATCTGCGCGACAGCCCGGAGTTCGTCCGGCGTGGTCGTGCGAAAGCCAAAGAACTCGAGATAGGCTGGAATCTGCTCGAACAGCATGTCGGTGCCGATCTGGATTTCGCAGCCACGCGCCCTTGCCGCTGCCAGAAATGGCGTGATCTCCTGTTTCATCACGACTTCGCCGACGAAGGTTGAGGGTGCAATTCGATCAACGTCCATGGGCAACGGGTCGCCGTCCTTCATGCCAAGGGGCGTCGCGTTGACGACAACATCGAACCCGGCCGGATCCTTGGCGCCGACCTCAATCTTCAACGCCGGATAATAGGTGCGCAAACGCTCCGCCAAACCGTTCAATGTCGCAGGATATGCATCGAACAGTGCAAGCTCGGCCACGCCGGCCTTGGCCAGCGACGCCACAATCGCAGAGCCGACGCCGCCGCTCCCGACCACAAGCACGCGCGCGCCTGCCAACACCCGGCCTTTGCGCAGAATGCCGCGAACAAAACCTTCGCCGTCGAACATGTCACCGACAAGGGTGCCGCCCGGGCCAAGGCGGATTGCGTTGCACGCGCCTGCGACCTTCGCTGTGGTCATGACCTCATCCAGCAATGGGATCGTGGTCACCTTGTGCGGCATCGTGACAAGCGCACCATGGATATTCGAAAGCTTGAACACGAGCTTGAGAAATGCCGTGTAATCCTCCGCCTTGCAGCCCATCGGAACGACAACGGCGTCAATGTCGTATTTCTCGAAATAGGGGTTGTAGATCATGGGTGCCTTGAAGCTCTCGGTCGGATAACCGAGATGGGCAATGAGCTTTGTGCGTCCGCTGATCGGCATTGGCGTTTTCCTCATCAATCAGTACAGTTGTGCAAAGAGACAGAGGCCGCATCGGCGCCGCCTCTGGATCCGGACTCATCGGACCTGATCTCGGTCGCTTCTTCTGGAGTACCTATTGGGCGCGGCACGCCAGGCTGCTGGCTGACTGGGAAGACAAAATGAGCCCGGACCTGGTCGCCTGCATGCGCGCGGGAGCCGATGTCAAAGCAATTGACTACCTCCACATGCGAGAGCGGAAGCTGGCCTATGTGGCCAGGATCTCGGCGTTTCTCGAAAATTGGGATTATCTCATCACTCCCGTTGCATCCGTGGCGGCGTTCCCTGTTGAGCGCGTGCGGCCGGAGCACTGGCCGGAGCATTCATGGGACTGGCTTGCATGGTCTGAGTTCCTCTATCCCTTCAATATGTCAACCCATCCTGCCGCCAGCATTCCATGCGGCATGACTGCTGCGGGACTTCCCGTCGGGTTGCAGATTGTAAGCCGGCGTTTCAACGACCTCGAGGTCTTGCAGGCTGCAGCCGCCTTCGAGGAGGCGGTGCCGATGCAGCGGCAGCTTTCACCTATTGCGTTGGCTTCGTGAGACCCGCCTCCATACGAGGAAGGAATATCGCCCCTTGTGTGCGCGAGCCAAGGCGTCGGTTCGCAAGTGTTGAATTTTTACTTTTGCATGGGGCGACAGAACGGGGCCTCACGCTCGGCATCCTATAGCGGCATATGTTGTCGAAAACTGCCATCACGCGCTGATCGGAAGCCGCCACGTCCGACGTTCATATCACCGGACCGACGCCTTTGCGGCTTCCATTTGCTGCGAAACTCTCTCGGCGTAACTCCGGAAAAGCGGCGGAAAGCGCGAGTGAAATGCGCAGGGTCGGAGTAGCCCGAGGAAAATGCGACATCGATAATCTTGGCATTCGTGTCGCGCAGAAGTTTGGCGGCGTTTTCAAAGCGGGCCCCGTCAAGCAGGTCGGAATATGTAACGCCCGCGCTTGAAAGTTTGCGCTGAAAGCTTCTGACGCTGATGCCGGCCATCTCCGCCATTTCTGCGATCGTTGGAATTTTATCGTCCAGGTAGGATGGCAGCATCAATTTGACTGCCGAGACGATTTCGTGGCCGGACGGCCCAACGTCGTCGTTATGTGAAGGCGCCGGCGTCTCGCTTGCGAGATTGGGGAGATCCAGGAATGAAACGGGAATATCGATCCATGAGGAATTCTGATCCGATATGAAGCGGGTATTTTGCCAGAACGACCGGGTCTCAAGGCTCGGTTCATAGCGGGCTTCGAAGGCCATCGTCGCCGGAACCCAGTGGGGGCTGGAAAATTGCCTTACGATATGCATCACGTAAACATTCTGAAGCCACTGCGAATGCTCAAGATGCGGCATCCTGGCCGTGCCCGTGATCTTGCTGCAAACTCTCACGTGATGATCGTCGCGCTCCAGCCACACACTCACGGTCGTGTCCTCAAGCGACGCCCATTTGCACAATTGCTGCAAGGCAATGAACAGCGTCGGCGAGAAGCGGATGATGGCGCGCATCTTTTCGCTCAGGTGGCCGAAATGCATCTGGCGCGCAGCTTGAAATCCAATGTCTGGGATGCCTTGCGACCGCTGTGCGGCTTCCGCGAAACGTATGGCTAGCAGGATTGGGATATAGTGGTCAGGCTTTTCCTCCAAAGAAGCTGGAAGGCGAAACTTGGTCAGCAACGCCTCCGTTGGAGCACCGATCGCATCACAAATGGCCGCAAAAGGAATAATGAATTGGCAACGGGTCAAAGGAATGGTCATTTTCTGGTTCTCGTGCAGAATTTAAGTTTCGGCGGTTTTCCCCGCCTTGAGGTCCGGCTTGGCTGAACTGCCGAAAGCTTAACAGTTCCCGATTGGCGCGTATTGCAAATATTGCCCGGTGCATTTGGGGGGCGGGAGGGGAGGGTCTGGGTCGGCTGGGAGACGGCGCGCTGTTCGGTTCGGCTTGGCGGCTTATGGCAAGACCGCTCGCGATTCTCCACTCATACTCCAGCAAGGCGAAGGTTAGACGACAAGGCTAGACGAGGTGTCACGGCGTTGGCCTTCACCACATGTCTTCGGTCCCATGAAGCCTGTTCATATACCTTCCCGATACTCGGTGCGGGCAGCGATTGCTGCCTCGCTGTGTCACGGTGATACAGCCCTTCAACACACAGCACTCCATCTGGGGGTGAGCCCGCGCTCGTTGCAGCGTCATCTCGCCGGAATGGGCACCAGCTACAGTGACATGGTTGCGGAAGTGCGCCTCGATACAGCCTGCTATCTGCTTCTGGAATCCGACGAGCGCATATCGGAGATCGCCTTGCGCCTCGGCTATGCGGGAACGAGCAGCTTCAGCCGTGTCTTCATGCGTTTGACAAAAATGCAACCTGTCATCTATCGGCGGCAGCGAACTGTTCAAAGAAATGACAAGTCCCGACTCGGGAAGGAGCCGCATGCGGGCAATCAGCAGAACCCGTCGCGATTGGCGCGAAATGGCAAGACATCTTCCCTGCCAGGCCGGAGTAACGTCGCAGTCCCGCGACAAGGGAAAAAACAGCGTTCTAACGGCACTGACTGAAGAGCGTTAGCGTCAGCCTGCCAACGCTACGACAGGACAAACGATGTTTATCATTCTCGTCAGCTACCTTGTCCTGATCTGGCTGGCATTTTCGAAGTTCAAGCTGATACGCCTGACCTGGTCGTCCGGAACCGTCGCCGCCCTTGCAGGCATTGCCATTCTCGCCGTCTTCATGGCGATGCTGAATTACCTCACCCCCAACGGGCGCGTCGTGGTCGTGTCACGCGTCGTGGAAGTGACGCCGAACGTCAGTGGTGAGGTGATTGCAATCCCCGTCAAACCAAACGTGCCGGTAAAGGCCGACGCGGTCCTGTTCGAAATTGACCCGACGCCGTTTCGATACAAGGTTCGTCAGCTTGAAGCCGCACTGATCGCCGCTCAGCATCAGGCCGAGGTGCTGAAGGCGAATTACGATCAGGCCAATGCCAATGTGGTGGGTCTCGAAAAGCAGGTCGCCTTTCATGAAAAGAGGCTGAACGATATCGCCTCCTTGACAAACAGCGGAGCCGCCACGTCGTTTCGTGAACAGGACACGCGCGAGCAGCTCGATATCACGATGGCCCAGTTGCAGTCCGCAAAGGCGCAACAGCAGAGCGCGAGGGCCTCGTTCGAATCGTCGATCGGCGGCGTCAACACCACCGTGGTGCAGACTCATGCACAACTCGATGATGCAAAATGGGAGCTTGAGCAGACGACGGTCAAGGCGCCGTCGGACGGCTACGCCAGCGTCGTGGCGCTCGCGGTCGGTGCCCGCGCCCTGCAGGCGCGTGCGGCGATGTCCTTTATCGTAGAATCCGACATTTCCATTGTCGGCATTTTTTCGCAGAATGGCTTTCGCACCATCAAGCCTGGCGCACGGGTAGAGCTCGTTTTCGACAATGACCCGGGACGCATCTACGAGGCCAGGATCACGGAGATTCCGGAGGGCGTCGGGCAAGGTCAGATTGCGGTATCAGGGACGCTCGCTCGTGTCGGATCAATCGGTGGTACGAGTGCGTATCCCGCGGTGATTTCGATTCCGGCGAATGCCAACCGCTCCGTCTTGCGCCTCGGTACGTCAGGTACGGCGACAGTGTTCGCCGAAAATGCGGGCCCCATCGGCCTCATCGCCCGTATCGTGCTCTGGATCCAGTCCTACACGGCTTATCTGTGAACATTCAATATCGAGCGCAATGTTTTGTCGACTCGACGATTTCACGGGCTTTGCGATCCGGCAGCAAGAATTGGCGAAGGCCGCGGCCATTGGCGTGAAATGGCAAGACATCTTCCGCCGTTGCCGTGAAATAGCGGAACGAAAACCGTTTCCCGGTGCTCACTGGACGCCAGCAACAATGGTCTGTGTTGGCGCGGAGAGCATGACACGGGACATGGTGATCTGGCAGCCGAGGTGCCCCGTTCGAGGCACGACATCGGCTTGCCGCCGCGCGGACAGGGATACAGAAAAGGTGAACCAATGAAGATACTGCGTGCCGCTCTTCTCGCCATTGCCGCTGCCGGCATGGCGTGTGTGCCGACGATCCTTTCCGCTCAATCGGCAGCCGAGCCGAAGCCGCACATGCCGTTGGAGAAATCCATCGGACAGTCGAAGCCCGAGGTCGTTCCGTCGTTGTTTGTTCTCAACTCCAGGGGCGCCAGCCTGAAGGACGGGAAGCTCGTTCTGGCCGGAGTTTCTCCGAATGCCATCGTGTTTGCGGATCGCCCGGTGCGGGCCGCCGGGCATGATCTGACGGCGCGGATCGTCGAGGATTGGGGCAGCGGCAGCGACAATTTCGCAAAGGATCCGCCGAACGCTACGGTGTCCGGATTCAAGAAGGACGGAGCGGCTGTCTTCGACGTGGTGGTTGTGCTGAAGTCACCCAAACTTGAGGGCGACAAGCTGACCTTCGACGTCGACGTGCTCGAAGGCGACCTCGCGGGAGCCGATGGACCGGCATCGGTCTTTATCGACATCATTGGCCGGCCATTCACGCCGATGTCGTTTGCTGGTGTCGCCCGCAGAACGGCCTGGCGCGGCGCTTACTATCGCGGCGCTGCTGTTGCCGGGGCCGCGGCTGTTGGAGCGGCTGCTGTGGCTGCCTATCCTTATTACTACCCGGCGCCGCGCTGTGGCTACTACCCCTATCCGCCTTGCTACTAAGGATCCGCGCGAGCGGCCGACCCTGCGTAGAGCCGGGCGCAGAGGCCGCGGTCAATGTGTCGGCCGGCATATCAACCAATAAGCTGCAATGGATTCCCTGATGTCCGAATGTGGATCGATTCGATAAACTGATCGAATAATAAAATAATAGAGGAGTACGGCTAATGTTTACGAAACGAGATCTACTTCGCTCCACCGCGGCTATCGCCGCGCTCGCCGCGACGACGGCGAAGTCCACCCCGGCAATTGCGCAGAACAAAGCCGATTGGCCCAGGCTGTTAGAGGCCAAGGACATCGCCGAAGAAGGCTTCATCTACGGCCTGCCGCTCGTGATGAATTATGCGGTCATGCAAGAGTTCGCCGTGGACAAGAACTCGGGGCAGTTCAAGGCGCCGTTCAACGAAATCAACAACCAGCACCACGTCGCCACCCCGGAGGATACGGCAGTCATCACGCCGAACAGCGACACCCCTTACTCGATCGATCTGGCTGGATTTGCGCGCTGAACCGATGGTTATCTCGGTGCCGACGATCGAAAAGGACCGCTACTACGCGGTCCAGCTCATCGACGGCAACACCTACAATTTTGGCTACATCGGCACGCGCGCCACGGGGACCGAGCCGGGCGACTATCTGGTGGTCGGCCCCGACTGGAAAGGTGAAACGCCCCCCGGGATCAAGAAGGTCTTCCGATCGACGACGCCGTTCCCGCTCGCGCTTATCCGCACTCAACTCTTCAACCCCGGCGACATGCCGAACGTCGAGAAAATTCAGGCCGGCTACAAGGCGCAGCCGCTTTCCGCCTTCCTTAAACAGCCCGCCCCGCCCGCCGCGCCGAAGATCGATTTCCTTCCCGCCACCACTGCCGGGATCAAGGATAACTTCTTCCAGTATCTCGACGCAGCCCTGCAATTCGTCCCTGAGACGCCGAGGGACAAGGCGATTCGCGCGAAACTTGCGAAGATTGGCATCGGTCCCGGCAAGACCTTCGTGTTCAAGGATCTATCGCTCGAGCATAAAGCCGAAATCCTGGTGGGCATGAAGCAGGGTGACGACAAGGTCGACAAATGGCTGGCCGGCGGAAACAAAAACATCAACGGCTGGAACGTCGGCTCGTTCTTTGGCGACGAGGCCTTCTACAACGGCGATTGGGTGATGCGGGCCGGGGCTGCCAAGGGCGGTCTCTTGGGCAACGATGCCGTAGAAGCCATGTACCCCTATACCCGAACGGACGCGACCGGTGAGCCGCTCGACGGCAGCAAGCACAAGTACACCATCACCTTCGCGCCCGGCCAGTTGCCGCCAGTGAATGCGTTTTGGTCCGTTACGATGTACGACGGCAAGAGCCAGCTCTTGGTCAAGAACCCGATCAATCGCTACCTCATCAACTCTCCGATGTTGCCGGCGATGAAAAAGGACGCGGACGGCTCGCTGACGCTGTACATCCAAAAAGACAGCCCCGGTGCGGACAAGGAAGCAAATTGGCTTCCGGCGCCGGATGACAAAATCTATCTCGTGATGCGGCTGTACTGGCCGAAGCCTACGCCACCTTCGATCCTGCCGCCAGGCGACGGGACATGGCAGCCGCCTGGTATCAAACGGGTTTGATGGCACCTGGACCAATCATACTGCGCGGAAGTTACTTGATCGAACTCGCGCCGGCCTCCTTTGGCCGGCGTGATCCTGGCGCGACTCACAGGTTCTAAAGCAGCAAATCGGAAAGGAAGACGATGAACAACGGCGCGCAGCAAGATGTGGATCTGGTCACCTTGCGCGTGAACTACAAATTCGGTGGACCCGTCGTGGCGGCATACTGACCTTTGATTGCTAACGCAAAGGCCGGCTTGGCAGCCGGCCGTCGTCGGCCTCTTGGCCATTTTGGAGCGGAGTTTTCGTGATGGATGACATGAAGAAATTTATCGTTGGAGCAGCATTTGCCGCCGTCAGTTCTACCTGCGCCTTTGCGGCAGACCTTCCTGTGCAGGCCTATAAGAGCGCGCCCGTGGTGGCCCAGGTCTATAACTGGACCGGCTTTTATGTCGGTGTGAACGGCGGTTATGGCTGGGGCTCGCAAGATCCGCTGACGCTCGTCTCCAACAGGTTCGACCGTACCAGCTTCGATATCAGTGGCGGGATGTTCGGCGGCACCATGGGTGCCCAAATCCAGCAGGGATATGTGGTGCTCGGCCTTGAGGGTGATCTTGATTGGGCGAACATCAAGGGCAACGGCATCGCAAATCCGGCTATCGCCGGCATCGGGCAGGGTATTACGCTCGATATCGCGTCCAAGGTCAGCGCCATTGGAACGGCAAGAGCACGCGTTGGCGTCGCTATGAACAACACGCTGTTCTACGTGACCGGCGGTGCGGCATTTGTGAAATCGAGCGCCAATGGCACCTCGATTGCCGGCTTGCCTTGCGGCACACTTGGTGTGCTCCCGAATTGCGCGGCCTCCGCCTGGCGCCCCGGCATCGCTGCAGGCCTGGGCATGGAATATGGCTTCACACCTAACTGGTCCGTGAAGGGTGAATATCTCTACACCCAGGTGGTCGGCACGGGCGTAAGCGCTGACAAGCTCAACACCTTCCGCGGCGGCATCAATTATCGATTTTGAAATAGAAGATGGGGGTAGGGTGTTGTTATGAATCCCAAGGCATTAGCTCTTTGTGCAACGTTGGTTGCACTTGCCGGTCCTGCTTCGGCCCAGACGCCGACATGGACCCAGACGGGTATGCTCAACTGTAAGCTTAACCCGAGCATTGGCTTCATTATCGTCGGACACCAGTCGATGGAGTGCCGCTTCGTGCCATCCATGCCCGGTCCCCCACAGTTTTACGAAGGCGCCCTCAACACCGTGGGAATTGATATTGGGATAATCGGTGGCGGCGCCTTGGCCTGGGGCGTTCTGGCGCCTACCGCTGGCGTTCCTGCCGGCGCTCTGGCTGGCACCTATGTTGGTGCAAGCGGTGATGTGGCATTGGGACTTGGTGTTGGAGCAAATGTCCTGGTCGGCGGATCCAACAGGAGCTTCGCGCTGCAGCCACTTTCGGTCGAAGGTTCGGTAGCGCTGAATGTCACACTCGGCCTGTCAGCGCTTCAACTGCGATGGGTCCCTTGAGCAAAGCGCGCCTGCCGGGGAAACACCCAAGTCGAGAGACGCGAGATAGAGGATTTAGAATGCGGTATTGCCACCTTCTTGCGGTTGCTATGACAATCGCGTGCTCCAGCGCCCTCGCTCAGACGCCGCTTTCGGCCTATGTCGACAGCAACGGCTTCATCGATGTGCAAAAACTGACATGCGCCCAACTCGCGGGTACCTACCAGGAAGACGCGGACGCCCTGACGTCCTGGTACAGCGGTTGGTACAACGGCCTGGCCAAGAAGCACTACCTGGATCTCAGGAAGGGAAAGGTCGTGGAGCATGAGGTGATCGAGTACTGCAAGGCAAATCCAGACAAGCTCATCATCGAAGCCATCGCTGTCATATTCAAGGATGAGCGGGCGAAACTGGGAATTCGGATGAAGGCCGATTGAGACAAGAGCGCCATTTGTTAGGTCTGGTGTTCGATGATAGCGCCTGCCCACGGAGCCGATCGGCCGGAAGGCTCAAAAACGCGCGCGCTTTCAAAAACCGTCCGCCTTCAGAACGAGATCAGGATTGGCCGCAAAGTCGGTGAAGGGCTGGGCGGCCGGGTCCTGCGGCTGGTCGGATTCACGGCGTTGCTTGGCCGGTTCGTGCGATAACACCGCCGAATCTACTGCCATGGAGGGGAGACCATAGTCAGATCGAATATGGATCGGTGGTTTGATGGTCGCTGAAGCAGCGCAATGAGCGACGATGGAATAGTGCCGCTGATTTGCCCGACGTGTCAAAGTGTTCTCGGGGAATCGCTCAAAGCATCGACCACGCGGCTACTTTGCATGGGGTTGTTTTCGGGATTTTGGTTGGGGGGCGTGGCTTGTGGCCTCAGTCCGCCTTCGCCCAAGAGGGCTTCGGCGCGACAGCCTTCGCTCGCTTCGCGAGACCCGGGCCCAGTCCGTCTTCGCTTCCGCTTTGCTCCAGCTACGCCGGACACGCTTTGCCCCTCAGCCGTGGCTGCGCCACGCGTAGCCCGAAGTGTCGGGACCAATCAAATGCGAGTCGCCTAACTCATTGATTTGTCGTAGCTCGCCGAAAAGTCGCAAGTCGATAAAGCAAAGAAACTTGAGTCGATTTTCGCCAAAAACCAAAATTCGTGAGTCGATTGGGCAAATGCACACAATCTTGAGTTCTGCGCGTTACCTTGCCTGCTAGATGTCGTAGGTCGACCTTCTTGTCTATTGGGCGTTCGGAACCTCGTCATCCTTGTATTTGCCCATCCAAACGTCCTGTTCGTACCAGCACGAAAGCGGTGCGCATAACCCGCGACTGAGCCCACACGGTATCCAGAAAACACATTCCTGGCAGCAGCGTGAAGAATGCCAACGGCCGCTTCTGGCGCAAAGGAGGCGTTCACTCAAAATATGATGGGCGAGTGTTCGGTCTCGGAGCGCAGAGCGGCCTTAAAGGGGTAATCCGGCTGCGGCGAGTTCGCCCTCGAAGGGTGCAAACGTTGAATGCGCCAAAAAATGGCTGAGGCGAACGCCTGGAAAACTCGCCAACAATCGTTCGACCGTTGTGTCGCGCTCTTGCAGGCGTCCCAACCTACTGAGGCAAATGACCACATATCCATGTGAAGGCAGGTGTCCGGGAGTAGCCTGCACCGCACGACGTGCGGCCGTGAGCGCGGCTTCGGGATTCCCCTGGAACAATCGTGAGCGTGACAAGGCGGCAAGTGCCAGATGCCGGGTCGGCTCGAAAGGGCTGAAGCGAAGTGAGCGCTCCGCGAGGGTCACCGCCGTATCATGGTGACCGGCCCAGGTGTTGACTACGGCCCCGACCGATAGGGCCGCCGCAGAACTTGGATTATGAGCCAGTGCATGCTCAATCATCTGAATGGCCGTTTCATAGTCTCGTGTGGCCGTGGCATAGGTGATGGCAGCAAATGCCAGGGTCGAAGCATCGTCCGTCTTGATCGACATGATCGCCCTGGCATGCGCGAGCGCACTGGCAAGATCGGCGGCGAATTCAGGTTGCGTCCAGACACGCTGGGTGTAGCACGCGGCGGCGACGCCATGGGCTTCGGCATAGTTCGGATTGATCTCCAGCGCCTTCCTGAGCAGTTCGAGTGCGGCCGTTTGTCCCTCTCGCGTAAACGCGTAGACATGCGAAAGCGCGCGCAAGTAGAGATCATACGCGTTGAGATCGTCCGGCCGCTTGCGTCTGGCCCGTTCCATTTCCGCGCCCCGCAGGCTGGGTTCGATCGCACCGATGACACTGCCGACAATCCGGTCCTGAAGATCGAAGATATTCTCGAGCGTCCCGTCGAATTTACCTGCCCATAAATGTGCGCCGGATTCTGCTTCGACAAGTTGCGCATTGATCCGGACAAGGTTACTGTCCCGGCGGACGCTGCCTTCAAGAAGATATCGGACATTGAGTTCGCGGCCGATCTGGCGTGTATCCACACTTCGTCCTCGATACGAGAATGACGAATTGCGTGCGATCACCATGAGCCAACGGATGTGCGATAAACCGGTGATCAAATCCTCGGCCATTCCGTCAGCGAAATAGTCCTGTTCGCGATCATCGCTCAGGTTGGCAAAGGCTAGCACGGCGATCGAAGGCCCGCTCGGCGTATCCTCGGCCGCCGCGGCGTTGGCAGATGGCGGCTCCGTTTCTCTGACGTCGCCGATGAAACGAAATCCGCGCCGGGGGATCGTTTGAATGAACTGTTGCCGTTCGCCGTTGTCGCCGAGGGCCTGCCGCGCTGCGTTGATCCGGGTGCTCAATGCGGAATCGGAAATGACGCGCTTGCGCCAAACGGCTTCAAGAAGAGCTTCCTTGCTTACGACGTGATCGCGATTTTCGACCAGGTGCAGGATCAGGTCGAACACTTGTGGCTCGACGCGTACAACGTCGCCCGCACGCCGCAACTCACGGCGCTCGACGTCCATGACGCAATCACCAAACAGCAAGCGCATCGCCGGCACTCGGACGGAAACAGAAGGGTCGGCTCAAAACTGGCAATCTTCTGGATGGAAAAGTAAGCCATTCTTAAAGATTTTTCGTGCGGCGGTCGATCTGATTGTGGAACCCCTTGATCTGGAGGATGGACCATGAATACACAGGCAATTGAAAAGACGAGCCCGCTCCCTGCATCATCCAAGCCGCTGACACCGGAAGGCATCCTGCAACTGGGCCTCGGCTTCTGGGCTTCCAAGACATTGCTCAGCGCCGTGGAGCTTGGCGTCTTTACCGAACTCGGTCACGGCCCGTTGTCCGCAGATGACCTCATTGCGCGCCTTGGCCTGCATCGGCGTTCAGCGCACGACTTCCTCGACGCGCTGGTAGCGCTTGGAATGCTGGAACGCGGCAGCGGTCGTTATGCCAACACGCCGGCGACCGACCTGTTTCTGGACCGAAACAAGCAGGCCTATGTCGGCGGCATGCTGGAAATGGCAAATGCCCGGCTCTATCCGTTCTGGGCCGGTTTGACCGATGCCCTCAAGACCGGTCAACCGCAGAACGAAGTGAAACGTGGGGGCGATTTCTTCGCAGGTCTCTACTCGGACCCCGACCGGCTCGCCGGGTTCCTGAAGGCGATGACCGGGATCAGTGTCGGTTCGGCAACCGCCATCGCGAAGATGTTTCCCTGGGCGAAATACCGAACCTTTGCCGACATCGGAGCGGCGCAAGGTGGGCTGGCGTCACAAGTTGCGCTGGCACACCCGCATCTCCGAGGGGTCGGATTCGATCTTCCGGCGGTTCAACCGCATTTCGAGGAATTCATCGGCCGCCACAAATTGTCGGACCGGGTCCAATTTCAGGCCGGTGACTTTTTCGCCGATCCGCTGCCATCCGCTGACGTGTTGGTGATGGGACATGTGCTGCACGATTGGGCCCTCGATCAGAAGAAAACCCTGATCGAAAAGGCCTATGCGGCGTTGCCGGCCGGCGGCGCATTGATCGTCTACGAAACAATCATAGATGACGACCGCCGCCGAAACGTATTCGGCCTATTGATGAGCCTGAACATGCTGATTGAAACGCCGGGAGGTGCCGACTACACCGCAGCCGAATGCAAGGAGTGGATGCAACAGGCCGGCTTTAAGACCACGCGGTCCGAGCATCTAGTCGGTCCGGAAAGCATGGTGGTCGCAATCAAGTGAAACGACGCTTCACCCTGGGATACTCTCTGGTGGTGACGATCCAACAAGACAAGGGCTTAACGTGCCGCGATACGGCCGCTTCTGGCGCAAAGCGGCCGTTCGCTCGCTGAGCAAGGGAGCTGCAAATCTCTCTCTCTCTCTCTCTTTAGCGTTTCCGGTCTACTTTCAATATTGCGATTGCAATCGTAACTCTAGCGATGATGGGAATTGGAAATGCCTCCTAATGCGACAAGGTCAAGAACCCTGGGATGGTAGGGCAGGTCGAGAAGAGACTGGGCAAACGCACCGGCGGCGATTTCAGCGAGCGCTGCTATGCCGGTTCGCCAATGCCAACTTCCAATTCGGAACAGCGTCGCCTGATGACGCCGGGCAATCGGCACGTCCGTTCCGATTGCTTCGGCGTGATGATACAGTTCATGCGCAACAAAGACATCTTGCAGCGTCGCCGATCCGAGCAAACGCTTGGCAAAGGAGCCGCAGACCGCGGTTTCCAGCACGGCCAACCCGCGTTCATATATTCTGATGCCCGGTGGCCGTAGCCGGTATTCGGCGAAGCGCCAGATCGAACCGACCAGCGGATCGTCGTCCGTCGCTTCGACGGTCAATCCAAGCCCAAGCGCGATCTCGTGTGGACTGGGACCGGCAAATCGATCACGCAGATTCCTCGCGGTCACCGCGCCATCGGCAAGCGCGTCCAAAACCGCGGCAAGTCGGGCAGAGTAGGCCAGCCGCCGGCCGTGAGGATCGGCTGCCAGCATGGCGAGGCCGAGTGTCTAGGGCGAGGCCGCTGCGAGCCCGGCGAGCGACGCAACAGACGCAACGTCTGTCACGGTTGCCGCCATGCTAAAGCCCGCGCGACGGAGGAATGCCGATCAGCGCGATCGAGGCGTCCGCGGTCAGTCCATCGAGTTCGCTGCGGGTGACGGCCATGGCCTGATCGATCGAATTGACGCCGGACAGGTCGATCAGCTGGCCGCCGACGATCACGAACACGTCGGGCGTGATCATGCTGTCGCCATTGTAGATCGTGATGTCCTCCCACAGCCGCCGCAGGCCATCGAGCGCGGTGCGCGCCGAGACCGGCCGCACGACGCTGTCGCTGCGCTGCACGCGAATGACGCCTTCGAGATCGACCGCGCGCACCGGGCTGCGGCGCTTCTTGAAGAAGCGCCACTTGCGCTCTTCCACCTCGCCCTGGAACACGCGCATCTGCGGCGTGGCCGCGGCCAGCGCGACGCGCTCCAGACTCGATGCCCATCGACTTCGCGGCGATGTCGCGGGCCTCGGCCTCGCTGACTTCGTTCAGGAGCTCCCGCGCGCGCATTTCCGATGCGCCCATCGCGGTCGCGCGAACGCGCTGCGTCTGCGGGTCGACCTCGATCGTCACTTCGACGTTCTCCGGCGCGGCGCCGAGCTTGACCACCGCCTCGAACGCCTCGCGCTTGATGCGCTTGAGGTCCTCGGGCTGCGGATTGGGAATGACGCGCTCGACCATCTCGCGCACCAGCGCGAGCGCCACGCCGATCGAGGAGATCACCTCTGCGTCCTGCGAGATCTGTGTGAAGGCCGGTGCGGCTGGCGACGAGGGGAATCAGCGCCGCCGCGCCGCCGCCCTCGCCGACCAGCAGCGCCTGATCGCGATCGAGCCTGTATTCGGCGATCAGGTCCTCGACCACCGGAATGACCTTGTCGGTGGCGATCTCGAGGATGGCGCGCGCGGTATCCTCGATCGATTTGCCGACGAAGCCGGCGAGCGCCGCCATGGCGCGCCGCGCCGACTTCGGGATTGCCGCTGGCATGCAATCCGGGCTTGGCGTAGCCAAGCACGTTGGCGGCGCAGGTATTGGTGATGGCATAGCGCGTGCCGTTCGCCGAGCGCACCGCGACGTAATCGTCGGGATCGTCGGGCTTCGGCTGGAAGAACTCGATCTGTGGGATCGACGATGTCCTCCGGCTTGGCAAAGGCCGCGTAGGGCAGGCCGGCGATGTGCGCGCTGCGCGGGCCGACATCGACCAGCTCTGCCGTCGCGGGCGCGACCATGCTGCCGCCGGCGATGCCGATCACGCGCACGTCGAGCGAATTGACATAGGTATCGTGGCCGCCGACGCGCGCATATTTCACCGTCGGACGGCCGTTGCGGATCACGCCGATATTGGTGCTGGTGCCGCCGACCTCGAAATAGATGCCGTCGGACACCTTCAGATACATCAGCGCGCCGGCGACGCTCGCCGCCGGTCCGGACAGCATGGTCACGACCGGGCGGCGGCGCATCTCCTGATGTCCATCACGCCGCCGTCGCCGCGCATGATCATCAGCGGCGCCTGAATGCCGGCCTCGCGCACGCTCGCCTCGGTCATGTTCGGCGGTGTCGATCATTTTCGGCAGGATGCTGGCGTTGATCACGGCGGTGCGCGTGCGCGTGGTCAGACCATAGAGCTTGGTGATCTCGTGGCCGCAGGTGGCGGCAAGGCCGGCCTCGACCACCAGCCGGCGCACGGATCTCCTCGGCTTCGTTGTCATCGACGCCGAACGCGGTGCTCGCCACGATGACCTTTGCGCCCTCGGCCCGGAGTTCGTCGATCGCCTTGCTGATGGTCTCGTCGGTCAGTGTCTCCTTCGATCAGAAAACGGTTGGCCGGCGCAGATGGCGTCCGGGCGCGAGCTCGATCTCCTTGATGGTGCTCTGGCCGTGTGCCAGCAGCGATTCCATGCGGCGTCGCCATGCCGATCACGCCGACGCTGGCGACGTCGCCTTCGAGCAGCGCGTTGGTCGCCTGCGTGGTGGTGTGGGCGAGGAAGATGACGTCCTTGGGATCGACGGCGGACTGCTCCAGCACATTGCGAAACACTTCGACGACGCCTTTCGCGACGCCGCGCGGATCGGCATGGGTGGTCAGCACGGAGTACCGTCCGACCACCTCGTGGGTCGCGTTGTCGATCAGCACCGCCTTGGTGAAGGTGCCGCCGACGTCGATGCCGATCCGATAGGCGCGCGCCAGCGCCGGAGCTTCGGTCATTCCAAAGATTCCTCGTCTACGGCAGTGAGCCCAGCATCAAGTAGCAGATCGCCGAATTGACCGCGACCATCAGGCAGCCGAACGGCAGCGCGGTTTTCAGGAACTGCCCGTGGCTGACCTTGGTGTAGCCGATCGTCCACAGCGTCCACGAGTTGGTCGGATCCATGCTGCCCTGCAGGACCGTCGGCGCCAGCCAGATCGAATAGAGATAGGGAATCGGGATCTCCTTGTTGGCGAGCACGATCGCGAGCAAGGCGGCGCCGGTGCCGATCACGACCAGCGGCCCGCGGTAGATGCTGCCGATGCCGCCGAGCACGCCGAAGAAGATCGCGGCCTGCAGCGGCGTATGCGGCAGGATCGGCCCGAAGATCGGCTTCAGCGCGTCGGCAACTTCGGGCGTCTGGCCGGCGACGATGATCATGCCGCAGATGGTCCACAGCGCGGCGATGGTGGCGATGTCGGGGAATGCATCGGAGAACGTCTTGTTGAACAGATTGATGCTGCCCTGGAACTTGCGGTCGCGGCCGGTCAACACCAGCGCCAGCACGATCGAGACCAGGAAGGTCGGGATGATCTCCCATTTGAGGACCATGATCATCAGTCACCGGAAAGATCGGCACGATGTAGGTGTAGTAAGGCGTTCGCTTGCGCGACCACCGGTTCGCCCGCATTGGCGACATCGACGGAAGCCAGCCGGCGGGCGCCGCCGTTACGCAGATAGATGAATTCCAGCAGCCACGCGCCAGAATGTAGACGCACATGCCGACGATCCAGTAGGTCAGATAGGGCGCCTCGTACTTGAGTCCCGGGAAACAGTTTCTGGAACGTGCCGAACTGCACGAGGTTGATGAAGGTGCCGGCACCGATCCCCATCGTGAACGCGGGGGCGGCGACGTGGGCGGGATGCCCTGGCTCAGCATGATCGGCAGCGCGATGACGCCGATCGCGATCGCAGCGCCCACCCCGTACATCGAGGTGAACAGCAAGGCGGTGACCAGCGTGATGATCATCGCCGTGACCAGCGGCCGGTCGCCGGCGAGCTCGACGGCGGAGCGGATCACGCTTTCGGCGATGCCGGTCTGGATCAGAACCTGCGCGAACCAGGCGCCGAACACGATGATGATGACGGCGCTGGCATAGGCGACGCCGCCGCCCTGCAGGATCTTCTTCTGGATATCGTCGATGCCGATGCCTGCGATCGCCGACCACAGCATGGCCAGCATCAGCAGCATGATGATCGGGCTCTGCCCGCGGATGATCAAGACGACGACAGCCAGAAACGCAACGAGCAGCGCGATGCCGGTCCCAAAATCCATGATCGTTTCCCTTCCCCGTTTCGCCGGCCGTTTTTTGCTATCGGCCTTTTGCGATCAATGAAGACTGACACAACGGACGATGGCTGGCGAGACCAAGATGCCGGCGCGTGCAACAAGCCTGGACTTCGTGCATCGCGCGCTGCCGCGTCGCACCACCCTCGCAGATTGTCGGGCTGGGTCAGCAAGCGCCAATGTAAAATCCGATCTCGATTTCCGGAACACGCGCCGTATAGTTCATCGCCAATCCGGCCGAGTATCTGCCAGGAGAATGAGAATGCCATCCCGCGAGCCGCGTTGGCGGCATCCGGAACACCAGCCTGGCTGGATCGACCGACCGCATCAAAAGATCGACCTTGGCGACTTCGCGCTCGAGAGCGGTGCAGTCATTCGCAAATTTCGAGATCAGCTATGTGCACTCACGGAAAGCCCTCGTCCGCGGCAGATAATGCCATCCTGGTCCTGACCGCGATCGGTTCGATCCACCATCGGCTGGATTTTCTGATCGGGCCCGGCCGGCCGCTCGATCCGGAGCACCATTTCATCATCTGCGCCGACGCGATCGGCAACGGGATGACGACGTCGCCGAGCAATTGTCGCACGCATCCCGATCTGGCGTTTCCGCGCTTTACCATCCGCGACATGGTGCAGAGCCAGCAGAAGCTGCTCGATGCGCTGGGCATCGGGCAGCTCGCAGCCGTCGTCGGCGCCTCGATGGGCGGCATGCAGGCGCTGCAATGGGGCGTCAGCGCGCCGGATCGGATGCGCAGCATCGTGGCGCTGGTGCCGATGGCGCGAACCCGGCCATGGGCGGCCGCGATGAACGAGGTCGCGCGCCGGATCCTGACGTCGGATGCCGGCTGGCCGTCCGGCCCGTACGGCGCCGGATTCGATGCCTGGGCCGCGCAAAGCCGCGTCATCACCAACCGAACGCCGCCGTGCACTCGAGACCGTTACCCGTCGGCGATGTGCCAGCGCTGGTCGCCAATGCCGTCGCGATGGCGCGCAGCGCCGGCCCCGATCCGGTCGACTGGGTGTATCAAAGTTTTGCCTATGATGCGCACGACGTCGGGTCTACGCCCGGATTCGACGGCGACACCGCTGCCGCGCTGCGATCGATTCGGGCGCCGACGTTGCTCATGGTTCCGGAACTGGACCTCTATAATCCGGTTGAGGATGCGATCGAGGCCGCGGCGCAGATTCCAAACACCACGCTGGTTCGACTCGTGGGAAATGCTGGGCACGCGGTCGCTGCCGACGGTTCGCCGCAACTCGCCGATGTCCGCGCGGCGATCAGCGAATTTCTGGCGCGGCACGCCGGCTGAGCCCAAGAGGAATCGCGAGGCTGCCGCGCCTTTAGCGCTTCTTGACAGCGCGGGGTGGCAGGATCACTTTCGATGCAGTTCTGCTGCGGCCTGCAATGAAAAAGAAATTCTCGGAGGATACGAATGACGAAACTGCTGAGCGAGGGCGAAGTCACGAACTATCGCGAACGCGGCTACCATTTTCCGGTCAATGCGCTCAGCGAAAGCGAAGTCGCCGAGTTTCGCGGCAAGCTCGAGGATTACGAGGCGCGAACCGGCGGCCCGATCAAGGGCGAGATGCGCCACCGCAGCCACGTGCTGTTTCCCTGGATCAATGACATGATCCGCCATCCCAAGATACTGGATGCAATCGAGGATCTGCTGGGTCCGGATATCCTGTGCTGGAATACCAGCTTCTTCATCAAAGAGCCGCATGATCCCGGCTTCGTGTCCTGGCACCAGGACGCGACCTATTGGGGACTGAGCTCATCCGATGTGGCGACCGCCTGGATCGCGATGTCGCCGGCCAACAAGGTTTCGGGCTGCATGAAATTCGTCGCCGGTACCCACAAGCAGCAGGTCCAGCACGAGGACACTTTTGATCAGAACAACCTTCTGACCCGCGGGCAGGAGATCGCGGTCAAGGTTGACGAGGACAAGGCGGTCTTTGTCGAGTTGAAGCCCGGCCAGGCGTCACTGCATCATGTGCTGCTGTTCCACGGTTCGGAGCCCAACCAGTCCGATGACCGGCGCATTGGTCTCGCGGTCCGCTATATCCCGACCCGGTTGAAACAGGCGGTCGGACAAAAAGACTGGGCGACGCTGGTGCGCGGCAAGGACACGTATAATCACTTCGAGCCGGAATATGTGCCGAAGCGCGAGCTCGAGCCCGAGGCACTGGCGTTCCACAAGGCGGTGACCGAGGAACAGCTGCGCGTGCTCTATCGCGGCACCGACAAGACGGCTTATCGGGCGTGATTCCGCCAGAGAGGCGATTCCGTCATCGCCACTTGAGTTCGTCATGCCCGGACTTGTCCCGGGCATGCATGTCTTAGCTGCATCAGTCCGAGAAAAGACGTGGATGGCCGGGACCGGCCATGACGGAAGGTGACCGCTCCGGTTTTATCGCGCGACACCATCGCGGCGAACACCGCCGGCGGATTCCTCGCGTTTGACTTCCGGAAACAGCCACATCGCAAAGATCATGAAAAATCCGAGGAAGGCGACCACATACTGGATGCGGTCGTGTCCGAGCGTATGCTGGTAATAGGCCGCGATCGCCGCCACCAGGACGACTAGAACCGAAAGGCCGAGCTTGATTCTTACCGGCATCGCTGCGGTCTCCCTGTCATCATGACATGTTGGCCCAGGACGGGCTTGCGATTCTTGCCAGCGCCGCGAGAGCGAGGATCTGAACACCTACCAATACGACGAGGCCTTTCCGTCCGTCGCGTAACGACGATAGCCAGACTTCGAAAAGGCCGGGTGCAAACAGCACGACCAGGCCGGTCACCACCACCAGGCTGCTCCACCTGAGTTCGGCATAACCGTAAAGGCCGGTGCCGATGAGAAGGGCTGCCAGCAGAATACCATTGCCGGCGACGAGCATCGTGGCCGCGTTCGATCGCACCGCCTCGGGGCGCGACCGCAGCGGAAACATGCCGGCCACGACGAGCAAGGCGACCATTCCTGTTGTCGCGAACGCCGCGAACCAGAGCAGCGCGACCCAATGAGGTTCGATGGCATCCATGCGGCGGCCCGTAGCTGAACGATCCTATTCGGCGGGAGTCGCAAAGCCGGTCGGATGCCCGGCCATGCCGGGTTTCGGCGTCCGTGAGGTCTTGCGCATGTCGGTCCTGACGAATCGGGTGTCGTAGCCGTTGAGCAGGGTGCCGATCAGTCCGCGATCGAGGTCGGAGGTGCCGATCAGCCAGTCCATGACCGGAAAAGTCAGGTTCATGTTCCGCTCCATCATGATCGATTGATTGTGGTGGGCGGTGTGATGCCGCCGGATCGTGTTGACGAAGGGCGTGTTGCGCACGAACCAGTTTTCATCGACATGGCAGCAGAAGTGCATGAATTCGTAGATCAAATACATCGACGTCGTGGTCGAGATCAAAAGCCAGCCGACATTGGGCGAGATCAGCCAGCCCAGCACCATGCCCGGTACGATCGACATCATGGTGAAGGTGACGAGCGCGTAGGGCGGGAAGAACGTCACGCGCCAGTCATTGTGGTCGGCAAAACGCATCTCTTTCTCGGTGAAGAACTGGTGATGCATCAGCGTGTGGCGGTTGTAGATAGCGCGGAACGCCTTCACTTGCGATGGGCGGTGCATCACGTAGCGATGAATCCACCACTCGAAGAAATTGGCGGCGAGAAAAGTCACCGGCACGATCGCGAGTTCCCACCAGCGCAAATCGCGGATGTTGGCGAAATAGATCGAAAGCGCGGTGAATCCGATCACATAGATGACCACGACGTGCAGCCAGCCATTGTACCAGCCCGCGATCCGGTGGCGGTAGTTCGCCCGGTAATTGCGCTGCCGCTCGGTCATGGGACTTGTGGATAATTCCATCGCGCCGTCTCCGTGTCTCGCCGGAATTCCTGGGGCCTGATGTCTAATATATCACCAATCTATCAGGCTTGGCAAAGGGGTTTTGAGATGCACGCGCGAGGCTCTCCCGCGAAAAAATCGCTTGATGAGATGTCTGTGATATATTTATGGTATGCCAACAACGCACGGCAGATGCGCAACATTAACGGGAGGCACCGATGAAGCTCACGCGTCGCGATTTTGCAAGACTTGCGGGAGCCGGCATCCTGGCGGCCGCCGCGCCAAGAATATTCGCGCCGGCACTGGCGCAGGACAAGCCGCTCAGGATCGGGATCATCGCGCCGCGTTCGGGCGCCGCCGGCACCGCCGGCGAGTGCGGCATTCGCGCCGTGCAATGGGCGACCGAGCGGATGAACAAGGAGGGCGGCATCGCCGGGCGCCAGTTCGAACTGGTGATCGAGGAAGAGACCAACCCGAAGGACACCATCGAGCGTCTCCGGCGCCTGATCCTGCAGGAAAAGGTCGACGCCATCCACGGCCTGATCTCGACCGGCGTCAGCCTCGGCGTCGCCCCCGTCGCCGAGGAAGAGCAGGCGCTGGTCGTGATGTGGGACGGCACCACCCAAGACGGCGTCAAGGAGATGATGCCGAATCCGAAATATGTGTTTCGTTCGACCGACAACGAATGCGAAGCGGTGATGGGCTCGCTGCTGGCGATCAAGCATTTTAAGGGCAAATTCAAGCGCGTCGCCGGCATCAACCCCGACTATTCCTACGGCCGCAACAATTGGGAAGCTTTCAAGCAGATCCTGGCGCGCTTCGGCGTCGAGGCCGAGTTCGTCGCCGAACAATGGCCGAAGATCGGCACCATGGACCTGACCTCGCATATCGCGGCGCTGAACGCTGCCAAGCCGGATTTGATCTTCTCCTCGATGCTGTTCGCCGATCTGCCCGTGTTCATGAAGCAGGGCCACGCGGCGGGCCTGTTCGAGGGCGTCAAACTGGTGCTGCCGGCGGCCGGATGGCAGATCAACCAGCTCAAGAAGGAATTCACGCCGGAAGGCATCATCTTCGGGCACAACACGCTGTATTTCGATCATCCGCAGGCCTCGCCGCTGCAGAAGGCCTTCGTCACCGACTACATGGACCGCTACAAGGAAGCGCCGCATTGGGAGGCGGACCGCGCCTATTTTGCGATGGCGACCTACAAGGCCGGGGTCGAGGCCGCGCAAAAAGCAACAGGCAAATGGCCGACGCAGGAGCAGGTGGCCGAGGCGATGCCCGGCATCGAGGTCGAGAGCCTCGGCGGCAAGGGCCGTTTCCGCAAGGACAAGATCGCCGAGCAGGTGTTTTATCAGGGGCCGTCGACCAACAACAACAAATACGATTTCCCGACGCTGGCCTCGATCGACACCTTCAAGGCTGAACAATTGCAAAAGCCGCCCGGCATGGATTTCTGGGAGTGGATCAAAACCGCAAAAATGCCGGTCTGAGGCATGACTGAGCTGGTGGATGTCGTCCTCGGCGGGACCTTCCACGCCGCCGTGCTGTTTCTGGTGGCGGCCGGGCTGCAGCTCGTGTTCGGCGTGCAGAAAATCGTCAATTTGGCCTGCGGCTCTTTCTATGCGCTCGGCGCCTACTTTGGAATCACCGCCGTCGGACTGGCGATCAAGCTCGGCATGCCGCCGGTGCTGTTCCTCCCGGTTCTGATCGTCGCCGGGCTTGCCATCGGTCTCGTCGGATGGCCGATCGAGCGCGTGCTGCGCACGATCTATCGCCGCGACGAAAGCTATCAGCTCCTGATCACCTTCGGCTTCCTGCTGATGTTCCAGGACGTGTTCCGATTCTTGTGGGGCGCCACGCCGCGCACGATGGACAATGTCTATCTCGCCTACGGCACCGCGAACTTTTGGGGCGTCCGGGTGCCGACCTATAATCTGCTGGTGATCGCAGCCAGCATTGCGATCGCGGTCGGGCTCGGGCTGTTCCTTGAACGCACCAAAGTCGGCCGCATCGTGCGCGCCACGGCCGAGAACCGCGATATGGCGGAGGGGCTCGGCGTCAACGCCTCAAAGATCTTTGCGCTGGTGTTCACCGTTGGCTGCATGCTCGGCACGGTCGGCGGCGCGCTGGTGGTCCCGTCGGGCGCGGCCTCGCTCGATATGGCGGTCGAACTGGTGGTCGAATCCTTTGCGGTGGTCGTGATCGGTGGGCTCGGCAGCATGCGCGGCGCGCTGGTCGGCGCGCTCGTCGTCGGCCTGATGCGCGCCGCGGCAATCTCGCTCGTGCCGGAAATGGAGATGCTGTCGGTCTATCTCGTCGTTGTCGTCGTGCTGATCGTCAGGCCGGCCGGCCTGTTCGGAAAGGCCGCGGCGTGAGCATCCCGTCGATCGATATCGTCACTGAAGCGCCGGTGCGGCGGACGACGCCGCGGCCCAACGGATTGTGGGTGCTGCTGGGGCTGATCGCCATCATGGCGCTGCTGCCGCTGGTCGCTTCACCCTACGCGCTGATGTTGATGCTGCCGTTCATCGGCTACGGCATCGCGCTGCTGGGCTTTAATCTGCTGTTCGGCAGTACCGGGCTGTTGTCGTTCGGACATGCGCTGTTCCTCGGCGTCGGCGCCTACACCGCGGCGGCGCTGACGTCGAAATTCGGTGTCCGCAGTTTTGAAGTGTTGCTGGTCACGGCGGCACTGGTGTCCGGACTGACGTCGCTGGTGGTCGGCTCGCTCTGCGTTCGCTACACGAAGATATTCTTCGGCATGCTGACCCTGGCGTTCGGCATGCTGTTTCACTCCTTTCTGTTCAAGTTCTACAGCATCACCGGCGGCGACCAGGGCATGCGGGTGCTGCGTCCGCTGCTGCTCGGCATGGAATGGCGCGGCGGCAAGACCGCGTTCCTGACCGGGCCGTTCTACTATTACGCGCTGATCCTGTTCGCGCTGCTCGGGTTGGCGATGTGGCGCATCACCCAGTCGCCGTTCGGCCTGCATCTGCGCGCGATCCGCGAAAACGCCGGCAAGGCCGCCTATGTCGGCGTCCAGATTTTTCGGATGCGGCTCGCGGCGTTCGTGATCTCGGCGATCTATGGCGGCATCGGCGGCACGATTTTGGCGGTCACCACGGGTCTGGCCGATCCTGAACTGGCCTACTGGACCCATTCGGGCAATCTGGTGTTCATGGCCGTGCTCGGCGGCAGCGGAACCTTCGCGGGCCCAGCGATCGGCGCGCTGGTGTTCGTGCTGCTGCAGGATTTCGTGATGTCGATCACCCAATACTGGCGCTTTGTGATGGGCGCCGTGCTGGTGCTGCTGGTCGTGTTCATGCCGCAGGGCCTGTCGGGCACCGTCGACGCGCTGCTCAACCGGCGCCAGGGAGGGCGATGAGATGCAGCCTGCGCCCGCCGTCGATACCGCGCCTTTGTTTCAGACCATCAATGTCTCGAAGCATTTTGGAGTGTTCAAGGCGCTGACGAACGTCTCCTTCCACGTCGATGACGGTGAATTCGTCTCGATCGTCGGCCCCAACGGAGCGGGCAAGACCACGCTGGTCAATGTCGTCACCGGGTTGCTGCGGCCGACGGAAGGCGAGGTCCGCTTCATGGGGCACGACATTGCCGGCATCGGCCCGGTCGAACTGGCGCGGCGCGGCATGGCGCGCGCGTTCCAACTGGTCAACATCTTTCCGGCGCTGACGGTGCGCGAGACGCTGGCGGTGGCGATGGCGTCCCGGCTGCGCCGTGTCGCCAATCCGTTCCGCTCGCTGCGGCGCGATGACGTGCTGCAGGCCGATGCCGAGCGTATCGCGGACGTGCTGGGCTTGCGCGCCCGGCTCGAAACCGTGGCCTCGACGCTGTCGCAAGGCGAGAAGAAGCTGCTCGATATCGCCAGCGCGTTTGCGCTCAATCCCCAGGTGATCCTGCTGGACGAGCCGACCAGCGGCGTTTCGACCGGCGATAAGCACGCGATCATGGAAGTCCTGGTGTCGGCGGCAAAGGCCGCCGGTGTGCGCGGCATCGTCCAGGTCGAGCACGACATGGATCTGGTCGAGCGCTACTCGCATCGCATCGTCGCACTTCAGGAAGGCCGCGTGCTGGCCGACATGGCGCCCGATGCGTTCTTCAAGGATCCGGCGATGATCGCAGCCGTCGTGGGAACGCGTCCGCAAAGCCGCAGAGAGACGCATTGATGCTCGAACTGTCGAATCTGAAAGTCGACATCGAGGGCAGCCGCATCCTCAACGGCATCAGCCTGTCCGTGGCCGCCGGCGAACTGGTCTGTCTGGTCGGCCGCAACGGCGCCGGCAAGACCACGACCTTTCGCAGCATCATGGGCTATCGCCGCGCGCTGTCGGGCAGCATTGCCTTTGACGGCGCGGATCTGACGAAATTGCCGACCTGGCAGATCGCGCAGCGCGGCATCGGCTTTTCGCCCGAAGAATCCGAGGTCTATACCGACCTGACCGTCGCCGAGAATCTGGAATTGTCGACCTGGACGCGGCCCTCGGGCCGTGCGGCCAGCGTCCGCATCGAGGAGGCCTACGCGGTATTCCCAAAGCTGCGGCAGTATCTCGCGCGCGGCGGTGGGCAACTGTCGGGCGGCGAGCGCAAGATGGTGTCGATTGCGCGTGCGCTGACGCTCGATCCGAAGCTATTGCTGCTCGACGAACCTTTCGAAGGCCTGTCGCCGGCGATCATTCCGCTGATCGCCGAGGGCGTCGCCTCGATCCGGGCGATGGGGAAGGGCGTATTGATGGCCGAATCCAACGTCCACCATATTCCTGATTATGTCGACCGCATCTATGTTCTGGAGCGCGGCGAGGTGATGTTTTCGGGTACGCTGGCGCAGGCCCATCGCGACCGCGACGTCATGCGGGTGATCGCAGGCCAGATCGACGTCGCCTCGTGACGACGACAGGAGAGAGGAGAGCACCATGAAACGCTATGTGGGAGATCGAACCATCGACGGCGTCAAGGTCACCGTCGACGGGGCGCCGCTCGATCCCTGTACAGGCGTTGTCGAGTTCAGCAAAAACGGCTTTGAGTGGAGCTATGAGGGACCCGAACCGCGCCAGCTTGCGCTGGCGCTGTTGGTCGATCATCTCGGCGACAAGGACAAGGCAAAGGCGTCGGTCGAGCCTTTCATGCAGGCGGTGGTAGCGAATTTCGAGAACGAGTGGGAAATGACTTCGACTGATATCGACGAGGCGCTCGTGGCACTTTCGGGCAAGGCGGCTTGAATGGCCCTGCAATATCGTGCCGCGGTGCTGCATGCCGCGCAGACGCCGATGTCGATCGAGACGATCACGGCGGCGGAGCTGAAGCCGAACGACGTGCTGGTGCGGATCCGGGCGGCCGGGCTATGCCACACCGATCTCGAAGTGATCGAGGGTTCGCTGCGCTATCCCTTGCCGATCGTGCTGGGGCACGAGGCTGCCGGCGTGGTCGAGCAGGTCGGCGCCGCCGCGCGCGGCGTCGCGGCCGGCGATCATGTCGTGCTGTCGTGGAATCCGCATTGCGGCCATTGCTTCTACTGCGACCGCGACGCGCCGATCCTGTGCGAGCAATATCTCGGCGAAGGGCCGAAGGGCGTCGCCTTCGACGGCGAAATCCGTGCCACGCTGGCCGACGGCCGGCAGGTGCAGCATTTGATGTTTTTGGGAGCGTTCGGCGAATACTGCATCGTGTCCGATCAGCAGGCGATTCCGGTGCCGAAGGAAATCCCGTTCGATCGCGCCTGCCTGATCGGCTGCGGCGTCATGACTGGCGCAGGCGCCGCGCTCAATCTCGGCGCCATTGCGCATGGTGACACCGTGATGGTGATCGGCTGCGGCGCGGTCGGGCTCGCCGCGGTGCAGGGCGCGCGGCTGGCCGGCGCGGGCGCGATCATCGCGGTCGACATCGATCCCGCAAAGCTGGTGCTGGCGGCGCAGATGGGCGCCACCCATGGCGTGAACGCGTCGAAGGAGGATGCGGTCGCAGTCGGAAAGCGCGAGACCAACGACCGCGGCGTCGATGTCGTGCTCGAGGCGGCCGGTAGCGCATCGGCGTTTCGGGTGACCTCCGAGGCGGTGCGGCCCGGCGGCCAGATCATCTGGCTCGGCAAGATCGACGTCAACAAGGACGTCGCGTTTCGCTGGGGCTCATTGATGCAGGAAAAGCGCATCCGCCGCGTGAGCTACGGCAACGCGCGTCCGCGCCGCGATTTTCCGTTGCTGGCGAGCGCCTATCTGGATGGCGATTTGAAGCTCGACGAGCTGATCTCGCGTCGCGTCACGCTCGACGAAATCAATGACGGTTTTGCAGCTCTGAAGCGCGGCGAAACCATTCGCAGTGTCATTGTTTTCGACTGACGAATTTAGGCGTCAAGCGTCTTGCGCGCGAAATCCTCGATGTAGTCGATAAGCCTATCGGACGCGGCCGCGGCCGCTTTGGACTTTTTTTGCGCGATCGCGTCGGCGACCGCGGCGTGAAGCTTGGCGGCGAGCGGCAAATCGGCGACTTGCTGGTAGTGCTGGTACCAGAACCGGCGCGAGAGTGCATTCATTAGGCCTATCGACCGGCGAGCGAATTCGTTTCGTGCCGCGATTGCGACCAGAATGTTGAAGCGCTGGTCAAGCCTCATGAATGCGATGTCGTCCGCGTTGCTGGCAGCGGCGAGCATTGCCCCAGCCACTTCGGAAAATTCGTGACGCTCTTCTTCGGTCGCTCGTTCCGCCGCAAGACTTGCCATCAGCCGCTCCAGCACGCGCCGGACTTCCAGCAGACGCAGGTGCAGTTTCACGTTGATCTCGGACACCATGATGCCGCGCCGCGGCATGATCACCACAAGCCCGTCCCGTGCCAACCGCTGTAGGGCCTCTCGGATCGGGGTGCGCCCGATCTTCAGACGAACGGCAAGCGCCTGCTCGGACAAAACCGTCCCCGGTGACAACTGAAGCGTCACGATCATCTCTTCAAGTTCGCGATAGGCTCGGTCTGTGAGGGTGGCATCCTCGGACTGCGAGACGCGCGAGCGACGTTTTACCGACTTTTTCGTCAACTCGCGTCCCCCGTATATCGGCCTGCTGCATGCATCGCCAACGCTGTTTATACATCCCAAGCATATATTCGCAATATATCACCGGAACGGCCGATGTTGGACGGGGCTGGCCACTTGAAAGCCGCAGGCAGATGCAACGGACATAAGGGCGGTGCGTGTCCGACTTTACCATGACGCTAGTCGGGGACGCCATCATGGCTCGATGGGCGCGCCGATGTGAACGCGAACTACGGCATCAACACCCGTCTGCGAACCATAGCGGTATGGCGATTAACCACGGCGCTCTGGAACGGAATGCGGTCACGGGGGGTCGAGCCCCAGGCCGCCGCCACCCCGCCTCCTATTACGAACGTTTCGTTTATACCGAGTAAGT
>CAWBRL010000045.1:0-41256 GCA_963791165.1 uncultured Alphaproteobacteria bacterium | reverse complement strand
GACCCGCCTAAATGAGCGGCGGGAGCCCGGCCAGTTCGGGAAATGTTTCGAGGAAGCCCGCTTGGGCGAACTGCCGCGTTCCGTCGCGAGCTGTTGGCGGGCGGTATCGACCTCGCCGAGCTGCTGTTCGATTGCGGGCCTGACCTGTGGGATCTTTAGCGCCCGCTTGGTGGTCTCATCGAGACCCTCGCAGCGGCCGTCGATCGCGGCGGCTGTGGCGGCGTCCACCTGATCTTCCGCGGGCTCCTGCTTGGCGGCGTCATTGGACTTGGCTTCGGACTTTTCCTCCAGCTCAAAACCGAAGTGTGGCTGGTTTTGTCCCCCTCGACCGCCTCGGCACGTGCCTGGTCAACATCGTTGGCCCGAGCCGGAAAGATCGATTCCTTTTGCGAAGCGCGAGATCTCACCGCGCGCCTGGCCGTACTCAACGGCTGCCTGCTGAACCGTTCGCGCCTCCGTCAGCGGACGGTCGGCCGTCATCGACATAGCCGTCGCGACTTCGTGGCTATATGTCGAAGGCCTGCCCATCGGCTTTGGCTCGTCAACAATCTCAGCTTCAACGTTCATGTTATGCCTACAAAATAAGGGTTTTGATAATTCCAGGTTGCGATAGTTCGATTGCCGGCCAAGTGGCTTGGCAACGGCTCTTGATTTCCTTTTATTTGTTTTCAAACGGCGTGCTGCTCTTAAGCGCCGCCTTAAGGCACCAAGCCTGCCATAATCGCGCCGCGTGAAAATCAAAATCGCAAACTCAGAATGCCCCACGCAAACCGGGGGGACACCAAATGCGCAGCGATGATCAGGCGATCCAACAAGACGCGGTCGGGTTCAATTTCCATTTTCAGATAGGGAACGGCGCCGGCAGAAAGGCTTGCAGCGTTCGAGTGCAGGCCCACAATTTCCATGATGCAAGGGGCCTCTTCAATCAGAACTGGCCAACGATCGAATTGATGGCCCGCGAGCTCGTTCGTCCTCCGCTGCCGAAGGGGCGGTGATCAGGCTCATGATGCCTCCCTCCCCATAGCGCGCAACAATACGAGCTACCTGCTACCCTGCTCGCTCTCAGTTTGCCGTACCCCCTGGTTAGATATATGTGTGCCGCTACAGGTACCGTCATGCTGCTAAATTGCCCTTGACGGTGCCGCTACAGATACCGTGGGAGGTATTAGAGTCCTCCTCGGTGCCGCTACAGATACCGGTCGGTGCCGCTACAGATACCGAACAGTGCCGCTGTGGGTACCGTGTTTTGTTTTTGTCGGGCGTCCACGTCATGAAATCCTTGGTCGCCAGCTTGTGCGAAACGTCGCACTGGTACTCGGTGAGCCGCCACTCGGTGCTGTTGCGGGTCTTCAGGCTGAACGCGCCTTTCTTCACCGCGACTATGAAGCCGCGATCCTGTAAGGCGTCTAAGGCGCGCTTTGATGTGGAAGTGCCAATGTGCAATTCGTCCACGGCGCAGCGGATAGAATAACCTATCCGCCCGTTGTTACTGCCGACGCCCGCGTACCGCTTTGCTATGTCGGGGGTAGATCGCCCTCGCGATGGCCCCCAGGCTCCTCCAGGTCTGAGAATCGATCATGTAATGGCAAAGGCGGACGTGGCGCGGCCCCTTGTCTTTGTGTTTGTTGCCGGCCACGCGTTGCTTACTCCCGCGCTTTCTTGGCTGCACCTTCCAGGAACGCAGTCACATTTTCCGGTTCGACATATACGAACGTGTCGCGCACGTCACATGCCTGACCGCATTCACCGCCGCCGGCTATTCGTCGGTTCTCCTCCCGGCGGGCACCTACAAAATCGCGGTCGCCACCGCCACAGCGGTCTATGTCGACGTCGCGGCGATTGCCAAGTCCTGAGACATGAGCTTTCGAGCTGACCCGAGCCTCGATCCGGATGAGACAAACTCTCCGGCCTTGGTTCTACCGCATCACGGCCGCATGCCCGTAATTATCGACCGCGCGGTACCGGCGTATCGGGCCCTAATGCTTGAACTGGAGCGCCGTAGGCAACAGCTCGGTTGGACGATGTCGGAACTTGACGATGCCGCCGGCCTAAACGACGGCCACTTCGGCCACCTGTTGCACGCTGACCGCCCCAGCGGCCGGCAAGGTCGATGGGAAATGGTTCAACTGTTGATTTCGGCGCTGTTCCCCGATGATTTCGATCTGACACTGACACCTAAGCGGGGCGGAGTCCTCACCGCCCAGACCCTTCCGAGGAAGATCAAGTTTGCCGGTGCCGACCACGATCGGCTCGGACGCCGCGCCCTCATGAGCGCGCTCGGGAAGAAGGGCGGTGACGCCCGGCGTGAGAAGTACAAGACTATGTCCAAGGAAGAGCGCGAGCGCATCGCCAAGAAAGCCCGCAAGACCCGCCGCAAAAATCGCCTTCTGCTCGCTCGACTGAAGAAGGAAAAACCTGAAACTCAACCCGTTCGTAGCGCGCCACAACGGGCAGGCATTGCATGAATACGAAAAAGCCGCAGGCATTCTCGCCCCGCGGCTACCGGGCTAAAAATTGTTCGGTTTTGAAATCGCCAGCACCGGCGCTTTCAACACTGGTGCAAGGTTTCTTGAGTGTGGAGTCGAAAATGCTGTTCCGTCCGAGGAACATCACGCGTGTGACTGAACTGAAACACCAAGCGGAGCGCGTGGGGTTCGCAACTATCAACCGTCAGGGTATAGCGTGACACTAGCGCCGGTGATGGGTGCACCGCCGACCTCCCGTCCTCAACAAGAAGCCGACGGCCCGTGTCCTGCAATTGGGCTAGCAACGGCCCCGCGCAGTCAAATGGAGCCGCCACTATTGCGGGACGATCCAATGGGTACAGGGAGCAATGCCGGCGGACAATTTGAAATCGAATTTTAACCTAAGTGATCAACATTAACGGAGGTCTGCAAGGCGGCTCCCCTGTTGCGGCCAGAGCTTGTAGTGACCTCGGTCCACGCTTTAATCCTGACTCGCTGCAAAACAAAATCCCTTAGCTGCCAGAGCCGGGCGATGGCTAACCCCAGCAGCCGCGACGAGTTCGACGGCAGTGCGCGCCCATGACACATTCGCATTCCATGCGTCGACTTCGTGCAGAGAAGTGAAGCGTACTTTGGAAGGTCAGTATTCGACCCGGTTTGGCTCGTTCGAGACCGAGAGCATGCGGAGTTCGCCAAGCGTGCCTCGCGGCGCACCGCAATGCCGACATTTGATTGGAGTTGAGTCCGGCGCACTTTCTCGACCGTCAAAAACGATGCCGAGTGCTTCGCAATTTATGCAGACAACTCTAAAGTCGATACGCTGGCTCATCGCCTCGCTCGCGAAAAAACAAAGCCGCCAAGCGGAGTATGATCGCCTGACGGCTTCGCTGGTGTGGGCCTGGACGCGCGGGGTAATTGTCCAGTGCGCGGTCGATAGCGGATTTAAGCGGCGTCGCAACGAAACGCTTGTAGCGGTTTCGATTTCCGCCAGTTTGGCGGGCTCATCGCCCGCACGAGCGCAACCGCAGGACCCTTACGATTATCCCTGGTGCTCGCAGGGCAGGGTTTGGGGATATCCAGGCAATTGCCAGTTCACCACCTACCAGCAATGCCTTTGGACCGCATCCGGCACCGACGCCTACTGTGGGCCGAATCCGCGCTTTGCCCTTCAATATCCGTCTCGGCGCTATCGGTGATATCGCGCTGGCCGATGTTTGCGTGGGCAAGCATGGGAACAGGCAGTGGTCGAATGAGTTGATCGCCGGCGCTCTCGATGCGCCGCTGACCATTTAGTGAAGGCCATTTCCGAAAAGTAGCCGGAGCATCGAAATTGATGCCGCTCGCGGAAAGATCGCTATCGCGCATTTCCCCTTTGCCTTCAGCCCTCCTAGTCGCTGTGCGCAATGTGCGAAAGCACATCACGTCGCCATTTGATGGCTTTCACGGTCACGCCGACGATGACGACGATCGCAGAAATGAACAAAGCGGTTTCGACAATCATTTGAGCCTCCTCCTGCAATGGGAGGCATCATATAAATTTCGGGCAGGAAACGCGGCCGACGAAGGCCACTTATTAACATCTTAGTCAGCCCTTTCCCTTGTCCTTCAGCCCCAGTTCTACAGGCCGGCGGACGCCTCTTCAAATCGTTGACTTCATCGCCTTGAGCCCCGCCGGGGTAAGTCTGACTGCCGTAAATTGCTTCTCGCCTCGGCACTCGATCCAACCATGATCAAGCAGCCGGCTCATTGTCATTTCACCCGCCGAAACCGGGAGGCGATCGATCTTCCTCCATTCGGCCAGGCTCAGGTGTTGCAAAACCGTTCGCTGCCTCATGTTCGGGACTTCAGCCGAATCTTTGCCGGTCATTTCTTAGCCTTCAGCCCCGCGAGTTGCGTGGTGAGATGCGCGCGAAACCTCTCGATGTCTTGAAGTAGTTCGTCGTGCTTCCGTCCCGGTGGAAGTTTACGGACGGTAGCCTTTAACTTAGCCGCCATCTCCTCTAGCTCAAGCAGGCCGTCCACACTCATTTCTTCGCCTTCAGCCCAAGTTCGACCAGCCGGCGGATGGCTTCGGGGCGGGACTCGACATCGTGCTTTTTGGTCCAACCGTCCAGCGCTTCAAACTGAGCAGGCTCGAAGCGGACCAAGACGCCTTCGCGCCGCCCACCTGTTGAAGGTCGGCCACGCTGCTTTTTTGGGATATCCCTAATTGACTTTGCCATAAATTCAGGATATCCCAAAAGCAAGCCGAGGGGAAGCTCGAACTTCCGCCCCGGCTCTAACCCGAGCCACGAAGGACTGGAATCCAAATGACCCAGGCTAACCGCGTGCATAGCACGCCACCCACAAACACGCCTACAGATCCGCTATATCGTCGAACCGACATATCCCCCGAAGACTTCTTCCAGGCGCTTGTGCGAGCTCGCCGGGCCGCCCGGGAAGAAATCGAGAGCCTGATCGACTGGCTCGATTCCACAATCGACTGCGACCAGGACGCCGCGGTTGACGACGGGCCTTGCGATGAGGATCCAGACGTCGAGGGCTCCCTTGGCAGCTTCGATCGGCTCAGCAACCAGCTGCACGCATGGAAATGTCGAAGCTGGGGCAACGTCGACGTCGAGCTCGACCGCGCCGACTCCGAACCCGCGCCGGCTGCGCCCGAGCGGCATCCCTCTGCGGCCGGATGGCGGGTCATCAGTCGCTGCCGGTTGTGCTTTCTGGTGGTCGGCGCCGGCGCTTCATGGCGTCACTGCTTGGACCGCGAGGCTGAGCAGGTGCTCCGTGATGGCGGTCCTATCCCTCTCATTGAGTTGTTTCAGGGCGCAGACGAATTCATCCGACGTCATCACCACCGGCTGCCGCGCAGACTGAGATTTCGGATGCTTCGCCAAATCGCTGCAGATCAGCCAGTCGACGCTAAGATGATGCTTCTTAGCGAACCGGCTCAGCGGCCTCAGTTGGACGTAACGGCCTTTCATAACGGCTGCTGTTTCTGACGGCTCAAGCTTTCGCTCCGCCGCGATCAGAGCTGTTCGCTTCCGGACTGCGGCATTGGAACTGGCGCCGTCTTTGTTCAAGCGCTGCATGGCCTTGTGCTTGCTGATTTCCGCGAGCGCGTTTGCTCCTCTTCGCTGATTTCACTCATGCCGGCCTCCCGATCTGGCTAACCTCGGCCTCATGGCCTGGCGGCCACTTCGTCGGGAAGTGCCAGCCCCCGCGGCGATTACGCGGATAGGGCGTGCCGGTGGTGTCCCGACCGTAGGCATCCCATGCAGCCAGCGCCCGATCGTCCAGAACTTCGATCAACGTCACGCCGGTTTGCTCTGTTCTTTTCTTCTGTTTCTGGTCTAGAGCCGTGACAGTCACGCGTACCGTCACGTCCGTCACGCGTGACGCCACGCTTCCGTCCCGGTACCGCTTCGCACGTTCAGCCGCCGTCACGTCGACATACTGCCGTGTCGCCCAGTCTCGCGGCACGTATCTCACCGGTTCGCCCCCAACCGAATCAAGCAGGCCCTTGTCGCAGAACTCCTCGATCAGGGCGGATATCTTGTCCTCGGCCATCGGCCGCAGCAAAAAGGTCAGGTCCGACAGTGGCGGCAACACGCCGTCATTCTTGGACGTGATGCAGAGCAGGTTGATCCATGTCTTGAACCTGTCGCCCGGCAGCCGCTGAAGGGTCGGATCGTTCAGCACCGGTCGGCGTGAAATTTGAACCACCTCATGCCCGATCCTCCTGATCAAGTCTTCTGGCGGCAGGGATACCAGCGGCGCGCGCGAGGCGCCATCGCATCAGCAGGTCGTCCGCGCTTTCCTGTGGCGTCGGCGCGCGCGGGGCGGTGCCGGTGCGGTTCTCGGGTGAGCGCGGCGCGTCTCCTTCCTCGACGTCCGCTCCCTGTCCCATGGCGCCGGCACCGCCGCCGGCTCAAGCGATAGAATGAGGACGCGGGGCCAGACCCCGCGTTTTTCATGTTGGGCACTTAGTACATCGCCCGAAACGCCCGACGGCCTTAGTCTTGGCCTGTTTTAACCATGTATGCTCTCAGAAGCGCCGCAACTACGGCCTCAGACGTCCCAAACAATGAAAGGAATAAGAACCAACGTGGAGGTCTAAAATGGAGTGCGGTCTCGAACGCGTACCCCTAGACACCTTTATTGCTTTAGTTGCAGCCTCTGGCCGTGCAGATGTAGCGGCATTGATCACTAAATCTCGTCCAGAACGGCAAAGGGCCAAGCGGCTGAGCGAGTATTGCGATGAAATTTTCGCTGAGATCCGGGTTGCTTAAGCCAGGATGCGGCAGCAGCGCCCTCTCGCGCATGCGCTGGCGCTAATCACAAGGATTTTAAACCGGCAACGGCTGGCGTCACACGCCAGGCGGCTGCGGTGCAACTGAGCGGATCGGCCAACAGTTCCTTAACTGTCGGCCGGTACGGTTCGATCAACCGCGGTGGACATCCCACGGGAAGTAATGCGTAAGAGGCCGTCGCTGATCTCAACCCCAGCGGCGGCTTTTTCGTTGGGGCTATCATGCGGGTCTCGGCAGATGCAGGGCTATATCTATCACGCCGATGGCAATCAGTGCCGCAACCCACATGGGCCACGAGGACAATTTGCTTTCACTACCCTTCCGGGCCAGTCCGAAGTTGCGCGACATGGCAAACTCTTACTCGTCTACACGCTAAACAGAAAAAGCCGCGCATGCGCGGTTTGTTCCCATTATGCGCTGGGCTCGGGTCTGGGCAACACCCAGAGCCGTTTCCGAAAGATGCAATCGGAAGATACGGCCCTTCCGATCCCGGCCGCTTGGAAGATGCCCGCCGGTTCGGGCGGGCTTAAGCCCCCATCACAAAATGAAAACCGCCGCCTGGGGAAGCGGGGCTTTCTGATGGGCTTGTGAGGTTGGCGGCAACCTCAAACATATGTCTGGCGGGTGTCAGGCAGGTTCAAACGAGATTCTTAAGCGCGCCAGGCGAGGGCTTCGGCCCCGCTCTCACTCCGCGCAGGGGCCTCAAGCCCGTCGGCTAAATCCGCCGGAATTTCTATTTGCCATCGGTGGGGGACGGCAAGCTCCTGATCTTGCCCCTCAAGGTTTTGTCCCGGCGTCACCGGCAGGACTGGCCGCGCAAATCTGGCGGCCCAACGCTGTTCGCGCCTTCGTTGAAGGTCCAGGGGGATGACATTCATAAAAACTCCGGGTTTTCGGTGATTTGACGCCTCAATCGCCAAACATCTTCCCGGAGCCGTGCGAATGGCGATGGGCGCAAGTGTGTCCCGAATATGGATCGATCTGATTTTCGGGGCAAATTGGTAACGACCGCGAGAAGCTTAACGCTGCGGCGCATCGTTCGCCTGGTTTCATCCTCAGCGCCGATCGGCATCTATAGAGAGACCGCTTTCAGGCGGTCTGCCTGTTTGCGACGCTTGCCCTCCACCGCTGGCTGCGGTTGGATGTGGCGCAGCAGGGGGAGCCTCCGAATGTACGCCAATATTCTCTTGAGCACGGATGGATCGGATGTCGCGAGAAAAGGCGTTAAGCATGGGATTGCCTTGGCAAAGGCCTTGAACGCTAAAGTGACCGTCATCACCGTAACGGAACCGCTGCCGGTCGACTATGGGAGCGGACACGCCTCGGGATGGATTCCCTCAAAGGAAGAGTTTGATAGCTTCGATGCAGCCTGCAGGGAAAGTGCGGGCAAAGTGCTCGATGAGGCTCGAGCCATGGCGGAGCAGATGGGGATCTCTGCAGAACTATTACACGTTCCGAACGCGCACCCAGCCACTGCGATTGTCGAGACAGCAAAGTCCAAAGGCTGCGACTTGATCGTCATGGCCTCTCATGGGCGTCGCGGCCTCAGGAAGCTGCTTTTGGGGAGTCAAACATCGGAGGTCCTGGTGGACGGAAGCGTGCCGGTGTTGGTCGTGGGTCAGATTTCAACCTGACCCACTACCTGGTAGTGCGGTAAGCTCACCCTTCGGGCGGTCTTTTTTGTTTGTGTCACCGCGCAACACGAATGGTGCGGCCCCCTCCTGGGCCGATCTCGCGTATACGAACGAGCCGGTCAGGAATCCCTGGCGTCACGCCGGACGCAACGATCCATGCCCCTGCGGGAGCGGCAAGAAAGCCAAGAAATGCTGCCTCGCCAATGGAGAGCCGCCGGCGTGACGCCGGCCGCGCGGAGCCTCAGTGCGCGATCATCCACGCACGGGCTTCGCGCTGCGCGGCCGCGATCTCGGCATCCGACATCATCTCGGCGACCTCGCGGCGCATGGAGATCGCGTCGGTGCGTCCCTTCAGGGCCGCCAGGTTGAACCATTTATGTGCCGCGACGAGGTTGACCACGCCGGAACGACCGCTGGCCCAGTACAGGCCGCGCTCGAACAGCACGTCCGGAATCGCGTTCGCTTCGACCGGCGTTGCCGCGTCCAGATCAAATTGCCCCTGAAACATCCGTAGCTCCCCTTTTTATCGTTGCCGCCCTCCCCCCGAGCGCGGCCCCTGTCCAATGTTGAAACGCCTGTCGATCCCGGCGCACGATCCGCAAAAGTGGAAACCGGTTCTGCGTCCGATCGCGCGCCTCCTGTCCAGAGAGCGCATGATCCGATCGCCAAACCGCCTGCACTTTGGCGGATCAAGCGCGTGCCGTTTGCCGGCTTGTTGGGATGATCATGGTCGATCAAATTTGAAGGGCAGTTTAAGGTTCGCGATGAACGGGGTGTAAATGTGCGCATGGCGCCGCCGAACATGGAATCACGGAAATGCCTGCGGCACAGCGGAAAGTGTCGATTGGTGAAGTTCGGTTTACCCTGCCGTTTGGCAGAACGATAACCATTGCCGCAACGTCGGTCTCATCATCCGCCACCGGGTCGGCGCGATGCGCCGTCCGCTGACAGGCTCCAGCGGATAACCCGGCAATCCGCAGCTTCTGTCATTGATCGGGGGTTCGCAGTGTATCGGACACCCACCTTCGCGGGGTGCGGCGAACTGAATGGAACGACCGGCGTCCCAAATCGGTCCACGTCCGCCAACAGTCAAAAATGAATTCGGGAAGGTTGAAGCCAGGCATCTGATGTGCGGGCTATCGGAGCAAGCGCTCCGGGGAACATAAACGTCCCGAGGGAACGTGAAGGTTCCGGGGAGCGAGGGCGTCGGCGAACACGTCAGGACCAGATCTCACTCCGGGCTTTGGGCCCGGTGAAATTGCGAATCTCTTGCGGAGACCCGCACCGAACGAAGAAAACTCGTTTCTTCTGCCGGATCGATTTGAAGGAGCGAACTCCCCCGAAAGACGATCCAGCCGTTTGACCTGATGTCTCGCCGACACCCTCTTTCGTCGACCAGAGCCTTCAGATGTTTATCCGGGGCTCGTGTGACGTGCCGGCATCAAGCCGCCGGCAATTATCAAAGAAGCAAACTTACTTCTTCTTCTTGGCGACCTTGCGGGTCTTCTTCGCAGTCTTCTTTACTGCGCTCTTCGCCTTCTTCGCCTTCTTCGCTTTCTTGGCCATGTTGCCCTCCTAATGTAGTGAGATGACTTTAGTCGCTGCGTGCACTCGGGAATCGAAATGCACTGCATCCCGAATACACCAACACGTTCAAAAAAACAGCGCCCGCTTAAGGAAGTGTTGACGAGGTAAAGCGAGAGCGTGCGAAGCGATGACATCGACGACACCGCAATACGTTCGCATGACAATGCAAAAAATGCCGCAACGACCGACATCGGCATTTGTCAATATCGAAGGAAGCGCCTGTGCTGCAGTGCTTTCTTAAATTGCGCAATTGACGATCGATACGCGATCGATGTTGTCGCAACTCGCCGATGCGGTCAAAATGACGCTTGCACGGACTCTGAGTCGCAAGCTTTGGCAATAAAAAAATTTTCGTCGTCACGGCGCTCGCGCCTCATCGGCGCTCGCCAAAACCGGATTTTCGGACGATACGCGACCGCCGATTCGGACGCGCGCTTTCAATCGCGATGGCGGATTTCGGATCGCGAACAACGATCGACGCATGCTTGCGTGCATCGATCGCAGCGTTGCCGAGGATGGAGTCGTCCCGTTACGGGACGCTTTCAGATGCCGAGCTTCGCCTTCAGGAGATCGTTGACCGCTTGCGGGTTCGCCTTGCCGCCTGAGGACTTCATCACCTGGCCGACGAACCAGCCGGCGAGTTGCGGCTTGGCTTTCGCCTGCGCGACCTTGTCCGGATTGGCAGCGATGATGTCGTCGACCACCTTTTCGATCGCGCCGAGGTCGGTGACCTGCTTCATACCGCGCGCCTCGACCAGCGCGCGCGGGTCGCCGCCCTCAAGCCAGACGATTTCGAACAGGTCTTTGGCAATTTTTCCGGAGATGGTGCCCTCGCCGATCAGATCGACGATCGCGGCGAGCTGCGCCGCCGACACTGGCGAGGTAGCAATGTCGCGGCCTTCCTTGTTGAGACGCCCGAACAGCTCGTTGATCACCCAATTCGCCGCAAGCTTGCCGTCGCGCGCCTTGTCGGCGAGACCGGCCAGCACGGTCTCGTAGAAATCCGCGCTCTCGCGCTCGGCGACCAGCACGCTGGCGTCGTAGGGCGACAGTCCGAAGCCTTCGATGAAGCGGGCCTTCTTCTGGTCCGGCAATTCCGGCAGCTGCGACTTCAGCTCGTCGACGTAGGCTTGCGTAAACTCGAGCGGCAGCAGGTCGGGATCCGGGAAATAGCGATAGTCGTGCGCTTCTTCCTTGGAGCGCATCGACCGGGTCTCGCCCTTGTTGGGGTCGAACAGCCGCGTCTCCTGGTCGATCGCGCCGCCATCCTCGATGATTTCGATCTGGCGCCGCGCCTCGTACTCGATCGCCTGGCCGATGAAGTTGATCGAGTTCATGTTCTTGATCTCGCAGCGGGTGCCGAGCGGCCCACCCGGCTTGCGCACGGACACGTTGACGTCAGCGCGCAGCGAGCCCTTCTCCATGTCGCCATCGCAGGTGCCGAGATAGCGCAGGATCGAACGCAGCTTGGTCACATAGGCCTTGGCCTGCTCGGCGTCGCGGATGTCCGGCTTGGAGACGATCTCCATCAGCGCCACGCCGCAGCGGTTGAGATCGACATAGGACATGGTCGGCGACTGGTCGTGCAGCAATTTGCCGGCGTCCTGTTCCAGATGCAGCCGCTCGATGCCGATCGTAACGGTGTGGCCGCCGTCGAGTTCGACCACGACCTCGCCCTCGCCCACGACGGGCGACTTGTACTGGCTGATCTGGTAGCCCTGCGGCGAGTCCGCATAGAAATAGTTCTTGCGGTCGAACACCGAGCGCAGATTGACCTTGGCGTTGAGGCCGAGCCCGGTTCTGACAGCCTGTCTGACGCATTCCTCGTTAATGACAGGCAGCATGCCCGGCATCGCGGCGTCCACCAGCGATACATGGCTGTTCGGCTCGCCGCCGAACTCGGTCGAGGCGCCGGAAAACAGCTTTGACTTCGAAGTGACCTGGGCGTGGACTTCCAACCCGATCACGACTTCCCAGTCGCCGGTCTGGCCCTTGATCAGTTTTGCCGGTTTGACTGACGCGTTCATGCTTTTCCACTCCCGAGCAGCGCGGACACGATCCGCTCCCATTCGGCTTCCAGAGAATCCTTCGCTGCCGGCTGGCCGGCCTGGCGGTACCAGTAACCGGCGTTGCCGAGATCGCCTTCGACCCGGTGCAGATAGGCGTGCACCCACGCCGAGTTCGCGTCGCTCTCGTCCTGCACGATCTTGTGCGCCTGGTCCCATTGGCCCTTGGCGGCCCACCACAATGCAACGAGCGGCGGCTCCAGGCCCGGCGCCGGCGCGGTGTCCGCGAGAGTGGCGCGGAAATCCGCCATATCACCACCACCGCGGCGGCGTGAACCGGCCGGCCGCCTGCTCAAGGACTTCGCCGAGCGAGAACAGCGTCTCTTCGTCGAAGGGACGGCCGATCAGTTGCAGGCCAAGCGGCAAGCCCTGCGCGTCCTTGCCGGCGGGCACCGCGATACCGGGCAGTCCCGCCATGTTCACCGTCACCGTGAAGATGTCGTTGAGATACATCTCGACCGGATCGGCGCCGCCCTTCTCGCCGACGCCGAAGGCAGCCGATGGCGTCGCCGGTGTCAGGATCGCGTTGACGCCCTTGGCGAAGCAGTCCTCGAAATCCTTCTTGATCAGCGTGCGGACTTTCTGCGCGCGCAGATAATAAGCGTCGTAATAGCCGGCCGACAGCACATAGGTGCCGATCATGACGCGGCGGCGCACTTCGTCGCCAAAGCCTTCGGCGCGGGTGTTCTCATACAATTCGCCGATCGAGCGGCCGGGCACGCGCAGGCCGTACCGCACGCCGTCGTAGCGCGCCAGATTCGACGAGGCCTCCGCGGGCGCCACGATGTAATAGGCCGGCAGCGCGTATTTGGTGTGCGGCAGCGACACCTCGACCAGCTCGGCGCCGGCCGCCTTCAGCCACGCCGCGCCCTCGCTCCACAGCTTTTCGATTTCCGCCGGCATGCCGTCGAGGCGGTACTCTTTCGGGATACCGATCTTCATGCCCTTGACGGATTTTCCGATCGCCGACTCATAATCCGGCACCGGACGATCGACCGAAGTCGTGTCCTTGGGATCGTGCCCCGCCATCGAGCGCATCAGGATCGCGGCATCGCGGGTGGTGCGCGCGATCGGACCGGCCTGGTCGAGCGAGGACGCGAACGCCACGATGCCCCAGCGCGAACAGCGCCCGTAGGTCGGCTTGACGCCGACGGTCGCGGTGAACGCGGCGGGCTGACGGATCGAACCACCGGTATCGGTCGCGGTCGCGCCCATGCAGAGCAGCGCCGCCACGGCGGACGCCGATCCGCCGGAAGAGCCACCCGGCACCAGCGTGGTGTTGGAACCTTCGCGCCGCCACGGATTGACTACCGGGCCGAAGCATGACGTCTCGTTCGACGAGCCCATCGCGAACTCGTCGTTGTTGAGCTTGCCCAGCATCACGGCGCCATCGCGCCAGAGCTGCGAGGTCACGGTGGATTCGTAAGGCGGCACAAAGTTGCCGAGAATCTTCGAACACGCGGTGGTGCGCACGTCCTTGGTCGCGAACAGGTCCTTGATCCCAAGCGGAATGCCCGCGAGCGGGCCGCCCTCGCCCTTGGCGATCTTGGCATCGACAGCCCGCGCCATGGCGCGGGCCTGATCCGGCGTCTCCAGGATGAAGGCATTGAGCGAACGCGCGGCTTCGATTGCGGCGAGATGCGCATCAGTCAGTTCAAGCGAGGTGAAAGACTTGCTCGCGAGGCCTTCTCGGGCCTCGGCGATCGTCATCGATGTCAGGTCGGTCATTTATTGATCGGGCTGCAGAAGAAAGGAGAAAGCGTCTTGTCGTTGGCCGGGTCGTTCGGCTTGGGCCGCGTCCGCTCATTGGCCTCGAGCTGATCGAGCACGGCGTCCATCGCCTTGTCGGGATCGGCGGCCTTGCCCTGCCGCTCCATCGCGTCGAGGTAATTCATATAGGCCTGATAGGCCTTTTCATCGTCGCAGAGCAGACACATCGGACTTCCGATCTCATCACGAATAGAGGTTATTCAACGACCTTCGGCACCAGGAAGAAATGGTTTTGCGTTTCCGGCGCGTTCCTGACCACGTCGTCGGCGATTTCGCCGTCATTGACCACATCGGGACGCTTCTTCATCTCCATCGGGGTCACCGAGGTCATCGGTTCGACGCCGTCGACATTCACTTCCGAAAGCTGCTCCACGAACGCCAGCATGGCGTTCAGTTCGCCCTGAAGGTGGGGAACTTCGGCCTCGGTAACCGCAATCCGCGCCAGTTGCGCGATGCGGCGGACGGTGGCGGCATCGACAGACATAAATATAGGCCTCAAACGGGGAATTCGCACCCGCCGTATAGCAGAGGCCGCTTTTGCGCCGCAACCGCGGGAACAGGCCGGGACGCCCGAATATCGGGCTTTCGGGGCCAGCCGCCTCACGGGATCTTGTGCCCAAGGCACGCAATTCGCGCGCACAGCCCCCTGACGAAACCATTTTCGCTCCCCACGTAGTCGTCCTGAAACAGTCGAGGGATGTAGTTGCGGCCAGGAAATTGGAGGCTGTACCATGTCACCCACCGAAAACGACAGCGCCGGATCGGAAAGCTGGGATCCCGCGCTCTGGTCAATCGGGACCGTGCTCGGCGCCGCGATCGTCTACCTCGCCTGTCTAACCTGACAAATGTGAGTGAGTGCCATGTCCCAGGCCCAGGCTAACATCCTCCGGGAAAAGGCGGAAATGTTCGAAGCGCGCGCCGAGAGCGCGACCGATCCCATCTCAAAGCAGCACTACAAGGAGATGGCCGCGCATTATCGATCGCTGGCCGCCGAACATCTGGCCGTCAGGCGCGACGAACCGGCGCACTGAGCCGCTTCTGCCGCGATCGACGTTCTGCCATCAGCTCGCGGCGCCAAGCCGCAGCCAGCGGCAATCCCCCCGCGTCACCAACGCGCGCCAATCCTGGCATCGGCCCTCGAGAATTTGAGATTCATATTGCCTGCGGTATCGTGGTCCCCGGATTTGACCGGCCAGTCGCTCGCCGTGACAAACAACAACATAAAAAAGCACCCGGGGGCGCAGGATGGATTTCATTGAGGCCAATGGCGTCGGGCTGCGCTGCGAGCTGAGCGGCGGCGGCGACCGCACGCTGGTGCTGGTTCACGAAATGGGCGGCTCGCTCGAAAGCTGGGACGACGTCGCGCCAAGGTTTGCGAAATCGCGCCGGGTCCTGCGCTATGACACCCGCGGTGCCGGATTGTCGCAGAAGGTGCGCGGCGAGCTTACCCTCGATACGATGGCCGACGACATCGCAGCGCTGCTCGATCACTTTGCGATCGCCGGCAAGGTCGCGCTTGCAGGGATCGCCGTCGGCGGCGCAATCGCGCTCCATTTCGCGGCCCGCTATCCGGCGCGCACCAGCGCCGTTGCGGTCGGCAGCCCGGCCACCGGCATCGCAGCGGAACGCCGCGCGGGTGCGCAGGCGCGTCTCGCGCAGATCGAAGCCGCCGGCATGGCGTTCGCGGTCGAGGATTCGATGCTGAACGGCTATGCCCCGGAGCTTCGCGGCGACATCGCCCGGTTCGAGCGCTTCCGGACGCGATGGCTCGGCAACGATCCCTCGAGCTATGCAACGATCTGGCGAATGCTGGCGGCAGCCGACATGCAGGATGAACTCGCCCGGGTGACTTGTCCGGTCCTCGTGATCGGCGGCAGTCTCGACCGCGTGCGCCCGCCACCGCTGGCGGAAGGCGTGGCCAAAGCAATCCCCGGCGCCCGCTACGTCGAAATCCGCACCGGGCACTACATGGCGGTGCAAACCCCCGATCTGCTCTCCGACTGCATCGACGAGTTCCTGCGATCGGTCGGCGCCTGACCGAACCGGACGTCTCCCCTCAAGCCTCAAGGTCTTCCCGCATGAATGCACAACCGGCACAGCAGATTCCCGGAATCTATCATCGCAGGATCGGCGATATCACCGTCACCGCCGTCAGCGACGGCTATCTCGACGGCACCCTCGAGGTGATGCGCAATGTCGATGTCGAGAAAGCGCGCCAGATCCTGACCGACGCATTCCGGCCGGCACGGCGGACCAGCGTCAACACCTTCCTGATCCATTCGAAGGGACGTATCGCGATCGTCGACACCGGATCGGGCAACTATTTGCAGCCCACAGCCGGCTTCGTTCAGCGCAACCTCGCATTGGCCGGTATCGATCCGAAGTCGATCGATACGGTTTTACTGACCCACATGCATCCGGATCATTCCGCCGGCCTGACCGACATGTCGAACGGGCAGCTTCTGTTTCCCAACGCGGAACTGGTGATGCACGAGAACGAGCTGGCGCACTGGTTCGACGATGGCGCGATGGCGAAGGTCGACGAGCGATCGGCACAGCTCTATTTTCAGGCCGGCCGCGAACAGGTCGCGCCCTACAAGAACAGGACGCGATTGTTCAGGGAGGGTGAGGTGTTTCCCGGTGTCACTGCCGTGCCGAGCCTTGGGCATACGCCGGGCCACACCGCGTATCTGATCGCCTCAGGCAACGATCAGCTGATGATCTGGGGCGACACGGTGCACGTACCGGAAGTGCAAACCGCGTTTCCCGAAGCCGGCATGGCCTTCGACACCGATCTTGCCGCAGCCGCCGCCGCGCGAAAGCGCATGTTCGACCGCGTCTCCGCCGACGGCATTCTCATTGCCGGGATGCACCTGCACTTCCCGGCGTTCTCGCGGCTGGCACGGCGCGGTGAAGCCTACGCGCTTTATCCCGAGGCCTGGGCCCACACGCTGTAGCGGCTCGAACTATCCGCCCAGCGCACCCAGCCGGGCCAGCGCGCTACCCGCGAGCGCGCGCGTCAACTCCGCCGCCGGCATGTCGCGCCCCATCCGCACCGCCTGCCCGGCCCAGAGATTGGTGAAATCGACCTTGCCGAGCTTCTCGGCCGCCGCCTTCAGTGGCCCGAGCGCGGTGGCAGCATGCGGGAACGCCGGCGCATCTGGCGAGATCGGGCCGACCTCGCGCATGACGCGGTTGGCGACACCGCGCGCGGGGCGCCCGGTCATGACATTGGTGATGACGGTGGAATCGTCATGCGCCTGGGCCAGCGCCGTGCGCGCCGCAGCAATCACTTTCGATTCCGGACAGCGCAGATAGGCACTCCCGATCTGCACGCCGGATGCGCCGAGCGCAAACGCCGCCGCGATGCCGCGCCCGTCGGCGATGCCGCCGGCCGCGATCACCGGCACCTTCACCGCGTCAACCACCTGCGGCACCAGCGCAAACGTGCCGGGCTGCTGGGCGATATTGTCGGTCAGGAACATGCCGCGGTGGCCGCCGGCTTCGGCGCCCTGCGCGATGATGACGTCGGCGCCGTGCTCCTCCAGCCAGATCGCTTCCTTCACGATGGTCGCCGACGACATCACGATGCAGCCTGCCGCCTTGACGCGCTTGACCAGCGCCTGATCCGGCAGGCCGAAATGGAAGCTGACCACTTCAGGCTTCAGCTCCTCCACGAGCGCGCACATGGCTTCATCGAACGGCGCGCGGTTGGCGGCGCTGACGGGCGCTGAGGGATCGAGCCCGAATTCCTGATAATAGGATTTGAGCCGGGTCTTCCATCCGGCTTCGCGCGCGGGATCGGCGTCGACGGGCGTGTGGCAGAAGAAGTTCAGGTTGAGCGGCGCGGAGACGCGCTGGCGGATGATGTTGACCTGCTCGCGCGCCTTCTCCGCCGAGATCATCGCGCATGGCAGCGAACCGAGCGCCCCGCCCTGCGCCGCCGCGATCACGAGGTCGGCATCCATGATGCCGGCCATCGGCGCCAGCACGATCGGAAATTCGGTCTTGAAGAGGTCGATGATCCGGCGGTTTGGCCACATGGTTCTGCTCGCTTTGGAAGCTGGGGTGGGTTGTGGATCAGGACGCGGACGAATTGCGCCGTCCGCTCAATATCTGGTCTGCTTCGGTGACGATCCTGTCAACGATCTCGCCGGCCGGCGGGATATCGTGGATCAGTCCGACGGCTTCGCCGGCAATCACAGCGGCGATGTCGAAATTTCCCGCCGCCTTCGCCGCGGCATATTCGGCCGCGACCACATTGATGTTTTGCATCAGTTCGACCTCGCGCCCGATCCAGCGGCGCGCATGATCGTTGACGAGGCAGCGGCCGGTGAACGGCGCCGGCCAGACATTGTTGCGCGACAGATCGAAGATGATGCCGCGGACGCTGTTGCCGCTCGACGCGGCGCAAATGCGCCGCTTGGCTTCCTCAGGCCCGTCGCATTCCTGGCTGGCGTAGAAGCGCGTGCCGAGCAGCACGCCGGATGCGCCCAGCATCATCATGGCCGCGAGCCCCCGGCCATCGCCGATACCACCCGCGGCCGCAACCGGCACGCGGCCAGCCGCCAGATCGACGATCGCCGGCACGATATCGAGGGTGGTGCGCGACGCGCCGTGGCCGCCGGCCTCGGTGCCCTGCGCGATCAGAATGTCGGCGCCCGCATCGAGTGCCTGCCGCGCCATTTCCTCGGTTTGAACCTGGCAGATCAGCAGCGCGCCTGACGCCTTGATGCGCGGCGCGAAGGGCATTGGGATCGCCGAACGAAAGCATGATCGCGCGCGGACGGGCGTTGAGCGCGATCTCCAGCAACTCCGGCCGCTTGGCGAGGCTCCAGGTGATGAAGCCGATGCCGAAGGGATCAGAAATGTTGGCGAGCTTGGCCGTCTCCTGCTCCAGCCACGCCCGGTCGCCATAGCCGCCGCCGAGAATGCCGAGCCCGCCGGCAGCGCTTACGGCGGATGTCAGGCGCGCGCCGGCAATGACGTCCATCGGCGCCAGCAAGATCGGATGCCGGATGCCCAGGCGAGCGGTCAATGGCGTTGAGATCGACATATCCATCCTCTGCAATCTGGACAGCCAATCTAGGCCGAACTATCATTCTGTAAAAATGAATACTAGAGAATGCTGTCATCTATAAAATGAAACGGACCGCGCCATGGAATTGAGCGATCTCCTGACCTTTTCGACCGTCGCTCGCCTCGGCGGCATTACCCGCGCGGCCGACGAACTCAACACCGTCCAATCCAACGTCACCCAGCGGGTGAAGGCGCTGGAGGCCGAGATCGGCACCGCGCTGTTCGAGCGTCACAGCCGCGGCATGACGCTGACCGGCGCCGGCCGCCGCCTGCTTCCCTATGCGCAGCGGATGGCGGCGCTGTCGCGCGAGGCGCTGCTGGCCGCCCGCGACGATGGCGAACCGAAGGGACCGCTCGCGATCGGATCGATGGAAACGACGGCTGCCGTTCGCCTGCCCTCCCTGCTTGCCGAATTCCATCGCCGTTTCCCGGCGGTGCGGCTGAGCTTGCGGACCTCGACGACGGCGGAACTGGTGGCGGGCGTGCTCAACGGCACGTTTGACGGGGCGTTCGTCGCAGGACCCATCGATCATGCCGAACTCGATGCGACAGTGGCGTTCCAGGAAGAACTCGTGCTGGTCACGGCGCGTCGATGGTCGAATCTCGCGGCGTTGCGCGCGGGCACGCCGGAATCCGGACCGACAGCCCTGGTGTTCCGCACCGGCTGTACTTACCGGCAGCGGCTTGAACAGGTGTTTTCGGAGTTCGGCTGGCCGTCTTCCGCCCGGTTCGAACTAGGCACGCTCGACGGCATGATCGGCTGTGTCGCCGCCGACATGGGCGTGACGCTGCTGCCGCGCGCCGTCGTCGGGCGGAACGAGACCGTGAGCATCCACACGCTGAACTCAGCGCAGTCCCGGGTCGAGACGCTCTTTATCACCCGCCGCAGCGCACATCGATATAGCGCGCTAAAGGGATTTGCTATCCTGCCTGAACAGCAATCGCGAGGTTATTGCCGCCTGATCATCCAGCGCCGCAATGCAACACCGGCCCAGATCGCCTCGACCAGCCCGAACGGCCAGGCGCCCTGCAGAAAGCCGTAGACCGAGCCGAGCGCACATGCGCCGGCGAAGGCGAGGATGAACCAGTGGCTGCGCTCCTCCAGCGCATAGGCCACCAGCATCGCGGTCACCGCCAACAGGCCGAACAAACTCAAACTATCCATCATTGCCTTCCGCTGCGCGAAATTTCTTCGCCACAATTTTGCAACAAAACAATTTGCGCTGCAGAGCTTGCTGCTGCGGCTATCCATCGCAACGCGAGCATCGAACTCAAAATTTTCTGGCCGCCGCGCACTACTCCGTTAGTATGAGGCGCTAGCTACCAAAAACCATAACGTCAATCTGGGAGGGACTGCGATGCGCATTGCGTTCGTATTGAGCTGTTCTGTTGCCTTGTTGGGTGCGGTCGGAACGGCAAGTGCTCAGGACTGGACGAAATCGAAATGGGGGCCCGACGACGAGATCGGCGCCGCCAATTACATGAAGCCCGAACTCGTTGTGAAGGCAGCGGGTTTGGTCAAGACCGGCAAGACCTACGCGCTCGGTATTCCGGTCGATTCCAAGACCCCCGCCTACCCGCCGCGGGCCTTCAAGATCACGGTGGTTCAGCCCGGCCAGGCCGGCATTCCCGGCCTTGGACCCAACAAGACAACCTACAACGACGACATCATCGAGGGCTGGGTCGGCGTCGGCAGCCAACTCGACGGCCTCGGCCATCTCGGTATCGAGCACGTCTACTACAATGGCAACAAGCTGCTCGACTTCGCCGATCCCACTGGGCTGAAAAAGCTCGGCGTCGAGAAAGTCCCGCCGATGGTAACACGGGGCGTGCTGCTCGACATGGCGGCTCACTACGGCACCGACGTGGTCAAGGAAGGCACCGCCTTCAATGTCAAGGAGATCGAGGAAGTCGCGAAGAAGCAAGGCGTCGAGATCCGGCAGGGTGACGTCGTGATCTTCCATACCGGCTGGCTCAGCCTGATCGGTAAGGACGACAAGCGCTATGGTGCAGGCGAGCCGGGCCTAGGGGTGGAAGGCGCCAAGTACCTCACCGGCAAGGGCGTGGTCGCCGTCGGCGCCGACACCTGGGGACTTGAAACCGTTCCGTTCGAATCCAAAAACATCTTCGAGGTGCATCAGATCTTGCTGGCGATGAACGGGACCTACATTCTGGAGAACATGGATACCGCCGAACTCGCCAAGGACAAGGCCTACGAGTTCCTGTTCGTGCTCGGCCAGCCGCGCTTCAGAGGCGGCGTACAGAGCATGATCAACCCGGTCGCGATCCGGTAAGACGATAACGATTGATGGCGTGGCGTTCCCGCATGGACGCCACGCCATGATCGGCTTTGCCTGCGCCACGCACCGCGTGTTAAGCGGGGCGATGCCTGCTCCCATCCTCCCTCTGATCGATGCCGTGATCCACTGGCCCGAGCGCGGCGCCCTCGTCGGCCTCGATCTCGGCACCAAGACCATCGGCGTCGCTGTGTCCGATCCCGATCGCAGGCTCGCCACCGGCGTCGAGACCATCAAGCGCAAGGCCTTCAAGGCCGACGCAGCGCGGCTGTTGGCGATATCGGGCGAACGCAATGCCGTCGGCTTCGTGCTTGGGCTCCCCATCAACATGGACGGCAGCGAGGGGCCGCGCGCGCAATCGACCCGGGCCTTTGCCCGCAATTTTTCCAACCTCACGGGCCTTGCCATCGCGCTATGGGACGAGCGGCTCTCGACCGCTGCGGTCGAGCGCGAACTGATCGGCATGGACGTCAGCCGCGCCCGACGCGCCGAGGTGATCGACGAGCACGCCGCGATCTTCATCCTGCAGGGCGCGCTGGACCGGCTGTCGAAGCTGCGCGGAGACGCTTAGGGATGGCGGTCGTCATTGCGGCGCTGCTGCCGGTATTCCTGCTGATCGTGCTCGGCTTCATCCTGAAACGAACCTTGATCCAGCCGGAGACGCAGTGGCATGGGCTGGAGCGACTGACCTATTACGTGCTGTTTCCGGTGCTGCTGGTGCAGACGCTGGTCAAGGCCGACCTGAGCAAGGTGCCTGTCGCCGGCGTCGGCGGCGCGCTGATGATCTCGGTGCTGCTGATGTCGCTGCTGTGCCTCGCGCTGCGGCCCCTGCTCGCACGTTTCTCGGTCGATGGTCCCGCCTTCACCTCGATCTTCCAGGGCGCGACCCGCTGGCAGACCTATGTGGCGCTCGCCGTCTCCGGCAACCTGTTTGGCGACCTCGGGCTGGCGCTGGCTTCGGTCGCCATGGTCGCCATCATTCCGCTGGTCAATGTGTTCAGCGTCGCGGTGCTCGCCCATTACGCTTCGCCGGAAAAACGCTCGGTTGGCTCCATCGTCATGACCGTAGCGGGCAATCCCCTGATCTGGGCCTGCGCGATCGGGCTCGCGCTCAACGTCGCCCACGTCCCGCTTCCCAGACTGTGGCATGAGGTTGCGGACGCGCTCGGGCGCTCCTCGCTTGCCATCGGATTGTTGGTGACGGGCGCCGGCCTGCACCTCGAAGGCATGTTCCGCCCGAGCCTCGCCGCCTCGGTGGCCGTGGTCCTCAAGCTGGTGCTGATGCCCGTCATCGCGGTGGCGCTGGCGCTGTGGTTCGGCGTTACCGGTTCCGACCTCGCCATCGTCACCGCCTGCGCCGCCGTACCCGCCTCGTCCTCGGCTTACGTGCTGGCGCGGCAGATGGGCGGCGATGCGCCCCTGCTGGCGCAGATCATCACGCTGCAGACCATCCTGGCCGCAATCACGATGCCGGTCGCGATCGCGCTGGCCGCGATGTGCTAGCTGGAACCGGCGAGCCAGAAGGTTTGTATCGTCGCGGCCAGATTGTTGATGCCGTGCAGGACGATCGTCAGCCAGGTGGAGCCGGTGCGATAGCGGAGATAGCCGAGCAGCAGGCCGATGGAAAACACCTCGCCGAAAAAGAACCAGTCATACTGCAGATGCAGCGAGGTCCAGGCCAGCGAGGACAGGAAGATCGCGCCGGTGACGCCAAGTCGTGATTCCGACCAGCCTCGATAAAGGAAGCCGCGCGCAAAAATCTCTTCCCACATCGGCGCGGCGACACAGAACGCGATCACCAGAAGCCACAGCGCGCCGTCGGCCTGGGCGGATTTCAGCACATCGCCCATGAAGCCCGGCGTCACCTCGCGCCCGAGTGCGCGTGACAGCAGGTCCCAGCACCCGACGAGGAGCGCAAGCGCAGCGACACCGATGAAGAGGCTGCTCCACGAGGTCCAGCGCAGCGCCAGATAATCGGCAAAGGGCGTGCGTGTCGGGCGGATTGCGATCCACGCCGCCGCCAGCACGGCCGGCAGTCCGAAGATCACCGAGAGCGAGATCGTCAGCCCGCCGCCGATGACGCGGATCGCCTCGGCGAAATCCAACGAACCACCCTGGCGCAGCACGAAATAGGCAATGACCGCGACCTGCCCCACGAACACGCCGGCAAAGATGAACAGCCCCCAAAGCGTGGTGCCCCAGAATTTCCAGATCCGCGGTGGCCGTTGCGGATCCGGGACCGCCGGCGGCACGTCGGCAGGACTTGCAGGGTTCGTTGCAGGGTTCAGTGAATCCATCAAATGGCTTTCTCGTTGTCGTCGCGACCGGCCGTGCTCACGGCAACGCACGCTGGAGCAGCCCCTTTGTGTCATCGTTGGCGAGTTCGACTGCGCCGTACATGCTGGCGTGATTCCCGGCAAGGCGCGTCACGGCGAACAGTTCGGCATGGTGTGGCGACACCGCATTGAGCGCGGCCGTCGCGGCCAGCAGCGCCAGTCGTTCGACCGTCAGCCGTGCCACGCGCTCCGAGTCCGGCTTGCGGAAGGCCTTTGCGATAAAGGTGACCGCTTCAGCGGCTCCGGACAATCCACGCGTCTCCTCGGTGAGATCGCGCAGCACCGCCAGCGCCGCATCGGCCTCGCGCGACAGCGCGCGGAGAACGTCGAGGCACATCACGTTGCCCGAACCTTCCCAGATCGCGTTGACGGGCGACTCCCGGTAGTGCCGGGCAAGAATCCCCTCCTCCACGTAGCCATTGCCGCCCAGGCACTCCATCGCCTCGTAGAGAAAGCCAGGGGCGCTCTTGCAGACCCAGTATTTGATCGCAGGCGTCAGCAGCCGCATATAGGCGGCCTCCTTGTCATCGAGTTGGGCGCGGTCGAACGACCGGCACAGCCGCATCACGAGCGCAACGGACGCCTCGACATGCAGCGCCATGTCCGACAGCACCGCCTGCATCAGCGGCTGGTCGGCGAGATGCTTCTGGAACACGACGCGGTGCCTGGCGTGATGCAGCGCATGCGCCAGCCCCGACCGCATCAGGCCGGCGGAGGCGATCGCGCAATCCTGCCGGGTCAATTGCACCATCTGGATGATGGTTCGGATTCCCTTGCCCTCGTCGCCGACGCGCTCGGCATAAGCGCCATGAAACTCGACCTCCGAGGAGGCATTGGAGCGGTTGCCGAGCTTGTCCTTCAGCCGCTGGAACCGGATCGTGTTAACAGACCCGTCAGGCGCAAAGCGCGGCATGAGGAAGCAACTCAATCCCTCCTCGGCCTGGGCCAGCACCAGGAAGGCGTCGCACATCGGCGCCGACATGAACCATTTGTGGCCGGTGATGCGATAGGCATCCCCGTCGGGTTCGGCCCACGTCATGTTGGAGCGCACGTCGGTGCCGCCCTGCTTCTCGGTCATCCCCATGCCGAGCGTCATGCCGCGCTTGGTCCACCACGGGGCGAAGGCCGGGTCGTAGGCGCGTGTTCCCACCACCGGCATCACCTTGGCCAGGAGATCCGGCTGCTCGGCCAGCGCCGCCACGGAGGCCCGCGTCATGGTGATCGGGCAGAGATGCCCGGTCTCGACCTGCGAGGCCATGTAGAATTTTGCCGCGCGTATCACCTCGGACGCGCCGCCGGCCGGGTTGCCGGCCGCGTCCCAGGTCGAATTATGCACGCCGGCATGGGCGCTGCGTGCCATCAACTCATGATAGGCCGGGTGAAACTCCACTTCGTCGCGGCGGTTGCCGTGTGAATCGAAGGTGCGCAGCTTTGGCGTGTTCTCGTTGGCGAGACGGCCGCGCTGCGCCATCGCGGACGAACCCCATTGCTTGCCGAACTCGGATAATTCCTGTTGCGCGTAAGCGCCATTATTGGCCGCGACCGCTTCAATCAGCGGCCGGTCCAATCCATACAGATCGACATCTTCGAATAGCGGCGACTGGTTGAAAACCTCGTGGGTCGAAAATGATGTCTGGCTCATGGTTGATCCTGGAAACCGGCGTCAATTGCGCCGCACAATCGGGAAATCATAGGCCTGCCGGCCAGCGCCCGGCAGCGAAAAATGCCACCACTCCTTCGAATAGTTTACAAATCCTCGCCGCGCCATCACCAGAACCAGCTTCTCCCGCCAGCGGCGCTGGGCCGCGGTGACGGATTTCGCCGATGTGTGCGACTTGACGTCGGCGCAATCGTAGCCGGTACCCATGTCGACGCTGCCGTCCGGCGCGCGAAGGTTCACGTTGGCGGTGCAGTCGCCATAGTCCTTGGCAGGATCGAAGGCGGCCGAATTATCCGCTTTCAGATCGACCAGGGAGAGGTCGAGCGCGGCGCCGGTGGAATGGCCCGAATGGGTGGCAATGTAGCCCAGGCGAAACAGGTCGGTCTTGCTGAACGCCGGATTGTAGCGCTTCTGCGCGGGCGTTTCGCGGCCGCCGCGCGACCAGGCCACCATGTCGGCAACCGCGCGCGTCGGGCGGTAGCAATCGAACATCTTCAGCGACAGCCCTTGCAGCGCGAGTTCTTCCTGCACGCTCTTCAGCAGCGCGCCGACTTCGCGTTTCACCACGCATTCGGCGGCGTCATAGCCCCGCAGCGGCCGGCCGACGAAATTGTTCGAGCCGGCGTAGCGCATATCCTGAATGATGGTCGGATCGACATCGCGCAAATAGACGAACCCGGCCGGCATTTTTTGCGCCTGTGCAGCGACGCTCGCCAGGCAACTTGCCGCGCAGATCGCGGCAAGCAGCGTTCGTCGGGAAATCTTCGCGCGCTTGCTTCGTTGCTCTTCCGGCAGCCGTTCCGAACTTTGGTGGCCGTGGCCAGCCGTCGCCAACCGGACCCGAACGGATTGAATGAAATGCCCCACGTTTTCCATGGCCTGATAGAGCGCTCGCCGATCCGGCCATCCTAGGGGAAACTATCGTCGCGGAACACCTTCCGGGGCCGTTTACCCTGTCGCCGAAGCCCTAGTGGATAAGTCCAGACAGGGGATTTGACGCTTGCCCTGCATGGCATCTCTGCCTATAGCTCTGGCTTTAATGACCCCTGCATCGAAATCGACCTTCGTCCTCGGGCACCGGCATCTGCTGGGAATCGAGGGACTTTCCGCTGCCGATATTACCGGCCTGCTCGACCTTTCCGAGGAATATGTCGAGCTCAACCGCCAGGTGGACAAGAAGCGCACGAGCTTGCGCGGTCGCACCCAGGTAAACCTGTTTTTCGAGGCCTCGACCCGCACCCAATCCTCGTTCGAACTGGCAGGAAAACGGCTCGGCGCCGACGTCATGAACATGTCGGTATCCTCGTCCTCGATCCGCAAGGGCGAGACACTGATGGATACCGCCGTGACGCTCAACGCCATGCACCCCGACATCCTGGTGGTGCGGCACCACGCCTCCGGCGCGGTGGAACTGCTGGCGCGCAAGGTTGACGGTTCCGTGATCAATGCCGGCGACGGCAGCCACGAACATCCGACGCAAGCGCTGCTGGATGCGCTGACCATCCGCCGCAACAAAGGCCGGCTGGAAGGCCTCGTCATCGCGATCTGCGGCGACGTGATGCATTCACGGGTGGCGCGCTCCAATATCCTGCTGCTCAACACCATGGGCGCCCGCGTCCGCGTCGTGGCCCCCTCCACGCTGTTGCCACGCGGCATCGAGCGGATGGGCGTCGAGGTGGCGCGCGACATGCGCGAGGGCCTCAATGGCGCCGACATTGTGATGATGCTGCGGCTGCAGCGCGAGCGCATGAACGGCTCCTTCGTGCCGTCGACGGGCGAGTATTTTCACTATTTCGGGCTCGACCAGAAGAAGCTGGCTTACGCCAAACCCGATGCGCTGGTGATGCACCCGGGGCCGATGAACCGCGGCGTGGAGATCGACTCGATCGTGGCGGACGGCGCACAATCGCTGATCCGTGAACAGGTGGAAATGGGAGTGGCGGTGCGGATGGCGGTGCTCGAAGCGCTCGCCCGCAACCTGCCGAACGCATAGATCATGCTGACTGACCGACGCCCGATCCTGCTTGCCAACGCCCGCGTCGTCGATCCCTCCAGGGATTTCGACGGCCCCGGCGACGTCCTGATTGCCGACGGCATGATCCGGGACTCCAAGCGCGGCATCGGCGCGGCCGGCGTGCCCGAAGGTACCGACATCATCAATTGCGCCGGCAAGATCGTCGCCCCCGGGCTGATCGACATGCGCGCCTTCGTCGGCGAGCCCGGCGCCAGCCACCGCGAAACCTTTGCCTCAGCAAGCCAAGCCGCTGCCGCCGGCGGCATCACCACCATCATCTGCCAGCCGGACACCTCGCCCGTCATCGACAATTCGGCGACGGTGGATTTCGTACTGCGCCGCGCCCGCGACACCGCGATCGTCAACATCCACCCGATGGCGGCGCTGACCAAAGGCATGGGCGGCCAGGAGATGACGGAGATCGGCCTGTTGAAGGCCGCCGGCGCGGTCGCCTTCACCGATGGCGACAGGAGCGTCACCAACGCGCAGGTGATGCGCCGGGCGCTGACCTATGCCCGCGATTTCGATGCGCTGATCGTGCACCACACCGAAGACCCTGACCTGGTCGGCGAAGGCGTGATGAACGAGGGCGAATTCGCCACCCGGCTCGGCCTGATCGGCATTCCCAACGCCGCCGAAGCCGTGATGCTGGAGCGCGACATGCGCCTCGTGGCGCTGACCGGCGGGCGCTATCATGCGGCCTCGCTATCCTCGATCGAATCGCTGGAAATCCTCAAGCGCGCGCGCGACGCCGGCCTCTATGTCAGCGCGTCGGTGTCGATCAACCACGTCACGCTGAACGAAAACGACATCGGCCCCTACCGCACCTTCCTGAAACTGTCGCCGCCGCTGCGCACCGAGGAAGACCGCCTCGCGCTGGTTGCCGCCGTCGCTTCCGGATTGATCGACATCGTGATGTCCGATCACAATCCGCAGGACGTCGAGGTGAAGCGGCTGCCGTTCGCGGAAGCGGCGTCCGGCGCGGTCGGGCTGCAGACCATGCTGCCGGCGGCGCTGCGCCTGATCCACAATGGCGAGATGGATTTCAAGACCCTTATCAGGGCGATGTCGACCCGGCCGGCGGAATTGCTGGGCCTTCCCGGCGGCACGCTGCGCGCGGGTTCCCCGGCCGACCTCGTCGTGATCGATCCCGATACGCCCTGGGTGCTCGATCCCGCCGATCTCAAATCGCAATGCAAGAACACGCCGTTCGACGAAGCCCGCTTTTCCGGCCGCGTCGTCCGTACTATCGTGGGCGGACGAACGGTCTATGAGCATGTCTAACTCGTGCCCGACGGACCGCGTTGGGAGCAACGGCAATGTCTGAAGTATTCCTCGTCGCCGCCTTCCTGATCGGCTATCTGCTCGGCTCGATCCCGTTCGGCGTGGTGCTGACCAAACTTGCCGGCACACAGGATCTGCGCTCGATCGGCTCCGGCAATATCGGCGCCACCAACGTGCTGCGCACCGGCCGCAAGGGCCTCGCCGCGGCGACGCTGATCGGCGACATGCTCAAGGGCACGCTCGCAGTGGTCATCATGGGCTACTACGGCGGCCCTTACGCCGCGATGCTGGCGGCGCTCGGCGCCTTCCTCGGCCATCTGTTTCCGGTCTGGCTCAAATTCAACGGCGGCAAGGGCGTCGCGACCTATATCGGCGTGCTGATCGGGCTGTTCTGGCCCGCGGCGTTGGTGTTCTGCGTCATCTGGCTCGCGACCGCCGCCACCACGCGCTATTCGTCGCTGTCGGCCCTGGTCGCAGCCTTCATCACGCCGCTGTTCCTGTGGTGGTTCGGCCACCCCGCGCTGGCGTCGCTGTTCGTCGTGCTGACGCTGCTGCTGTTCTACAAACACACCGAAAACATCAAGCGCCTGCAGGCCGGCACCGAAGGGCGGATCGGCGCGACGTAGCCCTAGTTCCGCTTCAGCGCCTCCTCCACAAACCGCGCCGCCGCCAGCGCCTCGGCATCAGCGCCGTATCGCGCGATCACCTGACCCCGACCGGCAATCCGCCGTCCGCGATGAGCGTGGGAACGTTGACGCAAGGCACGCCCATCAGCGTCCATAGACGATTGTAGCGGGCGTCACCGGTCGAGCCTAATCCCTTGGGCGCAACGCCGGGCGCCGACAAGGTCAGCAGCACGTCGACATCTTCGAACACTTTCGCCAGTGCGTGTCTGGCGCGACCGGCTATTTGCATCGCCTCGTCATAGGCGGCAGGCGTTGTGCCCTTGCTCTCGTCAAGTCTGGCGCGCAACAGCGGCGCCAACGCATCGTAATTTTCACGGTATTCCCAGGCGAGCGCCTGATGCGCCTCGAATTCCTGCATCGATCGGATGGACCCGCCATGCCTCCGCAACGATTTCGTGCAAATCAACCCCATGCACAGTAGCGCCGGCGCGCTCCGCCGCCCGCGCGGCGGTCTGCAGCGCCTCCGCGCCCGCGGCTTCCGGTGCGCCGGCAAAGTGTTGCGTCACGACGCCGATGCGCGGTGCGGCGACCAATGCGGACGGCAGCAATTCGGGCCGGCCTGTCATCGCGGAAAGCCCGCGCGCCAAATCGTCCACTCCAGCTGCAAACAGCCCGACCGTATCGAGCGTCCACGAATAACATTTCACGCCGACCGTCGGCAGCAAGCGATAGGACGGCTTGATCGCGGCGACGCCGCAGAACGAGGCCGGCCGGATCACCGAACCGCCGGTCTGCGTTCCCAGCGCGAGCGGGATCATGCCGGCCGCCACCGCCGCGGCCGAACCGGAAGACGATCCGCCGGGCGTGTGGCCGTGGTTGTGCGGATTGAGCGTCGGCGTCGGGTCGACCGAGGCAAACGCCGTCGTCGTGGTCTTGCCGATGATGCTCGCGCCGGCCTGCTTCAGCATCATGACGACTGCCGCATCGCCGCGCGGCCGAAATCCCCGGTAGATCGGCGAGCCCATCTCGGTCGGGAAATCCTGCGTGTCCATGATATCCTTGATGCCGACCGCAATGCCCCGTAGCGGCCCGGCATTTTGTGCGCGGACGTTCGGGTCGTGGCAGACGAAGGCGCCGACGGGCTTTTCATGCGCACCGATTGCTTCACGCGATTGCGCGATGGCGGCGTCAGCGGAGAGATCGCCGGCATCGATGCGGCGCTGGAGGTCGGCGAGTGAGATCATGAAAGCACTTCCTGTGATGACGAGGCAGGTTACGGAGTGCCCCGGCATCGAGCAAGCGTAACACCCGCTAGAATTAAACAGGTTGATTGCAATCTCCGGTTGGGCAAAGCTGCATCCGCATGCATGACCGGACCCCCAACACATCTCACCTTTCCGACGCCGAACGGCTCGACCGCTTGCGGCTGATCCGTTCCGACAACGTCGGCCCGCGCACTTTCCGCTCGCTGCTCAACCATTTCGGCGATGCCCGCGCGGCGCTGGAGCGGCTGCCCGATCTGGCGCGGCGTGGCGGCGCGGCGCGTTCCGGGCGCATCTGCAGCGAGGAGGAAGCGCGGGCTGAACTCGCCGCGGCCAAAATGATCGGCGTCGCGCTGGTTACACCCGGCGAAGCCGCCTATCCGACCCGGCTGGCCACGCTCGACGATGCGCCTCCCCTGCTCGGCGTGCGCGGCGCGCCCGAGGCGCTGATGCGACCGATGATTGCGATCGTAGGCTCCCGCAACGCGTCCGGCGCCGGCTTGAAATTCGCGGGCCAACTGGCGCGCGATCTCGGCGAGGCCGGCTTTGTCGTGATCTCGGGGCTGGCGCGCGGCATCGATCAGGCCGCGCATCGTGCCACCATCGCAAGCGGCACGGTCGCGGTGCTGGCCGGCGGCCACGACCGGATCTATCCGGCGGAACATCAAGATCTGCTGGCCGCGCTGCTCGAAACAGGCGGCGCGATCTCCGAAATGCCGCTCGGCCACGTGCCGCGCGCCCGCGATTTTCCGCGCCGTAACCGCCTGATCTCGGGCGCATCGCTCGGCGTGGTCGTGATCGAAGCCGCGCATCGCTCGGGCTCGCTGATCACGGCGCGGATGGCGGCCGAACAGGGCCGCGAAGTGTTTGCGGTGCCGGGCTCGCCGCTCGATCCGCGCGCCGCCGGCACCAACGATCTGATCAAGCAGGGCGCGACGCTGACCACGGAAGCCGCCGATGTCATCAACGCGGTGGCGCCGATCATGGAGCGGCCGATCATGCTGGGTGCGCGCGAGGGCGACGGCGAGCCGCTCGATTTCGACGCCGGTGCGAACGAGCGCACACGTATCACTGACTTGCTGGGACCGAGCCCCGTCAGCCTCGACGACCTGATCCGGATGTCGGGCGCCTCGCCCGCCACCGTGCGCACCGTGCTGCTCGAACTCGAACTCGCCGGACGGCTGGAGCGTCACGGCGGCGGGCTGGTGTCGCTGCTCTGATCAGCCCTTCTCGCTGCGCGCGTCAAAATTCGTTCGCGCACCCTGGATCTCCGGCAGGTGCTCGAAGGCCCATTTGCCCAGCGCCTGCACCGGCTCGGCGAGTCCGCGCCCAAGATCGGTCAATTCATAGTCGACCCGCGGCGGAATGGTCGGAAACACGGTGCGCGTCACCAGCCCGTCGCGCTCCAACCCCCGTAGCGTCAAGGTCAGCATACGCTGCGAGATGCCGCCGATCATGCGCTTGAGTTCGTTGAAGCGCAGCGGCCCATCGATCAGCATCATGATGACGAACACGCTCCATTTGTCGCCGACCCGCGCCAGCACCGAGGCGACCGCGCGGCAGTTGCCGTCGGCGTGCGGTCCTGCCGGCGAGGCAGGCACATTCTTGTGCTCGGGTGTCATCGCTGTGCTCGGGTTTCAAAATTGTGCGTTCTTGCGGAGTTTTAGGATGGTCACTCATATAGCCCCAGTTACAAACCAATACCAAGGGTGACCCCATGAAACTTCTGCACATCGACTCCAGCGTTCTCGGCCCCCACTCCGTCAGCCGCCAGGTTTCCGCAGCCATCGTCGAGCGGCTGCGCCAATCCACTCCCGGCCTGGAGGTCAGCTATCGCGATCTCACGCTTGCACCGCTGGCGCACCTTACCGGTTCACACCTCGCCGCCGGCCAGGGGGCTGCGCCCGAGGCCTCCCTGCAAGCGGACATCGCCGCAGGTCAGGCCGTGCTGGAAGAATTTCTCGCCGCCGACATCGTGGTGCTCGGCGCGCCCATGTACAATTTCACGATTCCCAGCCAGCTCAAGGCCTGGATCGACCGCATCCTGGTAGCGGGCAAAACGTTCAAATACTCAGCGCAGGGCGTCCAGGGATTGGCCGGCACCAAGCGCGTCATCGTTGCGATCTCGCGCGGCGGATTTTACGGCCCGGGCACACCGGCCGCAGTCGGCGAACATCTGGAAACCTATCTGCGCTGGGTGTTCGGCTTCATCGGCATCAAGGACCCGGAATTCATTTCCGCCGACGGCATTCAGGTCGGTCCCGAGCATCGCGAAAAAGCCGTGGCCGGCGCGCTGAAAGCCGCGGGCGATCTAAACGCCGCGTAGCCTGAGTTGCTCGCGGCTGCCGTCACCAGACGCGACGGCAGCCGCGTTCGGGCAATCGCGAGAATGCCTGCTAGAAAAGGCCCTGTATGCGGCAAATAACGACAACCAGCGAAACCAGGAGACCGACGCCCGAAAACAGCCCTATTGAAGCAAATTCAGCGGCGTCCGATTTTTCCGATGCCGGTGAATAGACGCCAGCGCTCTTCGGCATAACGGCTCCCCAGCTCTCTCGTGCCCAAAACTCCTGTCGTTCGAATGTCCGACAACCCCGGGTGGGACTTCAATGCGCGTTCTGGCTCAGTGCCAATCCGCCGCAGGCGTTAGCGGCCGACCAGCGACCGATGATCGATCTCATCGGAACGCTGGGCCGGCTTCTATGATTGCTCGGAATTGCCTTTACCCGCGATAGATCGGCGCGCCGCTCGGAGACGCCGTCGCACCACCGTCGACGAACAATTCCTGGCCCTGCACATGCGCGGCATCGTCCGAGGCGAGGAACAGGACGGTCTTCGAGATGTGGTCGGGTTCGCCGATGCGGCCAAGTGGTGTCGACAGCGCGATCCGTTTTTCAAAAGCCTTTTCGGCTTCCGGCGTTGCGATCGCTGCGCCCCAGATCGGGGTGCGGATCGCGCCGGGCGCCACTACGTTGACGCGGATGCCGCGCGGCGACAATTCCGATGCCATGATCCGCGCCATCGCCCGCACGCCGGCTTTCGCCGCGCCATAGGCCGAGTAGCCGGGAATGCCGAGCACGGAGATGACAGAGCCGTTGAGGATGATCGAGGCGTTGTCGTTGAGATGCGGCAGCGCGGATTGCACGGTGAAGAACACGCCGGTGAGGTTGGTGCTGATGACTTTTTCGAACGTCTCGACGGTGGTGCCGCCGAGCGGCGTGCCGCCGGCGATACCGGCATTGGCGAACAGGATGTCGTACTTGCCGAATTTTGCGGCCCCCTTCGCGAACGCGGCTTCGGTCGCGGCGATGTCGGTGGCGTCGGCCACAACCGCGAGCGCGTTCGGACCCAATTCCTTGGCGGCGGCTTCGAGCGTCGCCTGATTGCGACCCGTGATGACGACCTTGGCCCCCTCGGCCACGAACAGTTTTGCGGTCGCGAGCCCGATGCCGCCATTGCCCCCTGTGATCAACGCCGTCTTGTTCGCGAGCCTCATGGCCGTCTCCGATGGTTGCATTATTAAACTAGATTGCCTAGCTAGAGCATCTGGTTTAATATTGCAACCACACAAGGACGTGATCGTCCCATTTTCAACGGAAGCCTGCCCATGGTGAAACGCACAAGCCTTGAAAACGACGACTGCCCGGTCGCGCGCTCGCTGGATGCGATCGGCGACTGGTGGTCGATGCTGATCATCCGCGAGGCGCTGTTCGGGACCAGCCGCTTCGGCGAATTCCAGAAAAAGCTCGGGCTCGCCAAGAACATTTTGACGGTGCGGCTGCGCGCACTGGTCGATCAGGGCATTCTGAAAACTGCCCCCGCCTCGGACGGCAGTGCCTATCAGGAATATCTGCTGACGCCGAAGGGCCGCGGCGTATTCCCGATCCTGGTCGCGTTGCGACAATGGAGCGAGGAATTCGACGAGCGACCGGATGAGATCGCCACCATCCTGGTCGACAAGGAAAAAGGCCGGCCGGTTCGCAAGCTCGAACTCTATTCGCAGGACGGACGGCTGTTGGCTGCGGGCGACACCACGCTGAAGCCGCGCCCGGCGGGCAAGCGCGCTACGGCCTGAACGACTTACGACAGCTTGTGCTTGCTCCGGGTACGCAGCCGTTCTTCCGCCTCGAGCTGTGCCATTCCAAGCAAATGGCCGAGCACCTCGAGCCGGTGGCGTTCCGCCAGCTTGACCAATTCGGCAACAGTCTCGGCGATGAAGGCCACGGCTTCGTCCGGGCCGCCCTCCTCACCCCGTTGATCGGTGGGCGATGTCCGACTCCTGCCCGAAGCTGTACGCTTCCGGCCGCCCCCAGCCTTGCTCAAACAATTTGCATCCAATTGCATACAATATTCCCCAAAAATATCCCCTTTAGAGGCGCAACTCTAGGAAGTATTTCGTAACTCTATAGATACAAAGTCGAATCCCGGCGATCCCCGGTCAATTTCTACCTATTTGACAGGGGCCGCCTCACCACCCATGTTCGGGTCGAAACGGTGGGCCGCGAGTTCTCGCGGAACCCGCCTTTATCTTTTTCCCGTAAGCCATTGGAATGACATGAATATCGTCATCGTGGAGTTGCCGGCGAAAGCCAAGACGATCAATAAGTATTTGGGCGCCTCCTACGAGGTTCTGGCCTCGTTCGGCCATGTCCGCGACCTCCCCGCCAAGAACGGATCGGTCGATCCGGAAGCCAATTTCCAGATGATCTGGGAGGTCGATCCCAAGGCGGCCGGCCGGCTCAACGACATCGCCAAGGCCTTGAAGGGCGCCGACCGCCTGATCCTCGCAACCGACCCTGATCGGGAGGGCGAAGCGATCTCCTGGCACGTGCTGGAGGTGATGAAGGAGAAGCGCGCGCTCAAGGATCAGAAGATCGAGCGCGTGGTGTTCAATGCCATCACCAAGCAGGCCGTGACCGACGCGATGAAGTCGCCGCGCCAGATCGACGGCGCGCTGGTCGACGCCTACATGGCGCGCCGTGCGCTGGATTATCTGGTCGGCTTCACGCTCTCGCCGGTACTGTGGCGCAAACTTCCCGGCGCGCGCTCGGCGGGGCGCGTGCAATCGGTCGCGCTGCGGCTGGTCTGCGACCGCGAACTCGAGATCGAGAAATTCGTACCCCGCGAATACTGGTCGCTGGTCGCGACGCTGACGACGCCGCGCGGCGACAGTTTTGAGGCGCGCCTCGTCGGCGCCGACGGCAAGAAGATCCAGCGGCTCGATATCGGCTCCGGCGCGGAAGCCGAAGACCTCAAGAAGGCCATTGAGGCGGCGAACTTCACGGTTTCGACCGTGGAGGCAAAGCCCGCGCGCCGCAATCCGCAGGCGCCCTTCACCACCTCGACGCTGCAGCAGGAAGCCAGCCGCAAGCTCGGCTTCGCGCCGGCGCACACGATGCGGATCGCGCAGCGCCTTTATGAAGGTATCGATATCGGCGGCGAGACCACCGGCCTCATCACCTATATGCGAACCGACGGCGTGCAGATCGACGGCTCCGCGATCACGCAGGCGCGCAAGGTGATCGGCGAGGATTACGGCAACGCCTATGTGCCGGACGCCCCGCGCCAGTACCAGACCAAGGCCAAGAACGCGCAGGAAGCGCATGAAGCGATCCGCCCGACCGATCTGTCGCGCCGGCCGGCCGAGATGCGCCGCCGCCTCGATGTTGATCAGGCCAAACTCTATGAGTTGATCTGGATCCGCACCATCGCCAGCCAGATGGAATTGGCCGAACTGGAACGCACCACCGTCGATATCGCCGCGAAGGCCGGCGCCCGCACGCTGGAACTGCGCGCCTCGGGCCAAGTGATAAAATTCGACGGCTTCCTCGCGCTCTATCAGGAAGGCAAGGACGACGACGGCGACGACGAGGATTTACGCCGCCTCCCCGCCATGAGCGCGGGCGAAGCGCTGAAGCGGCAGGATCTCGCCGTCACGCAACACTTCACCGAACCGCCGCCGCGCTTTTCGGAAGCGTCGCTGGTCAAGCGGATGGAAGAGCTCGGCATCGGCCGTCCCTCGACCTACGCCTCGATCCTGCAGGTCCTGAAAGACCGCGGCTACGTCAAGCTCGAGAAGAAGCGGCTGCATGGCGAGGACAAGGGCCGCGTCGTGGTCGCGTTCCTGGAGAATTTCTTCGCACGCTACGTGGAGTATGACTTCACCGCTGATCTGGAAGAACAGCTCGACCGCGTCTCCAACAACGAGATTTCCTGGCAGCAGGTGCTCAAGGAGTTCTGGACCGGCTTCATCGGCGCGGTCAACGACATCAAGGATCTCCGTGTCTCCGAGGTGCTCGACGCGCTCGACGACATGCTGGGACCGCATATCTACCCCGCCCGCGCCGATGGCGGCGACGTCAGGCAGTGCCCGACCTGCGGCACCGGCAAGCTCAATCTGAAGGCCGGAAAGTTCGGCGCCTTCGTTGGCTGCTCGAACTATCCGGAATGCCGCTACACCCGCCCGCTGGCCGCCGACGGCGAAGCCAGCGCCGACCGCGTGCTCGGCAAGGATCCGGACACCGATCTCGACGTGACGGTGAAGGCCGGACGCTTCGGCCCTTATATCCAGCTCGGCGAGCAGAAGGATTATGCCGAGGGTGAAAAGCCCCGGCGCGCCGGCATCCCGAAGAACATGTCGCCCGGCGACATGGAATTGGAGCTGGCCCTGAAGCTGCTGTCTTTGCCGCGCGAAATTGGAAAACATCCGGAAACCGGCGAACCGATCACCGCCGGCATCGGCCGCTTCGGCCCGTTCGTGCGTCACGAAAAGACCTATGCGAGCCTGGAAGCCGGCGACGAAGTGTTCGACATCGGCCTCAATCGCGCGGTGACGCTGATCGCGGAAAAGATCGCCAAGGGCCCCAGCGGTCGCCGCTTCGGTGCCGACCCGGGTAAGCCGCTCGGCGAGCATCCGAGCCTTGGCGGCGTCGCGGTCAAGAACGGCCGCTATGGCGCTTACGTCACGGCCGGCGGCGTCAACGCCACGATCCCGAGCGACAAGACGCCCGAGACGATCACGCTCGCCGAGGCCATTGCGCTGATCGACGAGCGCGCCGCCAAGGGCGGCGGCAAGCCGAAGCGCGGCGCCAAGAAGGCTGCAGCGAAGAAGGCCGCGCCGAAGAAGGCCGCTGCCAAGGCTGCCGATCCCGACGCGCCAAAGCCTGCCAAGAAGGCGGCAGCGAAGAAAGCGGCAGTGAAGCCGAAATCGGAAGCCGTCAGCAAGGCGCGCGCGCCGGTCGCCTCCGCCGCCAAGACATCGGCGGCGAAGCCCGCCACTGCACCCAAGACGCCCGCGAAGAAGAGCGCGGGCAAGGCCCGGGGATAAGTGAAGACAAAACACGACAATGGTTTTCCGAGCCGGGACGCCATCGTCGCCTTTGTCCGTGCGAATCCAGGCAAGATCGGCACGCGGGAAATCGCCCGCGAGTTCGGCCTGAAAAATGCCGACCGTGTCGAGCTGAAGCGGATCCTGCGCGAACTCGCCGACGACGGCACCGTCGCCAGGCGCGGACGGAAAATCCACGAGCCCGCCACCCTGCCGCCGACCGTGGTCGCCGACATCACCGGCCGCGACACCGACGGCGAATTGCTCGCTACGCCCACCGAATGGGACACCGAGGAAAGCGGCCCGGCGCCGAAAATCCGCATTCACGTGCCGCGCCGCCCGCAGCCGGGCACGGCGGCCGGCGTCGGCGACCGCGCGCTGATGCGTGTCGAGAAGCTGGATGAGGGCGAAGGCGCGCTCTATCGCGGCCGCGTCATCAAGGTGCTCGATCACGCCCGCACGCGGCTGCTCGGCATCTTCCGCAAAGCCCCCGGCGGCGGCGGCCGGCTCGTTCCGGTCGACAAGAAGCAGGCCGGGCGCGAATTGAACATCGCGCCGCCGGATACCGGCGGCGCCGAGGACGGCGACCTCGTCAGCGTCGATCTCGTGCGCACGCGCGGCTATGGCCTGGCCTCGGGCAAGGTGAAGGAGCGGCTCGGCTCGCTGTCGACCGAGAAGGCGATCAGCCTGATCGCGATCCACGCCCATGAAATTCCGCAAGCGTTCTCTCCCTCCGCCGTGCGCGAAGCGGAGGAAGCACAGCCTGCGACACTGAAGGGCCGCGAGGACTGGCGCGACCTGCCGCTCGTCACCATCGATCCGCCCGACGCCAAGGATCATGACGACGCAGTGCATGCCGCGCCTGATAACGATCCGAACAACAAAGGCGGCTACGTCGTCCATGTCGCCATTGCCGACGTCGCCTTCTATGTGCGGCCGGGCTCCGCGCTGGACCGTGATGCGCTGACGCGCGGCAACTCGGTGTACTTCCCCGACCGCGTGGTGCCGATGCTGCCCGAGCGCATCTCCAACGATCTCTGTTCGCTGGTGCCGGGCGAGGCGCGCGGCGCGCTCGCGGTGCGGATGGTGATCGGCCCCGACGGCCGCAAGCGTTCGCACAGCTTTCATCGCGTGCTGATGCGCTCGGCCGCCAAGCTGCATTACGCGCAGGCGCAGGCCGCGATCGACGGTCGGCCCGACGACGCCACCGGCCCTCTGCTCGAACCGATCCTGAAGCCGCTCTACGCGGCCTACGCGCTGGTCAAGCTTGCACGCGACGAGCGCGATCCGCTCGATCTGGATTTGCCCGAACGAAAAATCCTGCTCAAGAGCGACGGGTCAGTCGATCGCGTCATCGTGCCCGAGCGGCTCGACGCACATAAGCTGATCGAGGAGTTTATGATCCTCGCCAACGTCGCCGCGGCCGAGATGCTTGAAAAGAAGGCGTTGCCGCTTATCTACCGGGTGCACGATGAGCCGTCGCAGGAGAAGGTTCACAACCTCCAGGAATTCCTGAAAACGCTCGATCTGCCGTTCGCAAAAACCGGTGCGTTGCGCCCTGCTCTGTTCAATCGGGTGCTCGGCCAGGTTCGCGGCGAGGATTACGAACCGCTTGTCAACGAGGTGGTGCTGCGCTCGCAGGCGCAGGCGGAATATTCGGCGGAAAATTACGGCCATTTCGGCCTCAACCTTCGCCGCTACGCGCATTTCACTTCGCCGATCAGGCGATACGCGGACCTGATCGTGCATCGCGCACTGATCCGCGCGCTCGGCCTCGGCGAAGGCGCGTTGCCCGAGACTGAGTTGCTGGAAACCCTAAGCGAAGTCGCGGCGCAGATTTCCGTTACCGAGCGGCGCGCCATGAAGGCGGAACGCGAGACAGCCGACCGGCTGATCGCACATTTCCTCGCCGACCGCATCGGCGCGACGTTTCAGGGCCGTATTTCCGGCGTTACCCGCGCCGGGCTGTTCGTGAAGTTATCTGATACCGGCGCCGACGGGCTGATCCCGATCCGCACGCTCGGCACCGAGTACTACAATTACGACGAGACCCGTCACGCGCTCGTCGGCTCACGCAGCGGTGCGATGCACCGGCTGGGTGACGTTGTCGATGTACGTCTGGTAGAAGCTGCACCGGTGGCCGGCGCATTGCGGTTCGAATTGTTGTCGGAAGGTCAGGTCATTCCGCGCGGCAGAAAGCGCGATGGCGCGCGCGAAGGTTCGAGAGCGCAGGCTACACCGTCGAAGGCGCATCCGGGCCGCAGCCCGCGTAAGAAGGATCGCAAGCCGGGCAAACCAAAACCCGGCAAATCGAAGAAAGGCAAGTCATGGAAACGGTGAACACTGCGACGCCAGTCTGGACCCGGGATACCGTGCAGGCCGAGAAGCGCGACCTCTGGACCGCGATGAAGCGCGGCTTTCGAGGCCGCTGCCCCCGCTGCGGCCAAGGCAAGCTGTTTCGCGCCTTCCTGAAGGTCGATGACCACTGCTCGGTCTGCGGTCTCGACTACACGCCGCATCGGGCGGACGACCTGCCCGCTTATCTCGTGATCGTCATCGTCGGCCACATCGTGGTACCGGCCGTGCTGTGGATCGAAACCAATTATTCGCCGGCGATCTGGCTGCAACTGGCGATCTTGATCATTCACCTTCATCGCATCGCTCGCGTTGCTGCAGCCGGTGAAGTGCTGTGGTCGGCTTCCAATGGGCACTGCGCATGCACGGCTTTGACGAGAATGCCCCTAGCGACATTCCTCCGGTCTAGCTAAACCGAACGCGACAAAAGCAAAAAATGGGGACGGAATGACCGAAGCTGCGACCGCCGCAAGAGAAGAAAAAGAAGCCGATCACCATCCTTATTTTCGGCCCAAGGACGCGGCAACGCTGATCCTGATCGATCGCTCCGGCGAGAAGCCGAAGGTCCTGGTCGGCAAACGCCACGACAACGTCGTGTTCATGCCGGGCAAATATGTCTTTCCCGGCGGCCGTGTCGACAAGTCCGACAACCGCGTCCCCGTCGCGGCTCCGATTTCCAGCGAGCTCGAAACGAATCTGCTCAAAGGCAGCCCGAAGATCGTACCATCTCGCGCACGTGCACTTGCGGTTGCCGCGATCCGTGAAGCCTGCGAGGAAACCCTGCTGGGGCTCTGCCTCGGCCGCAAGGTCGACAAGCCGGTGAAGCTCGAAGGCGCCTGGAAGCCGTTCACGGAAGCGGGCCTGCTGCCCGATCCGTCCAGCCTGTTCCTGATCGCACGCGCGATCACCCCGCCCGGCCGCGTCCGCCGTTTCGATACGCGCTTCTTCACCGCGGATGCTTCCTCGATCGCCCATCGCGTCGAAGGCGTGATCCATGCCGATGCCGAACTGGTCGAACTGGTGTGGGTCGAGATCGGCTCTCAGCCGCTCGCCGACGCCCATGCCATGACCAAGAACGTGCTCGCCGAACTCGACCGCCGCCTCGCCACCGGCCCGCTTCGCCACGACGCAGCCGTCCCGTTCTTTCATTTTTACGGCGGCAAGATGCAGAAGGACGTGCTGGGGGC
>CAWBRL010000044.1:0-67993 GCA_963791165.1 uncultured Alphaproteobacteria bacterium | reverse complement strand
CGTCTCGATCATCGGCCATTCCGGTTGCGGCAAGTCCACGCTGCTCAACATCGTCGCCGGCCTCACCGACTGCACCAGCGGCTGCGTGCTGCTGGAGAACCGCGAGGTCAATTCGCCGGGACCGGATCGCGCGGTGGTGTTCCAGAACCACAGCCTGCTGCCCTGGCTGACGGTCTATGAAAACGTCAGGCTCGGCGTCGACAAGGTATTTTCTTCGACAAAGACCCGCGCCGAGCGCGACGCCTGGGTAATGCATAATCTCAACCTGGTGCAGATGGCGCACGCCAAGGACAAGCGTCCCAGCGAAATTTCCGGCGGCATGAAGCAGCGCGTCGGCATTGCGCGCGCGCTGGCGATGGAGCCGAAGGTGCTTTTGCTCGACGAGCCCTTCGGCGCGCTCGACGCGCTGACCCGCGCGCATCTGCAGGACTCGGTGATGGCGCTGCACCAGAAACTCGGCAACACCATCCTGATGATCACGCACGATGTCGACGAGGCCGTGCTGCTGTCGGACCGCATCGTGATGATGACCAACGGGCCGAGCGCGCGGATCGGCGAAGTGCTGGAAGTGCCACTGGCGCGGCCGCGCAAGCGGCTCGAGCTCGCGACCAACCCCGGCTATCTCAAGTGCCGGCAGCGCGTGCTCGAATTCCTCTACGAGCGGCATCGCTTCGTCGAGGCGGCGTAGTCGCTCTTGGAGTTGTGGCGGTGAACTATTGCTGCCGCCGCGGCAACTAACGGGATTGCCCTTAACACGCAAGGAGAGATTGGGGAATCCAACACAAGTCAATCTGGTTCAGGAGAGTTTCGCCAAAGTCGCGCCGATTTCGGAGCAGGCTGCCGTTCTATTCTACGATCGCCTGTTCGAAGTTGCGCCGACGGTGAGGGCGATGTTTCCCGCCGACCTGAAAGAACAGCGCAAGAAGCTGATGGCGACGCTGGCCGTGGTGGTGAACGGGTTGAGCAATCTCGAATCGGTGTTGCCGGCCGCCAGCGCATTGGCAAAGCGCCACGTCGGCTATGGCGCCAAGCCGGAACACTATCCCGTCGTCGGCGGTGCTTTGTTGTGGACGCTGCGAAAAGGGCCTCGGCGAGGCGTGGACAGCCGATGTCGCTGATGCATGGACCGCAGCTTACGGCACGCTGTCCGGCTACATGATCTCGGAAGCCTACGGCGGCGCTCAAGCCGCCGAGTGAGGATACGCGATGAGCGAGCCGCTGGTAATCGTCGGCAACGGCATGGCCGCTGCCCGTCTGGTCGACGAATTGGCCAAGGTCGCATTGGGCCGCTACGCCATCGCCGTGATCGGGGACGAACCGCGGCTCGCCTATAATCGCGTGCTGCTGTCGTCGGTGCTGGCCGGCGAGACCACCTCGCAGGATATCGAACTCCGGCCCGCCGCGTGGTGGCGCGACCGCGGCGTGACCTTGAAATACGGTTGCCTCGCCACCGAGATCGATGTCGGCCGCCGCGAAATCAAGATAGCGAACGAAGAGAGCGTTCCGTTTTCGAAACTGGTCCTGACCACCGGCTCGTCGCCGCTGCGGCTGAACGTACCCGGCGCCGACCTTGCCGGCGTCCATACGTTCCGCGACAGCCGCGACGTCGATCTGTTGCTGACGCTGGCGGCGCAGAGGAAGCGCGTGGTGGTGGTCGGCGGCGGCTTGCTCGGCCTTGAAGCGGCCTACGGCCTGGCCAAGGCCGGCGCGCCGGTAACGCTGGTGCATCTGATGGACCGCCTGATGGAGCGCCAGCTCGACGCGCCCGCGGCCGAACTCCTGAAATCCCTCGTCGAGCGCAAGGGCATCGAGATCCTGCTCAACGCCAACACCGCCCCCGCATCCATGGCGAGACTTCGCGTCGAGGGCGTCGAACTGGTGGATGGCCGCCGGATCGAGGCCGACGCCGTGATCTTTGCCGCCGGCATCCGGCCGAACATCGCGCTGGCGAAAGACGCCGGCATTGCCGTCAACCGCGGCATCATGGTCGATGATCATCTGCAAACCGGCGCTTCGGACGTGTTTGCGATCGGCGAATGCGCCGAGCATCGCGGCATCTGCTACGGCCTGGTCGAGCCGGCCTATGAGCAGGCGCGGGTGCTGGCGCGGCACCTCGCGGGCCGCGAGGCCCGTTATGCCGGCAGCGTCGTCGCGACCAACCTGAAAGTCTCCGGCGTCAGCGTGTTCTCGGCAGGCGATTTCATGGGCGGTGACGGCAGCGAGAACATCGTGCTCTCCGACATCAACCACGGTACCTACAAGAAACTCGTGGTCGCGGACGGACGGCTGACCGGCGCGGTCCTGATCGGCGATGTCGGCGACGCGCTCTGGTATCTCGAATTGATCCGCACGCGGCAGCCGACGCAAAGAATTCGCGCCGACATGATGTTCGGCCGCTCGCTTGCCACACGTTCAGAGGCGGCATGATCAGGTTGGCAAAATGACCGCCGTCGATCCAAACCTGCGTGCCACGCGCACCACCTGTGCCTATTGTGGCGTTGGCTGCGGGCATCCTGGCGACGCCGAACGGGCGGGGCGGCGCTGCGAGTTCGGCGATCCCGAACATCCGGCCAATTTCGGCCGGCTGTGCTCGAAGGGCTCGGCGCTCGAGCAAGACGCTCGGTCTGACCACCCGTCTGCTGTACCCGATGATCCGCTGCGGCAAGGGGACCATGGAGCGGGTGGCCTGGAGCGACGCGCTCGACCATGTCGCGCACCGGTTCCAGCACATCATCGCGCGCGACGGCCCGGGTGCTGTCGCATTCTATCTCTCTGGCCAGTTGCTGACCGAGGACTACTACGTCGCCAACAAGCTGATGAAGGGCTTCATCGGCAGCGCCAATGTCGACACCAATTCGAGGCTGTGCATGGCCTCGTCGGTTGCAGGCCACCCGCCGCGCGTTCGGCGCCGATACAGTTCCCGGATGCTATGAAGATCTCGACGAGGCTGACCTGCTGGTGCTGGTCGGCTCGAATGCGGCCTGGTGCCATCCGGTGCTGTACCAGCGGTGCTCGTGCAACAAGCAGCAGCGCGGCGCGCGCATCGTCGTGATCGATCCGCGCCGAGACCGATACCGTCGGCGATCGACGATCTGTTCCTGGGATCGAAGCCGGGTACCGATACCGCGTTGTTCAGCGGGCTGCTGGTTCACCTCGCCGATAACGGTGCGCTCGATCGGGATTATATAGACCGCTACACGACGGGCTTCGACGACGCGATCGCGCGTGCACGCAGCATGGCCGGCAGCGCCGGCGCTACCGCGATTGCGACCGGCCTGTCCGAGCAGGATGTCGCGACATTCTTCCAGATGTTTGCCAAGACGCCGCGCGTGGTCACGATGTATTCGCAAGGCGTCAACCAGTCGGCGCAGGGCACCGACAAGGTCAACGCCATTGTCAATTGCCACCTCGCGACGGGCCGGATCGGCAAGGTTGGCGCATCGCCGTTCTCGCTGACCGGGCAGCCCAACGCAATGGGCGGGCGCGAGGTCGGCGGGCTCGCCAACCAGCTCGCCGCGCACATGGGGTTTTCGCCGCCGGACATCGATCGCGTCCGCCGGTTCTGGAAGGCGCCGCGCATCGCCACCCATGAGGGGCTGAAGGCGGTGCAGATGTTCGAGGCGGTCGCGCGCGGCGAGATCAAGGCGCTGTGGGTGATGGGCACCAATCCGGCGGTGTCGCTGCCGAACGCCGACATCGTTCGTGAGGCGCTGAAGAAACTCGAGCTATTCGTCGTTTCCGAGAACGTAATTTCCAACGACACGGTCGACGTGGGCGCGCATGTGCTGCTGCCGGCGCAGGCCTGGGGCGAGAAATCCGGCACCGTGACCAATTCGGAGCGGCGCATCTCGCGGCAGCGCGCGTTCCTGAGTGCACCGGGCGAGGCGCGGGCCGACTGGTGGATCATGGGCGAAGTCGCCAAGCGCCTCGGCCATGGCGCGGCGTTCAGCTTCACAACGGCTGCGGATATCTTTCGCGAGCACGCCGCGCTCTCGGCGTTCGAGAACGGTGGCGGACGCGATTTCGACATCGGCGCGCTCGTGTCGCTGTCGGATGACGACTTCGATGCGATGGCGCCGGTGCAGTGGCCGGTCCGGCAGGGCGCGGATCCGCAAGCGCGCTTCTTCGCTGATGGCGGATTTTTTGCCAACGATTTCAAGGGCCGCTTCATCGCACCCGAGATTCCGGCTTTGCGGAGCGAGACCACGGCTGCGCGGCCGTTGCGGCTGAACACCGGCCGCATCCGCGACCAGTGGCACACCATGACGCGCACGGGCGAAAGCCCGCGGCTCGGCCAGCATCTGCCGGAGCCTTTTGTCGAGGTCCATCCCGACGATGCCCTGAAGTTTGGCGTCGCCGACGGCGATTTTGCGCGGGTCACCACCGACTATGGGCAATGCACGCTTCGCGTCATCGTCAGCGAACGCCAGCAGCGCGGCATGCTGTTCGCGCCGATCCACTGGAGCGAGGCCAATGCGACCGGCGCGCGCGTCGGTTCGCTGGTGGCGCCTTACACCGATCCGTTCTCGGGCCAGCCCGAGAACAAGGCGACGCCGGCCTCGATCGCGCCTTACGAATATGTGTTCCGGGGCTTCGCGCTGTCGCGCAAGCCGCTCGAACTGCCCGCGCATGCATGGTCGGCGCGCGTCGCCGTCAATGGCGGGCATGGCTACCTGTTCGCCGATAATGCCGATCTGGCGGGCTGGCAGTCCTGGCTGAAATCCTTTGCGCGCGACGACGTCGCCGAATACGTGGATTTCGGCGGCGGGGTCTATCGCGCCGCGTCCTTTAGTGGCGACCGTATCGACACCTGCCTGTTCGTCGGGCCCGCGCGGGATGCTGGCGACTGGAACGTCGTCAAGGACCTGTTCGTAGCGGATACGCTCGGCAACGACCAGCGCCGCATGCTGCTGTCGGGCAAGTCGGCCGATGGTCTCGCCAATGCCGGTCCCATCGTGTGCGCGTGCTTCGGCGTCGGCCGCAACACGATCTGCGAGACCATCGCCGCAGGCGCGCGTTCCGCCGCCGACATCGGCGCGAAACTGAAGGCGGGCACCAATTGCGGTTCCTGCATTCCGGAACTGAAGCGGCTGATCGCGCAGACCGGTCCGGGCAATTCAGGGCCGCGGAAGCTGGCGGTGGCCTCTAACTGAGCTTTCCGTCGTCATGCCCCGCGAAGGCGGGGCATCCAGTACGCCGCGGCGTCTTAATAAATCACAATTGTCTCTGGAATACTGGGATCGCCCGGTCAAGCCGGGCGACGACAGGCCACAATACGGAGAAGCTCACCCCTTCCGGTTCTTCGCATTCACCGCGATTGCGGCTGCGGCGGTGCGGTTCTCGACGCCGAGCTTGGAATAGATCTGCTCGAGATGCTTGTCGACGGTGCGCGGGGAGAGGCCCAAAATCTGCGCGATGTCGCGGTTGGTCTTGCCCTTGGATAACCACGACAGCACCTCTCCCTCGCGTGCCGTCAGCCCGAGCTCGCTGGAGAACTCCGCCGGCGTCTCGCTGCCGGAATCCTTGGCGAGCCGCAGCAGGAATTCGTTCGCACCCAGTTTGCCCATGTACTGCAGCCGAAGCTGTTCGTTGCCGGGAAGGGCGGCCATGATGGCGGCCTTCGATCCGGCCTTGCCCATGCGGGCCTGATCGAGCCATTGCGGGATCGGCTCCGGCAGCACGACATCGTCGTCGCCATCGGGGCTAAGCGTATCCGACAGCAGTTTCTGCGCCTGCGGCGTCGCCCACATGATCTTGCCCGCGCTGTTCACGGCCAGCAGATAGCGGCCGGAGACGTCGAGCGCGGCGCGGGCGCTCTGGGTCAGCCTTGCGTTGGCGAGGTGGACGCGAATCCGCGCCAGCATTTCTTCGACTGCAATCGGCTTGGTCACATAGTCGACGCCGCCGGCCTCCAGGCCGCGGACGATGTGTTCGGTTTCGGCAAGCCCCGTCATGAAGATGATCGGAACGTGGTCCAGACCGGCGTCGCGCTTCAGCCGCCGGCAGGTCTCGAATCCGTCCATGCCGGGCATCATGGCATCGAGCAGCACGATGTCGGGCGTGATCTGGTCGACGATCCGCATCGCGGCCGCGCCATCGAGCGCGACCATGACCGTCATGCCGGCGCCGTCGAGCGCGTCGGTGAGCAGCCGCAGCGTCTCCGGCAAATCGTCGACGACGAGGGCGACATCGCGCTTTTTTTGTTCAGTGATCATAGCTGTGCAAGGTCTTTAACGTCGCCATGTACTGATCGAGATCGAAGCGATCGACCAGCGAGCGCATTTGCGAGACGAAATCGGAATGCTGGGGATAGTCATTACCGATTTCATCCAGCTTGACCTGGATCGCGCGAATGTAACCGAGTTGCCCGAGCCCGATCAGTTCCTCCACATATTTCACCGGCGGCCGCGATCCGGTCTCCGGTTTCCAGTGCGGCACGGCAATTTGCTCGACCTCATACTGCCATTCGATCTTCAGGAGCTGCCGAATGGTCTCCAGCAACCGCGGGATATCGATCGGCTTCATCAGATAGCCGTCATGGAACGGCTGCGCCAGCGGCGCGCCGTGCGCCTCCAGTGCGCTCGCGGATACCATCAGGATGCGGGCCTGATGATGGCCGTTCGCGCGCAGCGTTTCCGCCACCGTCCATCCGTCCATGCCGGCCATCGAGATATCGAGCAGAAACAGATCGGGCCGGCAATGCTGCGCCAGTGCGAGACAGCCGGCGCCGTCGGGGGCGCTGAGCAGGATAAAGCCGAGCGGCGTCAGCACCTCGCGCAACAGATCGCGCTGGGTCGGATCGTCGTCGGTGATCAGGATGGTCTTGCGCGGGCCGTGATAGCCGAAGATCGGCGCTTCCACCGGCGCGATCCGCGTCGGATTGGTGACTTCCGACAGCAGGATCTTGACGCGGAAGGTGCTGCCTTTGCCGACTTCGCTCGTCACCTTGATATCGCCGCCCATCACGCCCGCAAGCAGCCGGCTGATGGTGAGGCCGAGACCGGTACCGGTCTGCGGCTGCGAGACACCGAGCGCGCCGCGTTCGAATGGCGCAAAGATGCGTTCGAGATCGCTGGCCTGGATACCGGGGCCGGTGTCGATGATCTCGAACTCCGCCACCGGGCTGCGGTAATGCACGACGAACCGCACGCTGCCGGTCTGTGTGAACTTCAACGCATTCGACAGCAGGTTGATCAGAACCTGGCGCAGGCGCTTTTCATCGGCATACACGACGAGCGGCAGGACCGACGGCCGCTTGAAAACGAAGTCGATACCCTTGGCAGCGGCCTGGACGCGAAACATCCCGACGAGCTGCTCGAGAAACTCGCTCAACCGTACCTCGTCGCGCGACAGATAGAGCCGGCCGGCCTCGATCTTGGAAATATCCAGAATGCCGTCGATCAGTCCCGACAAATGATCGGCGCTGCGGCGGACCACGCGGACCTGGTCGCGCGGCTTGGTGGCGAGGCCGGAATCCTGCTCCAGCAACTGCGCATATCCCGAGATCGCGTTCAGCGGCGAGCGCAGTTCGTGACTCAGGCCCACCACATAGCGGCTCTTGGCGAGGTTGGCGGATTCCGCGACCTCCTTGGCACGCTGCAGTTCGGCATCGGTGCGCTTGTGCGCGTCGATTTCCTGGATCAGCAGCGTGGTCTGCCGCCGCGTTTCGGCCTCCGCCGCGCGGCGGCTCTGTTGTGCCAGCACGAACAGCCACGCCACCACGCCGATGATGATGGTCAGCGCAAAGAACACCTTCCACAGCACGTCGGACAGAAGCAGATTGTCGACCGCAACCGTCGCGGACGTCTGCAGGTAGATCAGCCCGAGCGTCAGCCCGACGAGGCCGGCGGATACCGCGAACACGCCGAGATAATGCCCGAACTGGGAATTGATCCGGGCGTAGATCGGCGCCGGCAGCATCTTGCCCAGCGTCTCCGACACCTGCGCGCCAATTCGCGCATGCGGCTTGCAGAGATCGTGGCAGCGCGCATCGAGCGAACAGCACAGCGAGCAGATCGGGCCGGCATAGGCGGGGCAGGAGGCCATGTCCTCCGGTTCGAACGAATGCTCGCAGATACAGCACTGGATCGCTTCGAGATTCTGCCAGCTACGCTTGGGCTTGCGCGCGATGTAATATTTTCCGTCAGTCGCCCATGCGATCAAGGGCGCGGTGACGAAGGCGGCTGCGAGCGCCACGAAAGCAGATAGCGCCTTCGCCGTCGGCCCGAACAGGCCGTAGAACGCGCTGATCGAAACGATGGTCGCGATCGTCATCGCGCCGACGCCGACCGGATTGATGTCGTAGAGATGGGCGCGCTTGAACTCGATATGCTGCGGGCGCAGGCCGAGCGGCTTGTTGATGACGAGATCGGCGACCAGCGCGCCGACCCAGGCGATGGCGACGTTGGAATACAGCGCCAGCGTCTGCTCCAGCGCCTTGTAGACGCCGATTTCCATCAGCAGCAGCGCGACCATGACGTTGAACACCAGCCAGACCACGCGGCCGGGATGGCTGTGGGTCAGGCGCGAGAAGAAGTTCGACCAGGCGATCGAGCCGGCATAGGCGTTGGTGACGTTGATCTTGAGCTGGGAGAGAATGACGAAGGTGCCGGTCAGCGCCAGCGCCAGGTCGGGCTGCGACAGCACGTAACGAAACGCTTCGAGATACATGTGCGCAGGCTCGGCGGCGTGCTCGCTGGAGACGCCGTGGCTGAGCGCAAAGTAGGCGAGGAACGAGCCCAGCAGCAGCTTGAGCGCGCCGAAGATGATCCAGCCGGGGCCGGCGCTTAACAGCGCGATCCACCACGACGTGCGCGAGGTTCGCCGGTCGCGCGGCAGAAATCGCAGGAAGTCGACCTGCTCGCCGATCTGCGCCACCAGCGAAAACACCACCGATGCCGCGGTGCCAAACAGCAGCAGATCGAGATGGCCGCCGGGATCGCCATGCTCGCCGGCGAATTTGCGCCACTCGGTGAACGAGTGCGGGTTGGCGTAGGCGATCGCGACGAAAGGGCAGGATGTGAAGGATGATCCAGATCGGCTGCGTCCACAATTGAAAGCGGCTGATCAGGGTGATGCCGTAGGTCACCAGCGGAATGATGACGACCGCGCTGATGAGATAGCCGAGCGGGCGTGGGATGCCGAAGCACATCTCCAGCGCAGCGGCGAGAATGACCGCCTCGAGCGCGAAGAAGATGAAGGTGAAGGAGGCGTAGATCAGCGAGGTGATGGTCGAGCCGATGTAGCCGAACCCCGCGCCGCGGGTCAGCAGGTCGATATCGATGCCGCATTTGGCGGCATGATAGGCAATCGGCAGGCCGCAAAAGAAGATGATGACGCTGACGACCAGGATGGCCACCGTGGCGTTGGTGGCGCCGTAATTCAGCGTAATGGTGCCGCCGATGGCTTCGAGGGCGAGAAAAGAGATCGCGCCGAGCGCCGTATTGGCGACGCGGGCGGCCGACCATCGCCGCGCGCTCTTGGCGGTGAAGCGCAGCGCATAGTCTTCCAGCGTCTGGTTCGCCACCCATTGATTATATTGGCGCCTGACGCGGTCTATCCGCTGCCGCCCTGCCACTTTGCTGCTCCTGCCCGGTTCAACTGACCCCCTGCGTAGCCAGCAAACTCCGTACCAAAACCTACGTCGCTATTTTGCGGTGCAATATACGCGATCTTGCGTATCTGTGCAGTGCACAATTCTAGGCAATCCTCGCCTGACCAATAAGCGTTCTCGAACCAAAATGGGGTGCTCATGTCAGACGAACCAAACAAGGGCCTGCCGTCGCCGCTTCGCCGCAAACTGCTGCTGGGCGCGGCGGCACTGCCGCTCATTTCGATGCTTCCGCGGCCCTCGTTCGGGGCCGGTCCTGCAACCGCCACGGTCAATACGACCGGGCTCGCGGTAACCGATACTGAAGTCACGGTCGGCATCCTTCACTCGGCCACCGGCACGATGGCGATTTCGGAAACCGGCTCGATCCAGGCTGAAAAGCTCGCGATCGAACAGATCAACGCCGCCGGCGGCGTGCTCGGGCGCAAGATCAAGTTCATCCAGGAAGACGGCGCCAGCGACTGGCCGACGTTTGCCGAAAAGGCCAAGAAGCTGCTCGTCAACGACAAGGTCGCGGCGATCATGGGCTGCTGGACCTCGGCATCCCGCAAGGCAGTGCTGCCGGTCGTGGAGCAGTACAACGGCATGCTCTATTATCCGACCTTCTATGAAGGTCTCGAGCAGTCCAAGAACGTCATCTACACCGGCCAGGAAGCCACCCAGCAGATTCTCGCGGGCCTGAACTGGATCGCCAAGGAGAAGGGCGCCAAATCGTTCTTCTTCATCGGCTCGGACTACATCTGGCCGCGCACCTCGAACAAGATCGCGCGCAAGCACGTCGAGAACGTGCTGAAGGGCAAGGTCGTCGGCGAGGAATATTACGCGCTCGGCAGCACCCAGTTCAATTCGGTGATCAACAAGATCAAGCTGACCAAGCCCGACGTGATCTTCACCGACGTGGTCGGCGGTTCGAACGTCGCCTTCTACAAGCAGCTCAAGGCGGCCGGCGTCGATCTTTCGAAGCAGGCGCTGCTGACGATCTCGGTGACCGAGGACGAAATCGACGGCATCGGCGGCGAGAACATCGCAGGCGCCTATGCCTGCATGAAGTACTTCCAGTCGCTCGACAATGCCAACAACAAGGAGTTCGTGGCCGCCTTCAAGAAGATGTGGGGCGAGAAGACCGTGATCGGCGACGTGACGCAGGCTGCCTATCTCGGCCCGTGGCTGTGGAAATTGACCTGCGAGAAGGCCGGCAGCTTCGATGTCGACAAGATCGCAGCCGCCTCGCCAGGCATCGAATTCAAGGGCGCGCCCGAAGGCTACGTGCGCATCCATGAAAACCATCACCTTTGGTCGAAGACGCGCGTCGGCAAGGCCAAGCTCGACGGCCAGTTCGAGCTGATCTTCGAGACCGCCGATCTGGTCGAGCCCGATCCGTTCCCGAAGGGCTACCAGTAAGCGCGCGGAATTCCCCGCAATCTTCCCCGAGCTCCCTGGCGTGGATCGTCAATCCACGCTTCACGACCCCGCGTCGCGAATCTTCTTGCGACGCGGGACCCTTCCTCAGGCGGAGAACATCGATGTTCGGCGACTATTCGATTGGCGATCTGGGCTCCATCTTCGTCATGCAGGGTTTTGCGGGCCTGATCCTGTTTTCTGTCTACGTTCTGATGGCGCTGGGTCTTGCGATCATCTTCGGCCAGATGGGCGTCATCAACATGGCGCATGGCGAGTTCATGATCCTCGGCGCCTACGTCACCTGGATGACGTCGAATTTATTCCAGACCTATCTGCCGGGCTTGTTCAGCGGCTATTTCTTCCTCGCGATGATACTGGCGTTCCTGGCCTCCGGTGCGCTGGGGATGCTGGTGGAGTGGGTGCTGATACGTCATCTCTACAAGCGACCGCTCGATACGCTGCTCGCCACCTGGGGCCTCAGCCTGATGCTGCAGCAGGCCTATCGCTCGATTTTCGGCGCGCGTGAGGTCGGTGTCGAACTGCCGCAGTGGATGCTGGGCTCGCTCAAGGTCACCGACAGCATCGAGGTGCCGATCAACGGCATCTTCGTGATGGTGCTGACACTGCTGATCACGATGGCGGTCGCCTACATCATGTACAAGTCGCGCTGGGGCCGCCAGGTCCGCGCCGTGGTGCAGAACCGCATCATGGCGGGCGCCGTCGGCATCAATACCGCGAAAGTCGATCGTCTCACTTTTGCGCTTGGCTGCGGCATCGCCGGCGTCGCCGGCAGCGCCTTCACCATGATCGGCTCGACCGGGCCCACATCAGGCCAGCTCTATATCGTCGACACCTTCCTGGTGGTCGTATTCGGCGGCGCCGCGAGCCTGCTCGGCACCATCGCATCGGCCTTCTCGATCTCCCAGACGCAATCGACCCTCGAATTCTTCATGTCGGGATCGATGGCGAAGGTGCTGACGCTGCTCGCGGTTGTCGGAATTCTGATGCTGCGGCCGCAGGGTCTGTTCGCCCTCAAGGTCCGCAAATAACAAGAGGGCTGAGCCATGACCGACAATCGCTTTACCAATCGATCGGAGCTTATCGGGATCCTGGTGCTCGCCGTCTTCCTGGTGGTGATCCTGCCGCTCTGTCTCGATGTCTTCAGGCTCAACCTCGTCGCGAAATACCTCACTTACGCGTTCGTGGCGCTCGGCCTGGTGATCTGCTGGGGCTATGGCGGCATTCTCAGCCTGGGGCAGGGCGTGTTCTTCGGTCTCGGCGGTTACTGCATGGCGATGTTTCTCAAGCTCGAAGCGTCGAGCGTCGCGAACACCAAGATCCAGTCGACCCCCGGCATTCCCGATTTCATGGACTGGAATCAGATCACCGCGCTGCCGTTGTTCTGGCAGCCCTTCCACAGCCTCACCTTTACGATTGCCGCGGTCATTCTGGTGCCGGGCTTATTTGCCCTGATCATCGGTGCGGCGATGTTCAAGCGCCGCGTCGGCGGTACTTACTTCGCCATCATCACGCAGGCCGTCGCCGCGATCCTGACCATCCTGATCGTGGGCCAGCAGGGCTACACCGGCGGCATCAACGGCATGACCGACCTGCGCACGCTGAAGGGATGGGATATCCGTCCCGACCACGCCAAGGTCGTGCTCTACTTCTTCGAGGTAGGCCTGCTGTTCGTCTGCATCTTCATCGCACAGTTCATCCGGCACTCGAAGCTCGGCCGCATCCTGGTCGCGATGCGCGACCAGGAGGACCGGGTCCGCTTCTCCGGCTACAGCGTCGCCAACTTCAAGATCTTCGCCTTCTGCGTCGGCGCCATCTTCGCCGCCATCGGCGGCGCCATGTTCGCGCTGCAGGTCGGATTCATGTCGCCGTCCTTTGTCGGCATCGTGCCGTCGATCGAGATGGTGATCTATACCGCGGTCGGCGGCCGGCTCTCGATCCTCGGCGCCGTCTACGGAACCATGCTCGTCAATTTCGCCAAGACCAGCCTTTCGGAATCCTTCCCCGAACTCTGGCTGTTCGGTCTCGGCGGACTGTTCATCGCCGTGGTCCTCGCTTTCCCCAACGGCCTCGCCGGCATCTGGCAGGATTACGTCCAGCCGCGGATCGACCGGCTGATCTCGTCACGCAAGCCGAAGTCCGCGAACGGCTGGACCGACAATTCCGTCGCCGACGGCGCGCCGGCAGAGTGAGGAGGACATCATGCTGATCGGTCATCAACCGAAACCTTTCCTGCTCGCGGTCGAAGGACTCACGGTGTCGTTTGACGGCTTCAAGGCGGTGAACGATCTCTCCTTCTATGTCGAGGAGAACGAGATCCGCGTCATCATCGGCCCCAACGGCGCCGGCAAGACCACGGTGCTCGACCTGATCTGCGGAAAGACCAAGGCCACCTCAGGCTCGATCGCGTTTCGCGGCACCGAGCTGACGAAGCTGAAGGAGAACCAGATCGTCAAGGCCGGCGTCGGCCGCAAGTTCCAGACCCCGTCGATCTACGACGATCTCACCGTGTTCGAGAATCTCGGAAATTTCGTTTCCGCGCGGACGCACCGTGTTCGGCGCGCTGACCTTCACGCGCGACGCAACCGTGCGGGACCGGGTTCATGAAGTCGCCGAGATGATCTTCCTGAAGGACCGCCTCGACATGAGCGCAGCCCTGCTCAGCCACGGCCAGAAGCAATGGCTCGAGATCGGCATGCTGCTGATCCAGGACCCGGATCTCCTGATGCTGGATGAACCCGTGGCCGGCATGAGCGTCAGCGAGCGCGCCAAGACCGCCGAGCTGCTCAACCGCATCATCAAGGACCGCTCGGTGCTGGTCATCGAGCACGACATGAAATTCGTCGAGGACATCGCGCACAAGGTCACGGTGCTGCATCAGGGCCAGATCCTTTCGGAAGGCACGATGGATAAAGTGAAGAACGACCCGAAGGTCATTGAAGTTTATCTCGGGCACTAAGGAGGCGTTCTGATGCTGGCTATTTCGGATCTTCACGTCGCTTACGGCCAGAGCGAAGTGCTGCACGGCCTCAACGTGTCGGTGGCGCCCAATGAGATCGTTGCGATCATGGGCCGCAACGGCATGGGCAAGACCACGCTGATGAAGTCGCTGATGGGCATCGTTCCGACCAAGAGCGGCTCGGTGAGCATGGAAGGCGCCGAGCTCAGCGCGCTGCCGAGCTACGAGCGCGTGGCGAAAGGTCTCGCCTACGTGCCGCAGGGCCGCATGATCTTCTCGAGCATGACGGTGAAGGAGAACATCGAGACCGGTCTTGTGGTGTCGGGCGGCTCCGAGGTGCCTGAGGACATCTACGAATTGTTTCCGGTGCTGCTGGAAATGAAGGGCCGCCGCGGCGGCAATCTTTCCGGCGGGCAGCAGCAGCAACTCGCGATTGCGCGCGCGCTCGCCACCAAGCCGAAGGTGCTGCTGCTGGACGAGCCGACCGAGGGCATCCAGCCGTCGATCATCAAGGACATGGCGCGCACCTTGAAGCGGATTCGCGACGAGCGCGGCCTGTCGATCGTGGTCTCCGAACAAGTCCTGAGCTTTGCGCTCGATATCGCCGATCGCGTGCTGGTCATCGAGAACGGCGAGATCGTGCGTGACGATCCGCGCGACAGCGTCGATGCCGCGCAAGTCTCGAAATTTCTGTCCGTCTGAACCTCAAACTGGTTTGCTAAAAAGGGGAGTCATCGAATGCCAGAGACACTGATCAAGGTCGATCTAACGAAGTCGGCCTACGAAAACGACATGATCCACAACCGCTGGCATCCCGACATCCCGATGGTATCCTGGGTCAAGCCGGGCGACGATTTCATCATCGAGACCTATGACTGGACCGGCGGCTTCATCAAGAACAACGATTCCGCCGATGACGTGCGCGACATCGATCTCTCGATCGTGCACTTCCTGTCCGGCCCGATCGGCGTCAAGGGTGCCGAACCCGGCGATCTCCTGGTGGTCGACCTGCTCGACGTCGGTCCGTTGAAGGAGAGCCTGTGGGGCTTCAACGGCTTCTTCTCCAAGAAGAACGGCGGCGGCTTCCTGACCGACCATTTCCCGCTGGCGCAGAAATCGATCTGGGACATCAAGGGTCTCTATACGTCGTCGCGCCACATTCCCGGCGTGAACTTTGCGGGCCTGATCCATCCCGGCCTGATCGGCTGTCTGCCGGATCCGAAACTGCTGGCGACCTGGAACGAACGCGAGAACGCGCTGATCGCGACCAACCCGACCCGGGTGCCGGGCCTTGCCAATCCTCCCTTCGCCGCGACGGCTCACGCCGGCCGCGCCAAGGGCGATGCCAAGGCCAAGGTCGGCGCCGAGGGCGCGCGCACCGTGCCGCCGCGCGAGCATGGCGGCAATTGCGACATCAAGGATCTGTCGCGCGGCTCGAAGATCTACTTCCCGGTCTATGTCTCCGGCGGCGGTCTCTCGATGGGCGATCTGCACTTCAGCCAGGGCGATGGCGAAATCACCTTCTGCGGCGCGATCGAAATGGCCGGCTGGCTGCATATCAAGGTCGACGTCATCAAGGACGGCGTCGCCAAATACGGCATCAAGAATCCGGTGTTCAAGCCGTCGCCGATCACGCCGAACTACAAGGACTATCTGATCTTCGAAGGCATCTCGGTCGACGAGGCCGGCAAGCAGCATTACCTCGACGTCCACATCGCCTATCGGCAGGCCTGTTTGAACGCGATCGAATACCTGAAGAAGTTCGGCTATTCCGGCGCGCAGGCCTATTCGATCCTCGGCACCGCGCCGTGCCAGGGCCATATCTCAGGCGTGGTCGACGTGCCGAACGCCTGCGCCACGCTGTGGCTGCCGACGGAGATTTTCGATTTCGACATCATGCCGTCGTCGGCCGGTCCGATCAAACACATCACGGGCGACATCCAGATGCCGCTCTCCCAGGACAAGTAATCCCTGCGCGAGAAGGATGCGGGACGGCTGCGTACCTTGCCGCCCCGCATCCGCCGCGGATTTTGCATTGATCGCGCGAGGAAACGAAATGCCGGTCTACGAATATCTCTGCAACGATTGCGGTCCGTTCACCGACATGCGGCCGATGGCCGAGTGCGACGACCCGCAGGACTGTCCGCAATGCGAGAATGAATCGCCGCGCGTGATCCTGACCGCGCCGGCGTTTTTCTGCATGCCGTCAGACAAGCGGAAAGCGCACGCCACCAACGAACGCAGTGCCAACGCACCAAAAACCGTGGGCGAATACAAGGCCTCGCACGGCCCCGGCTGCGGCTGCTGTTCGGGCAAGAAGCCGGCGCGGCTGGTGACCAAATCGAAGAGCGGTGCCAAGGGCTTTCCGACCGCGCGTCCCTGGATGATCAGCCACTGAGGCGCGATCCTTCAAACTCAAACCAGAACAAGAGGCGATCCCATGCTTCACGGTGACATTTCCTCGAGCAACGACGTCGTCGGCGTCGCTGTCGTCAACTACAAAATGCCGCGCATGCACACCAAAGCCGAGGTGCTCGACAACGCCCGCAAGATCGCGGACATGGTGGTGGGCATGAAGACCGGCCTGCCGGGCATGGATCTCGTGATCTTCCCGGAATACTCCACCCACGGCATCATGTACGACTCGAAGGAGATGTACGAGACCGCCTCGCAGATCCCCGGTCCCGAGACCGAGATCTTCGCCGAAGCCTGCCGCAAGGCGAAAGTGTGGGGCGTGTTTTCGCTCACCGGAGAGCGCCACGAGGAACATCCGCACAAGGCGCCATACAACACCCTGATCCTGATGAACGACAAGGGCGAGATCGTTCAGAAGTACCGCAAGATCATGCCGTGGGTGCCGATCGAAGGCTGGTATCCCGGCAACTGCACCTATGTTTCCGAGGGGCCGAAAGGCCTCAAGGTCAGCCTGATCATCTGCGACGACGGCAACTTTCCGGAGATCTGGCGCGACTGCGCCATGAAGGGCGCCGAGCTGATCGTGCGCTGCCAGGGCTACATGTATCCGGCCAAGGAACAGCAGATCCTGATTTCCAAGGCGATGGCCTGGGCCAACAACGTCTATGTCGCGGTCGCCAACGCCGCCGGCTTCGACGGCGTCTATTCCTATTTCGGTCACTCCGCGATCATCGGCTTCGACGGCCGCACCCTCGGCGAAACCGGCGAGGAGGAATACGGCATCCAGTACGCAGGGTTATCGAAGAGCCTGATCCGCGATGCGCGCCGCAACGGCCAGTCGCAGAACCACCTCTACAAGCTGCTCCACCGCGGCTATACCGGCATGATCAATTCCGGCGAAAGCGCGCGCGGCGTAGCAAGCTGTCCCTACGATTTCTATGCGAAGTGGATATCCGATCCGGAAGGCACCCGCGAAATGGTCGAGGCGATGACCCGCTCGACCGCAGGCACCGACGAGTGCCCGATCGAGGGCATCCCGAACGAGGCGACGGCGACGAATTACTAGGGGCTTCGTAGGGTTGGCAAGGCGCATTCCCGATGAGGGCGTGGATGGTGGGCACGGCGCAATGCGCCTTTTCTCACCAAAGTGTCAGACCTCATCCTGAGGAGCCGCGTAGCGGCGTCTCGAAGGATGAATGACACGAGCGGGGCTTCGTGGTTCGAGACGGCGCTACGCGCCTCCTCACCGTGAGGGTTTAATAGTTGCTACGAAGCTGTTCCGCCCGCGACATCGCGATCGAGTTCGTCTAAGGTCCATGCTCGCGACCTTGGACGAACGAGGTGATCGTGAAACAGAAAAAATTCGGCACGGGCGGCCCGGACGTATCCGTGATCGGGCAGGGCACCTGGTATCTCGATCGCGGCGACCGCAAGGCTGCGGTGGCGGCGTTGCGTCGTGGCATCGAAACAGGCCTGACCCACATCGATACCGCCGAGATGTATGGCGATGCGGAGCTCGTGATCGCGGACGCCATCGAGGGCCAGCGCGACAAGCTCTTCCTGGTCTCGAAAGTATTGCCGAGCAATGCCTCGCGGCGCGGCACCATCACCGCCTGCGAGCGGTCGCTGAAGCGGCTCAAGACCGATCATCTCGATTGCTATCTGCTGCATTGGCGAGGCTCCTATCCCTTCGCCGAGACGGTCGCGGCGTTCGACGAACTGGTTGCCGCGGGAAAAATCCGTTCCTGGGGCGTCAGCAATTTCGATGCGGATGATCTCGGCGAACTGCTTGCGGTTGCGGGCAAGGGCAAAATCGCCTGCAACCAGGTGCTCTATCATCTGCAGGAACGTGCGATCGAACACGCCGTCATTCCGTGGTGCGAGCAGCACGGCGTTGCCGTCGTCGCCTATTCGCCGTTCGGCCACAATGATTTTCCGTCTGCGCGCAGCAAGGCCGGCGAGGTGCTGCAGGCGATAGCCGACGCGCACAAGGCGAGCGCGCGTCAGGTCGCGCTGGCGTTTCTCACGCGCGCGCCATCGGTGTTTGCGATTCCGAAAGCATCGAGCGCGGAGCACGCTGCCGACAATGCGGGCGCGGGAAATCTGAAGCTGAGCGACAGCGAAATCGCAGCCCTCGACAAGGCCTTTCCGCGCGGGCCAAAGCCGCGCAGCCTGCCGATGCTGTAGTTTCTTCTCCCCCAGAACACGGTGTTTAACAAAGTGTTGCAATCGCGCCCTCAGCGCATATCCGCATCCTGTTTTCGGACCTAGTCGCAGCGGGCGTATTGATGTTTTTTACAGCCTCGCCCGATTCGATCATTACTGCCTTTCGAGATTGCCGTGACACCGCCCCCCGCCGCAGCCGCCAGGCTGGACAGCGCCCCAATACCTTTGCCTGAGAAGAAGTCCGCCGCCCGCAAGGCTCCCGCGCGGGCCGATCGCCCGTTCAAGGGCATCGCGCTGGTGCTGGCCTCGACGATCTTTCTCGGCGCGTCCGACGTCACGGCGAAATATCTCTCGGCGACATTGCCCTCGATTGAAATCGCGTGGATCAGGTTCCTGGTGTTCGCGCTGATCATGACGCCGGCGATGATGCCGGGTTCCCCGCTGTTTGCGCTGCAGACCAACCGGCTTGGGCTGCATCTGATGCGCGGCCTGGCGATCCTGGGCTCGTCACTGTTCTTCATCTCCGGGCTTCGGTTTCTCCCGATCGCGGAAGCCTCCGCCACCGGCTTTGTCGCGCCGCTGCTGGTCACCGCGCTGTCGATCGTGTTTCTCGGCGAGAAGGTCGGCATGCGCCGATGGATCGCGACCGGCGTCGGCCTGATCGGCGTGCTGATCATCCTGCGTCCCGGCACCGGTGCCTTCCATCCCGCGGCGTTCTTTCCGCTGGTCTCGGCGCTGGCCTGGGCCTGCACGCTGATCATGACGCGGATGATGAGCGGTACCGAGCGCGCCATCACCACCATGACCTATTCGTCGATCGTTGGCCTTGTCTTGCTCTCTGCGCTGGTGCCCTCCGTCTGGGTGACGCCGAGCTGGCACGACATCGCCTTCGGGGTCTTCATCGGCGTGGCCTCCACCGCGGGGCAGTGGATCGTGGTACTGGCGTTCCGCTATGCGGATGCGTCCGTGCTCGCGCCGTTTTCCTACACGCAGTTGCTGTGGGTCAGCTTCCTCGGCTTCCTGATCTTCGGCGAAGTCCCCGATGTCTATACCGTGACCGGCGCCGCCTTCATCGTCGCCAGCGGACTCTACACCGCCCATCGCGAGCGGGTGAGGCGGTCGCAGCTTCTGGCCGTTCCCGGCGAGCCGTCGCCGAACGCCTGACGCAAATTCCCGCCGCCGGCGCGGCCATCGCGCTGGCCGTGGCGGTTCTCTGTGCTAAGAGGGAACAAAAGCACAGGGAGAAGACGCCGATGCGCGCAGCAATTTTTCGGAACGGCGAGATCGTCGTCGACGAGATGCCCGAACCCAAACCGGGCGCGGGCATGGTGCTGGTCAAGTCGCTGGCCTGCGGCATCTGCGGCTCCGACCTGCACGCGCGCAAGCACGCGCACCGCATGGTCGAACTCGCAAAACACTTTCCCGGCCGCAAGCCGATGGATCTTTCCCGCGACGTCGTGTTCGGCCACGAATTCTGCTGCGAGGTGCTCGACTACGGTCCGGGCACGGCGCGCAAACTCAAACCCGGCACCAAGGTATGTTCGCTGCCGGCGCTGCTGACGGCGGAAGGCCCGCAGGGCATCGGCTATTCCAACGACAATGTCGGCGCCTATGCCGAGCGCATGCTGCTCAGCGAGGCGTTGCTGCTGGAAGTCCCGAATGGCTTGGCTGCCGAGCACGCCGCGCTGACCGAGCCTTTGGCCGTTGGCGTTCATGCCGTGGCCAAAGCCAATATCAGGGGAGGCGAGGTGCCGCTGGTGATCGGCTGCGGCCCGGTGGGTCTCGCCGTCATCGCCGCTCTGAAGATCAAGGGGATGCATCCGATCGTCGCGGCTGATTATTCCCCGGCACGGCGGGCGCTGGCCGAAAAGCTCGGCGCCGACATCGTCGTCGACCCCGCGCGCTCGCAGCCTTATGCGACCTGGGCCGAGCATGCCCAGATGTCGCCGGAAGAAAAAGCCGCGCGGCCACCGCTGCAGGCATTGTTGCCGGCGCTGAAGCCCGCGCTGATCTTCGAATGCGTCGGCGTCCCCGGACTGATCCAGCAGGTGTTCGAGGGCGCGCCGCGCGATGCGCGCATCGTCGTGGTCGGCGTCTGCATGGAAACCGATCGCGCCGAGCCGATGCTTGGCATCATGAAGGAACTCAACGTTCAATACGTGCTCGGCTACACGCCGGAGGAGTTTGCGTACTCGCTGCGCCTGATCGCGGAAGGGCAGGTCGACGCGGCATCGATGGTCACCGCCAGCGTCGGCATCGACGGCGTGGCGAAGGCGTTTGCCGATCTCGCCAACCCCGAGGCGCATACCAAGATCATCGTCGAGCCGTGGCGATAGGTGTAGGGTGGGCAAAGGCGCTCTCGCGCCGTGCCCATCATCTATCAGCGAGCACGCTTCCTGACGGTGGGCACGCTGTCGCTTTACCCACCCTGCGAATTGCGAATTGCGAACTGCGTCGCGCCGCGCACAAGCGCAACTTCAATGCGTAACTGCGACAAATCAACCCGACGGGCAAATCACTCAAAAGTCTGTCCATCCCTCGGTGCAAAAATATTCCGCTCGCGCCGTCGGGCAAATCAGTGATTTAACTCCGCGCGTCTCACCCGACTGAGGGGCGTTGGCCATCGTCACGAACGCGCGGTGAGATGCGGTGGACGCGAGAGCTGCGACTGACGAGTGTGGCTTGAGCGTACGGCGAAGTCGTGTGGTCCTGACGCCGCGGTGCTGGCGTCAAGTTGCTCGGGAAGTAAGTTCTCGGGTGACGACGGTGGCAAAAGAGCCGTTCACCGGGGAGCAACTGTGTTGATGTAGCCCTGTGATCGGCTGGCCTCAAGGCTGGCGCTGCGCGCCACCGCCTCCGGCGGCTGACGGCCTTGACCCCATCCGCTCACCGGTCTTCAGGCTGGGCATGCGCTCGGCGGAAGCCGAGCGGAGTCGCTCACTTTGTAGCGGTTGGCGTCCCATTTTTGACGTCGCGCGATCATGGTGTTGAGGATGACGATGAGCTTGCGCATGCAGGCGGTGAGCGCAACCTTCGGCTCCTTTCCCTTGGCGATCAGGCGGTCATAGAACGCCTTGAGCACGGGGTTGTGCCGGGTCGCAGCTCCCATGCAAGGCATGTAGAAGAGGTTGCGGGCCCTTCGGCGCCCGCCCTTGATGTGGCGGTTGCCCCGCCGTTGGCCACTATCGTCATCGTAAGGTGCTACCCCCAACAAGGCCGCGACGATATTGTCGTTCACCTGGCCCAGTTCCGGCATCGTCGCGATCAGTCCGGCGGACGTGATCTTGCCAAGTCCCGGCACGCTCTCGATGATCTCGGCGAGCTCGGCAAAATGCGGTGTCGCTTTGACCTGGGCTGCGATCGCAGTCTCGAGCTTGACGACTTCGACGGCAATCTTCTTCAAGAGCCGCGCCTGCATTTTCTGCACGACATCCGGCACGGAATGCTCGCCACTGTTTTTCAAGCTCGTCTGCAGATCTAGCAGTCCTTGGCGTGCATTGACGATCTTGACCAACCTCTCGCGTGCCGCGTCGTAGGCTTGGCCCGGTGCTTCGGTGAAGGTCTCGGCGAACCAGGCGATCATCTCCGCATCGATCGGATCGTTCTTGGCGAGGCGTCCGGCCGAGCGGGCGAAGCTGCGCACCCGCTTCGGGTCGACGATCCGGACTTCGATGCGGGCCTCGCGCAGCGCCTTGGCCCAGTCCTGCTCATAACCGCCGGAAGCCTCCATGGCCGCCTTGCCGACCCTGTGTTTGCGAAGCCAGCGGATCAGCGCGCGCTGCCCCTCCGCGGTACTGGAGAACGTCTGCCGTTGAGACAGCGAGCGAATGCACGCATCCACCTTGTCCTTGGCCACATCAATACCGACGACAACGACCTCACTTTGTGCCATCATCCACTCCCTTCCTTGCTCGGTTCGGGCTCGAAGCCCGTGCAACTGTTCGGGTTGAGGAAGACACCGGATCTGTCCCTCGCTCCCCGACAGGCTCTCGGCCTTTGAGCACGAACGGGATCAGATCCAGCGACGGGCGGTTGGTCAGAACCGCCCGTTCGCACATTCTGGCAGATTTTGCGGACACAAGAGCTCGAAGTAAGCCGTAAAGCCACTGCGCAGGGAAGGCCGGGATGCTCCCGCTGGACCTGTATGCTCGTGTGCGCGTTTTCTGTGCGCAATTGCACACGAGACCGCGGGTGCAGCGCGCACCCGGTCTTCCCTGCGCCCTCTATTTCGATGGAGGGACAAACCAAATGCAAAGCCTCGGGCGCGACGCGCTGCGAGATCGCTAAGTCACGTTCGGTCGTCATCCCCGCGGAGGCGGGGATCCAGTATTCCAGAGGCAGTCATGGTTCAAACGATAGGTCGCGGCGTACTGGATACCCCGCCGGAGCCTGTCATCGGGCGGCCATTAGGCCGACCCGGTGGCGAGGTATGACAATTCTGTGGACGTCGCTCGGTCTCGTTCGTCGCTGACGCTCCCCGCATGATGGGGCGGAAGCAGTGCTACACCGGCAGCGCGATCGAATACTTCACCTGGCTCAGTGCAAAGCTCGAACTCGATCGAGGCGATGCCGTCGAGCCTCGTCAGCTTGTTCTTCAGGAACGCTTCATAGGACGACAAATCGGCGGCGACGACGCGCAGCAGATAATCGCGGTTGCCGGTCATCAGATAGCATTCCAGCACCTCGTCCCATTTCGAAATCGCTTTCGCAAAACGGTTGAGGTCCTCTTCCTTCTGCCGCGCCAGCTTGATCGAGATGAACACGCTGACATGGAGCCCGAGCGATTTCTGGTCGACAGTCGCGATGTAACGGGTGATGACGCCGCGCTCTTCCAGCAGCTTGACCCGGCGGTGGCAGGGCGACACCGAGAGGCCGACTTTTTCGGAGAGTTCCTGCATGGTCATGCGGCTGTCGGATTGCAGCAGGCCGAGGATCTTGCGGTCGATGGCGTCGAGGGCTTGCATTGGGATGAACTCATGGTTTCGAGGCTGGACGTGGGATTTTATCCCAATATTGGGTGGTATGTCGCGCAAATTTGAGATTTCTGGAACCTGCAGGCCCGGTAAATTTGGGCCATACTGAACCGCGCCCGGAGCATTGCCATGCCCATCGAACCCGCACGTCTTGAATTATTGTCCGCGCTGGCACGGAAAGTTCTCTGGCTGTCGTCGTGGACGATTCACCATGCCAACCACGTCAGGTCCAATGTCGACGGCTTGAAGGTCGGCGGCCATCAGGCGTCGTCGGCTTCGCTGGCGAACATCATGTCGGCGCTGTATTTCTCGGTGCTGCGGCCGCAGGACCGCGTCGCGGTGAAGCCGCATGCAAGTCCGGTGTTCCACGCCATCCAGTATCTGTTCGGGCACCAGACCCGCGAGAAGCTGGAAAATTTCCGCGGCTTCAAGGGCGCGCAATCCTATCCGTCGCGCACCAAGGATGCCGACGATGTCGATTTCTCCACCGGCTCGGTCGGCCTTGGCGTCGCGCAAACGCTGTTCGCCTCGCTGGTGCAGGATTACGTCACCGCGCATGGCTGGATGAAAAATCGTCCCGAAGGGCGGATGATCGCGCTGGTCGGTGACGCCGAGATGGACGAGGGCAATATCTTCGAGGCGCTGCTGGAGGGATGGAAGCACGGCCTGCGCAATACCTGGTGGGTCGTCGACTACAACCGCCAGAGCCTGGACGCCGTGGTGCGCGAGGGATTGTGGGAAAAATTCGAATCCATGTTCCGCAATTTCGGCTGGGACGTGGTGATCGTGAAATACGGCCGGTTGATGCAGGCCGCGTTCGCCGAGCCGGGCGGCGAGGCGCTGAGGCGCTGGATCGATAATTGTCCGAACCAGATGTATGCGGCGCTGTGCTTCCAGGGCGGCGCCGCCTTCCGCAAACACCTGCAGGACGACATCGGCGATCAGGGGCAGGTATCGCAACTGATCGACCGGCGCAGCGACGACGAACTCCTTGCGCTGATGTCCAATCTGGGCGGCCACGATATGGCCAGCATGATCGAGGCTTTTGAAGCGATCGACCACGATCGTCCGGTCTGCTTCATCGCCTATACGATCAAGGGCGTCGGCCTGCCGATGCAGGGTCACAAGGACAATCATGCGGGATTGATGACGGTTGCGCAGATGGAGAAGTGGCGCGCCGCGCAGAACATTCGCCCCGGTCATGAATGGGACAAGTTCGAAGGCCTCGCGCAGACGCCCGCTGCGCTCGAAGCATTTCTGGCGGACGCACCATTCAACCGCGAAGGCCGCCGCCGTCTCACCGCACCCGTGATCGACGTGCCGCAACAACTCGCTTTCAAACCAGCGGCGCAGATGTCCACGCAACAAGGCTTTGGGCTGGTGCTGAACGAACTGGCGCGCGGCGACAGCGAACTGGCCTCGCGCATCGTCACCACGTCGCCCGATGTCACCGTGTCGACCAATCTCGGCGCCTGGGTGAACCGGCGCGGGCTGTTTGCCAAGGCCGAGAACCACGATTTGTTCCGGCAGGAGAAAATCCCCTCGACCTTCAACTGGGATTATTCGCCCCGGGGACAACACCTCGAACTCGGCATCGCCGAGATGAACCTGTTCATCATGCTCTCGGCGCTCGGGCTGTCGCATGCGATCAACGGCGAACGGCTGCTGCCGGTCGGCACGCTGTACGATCCCTTCATCGAGCGCGGCCTCGATGCGATGAACTATGCCTGCTACCAGGATGCCCGCTTCATGGTGGTGGCGACGCCGTCAGGCATCACGCTGGCGCCGGAAGGCGGCGCGCATCAATCGATCGCGACGCCCCTGATCGGCATGGCGCAGGACGGGCTGGCCTCGTTCGAGCCGGCATTCGTCGATGAACTCGCCGTGATCATGGGGTGGGGTTTTCGCCACATGCAGCGCGAGGGCGGCGAGGGCGGTTCGGTCTATTTGCGGCTCTCGACTCGCACGCTGGACCAGCCGCAGCGGATCATGACGCCGGACCTGCAGGGAGGCATTACCGAGGGCGCCTACTGGCTGCGGGAGCCCGGGGCGAATTGCGACCTCGTGATCGCCTATACCGGCGCGGTCGCGCCGGAAGCGATCGAGGCGACAGGCTTCATCGGCGAAAGCCACCGCGACGTCGGTCTCCTGGCGGTAACCTCCGCCGACCGGCTGCATGCGGGATGGACCGCCGCGCGGAATTTGCGCCGCGACCGCCGCGGCGTGGCGCATCTCAGCCATGTCGAAAAACTGCTGGCGCCGCTGTCGCGCGACTGCGGCATTGTGACCGTGATCGACGGCCATCCGGCGGCGCTCGGCTGGCTCGGCAGCGTGCGCGGCCACCGGGTCGAGGCGCTCGGCGTCGAGCAGTTCGGCCAGACCGGCACTATTCGAGACCTCTACCGCCACCACGGCATCGACGCCAACGCCATCATCGATGCGGCCGAAGCCCTGACCGTCGGCGCCCCGGTGCGGCACCGCAAAATGGCGGTGTGAGAGGCGAGCGTGTCACCCACCCTATCTGTCGTCCGCAGCGCGAACGCATCTCGGGACTGCGGCGATCGCGCAACAGGGGATTGATGAGTTGCGTCAGTTGCTGCGTTGAATTCTCTCGGTGGTCGCCGCCGTGCCCCTCCCCGTACGGGACAGGGCCGGGGTGGGGGTCTCTCCGCACGGGACGACGAGCAATGAGGAGCACCTTGCCACCATCGGGTCCATGATCTTATATCCAGCGCCTGCCGCATCGCGGCATCCCGCATATGGCGGGTTCATTTGTCCGGACTTTCGTGCAAGGATGCCTGCCGAACGTTTCCGTTCTTCCTTCATTTGCCCCCGAGATAAAGAGGTTTACGATGGTCAACCGCATGCAATTCTACATCGACGGCGCCTGGGTCGATCCGGCCGTCAAGAAGTCCACCCCCGTCGTCAATCCGGCGACCGAAGATGCGATGTATGAAGTTGCGCTCGGCTCCAAGGCCGACGTCGACAAGGCCGTGGCCGCCGCCAAGCGCGCGTTCCTGACCTTTTCGCAGACCAGCCGCGAAGAGCGCATCGCGCTTCTGGAAAAGATCATCGAGATCTACAAGGGCCGCATGAAGGACATCGGCGCCGCCGTGTCCGACGAAATGGGCGCACCGCTGCCGATGGCCGAGCGCCTGCAGGCCGGCGCCGGCCTCGGCCACATCGCTTCCACTTTGGAAGTCCTCAAAAACTATCATTTCGAAGAGACCATCGGCTCCGCCGTCGTCGTCCGCGAACCGGTCGGCGTCATCGGCATGATCACGCCCTGGAACTGGCCGCTGAACCAGATCGCCTGCAAGGTCGCGCCCGCGCTCGCCGCCGGCTGCACCATGATCCTCAAGCCCTCGGAATTCACCCCGAGTTCGGCGTTGATCTTCGCTGAAATCCTCCATGAAGCCGGCGTGCCGAAGGGCGTGTTCAACCTCGTCAACGGTCTCGGCCCGGAAGTCGGCGCCGCCATGAGCGAGCACCCCGACATCGACATGATCTCGTTCACCGGCTCGACCCGCGCCGGCGTCGATGTCGCCAAGCGCGCTGCGCCGACCGTGAAGCGCGTCAGCCAGGAACTGGGCGGCAAGTCGCCGAACGTCATCCTCGAAGGCGCCGACCTCGCCAAGGCCGTCACCGGCGGCGTGATGCACATGTTCAACAACTCCGGACAGTCGTGCAATGCGCCGTCGCGGATGATCGTGCCGCTGTCGAAGATGAAGGAAGTGGCCGCCATCGCCAAGGGCGTCGCCGACAAGACCAAGGCGGGCGATCCCCGCGCCGAAGGCACCACCATCGGTCCGGTCGTGTCGCGCATCCAGTGGGACAAGATCCAGGCGCTGATCCACAAGGGCATCGAGGAAGGTGCGACCCTGGTGGCCGGCGGTCCCGGTCTGCCCGAGGGCGTCAACAAGGGCTTCTACGTGCGCCCGACCATCTTCGCCGACGTCACCAACGACATGACGATCGCGCGCGAAGAAATCTTCGGGCCGGTGCTCACGATCCTCGGCGCCAAGGATGAAGCCGAAGCCGTGAAGATCGCCAACGACACGCCCTATGGTCTGGCCGGTTACGTCTCGGCCGATACCGTGGAAAGCGCACGCCGCGTCGGCCGCCAGATCCGCGCCGGCAACGTCAACCTGCAGGGCGTGCCGAACGATCGCACCGCGCCGTTCGGCGGCTATAAGCAGTCCGGCAACGGCCGTGAGTGGGGCAAATACGGCCTCGAGGAATATCTCGAGGTGAAGGCGGTCGCCGGCTACAACGCCGCGTAAGCTGCAACCGTCGTTACGAGAGAAGCGAAGCAATCCAGTCTGCTAGATAGGCAGTGGATTGCTTCGTCGCTTCTGCCGGTCGCAGTGAAGAACCGGGCCGCGAGGAAACGCAACAACGAGAACAGCAAATGTCCGATGCCGCATCATCTCATTCAACCGGCTGGCGGCCCGCGAGCTACTATCCCGATCCCGCCATTCACGCCCTCGATCCGCGCTTCGAGAAATACTGGCTGAAGCTGTCGGCCGTGGAGCGGCTCGCCACCGGCCTGCGCTGGGCGGAAGGCCCGGTGTGGTTCGGCGACGGGCGCTATTTGCTGTGCAGCGACATCCCCAACCAGCGTATCCTCAAATGGGAAGAGGAAACCGGCAACGTCAGTATCTTCCGCAAGCCCTCGAACTTCGCCAACGGCAACACCCGCGACCGTCAGGGACGTCTGGTCACCTGCGAGCACGGCGGCCGGCGGGTGACGCGCACCGAATATGACGGATCGATCACGGTGCTGATCGATTCCTTCGACGGCAAGCGGCTGAACTCTCCCAACGACGTGGTCGTGAAGTCCGACGGCTCGATCTGGTTCACCGATCCGGTGTTCGGCCTGCTCGGCAATTACGAGGGCTACAAGGCTGAGCCCGAGATCGACATGAACGTCTACCGGCTCGACGGGGCGACTGGAAAGGCCACCATCGTCGCCGAGGGCGTGCTCGGACCCAACGGGCTGTGCTTCTCGCCGGACGAGAAGATTCTCTACATCATTGAATCCCGCGGCGTGCCGACCCGCAAGATCCTCGCCTATGATGTTGCGCCTGATGGCGCCAAGCTTGCCAACAAGCGCGTCCTGGTCGACGCCGGCCCCGGCACGCCCGACGGCATGCGCTGCGATATCGACGGCAATCTGTGGTGCGGCTGGGGCATGGGCGATCCCGAACTCGACGGCGTCGTCGTGTTCGCCCCCGACGGCGTGATGATCGGGCGCATCGCGTTGCCCGAACGCTGCGCCAACCTCTGCTTCGGCGGATTGAAGCGCAACCGCCTGTTCATGGCCGCGAGCCAGTCGATCTACGCGCTTTATGTGAACACGCAAGGCGCGCTGGGCGGCTAGCTCATTGCCATCCTTCGGCCAATGGCCGCATGTCGGTATCGAGACAAGAGGAAAGAAATGCCACGTATATTGATGACCGGGGCTGCCGGCGGAATCGGTACCAGCCTGCGCAAGCTGTTGCCGCCGATCTATCCGGACCTGCTGTTGAGCGACCTGAAGGCGCCGGCCGATCTCGGCAAGGACGAAAAATTCAAGGCGGCCGATCTCGCCGATGCCGCCCAGGTCGAGGCGATCTGCGAAGGCGTCGACGGTATCCTGCATTTCGGTGGCTATTCGGTCGAGGGCCCCTGGGACCAGATCCTGCAGTCCAACATCATCGGCGGCTACAATCTGTTCGAGGCCGCGCGCAAGCAGGGCGTCAAGCGCGTGGTGTTCGCCTCGTCGAACCATGCGGTCGGCTTCTATCCGCGCCATCACCGGATCGGCACCGACGTCACCGCGCGGCCCGATAGCCGCTACGGCGTCAGCAAGGTGTTCGGCGAAGCCGTCGGCGCGCTCTATGCCGACAAGCACGGGCTTGGCGTTACGTGTCTGCGCATCGGCAATTTCGGCGAGATGCCGCTCGACCACCGCAGGCTTTCGATCTGGCTCAAGCCGGAAGACCTGGTGCAGCTCTGCCGCATCGGGCTGGATCATCCCGATATCCATTTCGAGATTCTCTATGGCGCCTCCTACAACGAGCGTGCCTGGTGGGATAACCACCGCGCTTATGAACTCGGCTATCGGCCGACCGGTCGTGGCGAAGACTTCCGCGAACACGCCATGACCGAGCAGGCCAAGCTCAAGCCGGATCCGGTCGGCGACTTCTACCAGGGCGGCACGTTCTGCAGCATGGAGTTCGACGGCGACAACAGCCGGACCGTGGATTGGAGCAAGCGTTAGCGCCTGGTCTCGTCCTGCGCGATACGGCCGAGATAGTCCGACTTGCTGTATTGCATGTGATCGACGCAGAGCTGGGCCAGCGCCCAGCTGTCGCGGCCTTTCAGCAGCTCGATCATGAACTCGTGCTGGCGCCGCGATAGCGCGAGTCCTTCGCGGTCAGCGAGATTCTTGGCGCGCATCGGCAGCGTCAGGTTCATGTAATCCTGCAGCGAGCGCACCAGATACGGGTTGCCGCAGGCGGAAAACAGCGCAACGTGAAAGGCGTCGTTGGTTTCGTGGATGCCGCGCAGATCCTGCGCGTCGGCCTTGGCGCAATATTGCCGCTGCAGCTCGCTCAATTGGTCGATCAGGCTGCGAGGGGCGGGCAGGGCGATCATCAGCGCGGCCTGCCGCGTCAGCATTTCCCGCACCTCGTAGATCTGGCGCACTTCCTCAGCCGAATAGAACCGCACGGTGGCGCCGATGTTCTTCTCGCGCAGCACGATGCCCTGGCGCTCCAGCTGAAACAGGGCCTGGCGCACGAAATGCCGGCTGGCGCCGTAGCGCGTCATCAGCGTGTCCTCGACCAGCCGCGAACCCGGCGCGAAGCGGCCGAAGATGATATCCTCCTCGAGCCGGCGAATGACTTCCGCCTGTTCCTCCTCGCGCGTCTGCGCAGATGCTTCGGTCAGTGCTTCCTGTGGCTTCATCGCAAAGCCTCCCGGCCGGACAGCCGATAGCAATCCTCGACCAGCCGCAACGTCTCCAGATTGTCCTGCGGCGCGGTCTCGAAGGGCGTGTCGTCGCGCAACGATTTTACGAAATGCGCGATCGTCCGGTTATACGAGCCTTGATACTCGGCGGCGAGATCATAGGTGCGCGCATCGGCCGATATGCCTGAGCATGTCAGCGATGGCCCATCGAGCTTGATAGCGCCCTTGTCGCCAAGAATCTCCAGCCGATCGACCTGAGCGGCGGGATGACCATGAGCGGCGAAGCTTGCAAAGACCGAAACACCCGCGCCGTTTTCGGCGCAAAGCTGGATCACAGCGCCGTCCTCGCCGACGAGGAGATCACTGGAGCGGGAGAGCTGCGCCGCCGTCACGCGCAGCGGCCCGAGCAGCATGCGCAGCGTATCGAGGTGATGGATCAGGACTTCCGCAACCAGCATGCGGCGTTCCCTGCGCATGAAGGGTTGTCGCTCCAGCGCGGGACAAAGTCCATCCGGTCCCGGCAGCACGCCCGATGTCAGCAGCGTGAGCTGCGCCTGCTTTGTATTGCCGATGCGGCCCTCGCGCAGCCACGAAGCCGCGTCGCGGTAATAGCCGCGGAAGCGCCAGTTCTCATGCACCATCAGCCGCGTCAGACCCTCGACCTCGGCGGCGAGTTCGGTTGCCTCCTGCAGGTTGGGCGCGAGCGGCTTCTGGCAAAGCACGGGCAGCCGTTTTTGTGCGGCCAGCCGCACCAGCGGCGCGTGCATCTCGCGCGGCGCTGCGATATCGACGGCGTCGAGTTCGGTCGCCGCCAGCATCGCCTCGGCGTTGGCGTAGGTTTGCCCAATCCCGAATTCGCCCGCGCGCCGCGCGCCGTTTTCCGCGGAGGGATCGGCCACCGCCACGACGCGGGCCTGATCTGGTATGGTTGCCCAGGCGAGCAGATGATGGCGGCTCACCATGCCGGCGCCGATCAGGCCAATGCGCAACGGTCGAGTCATGGGCGCGCGTTTCCGGTCATCGCCGGAAATCAGCACGCACCTGGGTTATTGTCAATAATACCGCGCCGTATGCGGCAATGTGAGCCATATCGATGCCGGATAATCAAAGATTGACAATAATTCGGCGGGCTCCTTTAGTGCCCAACCAACGACGACAGGAAGCAAGAAAATGGCCGACGGACTCCGCAAGGGACTGACGAGTTATGGCGACGCTGGCTTCTCGCTATTCCTGCGCAAGGCCTTCATCAAGGCGATGGGCTATTCGGACGACGCGCTGAACCGGCCGATCGTCGGCATCACCAATACCTACAGCGACTACAACCCCTGTCACGGCAACGTTCCGCAGATCATAGAAGCGGTCAAGCGCGGCGTCATGCTGACCGGCGCCATGCCGATGGTGTTTCCGACCATTTCAATCGCCGAGAGTTTTGCGTTCCCGACCTCGATGTATCTGCGCAATTTGATGGCGATGGACACCGAGGAGATGATCCGCGCGCAGCCGATGGACGCCGTGGTCGTGATCGGCGGTTGCGACAAGACCTTGCCGGCGCAGATCATGGCCGCGGTCTCTGCCGATCTGCCGACGGTCGTTATTCCGGTCGGGCCGATGGTGGTCGGGCATCACAAGGGCGAGGTGCTGGGGGCCTGCACCGATTGCCGGCGGTTGTGGGGAAAATATCGCGCCGGCGAAATCGATGATGTCGAGATCGAGGCCGTCAACGGCCGGCTCGCACCCTCGGTCGGCACCTGCATGGTGATGGGCACCGCCAGCACCATGGCATGCATCACCGAAGCGCTGGGGCTGTCGCTGCCGATGAGTGCGACGATCCCGGCACCGCATGCCGAGCGTTTTCGTTCGGCCGAAGCCAGCGGCAAAGTTGCCGCCGCGATGGCGAAGGCGAAGGGGCCGCGGCCGAGCGAGTTTCTGACCGCGGCGTCGTTCCGGAATGCGCAAGTCGTGCTGCAGGCAATCGGCGGCTCGACCAACGGCCTTATTCACCTGACGGCGATCGCCAACCGCACAAAACACCGCATCGATCTGGAAGCTTTCGACGAGCTCGGCCGCGAGGTGCCGGTTCTGATCGATCTGAAACCGTCGGGCGAGCATTACATGGAACACTTCCATCATGCCGGCGGCGTGCCGAAGCTGATGGCGCAGCTCGGCGATCTCATCGATCTCGATGCCAAGACCATCACCGGCGCAACACTGCGCGATGTCGTGGCAGGTGCCGAAGAAGTGCCTGGGCAGGACGCGATCCGCGCCCGCAGCAATCCGATCAAGCCGGAAGGCGCGATGGCGGTGCTGCACGGCAACCTTGCGCCGCGCGGCGCCGTGATCAAGCATTCGGCGGCGAGTCCGAAACTGCTGCAGCATACCGGACGTGCCGTGGTGTTCGAATCCGTCGAGGACATGACGTTGCGGGTCGATGATCCCGCGCTCGACGTCAACGCCGACGACGTTTTGGTGCTGCGCAACGCCGGCCCCAAGGGCGCGCCCGGCATGCCGGAGGCGGGCTATCTGCCGATCCCGAAGAAGCTCGCACGCGGCGGGGTCAAGGACATGGTTCGAATATCGGATGCGCGCATGAGCGGCACGGCGTTCGGCACCATCGTGCTGCATATCACGCCGGAGTCCGCCGTGGGCGGTCCGCTGGCGCTGGTGAAGAACGGCGACATGATCCGCCTCGATGTCGCCAAGCGAAGTATCGACCTGCTGGTCGATGATGCCGAACTCGAAAAGCGCCGCACCGCGTTGGCGCCGGCAACCGCGCCGGACTGGGCCAGACGGGGTTACGCACATCTGTTCAACGAGACCATTCTGCAGGCCGACGAAGGCTGCGATTTCGATTTCATGCGAGGCGAGGGGAAGGGATAAGGGCAACTCCAACGGGGATTGTCGATAATATTGCAATGCGATGCCAGAAAAAATGGCAGGTATGGGCAAAAATTGGATGCTTTATTGACAATCCTATGATCCCGGTGGTTTGATCCCCCAAAAGCAAAACAGGGGAAACGTCATGGGAAGCTCGGGGAAATTTTTTGGGTCAGCGCTCATAGCCGCGGCGCTCACATTCGGCACAGGCGCCAGCGCGCAGGAAGTGAAGCATTATCGCTTCGCGCACGACCAGCAGCTCAATTCCGGTTACAGCATCGCCTACGATATTTTTTCAGCCAAGCTGAAGGAATTGAGCAAGGGTACGATGCTGGTCGACCAATTTCCGGGCGCGCAGCTCGGGCAGGAACCCCAGCTCCTGCAACTCGTGAAAGCCGGCGATCTTGATTTTGCGGTCGTGTCATCGGCCAACACGTCGACGATCTCGCCGCAGGCGGGCGTGATGTCGCTGCATTTCCTGTTCCGCTCGGAGGAGCACAACATCAAGGCGCTCGGTGACGAGAAGGTTTTTGAAGCTGTTCGCGACATGATCGACGGCACCACGCAGGGCATTCATGCGATCGCGCTCGGCACGCAAGGCTTCCGGCACATGTACGGCAAGAGGGAAGTGCGCAAGCCCGAAGACATGAAGGGCCTGAAGGTTCGCGTTCAGGCGACCGCGACCGAGGATTTGATGTTCCCGGCTTATAGCGCACAGACCGTGCATATGCCGTTCGGGAGCGTTTATACCTCGCTACAGACCGGCGTGATGGATTTTGGTGAAAACGCGGTCAACGTCTATCTGATCAACAAGCATTATGAAGTCGCCCCGGTCATGTCGATGACCGGACACGAGGCGAACAATTGCATCCTGTGGATCAGCGACAAGCTCTGGCAAAGCCTCAATGCGGATCAGAAGAAATGGGTGACGGCCGCGGCCCGGGACGTCAGTGTTCAGGAGCCCAAGCGGGCTTTCGATCTCGAGCACACCGCAGCGACCAAGCTTGAGAAAATGGGCGTCAAGATTGTCGCCGACGTCGACAAGGCGAGCTTCCAGAAGATCGCCGATCCCTATCTGGACAAGCTTGCCAAGGATCTCGGCCCGCACGCCGACAAGATCAAGACGTTGATCCGGGCGATCAACTAGCTCCAGCAAGAGATTGTCATGCCCCGATGAAAGCGCTTGGCGTCTTTGCGCCGGGCGGCACGTGCTTGCTTTCGCTTTGCCAACAAAGACGTGGATGGCCGGGACAAGCCCGGCCATGACAGGAAGAGTCCGGAGATTTCAACGATGTCCATGGCCGACAAACTGGTCCTGCAGCGGCAGCATCACCTGAAATGGCAGGCGTTGGACCGGCTTGAAATGATCCTGATGATCGTTTGCGGCGTGCTGTGCTTCGGATTTTCGCTGTCGGTGACGGCTGACATTGTCACCCGCACGCTCGGTACGCCTTGGCTTTGGCTTCAGGAAGCAACGTCCACGTTGTTCATCTACGCGATCTTCATCGGCACGGCCGTTGCCACCCGTCGCAACGATCATCTCTATCTGACCGCGATCTCCGAGGCGCTGCACGGCACGCCACGGCTGATCGTCGAGATCATTATCCGTATCGTCGTGCTCATGGTGGCGGGGTGCCTGATCTACTACGGATACATCAACTACCTCCGCGGCTTTGGCAGTTTCCGCCTACCGTCGAACACGCCGATTGCTTCGCTCTATGCGGCGATCCCGCTGAGCGGCGTTCTGATCGCGCTGTTCACGATCGAGCAACTGGTCAACGGCATCCGCAACGGCTTCGATCATCCGGAGCCACCCGAGGAAGACGTATCCATTTCGCCTTCGGACACCAACATGCAGACGAAGGTGGGCCTGTGAGCGCGCCTGTCATATTGGGATTAATGACGTTCTGCTTCCTGTTCTTCGGCTATCTCGGCGTGCCCGTGCCGTTTTCGCTGATGGCGGGCGTTTTCGTCGGCGCCCTGCTGGCAGACGTCTCGCTCGCCGCGATCATGCAGAAGATTTTCGACGGTGTGGATTCCGAGGCGTTGCTCGCGATCCCGTTCTTCCTGCTGGTCGGCGAGCTCATGAGTTCGGCCAATGTGGTGGTACGAATAGCCAACCTGTCTCTGTCGCTGGTCGGACACATCAGGGGCGGGATGTCGCAGGTCGTCGTCGTCTTCAGCATGTTCTTTTCGGAAATGTCGGGTTCGACCACGGCCGACGTTGCCGTGATGACCCGGGCGTTGGGTGGACCAATGAAGAAGGAGGGCTATAGCCCTGCCTTCATCGCCGCGATCATCGCGGCGGCGTCCACCATCGCCGCACTGGTGCCGCCAAGCATCACCGCCGTCGTCTATGGCGCGGTCGGCAACGTCTCGATTGCCGGGTTGTTCATGGCGGGCGTGGTGCCCGGCATGATGATCGGCTTCGGCCTGATGATCTATTGTTATTTCTTCGGGCCCACCGGCATGCAGAAGCCGCGCGCGCCGCTGCGCCAGGTCGTATTCGCCGCAGGCGATGCCGCGCTGCCTTTGATGATTCCGGTGATTTTGCTCGGAGGTATCCTCACCGGGTATTTCACGCCTACCGAAGCAGGCGTCGTCGCCGTGATCTGGATCATTGTGGTGGTGATCCCGGCGCTCAACCGCAGGCACTTCAAGAACATTCCTTACGATTTCTGCCTGGCCGGGCTGATCTTTTCGCTGCCGCTGATCACCATCGGCGCCGCCAACGCGTTCGGCTGGATGCTCGCGTACTTGCGCGGTGCAGCCGTGATCGCCGACTGGATCACTTCGCTGGCCGGAAACGATCCGCATCTGATGATGCTGCTGCTGGTGCTGCTGTTCACCGTGGTCGGTGATTTCATCGAGCCGGTGCCGACCATCATCATCTTCATGCCGCTGGTAAACACGCTGACGCAGGCCGGCGACATCAACGGCGTGCATATGGGCGTCGTGCTGATCGCGACATTGGCTTTCGGCCTGATCACGCCGCCTTACGGGTTGGTGCTATTGATGGCTTCGAAATTCGTCGGCGTCAGTTTTTCCAAGGCGTTACGGGCGGCGCTGCCGATCTATGTGGTGTTCCTGGTCACCATCACGTTTACGATCTATTTCCCGAAAGTCGTGCTGTGGTTGCCGAAGCAGGTGATTCCGGAATCGGTGGGCTGTTTCAAGTCGCCGGGGGGAACGGGGTATATCTGCCCGAATTAGACCGGCATCGTCCAATCGTCACACTCCGCGACAGCGTCTGCAATCCCGTCATTTCGACTTGCTGGTGAACTTCTTCACGGCAACGCGGAAGTCATCGGTGTCCATGGCGTCGATGATCCCCTTCTCCTCGGCATCGAGCTGTTGTTTGGTCGGCGTAACCGCAGCCTGGTAGACCAGCGACTTGGTGCCTGCGATCGCGGCCGGCGGATTCTGTGCCAGCCGCTCGGCGAATTTTCGCGTCTCGGCTTTCAGCTCCGCTGCCGGAACCACCCGGGCGACGAGGCCCCATTCATGGGCCTGCTGCGCGGTAAAACTGTCTTCGGCGAGAAATATCTGCAGCGCGCGGCGGGTACCGACGGTGCCGACCATGCCGACCGTACTGCCGCCATCCGGCGAGACGCCGATCTTGGCATAGGCCGGCGTGAAGCGGGCGTCATCGGCGGCGATGCAGAGGTCGGTGACGAAGGCCAGCCCCATGCCGGCGCCGGCCGCGGATCCGTTGACGCTGGAGAGCACGATCTTCGGCATCCGCCGCACGGTCTCGATAAAGGCATGGTAGTGCTTCAGTAATTCCCCGACTACGGGCGCGATGGTGTCAGTGGCGGCGGCAGCTCCAATGGTCTGCAGATCGCCGCCGGCCGAGAAGGCGCGGCCTTCGCCCTCGATCACCAGAACCCGGACATCGTCGTTGCCCTCGACCTCGGCGCCGAGTTGCTCGAGCTTTTGCGCAATCGACAGATTGATCGAATTGAACGCCGCAGGCCGGTTCAGCGTGATGGTGGCGATCGGACCTTCGATCCGGAGCAGGGCAGGAGCGGTGGTATCATCTGAGGTCGGCATGGCAAGCCTCGGAGTGCGCGGAGAGGGGCGGGCATTTAAATCGACAACGTCAGGGGTGACAATCCCCGACTGAGCTTGCAGAATGCAGTACAAGCTCTCCTTGGAGCCAGGGACGCCCTTGCGTCCCTCCGCGCCATGGGGTCAAATACCGCCTGTCATCGTTCGGGATGCGGACACGAGCGCCGCTCCCTAGGGACGAGACAGGCAAGCCAAAATCACTGGAGAGGAGACGACATGGGTCCTTCCTGTGTGCTCGAACGTAGGCAGTCCTTATGAAGGGAGGACCAGTTCTCATCATTGGTGCGGGCCATGCCGGCTTTCAGGTCGCGACTTCGCTGCGCCAGCACGGCTTTTCAGAGCGCATCGCGCTCGTGAACGATGAAGGCCATCTGCCATACCAGCGGCCGCCGCTGTCCAAGGCCTACCTGAAGGGGACCGGCGGGCCTGACAGCCTGATGTTCCGGCCGGAAAAATTCTACCACGATCAGAAGATCGATCTGATTTCCGATCATGCTCTTTCGATCGACCGTGCTGCGCGCAAAGTGGCGCTCGCCTCCGGCAACTCGCTCGACTACGGCCATTTGGTGCTGGCGACCGGGGCGCGCAATCGCCTGCTCGACATTCCCAACGCCAATCTCGACGGTGTCCGCTATTTGCGGACGCTCGACGAAAGCCAGGCCTTGCGGGATTACATCGCCCCGGGCCAACGCGTCGTCGTCATCGGTGCCGGATTCATCGGCCTGGAATTCGCCGCGACCGCCCGCGCCAAAGGCCTCGAAGTCGATGTCATCGAACTCGCCCCGCGGGTGATGGCGCGCGCGGTGACCGTGGAAATCTCGGAATATTTTCAATCGCGGCACACCGCAGCCGGCATCCGGATTCATCTCGGCGTGCAGGTCACCAGCATCGAGAGCGACGGCGGCAAAGTCACCGGCGTGAGCCTTAGCGACGGCCGGCACATGAAGGCCGACCTGATCGTGGTCGGCGTCGGCGTACTGCCGAATGTCGAACTGGCGGCGGAGGCGGGCCTGCCGGTTGCGGCCGGCATCGTCGTTGACGAGCATCTCCTGACGGCCGACCCGAACATTTCGGCAATCGGCGATTGTGCGCTGTATGCGAGCCCCAGGTTTGGCGGCTCATTGCGGCTGGAGTCGGTGCAGAACGCCACCGACCACGCCCGCTGCGTAGCGGCCCGGCTGACCGGCGATGCCAAGCCCTATGATGGGCTGCCGTGGTTCTGGAGCGATCAGGGCCCCGACAAGCTGCAGATGGTGGGGCTGACCACCGGCTATGACCGCGTGGTGGTACGTGGCGACCGTGCCGCGGGAGCGTTCTCTGCCTTTTGCTACAAAGCAGGACAGCTCGTCGGCATCGAGTCCGTCAATCGTGCCGGCGATCATATGTTCGGGCGCCGACTGCTTGCGGCCCACGGGTCGATCACGCCCGAGCAGGCGGCGGACGCCGGCTTCGATCTCAAGAGTGCGCTGACTTAAGTTGGATTTGCTGCGGTGCTCCCTGCTTGCATCGGCCGACCATTTCGGCAACGCTGCCTCCAAAGACCAAGATGACTCCGGCAGTCAGTTTTGGGGAGGTCACATGTCAACCTGGCAGCGCTGCGTCACGTTGACCAGTGCCATCGTCACTGCCTTGGCCATGGGTAGCCCGGCCTCAGGGCAGACGAAGCTGAAGTGGGCGCATGTCTACGAGATCACCGAGCCCTTTCACACCGAGGCGCTGTCGGCCGCCGGCGAGATCAGGAAGCGCACCAACGGCAAATTCGATATTCAGGTGTTTCCGGCTTCCCAGCTCGGCAATGAAAAAGAGCTCAATGAGGGCCTTGGGCTCGGCACCATCGATATCGTCTATGTCGGCATCAACTTCGTCGCAGCGACCTACAAGCCGCTCGGCATCACCGGCGCGCCGTTCATGCTGCGCGATCTCGATCACTGGAAGGCCTATCGCGACAGCAAGCTGTTTGCCGATCTGGTCAAGGGCTACGACGACAAGACCCGGCACAAGATCGTCGCGCTCACTTATTACGGCCAGCGCCATGTCACCGCCAACAAGCCCATCCACAAGCCCGAGGACATGAAGGGCATGAAGCTGCGCGTGCCGCCGGCGCCGCTGTTTTTGATGTTCACCAAATCCGTCGGCGCCCAGGCAACGCCGATCGCCTTTTCCGATGTCTATCACGCGCTGCAGCAGGGTTTGGTCGATGGCGAGGAAAACCCGCTGCCGACGATCATGGCCAAGAAGTTCTACGAGGTGCAAAGCCACATCGTGCTGACCGGCCATATCACGGAATCGATGGTGACGGTGCTCGGCAGCCACGTCTGGAACAAGCTGACGCCGGACGAGCAGAAGGTCTTTGCGGATGCGCTGAAGGAAGCCGCCTCCAAGGCGACGGAAGCGATCGAGGCGTCCGAGAGAGTTTTGGCGGGGGAGTTCAGGAAGCTCGGCAACGCCGTGATCGAGCCTGATCGCGAGGCGTTTCGCAAGGCGGCGCTTCCGCTGCATAACGATGCCTCCGCCGGCGCCGGCTGGACCAGGGCGCAATACGACGAGTTGCAGGCGCTGAAGTAGATCGACAGTGCGCTACCCTACTTATTCAGGGCGCCATCAACCTCGGCCGCCGTCGGCATCGATGGCGCAGCGCCCATCCGCTGCACGCAGATCGAGGCTGCGGTATTGGCGTAAGTGAGTGCGTCGTGGATAGACGTTCTGCCGGCCAGTTGCGCGGCAAGCGCGCCGACAAAGCAATCGCCGGCGCCGGTGGTGTCCACGGCCTTCACGGTGCGGCCGCCGATCATCGACGCCTCGCCGCCGATCAGCGCGAGCACGCCGCGCTTGCCGAGTGTCACGCAGATGATTGTGTTCGCTGCGGCCGGCAGCGACCGTGCCGCTTCAATGAACCGGGCAGCGTCGTCGGCGGCTTGGAGTTCGGTGTTGGTGAGCAACCCCAACTCGGTCTCATTCAGGACCAGGATATCGACGAGATCGAGCAACTCCGGGCCGAACATGATCGCCGGCGCGGGATTGAGGATCGTGGTCGCTCCAGCAGCCTGCGCGCGCTTGAAAAATGCAGCGATGGTGGGCAGCGGGATCTCGAACTGGCTGACGGCGATATCGCCCTTGGCCAGCACGGGCGCGGCGACATCCTCTGGCGTCAACAGCGCATTGGCACCGGGCACCACCACGATGGTGTTGTCGGCATCGGCGATGGTGATGATGGCCGTTCCGGTATGGGTCCCGGCGGTGTCCTTGACGAAGGCGAGGTCGACGCCCTGCGCGGTCAGAAACGTCCTCAACTGCTGCCCGAACGCATCCGCGCCGAGCCGGCCGATCAGCGTTGTCGGTGTGCCGAGCTTCGCGGCCGCCACCGCCTGGTTCGCGCCCTTGCCGCCGGGAAAATAATGCACGGCTTGGCCGGCGACGGTCTCGCCGACCCTGGGATGACGGACGGCGGTCGCCACCACATCCATGTTGATGCTGCCGGCGACGAAGACGTGCCCCATATTGCTTCTCAAGGATTGCCTAATCCCAAAATTCTTTCTTACGCCCGATTTGAAACTCCTGCTTGACCATTTCGATATCGGGAAGCGTCGGCAGTCCGGCCTCGTTGCCGAGGCGCTGGATCTTGTAGGTCGAGGCTGCCCGCGCAAACTCGAAATGATCCTGCCAGCTTTTAGCGGGATTGCTGAGGTAGGAATAGACATAGGCGCCGTGGAACACGTCGCCGGCGCCGTTGGTGTCGAGCACGCGCTCGCGCGCGATCGGCAGCGCGGGCATGGTACGAACCGCGCCGGTCTCGTCATACCAGAGCAGGCCGCGTTCGCCCATGGTGACGCCGCCGACCCGGCAGCCGCGGCTCTTGAGGTAGTCCAGCATGGCGTCCGGCGTCTTGTCCATCTGTTCGCACAGCCGCTCCGCAACGATGGCGACGTCGATGAATTCAAGCAGTTCATGGGTATTGGTTCGCAGACCGCCGCCGTCGAGCGACGTCAGGATGCCGTCCTCGCGGCAGAGCTTGGCGTAATGGATCGCCGCGTCCGGCTGGTGGCCGTCGACATGCAGCGCGCGGCAGCCCTTCAGATTGAGGATCGGAAAAGGATGGATATGCTCGTCGTCGCGGCAGCGCACGATGGCGCGCTTGCCGTCCTTTGGCATGATGAAGGACAGCGAGGAGGAATTGACCTTGCGCGGATGGATCGAGATTCCATACTTCGCGCTCATGTCCTGAAACATGCGGCCGAGCCAGTCATTGGCGACGGTCGCAATCAGGTCGGGCACGATGCCGAGCTTGGCGCAGCAGAACGCGGCTGTAACCGCGTTTCCGCCAAAGGAAACCGCGTAGGCGGAGGCTACATGTTTTTCGTCTCCGGTCGGCATGTGGTCGGTGATGAAGGTAACGTCGATATAGGTCTGTCCGATGAAAAGGGCCTGCATTCGTTTTCCATCATGTCCTGAAGGGGGTTCTGGCCCGGCGCGGCTACATTAGCACCGGTTATCGGATGCATTCGCTGAAATTATTCGCAACCGTGGCGTCTTTGCAGCTTGAGATGGGAGTATGGGGAGACTACGACCGTTCTTGGGCTAGCCCTTTGGGCAGTCCTTGGGCCATCGCCAGCATCCGCCGATAACGGCCGATCGCTGCCCGGGGTTCCGACAAAGGGGAGGCAAATGATGACCGTCTATTCCGGTCCGGTGTTCGACATGGCGGTGAACCAGTTCGGCGTCATCGCCAACCATCTCGAAATTCCGATGGACGAGCGCGACCGCATCCTGATGCCGAAGCGGGCCATCACGATTTCCTGTCCGATCCACCGCGACGATGGCACGGTCGCGGTGTTCGAGGGCTATCGGGTGCAGCATCATCTCACGCTCGGTCCGACCAAGGGCGGTACGCGGTTTGCGCCTTCCGTCGATATCGGCGAGGTCGCGGCACTCGCGATCTGGATGAGCTGGAAATGCGCCCTTGTCGGGCTGCCCTATGGCGGCGCCAAGGGCGGCGTCAATGTCGATCTCTCGACGATCTCCAAACGCGAGCTGGAAGCGCTGTCGCGTCGCTACATGCAGGAGATGATTCCGTTCGTCGGTCCGCACACCGACGTGATGGCGCCTGACATGGGCACCAACGAACAGGTGATGGCCTGGTTCATGGACACCTACTCGATGTATCAGGGCCGCACCGTGACCGAGATCGTCACCGGCAAGCCGGTCTCGTCAGGCGGCACGCTCGGCCGCCGCGAAGCCACCGGCCGCGGCGTCGCCTATCTCGCGAGAAGGGTGCTGAAGGAGCTCTCGATCAACCCCGGCACCGCCACCGCCGTGATCCAGGGCTTTGGCAATGTCGGCTCCTATGCGGCGCTGGAGCTGCACCAATATGGCCTCAAGGTGATCGCGGTCAGCGATCATACCGGCGCGCTGCACGATCCGCACGGACTCGATATTCCCGCGTTGATCAAGCACGCCGGCGCGCATGGCAGCATCGCCGGGTTCTCCAACCAACTCGCCTTCGATCCCGAGCAACTCCTGACGCTGCGCTGCGACGTGCTGGTGCCGGCGGCGATGGAGCGGGTGATCGATGCGAAGGTCGCCGAAAACCTCAAATGCCGCGTGCTGGCCGAGGGCGCCAATGGCCCGACCACACCGGACGCCGATCTGGTTCTGGAGAAGCGCCAGAGCGAAGTGTTTTTGATTCCCGACATACTCTGCAATTCCGGCGGCGTCGTGGTCAGCTACTTCGAATGGGTGCAGGACCTGCAGCAATTGTTCTGGGAAGAAGAGGAAGTGACGCGGCGCGAGTATGCGATCCTCGATCGTGCCTTCGATCACATGGTGCAGCGGGCCAGAGTGGACAAGATACCGCACCGCACGGCAGCGATGGCGATCGGCGTGGAAAAGGTTCGCGCCGCCAAGAACACACGGGGGCTTTTTCCGTGATTGTCGGTCTCGACCACGTCGTCGTTCTCACTGGCGACATCAATGCGGCCTCTGCGGCCTACCAGACCCTGTTTGCCCGCGCGCCGGCCTGGCAAAACAGCGGCGATGGCGCCGATCGCGTGCTGTTCACGCTCGACAACACGTCGCTGGAATTGATGGCGCCGAGCGGCGAGGGCGCGGACGCGGATCGAATTCGTGCGGTGCTTGCCGCGCAGGGCGAGGGGCTGGCGAGCATCTGCTTCCGGACCAGCGACATCGCCAAAACCCACCGCAGGCTCGACCGGCTCACGCTGAAGCCGGAGCCCGTTGCGGAGGTCGAAAGCCGCGACGCCATCAGCGGGGCCGCGCTCTCATGGAAGCGCACCCGCGCCGCCACCGAGGCAACGCGCGGCATTCGCCTGTTCTTCCTCGAACGCGACAGCGAGCGCCCGCTCTCGGTGCGAACGACGGGTGGATCGATCGCGGCGCTGGACCATGTCGTGGTCTCGACGTCGGACCCCGAGCGCGCGGCTGCGCTCTACGGCGCGCGGCTTGGCCTCGACATGGCGCTCGATCGCTCGCATCCGGACTGGGGCCGGCTGATGTTCTTCCGCTGTGGCGACCTCATCGTCGAGGTCACGCACCGGCCGGGCAAGGAGGGGGATGCATCACAGGACCGGCTACGCGGCCTGTGCTGGCGCGTTGCCGACATGGACGCCACCCATGCGCGGCTGGCTCAGGCGGGCGTCGACGTCTCAGAGGTCCGCAACGGCCGCAAGCCGGGGACGCGGGTCATGACCGTGCGCAGCGGCACCTGCGGGGTTCCGACGCTGCTGGTGCAACCGTCGGTCGGACCGCCGTCCTGACGGCGCACGGCGCCTCACACTTCATTCGTTCTCAAATCGGCCCTTGCGTGCTACAGCTTGCTCGGTAGCAAGCATCGAGCGGGTAATTTGGCAAAGGCAAAACGTGTTCTGAAGTGGCAGCGGGACCCCGAGGGCATGCGGCTGCGCATTCTCGAGGCTGCCAAGCAGGAGTTCGCCGCCCATGGCCTTGCCGGCGCGCGTGTCGATCGCATCGCGGCCAATGCCGGCGCCAACAAGCGCATGCTGTACTACCACGTCGGCAACAAGGAGGACCTCTACCTCGCGGTGCTCGAAGGCGCCTATGAGAAGATCCGTTCCGAGGAGCGTGGGCTCGATCTCGAACATCTCGACCCGCCCGAGGCGATCGAACGGTTGATCGATTTCACCTGGAACTACTTCCTGCGCAACCCGGAATTTCTGGCGCTGCTCAATACCGAGAACCTCGCGAAAGCCCGCCATCTGAAGCGCTCGAACAAGGTCAAATCGATGCATTCGCCGTTCGTCGAGATGATCCGCACGGTGGTGCAGGCGAGGCGTCGAAAGCGGCGACTTCCGTGTCGCCGTCGATCCGGTGCAACTCTACATCTCGATCGCTGGCTTGTGCTTCTTCTATCTCTCCAACAGCGCCACGCTTTCCGTGATCTTCGGCCGCGACCTCCTGAAGAAGGACGCGAGGGACGAGCGCCTCGCGCACATGGTGGCCTTGGTGCTGGCGGCGCTGACCGGGAAATCGACGGCGGATTTCGGCAAGGTCGTGGTACATGGCGCGCGGACACCGGCGCACCAGCCGGTTTAGGCCGTCGTTCCTGCGAACGCAGGAACCCATACGCCGCGGCCCGGCTGATGAAAGGCAGTGGTTGAGGCATTGCCCAGCTCACGGCGCCCTGTGGATATGGGCCCCTGCGTTCGCAGGGGCGACGCCGATTGAGTTTCATATTCAACTGTCAAACAACCCTCCGCCGTCATGGTCCGGCTCGACCGGACGATCCAGTACGCCGCAGCTTATCGATTCAATCACTGTCGTCTCTGGAATACTGGATCACCCGCCTTCGCGGATGATGACGACTGAACACAACTTCGCGATCTCGCGGCATCATCTGCCCGAGGCTTGCCATCAACTTCCCGCCCTCCAAATAGAAGAGGGCGCAGGGAAGACCGGGTGCGCGCTGCACCCGCGGTCTCGTGTGCAATTGCGCACTAAAAACGCGCACACGAGCATACAGGTCCAGCGGGAGCATCCCGGCCTTCCCTGCGCAGTGGCTTTACGGCTTACTTCGTGCTCTCCCCAGTGAACGGCTCTTTTGCCACTGTCGCCGGCGGGACACCTCCCGCCCACTTGACGCCAGCACCGCGGCGTCAGGACCACACGACTTCGCCGTACGCATCATGCGCGTTCGTCTTGCGCAATCCGCGTCCACCGCATCTCACCGCACGTTCGTGACGATCGCGAGCCGCCCCTCATTGGGTGAGACGGGCGGAATTAAATCACTGATTTGCCCGACGGGTTAAGCGGAATATTTTCACACCAAGGGCTGGACAGACTTTTGGGTGATTTGCCCGTCGGGTTGATTTGTCGCAGCTTTGCCGCTTGTCATTCCGGGACGCGGCGTATGGTTCCTGCGCCCGCGCAATTGCGCTCTGGGCAGGAACGACAAAACATCGCATGAAAACCCGCTTGCCAGTATTTATCCAACGGGTTAATTTCGTCCCCGAAAGACGACCCAGGGAGCGGGACGTGGCCGAGCTGAGGCGCGAGAGTGTCGTATCCAAAGCGCTGAACGCGGCGTGGGTGCGGCCGTTCCTGTTCCTGATTTTCATCGTGGTGGCCTGGGACCTCGCGATCCGCCTGTTCCGGATTCCCGCCTACCAGATCCCGGCGCCGGGCGATGTCGTGGCGGTGCTGTGGACGGACTGGCCGGAACTGCTGCGGCAGGCCTGGCCCACCACCTACGCCACCCTCTGCGGCTTCCTGCTGTCGGCGCTGTTCGGCATTCCCGTCGCCATGCTGATTGCGGGATCGAAGACGGTGGAGAGCTACGTCTATCCGCTGCTGGTGTTCTCGCAGTCGGTGCCGAAGATCGCGATCGCGCCGCTGTTCGTGGTGTGGTTCGGTTTCGGCATCATCCCGAAGGTGATCTCGGCGTTTCTGCTTGGCTTTTTCCCGGTGGTCGTGTCCGCCGTGCAGGGCTTCAAGTCGGTCGATCCTGACATGGTCGATCTCGCGCGCGCGATGCAGGGCAGCCGCTTCCAGGTATTTCGCGCCGTCAACCTGCCGCATGCGATGCCGGCGATCTTCTCCGGGCTGAAAGTCTCGGTGACGCTGGCGGTGGTCGGCGCCGTGGTCGGCGAGTTCGTCGGCTCCAATTCCGGCATCGGCTACGTGCTGCAGCGCTCGATCGGCACCTTCGATCTGCCGACGATGTTTGCAGCCCTCGTGATTTTGGCGCTGCTCGGCGTGGTCCTGTTCTGGGCCGTCGACCGCATCGAGCGCCTCGTGATTCCCTGGCATGTCAGCCAGCGCGAGGACATTATTTTTGCTTCGTAAGGAACGCTGAACGAAAACAATAAGGACAGGACGTCATTGCGAGCGCAGCGAAGCAATCCATAGCGCCGCAAGTGGAGAAATGGATTGCTTCGCTTCGCTCGCAATGACGAAGCAAAACGGGAGGATGACCATGATACGAGTGATAGCGGCGGTCTCGGCCGCCTTGATCTGGACCGCGCTTTCAGTACTTCCCGCATCGGCCGCCGACAAGGTCGTGCTGATGCTGAACTGGTACGTCTATGGCGAGCACGCGCCGTTCTATTACGGCAAGGCCAAGGGCATCTATGCCGCCGAGGGTATCGACCTCGAAATCCAGGAAGGCCGCGGTTCGGCGGCGACCACGCAGGCCGTTGCGGCCAAGACCGCGAATTTCGGCTATGTCGACGTCCCCACCATGATGCGCGCAGCCGTGAAGGGCGCGCCGATCGTCGCCACCGGCGTGCTGCTGCAGACCAGCCCGATGTCGGCGATGGGTTTTGTCGAAAAGAACATCAAGAAGCCCGAGGACATCAAGGGCAAGACGGTTGCGATCACGCCCGCCGATTCCATGACGCAGATCTGGCCGCTTGTTCCTGAAGAAAACCGGCCTGAAGGAAAGCGACTTTCAGACCGTGGCCGGCGACGGCCAGACCAAGCTGAACGCCGTCATCAACGGCCAGGCGGATCTGTTGCTCGGCTACGTCATGGACCAGTCGATGAAGATCAAGGATGCGACGGGCAAGGACGTCAACGCGATCAAGTTCGCCGACTACGGCATCAACATGGTCTGCTCGGGCGTCGTCGCCAACACCGAGTTCGTCAAGGCCAATGCGGATCTCGTCAAGCGCTTCATGTCGGCGACGACCAAGGCCGTCGAAGCCGCGGAGAAGGAGCCGAAGGCGGCAGCCCAGTCGATCCTCGACGCCAACCCGAAGGGCGGCAAGATCGAAACCCTGACGCAGGGCTTTGAGCTGACGATCCCGCTCTACCGCACGGCAGAAACCAAGAGCAAGCGGCCGTTCCAGGTCACCGACCAGAACATGACGGATACCGTCAACCTGATGGTCGAGTATGGCGGGCTGGATGCCAAGGCCAAGGACAATCCGAAGGCGTTTTACACCAATGATTACCTGCCGCAGGGCGGTTCGTGAGCGGACTTGCGACAAATCTTTCGTCGTCCCCGCGCACGCGGGGACCCATAGCCACCGACCTTGGTTGTTGCAGCAGGTCTCTGCTGGCCTGCCCGAACGAAAGGGCACGGCGTATGGGTCCCTTGCTTTCGCAGGGACGACGCTGGGGGAGTGCTCGAATGGAATTAGCTGAATGAACCCCGCGACCAAACCAACCGAGATCGCGCAATCCGGCGCGCATCTGCGCCTGGTGTCGGACCGCGCCGGCGGCGCGGCGTCGGGCATCACGCTGTCAGGCGTCTCGAAGACCTATCGCTCGCGCGACGGTGACGTGCCGTCGCTGCGGCCGCTGGATTTTCACATCAACGAGGGCGAGTTCTTCGTGGTGGTCGGCCCGTCCGGCTGCGGCAAGTCCACGCTCCTGAAAATGATCTCCGGGCTGCTCGCGCCCTCGACCGGTGAAATCCTGGTCGAAGGCGAGCAGGTGACCAAGCCGCATGGCAATGTCGGCATCGTATTCCAGAACGCGCTGCTGCTGCCCTGGCGCAACATCCTGTCCAACGTGATGTTGCCGATCGACATGAAGAAGCTGCCGCGCGAAAAATATCTGCTGCGGGCGAAGGCGCTGCTGAAGCTTGTCGGGCTCGAAGGGTTTGAGAAGAAGCTGCCCTGGCAATTGTCCGGCGGCATGCAGCAGCGCGCCTCGATCTGCCGCGCGCTGGTGCACGATCCCAAGATCATGCTGATGGACGAGCCGTTCGGCGCGCTCGACGCCATGACGCGCGAGAAGATGAACGTCGAACTGATGCGGATCCAGCGCGAAACCGGCAAGACGGTACTGCTGATCACGCATTCGATTCCGGAAGCGGTATTCCTCGCCGACCGCGTGCTGGTCATGACCGAACGGCCCGGCGCGATCGCGGCGATCTACGACGTGCCGCTGCCGCGCCCGCGCTCGCTGGACGCGATGGCCGATCCCGCCTTCACCGAACTGGTGCAGCGGATTCGCAAGCATTTCTTCACTCAAAGCGCGCTGGACTGAGAGCTGGCTCGATGCCGTATCGTTTGGCCGTAAAGGACATTGCCTTTTTTGAGCGTCCGGTGCGCTTCGCCCGGCCGTTCCGATTCGGCGCGGTCGTGATCAATGCGACGCCGCAAGCGTTTGTGCGTGTCGAGATCGAGGTCGAAGGCAAGGGGCGCGCGACGGGCGCCAGCGCCGAGTTTCTGGTTGCAAAATGGTTTGACAAGCGGCCGCATCTGTCGCCGGAAGAGACGGTGACGGAGCTGCGGCGCTCGCTGCTGATTGCGCGCGAGCTCTATCTGGCACATTCCGGCTTCGAGACCGCGTTCGGCCTGCACGCAGCCTGTATCGGCGCGCAGATCGAGGCCTGCGCCCGCGAAGACATTCCGCCGCTGGCCGCGGCGTACGGACCGGCCGAAATCGACAAGGCCATCCTGGACGCGCTGCTGCGTTGTGCTGGCGTCAACTTCTTTGACGGCATGGCGGCCAATATCGCTGATGTCGATGCGCGGCTGGCGAGCGATCTGCGCGATACCGACGTGTCGCAGTTTCTCGCAGGCCGCGAGCGATTGGAGCGTGTCGCGATCCGGCACACGGTCGGCATGGATGACAAGGTCGAAGCCGAGGGCGGCGTCGCCGACCGGAAGGAAAACGCCGGGGCGCGTTATTTCAAGCTTAAGCTCAACGGCGATCCCACGCATGATGCGGACCGTCTGACCCGGATCGGTCGCGAACTCGCTACGCTGCCCTATGACTACCGCGTGACGCTCGACGCCAACGAACAATATGCTGACCTCGCTGTGCTCAGCGCGTTGGTCGAACGTCTCGATCGCGACGCGGCGCTGCGGCCTATTACGGCAAAGCTGTTGTACATCGAACAGCCGATGCCGCGCGACATCACCCGTCAAACGCCGCTCGGCGCGCTGGCGCGGCGTGATTTCATCGTCGACGAGGCCGACGATTCCTACGATGCGTTTCCGATAGCGCGGGCGCTCGGCTATCGCGGCATTTCCTCGAAATCCTGCAAGGGTATCTACAAGTCAGTCATCAACGCGACGCGCGCGGCCAAATGGAGCGCGGGCGGCGAGAAGTGTTTTATCGCCGGCGAGGACCTGACTTGCCAGGCGGGACTGGCGGTGCAGCAGGATCTCGCGCTCGGCGCGCTGATCGGCGTCACCCATGCCGAGCGCAACGGCCATCATTATGTCGACGGCTTTGGCGATACACCGGTCGCCGAAGCGGAGGCGTATCTCACAGCGCATCCCGATCTCTATGTCCGCGACGGCGATAAGGTTCGGCTCGCGATCCATGACGGCGATCTCCTGACGGGATCGCTGACGGCACCTGGCTTTGCCACTTCAGTTCATCCCAACTGGTCCACGATGCAGCCGCTGGCGCGGCCAACAGCAAGAACATCCCTGGAGAAAGCAGTATGACGACCAAACGCCTCGGCCTGATCATGAACGGTGTTACCGGCCGGATGGGGCTCAACCAGCATCTGATCCGCTCCATCATCGCGATCCGCGACCAGGGCGGCGTGGTGCTCGCGAACGGCGACCGCATGCTGCCCGACCCGATCCTGATCGGCCGCGACGCCGACAAGGTCGAGCGCCTTGCCAGGCGATTCAACGTCGAGCGCTGGTCGACCGATCTCGACAAGGCGCTGGCCGCCAAGGACGACACCATCTTCTTCGATGCCGCGACCACGCAGGCACGGCCCTCGCTGCTGACCAAGGCGATCAACGCCGGCAAGCACGTCTATTGCGAAAAGCCGATCGCGACCAATCTGGACGAGGCCGTCGCAGTCCTGAAGCTCGCCAATGCCAAAGGTCTCAAGCATGGCACGGTGCAGGACAAGCTGTTCCTGCCGGGCCTGAAGAAGCTCGCGTTCCTGCGCGATTCCGGCTTCTTCGGCCGCATGCTCTCGGTGCGCGGCGAGTTCGGCTACTGGGTGTTTGAGGGCGGCTGGCAGGAGGCGCAGCGGCCGTCATGGAATTACCGCAGCGAGGACGGCGGCGGCATCATCCTCGACATGGTGTGCCACTGGCGCTACGTGCTCGACAATCTGTTCGGCGAGGTCGAGAGCATCTCCTGCTTCGGCACGACAGATATTCCGGAGCGTTTCGACGAGAAGGGCAAGAAATACACGGCGACCGCCGATGACTCCGCCTATGCCACCTTCCGCCTCAAGGGCGGCGTGATCGCGCATATCAACATGAGCTGGGTGACGCGGGTCTATCGCGACGACCTCGTGACCTTCCAGGTCGACGGCACGCACGGCTCGGCGGTGGCCGGCCTGACTGATTGCGTGATCCAGGCCCGCCAGGCGACGCCGCGGCCGGTGTGGAACCCGGACGAAAAGCGTACCCACGATTTCTACGCCGACTGGCAAAAAGTTCCTGACAACGTCGTCTACGACAACGGCTTCAAGGAGCAGTGGGAAATGTTCATTCGCCATGTCTGCGAGGACGCACCCTATAAATACACGCTGCTGGAAGGCGCCAAGGGCGTGCAACTTGCCGAATGCGCGCTGCAGAGTTGGCGCGAACGGCGCTGGATCGACGTCGCTCCGATCAAGGTCTGAGGAGGCATAACCATGAACAAGCCTGTCCTGCCGATGTCATCGCTGTCCGTGAGGCTGCCGACAGCGGATCGTTCGATCGAAACCTATCGTCTGGCGGCGTCGCGGACGTTTCCGGCAAAACTCGAAGGCACGCTCAACCGCGTGGCGTTTTCGGCGGCCCATGTGGTGGCCGATCCGCTGGCGGACAGCGATCCGTGGCTTACCGCCGCGATCGACTGGGACCGGACCATTGCGTTTCGCGAACATGTCTGGGATCTCGGCCTCGGCGTTGCCGAGGCGATGGATACCGCGCAGCGCGGCATGGGGCTGGACTGGCCGACCTCGCTGGAATTGATCCAGCGTTCGGTGAAGGCAGCCAAGGCACGCGGCAATGCGCTGGTGTTTTCCGGCGCGGGCACCGACCACCTTGCGGTCGAAGATGCAAAATCCATCGACGACGTCATCCGTGCTTACGAAGAACAGATCGCGGCCGTGGAGAAGGCCGGTGGCCGCATCATCCTGATGGCCTCGCGCGCGCTGGCAAAGCTCGGCCGCAGCGCCGACGATTACGCCAGAGTTTATGACCGCGTGCTGGGTCAGGTCCGCGAACCCGTGATCATCCATTGGCTGGGTGACATGTTCGACCCTGCGCTGGCGGGATATTGGGGCACCCATGATCTCGACAAGGCGATGGATACGGCGGTCGCCATCGTCAACGCCAACGCGGCCAAGGTCGATGGCGTCAAAGTCTCGCTGCTCGACAAGCAGCGCGAGATCGACATGCGCCGGCGGCTGGACAAGCACGTCAAAATGTATACCGGCGACGATTTCAATTATGCCGAACTGATCGCCGGCGACGACAAGGGCTTTTCGCACGCGCTGCTCGGCATCTTCGACGCCATCGCGCCGGCGGCGTCCTACGCGCTGTCGCGGCTCGCCGCCGGCGACGAGGCCGGCTTCCACGACGTGCTGGGGCCGACCGTGCCGCTGTCGCGGCACATCTTCAAGGCGCCGACGCGGTTCTACAAGACCGGCATCGTGTTCATGGCCTACCTCAACGGCCACCAGGATCATTTCACCATGGTCGGCGGGCAGGAGAGCACGCGCTCGACGCTGCATCTGGCCGAACTGTTCCGGCTGGCCGACCAGGCCGGTCTCCTTTGCAACCCCGAGCTTGCAACACGGCGCATGAAGACGGTGCTGGCGACGCGCGGCGTTGAGCCCTGATGCGCGACTTTTCTTCCGACCATCGCTGGCTGTCGCTGAACACGGCGACGGTTCGCAAGCAGGGCGATCTAGTCGCCATCATCGAGGCCTGCGCGCGGCACGGCGTCCGCGCCATCGATCCGTGGCGCGACCAGGTCGCGGCTGTAGGACTTCGACCGCGCGGTGCGGGCGGTGCGCGATGCCGGGCTTGAATTATCGGGTTACTGCCGCGGCGGCATGTTTACGTCGGACGCGGCGCGCCGCGACGAAGTTCGTGACGACAATCGCCGCGCGATCGACGAAGCCAAGGCGCTGGGCGCGCCGTGCGTGGTGCTTGTCGCCGGCGGCCTGCCGCAATATTCGCGTCCGGGAAGCGCGGCCTCAAAGGACATCGTGCAGGCGCGGGCGCAGGTTCATGACGCCATCGCTGACATGCTGGAGTATGCGCGAGCGGTGCGCATGCCGCTCGCGATCGAGCCGCTGCATCCGGCCTACGCTGCCGATCGCGCCTGCGTGAATACGACGAAGCAGGCGCTGGATATTTGCGATCAGATCGATCCGCAGCGCACGGGCGCGCTCGGCGTAGCGCTCGACGTCTATCACATCTGGTGGGATCCGGATCTGATGCCGCAGATTGCGCGCGCGGGGAAAGATCGCCTGCTCGCGTTTCACGTCTGCGACTGGCTGGTGCCCACCAAAGACATCCTCAACGATCGCGGCATGATGGGCGACGGCGTCATCGACATCAAATCCGTGCGAGCGGCCGTCGAAGCGCAGGGATTTGCCGGCTTTTCCGAGATCGAAATCTTCTCCAACGACTGGTGGACGAAGCCGATGGATGAGGTTTTGAAAACCTGCATCGAGCGGCACCGCACAGTGGTCTAACAGACACTGGCAAGGTCGCGCGCTCGCTGTGCCAACGACGGACGATGTTGTCTCGTATCTGTATTTGTCGCGCGTCATTGTTCGAAGAGTGTCGCGAGAAGCGACAGCGCGCCGGTTCCAGATTTAACCTTTTTCGCGGGTATTCAGCTTAACAAAGGGTTACCGTTGCGCCTGCATATTGTCGGGCGCTAGCTACTTCGCACGGAGAATGTCTCCGCAGCGATGAGCGTCAACATGAAAATCATTTACGCAATTGCAGTTCTTGCCCTCGCGTCGACATCGGCGCAGGCATGGCAGGTCGTGGAACGATGCACCTTCAGCAAGTTCTTCGGCAGGGTCTGCACGACGACCTATCTGGACGATCCGCCGCGTGACCTCGCCCAGGAAAAGGAAGACGAAAAGGCACGGCGCGCCAGCATCGAAAAGTGGGAAGCGTTCTGCAAGCCGCAGCGCACCTACGACAAGGAAGGCGTCGTGCGCCTGGTTTACGCCAAGAAGGGCTGCGAGTTCGGCCGCAGCGAGTGAATTCGCGCGCCCCTTGTCTAAAGTTTTAAGCATTAAATTGCAGCGCGGTTAGCCACGCTGCTTTACGCAGCCTCAATGCTTGCCGGGCCATCCTCGCCGGCGGCATTCATTCTCAAGAGGCTGTTGAAATGCGTATCCTCATCGCGATCTCGATCCTCGTCGCGTCGGTCTCGTCGGCATCCGCGCAGTTCGCGATGGACCACGGCAACGCGGCGGCTGCTTCCCAGGCCATCCGAGCGGAGCAGGCGTACCAGAACGCCAAGGCCGCGGCCATTGCGAACGGCGGTCCGCTGCTTCCCAGTCAGCAGACCAATTTCGCGGTGGGCGGTCGTGCGACGATCAAGGTCTTGCAGCGGACAGCGGAAGAGAAGAAGGCCGATGAAGTCGGCGCAGGCTGCCTGGCGCGAGCGTTGCCGGCCGACCGTGGTCGAGGACCGCGAGGGACTTCGCCGGACGAAATATGCGGAACGGGACTGCGATCTTTCCCGCTTCAACACCGCCGGCAATTAAAGTCTCGTTCAGCCGACCTCGCACGGCACGCTCAAAAATCCCCTGAAGCGAACCCGGCCGCCGCGCACCGGCGCGCCTGATAGCGCGTAGTTCGGAAACCGCGCCAGAAACCGCGAGATCGCAACCGCGCCTTCGAGCCGCGCCAGCGCCATCCCGGCGCATTGGTGCGCGCCGGTGCCGAAGGCGAGGTGCCGGTTCGGCGTGCGGCCGATATCGAGGCGTTCCGGATCGGCGAATTGGGCGGGGTCGCGATTGGCGGCGCCGATGCACAGCGTCACCGGCGTGCCCGCCGGCATCGCGATGCCGCCGAGTTCGACCGGCTCGACCGTCATGCGGTTGCCGAGCTGGTTGGAGCTCTCGAACCGCAGCATCTCCTCGACCGCAGTTTTGATCAGCGCGGGATTCTCGATCAGGCGCTGTTTTTCGCTGGCATGATCCTGCAGCGCGACGAGGCCGTTGCCGATCAGGTTGGTGGTGGTCTCGTGGCCGGCATTGAGCAGGAAGATGCAGTTGTGCAGCAGTTCCTTTTCGGTCAGCTGCTCGCCATTGTCTTCGCCCTGAATCAGCCGGGTCAGCACGTCGTGGTCGGGATTGCCGGGCCTGGCCCGCCGCCGCGCCACCAGCCCTTCGAGATAGCCAAGAAAATCCTTCACCGCCGTGTTGCCGCGGGCGAACACCTCGGGGGAAACCACCGGCTCCAGCGCGCCGAGAATGGCGAGCGACCAGTCGCGCAACGGGTCGCGTTCGTCCTCGGGAACGTCGAGCAGATTGCCGATGACCTCGATCGGGATCGCAGCAGCAAAATCGTCGATCAGGTCCACCTTGCCTTTGGCGGCGAGGGCATCGAGCAGGCGATCCACCAGCCTCACCAGGTCGGGTTCCATGCCGGCGATCGCGCGCGGCGACAGCGCGCCCATGATCAGCCGCCGCACCCGGGTGTGCGCAGGGGGATCGTTGAAGACGAGGCTGGTGGTGTGATGTTCGTAGAGCGGGCTGGCGCCATATTTCGGCGCGAACTCCTTCTTCTTGTCGGAAGAGAAGTTCCTGGTGTTCTTGTAGGCGGCCACGAGATCATCGTAGCGCGTCAGGAAGTACGAACCGTTCGGCAGCCGCTTGACCGGCTCGGTTTCCCGTAGCGCACGATAGGTCGGGTAGGGGTTGGCGTAGAATTGCGGTGTCAGCTTCTCGAGGTCGAAGGTGGCCGCCAATTCACGCGTATCTGCAGTCATGCCTGTCACTCTCGATGAAGACGGACAAACGAGCGACCAGCTAATTAGTCGCGACTGCAACTATCGTAAACCCCGTTAGCAGGCCGGCGTCAAGCCGGCGCGCGGCTTCCTGTACCTCATTCGCGCTCGTTGGGGTTGCGGTCGATCCGTGGAGAGGCGCAAGCGTGAGAACCGGAGTTTCGGGAAAATGCTGCACAAACAAGGCGATGTGGGTGTGGCGTTCAAATCGCACTTGATCAGAATTTGAATGGTGCGCTGCAATGTATCCTTGACAGCGCAAAGGTGAGTGATTACTCACACGCCCTATGTCTACCCTGCGCATGACCAGTGACTTGCGGCGGCAGTTGATCCTGGGCGCCGCAAAGCGGTGCTTCGCCCGCAACGGCTTTGCCGGCACCACGACCAAGAGCGTGGCGGCCGCGGCAGCCATTTCGGAAGGCCTGCTGTTCAAGCACTTCCCGTCCAAGGCTGCGCTCTATGCCGAGATCCTCGCAGAAGAGTGCGAGGCCGATCCGGATTTTGCACACCTGCTCGGCCAGGAGCCGTCGACGCGAACGCTCATCGAGCTGATCAAAGGCATGGTAGGACATTTCATAGAGGTATCGAACGGCTCAGATCAAGAGGAAGCGCAGCGGCTGCGGCTGATGACGACCAGCCACCTCGACGACGGGGAGTTCGCGCGGCTGCTTTACGACAAGATCGGCGGCCTGATCGGGCCGGTGTTTGCCGCATCGATCGAAAGCGCTGTCGCGGCCGGCGACGCGGAGCGGATCGGCACCGACCCGCTCAACCTGTTCTGGTTCGCGCACCACACCGTGCTGATGTCGGCGCTGACGAGGCTTCCGGCCGTGCCCTGTCTTTCCTACGGCAACGCCACCGATCTGGAGCGTCAGCTCTGTCGATTTATCCTGCGCGGCATCGGGCTTAACGAAGCCGCAATTGCTTCTCATCTGGACTGCGAGCTGTCGCCGAATTCGGGACAATCGGTAACTGCAGAAAGTGCATGACATGAATATCGTGACTGAACCCAAGCTGTCGGGCAAGCCGATCGTCGACAAGCCGCACAAGCGGCCGGTGCGGCTGGTGCGCTGGTTCATCGTCGTGGGATTGCTGCTGACCTTGCTGGTCGGCGGCCTGGTCTGGTTCAACTACTTCCGCGGCAAGATGATCGCGCAGTTCTTCGCGAACAACAAGCCGCCGCCGACCAGCGTCAACATCGCCACGGCGAAGTCGGAAACCATTCCGAACCTGCTGATCGCGGTCGGCGATCTCGCCGCCGTGCATCAGGTCAATGTCACGTCTGACGTCAACGGCCGCATCACCGAAATCCTGTTCACGGCCGGCGCCAGCGTGAAAGAGGGCACGCCGCTGCTGCAAATGTTCGACGGCCCCGAGCAGGGTGACCTCGCCAACTTCAAGGCCCAGCAGCGCGTGGCGCAGATTACGCTCGACCGCGCCAAGCAACTGGCGGAGCGCCAGGTCGGGCCGCAGGCGACGGTGGATACCGCGCAGGCGGCGTTCGACCAGGCCAGCGCCAGCATTGCCAAGACCCAGGCGATCATCTCGCAGAAGCTGGTGAAGGCGCCGTTCGACGGCGAACTCGGCGTTCGCAAGGTCGAGGTCGGACAATATCTGACCGCCGGCACCCAGATCGTTTCGTTGACCGATCTGTCCGTGCTGTTTGCGAACTTCACCGTGACGGAGAAGGACTCCGGCAACCTCAAGGTCGGCCAGATCGTCCGTATCGCCGTCGATGCCTATCCGGGCCGAACCTTCGAAGGCAAGATCACCACCATCGAGCCGCAGATCGCGACCGACACGCGCAACATTCGCGTGCAGGCGACGATCCACAATCCGGATCGCATCCTCAAGCCCGGCATGTTCGTGACCACCACCGTGGTGCTGCCGGACAGGCCGCCGGCCGTCACCGTGCCCGAAACCTCGGTCGACTACACGCTCTATGGCAACTTGGTCTACCTCCTCAGCGAGAAGAAGGAGGAGGACGGCAAGACCAGTCTGATCGTCACGCGTACCTTCGTGCAGACCGGCAAGCGCGTCGAGGGACGTGCCGAGATCCTGAAAGGTTTGAAGGACGGCGACCGCGTCGTGTCGGTGGGTCAGCTCAAGCTGCAATCGGGATCGGCCGTGACGATCTCGGACGATCCGACACCGCCGATTCCGGCGAAGCCGCCGCGCTACTGACATATGAACGCGGCCCCCGGGGGCTGCGCAGGCGAAAGACGGGCAGCGGTCTTCCAAGCGGGACCGCGCCCGAAAAGCTGAACCAGCGGGATGATTTGCGATGGCCTTAACCGATATTTTCATCAAGCGTCCGGTCCTGTCGGTCGTCGTCAGCCTGCTGATCCTCCTGATCGGTTTGCGGGCTGCCAGCGTATTGCCGATCCGGCAATATCCGAAGCTGTCGAACACGGTGATCAACGTCACCACCGTCTATCCGGGTGCGTCGGCCGACCTGATCCAGGGCTTCATCACCACGCCGATCGAGCAGGCGATCGCTTCCGCCGAGGGTGTCGACTACATCACGTCCTCTTCGGTGCAGGGAACCAGCACGATCCAGGTCTACATCAAGTTGAATTTCGACCCGAACCAGGCGCTGACTGAAGTCTTGGCCAAGACGAACTCGGTCAAATACCTGATCCCGAAAGAATCGAACGACCCGATCGTGACCAAGACGACCGGTCAGACCACGGCCGTGATGTATCTCGGCTTCTCCAGCGACGAGCTCTCGGGATCTGCGATTTCCGATTACCTCACGCGCGTCGTCCAGCCCGTGTTGTCGACCGTTGACGGCGTGGCGTCGGCCGACATTCTCGGCGGCCAGACGTTTGCGATGCGGCTGTGGCTCGATCCGGTGCGGATGGCGGGCCGCGGCGTGTCGCCAAACGACGTCTCGGCGGCGATTGCCGCAAACAACTTCCAGGCCGCTGCCGGCCAGGCCAAGGGCTACCTCATCGTCTCGAACATTCAGACCAATACGGACCTGCGGAACCTCGATCAGTTCAAGAAGATGATCGTCAAGTCCAAGGACGGCGGCTTCGTGCGGATTGAGGATATCGCGACCGTCGAACTCGCCGCCCAAAGCTCGGATGCGAGCGTCGCGTTCAGCGGTGAGCGCGCGATCTTCATCGGCGTGCAGGCGACCCCGCAAGGCAACCCGCTGACGCTGGTCAAGGGCGTGCGTGCGCTGTTTCCGGAGCTGGAGCGCAACCTGCCGCCTTCGATGAAGATGAAGGTGGCGTACAATTCCACCAAGTTCATCCAGTCCTCGATCGATGAGGTGAAGAATACCCTGATCGAAGCCGTGCTGATCGTCGTGGTCGTGATCTTCCTGTTCCTGGCCTCGTTCCGCTCGGTGCTGATCCCCGTGGTCACGATTCCGCTGTCGCTGATCGGCGTCTGCAGCCTGATGCTGGTGATGGGCTTCAGCTTCAACCTGCTGACGCTGCTGGCGATGGTGCTCGCAATCGGTCTAGTGGTCGACGACGCCATCGTGGTGGTCGAGAACATTCATCGCCATCTCGAGGAGGGAAAAACCCCGGTTCAGGCCTCGCTGCAGGGGGCGCGCGAAATCGTCGGCCCCGTGATCTCGATGACGATCACGCTGGCGGCGGTGTATGCGCCGATCGGCTTCCTCGGCGGCCTGACCGGCTCGCTGTTCCGCGAATTTGCCTTTACGCTTGCGGGCTCGGTCATCGTGTCGGGCGTGATCGCGCTGACGCTGTCGCCGATGATGTGCTCGATCTTCCTCAAGAGCGCGGAGGAAGGGCGGTTCGCGAAGCTGGTCAACCGGGTGTTCGGCGCAATGACGCGCTGGTATGGCCGCCAGCTCGACCGCTCGCTCGACTATCGTCCGATCACCGGGCTGTTCGCGCTGACGATCCTCGGCCTGGTCGGCTTCCTCTATATGCACACTTCCAAGGAACTCGCGCCCGAGGAAGACCAGGGCATCGTGTTCTCGGTGACCAAGGCGCCGAAATACGCCAACATCGACTATGTCGATTTCTACGGCGAAAAGCTCGACAAGGCGTTCCAGAAATTTCCCGAGACCGACCTGCGTTTCGTCCTGAACGGCATCAACGGACCGCAGGGCGGCATCGCCGGCATGCTGCTCAAGCCATGGGACGAGCGCGAACGCTCCTCGATCAAGCTGAAACCGCTGGTGCAGGCGGAGCTCTCGAAGATCGAAGGCGTTCAGGCGTTCGCGTTCAACCTGCCGCCGCTGCCGGGCGGACCCGGCGGCCTGCCGGTGCAGATGGTGATCAATTCGACCGCCGGCTTCCGGGCCGTCTATGACGAGATGTCGAAGCTGAAGGACGCCGCGCGCAAGAGCGGTCTGTTCATCGTGTCCGACAGCGATCTCGACTTCAACCAGCCGGTAGTGCGCGTCTCCATCGACCGCTCGAAGGCGAGCGATCTCGGCATCAACATGGCGCAGGTCGGCGCCACGCTGCAGACGCTGCTGGGCGGCAATTACGTCAACCGCTTCAATCTCGAGGGCCGATCGTATCAGGTGATCCCGCAGGTGCCGCGCGGCATGCGGCTGTCGCCGGAATCGCTCGGCGGTTACTATGTTCCCACCAACACCGGGCAACTGGTGCCGCTGTCGACCATCGTGTCGATCGAGACCGCCACCGATCCGAACTCGCTGACGCACTACAATCAGCTCAACTCGGCGACCTTCTCGGCGGTGCCGATGCCGGGCGTGACCATTGGACAGGCGGTGGACTTCCTGGAGAGCGAAGCGAAGAAGCTTCCTTCCGGTTTCGGCCACGACTATCTGGCGGACTCCCGGCAATATGTACAAGAGGGCAATCAACTCGCAATCACCTTCGGCTTCGCGCTGATCATCATCTTCCTGGTGCTGGCGGCGCAGTTTGAAAGCCTGCGCGATCCGCTGGTGATCATGATCAGCGTGCCCATGGCGATCGTCGGCGCCTTGATCCCGCTGTTCTTCGGCGTGGCGACCATCAACATCTATACCCAGGTCGGATTGCTGACGCTGGTCGGGCTCATCACCAAGCACGGCATTCTGATGGTCGAGTTCGCCAACGAACTGCAGCTCAAGGAAGGTCTCGACAAGCGTTCGGCAATCGAGATGGCGGCCCGGATCCGGCTGCGTCCGATCCTGATGACGACGGCGGCGATGGTCACCGGCCTGATCCCGCTGCTGACCGCAACAGGCGCGGGCGCGGCGAGCCGCTTCTCGATCGGCCTTGTGGTGGTCTCCGGCATGTCGATCGGCACGCTGTTCACGCTGTTCGTGCTGCCGGCGGTCTATGTCTGGCTGGCTACCAACCACCAGGCCAAGGCCAACTCGGAGCGGACAAAGGAGATCGCCGATTTCGATCTCGGGAGATCGGGGCTCAAGCCGACCTGAGCTTTTTCCGCGGGGTAGAAAGTTGCGAGCGACGGTAGCGGAAATCGCTGCCGTCGCTTTTCTGTGTCCACTGCCGGCGACGATCGCTAAGCTCTTCACGCCAGAGGAAGAGAAACAGGGGGCCAACATGACGAGCGACTTTTCGGCCGGGAATTACCGGTTCATTCCGGGCGTGTTCCAGTATTCCGCGGGCGTCGCGGCCAACCCAGGTTTTGAAATCGAGCGGGTGCGTTTCGACAGGCCGGTGCCGCTGGCCGCAGGTTTTGCGCAAATCGCAAAATACATCCAGGCGGCGGGCAGGCCGCTGACGTCGTTCTGCGCCTGCGAACTGCGTTCGCCTGCCGCCTTTACCGACGAGGGATTCCGCAATTTCAACCTGCACTACGTCAAGACGCTGGCGGAGTGGGGCGTGTATGACGGCAAGACCAATCCGGTGGCGCGCAGCAATGTCTGTCCGGAGATCGATCCGCCGTCTGAGCCGTCGTTCTACGCCTTTTCGTTCACGCGCCCGAGCCCGAGTACGACGCCGAGCTTCGTGATCGCAGGCAGCGGCGAGTCGCAGGAAGGCAACGCGAGTTATGCGGAGCGTACGGTGCGTTACCGCGATATCAGCCCCGAGGGCATTGCGGAAAAGGTTCGCTACGTCGTCGGCGTGATGGAACAGCGCATGGGCGAATTCGGCTTCGGTTGGAACGATGCGACTGATGTGCAGACCTACACCGTGCACGATTTCCATCCGGTCTTCGCCGAAGCGCTCGTGCGTCGCGGCGCTGCGCGGTCCGGGCTGACCTGGCATTTCGCGCGGCCGCCGGTGATCGATCTGGAATATGAGATGGATTGCCGGCGGGTGTTGCGGGAGGTGGTGATTTAGCCGCTGCTTGCAACGAACTCGCCGTCATTGCGAGGAGCGCAGCGACGAAGCAATCCATACTTTCATCTGGCCGCGAGATGGATTGCTTCGCTGCGCTCGCAATGACGCGGCCGGAGCACCTACCGCTCCCTCGGATCAAGCGCGTCGCGCAGGCCGTCGCCGACAAGGTTGAACGACAGCACCACGAGAAAGATCGCAAGCCCCGGCCAGATCGCCATCCAGGGGGCGTTGGTCAGGAAGCGCTGCGCGGCGTTCAGCATGCTGCCCCAGGACGGCGCGGGCGGCTGCTGGCCGAGGCCGAGGAACGACAGCGCGGCTTCCGCGATGATCGCGGCAGCGATCGACAGCGTCGCCTGCACCAATAGTGCCGGCATGATGTTCGGCAGGATGTGAAACAGCGCGATGCGCCAGCGCGGATTGCCCATGGCGCGCGCGGCCTCGACATAATCCTCGACCTTGACGCTCATCACCTGGCCGCGGGTCAGCCGCACGAAGATCGGCGTCGCCGAGATGCCGATCGCGATCATGGCGTTGCCGAGGCTCGGCCCCAGAAACGCCGCCAGCGCAATCGCGAGGATCAGGAATGGGCAGGCCAGCATCGCATCCGTCATGCGGCTGATCAGCGCGTCGATGAAGCCGCCGCGGTAGCCCGACAACAGGCCGAGCGGTACGCCGATCGAAAGCGCGATGCCGACCGAGATCGCGCCGGCCAGCAGCGACGCCCGCGCGCCGTAGATCACGCGGGCGAGAATGTCGCGGCCGAGTTCGTCGGTGCCGAACCAGTGCAGCGCCGAAGGCGGCTTGCGCACCAGCGACCAGCTCGTTGCGATGGGATCATAAGGTACGACCAGCGGCGCGAGCAAAGCGAGCAGGGCGAACGTCGCGACCACGACGAGGCCCACCACCGCACCCTTTCGCTTGAACAGCCGGCGCAGCGCGCGCCGCGACGGGCTTTCCAGTTCATCCGGGACGATCGCAATTCTGCCAAGCGTGGCGTCGGTCATGACTTACGCCCTCATCCGCGGATTCACCAGGACATAGGCGATATCGGCAATGAGATTGAGCGTGATATAGATCGTCGCCGTCGTCAGCACGACGCCCTGCACGACGGCATAGTCACGGTTGAACACCGCGTCGACGATCAGCTTGCCAAAACCCGGAATCGAAAAAATCTGTTCGGTCAGCACCGCGCCCGATAGCAGCGTGCCGAGTTCGAGCGCACCCAGCGTAATGACGGGTGTCAGCGCGTTGCGCATGGCGTGCTTGAGAATGACCGAGCGTTCGGAAAGGCCTTTGGCGCGAGCGGTGCGGACGTAGTCGCTTTCCAGCACCTGCAGCATGGCGCTGCGGGTATGCCGCATCAGGATCGCGGCGATCGCATTGCCCAGCACGAAAGCGGGCATGATGGTGGAGGCGATGCTGGCGCGCCAGTTCTCGGTCAGCGGCACGTAGCCCGACGCCGGCAGCCAGCCGAGTTCGACCGAGAACAGGAAGATCAGCATGATGCCGAGCCAGAAGTTCGGCGTCGAGATGCCCCACAGTGCGAACAGATTGGCGCCGTAGTCCCACGCCGTGCCCTTCTTCACCGCGGAGACGATGCCTGCGGGAATGCCGATCAGGAAGGCGATCACGATCGCCATCGACGCGACTTGCATCGTCACAGGCAGTTTCTGCGCGATCAGCTTCAGAACAGGCACCTTGATGCGCAGGGACTCACCGAGGTCGCCCGATAAAACGCCTTTGATCCAATAGGCATATTGGATCGGGATCGGTTGATCGAGCTTGTACTGCTCGCGAATTTGCTGGATGACGGCGGGATCGCGCTCCTCGCCGGCCATCACCAGTGCGGGATCCCCGGGCAGAAGATGCTGAAGCGAGAAAATCAGCACCGACACGAAGAACAAAGTCGGGATCAGCTGCAGGATGCGCTGGCCGAGGAAGTTCAGCATGGCGCGATCCTCGTCCCGGGCGCAGCGCAGCCTGCAACGTTGCGCTGCAGAACCGGGACCCATGCGGGAGAGGTGGGTCCCGGCTCAGCATTGCACCGCTGGCGCGCTGCAACGCATCCGGGACACGAGAGACTATTCGCGGCTCTCACTTCAGTTTCAGTCCGACCACTCGCACCAGCCCGTCGGGCATCTGCCTGTAGCCCTCGAGCTTGGTGGTATGCGCGATCAGGAGCTTGGGATGATAAAGATAGATCAACGGCTCGTCGTTGAGTACGACCTTGGTCAGTTTCTCGTAGATCGCCATGCGCTGCGCCTGGTCGGTCACGAGACGGGCGTCTTCAAGCGCCTTATCGGCTTCCGGGTTGGAATAGCCGCCGTCATTCTGCGGCGCCTTGCTGTGCAGAAATACGTAGGCGTTGCCGTCCGGATCGATGCGCCCGCTCCAGGGGATGAGGAAGGCCTGAAATTCTCCAGCCTGGGCTTGCTTGAAAGAGGTCGCGAACTCGATGGTGCGGATCTTCAGGTCGATGCCCACTTCCGACGCCATCGACTGCAGGACCTGCGCAACGGCCTCGTTCTCCGCGCCCAGCGGCACCATGAGATCGACGGTGACCGGGAGGTTTACGCCAGCTTCCTTCAACAGGGCTTTGGCTTTGGTGACGTCGCGAGGTTTGACCGGAAATGCCTTCTGATAATAGGGATGATCGGGGCTGACCCATTGATTGCCGGGGAAGAATTCGCCGTTGAACACGACCTGATTGAGTGCCTCGCGGTCGATCGAGAGATCGAGCGCCTGTCGCACCTTGACGGACTGACTGAGCGCGCCCTTGTTCTTGTCGTTGGCGACATTGATGGTGAGACCCATGTAGCCGATCGCCGGCGCGGTCGACAATTTCAGCTTGCTGTCGGCGCGAACGGCCTTGATGTCGGTCGCCAGCACGCGTTCGATCAAGTCAAGGCCGCCTGATTTCAGGTTGGCGAGCCGCACCGTGGAATCGACGATAGGCAGAAACACCACGCGATCGATGAAGATGTTGTCCTTGTTCCAGTAATCGGCGAACTTTTCGAACACCATGCGATCCTGCTGCACGCGCTCGACGAACTTGTAAGGCCCGGCGCAAACCGGATGTTGTCCGAACTTGTCGCCTTGCTCCCTGGCGGCCTTTGGCGACATCATCATCCCGGCACGGTCGGTGAGTTGTGCGATCAGCGGTGCAAACGGTGATTTGAGCACGAGCTTGATCGTCAGGGGATCGACGACATCGACATGGTCGACTGTCGCCAGTTCCGGTTTCCGGAACGAGGTCGGCAGCGTCAGGTGACGTTCGATCGAAAATTTGGCGGCGTCAGCATCGAAAGGCTCGCCGTCATGGAATTTGACGCCTGGCCTCAGCTTGATCGTCATCTCCTTGCCGTCGGCGGAAGTCTCGTGTGACAGCGCCAGTTGCGGCACGATATTGAGCTTTTCGTCGATATCGAACAGCTTGTCGCAAAATGCCGCGAACACGATGCGGCCGACATAGGTGCGGCTGATCGAGGGGTCCAGGACGTCCGGATCCTGGGCAATGCCTATGCGCAGCGTGCTCTGGGCGTGCACGACCGCCTCCGACGACACCAGCAACGCTGCTGCGGCAAATGCCAAACGCACGAATTTCATCACTGACGACCCCATATCCGTTAACTCACCGCTGTTGTGGTCCCGACCATATAAACCCCGTCGTGCCCTGCACCTTCCGTGCCTTTGCTGAAAGCGTGCCACCAATTTTTCCAGGGTGGGTGAAAGCCGCTGTCTATTGCCATGATCGTCTCCGGTGGCGGCAGTTCCGCCGTGCGGTGGCAGGCTGTGGCATGTCCTGCGCCATCCGCGAGCAATTGCGGCACTTCAATGCGGCACCGGTCGATCATGTAGGGACAGCGCGTATGAAAACGGCAGCCCGGTGGCGGATCGAGTGCACTCGGCATCTCCCCTTGCAGCACAATTCGGCTGCGCTTTGCCCGCGGTTTGGGCACGGGAATGGCCGACAGCAGGGCCCGGCTATAGGGATGGCGCGGGCTTGCGAACAGCGCCTCGCGTCCGCGGTCTCGACGATCGCGCCGAGATTCATCACCGCGACCCGGTCGGCGATGTGCTTCACCACGGCAAGGTCGTGCGACACGAAGATGTAGGCGAGGCCAAGCCGGTCCTGCAGGTCGCGCAGCAGGTTGAGAATTTGCGAGCGGATCGAGACGTCGAGCGCGGACACCGGCTCGTCGCAGATGACCAGTTTCGGCTCCACCGCCAGCGCCCGCGCGATCGCGATGCGCTGGCGCTGACCGCCGGAAAATTCGTGCGGATAACGCCGCGCAAAGCGCGGCTCGAGCCGACCAGCCGCAGCAGCTCCTCGACCCGTTCGCGGCGGCGTGGCGCCGGCACCAGATCATGCAGCGCCAGCGGCTCGGTCAGGATCTGGCTGACCGTCATGCGCGGGTTCGAGGGACGCGTAGGGATCCTGAAAGATGAGCTGCGCGTTGCGGCGGAAGCGGCGCAGTTCGTCGGCCCATTGCAGAGGTCGCGGCCCTCGAAGCGACATCTGGCCGGCGTTGGGTTCGATCAGCCGCAGCATCAGCCGGCCGACGGTGGACTTGCCGCAGCCGGACTTGCCGACCAGCGCCAGCGTCTTGCCGGCCTCGCACCGCGAAGCTGACGCCGTCGACCGCTTTGACATGGGCAGTAGGCCTGCCGAACACCGAACGCGCGCGACGAATTGCTTCACCAAGCCTTCGGCTTCGAGCAGGGCGGTCATGCGCACCAGCCTCTCCAGCGGCGCCCGCAGCAGCGGGAGGCGTGGCCGCGTGCATACGATCGCCAGCGGCGGCGGCGCGGCGATGCATGTTTCAATGAGAAGGGACAGCGCGCCTCAAAACGGCAACCGGTCGGCGGAGTCGCCATGTTCGGCACCATGCCGTCGATGGTCGCCAGATGCGCCGTGCGTGCGGTCGAGCCGCGGGAGCGAGCCGAGCAGGCCGACCGTGTAGGGATGCTGCGGGAAGGCGAAGAGCTCATCGACCGGGCACGCTCCACCACCTGCCCGCATACATCACGACGACCTCGTCGCAGACCTCAGCAACGACGCCGAGGTCATGGGTGATCAGGATGATGGCGGCGCCGCTTTCGTGCGCTTCAGCTCGCGCATGAGATCGAGGATCTGCGCCTGGATGGTGACGTCGAGCGCGGTCGTCGGCTCGTCGGCGATCAGCAGTTCGGGGTCGCAGGCCAGCGCCATCGCGATCATCACGCGCTGGCGCATGCCGCCCGAGAGCTTGTGCGGATAGTCGCGAAGCGCTCCTCGGGCGACGGGATGCGAACGAGTCGCAGCATCTCGACGGCGTGCTCGCTCGCCTGCGCCCCGCGGACGGCGCGATGGCGCAGGATCGCCTCGATGATCTGATCGCCGATGGTATAGCCGGATTGAGCGAGGTCATCGGCTCCTGGAAGATCATCGCCAGCCGGTTGCCGCGCAGGTCGCGCAGGGTTGCGCTCGGGCTCAGCAAGCAACTCGAGGCCGTCGAAGCGACTCGACCCGGAGATCCCGGCGGAGTGCTCTGAGCAAGAGCCCCATGATCGCGAGCGAGGTGACGCTCTTGCCGCTGCCGAACTCGCCGACCAGCCCAAGCGTGGCGCCATTGGCGACGCTGAGGTCGACGCTGTCGACCGCATACGTCGTGCGCCCGTCGTCGCCGTGGAAGACAACCCGCAGGCCTTCGATTTCGATCAGCGGGCTTGCCGTCATGCCTTGCCCGCCGTTGCGGCTTCGATGGTCGCATCGATGATCGTGCGGTCGGTGATCCCGGCCGGGTTTCTGCGCGTCGGCATGAATTGGCGGAACTGCACCCAGCTTTCGCGGCTGACCTGTTCCAGCCGTTCAAGCTCGGCGAGCGGATCGGTGTGGTCGTCGACGCGCAGGTCGAGATCGGACCATTCCTCCTCG
>CAWBRL010000043.1:0-60783 GCA_963791165.1 uncultured Alphaproteobacteria bacterium | reverse complement strand
TTCATCTCGAGCGCGGTTGCAAGATCGGGACGCGAGCCGCCGTCGCCAACAATGTGACGGTGGGCCGCGGCACCTGGATCACTCCGTTGACCTCCATCCTTGCCAGCGTGGGCTCGCAGGAGATCTGGGAAGGAGCTCCCCGCGCGCCTCAACGGCCGCTGCACAGAGCTGAAACGCACGGCGATCGCCTGTCAGTACGCGTATCCGATCTGGCTACTGGAGACCCTCAACCTCCTTATGCAGATCTTCCTATCCTTTTGGCTCATTGTGGTCCCCACCGCCGCGATCTTCTGGCTCGCCCGCGCCTTGGTACCCGCCGGAGAAGCTGAACTTTCCGACGAATATTTCAGGGTGACGCCGCTGTTCGAGATCGTCTGGCACCTGGCTCTTTACTCGTTTGTCGTCAGCTGGGTCACCGTCGTCGTGACCTCTCTGCTGGGCTGCCTCTTCATACGCTGGACGGCCGTTTCGCCGGGTCTGTATCCCTCGCGCGGGCTGAGCGGCGCTCTCCTCATGTACAGAATGAAGAGGTTGAACGGCATCCAGAGACTGTGGACCTGGAGCATCACCGGGCAGTACCTGAGGGCTCTCGCTGGCATGCACTTCCCGCGGTTTGGCGCCTCCGAGTGCGACGTCATGTTCAACCTCGTCCCGGAGGTTGCTGCCGCCGACTCCCAGATTTTCTTCTCCAACGGATGTTTCACGAGCATGCTCGATTATGGCGCCGAGCACTTCAAGCTGCGCCGCCTCGATATGCCCCGGAATTTCTTCGGCGGTAACAATTGCGTAGCGGAGTACGGGAATTTCCCGTCCAACTTCCTGCTAGGCGTCTCCACGCCTGCCAATGACATACAGTTCCGACGACAAATGCGGTCCCGGCTTGGCGATCCAATCACGGTGGCGGGAAATCCGCCGGTGAAATTCGCAAGCGCGTCATTTGAGGCGGAGAATGAAGCCCACAGACTGCCGGACTTTTCCCTCTTCCTGACCCGGGTCTTCCTGTTCGACTTCCTGAGCATCGGCATGCTGCCCATCACCGAGATGATCGTCTTCCCGGTTATGTACGTTTGTTTGCTGAGATTGGGCGGGCCCCCAATCGCCAGCGCGCTGATTGCTCTGATCCTCGTGGAATTCAATCTGGTCCTGTTCAGCGTCGCGATCAAGAAGTCCCTCATCGGCAGCGAATGGGGAGCCAATCACTCGACCCCCTTCTGGTCCTGGCGCCACTTCGCCTACTTCTTCGCGCAGGACTGCTTCTTCGTCTGGTGCAGGAGTCCTCTTATGTTCGGCGCCGGGACTGTTCTCGCAAATTCGATCCTACGATGGATGGGATGTCGTATTGGCTACGGGACAATCGTGACCCGGCCAATGCAGTGCTCAGACTGGAACGCCGTGAGCTTCGGCAATGAATGTGTTATCGACGGCTTCCTGCAGTTTCACGCCTTCGAGAACATGATGCTGAAGGTGAAGCGAACTCACATCCATGACGGCTGCACCGTCGCCTTCGGGGCCACGGTGATGGGTGGCGCGGTTATCGAGCGGGACACGACCCTTTTGCCATTGTCGCTCGTCCTCAAGGAGATGAACATGATCACAGCTACCTACGAAGGGAGCCCCGCGGAGCCTGTGAGCGGTTCAACCCTTCTCCCACGATCGCTCTCCGACGAGGAGGCGGTGAGCCTCTCGAACTCCCCGGAGAAAGCGTCTACCGACGAGAAGGATCGCGATTTACGAAGCTCACATGGCCTCAGATGACGCGAGACGATAGCGAATGGGTGAACGGTCTGTTCGCCGCCAACGCAGCCGACCGGACGCCGGCGCCAGCCAGTCATGCGGCTCGCGTTCTGTATGCGCCTGTTTCGCGCGATCCCGAGGCATCACGGCGTTGCGCGTCAGTCCTGTCGGATATCGAGTTGCAGAGGGCGGAGCGCATTGTAACGGAAGACGGCAAGGCTCATTTCAAACAACGGCGTGCATTTCGTCGCTATTGTGGAGCCTTCGTGCTCGGATCACCGCAGCCCTTATCGCGGATAGTATTCCAGGAGACAGAGAAAGGGCGTCCCTACCTTCCCGATTTCCCAAATGTCCGGTTTAGTTTTTCCTCCTGCCGATTCGGTTTCCTCGGCGCCTGGTCGTCGACACACGGTATCGGTGTTGATCTCGAAGATCAAACGAGGAACTTGGAGGCGGTAGAACTCGCTCAACAGTTCTTTTCGCAAGCCGAGGTGAAGGCTGTTAAAGTGGCTAGGCGGTTTGGCGCGCCTGCGAACTTTCTGCCAACTCTGGAGCCTCAAGGAAGCAGCTCTGAAATCGATTGGAGAGGGATTGCCCTTCGGTCTCGACGCGTTCGAGTTCGAATTAACTCCAACTCTACGTGTCGTTCACGCGCCACCTGATTATGGAGGGCCCGGGCGATTTAATGCGCAGATTATCCAGGGAACTGATGCCTGCGCTGCGCTTGTCATTCGAAGCGTGGCCTGACGTAGCGAGGCAAGATTGGCCGCTTGCGGATGGTGGTGCCGGCGAGCGCATCGACGCTTCGTCGAACGTCCGCTTCGCGTCGCCAAGAGCGGTCGTTCCATAACCGCTCATTCCGCGAATTGCATCGGGCAACGATCGTCTTCGCCAATTTTCGGCCTGCCAAACAAGTTCGCGCTCTTCCGAAACATCAGTCCGCCGCTGGCGCCGAAGCGCGCTCAGTTCGGCGCCGCGGTCGAGTTGCGCTTCAGGTTGCTCGTTTATATCTGCCGTCTGCTCCACAGCACGCTGGATCATCCTGCGCGCGCGGCGAAACACTTCCGAACCAGACACCGGCGACGCCGCTCCCCGTAGACTAAGCCGCCAGAACTTCTCCGATCCGCTCCCGGATCGTCATGCGCTCCTCGGGCGACGTGTCCTTGTCGAAGCTGACGTCATAGGCGATCATGGCCGGGCGCTTCAGCACGACGATGCGGTCGCCGATCTCCAATGCTTCACTGATCGAGTGGGTGATGAACACGGCCGTCTTGCCGTTCTCCTTCACCAATCGCACGAATTCGCCGCGCAGCTTGCCGGCGGTGGATTCGTCTAGCGCGGAAAACAGTTCGTCGCAAAGCAGGATGTCGGCATGGGTCGCAAAGGCACGCGCGATCGACACACGCTGCCGCATGCCGCCCGACAGCTGGTGCGGGTAGTCGTCCTCATGCCGCCGAGCCAAGCCTGGTCAGCCACTTTCGCGCGGTGTCCTTGCGGTCCGGCGGCGGCGCATCCAGCATCTCGAGACCGAGCTGCACGTTCTGGATCGCGGTGCGCCATGGCGAGCGATCGCCCTGAAACACGATGGCCATCTTGCCGCGGAACGCGTCGAACTCGGCAAACGGGTTCTTGCCGTTCACACGGACCGTGCCGGCGGTGGGCTCGGTCAGGCCGGCGATCATGTTGAAGATCGTCGACTTGCCGCAGCCGGTCTTTCCGAGCAGCGCCAGCATCTGGCCGGGCGCGACATCGAGGTTGAGATGATCCACAGCGCGGTAGGAGCCGGCCGCCCCTTCCTTGCCGAACACCTTGGAGACATCGCCGAGGTGAATGACGCCACTGGTCGTTGCAGTTTTTTCGGCCACCAGACTGTCGGTCATATCGCACGCTCTGAAACAGCCCGGTAGCGGAAGGCCGTGTTTTCGATCAATGTGAGCGCGCCTTGCACGATCAACACGAAGAACACCAGTTGCAGCGTCCAGGCCAGCGCCCCGGCCATGTCGAACAGTTGTTGCTGCTGCAGCAGTTGGTAGCCGACACCGCCGGTCGCGCCGACCAGTTCGGCCACCACGACCACGCGCGCGGCGTTGCCGAGATTGACCTTCCACGCCGTCAGGATGTCCGGAAGGATGGCCGGCGCGATCATCACGCGAAACAGCTTCAGGCGTGTCGGCCGGAACGAAAACACCATCTCCGTGAGATCCTTCGACATACCGCGCAGCGCGCCGATCACCTGGAAGGTGAAGGCGGGCAATGTCGTCATCACCATGATGAAAAAGATTCGAAATTCGACGCCGTGAAACCAGATGATGGCGAACACCACCCAGGACAGCGCGGGGATCCCCTGAAACAGCGTCAGGATGGGCGACAGAAACTTGTCGGCCGCCTTCGAACGCGCCATGATCAAGCCGAGTATGCCGCCAATGACGAACGCGCCGCCAAGGCCGGCGAGAATGCGCAACACCGTCGCCATCACGTCCCAGAACATCGCGCCGGTAGAGAAGATGTCGATGCAGCGCCAGAACACGTCGATCAACGACGGGAACAGGAAGCGCGGGAAGAACAGCGACGCGAACTGCCACAGCGCGATCACCACGATGAACGGGAAAACCGACGTCCAGACCTTGCTCGCTATCGCCCGTACCACGCTCGACGTGGAAGGTGGAGATGCAATCTGTTGCGCCATATCGGTCATTTCCCGCCCTCATAGATCGTCGTCGGCGACGGATCCGCGGGCAGGAAGGCGATCGACTTGCCGGCCGCGTAGACCGAGTTGATTTCCTTGCGCAGGTCGGAGGCCCACCTGACATTCATGCCGAGACGGTCATTGTGCCGGATCAGCGCCGCGATCGCCTTCTGATCGTCGGGCGTCCCTTTCGGCAAGATCAGCCTGGAAGCCGCTTCCGGATTTGCCGTCACCATACCTAATATGTGCAATTGATATGATGCAATTCTTGCAATGCACAACGCACACAAGCCCTAGTTGCCCCGAGAATGCGGGCCATTGGCGCTGATCTCACCCGGCTGGTATGTTATTGACCGATTTTGCACTATTTTCTAATTGTACAAATATCCAAGTCATACATCGAATATTGCATCAATATGGATATTGTACTATCTTGCCCGCCGACTGATAGCCTGCGGATGCGGGTGTTGGAAAATGGACCGAGATGACCGACTGGCTACCTGACCTCGAGCCGATCCTGGGCCCTCGCTACCTCGCTTTCGTGTTCGCGCTCGATGCCGACATCACCGCCGGCCGCGTCAAGCCCGGGATGCGGCTTTTGCCCCAGCGCGACATGGCACAGCGCCTCGGCCTCAGTGTCGGAACGGTCTCGAAAGCCTATGCCGAAGCCGAACAGCGCGGCCTGATCTCCGGCGAGGTCGGACGCGGCACCTTCGTGCAACGCCGCCGGCCCGAACAGCGCACCGCGCTCGGCACGTCGGACGCCACCATCAACCTCGCACTCAACGTACCGCCCTATACCGGCGAGGACGACGTGATCGGATCGACGATCAGCGACATTGTCGCCACCGGCGAAATGTCGAATTCTGCTCGGCTATCTCCCGCATCAAGGGCTTCGTCAGCACCGCGAAGCCATCGCCAGTTGGCTCGCATCGCTCGGCGTGACTTCCGATGCCGAGCAAATTTTCATCACGCATGGCGGCCAGCACGCGCTTTCGATCGCGCTCGGCATGATCGCCAGGCCCGGCGATACCATCCTCACCGAGGCATTCACCTATTCCGGCATGCTCGCTTTGTCGGTGCAGAACTCCTATCGCCTGCACGGCGTCGCGATCGATGGCGAAGGCCTGGTGCCGGAAAGTCTCGACCTCGCTTTCACCGAGACGGGCGCTCGCGTGGTTTATTGCATGCCGACGCTGCAGACGCCTACCGGCGCCATCATGTCGCCGGCACGGCGGCAGGCCATTGCCGCGATCGTGCGCAAGCACGACGCCCATCTGGTAGAAGATGATGCCTACGCCTATCTGCTGACGCCGCCGCTGCCGCCCATCTCCGCGCTGATCCCCGAGCGCAGTTTCTATGTCATGAGTTTCGCCAAGTGCCTAGCGCCCGGGCTGCGGATCGCAGCAATGATCGCGCCGGAACTCATTCCGTGACCGCGCCATCAATGCCGTGCGCGCCACCGGCTGGATGGCCGTTCCATTGATGGCCGAAGTGGTGGCACGGCTGATCACCAGTGGCGACCTGGCCAGGCAGGCCCGGATGAAGCGCGACAAGGCGGCGCTGCGCAACACCATCGTGCGGCGTGTGCTGAAGGAATGGTTGCCGCCTTCCAGCTCTGCACCCGGCTTTCACATCTGGCTGCCGCTACCGGCGGGCCGCACGACGAACGCGCTGGTGACGCAGGCCGCGCAGGCCGGCATCACGCTGGCGCCCCCCGGCTCGCTACAGCGCATGCCGACCGAACACCTGGGAATCCGGCTGTGCCTCGGCGCACCGGCGACCGAAGAAAAGCTGGAACGCGCTTTGATCGAGATCAGGCGCATCCTGGAAATGGCTGAGGCGATCTCGTTCGTCTGAACTCACGATACGGAAGCCGCCAGAACAAGAAGAAACCACAGGGAAGAAATATGCTGCGCTCTCGCCTTGCATTGCTTGCTGCCATTTGCCTGAGTTTCACCCCCGCCGCCGATGCGGCCGACTGGCCGACACGGCCGCTCACCATGATCAATCCATTCGCGCCCGGCGGCCCGAACGACGTCGTCGCCCGGCTGTTCGCCCAACGGATGGGGGAAATTCTTGGGCAATCCGTGATCGTCGAGAATGTCGGCGGCGCCGGCGGCATGAATGGCGCCAGCCGCGTCGCCAAGGCGGAGCCCGACGGCTACACGTTCCTGCAAGGCACCGTCGGCACCCAGGCGCAGAACCAGACGCTTTACAAGAAGCCGGCCTACAACGCGACGACCGACTTCGCGCCGGTAACGCTGGTGATCGAGGCGCCCCTGGTGCTGGTGGCGCGCCAGGATCTGCCGGTCAAGGACATGACGGAATTCGTCGCCTACGCCAAGGCCAACAAGGACAAGATGCAGTTCGCCTCGGCAGGTACAGGATCGGCCATTCATCTCGGCTGCGCGCTGATGAACATGGTCACCGGGATCGACATCACCCATGTCCCCTACAGGGGCGCCAACCCCGCGATGCAGGACCTGATGAGCGGCCGCATGGATTACCTGTGCGACATCATCACCACCGCCAAGGCGCAGATCGACGCCGGCACGGTCAAGCCGATCGCGATCCTGTCGAAGGAGCGCTCTCCGGTGCTGCCAAACGTACCCACCGCCATTGAGCAGGGTTTTAATGTCGATGCCTACACCTGGAACGCGTTCTTTCTGCCGAAGGGTGCGCCGGAGGCCGTCATCACGAAGCTCCGCGAGGCCACCGTCGAGGCGATGAAGACGCCGGCGGTGCGCGAGAAGCTGGAAGCCGCCGGCCTCAAGATCGCGACGGATGACCAGACCGCGCCGGATTATCTCGGCAAGTTCGTACAGAGCGAAACCGCGAAATGGGCCGCCACCATCAAGGCCAGTGGAATCAGCATTGACTGACTCAACGAGCCCTGTGATTGCAGCAAACAGGTGCAGATAGGTCTTAAGGCAACCTGACTCCCGCCGAAGCAGTGATACAATTTCAAATTGCACCACAGCGGTAATGCATATGCGCCATGTCAAATGGTTATCGCCTCGCGCAAAGGCCTTTTAACCAAAAACGGCGAGGATCGCAGTCACAGATCGCCTCGCCGATCCCGGCGGGGGATTGCCCAGGGACTGCCAGTATGCTCGCCCGCTATTCTATTCGCTCCAAGATCACGATCGTCGTGTGCTTCCTGCTGATCGCAATGTCGACGATGGGCGGGCTGGCCATGAAGCAGATGAGCGACATCAACGCCTCGACCGTCGAGATCGCCGACAGCTGGCTGCCGAGCGTGCGCGTCCTAGGCGAAATTCGGGCGGCCACGATTACCTACCGGGCAATCGTCCGCTCCCATCTGCTGGCGACCAACGAATCCGGCAAGCAGGCGCAAGAAGTCCTTCTGAAGAAGTGGATCGAAAACGTCGAGAAGGCCCAAAAGCGCTATGAATCCTTGATCAATTCGGACGAGGAGCGCGCCTTCTACGCCGAATCCAAGGCCGCCTGGAACGAGTATCTGGACGGAGTGAATCAGGTGCTGATACTGTCGCGCAAGAACGCGGACAACGAGGCGCGCGCCCTGCACGCCAAAGCATCGCTCGCCGGCGTCAAATCCGACGAGATCCTTCAGAAGGACGTCGACCTCAACAACAAGGGCGCCGACAGGGCCGCCACCAACGCGGCGGAAAGCTACGCTGCGGCGATGAAGATGGTGCTGATGTCGCTCGTGCTGGCCATGATCATCGGCATCGGCGCCGCAGTCTTGCTGGTGCGCGATGTCTCCACCGGCATCAAGTCGATCGTGACGCCGATGCAGGCGCTGGGCGCCGGCGATCTCACCGCGATGGTACCGCATCAGGGAGAGACGACGGAAATCGGCGACATGGCAGCTAGCTTGCAGGTTTTCAAGGAAGCGCTGATTGCCAAGAAGGCTGCCGACGAAGCCGCCGCGATCGATGCCGAAGAAAAGATTCGGCGCGGCGAACGCGTCAACGCCATTACCCGCGACTTCGAAGCGCTGATCGGCGATATCGTCGCAACGGTTTCTTCGGCCTCCACCGAGCTCGAAGCTTCCGCCGGTACCTTGACAAGCGCCGCCGAGCGTTCGCAGAAGCTCACCACTGTGGTGGCCGCGGCTTCCGCGGAAGCTTCCACCAACGTCCAGTCGGTGGCATCGGCCACCGAAGAGATGTCGTCCTCGGTCAACGAGATCAGCCGCCAGGTACAGGAATCCGCCAACATCGCAAGCCAGGCGGTCGACGAGGCACGCAAGACCAACAACCGCGTCGGCGAGTTGGTGAAAGCCGCGGCGCGGATCGGCGACGTCGTCGAACTGATCAACACCATTGCTGGTCAGACCAACCTGCTGGCGCTGAACGCCACCATCGAAGCGGCCCGCGCGGGCGATGCCGGCCGCGGTTTTGCCGTCGTCGCCTCCGAAGTGAAGGCGCTGGCCGAGCAGACGGCAAAAGCCACCGGCGAGATCAGTCAGCAGATCTCCAGCATCCAGGCGGCAACCCAGGAATTGGTCGGTGCCATCAAGGACATCGGCGACACCATCGGCCGGATGTCGGAGATTTCCTCGAGCATTGCCTCGGCGGTGGAACAGCAGGGCGCGGCGACCAGGGAAATCTCGCGCAATGTGCAGCGGGCGGCAGAGGGCACCATGCAGGTGTCGTCAAACATCACCGACGTGCAGCGCGGCGCCTCCGAGACCGGATCTGCGTCCACCCAGGTGCTGTCGGCCGCGCAGTCGCTGTCCTCCGAAAGCAACCGGCTGAAGGTTGAAGTAAGCAACTTCTTGAGTTCGGTGCGAGCGGCTTAGTACCTTATGCCGTGTAGCGACGAACGGCTGTGCGCCGGCCTCTCTTTTGCATTTGCAGCGCGCTTGGGATTCTTCTGACCCTTTCCGATGCCGCAGTCCGTGCGACGAAGCATTGCTGCGGTATCTCGACCTCGGTATCTCTCTCGCAAGACTCAGCACCCGTCTGACGCGGAGCGTGCTACGCGATCGGTCATCATCCCGCCGCCGCACTTGCGTGAATGCGTACAGACTGCATCTGGCACGCTGCCGCCTCGTTGGCCGGCGCGAGCGAGAGGCGAACGGCGACGTGCTTGTGATAGGGCGTGCCGGCGATGGGATCGCGATTGCCGCTCTCGGTGAGCAGGTTGATCCGCGGTCCGTTCGTGAGGTACGCGCCGTCCGGTGCGGGATAGGACTGGCCGTAGCCGTGCGGAAGCGCGAGCTGGCCGTTCCGCATGGACTCGTCGATCTTGCAGCGAACGACCAGGCGCCCGACGGCGGATTCAATGGCGATCCAGTCGCCGTCGCTGGCGCCCAACTCGCCGAGGTCGGCGGAATTGATCAGCAACGCGCCATCCGGATCATCGCGGCGCCACGCAGGATCGCGAAAGATCTGATTGGCATTGAACATGCGGCGCTGGCCGGCAGCCAGCATGAAGGGAAATTCCTTCGGCGCGCCGGCGGCCTCGGGATCGAGATGCGCGAGCCATTCGAGCATGCCGGGCACCGCGAGCCTGATTTTGCGGTCGGGATGGCTGATCAGCGACCAGACCTCGCCGTAGTCGTGATGGGTAATGGCAGTGCCCTGGCGTGCCGCAACGATGGCGTCGAACAGGGCGTCGCCCAGCGCCTGATCCGGAATGTCATCCGACGCGCCGATTGCCCGCCGCACCGCTTGCGGCGATCGCCTGGCGCAAAGCAGCGCGGCGTTCCACATCGGCGCAGCCGCTGCTGTGCCGTCGGGCAGCGTTTGCCCGAGCGTGTGGTAAAGCACCAGCGGCGCGACCGCTGCCACCGAGGGATTTTCGCCGATAAAGGCGCGAAACGCTGCGGCGAATTCCACCCGTGAACGCCGGGCTGCTTCCCTTAGAGGCGCCAGCACGTTGTCACCGGGCAGGAAGCCCAATGCCCGTGCAAGCCGCGTGTAGATTTCCGGTTCCGGCAAGGTGCCTTCGAGCGGCGGCACTACGCCGGCCCGAACATGGAAATAGTTGGTCGGGAATTCAAAATTGAACAGCGTGAACTCGGTCTTCTCGTATTGCGAGGAAGCGGGCAGCACATAATGCGCGAGCCGCGCGGTCTCGGTCATGGCGACGTCCACCACCACGCAAAGCTCGAGCGATCGCAGCGCGCGCTCGACGGCCCTGGTATTCGACGCGGTGTTGGCTGGATTGGAGCTGTCGATCCAGACGCCGCGCAACCGGTCGGGATGGTCGCCGAGCACCGCGTCCGGAAAGATGTTGGGCGATAACAGCCCGGCAATGACCTCATCGCCGGTAGGTGAGAATTTCTGCCCCGGCGAATTGCCCCAGAGCGGCTGCAGCCAGCTGTGCAGCTGGTTGGTGCCCTTGCGGCCGAAGCTCCCGGTCAGCATGATCAGGAGCTTTTCGAGGTAGGAGTTGAGCGTCGAATTGACGCCCTGCTGGATGCCGAGTTCGACGCGAACGACCATGGCCTTGGCCGCCGTCATCATGGCGACACAGCGCTCGATGTCTTCAAGCGAAATTTCCGCCGCGGCAGCCCACGCCTCCACCGGGATATTCAGGAGCGCCTGCTTCACCTCGGCAAAACCGACCGTGTGCTCGCTGATGAAGTCATGGTCGATTGCATCCGACCGTATCAGCGTCGCCAACAGCGCGCCGAGCAGGAACGCATCGGCGCCCGGGCGAACCGCGAGATGCAGATCGGCCATCTCCGCCGTCTCCGACCGGCGCGGATCGACCACGATCAGCTTGCGTGCCGGGTCCTTGCGGATCTGATTGAGATGGTCGCGTGCATTGGGAAAGCCGTGCGCAATCCACGGATTTGCACCGATCACAAACAGAAGGTCGCAGTGGTGCACGTCTTCCGCGGTGTGGCAGGTCTGGCTGCCGAACATGTGCCCGTTGACCCAGAAGTCGCCGGTTTTCTCCTGCGACAGGGCATTGAAGACATTGCGTGAACCGAGCGCGCGCAGGAACGCATTGGCATAGGCGCCGCCGGCGTGGTTGCCCTGCCCACCACCGCCATAGAGCGCCAGGCTCTTGCCGCCGTAGCGATCGACGAGGGCTCGCATCCGCTCGGCGATCTCGGCAATCGCCACGTCCCACTCGATCGCGTCAAACCCGCCGTCGGCGCGGCGACGCAGCGGCGTCGTGAGCCTGTCCTTGTGGTGCGCGTAGTAGGGTATCCGCGAGGCTTTGTTGCAAAGGTAGCCCTGCGATTTCGGGCTGGAACGATCACCCCGAACTTTTTCGACACGGCCTTCATTGACAAGGACCTCGATGCCGCAATTGACGTAACACAGGTTGCAGGCGGTCTTGTGCCAGGTGCCGGTCATGTCGACTTCTCCTTGTGGGCGCATTTCCTTACCGCGGCGCGGCGGCACAGCGCCTGCTGACCAGCGGCCAAAATGTCGTCGGACATGGCTTTGTCGCCGACCGCGCGCGCGAGCACGATCGCGCCCATCATGGTGGCAAGCGCGCTGGTGGCGGCCTGGCGCGCCTCTTCGGGCGGCATTTCGGGAAGCATCTGCGCGACCATATCGATCATTTCGCCGAACTTTCGTCCAAAGGTGCGGCGCGCCTTGGGACTTGAACGGGCGATGTCAGCGCCGAGCGCCGGCAACACACAACCATGGGCCCGGTCGTTGCGATGCGCGGAGCTCAGATATCCCTGGACGAAGGCGTCGAAGCGCTCCTCAAGCGGCAATTCCTTCACGCGATCGAGCCAATGAGCGATCGTTCGATCCATCGCGAGCGCAAACGCCTCGACGACAAGCGCATCACGCGATTCGAAATGCGCGTAGAAGCCGCCATGGGTAAGGCCGGCGAGCTTCATCAGGTCGGCCACGCTCATGCCGTCGGCGCCACGCTGACGCAAGCCGTAGGAGGCCTCTTCGACAATCCGGCTCCGGGTCTGCAGCCCGTGCCCCTTCACGTAGCGCATCGCTGGCTCCCGGAACGATCGGCGAGAAATCGGGGTGCAACGAAACGCATATTCATCTCACCATTTTTCTCCGAACGGACGAAGCTCAGTCAGGAACGACCATGCCGAGCGGTCCTGGTTATGGAGATGCCACAACTCGTCGGCGATCGCGGAAGGCTTGATGAAGAACTCGTCAGGTGCATCCCGCATGCGTTCACGCATGCGCGGCACGTCGATCACGGCATCGATCAGGACATAGGCGACGTGGATGCCGCGCGGTCCGAGGTCGCGCGCGATCGACTCGGACAGAATACGCTGGGCCGCCTTGGTCGGGGCAAAGCCGGCGAAATTCGCCTTGCCGCGGACGGCTGACGTATTGCCGGTGACAAGGATCGTGCCCCTGCCCGCCTTGATCATGTCCGGCGCCACTTCGCGCGCCAGATACAACAGGCCCATGACGTTGACCTGGAAATTCCGGTCGAGCATTTGCGGCTCGATCTCCAGAAACGTGCCCCACCCTCCGCCCACCGCGTTGTGGATGAGCACGCTCGGGGCGCCGTATCGTTTGCGGATATCGGCAACAGCGTCCGCGACCTGGCTTTGGCTGGAAACATCGCAGATCACGGCGTGGGTATCGGGAAGCTCCTGCTCCAGCGCGCGGATGCGTTCCGGCGAACGGGCCAGCGCGATGACGCGAAAGCCTTCGCCCGCAAAGCGCCGGACAATCGCGGAGCCGGTGCCGGGACCAACGCCGGTTACTATGGCAATGGGCTTGTCAGCCATCGAGGCCTCGCCGGATCCTGTCGGGACAGCGTCGCGCGCCGGACACTGCTTGCGGCCCGGCGATATTAGATGACTATCATCATACAATGCAACAGCAATCAGGCGGCCCGCGGAACCCTGACGCCTTTAATGCCCCACAAAACTCGGTTTGCGCTTGTCGATGAAGGCCCGCACCGCCTCCTTGTGGTCGGTCGTCCGCGCGGAGCGGACCATGTTCTCCGCCTCCTGGTCCATCGAAGCCAGGAAATCGGACGACACGGCGTGGTCGAGGTTGTCCTTGATGCGGGCCAGCGCAATCGACGGTCCCTCGGCCAGCGATTTTGCAAGTGCGAACGCGGCCTCGCGCAGTTCCGCGTCAGGCACCACCCGGTTGACGAGACCGAGCGTCTCGCAGCGGCGGGCATCGATCCGTTCCGACAGGAACATCAACTCTCGCGCGCGCGACGTCCCCACCAGCCGGGTCAATAGCCATGCGATGCCGTAATCGCCCGTCAACCCGATGCGGGCATATCCCGTGGACATGATCGCGGATTCGCAGGCAATGCGGATATCGCAGGCGAGCGCCAGCGCCATCCCGGCGCCGGCCGCGGCTCCCGGAAGGGCTGCGATCGTCGGCTTTCTCACCGCCACCAGCACCCCGGTCAAGGTGCGCTGCTTGGTCTGAAGGTCGGCCACGCGTTCCTCGAACGCGATTTCCTTCTTGCTGGAATTGTTGCCCATGCCCTTGACGTCGCCGCCGGCACAAAAGGCCGTGCCCGCGCCTGTTATCAGCAACGCGCCGACGTTGGGATCGTCGCCGCATTGCTTGATCATCCGCCGCAGGGCGGGCGTGAGGTAATCGGACAGCGAATTGCGCGCCTCGGGCCGGTTGAGCGTGATGACGGCGACACGGTCCCGGATTTCGCACAACAACTCCCCGGTCCCGGTGTCGATCTCGATCCGATCATCTGCCATTTGAACCCACTCCCGTAGCTGTAACGATCCCCGATTACCTGCGCATCGAAGGGCTCAGGCGACCTTCAACGCGGCCTTGCTGTCGCCATCGAGAAATCCGGTCAACCGATCCCGGATGAGGCGCTCGGCGTCGGCCATGATGCGGTCGATCAGTTCCTTGACGGTCGGAACGTCCTTGATCAATCCGGCCACCATCCCGCAGCTCCAGGCACCCGCATCCATTTCGCCGTCGATCATGACCTTGGGATAGACGCCCGCGACCTCCTCATGAATGTCGGCGATCTTCAGGCTGGCGCCCTTTTCACGCTCGATCTCTATCAGGCGATCGACGCCCTTGTTCTTCAGCACGCGTTCGGTGTTCCGGAGCGCCCGCATCACCAGCCTGGTATCGAGTTCGGAGGCTGCGACCAGCGCCTTCTTGACGTTCTCATGCACCGGCGCCTCCTTGGTGGCGATGAAGCGCGTTCCCATGTTCATGCCGGCCGCACCAAGCGCAAGCGCGGCGACCAGGCTGCGCGCGTCGGCCATGCCGCCCGAGGCCACGAACGGAATCTTCAGCTCCTCGGCCGCGCGCGGCAGCAGGATCATGTTCGGCATGTCGTCTTCGCCGGGATGGCCGCCGCATTCGAACCCGTCGACGCTGACGGCGTCGCAACCGATCTGCTCGGCCTTCAGCGAGTGCCGGACCGAGGTGCATTTGTGGATCACCTTGATACCGCCCGCCTTCAGCGCCGGCATGTATTGTTCGGGGCTGCGGCCTGCGGTCTCGACGATCTTGATGCCGCCTTCCCTGATGGCCGCGATATATTCCGGATAGGGCGGCGCGGTGAAGGACGGCAGGAAGGTGAGGTTCACGCCAAACGGCTTGTCCGTCATGTCGTGGCAGCGCGCGATCTCCTTTGCCAGCAATTCCGGCGTCTTTTGTGTCAGGCCGGTGATGATCCCGAGCCCTCCGGCATTCGACACCGCGGCCGCGAGTTCGGCAAATCCGACATAGTGCATGCCGCCCTGGATGATCGGATGTTCGATGCCAAACATCTCGGTGATTGCTGTCTTCACGTTGGCCTCCAATATGTTTGCGATGGCCGAGCTTTGCTGGCCCGGCACTTGCGGTCAATGGACGATTTCGAGCAGGCCCGCGGCGCCCATGCCGCCGCCGACGCACATGGTGACGACGGCGTATTTGGCGTTGCGCCGGCGGCCCTCGATCAGGGCGTGGCCGGTCAGGCGCGCGCCGGTCATGCCATAGGGATGACCGACCGCGATCGAACCGCCATTGACGTTGAGCTTCTCCGGATCGATGCCGAGCTTGTCGCGGCAGTAGATCACCTGCACCGCAAAGGCCTCGTTCAGCTCCCACAGATCGATATCGTCGATCTTCAGTCCATGCCGCTTGAGCAGCCGGGGCACCGCGTAGACCGGACCGACCCCCATCTCGTCGGGTTCGCAGCCGGCCGCGACGAAGCCGCGGAAGATGCCGAGCGGCTTGAGCCCCTTCTGCGCCGCGAGCTTGTCGCTCATGATGACCGCTGCACTCGCGCCGTCCGAAAGCTGGCTCGCATTGCCGCCGGTGATCGTGAAGCCCGGGCCCTTCGCCGGCTTGACCGCGGCGAGGCCTTCGGCGGTCGTATCGGGACGCGGCCCCTCATCGGTTGAAAGCGTCACCTCCTGGAAAGATACCGCTCCGGTGGCCTTGTCGGTGACCGCCATGCTGGTCTTGATCGGCGCGAGTTCGTCGTTGAAGCGTCCACCCTGTCGGGCGGACGCCGTCCGGCGCTGGCTCTCGAGGCTGTATTCGTCCTGACGCTCACGCGAGATATCATATCGCTTCGCCACGATCTCGGCGGTATCCAGCATCGCCATGTAGGCGTCGCCCTTCATCGCGAGCAGTTCCGGATCGACGGCGTGAAACATATTCATCTGGTTGTTTTGAACCAGGCTGATCGAACTCGCCGCCGCCGCCGATGGCAATCTCGACGCCGTCGAAGATCACCGAACGGGCGGCCAACGCAATCGCCTGCAAGCCGGATGCGCACTGGCGATCGATGGTCGTTCCGGCCGTGGTCACCGGCAGACCCGCGCGCAGCAGCGCCTTGCGCGCAATGTTGGTGCCCGTGGTGCCCTGCTGCATGGCGCAACCCATCACGACGTCCTCGACCTCGGCAGGATCGATCTTCGCCCGCGACAGTGCCGAGGAGATGGCGTGACCCAACAGCGTCGCGCCTTCGGTATTGTTGAGAGCCCCCTTGTAAGCCTTGCCGATCGGCGTGCGGGCCGTCGAGACGATCACAGCATCAGTCATTTTTACCTCCGGCTGGACGCGGTCTTGCGAACCGCATCGGAAACGACATTGGATTGGTCCTGTCGCGCGTACCGCATCAGGTGATAGGTGGGATCGCCGAACTGGACGTTGATGGCGGAGATCCGCTTGAAATAGTGGCCGACGTTCAACTCGTCGCTCATGCCCATGCCACCGTGAAGCTGGATCGCCTGCTCGGCAATGAAGCGCGCGGCGTAGCCGACCTTGGTCTTGGCACCGGACGCCAGTCTCGAGGCGTGCGGCTCGTCGCCCGCGAGACTGAGATTCAGATGCTGGGTGAGCGAGACCGCCTCTTCGAGTGCGATGAACATGTCGACCATGCGGTGCTGCAGCACCTGGAAGCTGCCAAGCGTGGTCCCGAACTGCTTGCGCGTCTTGCTGTATTCAAGCGTTGCCGCGTTCAGCTCGGTCATCGCCCCGACCGCTTCGGCGCAGAGCGCGGCGATGGCGCGGTCGCGGCAGGCTTCGAGCGCAGCGACGCCCTCTCCTTCCGTTCCCAGCAGCCGGCTCGCTGGAACCTCCACGTTCATCAGTGTGACCTCGGCGGCGCGCCGGCCGTCGATCGTCCTAAAACCTTGCAAATGGAGATTGGCGGAATGGCGGTCCACGACGAACAGGCTGATGCCGTCGCGATCGCGCGGACCGCCCGAGGTGCGCGCCGACACGATCAGCCTGTCCGCCCACGGCGCGCCGATGACCGCGGCCTTGGTGCCGCTCAGAACATAGTTTTCACCCTGGCGCCGCGCCGTCGTGGCAATCTTTTCGAAATCGTAACGCGAGCGCCCTTCCGCCCAGGCCAGCGCCCAGATCGATTCACCGGCCATGATGTCAGGCAGAAATTCCTCGCGCTGTCCCCCGCGAGCCGATATCCTCGATGAGACCGCCTGCGAGAACCACGGTCTCGAAGAACGGTTCGACCACCAGATGGCGACCGAACTCCTGCATGATGATCATCGTCGCCAGCGGACCGCCGCCAAGGCCGCCGGTGCTTTCCTGGAACGGCGCCGCGCACAGGCCAAGTTCGGCAAAAGCCTTCCAATGCGCCCTGCTCCATCCCTCATCGGTCGCAACGATCTTTCGGCGGGTGTCGAAATCATAGCGATCGCGCAGCAGTCGCTGAACGCTGGACTCGAAGCAGTTCCTGTTCTTCCGTAAGCTGGATATCCATCCGAACCCTCGTGCGATGCGGTTACAGGCCCAAAACCGCTTTTGCGATGATGTTGCGCTGGATCTCGTTCGATCCGCCATAGATGCTGAGCTTGCGCGAATTCAGATACTTTTCGGACGCGGTATGTCCGTAGTCCGGACCCGGCATGAAGTGATTGGCGCTCACCGGGTGCTCGCGGATCGCAAGGCCGTAATTGCCGATCGCCTGGTGGGTCAGGTCGGTGATGCGCTGGAAAATCTCGGTGCCCCGGATCTTGAACAGCGAGGCCGCCGGCCCCGGATCGATGCCGCGCGACATCTGGGCGACGACGCGCAACTCCGTCGCCTCCAGCGCAAGTACGTCGAGCTCGACGCGGGCGATGTCCTTGACGAACTCTCCGAACGACGGATCGTCCTCGTCGATCTCGGTCCTTACGATCTCCTTGAGGCGGTTCAGGTAGCGGGTCGAACGGCCGATGCCGGCCATGCTGGTACGCTCGTTGCCGAGCAGGAATTTGGCGTAGGTCCAGCCCTTGTTTTCCTCGCCGATCAGGTTTTCGATCGGCACGCGCACGTCTTCGAGAAAGACGTCGTTGACCTCGTGCGAACCGTCGATGGTGATGATGGGCCGCACGGTGACACCCGGCGATTTCATGTCGATCAGCAGGAAGGAGATGCCGGCCTGCGGCTTTGCCGCAGCGTCGGTTCGGACAAGGCAAAAAATCCAGTCGGCATGCTGGGCCAGCGTCGTCCAGGTCTTGTGGCCGTTGACGACGTAATGGTCGCCGTCCCGCACCGCCTTGGTACGGACCGATGCGAGGTCCGAGCCCGAGCCCGGCTCCGAGTAACCCTGGCACCACCAATCCTCGCCGGAGAGAATCCGCGGCAGGAATTTCTTCTTCTGCGCTTCGTTGCCGAACGTGTAGATGACCGGGCCGACCATGGTGACGCTGAACGCGAGCGGCGGCAGCGTCCCGGCACGCGACGTCTCCTGTTCAAACAGAAAGCGTTGCGTGATCGACCAGCCCGGTCCGCCATGTTCTTTCGGCCACAGCGGCGCGATCCACCCCTTCTTGTGAAGGATGCGATGCCACAACAGCATCTGCTCCTTGGTCAGGTCGGTCTCGGGGTTGGGAACGCGCATTTCCTGCGGATAGTTTTCCGCAATGAAGGCGCGCACCTCGTCGCGAAACGCTGCATCCTCGCTGGAAAGGCTCAGTTCCACCGCGACGCTCCCGCTACCACTTCTCGCCGAACGGGCGTATTTCCAATTCGAACGTCCAGGCGCTCTTCGGCTGCTGGTAAAGCTGCCAGTAGGATTCCGCGACCGACGACGGCGGCATCAGGAGATCGGGATCGTCGAGGGCGCCCGGCCCCAGCGCCTCGAGCCGCCGCTGCCGCACCCATTCGGTGTTGACGCCGGAATCGATGATCAGATGGGCGACGTGGATGTTCTTCGGGCCGAGTTCGCGCGCGGTTGCCTGCGCAACGGCGCGCAGGCCGAACTTGGCGCTGGCGAAGGCCGCGTATCCGGATCCGCCGCGCAAGGACGCCGTTGCACCCGTGAAGAAGATATTGCCCTTGCCGCGCGGCAGCATCAGCCGCGCCGCTTCGCGGCCGGCCAGGAAGCCGGAATAGCACGCCATCTCCCAGACTTTCCGGAACACACGCTCGGTCGTGTCCAGAATCGGGAAATTGACGTTGGCGCCGATATTGAAGATGCAGACTTCCAGCGGGGCGTGCTTGTCGGCATCGCCGAGGAAGGCGGTGATCTCCTCTTCCTTGCGCGCGTCGAGCGAGCGGGCGTGGATTTCTCCGCCGGCCTTCTCGATCTCCTTCACCAGCGGTTCGAGCTTGGCGCCGTTGCGGCGGCCGGCGAACACCGTGAATCCCTCCGAGGCAAACTTCTTTGCGATTTCGCTGCCGATAAAATCACCGGCGCCGATCACGGCCACGGTCGCGTTTCTCTTTTGCAAGGTGTTCTCCCGGTCGGTTAAGTCTGTCGCTATTGCATCGGGCCGGCACTTGCCGGCCGGCTCACGCGCTCTGCAGGGACTCCGCCAGCTTGTGCTTGAGGATTTTGCCGGTCGACGTTGCCGGCAAGGCGTCGAGCACAATGATTTCAGACGGCCGCTTGTACGAGGTGAGTTGCGGGCTGACGAAGGCCATCAGTTCGGACGGCCCTGTTTGCGATCCCTGCATCAGCTGCACAAAGGCGACGATCTCTTCATTGCCGTCGACGGCGCGGCCGACCACGGCCGATTGAACGACGTCCTTGTGCGAATTGAGCACCGCCTCGACTTCCGCCGGATAGACGTTGAAGCCCGAACGGATGATCATTTCCTTGGTGCGACCGACGATATAGAGGCAATCGCCGTCGAAGCGCGCGAGGTCGCCGGTATTGAACCAGCCCTCCGAATCGATCGCCTTGGCGGTGAGATCGGGGGCGCGGTAGTAGCCGCGCATCACGTTGCGGCCGCGCACGTGAAGTTCGCCGACCTCGCCATTCCCTACCGGAATGCCGTCGATCGTCCTGATCCGGGCCTCGACGCCCGGCAGCACGGTTCCGACCGCCTGATCGCTGCGCGGCGCGTCGTAGCGCACCCCTGATATGCCGGGCGAACACTCGGTGATGCCGTAGCCGTTTGAAAGGGGCAGGCCGAACTCGCGTTCGACGCGCGACTTCAAATCGAGATCAAGCGGCGCACCAGCCACCGCGATCAGCCGTAGCGATCCGCGGTCGAGTTGCTCGAGGCCTGCCACCGCCTTGTATTCGAGGAGGCGCTGATAGGTCGCAGGCACGCCGTTGAGGATGGTAATCCCCTCCTCGGCAATCGCCTTGGCCAGCGCCGCGGGATCGTATTTGCTGACCAGGCGCACCGTGCCGCCGGCCATCAGGGTCATGATCAGCAGGGAAATGCCGACGATGTGCGAGATCGGCAGCACGACATAGATCTTGTCGCTCGGCTCCATCCGGCGGAAATGCGCCGTGGTTCTGCGCACTGATCAGCAGGTTTTCGTGGGTGAGCATCACGCCCTTTGGCGTGCCTGTGGTTCCCGATGTGTAGATCAGCACGGCGACCTGCTTTGCCGGGTCCTTCTCGACGGGCTCAGCCTCCGTGGCTTCGTTCAATGCGCTGACAGCGACCGCCTTTAGCGGCTCCAACGGCCCGACCTCGGCGCCATAGCGTTGCGCATGCGCCTCCGCTTCCTTCGAAACCCCAACTGTTAAAAACATCCGCCGCGCACCGCTGTGATCGCGGATCTGGTCCAGTTCGCGCGGCGACAATCGGGGATTGGCAACGATCGCCCATGCATCGATCCGGCTCGCCGCCAGCAGCAGGGCGGCCAGTGCGATGCAGTTCTCGCTGACGATGATCATGCGGTCGCCGGCCCTGATGCCGAGCGATTTCAGTGCGGCAGCAATATCGGTGACGGCGCGATCGAGTTCGCGGTACGTCCAGGAAGTCCCCTCCTCGATCAGCGCGACGCGGTCGGGCGTGCTGGAGACGTGGGGCTCGAGGACCTGATGGATGCGGTCGGGAATCTCAGCGACGATATCGGCGAGGCTGATCGCTTCCGACTGCTTTGCCACGGCCAACCTCCCAGTTCGTTGCGCCGCCTTGCCGCGGCCTTTGTCGATCTTTCGAACTTAAGGTTCTTTTTTAGAACTTGTCAATCGCTATTCCGGTCGAGCTGCTCACTGAGCGGTGAGGAATCGTCTCACACGCTTATTCACACGACCGCACGGTCAAAATCCATTTACAATGCTCCGAAAGGCCGGTATCTTCTTCAGTATCAAATAAGAACTTATAGGGGAACAAGGATGGCGGAAAAGCGCGGCGTAGCAATTCTGGTCGGCGCGGGCGATGCCATCGGCGCGGCCGTGGCCCGGCGCTTTGCCAAGGGCGGCTACGCCGTCTGCATCTGCCGGCGCGACGCAGCCAAGTCGCAGGCGCTGGTCGACGAGCTGAAGGCCGCGGGCCTCGAGGCCCACGCGTTCAGCGTCGACGCCCGCCAGGAAGCCGAGGTTCAGAACCTGTTCGCCGAGGTCGAAAAGAACGTGGGGCCGATCGAGGTCTGTCTTTTCAACGCCGGATCGAACGTCAACAAGCCGCTGCTGGACACCACCGAAAAGCTGTTCTTCAAGGCCTGGGAACTTGCCTGCTACGGCGGGTTTCTGGTCGGCCGCGAGGCGGCGCGCTACATGCTTCCGCGCAGCCGCGGCACGATCTTCTTTACAGGAGCGACCGCCAGCGTTCGTGGCGGCCAGGGCTTTGCGGCATTCTCCTCCGCAAAATTCGGACTTCGCGCGGTGGCGCAAGCGATGGCGCGCGAACTCGGGCCAAAAAATATTCACGTCGTGCATCTCCTGATCGACGCCGGCGTGGACAGCGAGGCGATCCATCAGCGCATGAAGGCGGCCAAGGGTATCGAAGCCAGCGACATCCCGCCGGACAGCCTGACCAAAACGTCGTCCATCGCGGAAGCCTATTGGTTTGCGCATCAGCAAACCCGGGACGGCTGGACCCACGAGCTCGATCTCCGCCCGTCCGTCGAAAAATGGTAGGAGGACCCAATGCCGGAGCTGACCATATGGGGCGTCGGAACCAGCCGCACGATCCGGCCGCACTGGGCGATGCACGAACTCGGCCTGCCCTACAAGACGATGCCGATCGGGCCCCGGACCGGCGAGACCAAGACGGCGGAATACACCAAGCTCAACCCGCGTCAAAAGGTGCCGCTGCTGCAGGACGGCGACTTCTGCATCGGTGAAAGTGCTGCGATCGTTGCCTACCTCTCGCGAATGTATTCGACGCCGGAGCGCTCCCTGATCCCGGAACCGCCGCGTGAATACGCGGCCTGGCTGGAATGGTGCTTCTTTATCGTCGCGGAACTCGACTCCACCAGCCTTTACGTCATGCGCCGACACCGGGCGGACGCGCTCGGTCCGATCTATGGCATCGCACCCGAGGTCGTCGCCAAGGCCGGCGAATATTTTCGGCAGCAGCTACGCCATGTCGAGGTCGCGCTCGCCGATGGCCGGCAGTTCCTGATGGGCGACAAGTTCACCAGCGCCGACATCCTGCTGACGACCTGTCTCGATTGGGCGATCGTTTACGGCGTCGGAATCTGCGACAACGCGCAGCCATATCTCGAACGCATCCAGGCGCGAGACGCCTACAAGCTCGCCAAGACGGCGAACATCCCGCTGGCGCCCATCGTTCCGGTGCAACAGAAGGCCTGACTTAACTAGGGCATGATCTCCGCGCAAACGCGTTCCGCGTTTGTCGCAGGGAAAACCGGTACCCACTTTTCCGGATCATGCGTCAGACCGCGACCCGGATCGATTTTTCGCTGATCATCTTGTCGATGGCGCCGTCGTCGTAACCGAGATCGCGCAACACTTCGCGCGTGTGCTCGCCGACGCGGGGCGCCGGCCCGCCGATGGCGGCCTTGTTGATTTCGAACTGCGCCGCAGGCTTCGGCTGCCGCACCCGTCCGACCATCGGCTGATCGAACTCGGCAATAAGGTCGCGCGCGACGACCTGTTCGTTATGGATGATCTCGCCGCGGCGCAGGATCGGCGCGCAGGGAACGTCGGCGGCATCGAGCCGTTCCAGCCATTCGGCGGTGGTATGCTGGGCGATGTATTCCGCCATCTTGTTGATGCGCGCGGTGGCGTTGACCGAACGCGCCGACGGCGTCGCAAACCGCGGATCCTTGGCGAGTTCGGGATCGCCCGACGCGCGGCAAAAACCCTGCCATTCGGAATCGGAAATGGTGCCGGCCGTGATGTAGCCGTCGCTGGTCTTGAACACGAGGTCCGGACGATCGTTGGGATCGGCCGCTGTGGTCTCGGCGCCGACCACCGTGTACTGCATCATGCCTTCCGGCCACAGATACGAAATCATGGTATCCAGCATCGCGACACGGATGTGATCGCCCTGCCCGGTTTTCTCGCGCGCATAGAGCGCCGACGACACCGCCTGCGCGGTGAACACCGCGGTCGTCTTGTCGCAGACGATGGTGCGGATCATTTGCGGACGATTGGTCACCGGCTGCGATTGAATATCGGCAAAGCCTGAGAGCCCCTGGATGATCGGGTCATAGACCCGCTTCTTCACGTAAGGCCCGGTATCGCCGACGCCGCTGATCGAGACGTAAATCAGGCGCGGATGCCGCTGGCGCAATTCGTCGGCGCCGAGGCCGAGCCGTTCCATGGTGCCGGGGCGGAAATTCTGCACCAGCACGTCGGCCTGTGCGACCAGCTTGGCAAGGACTTCGCGACCGGCCGTACTCTTGACGTCGATCGAGAGCGAACGCTTGCCACGGTTCGAAGAGATGAACAGCGCGGAGAACTCACCGCCCTTGTCGATGGTGGCGCGGCTGCGGCGGGTGATATCCCCGCCGATCGGCTCGATCTTGAGCACGTCGGCGCCCTGGTCCGCCAGGAACATGGTCGCGTATGGGCCCGATACGACACCGGTCAAATCGAGGACGCGAACACCGTTGAGTGGGCCGGGCATGACATTCTCCCTTGATTGCGCTCCGCACCGGGAACGACGAGCACTCTATTGTTGTCCTTCGACCCGCTTTTTTCCACCCGCAATCTGCGGCGGCGGGACGTGATCTCAGGCGGTTTTCGGCAACGCGCGGCCGGTCTGCTCGACGATCAATTCCTCGACGTCGCGGAGCTGATCCTTGCCGAAAAACATTTCCTTGCCGACGAAGAAGGTAGGCGAACCGAATGCGCCGCGGTTGACCGCATCCGTCGTCAGATCGATCAGCCGCTTCTTGACGTCATCCTGCTGCGCGCGCGCCATCAACCGTTCGATGTCGATGCCCGATGCGGCGAACGCACTGCGAAACACTTCGACATCGTCCATCTTCTTCGGCTCTTCCCACATGTGATGGTAGGCGGCGCGGAAATAAGGTTCGAACATGCCCTCGAACTGCGCCGCGACGGCGCCGCGCATCAGCATCAGCGTGTTGACCGGAAAAAATGGATTCTGCCGGAATTTCGTGATGTTGTGGCGGCGAAGGAAGCGCTGCGTCTCCAGCGCCTGGTATTCGGGCTTGTTCTTGATCCCGCGCAGGGACTCGCCCGGCGACATATTGCCGGTCGCCTTGTAGATGCCGCCGAGCAGCACCGGAACGTATTCGAACTTGACGCCGGTGCGCCGTTCGATGGCCGGAAGCGCAAGCTCCGCCAGATACGCATTCGGGCTGCCGAAATCGAACTGGAATTCCACCTTCAGGGGACTTGCCACCGGCCTCTCCTTGGGAGCTCGCGTTATGTGGTCAGCAATCCCTTACGGGCCGCCGCCAGCCTTGTCTTGGTTACCGACCATTCATATCGTTCTAAAAAAGAACTGTCAATTAGTACCCGTATTGGCTAGGTTATTTAGGCAATTATGGGGTCACTCGGCGGTTGTCTCACCCAAGGTGCCTATTTAGAATGGCTGATATCGCTCGGTTCCCTTACTCGATTCGAGCGTGTTGATTTGTCGTGAGGACTGGAGATCTGGAATGAAGTGGGACGCCCTTGAAGAAGAGCCGTGTTCGCTGGCCCGCACCATCGGGGTGATCGGCGATCGCTGGACGCTTCTGATCCTGCGGGAGTGCTTTCTGCGCACGCGGCGGTTCGAGGGATTTCAGTCGGCGCTCGGCATCACGCGGCATTTGCTCGCCGAACGGCTGAAGAAGCTGGTCCGCCAAGGCGTGCTGCGCCGCATCCCCTATCAGGAATCGCCCAAGCGGCATGAATACATCCTGACCCAAAAGGGCCTCGACCTGTATCCGATCATGATGGCGCTGGTGCATTGGGGCGATACCCATATGGTCGACGAGCGTGGCCGGCCGCTGCTGCATGAGCATCGCAAGTGCGGCAAGATCTTCGATCCCGTGATGGTGTGCTCCGAATGCGGCGAGCCGCTTCATGCCAAGGAAGTCCAGACCCTTCCGGGTCCCGGCGCGCGTCCGGGTCCGCCAAGGCGACCCGCCCCGGCCAAGGCAAAGACGGGCAAGCAGGCGGCCTGACGTTTCACGCGGTCGACCTCGCCACGGCCGAATAGTGACCGGCGAAGCGGCGGCGCAACTCCATCTTCTGGATTTTGCCGGTTGCCCCGTAGCTGAGCGCTTCGACGAACACGACATCGTCGGGCATCCACCATTTGGCGATCTTGCCTTCCAGATGCGCCGCGATCGATTGCGCGGTCACGGTAGCACCAGCCAGCGGCACGACAACGAGCAACGGCCGCTCTTCCCACCTCGGATGGGGAATGCCGACCACCGCGGCTTCCGCCACGCCGGGGCATCCCATGGCCAGGTTCTCCACGTCGATCGAACTGATCCACTCGCCACCCGACTTGATGACGTCCTTGGCGCGATCGGTGAGGCGAACGGTATTGTCGTCGTCGAGGACGGCAATATCGCCGCTATCGAACCAGCCATCGTGAAGCAGCGGTTTTTCGTCGCGATAGTAACCGCTGATGATCCAGGGTCCGCGCACCATCAGCCGTCCGGCGGACTTGCCGTCGCGCGGCAGCTCATTGCCGAGATCGTCGGCGATTTTCAGATCGACGCCATAAAGCGGATGGCCTTGCGAGGTCTTTCTGGCGACCTGCTCCCGGGGTGAGAGCTTCGCCGTCCGCCGCGATGCTTGCGGAGAGGTTCCGCTTGGACTGGTTTCCGTCATCCCCCAGACGTGGTTTACCGCGACGCCGAGCCGCTCGAAACCTTCTATCATGCGGGGCGCAGGCGCCGATCCCGCGACCGCGATGCGCTTCAATGTGCCGGCGCCGCGCCCCTGTTCTTCAAAATGCTTCAGTAGATTATTGTAGAGCGTCGGGACGCCCGCCGTCACCGTTACACCCTCGCCTTCAATCAACTCGGCAATGCTGGCGGCATCCAGCTTGGGGCCAGGCAGAACCAGTTTGGCGCCCACCATCGGCGCCGCATGGGTAAAACCCCAGGCACCGTTGGCATGAAACATCGGCGTCATCGGCAAAATCGTGTCCTGCGCCACGAATCCAAAACCGCAGGCGCCGCCAAGCGTAAGGGCATGCAGCACATCCGACCGGTGGGAATACAGCACGCCCTTGGGATTGCCTGTCGTCCCCGACGTATAGAACAGCGAAGACGCCGACAGTTCGTCGAAGACGGGCCATTCGAACCCACTATCGCCCGAACTGATGAAATCCTCGTAGCAAACGAGGTTGGGCAAGCAACTCGCCGGCATCGACGACCGGTCCACCATGAGCACAAACAGGCCGACGGTCGGCCATTCGTGGGCCAACCTCTCGACGAGGGGAAGAAATGAACCATCAAAACACAGCACGCGGTCTTCGGCATGGTTCACGATGTAGGAGATCTGGCTTGGGATCAGCCGTGGATTGATCGCATGCCACACCGCACCAAAACCGGTGACGCCGTGCTCGATCTCGAAGTGCCGATAATTGTTCCAGGCAAGCGTGGCGACCCGGTCGCCTGGTGCAACGCCATGACGGCGCAGCGCGTCGGCCAGTTTCCGCGTGCGACCCGCCGCATCTCCGTAGGTATAGCGATGGATCGGACCCTCGACGGTACGCGAGACGATCTCGGTGCCGGAATGAAAGCGATCTGCATGCTTCAGCAGCGACGAAAGCAGCAATGGCTGATTTTGCATCAGTCCCTTCATGGCCGTCACTCCGAAGCCGCGTCGAGGACGTCCCCGAACAATTCCCAACTGGTGCCGTTCCAGCGCTGAAGACGCATCTGCGTCCAGACCATGTTGTTCTTCGCGCTGGTGTTCACCTTGATTCCCGGCAGGGCGGTGGAAATCTCGACGTCCTTCAGCGACTTGGCCTGGCGGAGAATATTGGCGCGCGACAGATCATCGCCGCACTGTTTCAGGATCTGCTCGAGCAGGATGCCCTGCTGATAGCCGGTCAGATAGCTCGTGTTCGAGATATCGGCTCCCGGCAGATACTTTTCAAAGAACGCAAGGTAGGCCTTCATGCCTTCATCATTGGTCCATTTCGGATCGGTGGGATCCTTGTTAATCGTGCCGACAATCACGCCGACCGACTTGTCGAGACCGGCGGGCTTCAGCGTGCCTGCGATCGAGCCTGACGGAAAATCGATGATCACCGTTGGTTTCCAGCCGATTTCCGCGGCCTTTCGGATAGCCTGGGCAGCGAATTTTGGCGTGCCTGCGATAAAGAATGCTTCCGCGCCCGAGCTCTTCAGATTGACGACCTGCGAATCCACGGTCGGTTCGGTGACTTCGTAGGCGGCAGTCACGACCCGCTTGTCGAAATCGCTCTTCAAGAACGCGCGAAACGCATTGACATAGTCCTTTCCGAGATCGTCGTTCTGGTAAAGGATCGCGTACTTGCCGGTCGGTACCGTCCTGCTCAGGTATCTGGCGTAGATCTGTCCTTCGACATCGTAGCTGACGAGCCCGGTTGTCATCAGGGGATAATCCTGAACGTTGGTGAACTTGCTCGAGCCGGAGACGATCGCGATACTGGGGACGCCCTTCACGGCCAGGTATTTCGCCGTCGCCGTGTTTCCGGCCGTGCCAAGCTGGCTGAAGATGAACGAGACCTCGTCGCCGTCCACCAGCTTGCGGATATGCTCCACCGACTTTGGTGGACTGTAAGCGTCATCCATCGCGATGTAATTGATCTTGCGGCCATTGATACCGCCGCGGTCGTTAATCAATTGAACGTAGGCAAGAACGCCTTTGCCGACCAGGCCAATCGATGACGCCGGCCCACTGAACGGGAAAACGCCACCGATCTTGATTTCAGTCGCCGTAACCCCCGGTGTATCCGCAAACGCCGGTGCAGACAGCGCGAGCACCAGCGCTAATGCGAATTTGGACTTGCCGAACATGACTTCCTCCCATCGTGGAACGCGGATCTACCCGCAGTAATGTGCGTACGTGGCGCGTCGCGGCCGTTGTGATCGGCCGTCTTCGCGCAAATACTACAGTTCTTTTTTTGAACTCGTCAAGCGATTCCGAAACTCGACGATGGGGAGCCCGCAACAAAGCCCGACATCCGCGCACGAAAACGCTCCAGTTCCGCTGAAGGCATCTGAGCGAAGGGGCAGGAGATCAGCAGCATTTTTGCGATAGTTTTCAATTTGTTGAGGCTGCCGTGGTCAAGTTTGCGGCCCGGGCGGATAACGCCGTCACGGAAGCGCGCGGCGAAACGCTGCACGATCCGCCGCGACTTTTTAGTTCTTTTATTGAACTTGATACATGGCTACTCGAGCTGACGCCCGCGATCCATGACCGCTTGTCGTGAGCGTGAACGAGCAGGATCCGTCCGAAGGCCAGGCTGAAGCCGCCGAGCAGAGCGACGCGATGAAACGCTGGGAACGATCCACATTCGACTGAAACAAGAATCAGCTTGGTGGAGCGACGGGCCTTCAATCGAAATGAGCGCGATCTGCGCCATCTCGACGGCAAGCACGAGGAAAATTCCGAACCAGATGTCATCGAAGCCCAAGGCCTTGACGATCGGCAGCACAATCGGCAACGTCACCGGCGCTGCACGCTCGTTTCCAAGCACAAAAATTGCATGGTGACCCCCTGCATGAACCCGATCAATCCGGACATCCCGCTGATGCCGGTCGCCGAAACCGGCAGCATCACCGAGACCGAGCGGGACGGCTTGGTCGCACTAAACGCATGATCGTCCCTTGGCGGACTTGAACGACAGCGAACGCTTTGACTCGGCAGGAGGACGCGTGACTGATATCGTGGCGACAAAGGACAAAGCTCTCGATCCCCGGCTGAACTGGGCTGCGCTTTCCCAGGTGGAGCGCGACGCCGCCTACGACAACAATGCGGCGGTGAAAAATAGCGCCGCGCTGATCGCGGAGAGAAACCAGCTGTCCGAAGCGCTGCGCGCCAGCCGCAAGTCGTTTCTTGATGTGCCCTATGGCGACCGCGAAAGGACGAAGATCGACCTTTATCCGGCCGCCGACAAGGCAGCCCCCTGCCTGCTCTTCCTGCACGGCGGCTACTGGCAGCGCAATTCGCGCGACGTATTTGCCATGCTGGTCGACGGCGTCGCAGCCCATGGCTGGTCGGTTGCGATTCCCGGCTATTCGCTCGCGCCCGACGCATCGTTGACGGACATCGTGACGGAAATATCCCAGTCGCTCGATTGGCTGGCCAAAAACGGCAAGTCGTACGGCATCTCAGGGCCCGTCGTGCTCTCGGGCTGGTCGGCCGGCGCCCACCTCGTCGCAATGGCGCTCGATCACCCGGGCGTCGCCGCGGGGCTGGCGATCTCCGGCGTGTACGATCTTGGACCGATCCGCGATACGGGCCTTAACAATGCGCTGAGGCTGACCAGCGCGGAAGTGGCGGCACTATCGCCGCTTCGTCTGCCCGCCATCCACAAGCGGCTCGACATCGCCTACGGCACGGCCGAACTGCCGGCGCTGGTTTTCAATTCAATCAAGATGCATGAAATGCGAGCCGCCGCCGGCGCGCCCGGCAAGCTCTTCCCGATCGAAGGCGCCGACCATTTCAGCATCCTCAGCGAGCTGCGGCGTCCTGACGGCACACTTGTCGATATCGCCCGAAGGCTCGTCGAGTAGCAACTGCCTAGGTCGCCGGCGACTTGAGCGCCCCAGCATCGATCCAGACCTGATCATCTCCGATCCGGACCGGGTATAGCCGCAACGGCCGGCTCGGCCAGCCGTAGGAAATATGGCCATTGCGGAGATCGAACGAAGCCGCGTGACGGGGACAAAACAAACGTCCTTGCGACAGGTGTCCGGCGCTGAGGTCAGCCTGTTCGTGCGGACAAATTCGTTCGCAGGCCACCGCGCGACCTTCGCTCCAGACCAACAACAAATCGATGCCGGTTACACGGGCGCAGATCATCGTCTGCGAGATCAGCCGGCTGAGCCCGCAGACCGGCATCCATTTCCTGTCGCCTGCCAACGCGACCATTTGAGACCGCTCATCCGCCAAGATAGGCCTTTCGCACGTGCTCGTTCTCGATCATCTCGGCGCCAGGCCCCGAGAGAACGATGCGGCCGCCTTCCAGCAGATAGGCGTGGTCGCACATCTCGAGCGCCGCAAACGCGTTCTGCTCCACCAGCAACACCGTCGTCCCGGCATCGCGGATGCCGCGGATGATCGCGAACGTTCGCTCGACGATATTGGGCGCGAGCCCAAGGGAAGGCTCGTCGAACATGATCAGGCGTGGCCGTGACATCAGCGCCCGGCCGATCGCCAGCATTTGCTGCTCGCCGCCGGACAACGTACCCGCCGCCTGCTTTCTCCGTTCGGCAAGGCGCGGAAACTCGGCATAGATCCGGTCGCGGTCCACCGAGATCTCCGCGGTTTTGGTGCGCAAGTAAGCGCCCATGTCGAGGTTCTCCTCGACTGTCATGTGCGGAAATACCCGCCGTCCTTCCGGACAATGCGCGATGCCCGCGGCCACCACGCGCGGCGGTTTGGCGCCTGCGATATCCTCGCCCTCGAACAGCATCGATCCGGAACGCGGCGCAACCAGCCCGGAGATCGCACGCAGCGTGGTGCTCTTGCCCGCGCCGTTGGCACCGATCAGGGCGACAAGCTGCCCGGCCTTGACCTCCAGCGAAATGCCGCGCAACGCCGTGACGCCACCATAGCCGCACACCATGTCGCGGATCTCAAGCACGGGCTGCTCCCTGCCCGAGATAGGCCTCGATGACGGCCGGGTCGTTCCGGATCACGTCCGGTGGTCCCTCGGCAATGATCCGGCCGTAGTTCAGCACGACGATCCGGTCGGAGACGCTCATCACCATCGGCATGTCGTGCTCGACCAGCAGGATAGTGACGCCACGATCCCTGATGTTGCGGATCAGCTGCACGAAAGTGTGGGTCTCCGAGGCGTTCATGCCCGAGACCGGCTCGTCAAGCAGCAGCATCGACGGCTCAGCCGCCAGCGCCAGCGCTACGCCGACAAGGCGCTGCTCGCCATACGAGAGCGAGCCCGCAAGGTCATGGGCGCGGCGTTCGAGGCCGACCCATTCGACGAGCTCGCCGGCGCGTTCCCGCAAGCGCCGCTGCGACGACCGAGCACGCGGCAGGCCCAGAATGGCTTCGAGCAGGCCCACCCTGCCCTGGCGATGCAACCCGATCAGCAGATTGTCGTAGACCGTATCGTTCGGAAAAACGCTGGTGCGCTGAAACGTGCGGATCAGTCCGAGATCGGCGATCTGGTGCGGTTTCAATCCGTTGAGCGCCGTTCCGCGATAGCTGACGGCGCCATGGGTCGGATCCAGAAAGCCGGTGACGACGTTGAAGGCCGTGGTCTTGCCGGCGCCGTTGGGCCCGATCAGGCTGACGATCTCGCCCTCACCGACCGTGAAGTTCATGTCCGAGAGCGCGACGAGCCCGCCGAAATGCACGGCGACCTTTTCCACGCTCAATGCCGTCGCGGGAGCGGCCATCAAGCATGCTCCTTGGCGTCGCGCTCGGAAAACGCGACTGGCGCAACCGTTTCGATCCGTTGCGGCCGTCTCGCAAATCGTTGCGCCAGCGACGGCACGATGCCGCGCGGCAATACGAACAGGATGACGATCAGCACACCGCCATAGGCGATCCATTGCGCTTCCGGCGCCATGATCGGGCGCAGGACGACAGGCAGCAACCCGAAGATCAAGCCGCCGACAACAGGACCGGCCAGCGAGCCCTTGCCGCCGGTGATGACCATGATGACCATCGTCACGGTATTGATGAAGGCAAATACCTCGGGATCGATGATCCGGATGTAATGCGCGTAGAGACTGCCGGCGGCGCCGGCGATCCCGGCCGAGATAACTGCCGCCAGCGTCAGCGTTTTCGTGACGTCGATGCCGACAGAGACCGCCAGCGTCTCGTTCTCCATCAGCCCACGCATGGCGCGGCCGAAATGGGAATGGACGAGGCGCGAGATCAGCACATAGGCGATGACCGCGACTGATAGCACGAGATAGTAGTTCTGCAGCTTGGTGCGAAGGGTCAAATCCCCCAGTCCCGGCAATCCGATCGTGATCGAGGGAATATTGGTCAGCGCCAGCGGGCCCTGGGTGAGTTCAACCCAATTAAGCGCCACCAGCCGGACCACTTCGGCAAAGGAAATCGTCACGATGACGAAATACGCGCCGCGAACGCGAAACGACAGCAGTCCCACGAGATAGCCGCAGAACCCCGCGATGATGATCGCCAGCACAAATCCCGCAATTGGCGGCCAGGGATGGTGAACCATGCGAAGGCCAAACGGCAGGCCGGCATCGAAGCCGAGCGACGTCAGGGCGCTGACGTAAGCGCCAATGCCGAAGAACGCGATGTGGCCGAGGCTGAGCTGGCCGGTGAACCCGAGCAGCAGGTTGAGGCTCATGGCGCCGATGATGAAGATGCCGGTCGTGATCAGCGCGTTCATGAGATACGGGTCGCGCAGCCACAGCGGCACTGAAGCCAGCGCGACGACCGAGAGAATGGCGACCCCAGATTTCATCCGACGCGCTCCGAGCGCGCGAAAAGTCCGGTCGGCTTGAAGATCAGAACCGCGATGATGATCAGGAAGCCCATGGCATCGCGATATCCGGACGAGACATAACCGGCGCCCAGCTCTTCAGCCAGGGCCAGGATGAAGCCGCCGATGACAGCACCGGTGATGTTGCCGAGCCCGCCGAGGATCACGATTGCGAACGCCTTGACGGCGGCGAGATCGCCCATCTGCGGGAAGATGACGTAGACCGGCCCCAGCAGTGCGCCGGCTGCGGCGGCAAGGCTCGAACCGATCGCAAACGTCGAGGTGTAGATGAGATCGACGTTGACGCCCATCAGCGAGGCGGTGTCCCGATCCTGGAACGTCGCCCGCATCGCGCCGCCAAGTTTTGTCCTGTTGATCAGGAGATACGTGACGACGATCAGCATCGCCGCGGCGGCGAGCACGAACAGCCGCAGCCAGGACACCGAGACCGGGCCGAGCACCAGCGGCGCCTCGGGGAACGGCGTCGTCACTGATTTGGCCACGCCGCCCCAGATCCACAGCGCGCCGGACTGCATCGCGATCCAGGCACCGATCATGACCAGCATTGTCGTGTCGATGTCGGAGCCGCGCAGCGGCCGCAACAATGTCAGCTCGATCGCCGCGCCAAGAAGCCAGCCGGCGACGACCGCGAGCGGCAGCGCCAGGAAGAAGTTGATTCCGAGCTGATGCACCACGATGAACATGATGTAGGCGCCGAACGTGTACAGCACCCCATGCGTGAAGTTCACGACGTTCATGATGCCGAAGATCAAGGTCAGCCCGATGCCCAGCAGCGCGTAGGTGCCGCCCAGCACCAGCATGTTGATCAGATGTTGCAGAAACTGGCTCAAGGTGGCTCCCGGATTATCCTGCCGAGGGCCGCAATCCGCTGCGGCCCTCGCCCGTCAGTAACGCGACGTCAGAGCGTCTTCATGCCGACCTTGCCGTCGGTGATTTCGATCAGATAGACGTTGGGCTGGCTCTGGCCGCTTTCCTTGCCTTCGGGACCGGATTTCTTGAACACGATGTCGCCGTTCAGGCCCTTGATCTTGATATCCCACAGCGCCGCCTTGATCGCCGCAGGCTCCGCCTTGCCCGCCTTCTCGATTGCGGCAGCCGCGGTGCGAATGCCGTCATAGCCACGGAAGCTCTCGGTGCAGCCGGCGAAGTCGAAGCCGCGCTTCTTCCATTCGGCGATGAAGTAGTTGGTCGCTTCCGGGTTCGGCGTCTTCTCGGGGAACCAGGGCAGGAAGGTCGTCAGGTGCATGGTGCCGTTGGCGGCGGCACCCGCCTGCGCGATGATCTGGTCAGGATTCTGCGAGCCGCCGGTGGTGATGATGCGCTTCTTGAGGCCGAGCGCGGCGGCCTGCTTGAAGATCAGCGTGAGCTGGTCGACCGCGGTCGTCACGATGATGGTCTCGGAATCGGTGCCCTTCAGCTTGGAAAGCTGCGCGCTCATGTCCTGGGCGCCCTGGTCCATGGTCTCGACGGACCCGACCGTGATCCCCTTCTCCTTCATCATCTTGCTGAAGTCTTCGGCGGTACCGCGACCCCAGTCGTTGTTGATGACGAGGAAATCGACCTTCTTCAGTTCGAGCTTGTCGACGATGCCCTTGAACGCCGCGGCCTCGATCGCCGACGGCGGCGAGATGCGGAAGATGTAGGGATTGCCGGTCGTGGTGATCTTGCCGGATGAAGAGGTCTCGACCACCATCGGCACTTCATATTCCATTAATTTGGGCATCACGGCCAGCGTCAGGCTCGAGCCCCACGCACCCATCAGGACCGGCACCTTGTCGCTGGTGATCAGCTTTTCAGCGACGGCTGCGGCTTCCGTCGGATTGCTCTTGTTGTCCTCGATGACGAGTTCGAGTTTCTTGCCGAGAATGCCGCCTTTCGCGTTGATCTCATCGGCCGCGATCTTGGCGCCGTTGACGACATAGGTGCCGGAAGCGGCGAACGCGCCTGTGAGGGGCTCGTTGACGCCGATCTTGATGGTCTGGGCCTCGGCGACCCCGCCCAGGAAAGCGACCGCCAGCGCGATCGCCGGAACAATTCTGAAAGTCCGTTTCATATGCTTCTCCAATCTCACGCTGTTGATAAATCCGCAGTCCAAACTTCGCCTTTCCGCCTCACGCGGAAACGTCGATCCATCACGGCGCTCCGTCTTTGTCGGACGAGAGACGACCAAGCCACCGCGCGACTCGTGCGCGCAACAGACCGAAAGCCAGCGCCATTCCATTCAACTCGGCCGGAGCGCTATCGGCCGCAGATGCTCCCGACAAACGACGGTCGAGATTGCCGGCAAACTCCGCGATCAATCGCGCCGCGAGATCGCGCACCAGCCCGGCTCTGCCGACCTGCGCCAGCATTCCCGTCAGCGTGTATCCGATGGAAAGTTCGACGCGCGTCCCCTGCTCGATCGGCACCAGCCGGTAGCGGATTTCGCCCTGGGTCGAAGACCGGCTGCGCCGGTCGTTGCCGATGCCGACGATGCGGCCGGACATATCGGACGCACTGCGTTCGACACGCGCGGCTCCGAGGAACGTCGCGGCAATCGGACCAATCTTCACGCGGATGGCGCCTTCGACGCGCTCCGGCTTCGGCGGCGCCGTCAGCGACGCGCCGGGCAGACAGGCCGCGACGGCTGCGATGTCGCCGAACATCGCAAAGACCTGTTCGGGCGGATGCGCGACGCTGAAATGCTGTGCCAGGACAGTTGCCGGCGTGAAGTCTGGAATCGAGCCGACCGAACTGCCCGCCTCAGGCGTGGTCTGTTCGCTTGCCAGCGGCAGCACTTGTCCGGCGCGGTCCGGCCCGCGATGCACGCTTCGACCCGAGCCGACGGGGCCGAGAATCTTCCGCCCGCCGTCCGGTTCGGGCGCGATATCGCGGGCGCGCCGCGCTTCGATCACGGACTGTACGGCCCTGATGATGCCGACATAGCCGGTGCACCGGCATAAATTTCCGCTCAATCCGACCCGGATGAGGCGCTCATCGGCCTGCGGCAGACGCAGCACGAGATCCCGCGCGGAGACCAGCATGCCGGGCGTGCAGTAACCGCATTGCAGCGCATGCTCACGGGTGAAGGCGGCGCGAAGCTCCGTCGTGACGCCGTCCTCATCGAGGCCTTCGATCGTGGTGACCTCTGCGCCTTCGCAGGCCACGGCATAGGTGATGCAAGAGCGCGCCGGAATGCCGTCGAGCAGCACCGTGCATGCGCCGCAGACGCCGTGCTCGCAACCGAGATGCGTACCGGTCAGATCGAGTTTATCGCGAACAAAATCCGCGAGGTTGGTGCGCGGCTCCGCCGATAGCCGCACCGCGCGCTGGTTCACGCTGAGTTCAATCATGCTCATGCGGCAGCCTCGCAGACCGCACGCTTCAGCACGCTGACATGGATATGACGATGGGCCGCGCTCGACACGCCTGCCTTTGCCAGAATGGCGTCGGCGACACGTGCATCGAAGCGATCCTTGTAGTCGCCGGCAATGCGTCCGCCGAACAGTTCCGCGGCATCGGTGATGACGATCGGCGCGGCATCGATCGCGCCGATCACGATTCGGGCCGTTGCGGCGCTCGGGTCGATCAGGACCGCGCCGATCGCATGCGCGAACTCGCCGGTCTTGCGGCAACTCTTGACGTAACCCCAATGCGCCGACGCCGGCCTCGCCGGGACATGAATCGTTTCGACGATCTCGCCGGCGCGTAACGCGCATTCGAGCGCACCGACGACAAAATCCTCCATCGCGACCGTGCGTGCGCCAGCGAGACTCCGCAGCGTCAATTTCGCACCCAGCGCCGCGAGCGCGGATACCCAGTCCGCCGCGGGATCGGCGTGGCTGAGCGATCCGCCAACCGTGCCGCGATTGCGAACGGCGCGATAGGCGATATTGCCGGCGACGCCCTGCATGGCGCCGCGCGTGACGTCGGGAGTGCGTCCATCCTCGATATCGGCGTGGGTGACACAGGCGCCGAGCACGAGTTCGTCGCCGTGCCGCTCGGCCTGCTTGAGCTCGGCAAGCCCCGTGATGTCGACGATCAGCTGCGGCTCCACCAGCCGCAGATTGAGCATCGGCCCAAGCGATTGGCCACCGGCGATGATTTTGGCGGAAGCGTCGGCCTCGTTCAGCACGGCAAGAGCCGCCTGCAGATCGCGCGGACGTTCATAGCCGAAAGGCGCCGGTTTCATGCCGCCGGCCTTTCTGCATCGCGCGCGGCCAGGATCGCCTCGACGACGCGGTATGGCGTAACCGGCGACTGCATCAATTCGACGCCAAGCGGCCGCAGCGCGTCGTTGAGCGCATTGACGATCGCAGCCGGCGGCGCGATGGCGCCGCCCTCGCCGATTCCCTTCACGCCGAACTGGGTGTAGGGCGACGGCGTCTCCATGTGATCGAGACGGGGTGCCGGCACCTCGGTCGGCCCCGGCAGCAGATAGTCGGCAAGCGTCGTCGCGAGCGGCTGGCCGGACGCATCGAACGGCATCTCCTCGTACAGCGCGGTGCCGATGCCCTGGGCCAGGCCGCCATAGATCTGGCCGTCCACCACCATCGGATTGACCAGAACGCCGCCGTCCTCGACGATGACGTAATCAAGGATTTCGATCTCGCCGATGTCGGGGTCTACCGCGACCACCGCGGCGTGTGCGGCATAGCTGAAGGTTCCGCTATCGCGCTGCGGCTTGTAGCCGGACGTCACCTCCAGCCCGCCCGGATCGACATCGGGCGGCAGATCCTGCGGCCGGCGATACCAGGTGTGCGCGATTTCCTGCAGAGTGACGCTGCCGTTGACGCCGTGAACCTCGCCGTTCTGCAGCACCACCGCAGCCGCATCGTGCTGCAGCAGCTTGGCGCCGATGCGCTTGGCCCGCTCGCCCAGTTCGCGGCAGGCGGTTGCGACCGCGCCGCCTGCCATCACCATCGAACGCGATCCCCAGGTACCGGTCGAGTACGGCGTCATCGCGGTGTCGCCGAGGATGATGCGCACCTTGGCGACATCGACGCCCAGCATTTCATGGGCGACCTGGGCAAGCGTCGTTTCCATGCCCTGCCCATGCGAATGCACGCCGACGCGCAGTTCAAGGCCGCCATCCGGCGTCAGCCGCGCGGACGCCTGTTCGTGGCCGGGCACCATCGGGATGCCCCAGCCGGAATAGACCGACGTCCCGTGCGCGGCCTGCTCGCAATAGATCGAGACGCCGACGCCGATCCGGCGTCCGTCTGCTTCGCCCTTGCGCTGACGTGCGCGTACGCCTTCGACGTCGATCGACGCGAGCGCGCGCCGCATCGCCTCGGGATAGTCGCCGCTGTCGAAGTGTTTGTTGGTGATATTGTCGAACGGCATCTGCTCCGGCCGCACCAGATTGCGCAGGCGCACTTCGCCCGGCTCCAGCCCCGCTTCCGCCGCGACCAGATCGAGCATCAGTTCCAGCGCGAAGCAGACGCCGGTGCGGGCCACGCCGCGATAAGGCAGGATCGGACACTTGTTGGTCGCGACCGAAAAGGTCCGGCAACGATACGCCGGCATCAAATAAGGTCCCGGCAGGATGCTGGCGACCTGGGCCGCCTCAAGGCACGCCGAGAACGGATAGGACGAGTAGGCGCCGGAATCGACGGTCGCTTCGCAGTCGATGCCGCGCAGCCGGCCGTCGCGATCGGCATAGACGGTGATCCTGTAATGGTGCTCGCGGCAATTGGAGCTGGCGGTGAGATGCTCGCGGCGATCCTCGGTCCAGCGCACCGGATGGCCGCGACGCATCGTCAGCCAGGAAAGGCAAACTTCCTCCGGCAGCAAAATGCCCTTGTGCCCGAAGCCGCCGCCGACGTCGGGCGAAATGATGCGAATCCGGCCCTGCTCCATGCCGAGGCACTCGGCGAGGCCGCTGCGCGTGATATGCGGCATCTGGGCCGAGGAATAGAGCGTAAGCTGATCGAGACGATGATCGAAGGTCGCGACGACGCCCCGGCCCTCGAGCGGCGACATGCACTGCCGTGCCGTCGATATCTCGCGCGTCACCTTGATCGGCGCATCCAACGCCGATGAGATGTCGACCTCGAAATTGGTTTCGAGAAAGACGTTATCGCCCCAATGCTCGTGCACCAGAGCCGAACCCGGCTCGCGCGCCTTGCGCATGTCATAGACGGCGGGAAGCTCCTCCAGATCGAGCGTCACCGCCGCCGCAATGTCCTCGGCTTCGGCACGCGTCGGCGCCACGCACATGGCGACGAGTTCGCCGACCTGGCGCACCTTGCCGGTGGCAAGCACCGGCTGCTCGGAAATCTTGAATCCCGGCAACCCCGAGACTGCGCGGATCGGATTGATGCCGGCGAGATCCGCCGCGGTGAAGACGCTGGCGCGATAACGCTCCGGAACGTGTATGCCGCGGATCAGTGCATGCGCCAGCGGACTGCGCACGAAGGCGACGTCCTGCAGCCCGGCGAGACGAATGTCAGCCACGAACTGGCCGCGGCCACGCATCAGCCGGTCGTCTTCCTTGCGCGGCAGCCGCGCACCGACGCCTTGTCCGGCGCCCGCACCTGCGGGAGGAAACTCGCGCTCGTTGCGCACAGTGACGTTCTCCTCGATCGAGCTGACGCTGACCTCCCTATGCCGCAACGGCCTGCGGCAGAATTGGCGCGACCGCGTCGTAACGCGTACCGGCGCGCAGACAGAACGCCGGCTGCAGCAGACGCTCGGCGATGACTTCATTGTTCTCGTTGTCGCGAAGGACAAACCTGCCGGTCCTTTCTCCGATCACCGAGACGTCGGCTTCCATGCCCACCTTGAGCGCGCCGATTTCGTCGGCACGGCCGAGCATCCTGGCCGGGTTGGACGTGACCATCGGCACGACCTGCTCGAGCGTGAGGCCGAGCGCCATCATCGAACTCATGGCCTGAACCAGGCTGAACTTGGCCTGGCCGGCGAAGGGATGATTTTCGTCGTCCTCGTGCTGGTCGGGCGTGCCGGCAGGCGCGGGCACATGGGTGTTGTAACCGTGAATGTCCGCGCCGAGCGTGGTGGGAATGATTCCGGCGGCGATCGCCTTCTTGGCGAGCCGATAGGAGAAATGGCTGCCGTGGCCGACGTCGACCTTCAAGCCGCGATCGAGCGCCGCCTGAATCACGGGATGCACTTCGCCCTCGCGATTAACAAAGCCGCCGGGATGGCGCGTGAACGGATGCGCCAGCACGTCCCCCTCGCGCAGCAGAGGGATCACGCGCTCCAGGATCGTATCGACGTCTTCGCCGTTGGTGCCGCTCTCGGGCAGGCCCCAGAGCTGGCCGAAATGCACATAGACCGGCAGGTCCGCGCGGCGTCCGATCTCGGCCGCCATTTCGATGACGCGAATGCCCCAGCGCGCGAAGCCGCCGATCTCCGCATGGGCCTTGATGCCGCGTACAATGTCGAGATTGGACGTGGCCGACTTCACGGTGGCATCGATGTCAACGCCATCCGGGCTGTAAAGCTTGGGATAGTAATGGCCTTCGAGTCCGCCAACCAGGTAAGCCGACAGGAATGCATAGACGCGCGACTTCGCTGGCTCGGCGACGAAGTGCCGGAAGCCGGGCAGCGTCATGCAGGACGGACCACCCTGATCGACCAATGTCGTCACGCCGGACTGCACGCCGACCATGTCGGCATTCATGCCGAAGCGGCCGGTGACATATTGATAGACATGCGCGTGCGTATCGATCAGCCCCGGCAACACCAGCTTGCCGGTGACGTCGATCACCTCCCTGGCGCTGGTCGGCAGGATGTCGGGCTGCACGGCCGCGATCTTGCCGTTGCGAATGGCGACGTCCCTGATGCCATCGATGCCGGAGGCCGGGCAGATCACGCGGCCGCCGCGCAGAAGCTGGTCGAAGGTGGCGCTGATGGCCATGAACGATCTCCTCTGTCCTCGCCGGCGGCGCTGGTCCCGCTCGCCAAAAATGCGAAGTATACTTCGTATTTACAAAGGCAAACTTCATGCCATGATCCCGGCGTGGCGAAGCCGATCGAATCGAGCTATTCGCGCCGATGTTCCGAGGCTTGGAGAGTGCGTTGCTGAAGGCGAAGAAGCGTCGCGGCGAGAGCAAACACCGGCCCTGGCCGCTGTCGCAGCGACCGGGATTTCTGATCCGGCGGTTGCACCAGATACACGTCGCGCTATTCCAGGAGGCGTGCAGCGAATTCGAGATCACGCCGCTGCAATACAGCCTGCTTTCCGCGCTTGCGGCCCGCGAAACCGCCGATCAAACCACATTGGCGGCCGATATCGCGCTGGACCGGACGACGACGACCGGCGCGCTCAAGCGGCTGGCCGCCCGCAATTTTGTCGAGCGGGCTGTAGACGATGAGGACCGCCGCGCGCGGCTCTGCAAATTGACGCCGGCGGGCGCGGCGCTTCTGGCAAAGATCGAGGCATCGGCGCGGGCCGCGCACCGCGCGACGCTGGATAATCTAAGCGAGCGGGAGCAAGCCGCATTCGTTGACATGATGCAGCGCATTGTCGCGGCACACTCCAATCGCGACAGTGCTGCTGCCATATTCGATTGAGCGCCACGGTTGCCGTCTGCCGCCTTTTTAGTTCGATCTGCATAATTTGTAATCAGTCGACGTCTGCGCTGCAGGTCGCGGGCGTCGTCAATTCCGGCTCGATATGCGGTACCGCTTCGACCAGCTCGCGCGTGTAGGCGGTTTTCGGATTGTCGAACATGGCCCGGCTTTCGCCCTGTTCGACGATGCGGCCGTTTTGCAGAACGATGGTTCGATCGCACATCATGCGAACGACGTTGAGGTCGTGGCTGACAAAGAGGAAGGCCAGATCATCCTCGCGCCGCAACCGGTCGAGCAGTTGCAGCACCACCGCCTGCACCGAGACGTCGAGCGCCGCCGTCGGCTCGTCCAGCACCAGCAGGCGCGGCCGGCAGGCGATGGCGCGGGCGATGCCGACACGGGCCTTCTGGCCGCCTGAAAGCTGATGCGGAAATCGCGTCAGCAATTCGATCCCCAGTCCGACGCGCTGCGCGCATTCCTCCACCCGCTGCCGCAACGCATCGCCTGCGCGCATGCCGCCAAGCCGCAGCAGCGGATGGGCGATGCAGTCAAAGGCGGTGTAACGCGGATTGAGGCTGTCGTTCGGATCCTGAAAGACGATCTGGATATCTTTTACGAAACGGCGAGCGGTGAAAATCGCGTGCCGGGATATGGCCGATCGACTGCCCCTCGAACGCGATCTCGCCCTCGCTCGGATCGATCAGCCGGCAGATGATGCGCGACGTCGTGCTCTTGCCGGAACCGGATTCGCCGACCAGACCGACGCTTTCGCCGGCGCTGATCATCATCGAAAAGTCCGCCACCGCCGCGGCGCCCTGATCGAACCGCTTTGCGAGCTTCTGCACCTCCAGCAGCGGCGGCGTACCCGGCGCCGGCTGCGGCCTGGGCGCGACGCGCATCGCAACGTGCCGCCCCCTCTCCTCTTCCGGCACCAGATCCGCGATCCGCGAAGTCGCCGTGGGCGATGCCGCCACCAGACGCTTGGTGTAGGGATGCTGTGGGGCGCGGAAGAGCGTCTTCGGCTCGGCTTCCTCGACCAGCCGGCCCTGCTCCATCACCACGACGCGGCGACAATAGCGGGCGGCGAGACCGAGATCATGGGTGATCAGGATGGTCGCCATGCCGCGCTCGGCCGCAATCCCGGTCAGAAGGTCCATCACCACCTTTTGCGTCGTGACGTCGAGGCCGGTGGTCGGCTCGTCGGCGATCAGCAGCGCCGGATTGCAGGAGATCGCCATGGCGATCATGACGCGCTGGCACATGCCGCCGGAGAGTTCGTGCGGGTAAGCCGCCATCCGCTTTTCGGGATCGCGAATTTGCACGGCGCGCAGCAGCTCCAGCGCCTGCGCGCGCGCTTGATCTCGCGGCATTCGCTTGTGGGCCGTAATCGCATCGGCGATCTGGTCTCCGACGGCACGGATCGGATTGAGCGCGGCGCGCGGGTTCTGGAAGATCATCGCCATCGCCGCGCCGTGCAGATGGCGGAAATCGCCTGCCGAGATCTTCGTGATGTCCTGCCCGCGAAACCGGATATTGCCCGCCGTGATCCGCCCGGCGGCATCGAGCAGCCGCGTGATCGCAAAGCCGGTGACGGATTTGCCCGAGCCGCTCTCGCCGACGAGGCCGAGCATCTCGCCCTCGCCGAGCGACAGCGTGACGCCGCGCACCGCCTCGACAAGGCCGCGCCGGGTCGAGAAGGTGACGTGCAGGTCGCTCAATGCCAGCAGCGACGGGGTCATGTTCGCATGCGGGGATCGAGAATGTCGCGCACCCCGTCGCCGAGCAGGTTGAAGCACAGCACCGTCAGCATCAGCGCCAGGCCCGGAAAGGCGACCAGCCACCATTTGCCGGTGGAAATGAAGCGCGCGCCTTCCGCAACCATGATGCCCCATTCCGGCGTCGGCGGTTTGACGCCGAGGCCGATAAAGGAAAGTCCGGCGGCGTTGAGGATCGCCCAGCCGAGATTGAGCGATATCTGCACCGCCATCGCCGGCAGCACGTTCGGCAGCAGGAAGCGCAGCACCACCGAGAGGTGGCTGTCGCCGCAGGCGCGCGCCGCCTCGACCCAGCCGACATTGCGGCGGACATTCACCTCCGCCCGCGCAAAGCGGATGTAGAACGGCAGATTGATGATGGCGGTCGCGATGACGATGTTCTCGACCCGGTTGCCGAGTGCGGCGACCATCGCCATGGCCAGCACGAACAGCGGAAAGGCCATCACGACGTCGACGAAGCGGCCGACGCCGCGATCGAGCCGGCCGCCGGTATAGCCGCAGATCGCGCCGATGACGGCGCCGATGGCAAAGGAAATTCCGACCGCCGAGATGGCGATGGCGAGATCGAGCCGCGTTGCAACAATAAGGCGGCTGAACACGTCGCGGCCGAGCTGATCGGTGCCGGCGATATGCGCCGCACTCGGCGGCATCAGGGCCTGCGACACGTTCGAGACGATCGGATCATACGGCACGATCCACGGCCCGAAAATCGCGATCAGCGTCAGCAGGAAGACGCCGGCAGCGGCAACGGCGGTGAGCGGGTTGCCGCGCAGAATCCAGCCGGCATGGCGAAGCGTCGCTGAGGTCATCCGATGGTCACCCGTGGATCGGCGATGCCGTAAAGGATATCCACCAGCAGATTGACGATCACGAACACGGTGGCCATCAGCAGCACAAAACCCTGTACCGGCGCATAATCCGAAGACAGCAACGCATCGAGCGCGTAGGAGGCGACGCCCGGCCAGGAGAACACCTTCTCCACCAGCACATTGGCGCCGAGCATGGTCGAGAACACGATGCCTGCGATGGTGATGACCGGCAGGATGGCATTCCTCAGCGCATAGGTGACGACGACCCGCCACCAGGGAAGGCCCACGGAACGCGCGGTGCGCACGAAATCGCTGCCCAGCGAGACCAGCATCGAGGCCCGCGTGATGCGCGCCAGCGGCGCCACCACGAACAGCGCCATGCTCAGCGCCGGCAGGATCAATTGCCTGAAGGCGGCCCACCATCCGTCGAAATCGCCGGCGAGCAGAAAGTCGATCAACAGGAAGCCGGTCCGCCGTGGCGGCAGTGACGCAAAGATATCGACCCGGCCGGTCGGATCAGGCGCAAGCCCGAGCAGGTAATAGAAGACATAGATCAGCAGCAGGCCCGAAACGAATGTCGGCACGCAGACGCCGAGCGCGCAGAAAAACCGCACGCCGTGGTCGACGATGGAGCCCGGTCGCAGCGCCGCCAGCACGCCGAGCGGCACCGCCGACACCAGTGCGATCAGCAGTGCCGTGAAGGTGAGCTCCAGCGAGGCCGGCAGCCGCTCGCGGAGATCCTTCGTGACCAGCTGCCCGGTCATCATCGATCTGCCGAGATTGCCGCTGCCGACATCGTAGAGATACAGCATCAGCTGTTCCGGCACCGGCTTGTTGAGGCCCATCTGCTTGCGGATGACCTCGATCTCCTCCTTGCCGGCGTTCGGCCCGGAAGCGAAGAACACCGCCGGATCGCCCGGCAGCACCCGCATCAGCAGGAAGGTGAAGACGAGCACGCCAAACAGCGCCGGCAGCGAGGACAGGAAGCGCCTGCCCGCCCGTATCACCGTTGCGCCAAAGGCCGCCATCTGAGCTCCCGGTTACTTGCGATTGAGATCGCGATAATCGACCTGGCGGTGGAACTGGTAGGTGTAGCCTTCCACCGAGGGCGCCATCACGGCGTCCTGGCTGGGCTGCCAGAGCGGTATCTGCGGTAGCTCGCTGAAATGGATGGCGTTGAGCTTCAGGCCGTCTTCCTCATACTTGGCCGCATCGGGCTCGAAACGGGCTTTCTGCGCGATCTCCACCAATTCCGGATTGTTGATCGAAGAGTAGTTCCAGCGCTGATTGCCGGTGTAGAAGTTGCGGTAGAAATAATCGGTCGACGGCAGCCAGGCGACGATGCCCTCGGTGAAGAAGGGAAGCTTCTTCTCGTTGATCTGCGTCGACATCTGCGCGTCCGGCAGCTTCTGAATATCGACCTTGATACCGATCTTGGCGAGCGACTCCTTCACCAGCGCCGCCATCGGTTCGGCGGTCGAGGCCTGGCCGACATTGAAGCTGAACGTGGTCGAGAAGCCGTCCGGCATGCCCGCCGCCTTCAGATATTCCTTGGCCTTTTCGAGGTCGAGCTTCACCGGCTGCGGGATCGGATAGGCGCCGCTCGTTGGCTTGCCATCCGCCCATGTCGCGCCGAACAGCGGCGAGCCGCGGCCGAACAGCGCCGCCTTGAACATGTCGTCGTAGGGCAACGCAAAGGCGATGGCGCGACGCACATTGACGTTGTCGAACGGCGGGATCTGGTTGTTCATCGAGATGAAGGTGACGGCATTATACTGTGGCGTCGATATCACCTTCAGCTTGGCCTTGGCCTCGAGCGACTGGACGTCGCTCGCCTGCAGATCGATGACGAGATCGGCATCGCCGCGCTCGACCAGGTTGGCGCGTGTCGCCGGCTCCGGCACCGATTGCACGATGACGCGCTTGAAGAACGCCGACTTGTCTTCCGTGCCGCGATTCCATGCCGTGTTGCGGGACATGATGACCTGCTCGCCGGGCTTGAACGTCTCGATCTTGTAGGCGCCGCTGCCGGCGGTGTTCTCCTTCAGCCAGGCTGTCGCCCAGGGATCGTCCGCCGTCGCATGTTCCTTGGCGACCTTGGAGTTGATGATGATCGGATAGACGGTGGCGAGATTGGGCAGAGCAAGCTTGTCCGGTTTCGGCAGCGTCACCTCGATGGTCAGGGGATCGATCACCTTGAACTGGTCGGCTGAGGTCATCGATCCCGTGAGCAGCTGCGCCTTGCCGAGGACCGGCGCCGTGACGACCCGGTCCAGCGACCATTTGACGTCTTCCGCCGTGACCGGCGTGCCGTCCTGGAACTTGGCGTCCTTGCGCAGGCGGAATGTCATCTTCAACCCGTCCGGGCTGACTTCGTAGGATTCCGCCAACTCCCCCGTGATCTTGCCGAGATCGAACACCCATTTGCCGTTGAGTTGCTTGCGGCCGAAGGAAACCAGCCGGTCGTAGGTGCTCAGGCTCACCGCAAAGGCTTCGCGGGTCGAGCCCGGAATATTCGGATCAAGCGTATTGACGGATGCCCCGGTCACGTAGCGCAACGTTTCGGCGCGCGTTTGCGCCTGCACCGATCCAGCCGCCAGTGAAAAAACGACGAAGGCAACCACCGCAAGCTGACGCCTGGATCCAGTAACGCTCATCGGACCTATTCCTTGTTTTTACAGAGATATTTTCGGAGTGAGGACCAAGGATCGAAGCAAGGGACATGCCAACCGGCGGAGATGATTGCGAGCACTGCAACCATCCCGATTCCTGGCGGTACGACCATCGCGCCGCGCCCCAAGCGATTGCTCGAACGCCTCAAAACCCTCTAAAAGGGGCTACGCAGCGCAAGGGATTCACGGCTTTGAATACTGAAAATGTCGCCGACAATTCTCAGCTTTCGGTCCTGGCCGACGAGATTCGTCACTTTCGCAAAAAGAACCATTTCTCACTCGAGATGCTGGCTGATGCGTCCGGTGTGAGCCGGTCGATGATATCCAAAATCGAGCGCTGCGAGACGATCCCTTCGACTGTGATCCTGTCAAAGCTGGCGGAAGCGCTGGGCGTCACGTTCTCGCAGTTGATGGCGCCTGCGGTCGAACGCGAGATCGTTCACATACCGGCCGGCCGGCAACCGGTTTTGCGAGACGATGAATCCGGCTTTCTGCGCCGATGCATTTCACCGGTGCTGCCGGGACGCGGGATCGACTGGGTTCTCAATACGCTTCCGCCGGATGCCGAAACCGGGAACTTCGTTGCTCATCGCCGTGGCGTCGAGGAATACATTTACGTTCTGCGCGGCCGCATGCGCGCGACGATCGGCGATCAGCGCGTCACGCTGAACCAGGGCGACTCGCTGTATTTCCAGGCCGACGCCGACCACTCGTTCCTGAATCTGGGCAAGACGCAGTGCGAGTATTTCCTGGTGATCGACACCTCGAAGGTCCGGTAACAATCCACTATCAGTGGATATTATTCCAACATATGGCCGGTAACTAGCCGCGATCCTGCGCGGCCAGGGAGCCGTGTGCTTGTCAAAGCCGACCAATTCTTCGCCAAATCCGCTCGCCGAGCCGGCGCTGATTTTTGCTGCTGCCATGCAGCGTTTTTAAGCATCCAGAGCATCGAAACTGATCATCGAAACGGTCGCGACGACAAAAACACCGCGAGTCGCCCCGAAAATCCCGGCACACCGCTTGCATCCACTTCGTTGGAAAAGCTTCCTCTAAAGGGGAATTGTCCTCTGGCTTTTAACCAGGAGTTGGAAATGAGCATAGCCGCAACCATGTCTGACACCCGAACGGCTGGCTCGAAAATGCGATCGATCGTATTTGCGAGCAGCGTCGGCACCATCATCGAATGGTACGATTTCCTGATTTATGCGACCGCAGCGGCGCTCGTATTCAACAAGGCATTCTTTCCGACCATCGATCCGCTGGCCGGCACGCTGGCGGCGCTCGGTACCTACGCTGTCGGCTTTCTGGCGCGACCGCTCGGCGGCGCGTTGTTCGGTCATTTCGGCGATCGCCTCGGACGCAAGTCGATGCTGGTGCTGACCATGTTCATCATGGGACTGAGCACGTTCTGCATCGGCCTGCTTCCGAACTACGCATCCATCGGCGTGCTTGCACCCATCCTTCTCATTCTGCTGCGCATCGTCCAGGGCATCGGCCTTGGCGGCGAATGGGGCGGCGCTTCCCTGATGGTTATCGAGCACGCCCCAGCCGGCAAACGCGGGTTCTACGGCAGCTTCGTTCAGATCGGATTTCCGATCGGATTGGTGCTCGCAACGCTGGTCTTTGCGCTTGCGACCAAACTTCCCGAAGCCGATTTCCAGTCCTGGGGCTGGCGCATTCCGTTCCTTGCCAGCATCGTTCTGCTGGCGCTCGGCACATTCATTCGATCCAGAGTTCCGGAGACGCCGGTGTTCGAGAGAATGAAGGCCACGAACTCGTTTTCGAACAACCCGGTTGGCGAAGTCGTCGGCAAGAACTTCAAGACGTTCCTGATCGCCGTGGGCCTGAAGCTATCGGAGGTGTCCTGGGTCTACATGCTGACGGTATTCGTCGTCGTGTACGCCACCACGAAGCTCGCTTTGCCCAAGCAATTGCTGCTCGATTCCGTCATGTATGCGGCGCTGTTCGAACTGATCACGTTGCCGATCTTTGGCTGGCTGTCGGACAAGATCGGCCGTCGCCCATTCTTCATATTGGGTGCGATCTTCACGATGGCGTTCGCCTTTCCCCTGTTCTGGATGCTGGAGACCAAAAGCGTCGCCATGGTGACGTTTGCCATCATCATCGCGATGAACTTCGGCCACGGCATGATGTTCGGACTGGAGTCGACCTATTTCCCCGAATTGTTCGGTCCGCGCGTGCGCTATAGCGGTGCCTCGTTCGGATTCCAGGTCGCGGCGGCGATCGGCGGCGGCTTCTCGCCGATCATCGCAACGGCGCTCGTCGGATATTTCGGCGGAACGGCAGGCGTCTCGGTCATGATGATCGGGATCGCGCTGATCACGCTGTGGGCCGCACTTGCCGCCAGGGAGACAAAGGACGAAGCCCTTATCGGCTGAAGCAGGATCGGTTCAACATGCGGTTTGGAATATTCATCTACGACGGTGTTGAACCGATCGATCTTGCAACTTTCGGCGTGCTTTCCATGGCACGCCGAATAGCTCCGCAGATTGAAATCTGCACCATCGCGCCAAAGGCAGGCGTCGTCCGGTTGTCAAACGGGCTCGACGTCGTCGCGCAGTTCGGAATGGACGATGCGCCGGCCTGCGACGTTGTCATCGTGACGGGCGGTCCGGGCTGGGAGGATCAGTCGCGATCTCCGGCAACGCTTGCGTACATTCGTCGCATCCACGCATCCAGCAGGGTCGCGTCGGTGTGTACGGGAGCCATGATCCTGGCCGCGAGCGGCGTTCTAGATGATGCGGCAGCCACGACCAAACGATCTGTCGTTCCCCCTGAGGTTTCGCCACTCGTACGAATGCGCGGCATGTATCCACGGATCGATGTTCGCGAAGCGCCGATCGTCGATACCGGCGCTGTCGTGACCGGAGGTGGCGTCTCGCTCTGTATCGATACGACACTTCATATCCTGGCAGACATGCTCGGCGAACACGTCGCCAGCGAGACCGCACGCATTCTGGAGTATCAGCGTGCCCGGGAAGCCAACAGGAACACTGACGCATTCCTTGCGGGATGAACCAGATCAACCGGTCAACAGGAGACACCATGAACACCAAATCTATCGTCAGCACTGCCAATGCGGCACCGGCCGCGGGTCCCTACTCGCAGGCAACGCGCACCGAACAGTTCGTGTTTGCGTCCGGGCAATTGCCGATCGACCCGATTTCCGGAGCCATTCCGGACGGTATCGAGCAACAGACGCGGCAGTCGCTCGCGAACCTGTCGGCCGTTCTGGAAGCCGGTGGCGCCTCCTTCGCAAGCGTCCTGAAGACGACCGTGTTTCTGAAGAACATGAACGACTTCGCCGTCATGAACGGAATCTACGCCGAGTTCTTCAGCGATCAGCCGCCGGCGCGCTCGACCATCGAAGTCGCGCGTTTGCCCAAGGACGTACTGGTTGAAGTCGAAGCGATCGCGCTGCGCACGAAAGGATAATCACGTGAACGTCCACTCGACCCATCGGCCGCCGCCCAGGATGACGGAGGCATTTGAGCATCCTGCGGGGTCCATTGCCGTCACCAAAGCCGGCGGTGCAACCCAATGGCGGGGCAAACTGCTTCATATCCATGTCGCGCCCAGCGCCAGCTACGAGATGGAAGAACGACAAGAGGCCGAATGCGTCGCCGGCCGGGGGATCGTCGGTGATCGCTATTACCGGGGAACCGGCACCTATTCGCCGAAGCCGGACGTGCGCGAAGTGACACTCATCGAACAGGAGGCGCTCGATGCGCTTTCGCGCAACGATCCGCCATTGCAGGACGGGCCGATTACGCTCGAGCCCCGCGATCACCGGAGGAATCTGACGGTGATCGGCGTGCCGCTCAATCACCTGGTTGGACGTCGATTTAGAGTTGGAGACGTCATTTTGCGGGGTGGCCGGTTGAATTTTCCCTGCAAATATCTCGAAGAACTGCTGGGGCTGCCGGTATTCCTTCCGCTCTACAATCGCTCCGGCCTGAACTGCGGCATCGAGCGCGGCGGCATCATTCGGCCCGGCGATACCATAGAGCTGCTCGACCAATGACCGCGCGTCTCATCATGAAGTTGCGCGTCGAGAAGACGCGGTTCACGACGCCGGATGTTCTGCACCTGCAACTCGTTCATCCGCTTCGGCCAGCCCTTCCGGAATGGTCCGCCGGCGCGCATGTGGACCTGCGCATGCCGGACGGCCGCGTGCGGCAATACTCGTTGTGCGGCGATCCTGACGACCGCTCCCGATACGAGATTGCCATCAAGCGCGAGGCGACGGGCCGTGGAGGGTCGATCTGGGTCCACGAGAACCTGCGTGAAGGCAGTGAGGTGCATATCTCCGCGCCTCGGAACAATCTTCCGCTGAGCGCCAAGGGAAAGCGTTACGTTCTGGTCGCCGGCGGCATCGGCATCACGCCTTTGCTGTCAATGGCCCGAACGCTGAAGCGCTGGGACAAGGATTTTACCCTGCACTATTGCGCGCGCTCGGCATCCCAGGCGCCGCTGCTCGCCGAACTCAGGGACATTTGCGGGGCAAGCCTGCAATGCTGGTTCTCCGCAAGCGGTCGTCGCTTCGATCCGGCAGCGATTGGACCGTATGACGAGGACACGCACGTCTACATCTGCGGGCCGCAACGGCTTCTGGATGCCGTACAGTCGGCCTTGGGCGCGTGGCCCGAAGATCACGTTCACGGCGAAGTCTTTCAGATGACGGTCGACGAGAACTTCAAGCCCGAACCGTTCGAAGCGACGGTTGCGTCGACGGGTCAGCGATTTCTGGTGCCCGCCGACAAGTCGCTGCTCGATGTCTTGCGTGACAACGACTTCGCAATGCCGTCATCCTGCGAGATGGGTGTCTGCGGTTCCTGCGAATGCGGATACCGCGACGGCCTGGTCCTGCATCGCGACAAGGTGCTGCCGACATCAAAACGGCAGGATCGGCTGATGCTGTGCGTATCGCGCGCCCGTGTCAGCGTCACGCTCGACCTGTGATCTTTCGCTCGACGACCGCCTGCGGCACGTCATACGCCCTGAACGACGCCCAATGCCGCTCGACGTCCGCGCGAAACAGGCCGCGCGTCAGCCCATGGACAAGCTTTGGCACCGCCGTGGTCATCGCATTGATCGATGAGCCCGAGGCACCGAAGCTCATGGTGGAGGCGATCGCGAACACATGAATGTTCGCGATCCATGGTGTCTCGCCGACGACGCGCTCCATCAGCGCGTAGTCGTCGCCAAGATAGGGAAAGCGCCCGAGCCGCGGGCTGCGCTCGTCCGGCGGCGGCTGGTAGCGGTCGGCCCAGGTCGCGATGTTGGCGGCGCAGTTTTGCAACTCGGGCCGGCCCGCGAAATTCATGTCGATGCCCGCGCCGCAAATCACGAAGTCGGCCGGGAACACGCCCCGCGGCGTCTGCAATTCGACGCCGCGAGCCGTTTCCGTGGCGGCGTCGATCGGCGTACCCTCCCGCAGGTGAAAATTGGGATGGCGGGCGCAGCGATCGTAGGTCGCTTGCGGAAAGCCTTCCCGCATCTCCAGAACGGCGCGCATGAAGCGCCAGCGCCAGGCATCATCCAGATCGCAAAAATGCCGAAGGAAGCCGCGAAAGGTGAGCCAGCGGTAGGGCTGGATTACCTGAATTTCCGCCCTTCGGCAAAACAGCTGCACCTCTGCCGCGCCTGCCTCCAGCGCGACCGCGGCATTGTCGAAGGCCGAGGCGCCGGCGCCGATCACCGCAACCCGCTTGCCGCGCAAGCCCGCGAAGTCGATCGGCTGCGCCGCGTGCGCGCAGAGCGAGGGCGGCAGATGACGCAGCGGCTCCGGAATGATCCAGTCGCCCATGCCTTCCTGCCCGGTCGCCAGCACGACCTTCCGTGCAAAGATCGTGTCGATGCCATCAGAGAGTTGCACCTTGGCCGCGAGCAATCCACCTGATACAGGCGCGATCTCGATGACCTCACAACCATTGCGCACCGGCAGGTCCACGACCCGCCTGAACCAGAGCAGGTATTCCGCCCAGAGCTCGCGCGAAATCAGGTCGAGATTCCGCCAATCCTCCTCGCCGAAGCGCGCCTCGTGCCAGGACTGGTAGGTCAGGCTCGGGATATCAAGATCAGGCCCGGTGAAATGCTTCGGACTGCGCAGTGTATGCATGCGGGCATAGGTGAGCCACGGCCCCTCCTGCCCCTCCTCGGATTTGTCGAGCACGAGGATGTTGCTCACTTGCGAGCGCATCAGCCCAAACGCCGTCGCGAGACCCGATTGCCCGGCGCCCACGACGAGCACGTCCAGCGCCGGCCTGTCGTCCGGCCCGAGTTTTGGCGTAAGCCACGCCGCATCCGGGTGCGCGGTCTTGGCAAGATCGGCGCGAACCTGGGCTTCGAGAGCGATAAGGGGGCTGTTCATGCCACGAGCCAGCCGCCATCGACCACCATCACAGTGCCGGTCGTAAAGGAAGACGCATCGCTGGCAAGATGCAGCGCGGTCTCGGCCACCTCTTCCGCTTTGCCAAACCGCTTCATGGCATGGCGGTTGCGCGATGCCACGCGCACCGGCTCGGGATCGGCGTGACGGGCAAAACTGCGCCGCAGCATCGGTGTGTCGATGGCTCCAGGCGCTATCGCATTGACGCGGATGCCATCCGTCGCAAAATCGAGCGCCATCGTCCGGGTCAGGCTGATGATCGCGCCCTTGGCGGCGATATAGGCGCTGTTGCCCTTGCCGCCGGCGACCGCAAGCTGCGACGCCAGCGTGATGATGGAGCCGCTGCCTTGCCGCTGCATCTCGGGCACCGCCGCGCGCGACCAAAGCCAGGTGCCGCCGACATTGGTGCGGAACACAGCGTCCCAATCGGCCGGGTCGGTGGTCAGAACCGTCCCTCCGCAGGAAAAGCCGGCCGCAGCCATCAGCACATCGAGCCGGCTACGCCGCGCCATGACATCGTCCACGGTAGCTTTCGCGAAATCGGCCTCGCTGACATCGCCGACATGGACCGTTGCTTCGCCTTTGGCGCCCTCGATCGCCGTCAACGTCTCCTGCAAGCCCGCGCGGTCGCGATCGACCAGCGCAACAAAGGCGCCTTGTTTCGCAAACAGCACCGCGCTGGCCCGGCCGATGCCGGAGCCGGCACCGGTCACGATCGCCGTCCGCCCAGCCAGTCTCATGTCAGGTTCTCCCCTCGGTGCTGGGTCCACCAAGCGCTCAGATCGGCGGCCGAGTTCAGCGCAGCCGAACCGCGCGCGCCAGCCGAACTCCTCCGCCATGCGCGAGACCGACAGCGGCGCCCGGTCGGCCGGACTATGCAGGTCGACCGTTGCCATCTCACCGGCATCGGTCAGCCGGCAAATGAAGCCGGGATGCAGCGCGGCCAGTTCCTGCCCCCATTGCAGCGCCGGCCATTCCACGCCGGTGGAAATGTTATAAAGCGGATGCTTTGGCGTCGAAGCCTCGATCAGCAATGTCACGGCTTCCGCGACATCCACCGCATAGATCCAGTCCCTGACGCCCGGACGCGACAGAATGGCCTCGCGCCCCTCCTGCATGGCGGCCAGAATCTGCGCCTGCGGGCTTGGCGTGTCGCGCACGTCGTTGTTTCGTTCCCAAGGCCCGAACACGGCGCTCAGTCGCACGCTGATGATCTCGCATTGCCAGAGACCGGCCAGACGCGCCGCGACTTTCTCGGATGCGAATTTGGTGATGGCGTAGAGCGAGGCCGGATCGCAGGGCGTTTCTTCATCGAGCAGCACGTTCCGGAATGCGCTCGCGCCGTAGGCCGCCGCGGACGACAGGTTGATGATGCGTCTCACCCGGCTTGCTCGCGCCGCCATCAGGATCGGCGTCTGCGCCAGCAGGTTTACCCGCAGAATGGTCTCGGGATCGCTGGCCTCCCGCGCCGGCCCGGCGGTGATCGCGGCTCCCAGAACGATGGCCTCATAACCCGCGGCGATCACCGTCTCTACGGTCTGACTATCCGTGACGTCGCCCTGGATGGCACTCAGCCGGTCCCCGTAACCGGAAAAATCTTTCCTTGCATCAGGCGGCAAGCCCGCACGGTCAAACAACGTCACCGCATGGCCGCGCGCCAGCAATGCCGCGGCGATATTGAGCCCGACGAAACCGGCGCCGCCGAAAACAAGGATTCTCATCGCTCAATCCGAACAGGGAGCGGCGGATGGATCACAGCAGCCTCGCACCGAAATTCTGTTCCGGATCCATGTCCGACATAAGCCGTCCGGTCGGTTTCGCCGCCTCCCCTCCCGTGCGTGCGAGGAAACGCCCGGAGCCCGCTTCGACCGAACGTTTGCCGTCCGCCACGATCACCCGCCCGCGCGATAGCACCGTAACCGGCCAGCCGCGCAATTTGCGGCCGGCGAAGGGCGTATAGCCCGTCAGATCGTGCATCATCGCGTCGCTCAGCGTCACCTCGCGCGCCGGATCCCAGATCGCGATATCGGCATCGGCGCCAACCGCGATCGAGCCCTTGCGCGGGTGCAGATTGTAGATCTTAGCCGGTGCGGTCGCGGTCAGTTCGACGAACTTTTCGATCCCCAGGCGCCCCCCGGAAACCATCGCGTCGAACAGCAGCGGCAAGCGGACTTCGAGACCGGGCAGACCATTCGCTACCTGCTTGAAATTTGGATTGGGACCGGCGCGCAGTTTGCCGGTCTCGTCGAACCGGTACGGCGCGTGATCGGATGAGACGGTCTGGAGATCGCCAAGCGCCAGCGCCTGCCACAGCGCTTCCTGGTCGGCGGCGCGGCGCGGCGGCGGGCTGCACATCCATTTGGCGCCTTCCACGCCGGGCTTGTCGAGATCGTCGGCGGTGAGAAAAAGATATTGCGGACATGTTTCCGCGAACACCTTCAGCCCCTGCCCGCGTGCATCGCGGATCACCTTGGCGCCTTCCGCCGTCGAGACGTGAAAGATCATGATCGGCTGGTCGATCAGCGCGGCCATGCCGATCAGCCGGTTGAAGGCCTCCGCTTCCGAGACCCGGGCATGGCTGATGGCGTGATATTTTGGATCGGTATAGCCGCGCGCCAGCAGCCGCTTGACCATCCAGGAGATGATCCCGTGGTTTTCGGCGTGGGCGCAGAGCATCGCGCCGCCGTCGCGCGCCGCGAGCAGAATATCGAGCAGCGGTTCGTCGTCGATCTTCAGGCGATCATAGGTCATGAAGATCTTGATCGAACCGTGGCCCTGCCTGATCAGCGCAGGCAGATCCTTCTCCAGCGTTTCCCTGGTCGGATCGGCGATGATCATGTGAAAGGCATAGTCGATCACGGCGCCCTTCTTCGCGAGCGCGTGATACTCCTCCAGCACCTGCGGCAGCTTCATGCCGACATGCTGGGCTGCGAACGGGATCACCGTGGTGGTGCCGCCGAAAGCGGCCGAGACGGTCGCGCTCTCGAACGTATCGGCGTTCACGATGCCTGCAGCCGAAAGCTGCTCGATATGGGCGTGGCTGTCGACACCGCCCGGCAGAACCAGCTTGCCCCGCGCGTCGATCTCCCGCCGCGCGCCCGGCAGCCCGCGGCCGATGGCAGCGATCGTCTCGCCGGAAATGGCGACGTCGGCCTCGAACACATCGCTCACGGTCGCGACGCGTCCGCCGCGAATGAGAAGGTCGTAGGCGGGCTCGGTCATGGCAAGCTCCTCAAATGTCGGGTCTTGAATCCCAAGTTCGGCATTGGACGGATAAAAGCACAGATCGTGCCGCCACACTCCCCTGCGCGCTCGGAGCAGACAGTGGACCGTGCATCATTGGATGGCATGGTCATTGCTTCCAGAGCGGGTCCATCCTACTTTGCATGGGGTTGTTTTCGCGATTTTGTGTCCAGGCTCTCCGATTCACCGCCGAAGAGTTGTCCCGTTCTGCCCCTGTCTTACCACAACGCATCATTCCGCAGGAAAACCCCGATGTCCCGGCCCCGCATTCTCGTCATCAATCCCAATTCAAATCACCTCGTGACGCAAGGGCTGGAGGACGCCCTCAAGCCGCTCGGCTTTGAAGGCGGACCGGAGATCGTCTGCGAGACTTTGACCGAGGGACCCTACGGAATCGAGAGCCAGGCCGATGTCGATGGCGTGGCGATGCCGCTGCGACGTCTGGTCGAGGGCGACAACCATTCGGCCGCCTTCGTCATTGCCTGCTACAGCGATCCGGGCCTGCATGTCTGCCGCGAAGCCACCGACCGGCCCGTATTCGGCATCGCCGAATGCGGCGTGCTGACGGCGCTGGCGCGCGCCGAAACCTTCGGTGTCATTGCGATCGCACAGCGCTCGATCCGCCGCCATGTCCGCTATCTCAGGCAGATGGGCCTGACGGATCGTTTGACCCGCGAGCGGCCGCTCAACATGAGCGTGGCGGAGACCGCGTCCGGCGAAGGAACGCTTGCGAAGATGATCGAGGTCGGACGCGCGCTCAAGGACGAGGACGGATCCGGCGCGATCGTGATGGGCTGCGCCGGCATGGCGCGTCACCGCCGGCCGCTGGAGCAGGCGCTCGGAATTCCCGTGATCGACCCGACGCAGGCGGCCGTGACCATGGCGCTGGGCACGGTGCAGTTCTCGCATCACTGACCCTGGTCGGATGTTTCGGCCGCTGCGCGCGCGAGCCACTGCGCGTGGCTTTCGCGTGTCAGCGCGAATGTATCGCGCTGGGCGGCGTAGAGATTGCCGAACAAGCGCCCGATCGGCCGGTAGACATCGAAATCGACATACATTTTTTCCTGGTCGATCAACCCGTCGCGCGCGTGCAGGCGCAGCACCTCACCGACGAGAAGCTCGCGGCCGGGCCCGAAGGCGAGCGCGACATGTTGCCGGCACTCGAGCGCGAAGGGGGCCGCGGCCAATCGCGGCACGTCGATATCGATCGACGGCAATGTCTTTAGTCCCGTCGCCTCCACTTCGCTGTCACCGGCGGGAAAATCGATCGCGCAATCGTTCATGGCTGCGGCCAGCGCCTCGTCCACCAGATGCACGACGAACTGCCCGCTGCGATGAATGTTGCGCGTGGTGTCCTTGGGACTGAAATCGGCTTTGTGCTGCAGGCCGAGCACCACCAGCGGCGGATCTTCGGAGAAGACGTTGAAGAAGCTGAAGGGCGCCGCGTTGACGCTACCGTTCTCGTCGAGCGTCGTGACCAGCGCGATCGGCCGCGGCACGACGACCCCGCACAGCAGCTTGTAGCGGTCCTGCGGGTCGAGTTCGCGAAAGGAGATGCCGGACATCTAGTTTTCCGGAGGCGGCACCGCGCCGGTGCGGCTGGTGATCAGGCCGTAATGCTCGATGCGGCGGTGCAGCGCAAAATTGAAGATCGTGTTCTTGCCGAAGATGGTGGCGTCGAGATCGCAGGGGTGAACCAGGAGTTCGTCGTCCTCGGTCTTCGCCTCCACGACGATCTCGCCATCCGGATCGACGATCAGGCTGCCGCCGATCAAGGGGTGGCCATCCTCGACGCCGGCCTTCGCCACACATACGACCCAGGTCGAGTTCTGGTACGCGCCGGCCTGCGCGGAGAGGCGGTTATGGAACAGCCGCTTCTCGGGCCCCTCCTCGCTCTTCTCGGCATTGACCGACGGCGTGTTGTAGCCGATCAGCACCATCTCGACGCCTTGCAGACCCATCACGCGATAGGTCTCCGGCCAGCGCCGATCGTTGCAGACCGCCATGCCGAAGATGCCGCCGAGCGCGCGCCAGACGTTGAAGCCGAGATCGCCCGGTTCGAAGTAACGCTTCTCCAGATGCTGGAACGCGCGCTCCGTATCGAACTCCGAATGTCCGGGCAGATGAATCTTGCGATACTTGCCGACAATTTTTCCGGACTTGTCGGTGAGGATGCAGGTGTTGAAATGATGCCCATCCGGCGTCAGCTCGGCATAGCCGAAATTCATTGCGATCCTGTGGTGGGCGGCGCGTTCGAACAAGGGCCTGGTCGCCGCATTCGGCATCTCGCGTTCGAACCAGGTGTCGACCTCGGCCTGGTCCTCCATGTACCAGCGCGGAAAGAACGTGGTGAGCGCGAGCTCCGGATAGACGATCAGATCGGCGCCCCTCGCCTTGGCTTCATCCATCAGCGCGATCATGCGCTTGACGACGGCTTCGCGGCTGTCGGCTTTCTGGATCGGGCCCAACTGGGCGGCAGCAACATTGATGACGCGCATGGACAACTCTCTGGATGCTTGCATCTGAGGCGGCGTCTGCATGAAAATGCAGCAGCCTGCGAAGCTCGGAGTCCTCTCCGGCTCAATCGAAGTCAGCAGTTAAAATTTTGGTTCGCGCGAAGTCAATTCCGGAGACAGTTTGTGTGATGCACGTCAGTTCTGCGTTTCTGCTCGCCTTAGCGAGCCGACAGCGCTGACGTTGCAGACATGGTAATCTCCAGATGGTGAAGGAGGCGACAGGATCGCGTTTCGCCCTCCGCAGGAACGGGCGCACCGGCGAACCATCAACCATTGAAAGCCGCCTGGGCTTCCGGCAAGTCCCAGATCTTGCCGATCGCCGCGTTTGCGGCTGAAATCATCGTCGTCTCGTCGCCGTGAATGTAGCGGCCTGCATCGATCAGCACACGCCCGTCAACGATGACCTGATCGATGTTGGCGCGGTTCCCGAGTGCGACGAGCCCGCGCCGTGGGTCGAACAATGGCTGGAGATGGGGATGGGTGAGATCGACGACGGTGAGGTCGGCGGTGGCGCCCGGCGTTATCGTCCCGAGGTCCGGCCGCTTGATGACGGCCGCCGCGGTTGCCGTGACCGCGTCGATCAATTCCGGTGCATTGGCTACATCCGCACGGGCGGACGCAAGCTTCGAGATCATCGACGCCGCATTGAGTTCGCCGAGCAGGTCCATGTTGTAGCCGTCGGTCCCAACGACCGTCCGGACGCCGTGCGCAACAAACCGGCCGAAAGCCGCGGTAACACCCGAGCGCGCAAACACGCGCGGGCAGTTCAGCACCGTCGCGCCCCTCGCCGCCATCAGCTTCAAATCGCCATCGGTGCTCGCGATGCAGTGCGCGGCCATAAGGTCCGGTGCCAGAAGGCCGAGCCAGTCGAGATATTCGGCCGGCGTGCGACCGCCGTGACGGCTCCCGATCGTTGCGACTTCGGCCTGGCTTTGCGCGAGATGGGTGGTGATGGGAATGTCGAGTTCACGCGCGCGTGCGGCACACGCCCGCAGCAGATCCGGACCACAGGTGTCGGTCGCGTGCGGAACTGATCGCAAGGCCGATCCGGCCGTCGCCGCGTCCATTCCAGCGATCGAATAGCGCGTTCCAGGTGTCCATATCGGCCTGGCCATCGTCGCCGGCGTAGCGCACCACGCCATCAGGACCCGCCTTGGCGTCCGAGGTCGAGAACAAATACGGCGCGCCATAGAAGCGGATGCCCATTTCCTCAGCGGCGTCGAACATCTCAGGGATCGTGTTGCGAAACGGCTCCATCACCGTGGTGGCGCCGCCCTTCAGCAATTGGAGGATACCGAGCCGCGCGATGGCGAGCCGCTCCGCTGGCGACAGCAGATCGGCGCCGCGCTTGGTCAGCGGCAGCAACACCGTATAGACGATGCTCTCGTTATTCCGGCGACCATTGCCGTCCTCAGTATGCGTCCGGGCGACGGCTTCGCTGAAGCAGTGGTTGTGCAAGTTCAGAAGTCCGGGCAGCACGAAACGGCCCGGTCTGTCGAAGACCTCGGCGGCGGACGGCCGGTCGCGCGTGACGGCTGCGATCCGCTTGCCTTCCAGCAACACCCAATGATCGCGCAGCACTTCCTGCGCGCCATCCCTGCGTGACAACACATAGCTGCCGAAGATCGCAAGCGTGCTCATGCCGGTCTCACATTCCAGAACACGGCCGTGCCGTCGAGGATACCGGTGATATTCGAACGGTACGCGGTCGGTTGCTTATACTGGCCAATCGGAAAATAAGGAATTTCCTCGAACGACAATGCCTGGATATCGC
>CAWBRL010000042.1:0-133413 GCA_963791165.1 uncultured Alphaproteobacteria bacterium | reverse complement strand
GCTCCTCGCAATGACGGAGTTCTTTTTGCGACGTCATTCCGGGATGGTCCGTAAGGACCAGACCTCAGGTGTGCAATTGCACACCGGGGAATCTCGAGATTCCGGGTTCTCGCTTCGCGAGCCCCGGAATGACGGATAGAGTTACCGTACTCCCAAGAAAATCCCTCTTCCCGAGCTCCACCCCGTTATGACGCAAAATGCCGTGGGCGGTGGCGGCGTGGAAATAGAAATTCGGAAACGCAAAGTTGAGGAGGTATTGCTGGCCCTTCATCGTCATCGTGTTGCTCTGGCCGATGGGAAAGGTCACCTCCTTGACGTCACCGCCGTCGAACTGCGCCGGCTTGAATGACTTCACATAGTCGATGGTCTTCGCAATCCGCTGCTGCAATTCCTCAAAGCTCTTCTCGGTGTCCGGCGTCGACGGCACCTCGTTGCCGGTGAGGCGCGCGCAGGTCTTGCCGGCGAAATCGCAGGCCGTCTGGATCTGCCGCGTCAGCGGATACATGTCGGGATAAAGCCGCGCGTTGAGCAGCACGTCGGGCTGGATGTTCTTCGCCTTGCAATGCGATTCCGCCTTGCTGAGCAGGCCGGAAAGGCTGCCGAGAATCTGCAGGAAAGCGGGCACGGATGCGTCGTGGAAAGCCATGTGATGCTCTTTTCGTGATGTGGAATAATGCCTCAGGACGATGAGGCGGTTTCGACATGGGGCGGCCATCGAGGAAATACAACGCTCTCAGGCCATCGATTGCAGTGAATTATTCCCCGCTGTCGTCGTCCGGCTTGCCGCCTCCGCTGAAACTTCGGCGTGCCAACACATGATAGCCTCGGCGAAGCCTTGGCGTAGCCGGGACCGGGCGACCCAGTATTCCAGCGCCGTTGCGATTGAGCCGAGAAGCCGCGGCGTACTGGATTCCCCGCTTTCGCGGGGAATGACAACTGGGACGACGGACTAATTCATCGCGCCCTGGCGCGGCGTCCCGCGCATCCGCGCCAATAGCTCCGCCGTCGGCCAGGAATCCGCCGGCAGGCCGTGCTTCACCTGCATCGCCTTCACCGCCGTGCGGCTCAACTGTCCCATCACGCCGTCGACCTTGCCGACATTGAAGCCCGCGCGGACCAGTAGCTGCTGCAGCTCCTTGAGCTCGTTGAGCGGCAGCTGCGCGACAGGCGTGGACGGCTGCCGCATCGGCGGGGCGCCGGCGATGCGGGCGGCGAGATAGCCGGCGGTGGTCGAATAGATCAGCGAGTTGTTCCACTCGGTGTAGGCGGCGAAATTGGCGTAGGCCAGAAACGCCGGGCCGGTGCGGCCCATCGGCAGCAGCAGCGAGGCCGGCATGTCGTCGTTCGGCAATGCCCTGCCGTCGGGATAGGTGACGCCGAGCTGGGAAAATTTCGCGCGCGAGAGTTTGACGCTGAGGTCGGACTGCTCCCACGGAAAGCTTTGCGGTACGCGCACCTCCTGCAGCCACGGCTCGCCGCGCCGCCAGTTCAATCCCTTGGCGATGTAGTTCGCGGTCGAGCCGATCACGTCGGGCGCGCTGCGCAGGAGATTGCGATGGCCGTCGCCGTCATAGTCCACCGCATAGTTGAAATAGTGCGTCGGCAGAAATTGCGTTTGCCCGAGTTCGCCGGCCCATGAGCCGATCATCTCGTCGGGCGTCAGATCGCCGCGATCGATGATCTTCAGCGCGGCGATGGTCTCCTTCTGGAACATCTCGGAGCGGCGGCAGTCATAGGCCAGCGACACCAGCGACGGCAGCGTATGCAGCTTGCCCAGCTCGGCGCCAAAACTGCTTTCCAGGCCCCAGAACGCGGCGATCACGGCCGGCGGCACGCCAAATTCCTTCTCGGCGCGGTCGAACGCCGCCGCATGCATCCGGATTCGCGCCTGCGCATTCTTTGCCGCGCCATCGGAGGCCCTGTTCCGCGAAAATTCCGTGAACACCTGGCCGAACACGCGCTGGCCGCGGTCGCGGTTGACGATGCCCTGGTCGTAGGTGAGGTAGGGCGAAGCTGCGGCCAGCGCGCGCTGCGACACGCCTTCAGCGGCCGCCTGCTGTTTCAGGTCGGCCAGAAAGCGGTCGAACGACATGCCGTTGTGACAGGCGGCGGCGCGGGGCGAGGGTGCTCTGGCGACCGGCGGGCCGGGAATGCCGGCGGCCGGCGGGATCGGTCGCACCGCCGCCGGCCGGGCCGGCGCGGGCCGGGCGGGAGCGGGGGCCGGTTGGGCCATGCTTGCCGATGAAAATGCCAAGGATACCGCGACGGATGCCGCGACCACCACGAGGAATCTGCAAATTGGCATCAATCTCACCGGATATGGGAACATGGGCCGTCAATTGTAGAATCCGTGAGGCGATTTAGCGAAGCGCAATCCGCCCGATATACCCATTTATCCCGCTCATCTCGGAGCAATCTGCCGCACAAGCCCGCCTTGCGCATAGGAGACCGCCACCTGAACCTGATCTCGCAGGCTGTTCCAACCGCCTCGCGTTGTGTAGGCTTGTCGCACTGCCGGGCCGATACAAGGCCATCGTCCATATGGGGCGGGCAGACAAAATGGGAGATAACGGAATCCATGACGGAACTCCGATACCTGGCGCCGACCTCGCTTGATGAAGCGATTGGCGCTTTCGCCGCGGCCGGCAGCGCCGCGCGCATCCTGGCCGGCGGCACTGATCTGCTGGTGCAGATGCGATCCGGCGTGCTCAAGCCCGGCGTCATCGTCGACATCAAGAAAATACCCGAGATGACCGAAATCGAGCAGGCGGCCGATGGCAGCTTTCGCGTCGGCGCGGCCGTCTCCGGCATGGCGCTCCACGACCACAAGAATTTCGGCAAGGTCTGGCCTGGCGTGCTGGAAGCCGTCAACCTGATCGGCTCGAAGCAGGTTCAGGGCCGGGCGTCCGCGGGCGGCAATCTCTGCAACGGCTCGCCCGCCGGTGACAGCGTACCCGCGATGGTCGCCGCCGGCGCCGTCGTCACCGTGCAGGGCCCGAACGGCCGCCGCGAGCTGAAGGTGGAGGACGTGCCCGTCGGTCCCGGACGCACCAATCTCAAGCCGGGCGAGATCCTGGTCAGTTTCAAATTACCGCCGCGCCCGCCCGGATCGAGCGATGCTTACTTGCGCATGATCCCGCGCACCGAAATGGACATCGCCGTGGTCGGCGTCGGCGTCAGCCTGACGCTCAAGGACGGCGTGGTCACCGCCGCCCGCGTCGGTCTCGGCGCCGTCGCGCCGACCGTGCTGCTGGTGGAAGACGCCGCGAAAGCGCTGATCGGCAGCAAGCTCGACGACGCCGCGCTGGCAAAGGCCGCCGCCGCCTGCTCCGCCGCCTGCCGTCCGATCGACGACAAGCGCGGCACCATCGCCTACCGCACCAAGGTCGCCGGCGTGCTGCTCAAGCGCACCACCGCGATTGCCGCCAAGCGCGCTCAAGGAAAGTAACTCATGGCCAAAGTTCACGTCACGACATCCATCAACGGCGAGCCGATGGAATTTCTCTGCGAGCCTGATGACACCATGCTCGACGCGCTGCGCGGGACCTTGAATCTCACCGGCTCCAAGGAGGGCTGCGCGTCCGGCGATTGCGGCGCGTGCAGCATCACGCTCGATGACAGTCTCGTCTGCTCCTGCCTGATGCTCGCGGTCGAGGCGCAAGACCACGAGATCAGGACCATCGAGGGCCTGGCGAGCGGCGACAAATTGCATCCGCTGCAGCAAAAATTTCTCGAAATGGCGGCGCTGCAGTGTGGCATCTGCACATCGGGGATGCTGATGGCCTCCGACGCGCTGCTCAAGCGGAGTCCCGACCCGAGCGAGGAGGAAGTCCGCTTCTGGCTCGCCGGCAATCTCTGCCGGTGCACCGGCTACGACAAGATCGTCCGCGCGGTGATGGAAACCGCATCCGAAATGCGCGCGCAGTAATAGCTGGAGCCAGCCCAATGAACATCGTCACCAACAACAAGTGGATCGGCCAGAGCACGATTCGTCCCGACGGCGTCGACAAGGTCACCGGCCGCGCCGCCTTTGCCGCCGACACCAACATGCCCGGCATGATCTGGGGCAAGGTTTTGCGCAGCCCGCATCCGCATGCGCGCATCAAATCGATCGACACCTCGAAGGCGGAGAAGCTGCCGGGCGTGAAGGCCGTCGTCACCGCGCGCGACATCGTCGATTTCACGATCGAGAAGGGCGCGGTCATGCTGGGCATCCAGGACATGCGCTGGATGTGCCGCAACGTGATGGCGCGCGAAAAGGCGCTGTTCCCCGGCCATCCCATTGCTGCGGTTGCGGCGACCACGGAAGCGATCGCCGCACAAGGCCTGCGAGCTGATCGAGGTCGACTACGAGGTGCTGCCGTTTGCGATCGAGATCGACGATGCGATCAAGCCGGACGCGCCGATCCTGCACGAGTTCAACAAGTTCGAAGGCAAGCCGTCGAACATCGCCGGCAAGCAGGAAGTGAAGAAGGGCGACATCGCCGAAGGTTTCAAGCAGGCCGACGTGGTGATCGAGCGTTCCTTCACCACGCGTCCGGTGCATCAGGGCTATATCGAGCCGCATGCGTGTCTCGTCAGCGTCGCCGCCGACGGCAAGACCACGATCTGGAGCTCGAGCCAGGGCCAGTTCATGGTTCGCGCCATGACGGCCTATCTCGCCGGCATGCCGCAGAGCGACATCCGCGCCATCCCCGCCGAGATCGGCGGCGGCTTTGGCGGCAAGACCATCGTCTATCTCGAACCGCTGGCGACCATCCTGTCGAAGAAATCCGGCCGCCCGGTGAAGATGGTGATGACCCGCGAGGAAGTGATGCGGGCGACCGGTCCCACGTCCGGCTCGAAGAGCACGGTGAAGATCGGCGCCAAAAAAGATGGCACCATCGTCGCCGCCCAGGGCACCTTCTATCTGCAGGCCGGCGCGTTGCCGGGCTCGCCGATCCGCGGCGCGGTCGGCTGCAGCTTTTCGCCCTATGACATCCCGCATGTGCTTTCGACCGGCTTCGACGTGGTGTCGAACCGCTCCAAGGTCGCGGCCTATCGCGCGCCGGGTGCGCCGATCGGCGCCTATGCCGTGGAGTGCGTGCTCGACGAAATCGCCGAAGCACTGAAGATGGATCCGCTGGAGCTGCGCCTGAAGAACGCGGCGAAGCAGGGCACCAAGGCCGCGCACGGCCCGGTGTTCCCGCGCATCGGCTACATCGAGACGCTGGAAGCCGCGAAGAATTCCGAGCATTACAAGGCCCCGCTCGGCAAGCTTCAGGGTCGCGGCGTGGCTAGCGGCTTCTGGTTCAACGCCGGCGGCGAATTCTCCGCGCAAGTCAACATCACCGAGGACGGCAACGTCGTCGTCACCACAGGCCATCCTGATATCGGCGGCTCGCGGGCTGCGATCGCCAACATCTGTGCCGAACTGCTCGGCATCGATTACCGCCGCGTCTCGGTGCTGATCGGCGATACCGCGACCGTCGGCTTCTCGAACCTCACCGGCGGCAGCCGCGTGCTGTTCGCGTCCGCCATCGTGGTCACGCAGTCGGCCGAAAAGATCATCACCACGCTGCGCGAGCGCGCCGCAAAAATCTGGGAGATCGATCCCGAAGCGGTGAAATGGGAAAACGGCGCGGCCCACCCCGCAAGCCCGAACGCCGGCGAGTTTCCGCCGCTGACGCTCGCCGATCTCGCCGCGAAGGCACCTGCGATGGGCGGCCCGATCGGCGCCGGCGTGCAGCTCAACACCGAAGGCGCCGAAGGCGGCTTTGGCACGCATATCTGCGACGTCGAGGTCGATGTCGATCTCGGCATCGTGCGCGTGATCCGCTACACCGCCGTGCAGGACGTCGGCCGCGCCATCCATCCGGCCTACGTCGAAGGCCAGATGCAGGGCGGCGTCGCCCAGGGCATCGGCTGGGCGCTCAACGAAGAGTACATCTACAACAAGCAGGGCAAGGTCGATAACCCCGGCTTCCTCGACTACCGCATGCCGGTGTGCTCGGACCTGCCGATGCTCGACACCATCATGGTCGAAGTGCCGAACCCAAAGCACCCGCAAGGCGTCAAGGGCGTCGGCGAAGTGCCGCTGGTGCCCGTGATGGCCGCGGTGGCGAACGCCGTGCACAACGCGCTCGGCAAGCGATTCTACAGCCTGCCGATGTCACCGCCGAAAGTGGTGGAGGTGCTGGAGACGCCGACGCAGCAGGCGGCAGAGTAGGAGTTGGCTGGGTTGGTACGAGCCTGGCGTTGGAGGAGCGCAGCGTAACCCACCATTCTTCCTGACGATCGGCGGATTACGCTTTGCTAAGCTCGGCGACCGCTCCTCACGAACTGCTGTAGTTCGGCAACGCCAATGACTGACGTGCTTCCCTACCGCACCATGGCGTACAACAACGCCTGGGCAAACCATCGGCTGCTCACCGCCTGCGCGCGGCTGTCGCCGGAAGAATTCACCGCGCAGCGAACCGGCTTCTTTCCGAGCCTGCGCGCCACGCTCAATCATATCCTGATCATCGATCATTTCTACGTCGATGCGATGGAAGGCGGCACGCTCGGGCCCGACGCCTGGGCGGACCAGGAGCCATGCAAGACCGTTGCCGCGCTGAAGGAAGCACAGGCCGCGGTGGATCGGCGCTTGCTCGCCGTCGTGGAAGCGCTCGACGGCGCCGGACTGCAGCGCATCGTCTCCGTGCATCGCGGCACCACCATCCAGCGCGAACGGATGGACCGCCTGCTGCTGCATCTGTTCCAGCACGACGTTCACCACCGCGGCCAGGCCCACGCCATGCTCAGCGGCACGTCGGTGAGCCCGCCGCAACTCGACGAGTTTTTCTCCGCCGGCGAAGCGCCATTGCGGGCCGCGGAATTTGCGGAGCTTGGATGGACTGAGCAGAAGATCTGGGGCGGCTCCGACACCGAAGCCTGAGCGCGCTGGCGCGTCGCGGCGCCCGCAAACCGCCTCCTGACAAGCGACGAACGCCTTACGCAATCAACGGCAGTCGAATTCGAAAAACCGCTCCATTCCGGTTCTCGACATCTATATGTCCATCGTGGGCGGTAACGATCGTGCGGGCGATCGAGAGACCCATGCCCATGCCGTGGTCCTTGGTTGAAAAAAACGGTTCAAATATCTTTGCCGCGATTTCCGGGGGCACGCCCGGTCCCGTGTCCGCTACACAGATCTCGGCACACCGCTGGCCTCGGGTTGTCGTCACCGTCACGGCGCGCTGAGTGGGTGGTGTATCCAGGACGGCATCCATTGCATTGAGAACCAGGTTGGATATGACCTGTTGCAACTGGATCGGATCGCCAAAGATTTGGAGCGGCGTCCTCGTCGGCTCGGTTCGCATCGTGATCTCGCGTGACCTGGCATGCGCCGACAGGAATTCGACCGACTCGGCAACGAGATCGTTCAGGTCGAACTCCTGCCTCTGAAAGGGAGCCTTGGTGACAAAGCTGCGCAGGCGCCGAACGACTTCGCCAGCCCTTCGATTGTCACGCCAGATATCGGCAAGAATCTCCTTCATTTCGCCGAGGTCGGGTGACGGTGACTGGAGCATAAGCTGGGCGGTTTCGGTATTCGTCAGGATCGCGCCCAGCGGTTGATTGATTTCGTGCGCAATCGATGCGGACAATTCGCCCGCCGTCGAGAAGCGATTGACATGGGCCAGCTCCACCACCCGCTGCCTGGAGTCCATTTCTGCCGAATGACGCCGCCGCTGCTCCAACAGAAGCAGCATGATGAGAGCGCCTTGAAACGCGACCACGGCGCACACCGTCACAATTTGCCAACGATAGCTTTCCCACGCGGTGGGCGGTCTGAAATGGATGCTGCTCCCCGGCGGGAGGTTGCTCTCGCTGATTCCCCAGCGCTGCATTTGCCGCCAGTCAAATTTCGGCGATGCGTATTTGATGGGTGGGGTTTTGATGTCACCTGCTTTTTCACCGTCGAGGATGCGCGTGGCGACGGTCGCCGCTATCCGGCTGCCCTCGAGCATGGAGAACATTGGGCCGCCGACGATTGCTCCATCAAAATAGGAATCATCGTAAGTGAAAATCGGCGCGTTGGCCCTGGAAGCGACCTTGTTCAGAGCATTGCCGGTCTCATGCACGACCCCGGCCGCATCGACATTCATGAGGACCGAGAAGATCGCGCTATGAGGTGGAAGATGTTCTACATCCCTCAGGATGTCATCGAATGGAAGGTCATTGTACCATTTTAGTTGAACCCGATTCGCCAGTGGCGCGAGCTCTCGGCGTAGTTCCTCCGTCCAAAACCGTTCAATTGGAGAAGCGCCAACTAGAACTGCGATGGTTTTTGTGCTGGGCAAGACCTGCAGGATATTCTCGAAAACAACGGGAACATTATTCGTAATTGGTACGACAGTGTCGTTCTCGGTCAATTTTTCGTATTGGACCCGGCGATGGTCTACGGCCGTAATGACCATCGGTACCGTTGGAAAGAGACGTTGGCGGTGCTGCTGGACGAAGGTCGCGGCCGGCGCGCCAAAGGCGATGATCAGGTCGAGCGGGTGCCCGGCGTAAAGGGCGCTGAGATATTCCACGAACGGTGCTTCTGACTGTGCGTCGCCCGCGCGCGCATTGACGAGCGATTGGTCCACGAAGTCCACGGACTTGCGCGACTGCCGGTTGATCTCCGAACGAATGGTTTCGGCATAGGCGCTCCAGGGTTTGAAGCGTGGACCAAACGAATGCAGCATCAGGACGCGCCTGGACTCGGCTGCTGCCGCACCGGACGCCGTCGTCCCCACGAAAAATGCGGCGGCGAACAGATAGAGCACGGGCAACGCAAGGAACGACAGGAGTGACAGAGCGTTTTGACTGCGGCGCATCGCGCATCCCGGCAGATATGAGCTCGTAATCCTGCCATGATGAACCCGATCGGACCCTGATAGCAACAGCGTGCAATGCCCGCTTTAGGGGCGCGTCGTGCGCGGCTGTCCAGTCGGGATACGATCTCGGGCCCGGGGGAGCGTCATCCGCCGCCCCGCCGCTGCAACTCGCGCAGCGGACGATAGCTGATCGGCTTGAACCCCTGCTGCTCGATCAGAGCCCGCACCGTCGTATCAATCAGGCAGGCTGCATCGTGAGCCCGAAGATCCGCGTAGTCTGGGCCGTAGCCGCGCAGCTCCTCGCCATCCATCACCGGATGCGCGAAGATTTCGGAGACGCCGGCGGGCAGATCAGGCAGTTCTTCAAAGAACACATCGCGGGTCGGGCGCGGCCAGGGATAGACGAGGTGGTCGTTGAAAATGATGCCGCGGGCCGCCGCCCGTTGCGGGGAGTGGAAGCCCGCAAGGCCCAGCCGCTCCGATTGCGCCGGCGTAATCATCCGCAGCGGCAGGCCGTATTCCACGGCGAGATCGAGATAGACGTCGAACAGGTCCGCACGCGCCTCGACGGCGTGCATGTGCGAGTCGAGGTGGGTGACGTCGATTCCCCAGCCCAGTGCGCGGTCGATCTGGGCGCGGCACTCGGCGCGCACGTCCTGTGCTTCCATCCGCTTGATCGCGGCAGCCGTCGTTCGCGGCAAGTACCCGTCATCGTCGTGCAGCGAGGCCCGCCCGGTCAGCGAACCCCAGCGATACCCGGGGTATTCGGAGGTCAGCGTCAGGTGCACGCCAATATCCAGCCCCGCGAACATTTCTGCCGCCTCGCGCGCGGACGGGCAGGGGACCATCAGCGTAGCGCTGGTCGCAACGCCTTCAACCATCGCCTTCGATGTCGCGACGTTGGCGGCGTGGCTCACGCCGAGGTCGTCGCAGTTGATGATCAGCAGCCGGTCGCAGGCGAGATAGCCTAAGCGTTCGGTGAGGCTCTTCCGGTCCATCATGGTTCGATTCGTTGTCGGATTGCTGAAGCTGTTACGATGACAATCATGGATGGTTCGTGAAACCAAGGGGCTACGGGCCATTGGCGCCCCCTTTTTGCTGGAACGCAGGACGCCAATGGCGTATAGTGGTCGAGTGGCACGACGATTCATTACCGTGGCGGAAACGCCGCTTTTCATCCGCCAGGCCCTGGACGTGTGGGACGACCTTGAGCGGGAGGCCTTCATTGAGTTCATTGCGCAGAACCCCAGGGAAGGTGACCTGATCCCCGAAACCGGGGGCGTGCGGAAGATTCGATGGATACGGCCCGGAAGCGGTAAACGCGGCGGCGCGCGGGTCATCTATTTCTATCACAGCGGTGATCGCCCGCTCTACTTGCTGATGGTTTACGCAAAGGCCCGTCAGGAGAACTTGACGGCCGAAGAGAAGAAGATCGTTCGGAAGCTTGCCGCGATCCTGAAGAGTTGAGCAGCGGGAAAGGAAAAGACATGGGCAAGTTTGGAGAAGAACTGATTGAGAGCATGCAGCAGGCAGCGAGGCATGCCGCTCGCAAGAAGGTGCAGGGCTTGCGCGTCTCAAAGGTCGAATTGCCGGATGTGAGGGCCATTCGCCGCTCGCTTCGGATGTCGCAACATCATTTCGCCGCGGCGTATCGCATCCCGCTTCCGACGTTGAAAAACTGGGAGCAGGGACGGCGCATGCCGGATGCTCCCGCCGCAGCCTATCTGCTGGCGATCAAGCGACGTCCGAAAGAAGTCATGGAGGCCGTCGCGCGGGCGTGAGCAAGTGGAGCGCCTGCCAATGGAGAAGCAATCGTACAGAGCAGGCCTCGCATCCCCCTTCGCCTTCCGGACCAGGAAATGCGCCTCTCACCCCCAAACCTTCCCGAATAAATCCCGCAGCCAGCCCCACACCAGCGCCCCGGCGTCGCCGAGCTCCAGCAGCACCGCCACCCAGATCAGCGCCGAGGTGAAGTTGGCGATCTGAAACATCCTTCTGCGGCATGCCGAGCATGCCGGCGACGATCGGCACCGAGGCGCGCAAGGGGCCGGAGAAGCGGCCGATGAAGATCGCAAGCGCGCCCCATTTCTGGATGAAGGCCTCGCCGCGGACGAGCAGGTTTGGATGGGTCGAGAACGGCCGCATCCGCGCGATCCGGTCCTTGCAGGTGTAGCCGATCCAGTACGACAGCCAGTCGCCGAGCGCGGCACCGAGGGCACCGGCCAGCAGCACCGGGAAAAATGCAATGTCGGCCGTCTTCATCATTGCGCCGATGCCGACCAGCACGGCCCAGGCCGGCACGAAGAAGGAGAGGAACGCCAGCGATTCCGCAAACGCCAGCGCAAATACGATCGGCGCGGCCCAGGCTTGATGGAGCCTGATAAACTCCAGGATGGTGTGGCCCAGTTGTTCGAGAGACATGTCGTTGCGCCTTCGCCCTGCGAGCTACGGTGGACAAGCCGCCAATCCCATATCTGTTGCAATTCCGGCCCGAGGGGCGGGGCCTCCATCCCGGGGTTCGATCGAGGTCGGACCGAACGAGTTGTTCAGGCGTCGCCGGTCATGCGACAATTGCAAGTACGAGTTCAAGTACCGGAAATTCAAGAACACACGATGGGATATCAGACGTGAACGAACAAATTCCACATTCCGCTTCGCCGTTCCAGGCCATCCGGGCGATCGACTACACCGTTATCCTCGTGCGCGACATGGCGGCGATGCGCGCCTTCTATGGGGACATTCTCAGATTTTCACTCCTGCGTGAGCTTTCACCCGGTTGGATCGAATATCAGGTCGGCGGCAACATCCTTGCCCTGTCGCGGCCGCACCGGACGGCGAAAGATGCACCGACGCCCCCCGGCAGCGCCTCGCTTCAACTCGCCTTCAAGGTGGCCGCGCCTGACGTCGATCGCTGTGCCGACGAACTGGTGCGGCACGGCGTCGATCTGCTCGAACCGCCGACAAATCAGTCCTTTGGCCATCGTACGCTGTTTTTCAGGGACCCCGATGGAAATCTGCTGGAGGTGTTTGCCGAGATCTAGCTGATGCAGCCGTGGGCACCCGATATCAGTTGCACTATATTGCATCACCACTGCAGCCAAGCTTGCCTCTCACAATGATCCGCCGTTGAAGGAACTTTCCTCGCGGCTCTGCATTGGGTCTCTCGCCTTCGTCCAGTAAGGGAGTGCAGGGATGGCAACGCAAATCATCATGGATCACTCAGGCGACAGCCGGCACGAATTCAATCCGGCAGATGCTGCGGCCCTCTTGGAGGCCGAGCAGCGCTTCAACGCGTTGATGCGGGAAGGGTATACCGCCGCGGTCCGCACGCCGACGGGCGACCCCACCGTAGTCCGCAAATTCGATCCGAAGGCCGAAGAGACGCTGTTCGTCCCGCGGTTCGTCGGCGGCTAGGTGCTGCCATGTTAAGGCAGTTGCAGCGGCGTTGTGCTGACGCCGCCCGTCGGGTGCTGGCCGCCTGGCACCGCTTCCGCCAGTTCGGTTTTCACAGCGAGCGTGAGGCGCGCGGGCTCGCGCTCCTCAAGGCGTGGCTGTCACCCGAACAGCTCGCGCAATACCGTCAGTATCGGCATTTCGATGTCACCGGTTGTCACAGCGGCAAGCGTTACCGGATTCGCCATGGCGTCAGCATGAATGTGTGCGAGCTCGATTCCCTCGGCCGCCCGCTGGTCGGAAGGTGTTTTGTGCCCAGGGACAATCTCGTCGCCGGCGATGTGATGCTGGCGCAAAAGATCGCACTGGAAACCAACGAGTGCGGCGTGTTGCTGGTGGCGAAAACTTTTTCGCCGCGCTGGCGTACTATTCACACGGAAGTGTGAGCAGGTTGCCGGTAGGGTGGGTTAGCCGCAGGCGTAACCCGCCATCTGTCCACGAGGAAAGAATTGGTGGGTTACGCTCCGCTAACCCACCCTACGAACTGATCTCGCCTGAACGTTCGGGTTGAATATTCGCTTTCGAATGTCTGCGATCATCGCGACGATGACATCGCCGGATTATTGGCCGTTTCGATGGGGTCTCCGAACGGTTGATCCAGATCAATACCGTAGCTCGACTGCCACCAAGGATGGCGGATGGCACTTGATCAAAGACGGGCTTCCATCATCGACATAGCCAGGATTGCGACTGGCACTTGTGTCGCTCTGATCGGTTACCTCGCCTATGTCCTGATCTCCATTCTGGCGACAGCATGAAGGCCGGACAGTCGCGTGGAGGCGTCAGGCCATCCCGCGACGATAGCAACGCAACAAACTGCTGCAATCGAATCCCTGATTTAACCATACTTGTTAGGGGTTGGAACGCTTGACCCGGCAACGGCCGGCCTCAGTGGCCGCCTTTGTCATATAGGTTTTGCCGCCGGTCAGTACTGTTGATCGAGCGGCGGCTCACCGTGCTTGTCGGCCATCTGCTGGCGGCAGGACGTCCGACGAAGTTTATGCTAGCAGGAAATCGAGGTGAAACTGGCGGCGTAGTCAAGTCCGGATTTCATTCAGGCTTTGGCCCAGACCTCACGTCGTATCTTTGGAGGTTGATGAAAGTTGAACGGAGGCGACGCGGATGAGAACGACTGAATGGCAGAATGCTGTCAGGCATCTGAGGTCTTGGGCTCCGACCTTATTCGTCGCCTTTCTTCTGTTCGGTTTTGCGTTCATCGCACTGGAAGTGACCGAAGGAGAACCTATCGCGTTCGACCGCCGGTTGATGGTCGCCCTTCGCGATGCGTCCGACTTGTCGCGACCAATTGGGCCGCCATGGTTGCTCGACGTTGTACGAGACATCACGGCACTCGGCAGTACTGCGGTACTTGCACTGCTGGTCACGATCGTAACCACGTTCCTTTTTGCCACAGGCAAACATCACGCCGGTTTGTTCGTCCTGACGACGGTCCTGAGTGGCGCCCTTCTCAATACCCTTCTCAAGCTTGCCTTTGCGCGAGCGCGCCCCGATATCGTCACTCCACTCACTCAGGTCTCTACACTGAGCTTTCCGAGTGGGCACGCAGCAAGTTCGGCTGTCTGCTATCTGACGCTCGGCTTGATGCTCGCCCAGACGCAAGCTTCCCCCTTAGTTCGCATTCATCTCATAGCGACCGCAGCGATCCTGGCCCTGTTGGTCGGAGTCAGCCGCATATATCTCGGAGTTCACTATCCGAGCGATGTGCTGGCGGGCTGGAGCTTCGGCACTGCGTGGGCGCTAATTTGCCAGATGCTTATGTCGTATTTTCAGCGCACCGGAAGGATCGAGCAGCCGAGTGACTAGCCCTCGCTATGGGAGCATGGCGGACACGGCCGGGCTGGTGAGCTGGGGACTTCACAGCTCTCTTGCGTTCGAAAACGCAAACGACGACACCCGCCGCGTGTTCTCATCCAGGATCAGCGTCCGCGTGATCGGCGGCTCGGCGCGCTGGCTGCAGTTTTCGCGTTCGCAAAGCCGGCAGTTGACGCCGATCGGCGTGCCCTCGGTTTTCTCCAGGTCCATGCCGGCGGCATAAACCAGTTTTGCCGCATGGCGGATTTCGCAACCGAGACCAATCGCAAAGCGCGGCTGCGGCTGCGGGTGCGGCGCCACCGGGCGGCGCACCATCTGCGCGATCGAGAAATAGCGCGTGCCGTCGGGCAGTTCGATCACCTGCTTGAGCAGGCGGTCCGGCGTATCGAAGGTCGAATGCACGTTCCAAAGGGGACACGTGCCGCCGAATTTCGAGAACGGAAACGTGCCGGAGGAGAATCGCTTGGAGACGTTGCCGGCATTGTCGACGCGCAGCAGGAAGAACGGCACGCCGCGCGCGTTCGGCCGCTGCAGCGTGGTGAGGCGGTGGCACACCTGCTCGAATCCGGCGTTAAAGCGCTGCGCCAGCACATGGACATCGTAGTTCAGCGCTTCCGCCGCGGTATGAAACGCCTGATAGGGCATCATGACAGCGGCAGCGAAGTAATTCGCCAGCGTGATGCGATAGAGCCGCCGCGGCGTATCGTCGAGCGGGCCGGCGCGATTGACGATCGCGTCGATGCTGGCGCCGCATTCCGTGAGACCGATCTGCAGCGCAAGCTGGAAGGCGCGCCCGGAGCCATCGACCAGCTCGGAGATCAGAAGCTGCCGGCGATGGCGGTCGAACCGCCGCAGCGTCTCGCGCATCACGTCGACGGGCATGATGCGGGTGACGATCGAATGCTTTTCGCGCAAGCGTGCGGCGAGCGCGGCGAACAGTTCCTCGGCGGAGACGTTGAGTTCGTCGCGCAGGTTCTCCGCGGCCTGTTCGAGCTCCGGAAAATAGTTGCGGTTAGCCTCGATCAGGTCGCGCACGCGCTCGATCGGGTTGGCTTCGAACCGCGTGCCCTCGTCGCGGTCGGCCATCTGCGCCGCCACCAGTGTCTCGCCGCGGCGGGCCTCGGTATAGGCGGCGTACAGCCGCTGCAGGGAGTGTGTGACGCCGGGGCACAGTTCGGCGAGATCGCGCAGCTCCTGCTTCGGCAGGTCGATCTGCCGGAACAGCGGGTCGGAGAAGATCTCGTTCAGCTCGGCAAAGAAACGATCCTCGTCGGCGGTGGCGAGGTCGCGCAGATCGAGGTCATAGGTTTCGGCCAGCCGCAGCAGGATCTGCGCCGTCACCGGGCGCTGGTTCCGCTCTATCAGGTTGATATAGCTCGGAGAAATGCCCAGCCCCTCGGCGATCTGGGTCTGCGACAGCCCAAGTTGCTGGCGGATCCGCCGGAAGCGGGGCCCGACGAAAAGCTTCTTTCCGGAGTCGGTGGCCATGGCAGGGTTCCTGGCTCAATATTGTGACAAAATTTACAAAATGACAACTATGACAAGTTTATATGTTACATGACATCACCATTCAAAATCAAGCAGTCTATACGAAATCGGGATTTTGGCGTTTAGCTCTCGGTACGTTTTGCAGCGCACTGTCAAGAATGTCGATTAGCGGACGCTGCAGTTTGTCGTTACCGAAAAGGATCACGCACATGAACTTCCAGCCACGTGGCATCAGCCAGGGACCGGCTTCCTATCTAAGCGAGATTGGAGCTGCCAAGGCGCTCCTCGAGACCCAGCCGACCTGGAACGGCGTCACCGCCGAAGCCGTGGCGCGCATGCGTCTGCAGAACCGCTTCAAGACCGGCCTGGACATCGCCCGGTACACCGCGGCGCTGATGCGCAGCGATATGGCTGCCTATGACGCCGACCCCACCAAGTACACCCAGTCGCTGGGCTGCTGGCATGGCTTCATCGCGCAGCAGAAGCTGATTTCGGTCAAGAAGCATTTTGGCAAGACCGATCGCCGCTATCTGTATCTCTCCGGCTGGATGATCGCAGCACTTCGCTCCGAGTTCGGGCCGCTGCCGGACCAGTCGATGCACGAGAAGACCTCGGTGCCGGCGCTGATCGAAGAGCTCTACACCTTCCTCCGTCAGGCGGACTCCCGTGAGCTCAACGATACCTTCCGCGCCATCGACGCCGCTCGCAAGGCAGGCGACAAGGCGAAGGAAAAGGAACTGATCGAAAAGGTCGACAATTTCCAGACCCATGTCGTGCCCGTCATCGCCGACATCGACGCTGGCTTTGGTAATGCCGAGGCGACCTATCTGCTCGCCAAGAAGATGATTGAAGCCGGTGCGTGCGCTTTGCAGATCGAAAATCAGGTCTCCGACGAAAAGCAGTGCGGCCACCAGGACGGCAAGGTGACTGTGCCGCATGAGGTGTTCCTGGCGAAAATTCGCGCCTGCCGCCATGCGTTCCTGGAGCTGGGCGTCGAAGACGGCGTTGTCGTGACCCGCACCAACTCGCTGGGCGCTGGTTTGACGCAGCAGATCGCCGTCAGCCACAAGCCCGGCGACCTCGGCGATCAGTACAACAGCTTCCTGGATTGCGAGGAAGTGACCGCCGCCAACGCGAAGAACGGTGATGTCATCATCAACCGCAACGGCAAGATGATGCGTCCGAAGCGGCTTGCCAGCAACCTCTACCAGTTCCGTGCCGGCACCGGCGAAGATCGCTGCGTGCTCGACAGCATCACCTCGCTGCAGAACGGCGCCGACCTGCTGTGGATCGAGACCGAGAAGCCGCATATCGAGCAGATCGCCAAGATGGTCGACCGCATTCGCGAGGTCATTCCGAACGCGAAGCTGGCCTACAACAACTCGCCCTCGTTCAACTGGACGCTCAACTTCCGTTGGCAGGTCTACGACGCGATGAAGGAAGCCGGCAAGGATGTCAGCAAGTACAATCGGGCCGACCTGATGAAGGTGGAATACGACGATACGCCGCTGGCCATTGAAGCCGACGAGCGCATCCGCACCTTCCAGGCCGATTCGGCAAAGCGCGCCGGCATCTTCCACCATCTGATCACGTTGCCGACCTATCACACGGCAGCTCTGTCGACCGACAATCTCGCCAAGGAGTATTTCGGCGAGCAGGGCATGCTGGGCTATGTGAAGAATGTTCAGCGCCAGGAGATCCGTCAGGGCATCGCCTGCGCCAAGCATCAGAACATGGCCGGCTCCGATATCGGCGACGAGCACAAGGAATATTTCGCCGGTGAAGCCGCGCTGAAGGCGGGCGGCGCCCACAACACGATGAACCAGTTCGGCTAACGGTAGCAGCAGGAGACTAGTCATGACGAAGAGCAATTTCTGGGTGATTGGCGGCGAGTTCGGTTCGATGAACTTCCACAAGCTCGTGGAAGGCTCGGCCCAGGTACAGGGACCGTTCAAGACCCGCAAAGAGGCCGAGGATGCCTGGCGCACGGTCTCGGAAGAGAACCGTCACAAGGCCGGCGTGCGCTTTTCGATCGTCGAAGAGCCCTCCCGCGTCTCGGCCTGACGGCTGCCAATAAAATCTAGGGAAGCGCCAAGGACAGGCGGCCCCATCCGGAAAACCGGGTGGGGCCGTTTGCAATTTTTGAGGCGGAGTTCGTTCTTTCCTTCGCCCATTACGTCAGGTGAAGTGCGCCAGGGGCGACGGGCCGGCTCGACGAGTCCGCGATCATCGGCCTCTAACCTATTGCAAACAAACGACCTTTGTGTCGATTATGGCAACTGATAGGTTAATTGAGCTTACTCCCTTCAGGGCAAAGGCGGCACCCGATGTCAGATGCGCAAAATACCGGCAAGGAAGCCCGCGAAACGCGGCCGACGCGGTTGCGCGATGCGCTCCGGCAGGCCCGGATCGAGGCCGCCGATCGCACCGGCGTCGTCGTCGAACTGCGCGACGCCGAGGTGGCCCGGCTCGAGATCATGAACGAGGCGCTCGATCCGCTGTTCGCGCAGGTGCCTGCGCAGGTCGACCTGTTCGACCGCGGCGTCAGCGAGGGCGAGACGCCGCGGCTGTGGATCGACGTGGTCGCGCATATCGTGATGGGGCGGGACAAGCGCATCTACCGCTTCGTGCAGGACACGCGTTTCGGCCGCATCGTGATCGCGGAGTCGCACGATGTGCCGGTCATGGTCGATGCGGTCACGAGCTATGTCGCGCGCCGCATGATCGAGCGCGAACACGCGATGGTCGCAACCCCGATCGTCGAGCCGGCCGCGCAGAAGAAGCCGCGCCGCCGCGGGTTTTGGATGTTCGTGCTCGGATTCCTGCTCGGCGCAGCCGCATTGTTCGCGCTGGCGCTGTATGCGAGCTTGAAGAATCTCTAGAGCAGCGTCGTCTGCTTGATCTGCTTGACGCGAAAATCGGCGTCGAGCCCGCGCACGGTCTGCACGCAGCGCCATTGGTTGCCGTCGCGCGCGATCGAAAACAGATTATAGGCCGCGGCCGGATAATGCCGGTGCGCCAGCGCCGACGCCGATGGCACGCCGATCGCGGGGATCTGCCTGTCGGCGCCCTCGACCCACATCGTCGAGTGGATGTGGTCGTGGCCGTGCAGCACCAGCTCCACGCCGCGCCGCTTCAGCACCGCGCGGAGGGCCTTCGAATCCGTCAGCTGCTTCATGCGCGAATCGGAGTGCAGGGGGTGATGCACCAGCAGCACCCGGAAGGCGTCCTCGGCCGACAAGTTCGCAAGACTGCGATCGAGCGCATCGAGCTGCGCGCGACCGAGCCGGCCCGTCGCCATCAGCGGCGGTGTCGGCACCGCCGAGGAAACGCCGATCAGCGCCAGCGGCCCGCGCCGGCGCACGAACGGAAACGGCGCGCCGTCGACCCCGGCATCGCCGCGCAGATATTTCTCGAACGCGCCCGCGAAATGATGCCGCGTGGCGCGCACATAGGCGTCGTGATTGCCGGGCACGACAGTCACCTGCTGCGGCGTGCCGACGCTTTCGAGCCAGGCTTGCGCGGGCTTGAACTCCGCCTCCAGCGCCAGATTAACGAGATCGCCGGTGACCGCGATGTGGTCCGGCCGCTGCGCCTGCATGTCGGCGACCAGCGCATCCAGCACCTCGCGGCGGTGATATTTATGGCGGTTGCGGGTCCAGTTGAGATAGCCGAGTGCGCGCTTGCCGGCGAGATCGCGGACACGCGCCGCGGGCAGGGGCGGCAAATGCGGATCGGACAAATGCGCCAGCGTGAAGGCGTCCTTCATTCGCGCCCCGTCGCACTGCCTGTGATATAGAGCCGTCGCACGATCATGCCGGCGATATAAGGATCAAACGTGACAGCTGTCCATCCGAGGTTCGCGTGACGGCCCTGCAGCAGCTGCGAAGGCGCCTGGAACCGCTGTCGCGGCGCGGCTTTCACCTCTACTGGCGGATCGCCCGCGGCATGACGCTCGGCGTCCGCGGCGTCGTGCTCGATGGCGACAACAGGGTGTTTCTGGTCAGGCACAGCTATGTCGCCGGCTGGCATCTGCCGGGAGGGGGCGTCGAGGTCGGCGAAACCTTTCTCGAAGCCCTGCGGCGGGAGCTGGTGGAGGAGGGGCGGATCGAGCTGACGGAAACACCGGCGCTGCATGGCCTGTTTTTCAATATCCACGTCTCGCGGCGCGACCATGTCGCGGTCTACGTCGTCAGGCAATTCCGCCAGGACCACCTGCCGGCGCCAAATCATGAGATCGTGGAGTGCGGTTTCTATGATGCCGGCGCGCTGCCGGCCGAGACCACCAGGGGCACGCGCCTTCGGATCGCCGAAGTGCTCCACGGCGCAGCGCCGGTCGCGACGTGGCGCTAGGGACCGCCCATGCTAGCAATCCTTCAGCGCAGATTCCAACGCCGGGGCGGGGCGGCCAGACAAAAATGAAAATCCTGAAGATCCTGTGCGCGATCGGCTTCCTCGCCATGCTGATCAGCAACATCTGGTCGATATCCGGCTGGATCGAAGCCCGCGGGGTCTATGACGATATCTGCTACTTGCGCCAGGCGCATTTGTTCGAAAGATTTGGTCTCCGTGGCATCGACACCAACATTGCGTTCGATGACGATCACTATTTCACCGGCAGGCTGAAGGCGATCGGCTTTCCGGAATGGAATGACGTCAAGCGATTTCCCTGCCACACCTTCATTTCGGATGCCGACAAATATGTCCTGCAATATCCGCCGGGGACGGGCTTCATCCTCTCGCTGTTTCCCGCCGGATTTCAGGTCATCCCGCTCTACGTATTGACGTCGATCGTCGCCGTCGGCTTTTCATTGATCGCGCTGAGCTATGCGGCCACGTTTTACCAGCTGCTGCTGGTCACCGCATTCGGCGACAGCGCGATCTATCTGATGATCAATCCGACCAAGGCGAGCTACTCGGTGGCGCCCACCATGATGGTTTGCGCGCTCGCAGGGTTTCTGACGGCAAAACTGTTCACGGCCGAGCCGCGGCATCGGCCCCTGCTGTGGGCGCTGCTCGGTCTCCTGATCGGCCTCGCCGTCAATTTCCGCCTGCCCAACCTGTTTCTGGCCGCGGGCTATTGCCTGTATCTCGCCGGCGCGTTTCTGCTGGCGCGCAGCAAGGAGACTTTTCTGCAAGGGCTGGCGTTTGGTGTTGCATTCCTGATCGGGATCATGCCGACGCTGATTGCCAATGCGATCAATGCGGGCAGTCCGTTCTCGACCACCTATAGCAGCGTCGATGTCGTGCCGCCGGAGCTCAATCCGGGCGTACTCCTGAGCTATCTCGTTGACGTTCAGTTCACCTTGTTGGCGATCTCGATCGTCTGGACCGCCTGGTTGTGGCGTGCCGATCGAGGCCGCGCCAGGCAGGTTGCTGTTCTGGTCGCCGTTAACCTCGCGGTGAACCTGATTTTCTTCATGACCCACCCGATTTTTACGCCATATTATATTATTCCGATCGACATGCTTTCCCTCTGGACCCTGCTGTTCGCAACGCTCGGTTTGCGCGCGGACAAGCCGGCCATCCCTCAACCGGCCAACGCCTGATTGCGGTATAAACGCTCCATGGACAGCCTTGATTCGGTGAGCCTGCAATGACGACGCCAGCGCTGCGGATTGCGGTCTTGGTGCCGTGCTACAATGAGGAAGCCGCCGTCGCGACCGTGGTCGCCGATTTTCGCAAGGCGCTCCCGACGGCAGAAATTTTCGTCTACGACAACAATTCAAAGGACCGCACCGTCGAGGTCGCGCGCGCGGCCGGCGCCATCGTGCGCAGCGAGCGTCGCCAGGGCAAGGGGCATGTGGTCCGGCGCATGTTCGCCGATGTCGATGCCGATATCTACGTGCTGGTCGATGGCGATGCGACCTACGATGCCCCGAGCGCCCCGCGCATGATCGACGCGCTGGTCAACGATCACCTCGACATGGTGGTGGGCTTTCGCGTCGATCAATCGGTCGCCGCTTACCGGCCCGGACACCGCGCCGGCAACTGGATGCTGACGAGCTTCCTTTCCACGGTGTTCGGCCAGGCATTCAAGGACATCCTTTCCGGCTACCGCGTGTTTTCGCGCCGCTTCGTCAAATCCTTTCCGGTGCTGTCGGATGGTTTCGAAATCGAAACCGAGCTGAGCGTGCATGCGCTCGAACTGGTGCTGCCGGTGGTGGAAATCGAGACGCCATATTATGCGCGTCCCGAAGGATCGTTCAGCAAGCTGAACACCTGGCGCGACGGTTTCCGGATTCTCGGCACCATCCTGAAGCTGTATCGGTCGGAAAAGCCGCTGCGGTTTTTCACCGTCATCGGCATTTTCCTGATGCTGATCTCGATCGGCCTCGCCATCCCCGTCCTCGTCACCTATCTCGAGGAGGGCCTCGTTCCGCGGTTGCCGACCGCGGTGCTGTCGATGGGCTTGATGATTGTGGCGGTGCTGTCGATCTCCTCCGGGCTGGTGCTGGATACGGTGACGCGCGGCCGCCGCGAGATGAAGCTGCTGGCGTATCTGTCCCAGCCGGCCATCAACCGGAATTGAGTCCGCTTCAATTTTGGTGCGGCGAAGTCATGGACCGCGCCGCCGCCAAATGCTATCCCGCGCCTCATCATGAGCGAACTTGCCGTTACCATCCTTGCCGAAACACCAAAGGACGCGCAGGCGATCGAACGCCTGCACGAGCGCACCTTCGGGCCCGGCCGTTTCGTGCTGAGCGCCTACCGCCTGCGCGAGCATGTCGATCACCTGCTCGATCTGTCGTTCACGGCGCGGATCGGCACGTTGCTGGTCGGCTCGGTACGCCAGTTGCCGATCTGCATCGGCGACACGCCGGCCCTGATGCTCGGGCCGTTGACGGTCGAGCCGCCATTTCGCAGCCGCGGCGTCGGGCGCATGCTGCTCGACCGCTCGCTGCAGGACGCCAGGGCCAAGGGCCATCGTCTCGTCGTTCTGGTCGGCGACGAACCCTATTACAGCCGCGTCGGTTTCAAGGTTGTGCCGAAGGGACGGGCGATCATGCCGGGTCCGGTCGATTACGGCCGCCTGCTGGTGGCGGAGCTGGTCGAGAGCGCCTTCGATGGCGTCTCCGGCGAAATCCGCCCGGACTGGAGCAGGGCGCGTTAGCGCGGCGCAGGCCGCGCTTCGCCTGCGGCCTGCTGCAATTCGCGCCGGAACTCCTCGCGTTTTTCATGAATGGAAGCGACGACCAGCCCCATCGCCACGCCGAGGTCGATCAGGGCGGCTTCGGACAATAGCAGGCTTGCTTCGATGGTCTCCGGTACGGCGTCGGTGACGCCGATCTGATAGAGATGCCGCGCATGCTCAGCGTCACGGGCGCGCGACACGATCGGCATGTCCCGTCTAAGTGCGCGCACCTCGGCGACAATTTCGTCGATTTCCTTGGCTTCGCCGATGGTGACGATGACCGCCGCCGCTTCCATGAGGCCGCAACTCTTCAAGAACTCCGGATTTGTCGCGTCACCGTAATAGACGGTGCGCCCCTGCCGCCGCTGTTCCGGAACGGCCGCGGCGTCGCTATCGACGGCAAGATATTCGAACTTGTGCCGATCGAGCATCGAGCAGACCACTTGTCCGACCCGGCCGTGCCCGACGACGATGGCATGGCCACTGCCACCACGCGGCGCGGCGGCGAGCTCGGGATCGAGCGGCTTGTCGTCGCGCACCATCGGGGCCAGCCGCCGCGCGAGATGCGAAAGCGCGGGCGTGAGCATCATGGTCAGCGATGTCAGCGCCACCGTGAAGCTCGACACGTTGGCATCGATCAGGCCGAGGGTTGTCGCCATGCCGATTCCGACGAAGGCGAACTCGCCGCCGGGACCGAGCAGCAGACCGACTTCAAGCGAAGCCGGCCACGACAGACGAAACAGCCGGGCAAGGACGACGAGGATGCCGGATTTCACGGCAATGAGCCCGACGGCGCCCCCAATCAGCCAGACCGGATCGCGGGCAAGCTCGCGGAAATCGATATTCATGCCGACGGTGAAAAAGAACAGGCCCAGCAAAAGACCCTTGAAGGGATCGATGGCGGTCTCGATCGCCTTGCGGAATTCCGTCTCGGCCAGCAGCAGGCCGGCCACAAAGGCGCCAAGCGCCATCGAGAAGCCGGCCACCGCGGCGGCCACCCCCGTTGCGACGATCACGAACAGCGTCGTGGCGACGAACAATTCGCTCATGCCCGCCGATGCGACCAAACGAAATAGAGGCCTCATCACCACGCGGCCAACAATCACGATCACAGCGAGTGCGATGGCGGCGTTCGTGAGCGCCAGGAGGAGTGTCGCGACGACCGAACCAGCCTCGCCCGTGCCGAAAATGGAGATAAAAAGCAGGAGAGGGGCCACCGCCAGATCCTGCGCCAGACAGCGTCGCGAAACTGGCCCGGCCCGCACTGGTGTTGAGCCGCCCCTGTCTGGACAACAGCTCGACGACGATGGCGGTTGAGGACAAAGCAAGGCACGCACCGAGGATGAGCGCTACCGGAGGCTTGCTGCCAGCAAGGGCTGCGATGCCGCCGATCACCGCGGCCGAAAGCACGATTTGCGAGCCGCCGAGCCCGAAGATCAGGCGACGCATGGCCTTCAATCGCTCGTAGGATAGCTCCATGCCGATGAGGAAAAGCAGGAACACGATACCAAGGTCTGCAAAGCCGGAAACGTTCCTCGCATCGACCACGGTAAACCAATAGAGAAACGGGAAGCTTCCAATGAACGATCCGAGCCCGAGAGGACCCAGGATCGCGCCGGCTCCGAGATAACCGAGGACGGGATTGAGGCCAAACCGGTGTACCAACGGAATGATGATGCCGGCAGTGCCGAGCAAGACGAGAGCGTCGCTGTAGACGTGAATATTGATCGGCGCAGGCATCTATCCTTGTTCGTCCGCTTTCGTTGGGCGAGATTCATGTAACGGGGGATCGACCCGGTCAGCCCCCGTCATGCTGACGTTAGCCGGTAGCACCAGCTAACGCCACCCAACAAGCCTGCGCCTGGTTTAGAACTTCAGATTGGCGAACGCGCGCACGCCGATGCCCGGCAACAGGACCTGATCCTTGGTGTAGGAGACCGAGTTGCGGATGTTTTCGTTCAGCAGGTTGTTGCCGACGAGCCCTACCATCATTTCGTGCGCACCGAACCAGGATGGATCGAGCTTGGTCTTGTAGCTGACTTCCGCCTTCAACAGGTTATAGCCTGCGGTTGGCGTCTCGCCGATCGGGGCGATATCGTTCTGCGCGAAGGCGTGCAGCAGGTTGATCCTTGTCAGCCAGTTGGTATCGCGCCAGAACAGGCCGCCGCCCACACGTACCGGCGGGATGCGCGGAACGTTGGTGCCGTCGCTGAAGGTTGCGCGTACGACATCGAACTGGTTCTCGACGCCCCAGATGCCGCCATTGAGCGGCCCGATATCCAGCTGGCTCTGGAATTCGCCGCCGCGAAAGGTGGCGTCGCGTTGCGAGTAGATCGCCTGGTTCAGCTCGAGTGGATACGCCGGGTCGGCAGGGCCGACGCAGGCGACATCCTCGCAGGTGTTACCGGTGAGGCGACGGTAAATGAAGCCGTTGAACTTGGTGTAGTAGGCCGTCGCTTCGAACCTCAAGGGTCCGGTCGCGCGTCGAAGTCCGATCTCGATCGACTTCGCGGTTTCGATGCCCAGGTTAGGATTGCCGATATCGAAGGTCCCGGTTGCGTCGTGTGGCCCGCGTGAAAACAGTTCCGCCGGCTTGGGCGCGCGCTCGACGTATTGGGCGGTAATGCTGGCAACCAGTTGACCTGGAAGATTCTGGATCAAGCCGATGCTGGCGCTTTTCGGCGTAAAGCTCAGATTGCGTGCTGTTGGCGGGCCGATGTCGCCGGGATTGGTATTGAGATCGAACAGTTCCGGAATGAATGCCGGCGTCGTTCCGCTGAGACTGACATGCTCGATGCGGCCGGCAATCTGCGCCTTGGTGGTCTCGGTGAACTTGAACTCATTGAAGACGTAGCCGGCGACCCTGTTGTTCTTGTTGGGATCGAACAATCCGTTGAGCGGGCTGGTTGGATCGTCCGGACTCGGCGCTGTCAGTTCCTGATGCCCGGCCTGGAGGCCGAATGCCGTCGTGACGGCGGCAAAGCGCGCGTTGAACGGCGTCATCTGCACCTCGACGCGCCCTTCCTGCTCCTTGTTGGTAAAGGTCTGCCGCACGCCGAGCGTCGTCGGATCGGTGGGGTCCGCGAGCCCGATCTCGTTGTGCTTGTAATCGGTGGCGCCGGCCCAGAATCTGATCGCATCGATCGCCGCCGCGTCCGGCCGGTATTCGCCCTTGGCCGTGAATTTGGTTTGATGCGCGTCGATGCGGGTCTGGTGATCGGCGCCGTCGATGCCAGGAATGCGATAAAACGTGTCGTTCTGCGTGATCGCGGCGCCGATGAAACCGCCGTGGAAGATATAGGAGCCGCCGACCGAGGCGCCGTCCGCCTGCATCGCCGAATTCGGCTGCCGGCCGTTGACCGGGCGGGTCTGGTCGAACAAATACGGATAGCCCGGAATGCTGTAATCGCTGGCCTTGCGGCCATAGGCGTCGGCATGAACAGCGAAATTCCCACCGCCGGCATCGAGCAGAATGCCGCCATCGACACCGCGGTCGACGGAGCTGACCGCCGTTCGGGTTTCGACTGTGACGCATGAAGGTGATCCCGCGCTTGCGAGCGGCGCTTTGGCCGGCAGTCCGTAGGTCTGGAACGGTGCGGCCGCGCAGGTTGGCAAGGCGTCCGGGATCCGATTGTTGGTTGCGCTGACGACGCCGCCGATCGATGTCGATCCGTACCGCATCGCCGCTGGACCGCGGATGACTTCGACCTGGTTTGTCGCCAGTGGATCGATCGGAACGAAATGGTCTTCGCCAAGATCGGAAGCGCCGCCAGCGTTGGTGCCATTTTCGACGATGCCGACGCGGTTGACGTCGAGGCCGCGGATGATCGGCCGGCTCGAAGCGCCGGGCGCGAAGCTGGAGCCGGTGATGCCGGGCTTCGAGAACAGGAGATCGCCAAGCTGGGCGGTGCCTTGGCGGCGGATTTCCTCGTTCGGCACCACGGTGACGGTCGCAAATTGATCGGTGACGATGGGCAGCACGCCTTGTTGAGGCGCGGGAGCTGCCGGGGCCGGTTGTGGCTGCGGCGCGCGCTCGCGGCTGCGGCCGGGCGCGGTGCGGGCGACGCGCACCGGCCTCTGCGAGGGAACGACTGTCCTGCGCCGTACGATCGGGCTCGGCGCCGTCACGGTGATTTCAGGCAGTTGCGTGGAGGAAGGCGGCGACGCTGCGTCCTGGGCCATTGCGTGGTTGCTTACCGCGCATAGCAATAGCCAGCTTGCTCCACCGAAATGGAACGTTCGTTTCTTCTTGAATGTCATTGTCCGGATCCTGATTCCGTCGATATGCAACGGATCGATTCTGATTTTCCTCGGTGGATCGGCCACGCGTGGCGCAGCGATCCCCTCGGGGAGTGCATCAATCAATCGAGGTCAGGAGGCGGGAGGCGCGCGGGGCTGGAATGGAAGATGGAGCGAGCCGAGATGCGCGAATTCGGCGTCGATGGTCAGGTAGAGAAGCTCGATCGCCTGCGGTAGCTGCAGCACGGGCGGCGCGGCGAACAGGAAATTGTTGGCAAGCGAGATGACGGCGCAGATCGCGCAGGCGTTGGCCGGGTGCCGGTCGTTGTCGTGATCGGAAGGCTGTTGCTGCTGCGCCGCTTCACCGGCTGCGACAAGCGCGGCCTGTTCCGTGGCGGAGGTCAGGCCGGCAACCGAAAGGCCGATCTGAACGTTCTGCGCGGCGGCCCCGTGAAAGTGCCCGAACGACAACCCAAACTGGATCGCAAGCGCGAACAGCGCCAGCCGAGAGCCGTGCTTGAGGTGTTTCCGGAACCAGTTCACGACGGAGTTGCGCCTTCCCCGAACGGCCAAGGTGGCTTGGCCGTCCATGTTATATTATAACATCGGAAGGGAACAACGAAGTCAACCGTGACGCCGCCCGGCGTTAGTGAAACGACGGACGGTTGTGTGATTGTTGCAACGGTTGTCAGGCGGCCGACCGTGGCCCGGATTGCGCCCCGCTTCATCCGGGCTACAAGGCTTCGTCAAATCGACAACGCGCCGCGCTCAACGCCCTTCGCGCAGCCATGTCGCTGCAAATGCCCCGAGCAGCAGCAGCAGCCCGACCAGGCCGGCGAACATCGGCAGCACGCCGACGCCCTTGACGACGCTGGCATCGCGCATCTTGACGCCCATCCAGCCGTCGCCGTGGAAGATGCCGGAGGCGCGCACCGGCACCACACGGGGGAGGTCGATACTGCCGCCGTCGGCCACGCGTCGCGCGTCGCCGCCGGTGGCCTGCGCCAGCGGTTTCAGCATCTCCGTCGTGGAGGTGACTTCCGAAAATTCCTTCGGATTGGTCGGTCCGACATTGATCAGGGCTTTCAGCGTGCCGTCAGTCGCCTGCCAGAGGCCGAGCTCGCTGGCGGGAAGGCTGGAGCGCCAGGTGCCGGGGTCGCTTGCAGTCAGCGTGAGTTCCTTGGTGGCGCCGCTCGGCGAGGTCACGGTCACCGGCGGGACGGTGTCGGCCATGGTCTGGCGCAGCACGACGAGATCCTTGCCCTGGATCTGCAGGCGCAGCGCCTCTTCATCGAGGTCCGGCTGCTTCATCAGCCAGTGCGACATTCGCCGCAGCAGGTCCAGATGAGGGCCGCCGCCTTCAAAACCGCGCGCCCACAGCCAGATGTGATCCGAGAGCAATAGCGCCACGCGGCCCTCGCCGAAGCGTGACAGCAACAGCAGCGGCTTGCCGTCGGCGCCGGTCATCACCGGCGCGGTGATCGCATTGCGGGTGTCGACGGTGCGGAAGAAGCGGCTCCAGCGCGGCGGCTCGTTGGCGGAGCCCTCGAGGCCGCGGGTCACCGGATGGCGCTTACCGGCGTCGCTCAGATGCGCATAGAACGGTTTTTCGGTAACGCCGACGGGTTCGGCCGGCAGCACCGTATCCAGCGGCGTCCGCCAGATGCTGGTGGTGGAGGCGTAGTCGGGCCCGGCCGACACCAGCACCGCGCCGCCGGCGCGAACATAGCGCGCGATATTGTCGAAATAGGCGATCGGCAGCACGCCCTGGCGGGCGTAGCGGTCGAAGATGATCAGATGAAACTCGTTGATCTTCTGCTGGAACAATTCGCGCGTCGGAAACGCGATCAGCGACAACTCGTTGATCGGCGTGCCGTCCTGCTTCTCCGGCGGGCGCAGAATCGTGAAGTGCACGAGGTCGACGCTGGCATCGGATTTCAACAGGTTGCGCCAGGTGCGCTCGCCGGAATGCGGCTCGCCGGAGACCAGCAGCACGCGCAACTTGTCGCGCACGCCGTCGATGGAGACCACGGCGCGGTTATTGACCGGCGTCAGTTCGTTCTCCAGCGGCGAAGCCTCGATCTCGACGATGTTCTGGCCGGCGTGCTTGATGTCGATCTCGACATTGGCGGTCTGGCCGCTCTGCATCGTGCGCTCGCTGATGACCTCGCCGTCACGGCGTACGACGATCTTGGCGCGCTGGCCGGTGACGCCCTGGTCGTCCAGCCGGTAGGTGATGGTCTGGGGCTGTCCGACGATGCCGAAACGGGGCGCGGCCACGATCGCGATGCGCCGGTCGCGCTCGTCCTTGCGCCCGGTGACCAGCGCATGCACCGGCGCCTGGAATCCAAGGGCTGCGGCATTGGCGGGAATGTCGTGGACGCGGCCGTCGGTGATCAGGAACGCGCCGGCGACACGATCGACCGGGACGTCCGACAGCGCCGAGGACAGCGCGCCGAACAGCTTGGTTCCGTCAGTCTCGCCGTCGGCCTGTCCGGCCTCGACAACGCGCACTTCCAGCCCCTTGATCTTCTTCAGCGTATCGACGAGCGCTTCCTGCGCCTTCGCCGTCTCCTGGTTGCGCGTGCCAAAATTCTGGCTCGGGCTCTTGTCGATCACGACGGCCGCGACCGAAGATAATGGCTCGCGGTCTTCCCGCGTGAAGGAGGGGTTGGCGAGCGCCAGCAGGATCAGCGCCAGTGCCGCGACGCGCACCGCAGCGCCTCGCGCGCGGCCGAGCAGCAAGAGCGCCGAGATCGCGATGATCGCGGCGAGCGCGATCCACAGCACGATCGTTGGAACAAGGGGCGTAAACGCGATGCCGTATTGCATGGGTTACTGCCCCAACCGTTCGATGAGGGCCGGTGCGTGAACCTGGTCGGCCTTGTAGTTGCCGGTCAGCGTGTACATCACGATGTTGACGCCGGAGCGGAAGGCGAATTCGCGCTGGCGCGGCTCGCCCGGCGTCAGCGGCAGCATCGGCTGGCCGTCGGGGCGGATCGCCCATGCGCCGGCCAGATCGTTCGAGGTGATGATGATCGGCGAGACGCCGTCGCCGCCGCGCGCCGGCCGCGAGGCGGCATCATCGTCCTCCTCGCGCGGCAGCGTCTCGACCCAGGTCTGGCCCGAGTTGAAGCGGCCGGGGAAATCGCGCAGCAGGTAAAACGTCTTGGTCAGCACGTGCTCGCGCGGCACCGGCTCGAGCTCGGGCACATCGAGGGCGGAAAGAATTTCGCGCAGCGTTCGCATCCCCGGCGTCTGCGACGCACCGTTCTCGCCGGGCGGCGCCTCGACGGCGTCGCGGGTGTCGAACAGCACCGTGCCGCCCTGCTTCATGTAGGCGTCGATGCGATTGATGGCGTCCTGCGGCGGCTTAGGCGCGCCCGGCACGATCGGCCAGTAGATCAGCGGGAAGAACGCCAGCTCGTCGCGCGCGGGATCGATGCCGACGGGATCGCCGGCTTCCAGCGCCGTACGCTGCGCCAGGAACAGCGTCAATCCGGACATGCCGGCCTTGACGATGGAATCGACGTCGGCGTTGCCGGTCATGACATAGGCGAGCCGCGTCTGCGAGACGGCGCTGATGGCCGTCTCGTCGTTCTTGTCCGCGCGCGTCGGCGAAGGCGCGATCAATGTCGCGGACAGGATCAACGCCATCACAACCGCCGCGGTCGCCGTGCGCCGCCGCCACAGCGCGGCAAGGCCGGCGCCGAGCATCGCGACCACGATCGCATCGATCAGGAACAGCGCCAGCGACGACGACAGAAGTATGCCCCGGAGGTCGCGCGGTTCGGCATTGGTGTAACTGGCGCGCTGCGCGCGCAGCGACGATGTGTCGAGCGTGGCGATGCGATCGGCCGACGCCAGCGTGTTGACCGCGATCGGGCCATCGGCGGAGCCGTAGAAGCCCGGCGGATGATCCGCGGTGGCGCGGTCACGGTAGTCCGCCGGCATCGGCTTCGCGGTCGAGGGCGGCGGCCCGAACGCGCCGAAGCCGTCGAGCGTGCGCAGCGGCGCCACGGTCTCGACATTGGTCGCTTCGCTGGCGACGCCCGCGCCGGGTTTCGAGGTGTAGCCTGACGTGTCGACCAGCCGCCGCAGCATCTCGACGAAGCTGCCGGACATCGGCAAATCCGACCAGCGCGAGTCCGCGCCGACGTGGAACAGGCTGAGAATTCCCTTGCCGCGATGTTCGCCGGTGACCAGCGGCGTGCCGTCTTCCAGCGACGCCCAGCTCTTGGTCGCGAGCACGGCGTCGGGCTCGGCCAGCACCTGCCGGTTCACGGTGATATCTTTCGGCACGGCAAGGCCTGCGAACGGGCCATCGGCGGCGAAGGAAGCGAGATGCTGCGGCTTCTCCCAGGTCAGGCTGCCGCCGAGGCTGCGGCCGCCACGGCGCAGTTTCACCGGCACCAGGTCGTCATCGGCCTGCGCCAGACGGGGACCGGCGAAGCGTACCAGCACGCCGCCCTGATCGATCCATGCATTGAGGCGCTCGCGGATTTCCGGAGACAGCGTGCCGACATCGGCCAGCACGATCATCGGCAGCCGCTGATCGAGGAACTGCGCGATGACCTGTTGCGGCGCGCCGCGGTCGCCGAGCCGCACGTCGGCAAACGGCGACAATGCGCGGGTGAGATAGAAGGTCGATGCCAGCAGCGGCTGCGCGGTATCGCTGGTAGCACCAGTGACGACGCCGATGGCGCGCCGCCGCCATCGTTTGTCGAGCAACTGCACGGCGCCTGCGGATCTCTCGCCCGATATTTCCAGCCGCGCGATGTCGTTGCGCAACTCGACCGGCAGATCGAACGCCGCCTCGGTCTCGCGATCCTGCGCCCCGAAAGCGTAGCGCGCCTCGCCGATCGGCGATCCCTTGGCGTCGGTGGCGCGAACCACGCCCGCGGCGATGCCGCCGGTGGTGCGCAGCACCTTCACGGTCATCTTGGCGGCGGCGTTTTCGGCGGCGACCAGCGCCTGCGTCGAGGACGCGCCGCCCTCGAACACCGTCAGCTTGCGGTCGCCAATGGTCTTGCCGAGAGCTTCGACGAATTCGGCACCGCGCCCGGTGTCGACGCCATCGGACAGCCAGGCGATTTCGGCGTCTCCCGTCGTTTTCAGGAACCGTTCTACAGCGCCAAGCGTCTCGACGCGGTCGATCGAATAAGGTTTTGGCGCGATCTGACGCAGCGCGACGCGGGCGGTGCCGGCCGGCATCAGCGTGACGTCACGCGCGGGCTCGGACAGCGCAACCAGCGCCACGCCGCGGCGGTCGTTGTCGGCATTGGCAATCAGTTCGTCGGCGGCCTTGATGCGCGTATCCCAGCTCGCGGCGGCGCTCCAGCCGTCGTCGAGCAGGATCACCAGCGGCGCATTGCTGCCGCCAACGCCGGTCTGCGGATTCCAGATTGGACCGGCGGCGGCGAGGATGACCAGCGCCGCGGCGGCGAGGCGCAACAGGGTCAGCCACCACGGCGTCCGCGACGGGGTTTCTTCCTTTGGCTTGATGTCGAACAACAGCCGCGTCGGCGGAAACTCGATCCGCCTCGGCCGCGGCGGCATCACGCGCAGCAGCCACCACAAAACCGGCAGGCTCAACAGGCCGAGCAGCAGCAGCGGCTGGGCAAAGGTGAGGGGGAGACCCGCGATCATGCGCTGCGCCCCGCTTTGACGGTTGAGCCGCGCGCGGTTCCCTTGGCTACCATCATCCCCGAGTGCAGGAACAACAGCAGTTCGGCGGCGGAGCGGCTGGTGGTGTGGGTCGAGAACAGCCAGTCGAGCTTGTTGGTCTCGTTGCGGATTTCATCGCGGTGCAGGGCGACGCGCGCGACATAGTCGCTGGCCCAGCTCTCGGCGCGGCCGGCGGTGATGACGCCGCCGCCCTCGGGCTCGACGAATTCGATCCGGCCGGCATAGGGAAAGGTCTCTTCCGCGGGATCGACGATCTGGATCAGCGTGCCATGCGCGCCGGAGGCCGACAGGCCCGCCAGCATCGTCCTGATTTCCGGCATCGGCGACCAGAAGTCCGACAGCACCACGATCTCGGCCAGCGCCGACGGCACGAACGAGGGCGGCAGGCTGGCGCGCGCGGCATCGTCGTGCAGCATCGCCTGCGCCATCTTGTCGATCACGCTGCGGCTGGCGGTCGGGTTCATCAGGCCGGGAATGCCGACGCGTTCGCCGCCCGCGACCAGCAGTTCGGCGAGCGCGAAGGTAACGATCAGTCCGCGCTCCAGCTTGCTGTCGCGCGCGGTCTTGGAGGCAAACGCCATCGACGGCGAACGGTCCGGCCACAGCCACACGGTATGCGCGGCCTCCCATTCCTGCTCGCGGACATAGAGATGATCGTCGCGCGCCGAGCGCCGCCAGTCGACATTCTGCGACGGCTCGCCGGAGACGAAGCGGCGGTATTGCCAGAAACTCTCGCCGGCGCCGGCGCGGCGCCTGCCATGCAGGCCATGGATGACGTTGGCGGCGATGCGGCGGGCTTCAAGCACGAGGCGGGGCAGCGATGCGGCGAGCGTTCGGCTTTCGCCATCGGCACGTCGTATTGCTAGAATCTCCCTGGTCTGGTCGTTGGACTCTGCGGCCATCAACCAATCCGCGTCTTCAATTGCCTGATCACGTCGGGAATGGTGCGGCCCTCCGCGCGCGCCGAGAAGGTCAGCGCCATGCGGTGCTTGAGAATGGGTTCGGCCAGATCCAGCACGTCGTCGATCGAAGGCGCAAGGCGGCCGTCGAGCAGCGCGCGGGCGCGGACCGCCAGCATCAAGGACTGGCTGGCGCGGGGACCCGGTCCCCAGGCGATCAGCTTGTCGCCGCCATCAGGGTCGGGCCGCGCGGCGCGCACCAGCGACAGGATCGCCTCGACGACGCTGTCGCCGACCGGCAGGCGGCGCACCAGCCGCTGCGCCGCGATCAGGATTTCCGCGTTCATCGCGGCCTTGGCGAGCGTCTCATCCGCGCCTGTTGTTTCGAACAGGATGCGGCGTTCGGCGTCGCGGTCGGGGTAGTCGACGTCGATCTCCATCAGGAAGCGGTCGAGCTGCGCTTCGGGCAGCGGATAGGTGCCTTCCTGCTCCAGCGGGTTCTGCGTGGCGAGCACGTGGAACGGCTTCGGCAGATCGTGGCGCGCGCCTGCAACCGTGATGTGCTGTTCCTGCATGGCTTGCAGCAGGGCCGATTGGGTCCGCGGGCTGGCGCGGTTGATTTCGTCGGCCATCAGCAGTTGCGCGAATACGGGCCCCGCGATGAAGCGGAACGACCGCTTGCCGGAATTGCTCTCGTCGAGCACTTCGGCGCCCAGAATATCCGACGGCATCAGGTCCGGCGTGAACTGGATGCGCTTGGCGTCCAGTCCGAGCGTGATGCCGAGCGTTTCAACCAGCTTGGTCTTTGCCAGCCCGGGAACCCCGATCAGGAGCGCATGACCGCCGGACAGGATCGTCACCAGGGTGTTTTCGATCACCCGCTCCTGGCCGAAGATGACGGTGGAGATCGCCTCTTTCGCGACGCGGATTTGATCGGCGACCTGTTCGGCCGAACGGACGATCGCGTCCTCGAGTTTCTCGACACCGTCTGCATTCGCCATGTCATTCTCTCCTTGACCGCTTGATGACAGCGCTGGTTGCGTCGTCATGCCACGAGCCTCATGCTAAACCTGTGCAAAGGCCATGTATTCGTTGAATTAAACTATCCCCACATTATCGGCATTTCGGGGTATGAACGGCATCACGATATGGCGACTTGATCCGCAATAATACGGACCCAAATCGTCCGGACAGTTCCGAACACGTGCACCAATCGTGCCAGATGAGGCGATGACACTCAGGGCAAACAATGGCGAAGCAAGGGCAAACCGGCGCTGAAGGCCTCGAAGGACTAACTGTCGCTGCGAGGGAAGCCGCCAACACCACCCCGACCGGCAAGGGGCTGCCTCCGGTGCATCTGTGGAATCCGCCGTTCTGCGGCGATCTCGACATGCGAATCGCCGGCGACGGTACGTGGTTCTACATGGGCACGCCGATCGGCCGGCCGGCGCTGGTGCGGCTGTTCTCGACCATCCTCAAGCGCGAGGACGGCAAGCACTTTCTCGTGACCCCTGTCGAAAAGGTCGGCATTCGAGTCGACGACGCGCCGTTCCTGGCCGTGGAGATGCAGAACGAGGCCGGCGATCGCGGGCGCCTCTTGCGCTTTCGCACCAATGTCGACGACTGGGTGCCATGCGATTCCGGACACCGCCTGCGATTCGAGATGGCGGCCGACGGCGGGCTGACGCCCTATCTGCACGTCCGCGCCGATCTGTGGGCGAAAGTAACCCGCGCGCTCTATTACGATCTGGTTGACATGGGGGAAGAGCGAGTGGTCGATGGTCGGCCGATGTTCGGAATCGAGTCCGGCGGCGAATTCTTTGCGATGGCCGATGCGAAGCAGGTGAGGGACGCGGTTTGAACGAGCCGATACTGAAAAAGATGGAAGCGGCTCCGGTCAGCTCGGCGGAATTCTTCGCGCGGAGCCAGGCGCGGTTGAACTTCGAGGTGCCGCCCGGCCTGGTCGATCCCAACATCATTCCCAGGACCGGCGACGAGGGCAACGACCGCATGCTGGAGATTATCGCGCGCGAGCAGCCGGTACGGCCGGCGGCGGTGCTGATCCCGGTCGTCGATCATAGCGAGCCGACCGTCCTGCTGACGCAGCGCTCGCCGCATCTCTCCAGCCACGCCGGCCAGATTTCCTTTCCGGGCGGCAAGATCGACGCGACCGATGCCTCGCCGCTCGACGCCGCCCTGCGCGAGGCGGAGGAGGAGGTCGGCCTCAGCCGCGACTTCATCGAACCGATCGGCTATCTCGATCTCTATGGCACCGCGTTCGGGTTTCGCATCCTGCCGACGGTGGCGCGGGTCAAGCCCGGCTTCAAGCTGACGATCAATGAAGGCGAGGTCGACGACGCCTTCGAGGTGCCGCTGGCCTTCCTGATGAATCCCGAGAATCATCAGATCCACTCCAGGGAATTTCGCGGCATGGAGCGTTCCTATTACGCGATGCCGTTCGCCGAGCGTTACATCTGGGGCGCGACCGCAGGCATCCTGCGCGTATTGTATGAGCGGATTTATCTCGCATGATCCGTCCGGTCCTGACCGAACTCGCGATTTTCCTGATCCCGTTCGTGGCCTATGCGCTTTTTCTGGTAGCCACCCGTGCCGGCGTGTTCGCGTCCGCTTCATGGCCGGGGCATCTGATTGCCAAGCTGGTGCTGGGATCGCTGCTGCTGGTCGTGATCAGCTTCATCCTGCTCGCGCATTTCTCCGGCGCGCCACCGGATTCGACCTATGTTCCCGCCCATATCGAGGACGGCAGGCTGGTTCCCGGAGTCGAGAAATGAGCGAGGGGCGGGTGCTGCTGGATGCGCCCTGGCTGAGGTCGGGACCAGCCGCGCGCGCGCTTTCACTGCTCAATGGCGATGGCGAGGAAGCCCGCGTGGTCGGCGGCGCCGTCCGCAATGCGCTGCTGAAGATCCCGGCCGGCGACATCGACATCGCGACCACGGCGCTGCCGGACGTAGTCGTCCGCCGCGCCAGGGCGGCCGGCATCAAATGCGTGCCCACCGGCATCGACCACGGCACAGTCACCCTGGTGATCGATACGCAGCCGTTCGAGGTCACGACCTTGCGCGAGGACACCGAGACCTTTGGCCGCAAGGCCAAGGTGGCCTTCGGCCGCGACTGGGCTCGCGATGCGGAACGGCGCGACTTCACCATCAACGGGCTTTCCGTCGATGCCGAAGGCATCGTGCACGACCACGTCGGCGGGCTTGCGGATATCGCAGCCCGCCGCGTCCGCTTCATCGGCGATGCCGGCCAGCGCATCGCCGAGGATTATCTGCGCATCCTGCGTTTTTTCCGGATGCATGCCGCCTATGGGACGGGCGAACCCGATCGCGCCGGATATCTTGCCTGCATCGCCGGGCGCGCGGGACTAGCCAGCCTTTCCGCCGAACGCGTGCGCATGGAGATGCTGAAGCTCGTGGTCGCGGAGGGGGCAGGGGTTGCGGTGCAGGCGATGGCTGACGCCGGACTTCTCTTGCCGATTTTCGGCGGCGTCACCTACACCGGCACGTTTACGGCAATGATCGCGGCGGAACGTGCGCTGGCGCTCGCACCGAGCCCGGTACGCCGGCTGGCCGCGCTTTCGGTCGCCCTCACCGAGGATGCCAGGCGTGTTGCGGTCCGGCTTCGTCTCTCCAATGCGGAAGCGAAGGCCCTCGATTCGATGGGCCATCGCTGGTGGCGGTTTGCCCACAAGGACCAGGCGCGGGCGCGGCAGCTTCTCTATCGGCTTGGCGAGGACCCCTATCGCGACCGGCTGATGCTGGCGTGGGCACGGGCGGGCGCCGGCAACGACGCTGCGCGCTGGCACGAGCTTGCAACCCTGCCGCAGCGCTGGAGTGCGCCGAAATTTCCGCTGAAGGCCGCCGATTTCATTACCCGCGGCATTGCCGAAGGCCCGGCGCTCGGTCACGTGCTGACGCTGGCGGAAGACGCCTGGCTGGCTGCGGATTTTCCGCTGGATCCATCCGCGCTTGTCGATATCGCCGACCGGGCCGCCGCCCGTTTCACCCGCGATCACCGGCTGTGAATATTGTTGCCGGCTTCGCCGATATTTCGATTGCCCAGCTCGTGCTGGTCGGAGGCGTGGCGCTGTTCGCGTCCATCATCGGCGGCCTTGCCGGCTACGGCACCGGCGCGCTGATGCCGCTGGTGCTGGTGCCGCTGATCGGCGCCGAACCGGTGGTGCCGATCATCGCGATCTCAGCGATCTTCGCCAACATCAGCCGCTTCGTGGCCTATTTCCGCTACGCCGACGGCCGCCGCGCGCTGATTGTGATCGGTGCAGCCGCGCTGACGACCGCGCTCGGCGCCTATGGCTATACGCGGCTGACCAGTGCCGGCGCGGCGCTCGTGATCGGCAGCATGCTGATATTGAGCGTGCCGCTGCGCCGGCTGCTCAAACGCCGCGACGTCAGGATCGGCGATGCCGGGCTCGGCGTCAGCGCCGTCGGCTATGGCGTTGTCGTCGGCGGCACGTCCGGCTCCGGCGTGATCCTGCTGTCGCTATTGATGGCCTGCGGTCTCGAGGGCGCCGCCGTGATCGCCACCGACGCCGTGATCTCGATCGTGACCAGCCTCATCAAGATTTCGGTGTTCGGCCTTGCCGGCGTCGTCACCGCGCAGGTGCTGGCCTTTGCCCTCCTGATCGGCGCCATCGCTATACCCGGCGCGTTTCTCGCCAGGGCGTTCGTCGAGCGGATGCCGGTGCATATCCACACCGCGATCCTCGACGCCGCCGTGATGGTCGGCGGCACCGTCATGATCACGGCGGCGCTGCGGCACTGATCGGCGTCAACCGGCGTGTGGGACTTCTACGGCCGCTATCAGCGCTCGCGGGGCGGCACCAATTCCGTCAGCGAGCGGATGATGCGGTCGGGCTTCACGGTGGAGTCCGCGGGCAGGCCATCGCCGTGCACGTCGATCCAGATGGCGTAGATGCCGAGGCGTTGCGGCGCCACGACTTCCCATTCCAGATTGTCGCCGATCATCCAGGTATCCGACGCAGTAACGCCGAGCGCCTGCATGGCGTGCAGGTAGGCGCGCTCTTCCGGCTTGCCGAAACCGTGCTCGCCCTCGATCTGGATGTGATCGAAACGATCCGACAGCGCAAAACGTTCGACCTTGGCGCGCTGGGCGCCGGCAGCGCCATTGGTGACCAGCGCGAGTTTCACGCCGCGCGCTTTCAGTTCGTCGATGGCGTCGTGCGCGCCGGGGAAGACGAACATTTCCTCTTCGCGATAGGCGGTGAAACGGTCGCCGAGCCGCACCGCCAGATCCGCCGGCAGGGCGTGGCCGCCGGCCGCAAGCGCGGCAAACCCGTCTCCGACGACGATGCGCCGCGCCTCGTCCAGCTTCAGCCGCCATTCGGCCCCGGCGACCGCCCAGAATTTGCGCGCGGAATCGAGCACCGCGGTCGCGACCTGTTGCGACGTGAACGGCCCGAATTCGGCAGCAAATTCCGCGGCGACATTGTGCCAGGCGATTTCCGGGCGGCCATAGGCCGACAGGATGGTGTCGTCCATGTCGATCAGCATCGCGCGGGGCAGCTGGGTCATCGCTATCACGGCCATTCACTTCCGGCGGTATTCGGCCACGGGAAGCTGCGGCCGATCGGCCGCGAATATCAGATCCTCCGCACCGGGTCCAATCCCGGGAAACGACGTCGCCGCGCCATGAATGCCGGGCGACGTCAAGGCTCCCTTACGCAACCTTGCTGGGCTCGGTCTCTTCGTCGTCTTCGGTCTCCTCCTCGTCGTCATCATCATCTTCTTCGTCTTCATCTTCGTCATCGGACGGATCGCCTTCGGCGAGTTCAAGTACGGCAAGCGGCAGCGTCTCGCGAAAGAGATCGCCTTCATTGCCCATCCACACGCACGCAACAGTATCGTCGTTGACTTCCACCACGCTAAGCGGATGGCCGCCGGACTTCAGAATGACGACATCCCCTGGCTTCAAATCCATGATCAGCTCCTTGAGTACATGACACCAATCGCATTCTAGCGATCGGTCATGACAAGCTGATCATGCGATCATGGCCACTTTACCTCTGGCGGCATTGAGGAGAGGATGGAATCCACGTTGCCGCCGGTCTTCAGCCCAAAGATGGTCCCGCGGTCGTACAGCAGGTTGAATTCGACATAGCGTCCGCGCCGGATCAACTGTTCCTCGCGGTCGGCGGCATTCCAGGCGCGGGCGAAATTGCGCCTGACCAGTTCGGGATAGATTTTCAGAAGGGCGCGGCCGACGTCCTGGGTGAAGGCGAGGTCGGCGTCCCAGTCACCTGAATCATGCCAGTCGTAGAAAATGCCGCCGATGCCACGCGCTTCCTTGCGATGCGGCAGGTAGAAATATTCGTCGCACCACTTCTTGTATTTGTCGTAATCGGCGACGCCGTTCGAGCCCTCGCAGGCTTCCCTCATCGCCTGATGGAAGGCCAGCGTGTCGGGGTCGTCCTCGGTGCGCCGCCGGTCGAGCACCGGCGTCAAATCCGCTCCGCCGCCGAACCACGCCTTGGTGGTGACCACGAAGCGGGTGTTCATATGCACGGCAGGCACGTGCGGATTATGCATATGCGCGATCAGCGAAATGCCCGATGCCCAGAACCTGGGATCATCAGCCGCGCCCGGAATTTGTGCACGGAACTCGGGCGCGAATTCGCCATGCACGGTGGAACAGTGCACGCCGACTTTCTCGAACAGTCTGCCGCGCATGATCGACATCACCCCGCCGCCGCCGGGCTTGCCGGTGTGGTCGGTGCGGTCCCATGGCGTGCGCACGAAGCGTCCGGCGTCGCCGGGATAGAGCGCTGCCGGTGCATCGTCTTCCAGCCGCTCGAAGGCGGCGCAGATGTCGTTGCGCAGCGCCTCGAACCAGCTCCGCGCCCGCGTTTTGCGGTCCTCGATCGGCGACATGTCCATGCGCTTAGCCCTGTGGCCCGAAATACGTGCAGCTCTCGTTACAACTGTCGCGGTGAACGCTGACGCGGGTGATCTTGCCGGCGTGCTGGACCCGCTCCCAGATGAAGCGCGACAGGTTTTCCAGCGTCGGCGTTTCCAGCGCCTCGATCTTGTTCAAGAGCTTGTGGTCGAGCGTCTTGCGGACCTGCTCCATGCTGCGTTCGAGCAGGCCGAGATCGAGCACCATGCCGGTTGCGGGATCGGGGGTGCCGCGCACGCTCACTTCGGCGCGAAACGAGTGGCCGTGGATCTCCTCACTGGCCGCGCCGAAGGTCGTCCCTTTGAGGGAGTGCGCAGCTTCAAAGCGAAACGATTTCGTCAGTTCCCACATCTTGAAAGTCCAGGATCCTATCTGATGCCGAGTGTCTTGTGTGTTTGCAGGCTGAGCCGCCATTGCGGATGCCGCAGGCAATAGTCGACCGCGCGCGCAGTGTTCTCGATCGCGTCGGGGCCGTCCATCGGCTGCAGCGAGAAGCGTTCGAAATCGAGGCCCGCGAAATCCTCCGGCGCAGCTCCAGCCTGCGGATAGACCAGCTTCAATTCGTGGCCTCTACGCACCACGAGGCCGGCGCCGGCTTTCGGGCTGACGCAGACCCAGTCCATGCCCATTGGGGGATCGATGGTGCCGTTGGTCTCGATGCCGATCGAAAAGCCGCGCGCATGCAGTGCATCGATGAAGGGCGTATCGACCTGCAGCAGGGGCTCGCCGCCGGTCAGGACCACGTAGCGGTTGGTATTGTCGCCGGTCCACTGGCCTTCGATGGTATCGGCGAGTTCGTCGGCGGTGGCATAGCGGCCTCCCAGCGTGCCGTCGGTGCCGACAAAGTCGGTATCGCAAAACCGGCAGGTGGCGGTGGCGCGGTCCTGTTCGCGGCCGCTCCAGAGGTTGCAGCCGGAAAAACGGCAAAATACCGCGGCACGGCCGGCATGCGCGCCTTCGCCCTGCAGGGTCAGGAATATCTCTTTGACCGCGTAACTCACTATCTCTCCTCGGACCGCATCTCGCCCGCCACCGCGGCGCCGGTCTGCCGCAGCGCCTCGCCCAATGCCATGGCGGCCGCCATGGCGACATTGAGCGAGCGCAAACCCGGCCTGATCGGGATCACCAGCCGCGCATCGGCGACGGATGCAACCTCATCGGTCACCCCTGCGGATTCGCGCCCGAACAACAGGACATCGTCCCTCTGGTAGCGGAAATCCAGATAGGAACCGGCTCCCTTGGTGGTAAACAGCACCAGCCGGAAACCCGCCTCGTTACGCCATTGTTCGAATTTTGACCATAAGTCATGGCGGGTGATCGCTACGTGATCGAGATAGTCCATTCCCGCCCGGCGGAAATGCCGGTCGGAGGTCGGAAATCCCGCCGGCTCGATAATATGGGCCGCCGCGCCCAGGCATGCGCACAGCCGCAGAATCGTTCCGGTGTTCTGGGGGATGTCAGGCTGGAAAAGAGCGAGGTGCATGGTGTGGCGGCTTTGGAAGCGCGGATGGCAATGACTGAATAAACACGGTCGGGCCCGGATTTAGTGCATTGCACGCTTGCGTGCCGATAGCGGGCTTGCGCTCTTACGGCAAGGGTGCCAATAGAACGATTCTGGACTGCTTGTTCCGCCAGTTTTGGGGGAGGAAAAAGCGGTTTTCTGCCGCCGCGGGGGCCGCGGGCGCCGGCAGCCACTTCAGGTCGCGTTTTCAGCGTGTCCGGGGCGGTTCCGCCGGCTGCAGACAAGAAAGGGCTTGGAATCGTGACGACAGCGTCTTCGGCGGACCATCCGACACGCCGTGATTTCCTTTTTGTTGCAACGGGAGCCGTCGCCGCCGTAGGCGCGGCCGCCACGGTGTGGCCGCTGGTTTCCCAGATGAACCCGGACGCCTCGACGATCGCCGCCGGTGCGCCGATCGAGGTCGACCTGGCCCCGATCGCCGAGGGACAGGACATCAAGGTGTTCTGGCGCGGCAAGCCGATCTACATCAGCCACCGGACCAAGAAGCAGATCGAAGCTGCTCAAAACGTGCAGGTATCAAGCCTGCCCGATCCGCAGCCCGACTCGGCGCGCGTCAAGGCGGGCCATGACCAGTGGCTGGTCGTGATCGGCATCTGCACCCATCTCGGCTGTATCCCGATCGCCCATGAGGGCGCTTACGACGGCTTCTTCTGCCCCTGCCACGGTTCGGTCTACGACACCTCGGGCCGCATCCGTCAGGGACCCGCACCGAGCAACCTGGCGGTGCCGCCCTATACATTCGCGTCCGACACCAAAATCCAGATCGGCTAGGGGCCCGGACGCCAGTCCGACACCCCTTAACCCGTCGCGTCGTTTTACTTCCTCAGGATCGCATCAATGAGCGGACCATCCGATTTCCAGCTGACCAATCCCGCCTTGAAGTGGATCGAACGGCGCCTCCCGATCATGGGACTCATGCATTCGTCGTTCGTGGCGTATCCGACGCCGCGTAACCTGAACTACTGGTGGACCTTCGGCGCCATCCTTTCGATGATGCTGGGTGTGCAGATCCTGACCGGCGTGATCCTGGCGATGCACTACACGCCGCACGCCGATCTTGCCTTCAAGTCGGTCGAGCTGATCGTCCGTGACGTCAACTACGGCTGGCTGCTGCGCAACATCCACGCCTGCGGCGCCTCGATGTTCTTCTTCGCCGTCTACATCCACATGTTCCGCGGCCTCTATTACGGGTCGTACAAGGAACCGCGCGAGGTGCTCTGGATCCTCGGCGTCATCATCTACCTGCTGATGATGGCGACCGGCTTCATGGGCTACGTGCTGCCGTGGGGCCAGATGAGCTTCTGGGGCGCCACCGTCATCACCAACCTGTTCTCGGCCGTGCCGTATTTCGGCGAGAGCATCGTGACGCTGCTGTGGGGCGGCTATTCGGTCGGCAATCCGACGCTGAACCGCTTCTTCTCGTTGCACTACCTGCTGCCGTTCGTGATCGCCGGCGTGGTCGTGCTGCACGTCTGGGCGTTGCATGTCGCGGGCCAGAACAATCCGGCCGGCGTCGAGGCGAAGACCGAAAAGGACACCGTGCCTTTCACGCCTTATGCAACGATCAAGGATGCGTTCGGCGTCTCCTGTTTCATGCTGTTCTTTGCCTGGTTCATCTTCTACATGCCGAACTATCTCGGCGACCCCGAGAACTTCATCCCGGCCAATCCCGCCGTGACGCCCCCGCACATCGTGCCGGAATGGTATTACCTGCCGTTCTACGCGATCCTGCGCTCGATCCCGAACAAGCTTGCCGGCGTTGTTGGAATGTTCGGCGCGATCGTCGTGCTGGCGTTCCTGCCCTGGCTCGACAGCGCCAGGACGCGCTCATCGAAGTACCGCCCGCTGGCCAAGCAGTTCTTCTGGATGTTCGTCGTCGTCTGCATCGGGCTCGGCTATCTCGGCGCCCAGCCGCCGGAAGGCATCTATGTGATCGTCGGCCGTATTCTGACCTTCTGCTACTTCGCCTATTTCCTGATCGTGCTGCCGCTGCTCTCCCGGATCGAGAAGCCGCGCCCGGTGCCGAATTCGATCGCCGACGACGTGCTGGCGAAGTCGGGCGGCAAGAGCGCGACGATGGCTTCGGTGGCAATCGCGCTCGTCGTCGCGGGCGGATTGTTCGCAGGCAGCGTGCAGAACGCGCGGGCGGATGACCATGGCGTCAAGCCGCCCGGCCAGAAATGGTCGTTTGCAGGCCCCTTCGGCAAGTTCGATCGCGGCGCATTGCAGCGCGGCCTGAAGGTCTACAAGGAAGTCTGCTCGGCCTGCCACGGCCTGTCCTATGTCGCATTCCGCAATCTCGCCGAGGCCGGCGGCCCCGGATTTTCGGTGGCGCAGGCCGCAGCATTCGCTTCCGAATACAAGGTCAAGGACGGCCCGAACGATCAGGGCGAGATGTTCGAGCGGCCGGGCCGGCCCGCCGACTATTTCCCGTCGCCATTCCCGAACGAGCAGGCGGCGCGTGTGGCCAACGGCGGCGCCTATCCGCCGGACCTGTCGCTGATCACCAAGGCGCGCAGTTACGGCCGCGGCTTCCCGATGTTCCTGATCGACTTCTTCACCCAGTATCAGGAGCAGGGCCCGGACTACGTGGCTGCGCTGCTGCAGGGCTATGAGGAGAAGCCGCCGGCTGGTGTCACGATCCCCGAGGGCTCCTACTACAACAGGTATTTCCCCGGCCATGCCATCAAGATGCCGAAGCCGCTGAGCGACGGCCAGGTGACCTATGACGACGGCTCGCCAGCCACCGTTGCGCAATACGCCAAGGACGTCACCACGTTCCTGATGTGGGCCGCGGAGCCGCACATGGAGGCGCGCAAGCAGCTCGGCCTGCAGGTATTCATGTTCCTGATCCTGCTGACCGGCTTGCTGTTCTTCACCAAGAAGAAGGTCTGGGCCAACGCCCACTAACGCGAGCGTCGTGTGAGTTTCGGAAAAGCCCCTGCGGGGGCTTTTTTGTTGGGGTTGGTCATTCCGGGATGGTGCGTAAGCACCAGACCCGGAATCTCGAGATTCCGGGTTCGATGCTTTCGCATCGCCCCGGAATGACGGTGTGCGGGATTGCGCCCCACCTCTACAGCGGCCAAAATGGTTGCCAAACCATCCAGAAATCAGCGTGGAGGAACCCATGGGTACCAGCATCACTTTCAAGCGTCCCGACGGCAAGGATGCCAGCGGCTATCTCGCCAATGCAGCGCGCGGCAATGCGCCGGGCGTGGTCGTGATCCAGGAATGGTGGGGTCTGCAGGACCAGATCAAGGGCCTGTGCGACCGCTTCGCGGTGGCGGGCTTCGATGCGCTGGCGCCCGATCTCTACAAGGGCACGGTGGTGCCGTATCACGACACGGATGCGGCCGGCAAAGAGATGAACTCACTGGATTTCATGGACGCCACCACGCAGACCGTGCGCGGCGCCGCTCAGTACCTGGCGAGGAACGGCGCCAAGGTCGGGCTGACCGGCTTCTGTCTCGGCGGCGCGGTGACCATTATCGGCGCCACCAAAATTCCGGAGCTTGCGGCCGGCGTGGTGTTCTACGGCATCCCGCCGGAGCAGGCGGCAAAACCTGCGGACGTGAAGATTCCGCTGCAGGCGCATTTCGCCAACAAGGACGACTGGTGCACGCCACAGGTTGTCGATGCGTTCGAGAAGGGCATGAAGGCCGCCGGCAAGTCGCTCGAACTTTTCCGGTATGACGCCGAGCACGCCTTCGTCAACGAGCAGCGGCAATCGGTACATGACCGTCAGGCCGCGGAACTGGCCTGGGGCAGGGCGACAGAATTTTTCAGGAAGCATCTCGGCTGAACCGGTTGCGCTTCCTCGTCATTGCGAGCGAAGCGAAGCAATCCATCGTGAGGGACGCGGCGACATGGATTGCTTCGTCGCTTCGCTCCTCGCAATGACGTGGTGGGCAAAATGAAAATCTTTTGTACGGGCGCGTCGGGCTATATCGGCGGATCGGTTGCGGCGCATCTCATGGCGGCCGGACATCAAGTGACAGGACTCGTTCGCTCGCCCGAGAAAGCCGATGCGGTTCGCGCGCGGGGCATCCAGCCGTTGCTGGGAACGCTCGATGATGGGAAAATTCTGGCGCAGGCGGCGCAGGCCGCCGACGTCGTCGTCAACGCGGCGAGCGCCGATCACAAGGGCGCCGTCGTTGCCATGCTCGATGCGCTGGCGGGAAGCGGCAAGCCGTTCATCCACACCTCGGGTTCGAGCATTGTCGGCACGCGCTCCAAGGGCGAACGGTCGGATGCGGTTTTCGACGAGGACACGCCGATCACGCCATCGCCTGCGCGGGTGGCGCGGGTCGCATTGAACGAATTTATCCTGTCCCACCGCGACAAGAGCTGCCGGCCCGTCATTATCTGTCCGAGCCTGATCTACGGCGTCGGTCTTGGCGACAATCCGCACAGCGTGCAGGTGCCGTTGCTGATCAAGCTCGCCCGGAAGCGCAGCAACGCGGCCCATGCCGGGCCGGGCGAGAACATCTGGTCGAACGTGCACATCGACGATCTGGTGCCGCTCTACGCACTCGCGATCGAGAAGGCGCCGATCGGGGCGTTTTATTTTGCCGAGAATGGCGAGAATTCGATGCGCGAAGCCTGTAAATCCATCAACCGCATGCTGGGTTTTGCGGGACAGCCCACGGCGATGTCGATGGCAGAAGCCGCAGCCGAATGGGGCGAGGGCACGACAGAGGATACGATGGCCTCGAACAGCCGGGTGCGGGCAAAGCGTGCGCGGCAACTCGGCTGGAAACCGAAGGCGCGGAGTTTGATCGAAGAAATCGAGCAGGGATGTTACCGGCAATAGGTCTTGCTGTCGTCCCTGCGAACGCAGGGACCCATACGCCGCGGCCCATCGATTTTGCAGTGCTGTTCGACGACTTCGCGTAACGACGACGCCCTGTGGTTATGGGTCCCTGCGTTCGCAGGGACGACACTGGCTGCTGGGCGACATCTCTGACCGCTAACCCTTCCCGCGCACCCCATCCCACCACGCGCACGTTCCCGACATCAGCTTGTAATTGCCTTCCATCACCTGCACCGGGGCGCGCAGGCCGGAAGCCGCGGCACGCATCCGCATCTCGCGGGCGACTTCGCGGTCCTGCGGCGGCAGCCAGACGCGCTCATGGCCCCACAGGCTCGGGCCGTCATGCATCTCGACCGGCTGCCATGTCGCCGGATCGATCTCGCGGCCGCCCCAGCCGCATTCGATCATGAACGACGACGGGGTCCTGGCGTAGAACGAGGTCATGAAATCGTTGGTGTGCCGGCCGAGCGTGACGCTGACGCGATCCTCCTGCGTCATTGCGATGTCGTAGCACTGGCCGACATCGTCGAGCGAAAACAGCTCTACCATCAAATGATGCATGCCGTTCCTGCCGGTCTCGATCAGCGCGAGGCTGTGATGCCGCGCATTGATGTGGAAGAAATAGGCGCGGAACGGCTTTTCGATGTAATCGGAGAGCCCGAAGCCGAGCACGTCGACATAGAACGCCATCACGGGATCGATGTTCTCGACCGTCAGCACGGCATGCCCGAGGCCGAGCGGGCCGGTGCGAAAACCCGAGATCGAACGTCCGGGCACGAACGGCGTGTCGTCGATCTCGGCGCCATGAAACGCCTCCAGCCGGTTGCCGGCGGGGTCGCGAAACGAGATCAGCCCGCGGACGCGCCTTGCGTCGGCCAGCGTTTGCGGCTCGGCCACGACCTGCACGCCGGCGTTTTCCAGCCGGGCCGCCAGCGCATCCAGCGCGGCGCTGTCTGCGACTTCCCAGCCGAAGAAACGCGTCCCTTCGCCCATCGCGCGGTCGATGACGATGCGCTGCTTGCGGTCGTCCATCCGAAACGCCAGCAGCGAATTGCCGCGCTCCACCGCCTGCAGCCCGACGAGGCCGGTCCCGAACTGCCGCCAGTCCTCGAGATCGGCCGATCCGAAGCCTGCATATCCCAGACCCAGCAATGCCATCGCCTGCCTCCGTCTTTCGCAAATCTTGGCGCGCCGAACGCGCCGCTGCTTGGTCAAATCCTATGCAATTTTTGTCCGTTCCGACACCCAAAGATGGGCTCCTGGACTGGTCATCCGTGCCGGCCCGTCTCTTGACATCGTCCACGGCGGATGGTGTTAAAGGTCCATGAGCACCGTTATCCGCCCATCCCGTCTCTGGTGGCGCACCTCTTAAAAGAGGTGGCCGGTGCGATTTCATTTTTTCAATCGTCGAAGGTCGCCATCGCAGTGCGACGGTCCCTTCGTTTGTCCTGTGTGGCGCTCCCTGGCGAAGTTTCGTAAGAGGATCACATGAACAGGACAGCCTTTTCCCTGCCGGAGCACAGCGAATACAAGACCAGCGGCGGCCTCGCGATATCGCGAACCGTCGAGCAGTTCACCGGCGATGCCAAGCGGCTCGACGACCTGATCGAACTGCTGGACCGCCGCCGCGGCGTGGTCTTGTCCTCCGGCACCACGGTGCCGGGCCGCTACGAGAGTTTTGACCTCGGTTTCTCCGATCCGCCGCTGGTGCTGGAAACGGCTGGTTCCGACTTCTCGCTTTCTGCGCTGAACACGCGTGGCGAGGTGCTGATCGCATTCCTCGGCGACGTGCTGCGCGAGCCCTGCGTGGTGATTTCGGAACGAACTCCCACGCGTCTGGCAGGCCACATCATCCGTGGCGCTGCGCCGGTCGATGAAGACCAGCGCACCCGCCGCGCCAGCGCGATGTCGCTGGTGCGCGATCTGGTCGCGGCTTTGTCAGCCAATGACGACCCGTTGCTCGGCCTGTTCGGCGCCTTCGCCTACGACCTCGTGTTCCAGATCGAAGACCTCGTGCAGAAGCGGGCGCGCGAGAGCGATCAGCGCGACATCGTGCTGTACGTGCCGGATCGCCTGCTGGCCTATGACCGCGCCACCGGCCGCGGCGTGGCGCTGAGCTATGAGTTTTCCTGGAAGGGCAAATCCACGCAAGGCCTGCCGCGTCATACTACTGAAAGCATCTACGCCAAAACGTCGCGTCAGGGTTTTGCCGATCATGGGCCCGGCGAATATCAGGCAACCGTCGAGGTCGCGCGCGCGGCGTTCGCACGCGGCGATCTGTTCGAGGCGGTGCCGGGGCAGCTGTTCGCCGAACCCTGCGAACGCTCGCCGGCCGAAGTGTTCCAGCGGCTTTGCCGCATCAACCCGTCGCCCTATGGCGCGCTGATGAATCTCGGCGAGGGCGAATTCCTGGTGTCGGCCTCGCCGGAAATGTTCGTGCGTTCCGACGGGCGGCGGATCGAGACCTGTCCGATATCAGGCACGATCGCGCGCGGCGTCGACGCGATCGGCGACGCCGAGCAGATCCGGCAATTGCTGAATTCGGAAAAAGACGAATTCGAACTCAACATGTGCACCGACGTCGACCGCAACGACAAGGCGCGCGTCTGCGTGCCGGGAACAATCAAGGTTCTCGCGCGCCGGCAGATCGAGGCCTATTCAAAGCTGTTCCATACCGTCGATCATGTCGAAGGCATGCTGCGTCCGGGCTTCGACGCGCTCGATGCGTTCCTGACCCACGCCTGGGCGGTGACCGTGACCGGTGCGCCGAAATTATGGGCGATGCAGTTCGTCGAGGACAATGAGCGTTCGTCGCGGCGCTGGTATGCCGGCGCGATTGGCGCGGTGAATTTCGACGGCAGCATCAATACCGGGCTGACCATCCGCACCATCCGCATGAAGGACGGTCTGGCCGAGGTACGCGTCGGCGCCACCTGCCTGTTCGATTCGGATCCCGCCGCCGAAGACCGCGAATGCCAGGTCAAGGCGGCGGCGCTGTTCCAGGCGCTGCGCGGCGATGCGCCGAAGCCGTTGTCCGCATTTGCGCCCGACGCCACCGGCTCGGGCCGCAAGGTGCTCCTGATCGACCACGACGACAGTTTTGTGCACATGCTGGCGGATTATTTCCGCCAGGTCGGTGCCAGCGTGACCGTGGTCCGGCATGTTCATGCGCAGGAGATGCTGAAGAAGAACTGGGATCTGCTGGTGCTGTCGCCGGGCCCCGGCCGCCCGGAGGATTTCGGGATTTCGAAAACCATCGGCACGGCGCTCGAGCGGAACCTGCCGATCTTCGGCGTCTGCCTCGGCGTGCAGGCGATCGGCGAATATTTCGGCGGCCAGCTCGGCCAGCTCACCCAGCCCGCGCACGGACGGCCGTCGCGGATTCAGGTGCGCGGCGGGCGGCTGATGCAGAACCTGCCCAATGAGATCGTGATCGGCCGCTATCACTCGCTCTATGTCGAGCGCGACAGCGTGCCGGAAGTTCTGGAAGTCACCGCGACCACCGAGGACGGCGTCGCGATGGCCATCGAACACAAGACCCTGCCGGTCGGCGGCGTGCAGTTTCACCCGGAATCGCTGATGTCGCTCGGCGGCGAGGTGGGGTTGCGCATCGTCGAGAATGCGTTTCGGTTGGGAGCATGAATGAGAGTGTTCGTCATTGCGAGGAGCGAAGCGACGAAGCAATCCACGCTTGCTTTGCCGCACGATGGATTGCTTCGCTTCGCTTGCAATGATGGTATGGAACCGTTGAAATGAGAAACCCATGACATTCGATCACGATCTGAAGGCTACCGTCCGCACCATTCCGGACTACCCGAAAAAAGGCATCCTGTTCCGCGACATCACCACCCTGCTGGCGGATGCGCGCGCTTTCCGCCGCGCGGTCGACGAACTGGTGCAGCCATGGGCGGGATTGAAGATCGACAAGGTCGCCGGCATCGAGGCGAGGGGCTTCATCCTCGGCGGCGCGGTGGCGCATCAGGTTTCCGCGGGCTTCGTGCCGATCCGCAAGAAGGGCAAGCTGCCGCACACCACGGTGCGGATCGCCTATTCGCTGGAATACGGCCTTGATGAAATGGAAATGCATGTCGACGCGATCCAGCCCGGCGAGCGCGTTATTCTGGTCGACGACCTCATCGCCACCGGCGGCACCGCGGAGGGCGCGGTGAAACTGCTGCGCCAGATCGGCGCCAACGTGGTCGCGGCCTGCTTCATCATCGATCTGCCCGATCTCGGCGGCGCTGCAAAATTGCGAGCGATGGACGTGCCCGTACGCACGCTGATGGCGTTCGAGGGGCATTGAGCTCACTTCGCCCAGACTTTCCCAACGTCGTCCCGGCGTTCGCCGGCCCGTTCCGCCGGGGACGACGACTAATAGCTCTGCTTCAGACTGCCAGCTGGGTGGAGGTGCTGCGATGCCAGACCAGGCGCGCTACGTCAATATTACCCGGGTAATATTGTGAGATTGGGTCCCATCGCAGGGACTCACGACTGCTGCGGCAGCAGGCTGAGCTCCAGCTCGCGCAAACTGGTGTAGTTCCTTCGTATCCACTGGTGCAGCTCGGTCGAGGAGTCCCTCTCGTTGCGCAGATAGTCGGTGAACGAGAAGCTTACCCGGTCGATATAGGTCTTCAGGAACGACGGCAGCGCCGATATCCGCAGGACCCGTCCCGCCGTCATGGCCCTCGGCAATTCGCCGCGCACCACATGCTCGTTGTCGATCGTGATCAGCGCCTTCGCCGGGAAATATTCCTGCAATGTCGGATAGCTGCGCGCGGAGATCCGGTCGGTATCGGCCACAAACAGCACGACCGGCGCGACGCCGCGGCGCGCGGCTTCCTTCAGGAAACCGATTTGATGGGTCATCTTGAAGAATTCGTCGAAGGCGTGAAAGCCGAGGTCGATCACCTTGGCAACGCCGTCGTGGACGATCAGGCGGTCCATCAGCTGCATCTTGCCAAAGGTGTCGACGACGTCGGCGGTCTCGGTGATGCGCGGCAGATACTCCAGCAGGGACGGCTCTTTCAGATTGATGTCGAAAGAGCACACCGCGCCGTCCTTCAACAGCAGGAATTCGCTCAAGAGCCGCGCGAGCAGCGTCTTGCCGACCAACGGGCGGGGCGAACAGATGATGTAAACGGGCGTGAGGCTCATCACGCGCTATATCAAGCGAATTTTATGCCTAATCCAGTCCCATCGCACGCGGGTCGTGACTATTTTTCGCCGCCGCGTGCGATCGGCTTGGCGCCGCCGCCGACGAGGTCGGTCAGCTTGATGCGGTCGAACTCGCTCCAGACATTGGCAAGCCAGTGCCGGACATAGCCGCGAAGAACGAAAGAATAGTTCGCGGCTTCGTCGTCCTTGCCCTTGTTGGCGACGAATTTGAGAAACGGAACCGAGGAAACCTCGACCTGCTCATAGGCCATTTCGTTGAGCTTGGGGATCGTGAGTTCGGTGGCGTCCTTGATGCGGTGGAAATAGGAATTATAGGTCGCCTGGTCCCACTGGAAGAACTGGGTGTCGTTGATGAAGTTCTTCACCAGGTAATATTTGGCCCCCTGCATGAAATTCGCGGTCTCGGCGATTTCGTCCAGCGAAGCGATCGAGGGGCCGAGGATATGGAACACGGCGAAGGTGATCTGTCCGGCCTTGGCCGCATCGAGGAACCCGATGTCGCGCAAGGAAGCCAGCGCCGGGGACAACAGTCCGGCGCGGACGTCGATCACGGTGACGGAGGGGCTGGCCGCGTTCAGCGTATCGAAGATCTTCATCTGGTCCCCGGTCGTCGTCATGTCGACGATCTCGGTGATATCGGGGTGGAACCGCTTCAAGGTGCCCCGCGGGGATTCGGTGTCGAACGCCCGGGTCGGTACGTTGTTGGCACTGAAATAATCCAGCAGCGTTCGCGACACGGTCGTCTTGCCGACCCCGCCCTTGTCCGCGCCCACCACAATCACGACTGGCTTTGCCATGGAATTCCTTTGAACAGCATCCCCGACCGCGGGAGCGATCGGTAATCCTCATTGCTTGCTTTGGGCGCGAACATGGCAGAAACAAGGGAGAATTCAATTCCTTAGAAGCCCGCCGACACTATTCGTACCGAATTTGTTATTCCGGATGGTCAGCCGCGGCGAGAGCCTAGCTGTGCCGGCCCCAGGGACCTTCCGACGGACCGGGACGAACATCAGCCGAGCCGGCTGGCCCGTTGGCGTCGCTCCAGGGGCCGCGGGGAACCGGCGGCGGGAGTTGGTCGGCGGCCGTTTCCTCCTGGTCTTCCGGCTCGTTTGCCGCATCCGTAGGCAACGCCAGCGGTCCGGGATCATGGCCGCCGGCGAACTGCACCAGCGCCTTGACGCGGTTGTCCACCGACGGGTGGGTGGCGAACAAATCGGCAAATCCCTCGCGTGGATTGTCGACGCAGAGTTCCATCACCGCCGAGGTCGCGCCGGGGAGCTCGCCACGGTTCTCGATCTTGCGCAGCGCCGTGATCATGGCGTCGGGATTCTTGGTCAATTCGACCGAACCGGCGTCGGCCAAAAATTCGCGCGATCGCGACAGCGCCAGCTTGACCACCTGCGACAGCAGCCAGGCCAGCAGGATCAGCGCCACCGCGATGATGATCGCGATGATCGCACCGCCGCTACCCTTGCTGTCGCGGTCGGATGACGACGACGAGGAAGATGAACGGCCGCCGGAGCTCCACGGCACGTTGACGAACATGCGGAACAGCAGTTCGCCGAAGAAGCCGACCACGCCGGCGATGATGACCGCGACCACCATCAACTGCACGTCGTCGTTGCGGATATGCGTGAGCTCGTGGCCGAGCACGGCCTCGATCTCCTGATCGTTGAGCGCGGCCAGAAGCCCCGATGTGACCGTGATGGCGTATTGCCGCCGGCTGAGGCCGCTTGCGAATGCGTTCAGCGCCGGGCTGTCCATCACCTTCAGCTTCGGCATCGGGATGCCGCGCGAGATGCAGAGATTTTCCAGGAGATTGTAGAGCCGTGGCTGCTGCTGCCGCGTCACGCTTTCGCCGCCGGTTACGGCGTCGATCATGTTCTGATGGAAGAAGTAGGCGATCACGATCCACAGTACGGCGGCGACGGTGGCGTAGGGAAAGGCTGTGGCCAGGTCGCGCCGGGCTTGTATCAGGTAGTAGTCGACCGATTTGCCGCTGTGCATCAGCGCCTCGGCAACCAGCGCGCCGGCAAAGACCATCACATAGATCAGCAGAAACAGCCCGGCGAGCAACAGCATCGAACGAAACTTGTTCGATGAGATATGCGTGTAGAGACCGTACGCGGCCATGATGGGCTTCCGCTAACCATTGTCATTCCGGGGCGACGCGAAGCGGCGTGAACCCGGAATCTCGAGATTTGAGACCGAGACGATTCTCAGGTGCGCAATTGCGCACCATAGTTCGCGCTTCGCGACGCCCCGGAATGACGGGGGAGGCGAAGCGTCATCTCGTTCTAGAACTTCACCGTCGGCACCGTCTCCACCTGTGTGCGGCTGGCGCCGAGGTCGAAGAATTCCTTGCGGGTGAAGCCGAACATGCCGGCAAACAATGCCGCGGGCATTTGCTGGATGCCGGTGTTGTATTCCTGGACCGCGTTGTTGAAGAAGCGGCGGCTGGCCGCGATCTTGTTTTCGAGGTCGGAGAGTTCGCTCGCAAGCTGCTGGAAATTGGCGTTGGCCTTGAGGTCCGGATAGGCCTCCGACAGCGCGATCAGGCGCCCGAGCGCGCCGCTCAACTGGTTTTCGGCCGCGGACACCTGCGCCGGCCCCTGCGCCGTCATCGCGGAATTGCGTGCCTTGATCACGTCGTCGAGCGTGCCGCGCTCGTGCTGAGCGTAGCCCTTGACGGTCTCGACCAGGTTCGGGATCAGATCGTGGCGCTGCTTGAGTTGCACGTCGATGTCGGCAAAAGCCTGACTGACGCGCTGGCTGAGCGCGACGAGGCGGTTATACGCACCGAAGGCAAACAGCACGATAATGACGATGACGCCGAGAACGATCCAGCCGGTCGACATGACAGACAACTCCTGTGGGACGAAGAGACAGGGAAACTAGACGAGAAACGTGGCACGCGGCAGCCCGCCGTAACTTGGGGCGAGAAGAACTTGGGGCATGGCGTTAGTCGGAAGTGAGGCGGGATAAGTTCATCAGACGCTGCCGTCATTCCGCGGCGATGCACAGCATCTGAGGTCTGGTCCTCACGGACCATCCCGGAATGACAGGTCAATCCACCGCATCGCCCCAGCGCCAGCGCCGTGCACCGGCATAGTCCGCCTTGGCGCGGCGCGGCACCTTTGTGAAGGCGAGACCTGCCGGCGTGCAGAGCTTGGCCGTTACCTCGACCTTGGTGACCGACGGTTGCGCCAGGACGCGAGAGGGGCGCTCTGCAACCGCCGTGCGCGTCAGCGCGACATAGGCGAATTTCTCGTCCTCGAACGGCAGCTCCACGTCCTTGACCTGCATGTGCGCGCGGGAGCGCTGCAGGCGCTGGGTGAAATGGCACCAGTCCGGTGTCTGAAGCGGGCATTTGCCGTCATGCGGGCAGGGGGCGGCGACATGCCCGCCCAGGGCAATCAAGTGCTCGCGCAGCGCGATGATCCGCGCGTAGCCCGCGGGCGTGCCGGGTTCGACGACGAGCAGCGTGCCGCCGGTCTTCTCCCACATCAGTTCGGCGAGCCCGCGTCGTTCGGCATCGCCGACTTCGCCGATCACGTAGCTCGCCATGACGAGGTCGGCGGCATCCGCCTTCACAAGCGCAGTACGGGCTTCGCCGCGTTCGTAGCTGATGTCGCGCAGCCGTGTGCTGTCGCGTGCAAGGTCCAGCGCCAGCGCGCGCAATGTGGCGTTTGCGTCCAGCAGCGCAAAGTCCTTTAGCGACGGAAAGGCCGCGGCGGCCGCCCAGGTCGCCGTTCCCGGCCCGGCGCCGATATCGAGCAGGCTGTTCGGGGCGAAGTCCGGCCTGATCTCGACCAGCGCGTTCAGGCTGGCCGTGACGGCGGCATAGGTCGCAGGCATCCGCGCCAGCGCGTAGGCCAGCGCATCGGTTTCCGACCGGATGCCGCCGGAGCCACCGCCGTCGCGATAGGTTTTCGAGATCGACGCCGCGCGGCCGGCGGCGTCATTGCGCGAAAAGCCCCGCAGCTTGCCGTCCAGCGCGGCTTTCAGTTCGGCGGGAAGGTCGGGTGAGGTCATATTTTCCCGTCATGCCACGCGAAGGCGGGGCATCCAGTACTCCGAAGCAGTCGAATTTACCGGAGGCGGCGCGGCGTACTGGATCATCCGCCTTCGCGGATGATGACGTCAACCATTGTGGCGACGAAAGCGTGACGTCACGCCACGTTCTGATCCAGAATCTTCACCGCGTCGTCGAGGCCGACCGAGACCAGTTGCGACACGCCGCGTTCGGCCATGGTGACGCCGAACAGCCGGTTCATCCGCGCCATCGTGATCGGATTATGCGTGATGATGATGAAGCGGGTTTCGGTCGACGAGGTCATCTCGTGCAGCAGGTTGCAGAACCGCTCCACATTGTGGTCGTCGAGCGGTGCGTCGACTTCGTCCAGCACGCAGATCGGCGACGGGTTGGTGAGGAACACCGCGAAGATCAACGCCAGCGCCGTCAGCGCCTGCTCGCCACCCGACAGCAGCGACAGCGTCTGTGGCTTCTTGCCCGGCGGCTTGGCGATGATTTCCAGGCCGGCTTCGAGCGGATCGTCGCTCTCGATCAGATGAAGCGCCGCCTCGCCGCCCCCGAACAGTTCGGTGAACAGCCGCTTGAAGTGCGCGTTGACGGTCTCGAACGAGGTCAACAACCGCTCGCGGGCTTCCTTGTTGAGGCTCTGGATGCCCTGCCGCAGCCGCTTGATGGCTTCGACCAGGTCGTCGCGTTCGGTGGTCAGTGCGTTGTGCTGGGTCTCGACCTCGCGCAACTCTTCCTCGGCGCGCAGATTGACCGCACCCAGCCGCTCGCGGTCGCGGCGCAGCTTTTCGAGGTTTTCCTCGATCTCGCCCAGCGGCGGCAATTCGGCGCCGGGCTCGATCTCGGCGAGCGCCGCCACCGCATGCGGCTCGACTTCGAGCATGTCGTGGATTTCGCGCTCGATATCCGAAAGCCGGCGCTTGGTGCCGTCCATGCGCTCCTCGGCGCGGGCGCAGGCCTCGCGGGCGCTGGAAAGCGCTTCGAGCGACGCCTTGGCGGTGCGATCGGTTTCCGCCATCAGGCTCTCGGCAGCGGCCAGCGCGTCCGCGGCAACGCGGCGGGCGCTTTCGGCCGATTCGATTTCGTTGATCAGCGCGCGGCGCTTTTCGGCGAACAATGCCGGTGCGTCTTCAAGGTCGGCGCGCTCGGCGGTCACTTCGGTGATGCGCGCCTCGACGGTGGCGACCTGCGAGGCCGCGCTCTGCTTGCGGTTTTGCCATTCGGTGCGCTCGGCCACGATCGCCTGCACGCGGCGGTCGGCGAGTTCGGCCTCGCGCGCCAGCGCCTGCGCCTCGGCACGCACTTGCGCTGCAAACCGGCGATGGCCCTCGATGTCGGTGCGAACCGCGGCAAGCCTCGTCTCGGTGTCGTGGGTCGGCGGCAGTTCGGCCAGCGCGGCAGTGGCGCTCTCGTGCGCGGCTTCAGCCTCGCTGCGATCGGCGGCGAGACGGGTGTGGGCTTCGGTCAGCGCCGATTTGCGCGCGGCGTGGCGGTTGATTTCGCGCTCGGTCGCGGCATGGCGCTCGCGCGCGGCATCGGCCTCGCGCTGCGCGGCCCGCCAGGCCTCGCGGGCGGCGGACTCGGCGGCGGACGCCGCCTTCAGTTCAGCTTCGGCGTCTTCCAGCGCCTGCCGCTTGGCGGCGGCGTCGGTGCGGGCCTGCTCCAGTTCGTGCTCGATATCGACAAGCCGCGCCCGTTCGGCGAGACGCCGTGCGGCGCCGGTCGGGGCGTGGGCGGCTGCGACAAAACCGTCCCAGCGCCAGACGTCGCCTTCCAGCGACACCAGCCGCTGGCCGGTCTTCAATTGCGACACCAGTTCGGCGCCGCGCTCCTTCGGCACGACGCCGATTTGCGCGAGACGTCGCGCCAGTTCGGCCGGCGCCTCGACATGGGCGGCGAGGGCTTCGACCCCATCGGGCAGGGCCGGATCGTCGAAGCCTACGCCGGCATTGGTCCAGCGCAGCGGCGCGGAGGGATCGATGGGCGCGTCGAGATCGTCGCCGAGCACGGCGCCAAGTGCCTTTTCATAGCCCTTGGCGACGGTGACGCCGTCGATGATCGGCGGCCACAGGTTCTTGGTCTCGCCGTTGACCAGCTTTGAAATGGTCCGCGCCTCGGTCTCGAGCCGCTGCACGCGCTTGTCGGCCTCGGTGAGCGGGGCGCGGGAGGCTTCGAGCTTTTGCCGCGCGGTGACATGGCCGCTCTCGCTGGCCTGTGCCGCGGCTTCGGAGACCGCCAGCGTTTCCTGCGCGGTTTCCATGGCGCCCGCGAGCGCGTCGAGATCGCCGAGATTGCCGGTTTCGTCGCTGAGCTTCTGCTCGTCGGCCTGGACGCTGGCGATCTCCTGATCGAGCCGGGCCAGCCGGTCGCGGTGGGTGCGGACGCCGGCTTCGAGCTGGTTGCGCTTGGCGGTGAGGTCGGCGAGTGCGGTGGTGAGTTCGCCGAACATCTGCTCGGCGGCGGAAAGCGTCGCCTCCGCTTCCGACACGCGGTCATCGACGCCGGAGCGCTTTTCGACGCGTGACTTGATCTCTTCCTTGATCTCGGCGTCTTCGGTGTCGAGCCGCTGCAGCGCGATTTCGGCGTCCGAGGTCTGCTGCTGTTCGCGCGCGATGTCGGCGGCGAATTGCGTCAGCCGCCGGTCGAGTTCGGCGACGCGCTCCTTGGCGCGCTCTTCCTCGCGGTCGAGCAGTTCGCGTGCATTGGTGAGGCGCTGCAGTCCCGCCGCGGCGCGGGCTTCGCCCTCGCGCAGCGCCGGCAGTTCGGAGGCGCGGATCGCCTGGATGCGCGCGGCTTCGGCCTGCTCGCGGGTACGCTCGGCCATCTCGCGGACGTTGATGTCATGGGTGTGCGCGGCTTCGGCGACGTCGGCATTGGCTTCGAGCCAGCGCAGATGAAACAGCGTGGCCTCGGCCTTGCGCACCTTGGCGGCGACTTCGCGGAATCTAATGGCCTGGCGTGCCTGCTTCTTCAGGCCGTCGATCTGGCCGGCGAGCTGGCCGATCACGTCCTCGACGCGGGTAAGGTTGGTCTCGGCCGCTTTCAGCCGCAACTCGGCTTCGTGGCGGCGGGCATGAAGTCCGGCGACGCCGGCGGCGTCTTCCAGCACGCGGCGGCGCTGTTCGGGCTTGGCCTGAATGATCTCGCCGATCTTGCCCTGGTGAACCAGTGCCGGCGAGCGCGCGCCGGTCGCAGCGTCGGCAAACAGGATCTGCACGTCGCGGGCGCGCACGTCGCGGCCGTTGATGCGGTAGGCCGAGCCGGCTTCGCGCTCGATGCGGCGGGAGATTTCCAGATGCTGGCTGTCGTTGACGGCGGCCGGCGCCGTGCGATCGGCATTGTCGATCGTCATGACGACTTCGGCGTGGTTGCGCGCCGGACGGTTGCCGGAGCCGGCAAAGATCACCGCGTCCATGTCGGCGGCGCGCAGCGATTTGTGCGAGGTCTCGCCCATCGCCCAGCGCAGCGCCTCGACGAGGTTGGACTTGCCGCAGCCGTTCGGTCCGACGACGCCGGTGAGACCGGGTTCGATCATGAAATCAGTGGGTTCAACGAACGACTTGAAACCGTGGAGGCGGAGGCGCGTGAGTTTCATGAACACAAATCTCTGTTGGCCGGGCGCGAATCTCCCTGCCGTGACAATACCATAGAAGGCAATGTCGGTGTGTGGACGAACAGCCTGTTGCGGCGCTTATCGGCGCGACAATGGCGAGGCCGGAGCCGAAGGGCAACGGTTCCGCGGGGCTTTTCCAAAGGGAATTAAGGCGGTTTTGTGCAGTCTTTTGCTGGACTTATGGCCCTTGATGAATTCGCGGCGCGAATCAGCTCTTCAACAGTGAATTGATGCGCTTCGAAAATTCCTCGAAGCTCTGCTCGCCCTTGACCATCTCGCCATTGATGAAAAAGGTCGGCGTCGAACTCACCTTCAGAACGTCTGCGGCGTACTTCTGGTCGGCCGCGATCTTGTCGAGCAGCGCCTGATCCTTCAGGCAATCCTCGACCTGCGCCTGGGTGAGGCCGGCCTGCTTGCCGATCCGGGTCAGCGTCTCCGTGGTGTTCTTCACCACCCAGTCGTTCTGCTGCTTGAAAAGAAGGTCGATCACCGCGAAATATTTCGGCGCGTCGTCCTTGGCGATGCAGCGCGCCAGCATCGATCCCGCGGCGGCCTTGATGTCGAGCGGGAATTCGCGGAACACGAAGCGGATCTTGCCGCTGTCGATGAACTCCGACTTGATCTTCGGAAACACTTTTTCAGTAAAGGCCGCGCAGTGCGGGCAGGTCATCGAGGCGTATTCGGTGATGGTCACCGTCGCGTTGGCGGGGCCAAGCGCCATGTCGGGCAGCGACTGCGGCTTGGCGACGTCGGCAGCACCCTGCGCGATGGCGTCCGCGATCAGCCGCAGCGGCGAGAAGCCGGCGAGGGCGGTCAACCCGGTCAACGACAGGGCGGCGGTGAAGGCGCGGCGCGTGATCATCAAGGTATGCTCCGAATGGCGCGTTCACGCCCGGGAAGTTCCGAAAAGGAAGCCTTCGCTAGCTTGAAACGATAATTGTGGCAATGGCGGGTTGCGGCGGGCGGACCGCGTCGCAGGCTCAATTTCGCTTGATCGAGGCGCCGAGCCGCGCCAGCGCGGCGCGCAGTTCCTCATCCTCTACCGCGGAGAGGGTCTCGGCGACCCTGGCCACCGATTTCGGGTCCGGCGCGCGGGAGGGCGCGGTGCGATTGCGGCGCGACAGCGGGGCCTGCCGCAACGCCAGCCGGCCGACCGCGCTCCAGCCGAAGAAGCGGTTGACCCGTTGCAGGATCACGTCGGAGGAATGCTGGATCTCCAGCGCCATCGGGCCTTCGACCCGCAATATCAGCGTCGCCGGTTCCTGCGGCTGCCCTTCCACCGGCCGCGGCCATTGCATCTTCAGCGGCTCGGAATGCGCGGCGATTTCGGCCCCCGCGATGTCGGCCCAGCGCGTCACCAGCTCGCGCGCGGCAAATCCCTGCTTGGCATAGGCGTCGGAAAAGACGTCGCTGAGCAGGACGGAAAGCGGTTTTGCCGAGATCGGACCGGGTTTTGCCATGGGAGTGATTTTATCACTTCGCGTGAAGATGGAGGAACCGCGCAGAACCGCTAGATCGTCATGGCCGGGCTTGTCCCGGCCATCCACGTTCTTCACTGCCACGAAGAAGAAAGACGTGGATGCCCGGGACAAGCCCGGGCATGACGTGGAGAGATTTGTTTTCCCACACTACAGTGTTTTCATGGGTCGCGTGGCTGCCAAAATCAAACGACGAGAAGAACCCGGCGCGGACGATACCCGCCCGGCGCTGCTGCTCGATTGGTACGACCGCCATCGCCGCCGGCTGCCGTGGCGGCCGCCGGCGGGGGAGCGGGCTGATCCGTACCGGGTCTGGCTGTCCGAAATCATGCTGCAACAGACCGGCGTCAAGACGGTCGGGCCTTACTTCGAGAAATTTCTGGCGCGCTGGCCCGATGTCGGTTCGCTCGGCCGGGCCTCGCAGGACGACGTGCTGCGGATGTGGGCCGGGCTCGGTTACTATTCGCGCGCGCGTAATCTTCATGCCTGTGCGGTCGCCGTGCTGCGCGACCATGGCGGGGTGTTTCCCGACACCGAGCAAGGCCTGCGCCAATTGCCGGGAATCGGGCCCTACACGGCGGCGGCGATCGGCGCGATCGCCTTCGACATCAGGACCATGCCGGTCGACGGCAATATCGAGCGCGTGGTGTCGCGCCTTTACGCCGTCGAGGAACCGTTGCCGCAGGCCAAGCCGCTGATTCAAGAATTGGCGGCGACGCTGCTCGGTCCGTCCCGCGCCGGCGACGAGAAGTCTCGCGCCGGCGACAGTGCGCAGGCGCTGATGGATCTCGGCTCCTCGATCTGCACGCCGAAAAAGCCGGCCTGCGCGCTGTGCCCGCTAAACGAGGATTGCGCGGCGCGCGCGCGGGGAGATCAGGAAACGTTTCCGCGCAAGGCGCCGAAGAAGACGGGGACGCTGCGCCGCGGCGCCGCCTTCATTGTCACGCGCGGCGATGAACTGCTGGTGCGTACCCGGGCGGAAAAAGGCCTGCTCGGCGGCATGACGGAAGTTCCTGGCTCGGACTGGCTCGCCGGACAGGACGACAAGGCGGCACTAAAGCAGGCGCCTGCGCTCAAGGGGGTGGATCGCTGGCACCGCAAGACGGGCGTCGTCACCCATGTGTTTACGCATTTTCCGCTCGAACTCGTGGTCTATACCGCCAAGGTGGCGGCGCGCACGCGGGCGCCGGAAGGCATGCGCTGGGTGCCGATCGCAACGTTGGCCGACGAGGCTCTGCCCAATGTGATGCGCAAGGCGATTGCGCACGGACTGGACTTCTAGGCGCGCCGTGCCGAAGCCTGCTGACACCATGCTGGCAGCAGACCTGCGTTAGGACGGAGCCTCACGGAGGTTCCCATGATCGCAACCGCTCTCGACCATCTCCCGGCACCGCCTTGTGCCACTTTGCTCGGCTGGCACCTGCTCGATGCGCGGCCGCAGGAGGGCTGGATCCGGATCGGCTTCGACGGCAAACCGGATTTCTGCAACCCCGCCGGCTTCGTGCAGGGCGGGATTCTCTCGGCCATGCTCGACGACACCATGGGGCCGGCGGTGTTCGCGATGACGGACGGAAAGCTCTACACGGCCACCATCACCATGACGGTGAATTTCCTCAGCCCCGCCAAACCGGGGCCGATCACGGGCGAAGCCAAGGTCACCCAGCTCGGCAAGACCGTTGCCTTCGTGGAGGGGCGGCTGATGGCGGAGGATGGTACCGTGCTCGCTACCGCCACGACCAGTGCGCGGCTGGTCGAGACCGCGAAGGCGATCGCGCCTGCCGCTAGCCCGCAGCCCGCGGCGCTTCGCGTGTGAGCTGGACGATCGGCGGTTTGGCGTTGAGCCCCTCGACCTGAAAACCGGCGACGCGCTTGTAGTTGGCGGCGATGTCTTCCAGCTCCTTCAGCGACAGCACGTCGGTGACGACCTCGTAGCCGTTGGGCGCGCGCTCCTCGACCATCTGCATCACCTGCTCCGGCCCGTTGCGGCGGTTGAGCATCACGAGGTCGGTGGTCGCTGGCCGGCGCTCGGCTTCATAAGCCACGAGTGCGGCGTTGGTCTCGCCCTTGGCCAGGATCTCGCGCGTGAGCACGCGGGCGTCCAAGATCGCCTGCGACGCGCCGTTGGAGCCGACCGGGTACATCGGATGCGCGGCGTCGCCCATCAGCGTGACGCGGCCGAACGTCCATTGCGTAACGGGATCGCGGTCGACGAGGGGATATTCGTAGGCGTGCGGGCACCTCTCGATCAGGCCGGGCACGTCGAGCCAGTCGAATTTCCAGTCCTTGAACCAGGGCAGAAACTCTTCGAGCCTCGCGGTGCGGTTATAGTCCTCGCGACGCCACTGATAGGTCGGCGGCATATGCCGCTCGGCCACCCAGTTGATCCTGAACTTGCCTGCGCTATCTGCCTCTTTCGAAATCGGATAGCAGACGAATTTCAGGATCTCGTGGCCGGCCATGATCATGGTGCGGCCGGACAGGAAAGCGTCGCTTTCGGTAATGCCGCGCCACAGGATGCGTCCGTTCCAGATCGGCGGGCCTTCCTGCGGATAAAGCTTTTCACGGATCGCGGAGTGGATGCCGTCGGCAGCGATCAATAGCGCGCCATCATGGTGGCCCACGGATTTGCCGGTGGCCTTGTCGATGAATTGTGCGCGGACGCCGTCGTCGGTCTCGGTCCAGGAAGAGAGATGATGGCTGGTGAGAATGTTCTCCTTGCCCAGCCGCTCGGTCGCGGTATCGAGCAGAATCTGCTGCAGCGTGCCGCGATGGATCGAGAACTGCGGCCATTTGTAACCGGCCTCGATGCCGCGCGGTTCGCTCCAGATCGGCTTGCCCTGCTTGGAGAAATAGGCGAGCTCTTTGGTACGCACGGCTGACACATCGAGCCGGTCGTGCAGGCCGAGTTCGATCAGCTCGCGCACCGCATGCGGCAATACGTTGATGCCGACGCCGAGCGGCCGCAGCTCGGAGACGCTCTCGAAGACTTTGGCGGGTACTCCGATCTGGTGCAGGCTGAGCGCCAGCGTCAGCCCGCCGATGCCGCCGCCGGCGATGAGTACGGTCATGTTACGCCCCTGTCACGCTCCTGCCTCTTGGGCGTCATGACATGAGGGAGGGCAGGGGGCAACTGCGAAGGCGTGGCGGGTATCCCCGGCGCCTTGCAGGAACAAGACGGGTCGTCACTTACATCCGAGGTAATTGCCCTTCTGCCGCCATGGACTAGATTGCCCGGCATGGACGCGCCAAACCACAATTCGCAAGCCATCCCGGCCGGGCATTTCAGCAGCCTGCTGAAGCATTGGCGAAACGTGCGGCGCCTGACGCAGATCGACCTGGCGGTGGATGCCAATGTCTCCGCCAAGCATCTGTGCTTTCTGGAAACCGGCCGCTCGCAGCCGAGCCGCGAGATGGTGCAACTGCTCTGCAGCGCGCTCGATCTGCCGCTCGAAGAAAGAAACGCCTTGCATGTCGCGGCAGGCTTCGTGCCGCCCTACGGCGACAAGGGACTGGCCGCCGATCATTTGCAGCCGGTGCGGCAAGCGCTCGATTTCATTCTGCGTCAGCAGGAGCCGTATCCGGGGATTGTCGTCGATGGCCGCTGGGATGTGCGCATGCGCAACCAGGGATCGGCGCGCCTGCTGAAACCGTTTCGCGATTCGTACGAGATGGCGGCCGGTGTCGCCGACAACGCGATGCACGTCGTCTTCCATCCGAAGGGGCTGCGGCAGTTCATCGTGAACTGGGATGAGTTTGCCGGCCAGCTGATCCAGATCCTTCATCGCGATGTCGCACACGGCAGCCGGGCTGCGGCGCAGCTGCTCGACGAAATCATGGCCTATCCCGGCTTGTCGGCCGAGTGGAGGCTTCCGCGGCAAGTGTCGGCGTCGTCACCGGTGATGACCATGCACCTCGCAAAGGGCGACTATTGTCTCGCCTTTTTCTCCACCTTTACGACGCTGGCGATGCCGATGGACGCCGCGCTGCAACAGATCAAGATTGAATGTTTCTTCCCCGCGGACGATGCGACCGCCGCGAAGGCGCGGCAACTCGCACTCTGACGAAACCCAAGGAGATGGAAATGCAACTTGCTTCGAGCGATCATCGATCGACCGAGACGATGAACGAACTTCGGGCGCTGAACGCCCGTTTCATCCATAATTTCGTGACCAACGACGTGGCTTCGCACGACGCCATTCTTCATCCCCGCTTCATCAACATCTGGCCCACGGGTCAGCGATGGGATCGCGCGACATATTTAAAGTACTGGGCGACGGCCTTCGATCCCGAAATCATCGTCTACTGGGACGTGCGTGATGAACTCATTACCGTCATCAAAGACGTGGCGCTGGTGCGTTCCACAAACAAGTGCACGCGCCGCCGCGATGGAAACGAAGCGACCGGCATGACCACCTATACCGACACCTATCTGTTCGAGGACGGCGCGTGGAAATGCATTCAGGCCCAGATCACGGCGGTCGCTCCCGAGCATTATCCCGCCGATGACACGATCGTCAGTGTGTATATCGAGGGAAAGCTTCAGCGGCGGGCGAACTGAATGACGATCAGTAATCCCCGGTGGCGCGCAACCTGCTGGGGGTGGACTGCGGAAAGGCATGGCGTTAACGTCCGGCTTTCCCAAGAGGACGTCAAATGCTCAAGCTTTACTACGCCCCCGGCACCTGCGCGCGAGCTTCGTATATTGCCCTGGAAGAGGCGGGCGCCTCCTACACGGCGGAGCGTCTCGACTTCAAGAACAGCCAGCAGACCACCCCGCAATATCTCGCGATCAATCCGAAGGGACGTGTGCCGGCGCTGGTGACGGACCGCGGTACCCTGACTGAAACACCGGCGATCCTCGCCTACATTGCGCAGAGCTTCCCGCAGGCGAAGCTGATGCCCGACGATCCCTTCGCGTTCGCACAGGCGCAGTCTTTCAACAGCTATCTCTGCTCCACGGTCCACATCAATCATGCGCACAAGGGACGCGGCTATCGCTGGGCGGTCGAGGAATCCTCGTTTGCCGACATGAAACGCAAGGTGCCTGAAACCATGGCCGCCTGCTTTGCCCTCATCGAGCGCGACATGCTGAAGGGGCCGTGGGTGATGGGCGAGCAGTATACGGTGTGCGACCCCTATCTGTTCACGCTGGGCAGTTGGCTGGAGGGCGACGGTGTCGATCTTGCGACCTTGCCGAAGGTGGCAGCTCACCACAAGCGGATGTCGGAGCGGCCAGCCGTGCAGAAGGTGCTCGCGGGCGAGAAGGGCTGAGCCATCCTCGTCGTCCCGGCGTTCGCCGGGACGACGACCGAGTTGCTGCGGTTGCTACGCAGCCTTCTTCCCGCGCTCCATCTCGCGGCCGATGCCGAGCATGATGTTGCGCAGCCAGATCGATCCCGGGTCCATCTGGGCGCGGGTCGGATAGAACATGAACTGCTCGTCGATCCCGGGATCGAGCGGCGGCGCGATCGTTGTCAGCGATAATTGCTTCGACAGTGCGCCGATCAGGCGGCGCGGCACGAAGGCGACGAGATCGGTGCGCGCGGTGACGTGCAGCGCCTCGATATAGCCGGGCACCACCAGCGCGATCCGCCGCTCGATGCCCTTGGAGCGCAACCAGCCGTCGATCAGGTCCTCGCTCTGGCCGCGGATCACGACCGCGACATGGCGCGCATCGCGAAACGTTTCGAGCCGCTTCAGCCGCGCGCCGATCGGGTGGCCGCGCCGGACCGCGAGCGCATCGCTGTCGATGTAAAGCCGTTGCCGGTGAAATCCGGTGAAGGCGTTGCCGATCGAGATCACCAGATCGATGGTGCGGGCGAATTCCGCCGTGAAGATCGCGGGCCCCCGCCACGGCACCACGTCGATCCGGACGTTCGGGGCCACTCTTGTGATCTTTGCCATCAGCGGCGGCATCAGCAGCTCGACGGCGAGATCAGGCATCATCAGGCGAAACTGCCGCTCGCTTCTGGCGGCGTCGAAATCGTCGGGAATGAACAGCGCGCGAACCTGATCGAGCGCCTGCGCCAGGGGAGCGCGCAGCGCCTGCGCCCGCGGCGTCAGCTCCATGCGCGCGCCGGTCCGTACCAATAGCGGGTCGCCGATCAGGTCGCGGAGCCGCTGCAGCGCGTGGCTCGCCGCCGGCTGCGAAAGGCCGATCCGCATTGCTGCGCGGCTGACACTGGCTTCCCTGAGCAGGGCGTCGAGCGCGACCAGCAGATTGAGGTCAAGCGAATTCAAATTCATGCAGTGAATATATATCATATTCACTATCGATTGGAAGAATGGCGTGCCGCGCGCGATCATCTGGCATCAGATCAGAAGGAGAAGCCGCCATGAGCGCAGCAGCGAACAAGAAACTAGTGCAGCAGGTCTACACGGATTCCGCCAACCGGAGCGGGACCACCTTCGTCGATAATCTCGCCGAGGACGCGACCTGGATCGTCACCGGCCAATATTCGTGGTCGCATGAATTCAAGGGGCGAGATGCGATCAACAACGGCCTGATGGGCCATTTCCGCTCGTTCTTCGCCGTGCGGCCGCGCACCCTCGCGTTCAACTTCATCGCGGAAGGCGACTATGTCGTGGTCGAGGCCCGCGGCGACAACGTCACCAAGGCAGGCGTTCGCTACGACAACCAATATTGCATGGTCTGGCGCATCGAGGACGGCAAGATCAAGGAGATCAAGGAATACTGCGATTCAACGCTGGTCGAGCGCGTGCTCGGGCCGTTTCCGGCGGAGCGAAAGCTCGCTGCTGCGGTTTGAGACACGCGAGCGGCTGTTGCGCGGAGAATTTCTCAGGCCGCGTCAAAAAAAGTCGTCATGCCCGGCCTTGCCGCCTCCGCTAAAGCTTCGGCGCGCCTGCACGGGAAAGCCCCGGCGAAGCCTTGGCGGAGACGGGTGCCGGGCATCCACGTCTTTGCTAGATGTTTCTGAGCGGTAAGACGTGGATGGCCGGGACAAGCCCGGCCATGACGAGAATTGCGTGGCAGTGTTCAGGCGGCCTTGACCTTGAGATGCCTGAACATGTTGCTGCGGGCCTCGTCGTCCATCTCGGCCTTGAACTTGAAGTTATCCTTCAAGGCGATCGCCTTCGCCGCCGCCGGATGTGCCGAGATCTCGTCGACCAGCTTTTTGACGTTGGGATATTTCGCGACCGCGTCCTCGCCGAGAACGAAGGGGATCATGCGGGCCCAGCCCCAGACGTCCATGTCGACGATGGTGTAGGTGTCGCCGACCATGTAGCGGCGGTTGGCGAGATGGTCGTTGAGAATGCCGAAATGCCGCTGCGCCTCGAACTGGTAGCGGTTATGGGCGTAGTCGACCTTTTCCGGGGCGAAGTGCTTGAAGTGCACGGCCTGGCCGGAAAACGGTCCGATGCCGGTGGCGACGAACATCAGCCAGGACAGCAATTCGCCGCGGTTGGCCGGGGTGTTTGCCGGCAGGAACTTGCCGGTCTTTTCCGCCAGATAAAGCAGGATGGCGTTGCTGTCGAAAACCTTGACGCCGTCGTCGTCGATGGCCGGCACCTTGGCGTTCGGATTGATGGCAAGATATTCGGGCTTGAACTGGTCGCCCTTGCGGGTGTCGACGGCGACCGGCTCATAGGCGATGCCGGCTTCCTCGAGGAAGAGCGCGACCTTGGTCGGGTTGGGCGATCCGTTGAAGTAAAATTTGAGCATTGTGAATTCTCCCTGGCTCTCGTTGCCGACAAAAAATCGGGGCGCGGCGACACTGCCGCGGGCAGGGATGTTCATGCTCAAATTTTGGCGGGAAGCGCAAGCGACGAGTTTGTGAAGGCAAGGCGTTAAGGCAACCGGAGCGGGCGGTGCCCTTTGCAAATAGCGGCGGTCGTGGCCACCGCGGAGAGGCGATCAGCCGTAGCAGAAGACGCCGCCGAGCCCGGCGGCGGCGAGCCCCGCGCCCGCGACGATCATGGTGACGGCAAAGCGGATTTCGGATCGCAGGTTGGTCCGCTGGATCGCGCGTTCGGTCCCGCGCGTGTAGCCGTGCACGATGATCTGCTCGCTGTAGGCGCTGTTGGATTCCAGCACGTCGGTCAGGCCGACGGAGGCGATGAGAATGCCGAGAATGACCAATCCGGCAGGGCCCATCAAACTCAACAGCAGCATCGGGAATGCGCCGAGCAGGAAGATCGGCAGCAGCGGCAGCACAATGATGGACTCGGAGTTTTGCGCGCGCATTGGAACAATCTCATACGGACAATGAATGCTGCGAAACGTACTCGAAAATGAGGGCGAAATGGCGCGCCATGATGACACGGCTGCCATGCCGGCTGATCGCGGAAGCTGCCCAGGCCGTGGGCAAGGGCGTATTTTGTGGCACGGCCGCCATAGCCAGCTATGCACGCTGGAGTGCGTTGCCAGGTTTCCCGTGTGGTCCGGGCCTGGAAGTCTTGGGACGCTAACAGAAAGAGTTAGCCCGCCGCCATTTCGGAGCGGATTTCGGCGCGCATCTCGTCGATCAGCTTGAGGCCGTTCTTGGTTTCGACGTGCCAGAAGGTCCAGCCGTTGCAGGCGGGCGAGCCCTGCGCCACGGCGCCGATGCGATGGATCGAACCGACCTTGTCGCCGAGCATGATGGCGCCGTCGGCACGAACCAGGGCGCCATGGCGCTTCTTGGAATCGACCAGCCTGGTGCCGGGCGGAATCATGCCGCGCTCGATCAGTTCGGAGAACGCCACGCGGGGGGCGTCGCGCGCCGTCATGAATGGTGCCAAGCGTTGCTTCGGGCAGCGGCTCGATCGCCGCGATGCGCGCTTCGGCCGCGTTCGCATAGGTCTGGTCGCGCTCGAAGCCGATGTAGCGGCGGCCGAGACGTTTTGCCACGGCGCCTGTCGTGCCGGTGCCGTTGAAGGGATCGATCACGAGGTCGCCGGGTTTTGACGACGACAGCAGCACGCGCGCCAAGAGGCCCTCGGGCTTCTGGGTCGGGTGCACCTTCTTGCCGTCGGCGCCCTTGAGGCGCTCTTCGCCGGTGCAAAGCGGAATCAGCCAGTCGGAACGCGCCTGCACATCCTCGTTGGCGGCCTTCAGCGCTTCATAGTTGAACGTATAGCCCTTGGCCTTTTCGTCGCGTGCCGCCCAGATCATGGTCTCATGTGCGTTGGTGAAGCGGCGGCCACGGAAATTCGGCATCGGGTTGGTCTTGCGCCAGACGATATCGTTGAGGACCCAGAAGCCGAGGTCCTGCATGATCGAGCCGACGCGGAAAATGTTGTGATAGGAACCGATCACCCACAGCGTCGCCGACGGTTTCATGATCCGGCGGCAGGCGAGCAGCCAGGCGCGGGTGAAATCGTCATAGGCGCCGAAGGATGAAAACTTGTCCCAGTCGTTGTTGACCGCATCGACATGGGATTCGTCGGGGCGCTTGAGATCGCCCTTCAGCTGCAGGTTATACGGCGGATCTGCGAACACCAGATCGACCGAACCGGCCGGAAGCTTCGACATCTCGGCGACGCAATCGCCGACGACGATGCGAGCGCTGGACTCGGACTCGAATTTAGTGCGGGGCGCCCTTGCAGACGCCCCGCGACGCGACACTACCATGACTCAATTACTCTGACTCAGGCGACGCTGTCGGCGACGCGGGACTAAACAACCGACTGGCGATACATTGACCCGGCAAAGTAAAAATCGACTTAATCGGTATTGTTGCTGAGAAGAGATTGCCCAGAGAAATTGCGGGTTTGGACGTACTAGGCAATATTTGCCGGACGGGTTATTGATTAATGGAATGGAAATTTTACGTGACTGCCGCGTTAGGTATTTGAGCCAACAGCCGGGATGAGGAAACACCGCCATGCGTTACGATGATTTCCGTCGCAGCGACGACATCGATGACCGTCGCGACGACAGCGGCGGCGGCGGTGGTGGCGGCGGGGGTTTTGGCCTGCCGATGGGCGGTGGCGGGCTCGGCATCGGCACCATCATCATCCTCGGCCTCGTCGGCTATGCCTTCGGGATCGATCCGCGCATCCTGATCGGTGGTGCCGAAATCCTCACCGGCGGCAACCAGGCGCCGACCTATCAGACCGATCGCCAGTCGGGACCGGCCAAGACCGGCGCGCCAAAGGACGAGGTCGGCAGCATGATCGCCGGCATTCTCGGCGAGATCGACGACCGCTGGAGCGAGATCTTCCAGTCCAGCGGGCAAAATTACACCGGGCCGCGCATCGTGCTGTTCCGCAACGCCACCAATGGCGGGCGCTGCGGCATGGCGCAGTCGGCGATGGGGCCGTTCTACTGCCCGCCGGACAAGCAGATCTTCCTCGACACCAATTTCTTCCGCGAGGTCGAGACGCGTTTTCGCGGCTGCTCGGGCAGCGCCTGCAAGTTCACGACGGCCTACATCATCGCCCATGAGGCGGGCCATCACATCCAGAACCTGCTCGGCATCCTGCCGCGGGTGCAGCGGCTGCAGCAGCAGGCCGGCAGCAAGGCGGAAGCCAACGCGCTGCAGGTCAAGGTCGAGTTGCAGGCGGATTGCCTGTCCGGCGTCTGGGTCAACCGCGAGTCGAAGAAGCGCCCTGGCTTCCTCGAAGAAGGCGACATCGACGCGGCATTGCGGACGGCATCCGCGATCGGCGACGACACGCTGCAGCGGCAGGCGACGGGCAGGGTGGTGCCCGACAGCTTCACCCACGGCTCGGCGGCGCAGCGCAAGCAATGGTTCATGACCGGCTTCCAGCAGGGCACCGTGCAGGCCTGCAATACGTTTGCTGCGGGAGCGTTGTAGTTGGGGCTGAAGAGATATTGGATCGTCATGGCCGGCGGCTTCAGTCCCGGCCATCCACGTCTTTACTTTAGAGAGAGTTTGAAGAATCGCGGATGCCCGGGAAAAGCCCGGGCATGACAAGAAGAAGCAGTCATGTCCTCCATCGACGAGTCAAAACAATTCGTGCCGCTGAACATCGCGGTGCTGACGATCTCGGACACGCGCTCGCTGGCCGACGACAAGTCGGGCACCACGCTGGCTGACCGGTTGACCGCGGCCGGTCACCACCTGGCCGCGCGCGAGATCGTTACCGACGATGTCGAGGCGATCCGGGCGGTCATCCGGCGATGGATCGCCGATCCCAGCATCGATGCGGTCATCACCACCGGCGGCACCGGCTTCACCGGCCGCGACGTGACGCCGGAGGCGGTCGAGCCGCTGTTCGAAAAGCGCATGGATGGTTTTTCCATCGCCTTCCACATGCTGAGCCACGCCAAGATCGGCGCCTCGACCGTGCAGAGCCGCGCGACCGCCGGTGTCGCCGGCGCCACCTTCATCTTCTGCCTGCCGGGATCGCCGGGCGCCTGCCGCGATGCATGGGACGGCATCCTCTTGGCCCAGCTCGATTACCGAACGCGCCCCTGCAATTTCGTCGAGATCATGCCGCGGCTGGACGAGCATCTGCGGCGGCCTAAAGCCAAGGGCGCTTCAGCCTGACGAAGTTTCAGCGTGCCCTCATCGCCACGACCAGATCGCATGCCACATGTTGCGATGGGATTCTTCGCGCAACGCATGGGCATGGCTTGGTGTAAAAATCAGGTAGTGTCTCAGTTCGAAATTGGTCGCCAACCGGCCTCAAGTGCTCGATCTCCTAGCCGCTTTGAAGCCTGTAACTGAAGCGCCCTCGGCTCTCCCATCGCCGCAAATTCAATGATCAGATTTTCAACGTCCTTCCAACTGACATCGGCGCGAAAGTCGCTCGTGTTCTCTGGGCGGCGGGAGATCAGGCCAACCGAGAAGTCTTCTTTGGCTGGATGCACTGCATCGTGTTCCTTTTCAGCGGTTAGCCGCGCCGCCCGAGTCGTCGCCGACGCAGAGTCGAATGCCAACGCTGCAATATTGCGCGATCAAACCGCGGCCCAGCAGCTGAAGGCTGACAAAGCTCGCGCGAAGCTTATCGCGGGAGGTCGAAAGCTGCAATCTGCTCAGCGCGCACAAGGCCCCGCGGAGCCGGCAGAAGACTTCGACCGCAAGCGCAGGCCGTCAATTGGGACGCCGTCGACGTAGATTCCACGCCGAACGGGTGCCAATGCTCAAAGAGCTTCATCGAAGCAAAGTGATCAACCAAGCGTTGAGATCGGAAAGGTGCACCATGCAAGGCGGAACGGCAACGAGCCGCCCTAGCAACGGACAAAGCTAAAGTACGTGTCTTCTTCGCTGAGGTCGAAGGCAACTACGAAAGTGTGCAAATCCGAAGGACAAAACTGGCTGGTTCATCACAGATCGGTTTCACGTTCGAGCCAGGTTTCGCCGATCAGGTCCTGGCCGAAACTGCGGTGCGGTTCGGTGGCGACCAGCTTGAAGCCTGCGTCCTGATAGATTTTGCGGGCGGCGACCAGAATGCTCTGGGTCCACAGCGTGATCCGGCGATAGCCGCAGGCTGTTGCGAACGCGATGCATTCGCCGACCAGCCGCTGGCCCAATCCCTGTCCGCGTCCGGCCGGATCGACCAGCAGCAATCGAAGCTTGGCAGTGTCGTCGGTGTGCCGCACCAGAAATACCGAGCCGACCTGCGCGCCTTCGATGTCGGCGATCCAGCAGCGCTCGCGCGACGCGTCGAACGAGGCGAGAAACTTTGCCGCGATCTCGGCGACGAGACCCTCGAACGAGGAATCGAAGCCGTATTCGCGGGCGTAGAGTGCGCCGTGGCTCTGCACCACCCATCCCATGTCGCCGGGCCGTGGTTCGCGCAGGATCGCGGCCGAAGATGAGCCGCCGGCATTCGCCGAGCAGCCGTTCGATCACGGCCATCGCCCCGATCAGGCGACTTGCGCCGTCGCCAGGCAACCGCGACAGCATCGCCGCGACGTCGTCCTGCGTACTGCGGTCGAGTTTTGCAAAGGCCTGCCGTCCCTTGGCGGTCAGAGCGAGCCGGTATTGCCGGCGATCGGACGGCAGCGGCGTGCGGGTGATCAACCCGGCTTCATCGAAACTCTGCACGATGCGGCTGAGATAGCCGGCATCGAGGCCCAGCGCGCCTCCAATCTCCTTGGCCGAGGGTTCTTCGCGATGGGCAAGCTCGTACAGCACCCGCGCCTCGCTCAGCGAGTAGGGGGTCTTCAGAAGCTGCTGATCCAGCACGCCGAGCTTGCGGGTGTAGAATCGGTTGAAGGCGCGGACCGCCGCGACCTCCTGTTCGGAATCCGATTGGGGCATGGTACTCCCTCGATATTTGCCATTGTCAAATATATAGTTGCTTTTGGCAACTATATTCTCGTGGGAAGCGCCCTGGCTTTATGCCGCTTCTACTTTGCATGGGGTTGTTTTCGATATTTTGAGTCCGGCCCTGCGGTGTACCGCTTCAGGCGACGACCATGATCCGGCTGCGCAGCTGGGTGCGCGACGAGCGGCCGAGCTGGCGCAACAGCCGCGTCTCGGAGCGGCGCGAATCCGGCCGGTAGCCGCCAAGCCGCTCGTAATGATCGCGCGCGATCAGGAGGCCCTGTTCGGCCGATGGCCCCGTGATCATGCGCGCGACGAACTTGAGGCCGTCGCGCAGCCGCGCATCGGCATAGGGCGACCGGGCGTAGCGGAAGACGCCGGCGCGCGGCCGGTCGCTGTTCGATACGCTCTGGATGAATTGCGTGGTCTCTTCGATCCAGCCGCTGTCGAGCACAGCACCGGCGTGCAGGAACATCAGCCAGGGCGAGCGCGCAGTCCGCGCGCCCGCTGCGAGCGCGGCGGCGCGCGTTCCCTCGAAAGCCAGAAAGCGGCAGCCGGCCACGTCGGCCACCCGTTCGATCACGCCGGTGCCCGCCCGGTCGACCAGCAGCACTTCGCGGATCACGCCAGCCGCAGCGCCCGGCACGAGCGCCGCCAGCGTTGCGACGGCGGGCTGCTCGACGCCTTCGGTTGGAATGATCACGCTCAGCATGAATGAAGCTTCGACGGCTCAAAGGTGAAAACGTCGCACTGTTATCACCTTGTCACATTCAAAACAGCCATTCGCATGCAAGTTTTTTCCGGCAGGGCTGCCGGCTCCAATATTCTCCTTCGTGGATTCTTTTCGATGATGTTCTTGCTTTGTTCTTGCGGCATGCTATGTTCCTTCCATGAGCCGAGCATCCTCTCATGCCCTCAAGCACCCGCCGGTCACGGCGCCCTCCGAACCGGCGGGTGCGACACCTTTTCCTGAACTCGCGGTCGCGATCGAACGTGACCGACGACGTGGCCGCGGCGCGCAGTCCAACGATAGCGGCCGGTTCGAGTCGGAAGCCCGGGTCGCCTTCGACGACGGCTGGCAAAGCCTGGAAGACCTGCCGCCGTTCAAGACCACGGTGGGACTGGATACGTCGCGCAAGGTCATCACCCGCAACGACTCGCCCGATATCGGTTTCGACCGCTCGATCAATCCCTATCGCGGCTGCGAGCATGGCTGCGTCTACTGCTTCGCGCGGCCGACGCACGCTTATCTCGGCCTCTCCCCCGGGCTCGATTTCGAATCGAAACTGCTCGCCAAGCCCGACGCGCCCGAATTGCTCGAGAAGGAACTGGCGGCGTCGGGTTACGAGCCGCGCATGATTGCGATCGGCACCAACACCGATCCCTATCAGCCGATCGAGCGCGAGCACAAAATCATGCGCGGCATTCTCGAAGTGCTGGAGCGGGCCGGCCATCCGGTCGGCATCGTCACCAAATCGGCGCTGGTGACGCGTGATATCGACATTCTGCAGCGGATGGCGAAACGCAATCTGGCCAAGGTCGCGATTTCAGTGACCACGCTCGATCCCAAACTCGCGCGCACCATGGAGCCGCGCGCCTCGACGCCGCCGAAGCGGCTGGAGGCGCTGCGGCAATTGTCGGCGGCCGGTATTCCCGCGACCGTGATGGTTGCCCCCGTCATTCCGGCGCTGAACGATTCGGAGATCGAGCGCATTCTCGATGCGGCGGCCCATGCCGGCGTCAAGGAAGCGAGCTACGTGCTGCTTCGGCTGCCGCTCGAAGTGCGCGACCTGTTCCGCGAATGGCTGATGGCGAACTATCCCGACCGTTACCGCCACGTCTTCACCCTGATCCGCGACATGCGCGGCGGCCGCGACTACGACTCGCAATGGGGCACCCGGATGAAGGGGACCGGTCCGATGGCCTGGATGATCGGCCGCCGCTTCGAAATCGCCTGCGAAAAGCTCGGCCTCAACAAGCGCCGTGTCAAATTGACGACCGATCATTTTATCAGGCCGAAGCGAAGCGGACAGCAGTTGAGCTTGTTTTGAGAGTCTGGCCGAAAAAGAACGCAGCATTTTCACGGGCCATTCTAACCGCCTGAAAGTGACTCACTTTTCGTCATGGCCGGGCTTGTCCCGGCCATCCACGTCTTTCTTGATTGTTGGAGCAAAGACGTGGATGCCCGGCACAAGGCCGGGCATGACGGCGAGATCAAAGGTTCATCCGATGCATTAGGATATGCCCCCGCATGTGTTGAATAACGGGAATTGCGCCCGGTTCCCGGTTGCGCGGGCTTGCTCGTTTCGAGCACCATCCCGGCATGATTCGGGACAAGTCCGTCAAAAAATCCGACAAGAAGGCCAGCAGGGAAAAGACCGAGCTGCCCAAGGGCGTGATCGCGGTCGCGCCGCCGAGCTTTCGCCGCGAGCGGGCGCTGATCAAGCGCGGTATCTGGCCGGTGGCCGGCTGCGACGAGGCGGGACGGGGGCCGCTGGCAGGTCCGGTGGTGGCCGCCGCCGTCGTGCTGGACCCGAAGCGAATCCCCAAAGGCATCGACGATTCCAAGCGCCTGATCCGCCGAGCGCCGCGAGGAATTGTTCGAGGAAATCTGCGCAACGTCTTCATTTGCTGTCGCTTTCGCTTCGCCCGCGCGAATCGATCGCGACAATATTCTGCGTGCCTCGCTGTGGGCGCTGGCGCGCGCCGTCGGTGCGCTGCCCGAGATGCCGCAGCACGTATTCGTCGACGGCCGCGACAAGGTCGATGCGCCCTGCGACTGTGACGCCGTGATCGGCGGCGATGGTATCGTGATGTCGATCGCGGCGGCATCGATCATCGCCAAGGTGACGCGCGACCGCCTGATGTGCGCGCTGGCGCTGGATTGCCCGGGTTATGGCTTCGAAACCCACAAGGGTTACGCGGTGCCGGAACATCGCGAGGCGCTGGACCGGTTAGGGCCGAGCGTCCACCACCGCCGATTCTTCGCGCCGGTGATTGCGGCGCGACTGAAGCATTTTCCCGAGCCGATCGTACGCGATCCTGACCTATTTGCGGCGGACACAGCAATCGCATCCGGGGTTTCGGCTGCTGTTTGAGGCACGGTTGGTCAGCGCGTTTCCCACAGCGAACGGCAATCGTTACGCGTGAAAACGCGATGGTTGCCTCTGCGGCTGGTGCGCTCTATCAAAAGTCTTCGGGCAGGGGGCTCGGCCCGGGCATTTCGGACATTTCATGCGCTTCACCTCGCTCGTTGTCGAACTGATCCGCGCCCGGCCGCGGCTGGTGGTCTGGCTCGTGGTGCTGCTGCAGGCCGGGCTTTGGCTTGTCCTGCCGACGTTGCTCTATCGCAGCCCGCCCGCTGATGTGGCGACCTTGCTGGCTTTCGGCCGCGAGTACCAGGTCGGAACCGACCTCGGTCCGCCGCTCGCCTCCTGGCTTGCCGACATCGCGTTTCGCGTGGTCGGTAATCATATGTTCGGCGTCTATCTGCTGGCGCAGGTCTGTACCGTTGTCACCTTCCTGACCTTCTATCAGCTGGCACGCGCGATTGTCGGCGGGCAGCAGGCGGTGCTTGCGGTGCTGCTGTCGTTGACGGTCGTGGCCTTCAGCGCGCCCGGCGCCGAATTCGGCCCGCTGGTGCTGGCGCGCCCGCTCTGGGCATTGCTGTTGTTGCATTCCTGGCAGTTGATCGGCCAGAGCCGGCGCAGCGCATGGTTTGCATGGTCGATCGAAGCCGGCCTGTTGCTGCTGACGACGTCGGCCGCGATCGGGCTGTTGCTGCTGCTGGCAGGATTTGCCGTTGCCACGCCCCGGGGGCGGCGCACGCTGATGTCGTTCGATCCGCTCTATGCGCTGCTCGTGATCGTCGTGCTGGCCTTGCCCTATGTGATCTGGCTGCTCCGTGCCGATGCGCTCGCCATGCCGTCCTGGCCGGCGATATCGGATCTCGGCGCGCGCGTCCTGCAATCGGGTGAGCTGCTGGCCGGCCTGGTGCTGGCGATGCTGGGGATCGTGGTGCTGGTGCTGCTCAACTCCGCCTGGTTTGCGCGCAACGCCGAAGAAGCGCCCATCATCTATCGTCCGCCCGTCGATCCGCTGGCGCGCGAATTCGTCTATTTCTTCGCCATCGCCCCGGCGCTGCTCGGAAGCCTGGTCGGAGGCCTGTTCAATCTCGATCGCGTCGTGGGTGGCGCAGGCGTGGCGCTGCTAATGTCGGGGCTTGCCGTGATCGTTGCGACCGGCGATCTCATCTATTTGCGGCGTCAGCGCCTGTTGCGTTCGGTCTGGGCGGCGACGCTGGTGGCGCCGGCGCTGGCGGTGATTGCGATCACGTTCTTCCAGCCGTGGACCGGCAACACGGAAGTGTCGACCTCGATGCCGGCAAAGGCCATCGCGCGTTTCTTCGGCGACAGTTTCGAACGCCGAACCAATCAGCGGCTGCGTGCGGTGACCGGCGATCCGCAGCTTGCGACCATCATCGCGATGGACAGGGGCCGTCCGCATCTGCTGCTCGATGCCACGCCGCAACGAACCCCGTGGCTGTCGGTTGCGAAGTTCAACGAAACCGGCGGCGTGGTGGTGTGGCGCGCCTCCGATACATCGGGCGCACCGCCTCCTGAGATCGCGCAGCGGTTTCCCGGCCTGGTGCCGGAAGTGCCGCGCGCCTTCGAATGGCTGGTGAATGGCCGGCAGCCGTTGTTGCGGGTCGGCTGGGCGATCGTGCGGCCGAAAGCGCCGTAGTCGTAAGCGTCAAGCCGAGGGCGCTTGCTCCAGCACCTTGGCGATCGCGCGCAAATCCTGCCACGACATCCGCTTGTAGGATGGCGACCGCAACAGATAGGCCGGGTGGAACGTCGCCATGGCGCGGATCGTGCGCGTGCCGGTGTCGTAGTCGAACCACTTGCCGCGGGTTTTCATGATGCCGTCGCGGGTCGACAGCAGCGTCTGCGTCGAGGGATTGCCGAGCGTCACCAGCACGTCGGGATTCACGAGCTCGATCTGCCGCTGGATGAACGGCAGGCAGATCTGCGTCTCCTGCGGCGTCGGGGTGCGGTTGCCGGGCGGCCGCCACGGGATCACGTTGGCGATGTAGGCCTTGCTGCGGTCGAGCCCGATCGCCGCGATCATCCGATCCAGCAACTTGCCGGAACGTCCGACGAAAGGCAGGCCTTCGATATCCTCGTCGCGGCCGGGCGCTTCGCCGACGAACATGATGCGCGCTTCGGGATTGCCGTCGGCAAACACCAGCCGCGTCGCGGTGTTTTTCAGCGCGCAACCCTCGAAATTTTCCAGCAGCGCGCGCAGCGCCTCCAGCGTCGGCGCGGTCCGCGCCGCATCGCGTGCGGAGGCAATCGCCGCTTCCGGCGCCGGCGCGATTTCGCTGCGCGGAACAGCCGCCATCGCTGCCGGGATTTCTTTGACGAGCCGGGGAGGCGGGGCGGTTTCGCGGACCACGGGGGCGGCAGGCACATCGGGCTCCGCCAGCCGGTCGAGCGGCTCCTCCGCCAACGCGCAATCCACCCCGGCCTCCAGATAAAAGGCCAGCAATTGCCGAATGGTAGGCGCGGGTTCGGGGATGAAATCCATTATGCCAATCTATAATGGATTGCACCGCCACGAAACGCCTCACATTGCATTTCCGTGGTTGTCCTCCCCGCAAAAATCGGAAACAACGACCTTTAGAGCCGTTCTCAATTGGGCTGAGATCAGATCATGAGTGCAGAAGAGCTTCCTCCCCGCGAATCCATGGAATTCGACGTCGTGATCGTCGGCGCCGGCCCGTCGGGCCTCGCCGCGGCGATCCGGCTGAAGCAGCTCAACGCCGATCTCAGCATCGTCGTGGTGGAGAAGGGCTCCGAGGTCGGTGCGCACATCCTGTCGGGCGCCGTGATCGATCCGGTCTCCCTCGACAGACTGATCCCGGACTGGCGTGAGGACGCGGATTGTCCGCTGAAAACCCAGGTCAAGGACGACCACTTCTATTGGACCACCGCGACCAGCGCGATCCGGCTGCCGAACTTCGCGATGCCGCCGCTGATGAACAATCATCACTGCTATATCGGCTCGCTCGGCAATGTCTGCCGCTGGCTGGCGCCGAAGGCCGAAGCGCTCGGCGTCGAAATCTATCCGGGTTTTGCCGCGGTCGAGGTGCTCTATGACGACAACGGCGCGGTGCGCGGCATCGCCACCGGTGACATGGGCATTGCCAAAGACGGCAGCCACAAGGATTCCTACACCCGCGGCATGGAGCTGCTCGGCAAATACACGCTGTTCGCCGAAGGCGCGCGCGGCAGCCTGAGCAAGCAGCTGATCGCGAAATACGCGCTCGACGCCAAAAGCGAGCCGCCGAAGTTCGGCATCGGCCTGAAGGAAGTCTGGCAGATCGATCCCGCCAAACACCAGAAGGGTCTGATCCAGCATTCGTTCGGCTGGCCGCTGAATAATTCCACCGGCGGCGGCTCGTTCCTCTATCACTACGACGACAACAAGGTAGCGGTCGGTTTCGTCCTGCATCTCAATTACGACGATCCGTATCTGTCGCCGTTCGACGAATTCCAGCGCTTCAAGACCCATCCTTCGATCCGCCCCGTCTTCGAAGGCGGCAAGCGGCTGGCCTACGGCGCGCGCGCCATCACCGAGGGCGGCTATCAGTCGGTACCGCGGCTGAGTTTCCCGGGCGGCGCGCTGATCGGCTGCGCGGCCGGTTTCGTCAACGTGCCGCGGATCAAGGGCGTGCACAACGCGATGGGCAGCGGCATGCTCGCCGCCGAACACGTCGCCACTGCGCTCGGCGCCGGCCGCGCCAATGACGAACTGGTGGAATACGAGAACGCCTGGCGGGATTCCGCCGTAGGCCAGGACCTGCACCGGGTCCGCAACGTCAAGCCGCTATGGTCGAAGTTCGGCACCATCATCGGCGTGGCGCTGGGCGGTTTCGACATGTGGTGCAATACGCTGGGCTTCTCGCTGTTCGGGACCCAGTCGCATGCCAAGCCCGACCGCAAGACGCTGGATGCGGCGAAGACGCATACGCCGATCGTCTACCCGAAGCCGGACGGCAAGATATCCTTCGACAAGCTGTCCTCGGTGTTCCTCTCCAACACCAATCATGAAGAGGACCAGCCGGTTCATCTGAAGGTCGCCGACATGAACCTGCAGAAGACGTCGGAGCACGACGTCTATGCCGGTCCTTCGAACCGCTATTGCCCGGCCGGCGTTTACGAATGGGTCGAGGAGGGCGCTGGCCCGCGCTTCCAGATCAACGCCCAGAACTGCGTCCACTGCAAGACCTGCGACGTCAAGGACCCGAACGGCAATATCACCTGGGTTCCGCCGGAGGGCGGCGGCGGCCCCAATTACGAGGGCATGTAATAAAGGCCCGGTCTGACCACGATTGCGTGAGCCGGATCATAGCGTTTTCAAGCGAGGTGCCCCGGTTCGCGTGAAGAAAACGCGTGATAACAGAAGCCGGAACGCCATTGGGCGTTCTGATAATACCGCCGGCGGTCACGATACCGCCATACTGAAAGCGTTACCGGGTTGGGATGGCTAAATCGGCGGCCTAAGGGCCTAATCTGCCAATCGATTCGCCAACCCGTATCCTTGCGGTTGAACGCCAAAAGCGGCATTGTCGCAGACCGAGATGCCGCCACTTGGGTTTGCATTCGAGACCGATCGGCAAGACCGATTGTTAAGATCCTGCCCTACATCCTGGAGCTAGGCGAACCGTGATGCTTTCCACTCGTTTCAACCGTTGGACGATCGCCGCAATTACCCTCGCCGCACTGGCCGCGCCCGTCGCGGTTTCGGCGCAGACGCCCGAACACACGGGCGATAACGCCGCGCAATTCCCGAGCAAGACCGATCTGAAAGCGCTGACCACGTCCGGCAGCTATCTTGCCGCGCGCCACGCCAGCGTGGAACGTGACGCCGCTTCGGCCGCGGCATTCTACCGCTCGGCGCTGCGCACCGACCCGAAGAACAACGAACTGCTCGACCGCGCCTTCATCTCCTCGCTGGCGGACGGCGACATCGACGAGGCCGTCAAGCTCGCCGACCGCATTCTGACGATGGACAAGTCCAACCGCGTGGCGCGGCTGGTGGTCGGCGTGCGCGACCTCAAGCAGAAGAAATATCCAGCCGCGCAGCTCAACATCAACCAGTCGATCCGCGGGCCGATCACCGATCTGGTGGCGACGCTGTTGTCGGGCTGGGCGACCTATGGCGCCGGCGATGCCAAGGCCGCGGTCGCCAATATCGACAAGCTGACCGGGCCTGAATGGTATCCGATCTTCAAGGATCTCCACACCGGCATGATCCTCGAGACGTCGGGCAAGGAAAAGGATGCCGGGACGCGCTTTGAGCGCGCCTACAAGCTCGACGATTCCATGCTTCGCGTTTCCGACGCCTATGCGCGCTGGCTGTCGCGCAACAAGGACGGCGCGGCGGCGACCGGCATCTACGAGGCCTTCGACAAGAAGCTGCCGCGGCACCCGCTGGTGCAGGAAGGCCTGCGCGACACCAAGGCCGGCAAGAAGCTGCCGCCGCTGGTCGATTCGGCACAGGCCGGCGCGGCCGAGGCGCTGTACGGCATCGGCGCAACGCTCACCCGCCGCGGCGGCGAGGATCTGGCGCTGGTCTACCTGCAACTCGCGCTGTACCTGCAGCCCAATCATCCGCTGGCGCTGCTGTCGCTCGCCGATCTCTACGAGTTGGTGAAGAAGCCGCAGATGGCGATCAAGGTCTATGAGCGCATGCCGGCCAGCTCGCCGCTCAAGCGCAACGCGCAGATCCAGCTTGCCACCAATCTCGACGCCGCCGACCGCAGCGACGAGGCGATCAAGATCCTGAAGGGTGTCACTGCGGAAGCGCCGAAGGATATCGAAGCCATCATGGCGCTTGGCAACATCGAGCGTGGCCGCAAGAAGTTCGGCGATTGCGCCGCGACCTATTCGCAGGCGATCGATGCGATGCCCGGCGCGACCGACAAGAACACCTGGGTCACCTATTATTATCGCGGCATTTGCCAGGAACGTTCCAAGCAGTGGAACAAGGCCGAGGCCGACATGCGCAAGGCGCTCGAACTGCAGCCCGAGCAGCCGCATGTCCTGAACTATCTCGGCTATTCCTGGATCGACCAGGGCATCAATCTCGACGAAGGCATGAAGATGATCAAGCGTGCCGTCGATCAGCGGCCCGACGACGGCTACATCGTGGATTCGCTCGGCTGGGCTTATTTCCGCATCGGCAATTTCGAGGACGCGGTGAAGCACCTGGAGCGCGCGATCGACCTCAAGCCCGAGGATCCCACCATCAACGACCATCTCGGCGATGCCTATTGGCGCGTCGGCCGGACGCTGGAAGCCAAATTCCAGTGGGCCCATGCCCGCGACCTCAAGCCCGAGGCGGAAGAATTGCCGAAGATCGAGGCCAAGATCGCCAATGGTCTGCCTGAAGACACCTCTTCTGCGGCGTCCGCCGACAAGAAAAAAGAAGAAGGCAAGGGCGGCTGACGGAAGGACTTTAGGGGCTGTTCGGGAATGCCGGGACTGAGTGATGAGGGGCGCGCCAAGGTCAACCTGACTTTGCGGGTTAATGGCCGCCGTGCGGATGGTTACCACGATCTCGAAAGCGTGGTGGCGTTTGCCGATTGCGCCGATCGTCTGACGCTGACGCCGGGTTCCGATCTCGATCTGAAAATGTCCGGACCGCTGGCGCAGGCCTGCGGCGAGACATCGGACAATCTGGTGCTGAAGGCCGCGCGCCTGCTGGCCGAGCGCGTTCCGAATATGAAGGCCGGCAGCTTCAGCCTCGACAAGGTATTGCCGGTCGCGGCCGGCATCGGCGGCGGTTCGGCGGACGCCGCAGCGGCGTTGCGGCTATTGGCGCAGCTGAACGGGCTGGCGCTCGACGATCGCCGCATTATCGAGGTCGCGCAACTGACCGGGGCGGACGTGCCGGTGTGCGTCCGGTCGCTGGCCTGCGTCATGACCGGCGTCGGCGAAACGCTGCAGCCGCTGAACCTGCCAAAAATGCCCTGCGTGATGGTGAACCCCTGCGTTCCCGTCGCAACCCGCGACGTCTTCAAAGCGCTCGGCCTGCGCAACGGCGAATTGCTGGTCGGCGCCACCGATGTATTTTTCCAGGACCGGTCATGGCCCGAAGAAGGTGCGTCGCTGGAAGATTGGGTCGAATTGCTGGCCGCCAGTTCCAATGACCTGGAAACGCCGGCGATGCGCGTCGAGCCTGTGATTGGTGAAGTCATCTCGGCGCTGAGCGCCACCAATGGCGCCTGGCTGGCGCGGATGTCGGGATCAGGCGCCACCTGCTTTGCGATCTATGAGAATACCGCCGAGGCCCAACGTGCCGCGGAGCAGATCCGCGGGCGCCACCCCGAATGGTGGGTGCATGCGGGGGTACTGAGCTGAGATTTTTGTAGGATGGGTAGAGCGCAGCGAAACCCATCGACTGGCTCACAGCTCGCATGACGTGATGGGTTTCGCTGCGCTCTACCCATCCTACGAGCTAGGCCGGCGCGCCAGCGCCAGCGAAACCCCGAGCCCGGCGATGAACAGCCCCGATCCCTGTCGCAGGCGTTGAAACAGCCGTGGTCGCCGCACGAGGCCCGAATGCGCCGTCGATGCCAGCAGCACGACCATGAAATCGACCAACGTATTGAGCGCGACCGAGATTAGTCCCAATGTCATGAACTGGAGGGCAGGGTAACTGCCGGCCGGATCAAGGAACTGCGGGATGAAGGCCAGAAAGAAGGCCGCCGTCTTGGGATTGAGCGCTTCGACGAGCACGCCATCCCGAAAAGCCCGCTTCGAGCCGACCGGAGCGATCTGTTCCGGCAGCAAGTGACGGGCCTCGCGGAACGTCCTGATGCCGAGCCAGATCAAATAGACCGCGCCCGCGAATTTCAGCACGGCGAAGAGTTCGGCGCTTGCAAGAATGATCGCCGAGACGCCAAGCCCGCCTGCGATCACATGCACGAGCCCGCCGAGCGCGGTCCCGAACGTCGACGCAATGCCGGCCTTGCTGCCGCCCGCCAGCGTTCTTGCGGCGACGTAAAAGATCCCGGGACCGGGAACCGCGGCAATAACAAGCGCCGCAAGCAGAAACAGCGGAAAACTTGCGTCGTTCATTGGTGCAACGGGGTTTCGTAGGATGGGTGGAGCGAAGCGATACCCATCGCTTCATGGGGAAACGGCTGATGGGTATCGCTGCGCTCCACCCATCCTACGCTATGGTCATCGATCAATGTGACCGTGCCAAACAGAACGCCACGACCTGTTCGAGCGCGGTCTTCATCGGCGAAGCCGGGAACAGCGCGAGAGCGTCGACGGCCATCGCGCCGTAATGCTGGGCGCGGCTGATGGTGTCTTCCAGCGCGCGATGCTTGGTCATCAATCCGATGGCGTGATCGAGATCGCCGTCGCCGATCTCGCCGCGCTCCAACGCCTTGATCCAGAACGCGCGCTCGCCGTCATTGCCGCGGCGGAACGCCAGCACCACCGGCAGCGTGATCTTGCCCTCGCGGAAATCGTCGCCGATGTTCTTGCCGAGCTTGGCGGCCTTGCCGCCATAGTCGAGAACGTCGTCAACGAGCTGGAATGCGATGCCGAGATTCATGCCGACCGAGCGGCACGCGGTCTGCTCCGCCTTGGGCCGGTTCGCAATGACAGGCCCGACCTCGCAGGCGGCGGCGAACAATTCGGCGGTCTTGCCGCGGATGACGGCGAGATATTCGTCCTCGGTGGTTGCGGTGTTCTTGGCGGCGGCGAGCTGCATCACTTCGCCTTCGGCGATGGTGGCCGCGGCCGAGGAAAGAATATCGAGCGCGCGCAGCGAGCCGACTTCGACCATCATGCGAAACGCCTGGCCGAGCAGGAAATCGCCGACCAGCACGCTGGCCTCGTTGCCCCACAGCATCCGCGCCGACAGCTTGCCGCGCCGCAGTTCGCTTTCGTCGACCACGTCGTCATGCAGCAGCGTCGCGGTGTGCATGAATTCGACGGATGCCGCGAGCTTGATATGGCCGTCGCCGGAATAGCCGGTGAGGCTCGCCATCGCCAGCGTCAGCATCGGGCGGAGACGCTTGCCGCCCGAGGAGATCAGGTGGTTGGCGACCTCGGGAATCATGGTGACTTCCGACCCCGTCCGCGACAGGATCGTGGCGTTGACCCGTTCCATGTCGGCGGCGACAAGCCCGACCAGCGCATCAATCGAAGCGTTCGGGCTTTCGAAAGGTACAATAACCGCCACGCAGGTCTCCACTTTTGGTCAATTCGCACTATCCTGATCTACAATAGAAAGTGCCGGCTGGGGCGGCAAGGGCAGGTAGTAGTTGACAGGCCCGGTGTCGTTGCCGCACCCCGGCGAACAGGAGAGCGTCACGTGCGGGAATTGGTCAGGACCAACGATATCGTGCTGGTTTCCGCAGTCGGCGCGCTGCTCGACGGCGCCAATATCCATCACCTGGTGCTGGACCAGAACATGAGCGTCATCGAGGGATCGCTCGGCATCCTGCCGCGCCGTATCCTGGTTCATGAGGACGACAATCGCGAGGCCCGCCAGTTGCTGGCCGAGGCGGGCCTGGCTCACGAATTACGCCCCGATGACTGATCCCGTCCTCGAACTCACCGAGGATGCGTTTCTCGGCGGGCAATTGCGCGTGAGGCAACTGAAATCGGGACATCGCGCCGGTCACGATGCGGTGCTGCTCGCGGCGGCAACCGCAGCCCGTCCGGGCGACCGCGTCGCAGAGTTGGGCACCGGCGCAGGCGTCGCGGGCCTCGCGGTTGGCAGGCGCGTGGCCGGCATCGATCTGGTTCTGGTCGAGATCGATGCCGTGCTGGCGGGCCTTGCGCGCGCCAATGCAGATGCGAATGCGATTCACGCTGACGTGATCGTGCTCGACGTGGAGGCCGATGCGGCAGCCTTTGCCGCGGCCGGGTTGGCTCCTGACAGTGTCGATGCGGTGCTGATGAATCCGCCCTTCAACGATCCCGCGCGGCATCGCGCCTCGCCCGACACGGCGCGCGGGATCGCGCATATGGCGACCGCAACGACGCTGTCGAAATGGAGTCACGCGGCGCGGCGCATTCTCAAGTCGCGGGGCGTGCTGACGCTGATCTGGCGCGCCGATGGAATTGCCGAGGTGCTCTCCGCGCTCGATCACGGCTTCGGGAGCCTGGAACTGTTGCCGGTTCACGGCGACGCAAGGGGACCGGCCATCCGCATTCTGGTTCGCGCGATCAAGGGCGGGCGGGCGCCGACGCAGATCCATCCGGCCCTGATGCTTAATGATGAGTCAGGCGTGCCCAATAAATGGGTGCAGGAGATTCTGGCCGGGAACGGGAGTTTGCCGCTTGCCAGGTCGTAAGGGCGGCACGATCGCGCGCGTCGCGATCAGGACCCTATTGCGGCAGTGTTTCCGACTGCCGTTTCGGCGCCGAAGTGAAGTGGGTCGCCGCCAACAGGCTGCCGATGAGCATTATCAGCAGATAGATTTTCATGTCACTCTCCGCTGCACCATTGCAGCCTCGCCGGCCACAATGCAAAAGGCGTTCCTGCCCAAAGGCGTTCCGTCCTTTGCAATGACATTGGCGTGATAAAAAATGGTTAATTCGAGGTAACGGCATGAGTGAACAATTTAGTGATCGCGCGGGATTGCCGGGCCTCATCGACAAGGTCAGGGAATGGGTCCCGGCCAGGTTTCGGCGCGGGGCGGCGGTGGTGCCCGTGGTGCGGTTGTCAGGCGTGATCGGCGCGGTGACGCCGCTGCGGCCGGGCCTGTCGCTGGCGGGCATTGCCAAGACGCTCGAACGCGCCTTCGCCACCAAACATGCCAAGGCCGTGGCGCTGGTGATCAATTCGCCCGGCGGCTCGCCGGTGCAATCGCGCCAGATCTATTTGCGGATCAGGCAACTCGCCGCGGAAAAGAAGCTGCCGGTGCTGGTATTCGTCGAGGACGTCGCGGCCTCCGGCGGCTACATGATCGCCTGCGCGGGCGACGAGATATTCTGCGATCCGTCCTCGATCCTGGGCTCGATCGGCGTGGTCGGCGGCAGTTTCGGCTTTCAGGAACTGATCAAGAAAATCGGCGTCGAACGGCGGCTCTACACGGCGGGCGAGCACAAAGCGATGCTGGATCCGTTCCTGCCGGAAGATCCCGACGACGTCAGACGCCTGAAGGCGCTTCAACGTGAGATCCACGCCATCTTCATCGCGCTGGTCAAGGGCAGCCGCGGCGCGCGCCTCAAGGGATCCGAAGGCGTCCTGTTCACGGGCGAGTACTGGGCGGGCGAGAAGTCCGTGTCGCTGGGCCTTGCAGACAGTATCGGCGATATCCGCTCGACGCTGCGCGCGCGCTTTGGCGACAAGGTGCTGACGCCCGTGATCGCGCCCGCCAGCGGCATGCTGTCCGGGCTGTTGGGCCGGCGGTCGCCGGGGGCGGGGTCGTTGGCGGCACTGGACGGTATCGGGGGATTGCCGGATGAGGTGATTTCGGCGCTCGAAACCCGGGCGATTTGGGCCAAATTCGGGTTCTAACGCGTATGTGAGCGCGCCATTTAGTCCCAAAAGCGGAATTGCGGCGCAGCCCGGCTTGGGGGAGAATGGTAGCCATGGGGGCTGAACATTTGAACGACAAGGATCGACCGATGCCGCCGTTGATCGCATTCGCGGGTGCCCTGGGCGGGCTCGCCGTGGTCCGCTGGGCCTACAAGACTGCCGTCCGCATCAACAGGGAACTGGAAGAGGCGCGGCTGGCCCGCGTCGCCGAGGCCGCCCACACGGGCGAAATTCCCACCCTGCGGCGTGACCCCGTGACCGGGGCTTACCGGCCGGGTTAGGCTTTACCTCTCCCGCTTGCGCGGGAGGTCGTATCGCATCGATAGATGCGATACGGGTGGGGGAAACTCTCTCCACACGAGCAGTCTTACTCGCGGCGGCACCCCCACCCCAGCCCTCCCCCGCAAGCGCGGGAGAGGGGGCGCAAGCTCCGTTATCCCCCCATCGCCTTGATTCCCCGCTTCCACGCCGATACGGTCCCGCGCTCCTAAAACCCCCTCGCGAGACCGATTCTGCCGATGGACGCCTTGCCTGACCATATGCGCCCGGAACGCTCGTTCCAGGGCTTCATCCTCGCGCTGCAGCGGTTTTGGGCTGAACAAGGCTGCGTGATCCTGCAGCCCTACGACATGGAAATGGGCGCCGGCACCTTCCACCCCGCAACGACGCTGCGCGCGCTGGGGCCGAAGCGCTGGAATGCGGCCTATGTGCAGCCCTCGCGGCGGCCGAAGGACGGCCGTTACGGCGAAAATCCCAACCGGCTGCAGCACTACTACCAGTTTCAAGTGATCATGAAGCCGTCGCCGCCAAACCTTCAGGATCTCTATCTGAAATCGCTCGCCGCCATCGGCATCGATTCCAGCCTGCACGACATCCGCTTCGTCGAGGACGATTGGGAAAGCCCGACGCTCGGCGCCTGGGGGCTGGGCTGGGAGTGCTGGTGCGACGGCATGGAAGTCAGCCAGTTCACTTACTTCCAGCAGGTCGCGGGCGTCGAATGCGCACCGGTCGCCGGCGAACTCACCTACGGGCTGGAGCGTCTTGCGATGTATGTGCAGGGCGTCGACCGCGTCTACGACCTCAACTTCAACGGCCGCGACGGCGCCGACAAGGTCACCTATGGCGACGTGTTCCTGCAGGCCGAGCAGGAATATTCCCGGCACAATTTCGAGCACTCCGATTCCGAGATGCTGTTCAGGCAATTCACGATGGCGGAAGAGGCTTGCCGGAAATATCTCGACGCAGGTTGGAAGGACGGCAAGCGCGAGGCGCATCTGATGGCGCTGCCGGCCTATGACCAGTGCATCAAGGCCAGCCACGTCTTCAACCTGCTCGATGCCCGCGGCGTGATCTCGGTGACCGAAAGACAAAGCTACATCATGCGGGTGCGCGAACTGGCTAAGGCTTGCGGTGAAGCCTGGGTTCACACCGAAGCGGGCAGGGCGGTCTGATGCCTGATCTTCTGCTGGAGCTGTTCTCCGAGGAAATCCCCGCGCGCATGCAGGCCAAGGCGGCGGACGATCTGCGCCGTATGGTCACCGACAAGCTGGTCGCCGAAGGCCTCGTCTATGAGGGCGCCAAAGCCTTCGCCACGCCGCGGCGGCTGGCGCTGACCGTGCACGGCATTCCGGCGCGGCAGCCTGATTTGAAGACCGAACGCCGCGGACCGAAAATCGGCGCCCCCGATGCGGCGGTGCAGGGTTTCTTGAAAGCGACCGGCCTCAAATCGCTCGATGAAGCAAAGATTCAGCGCGACCCAAAGGGCGATTTCTACATCGCGTTGATCGAAAAGCCCGGCAGCGCCGCGATCGACGTGATCGCTGAGATTCTGCCGGTCATCATCCGCACCTTCCCCTGGCCGAAATCGATGCGCTGGGGCGAGCGCTCGGCCAAGTCAGGCTCGCTCTCCTGGGTACGGCCGCTGCATTCGATCATCGCGACCTTCGGTCTGGAGACCGAAGAGCCTGACATCGTAAAATTTTCCGTTGACGGCATCGAGGCCGGGCAGACCACCTTCGGCCATCGCTTCATGGCGCCATCGGCGATCTCGGTGCGCCGCTTCGAGGATTACGAAGCCAAGCTGAAATCGGCGAAGGTCGTGCTCGACCCGCAGGCGCGCAAGGACATCATCCTGGCGGATGCCAAGGAATTGGCATTCGCGCAGGGCTTTGAACTGGTGGAAGACCAGGTGCTGGCCGACGAAGTGGCCGGACTCGTCGAGTGGCCGGTCGCGCTGATGGGATCGTTCGAACAGGAATATTTGTCGATCCCGGACGAGGTCATCCGCGCCACCATCCGCAACAACCAGAAATGCTTTGTGGTCCGAGATCCCAAGACGGGAAAGCTCACCAACAAGTTCATCCTCACCGCCAACATCGAGGCGACCGACGGCGGCAAGACCATCGTCGGCGGTAACGAGCGCGTAATCCGCGCCCGGCTGTCGGATGCGAAGTTCTTCTATGAGACGGACCTGAAGACGAAGCTCGAAGCGCGTTTGCCGAAATTCGATCAGATCGTGTTTCACGAGAAGCTGGGCACGCAGGCCGAGCGTATCGAGCGCATCGAGCGGCTGGTCGCGGAGATCGCGCCATTGGTCGGCGCCGATGTCGAGAAGGCGAAGCGCGCGGCGCAACTGGCGAAAGCCGATCTGCTCACCGAAGTCGTCGGCGAATTCCCTGAACTGCAGGGCTTGATGGGCAAGTACTACGCGCTGGCGCAAGGCGAGGACGCCTCCGTCGCCGCCGCCAGCGAAGAGCATTACAAGCCGCAAGGCCCCGCCGATCGCGTGCCCACCGCATCCGGTGAGCGTCGCGGTGGCGCTGGCCGACAAGATCGATACGTTGGTCGGGTTCTGGGCGATCGACGAGAAGCCGACAGGAGCAAGGATCCGTATGCGCTACGTCGAGCGGCGCTTGGGGTAATTAGGCTGCTTCTTGAAGGTCGAATTCGCTGTTGCAACTCACTATTCAGAGTTCCTATGCTTCGCTTACTTCGGAACCAACGTGGAAACACTTCGATTCCTGCCAACGAAGATGGCGCAGCTACGCGTCAATAACTGCTGCATTTTGACGAACGAACACGTCGGAGCCGTTCAAGTCGAAGGCTGTGCTTGACCTGACAGCAGCAGTTTGCACTCTAGTCGAACAACGAGCGATGCGAAGCACGTCACTCTGGTGCTCGCCGATGCCATGACCAGGGTATGACATTGTCGGAACGTTGCCTTCCTACGAACAGGTTCGACCTGACCTCCTCTCCTTCTTCGCCGACCGCCTGAAAGTCCAACTCCGCGATCAGGGCGCGCGTCACGATCTCGTCGATGCGGTGTTCTCGCTCGGCGGCCAGGACGACCTCTTGATGGTAGTCCGCCGCGTCGAGGCGCTCGGAAAATTCCTCGAAACAGACGACGGCAAGAACCTGCTTGCAGGAACCAAGCGGGCATCCAATATCCTCTCGATCGAGGAGAAGAAGGACAAGCGGTCGTTCGACGGCGCGCCGGATCCCGGGCTCTACAAGCTGCCGGAGGAGAAGGCGCTGGCGAAGGCGATCGATCAGGTCCAGAGCGAGGCCGGAGCTGCGGTCGCCAGGGAAGATTTCGCCGCCGCCATGGGCGCGATGGCGAAGCTGCGCCCGGCGGTCGACGCGTTCTTCGACAAGGTCAAGGTCAATGACGATGAACCTGCCGTGCGCGAGAACCGACTAAAGCTGTTGAACGAAATCCGCGCCGCCACCCGTGCGGTCGCGGATTTTTCGAAGATCGAAGGCTAGACCATGGACCGACAGACGCGCGCCGCTTACGACCTGAATGCGGCGGCGTTCGCGGAAGACTGGCACGGTCAGCCTGCACCGGTTGATCTTCAGGAAGTCGTCGAGCGTTTTTTTGTCAGGGGCGGGAACTCGGCCGATATCGGCTGCGGGGGTGGCCGCGAGGTCGCCTGGCTGAATGCAAACGGTTTTCCGGCCGCAGGCTTCGACGCCTGCGAAGCCCTGCTCGACGAAGCGCGCCGGCGGCACCCCGGCCTCAAGTTTGCGCAGGCGGAACTGCCCGAACTGCGCGGCATCGGCACGTTCGATAATGTCCTGTGCGAGACCGTGATCATGCACCTCGAGCACAAGCAGATCGCGCCGTCGGTTCGCCGCCTGCTCGATATCGTCAAGCCGAGCGGCATTCTTTACCTGAGCTGGCGCGTCACCGAGAACGCCGATCATCGCGACGCCCAGGGCAGGCTTTACGCGGCGTTCGATGCCGCGGTCGTGCTGGCGGAACTGAAGACCACGACCGTATTGCTCGATGAAGAGGCCGTCAGCGCCTCATCGGGAAAGAAGATTCACCGGCTGGTGGTGAAGAAGGCCGGGCTGGAAATTCGGGAATAGCGCCAATCGTCATTCCGGAACGACAAATGCAAATGAAAACCCCGCCCGGAGGGGACGCCGGGCGGGGCTTCATGTCCGGTCGTATCTCGCGCACATCCGCTTGCGCGGCGCCCGGACCAACCGTTCAGGCGATCGGGTCTAGTCGACCACCTGAACGATGCGACGTGAGCGCGGTTCGACCAGCACGGTCTGGCCATTCACCACGGTGTAGCGATACGGCGTCGAACCGTAGGTTTGCGGCACGTCGTAATAGGTCACGCCGACTTCCGGCAGCACGCCGCCGACGATCACCCGCTCGGAGATCGTGTAAGTTCGGCACCCGCTCGCGCACGATATATTCGCGGAAAGCCGGGCGCTGTTCGGCCATGATGCCATCGTGTTCACCGATGACCACCGTGCTGCCGCCTCCGACACCCGTGGTGATCGTGCTCTGCGCCTGCGCTGCGAGCGGGGCAGCCATCGCGCCGGCGATCGCTGCAATGGCAAGTATCCTGGTTCGCATAGTCAACTCCTTCGCGAGAGAAATAGCGCCGGCTGTCAGCCAGCGCGCACGTCCCGAGCCAATTCATCGCGCACACCATTGTTCCTGAAAATGGCGGCCTCATCCGCGGCATTTCTGGGGAATTGTTGCGGAAGCTGGAACCCGTTGAACGTGTGAGCGTCTTGCTATTCCGGAACCGCGCCAGCGGTTAAGTTGCCGCCCTCGATTCGATATCCCGCATCCCATCCCCGGAGAATTCAATGACCATCACCGCCGCGCACATTTCCCCGATCATCGCCCTGATCGCGGGAGTCCTGATTCTGATTATGCCGCGGTTCCTGAATTTCATCGTCGCCATCTACCTGATCGTGGTCGGCCTGGCCGGCCTCGGCGTGTTCAAGATGTTGAAGTTCTAGCGCGGGAAAGCGGGGTTTCGCGGCTTGCGCGGAACCCCTCAAAGTGGTGTAAGGCGCTCAATCTTCTCCCCTTTTCGGATAGTTGGAATCCATGGCCAAAGCCGTCGCGAAGTCCAAGAAGGCTGCAGTGAAATCCGCAGCGAAATCAAAGCCATCGGCGCGCCCCAAGGCCGCGGCCGCGCCTTCCGCCCGCAAGGCGCTGAAGAAGGCCCCGGCCAAGCCGGTCGCCAAGGTCGCGAAGAAGGCGGCCAAAAAGGCGCCGGTGAGCAAGCCTGCCGTCGAGACGGTAAAATCCGGCAAGTGGGTCTATACCTTCGGCGACGGCAAGGCCGAGGGCAAAGCGGGCCTGCGCGACCTCCTGGGCGGCAAGGGCGCCAACCTCGCCGAAATGGCCAATCTCGGCCTGCCGGTGCCTCCGGGCTTCACCATCCCGACCTCGGTCTGTACTTATTTCTACGCCCACGACAAATCCTATCCGGCGGCATTGAAGGCCCAGGTCGAGAAGGCGCTCGACCATGTCGGCAAGCTGACCGGCAAGGCATTCGGCGATTCGGAGAATCCGCTGCTGGTGTCGGTCCGTTCCGGCGGTCGCGCCTCGATGCCGGGCATGATGGACACCGTGCTCAATCTCGGCCTCAACGACCGGACGGTCGAAGCGCTCGCCGAATTGTCCGGCGATCGCCGCTTCGCCTATGACAGCTATCGCCGCTTCATCACCATGTATTCGGATGTGGTGCTCGGCTTCGAGCATCATCATTTCGAGGACATCCTCGACACCTTCAAGGACGGCCAGGGCTATACGCTCGACACCGATCTGACCGGCGACGACTGGGTCGAACTGGTCGGCAAGTACAAGGAAGCGGTGGCGCGCGAGACCGGCAGGGATTTCCCGCAGGACCCGCACGAGCAATTGTGGGGCGCGATCGGCGCCGTGTTCTCATCCTGGATGAACGCGCGCGCGGTGACCTACCGCCGCCTGCATGACATCCCGGAATCCTGGGGCACTGCCGTCAACGTGCAGGCCATGGTGTTCGGCAACATGGGCGAAACCTCTGCGACCGGCGTTGCGTTCACGCGCAATCCCTCCACCGGCGAGAGCAAGCTCTACGGCGAGTTCCTGATCAACGCGCAGGGCGAGGACGTGGTCGCGGGCATCCGCACGCCGCAGGACATCACCGAGGATGCGCGCCAGGAATCCGGCTCCGACAAGCCGTCGATGGAAAGCGCGATGCCGGAGGCGTTCAAGGAACTGACGCGGTTCTACACGCTGCTCGAAAAGCACTACCGCGACATGCAGGACATGGAATTCACGGTCGAGCAGGGCAAATTGTGGATGCTGCAGACCCGCGGCGGCAAGCGTACCGCCAAGGCCGCGCTGCGCATCGCGGTCGAACTCGCCAATGAGGGCCTGATCTCGAAAAACGACGCAGTGATGCGGATCGATCCGGCGTCGCTGGATCAATTGCTGCATCCGACCATCGATCCCGCAGCCAAGCGCGACGTGATCGCGACCGGCCTGCCGGCCTCGCCGGGCGCTGCGTCGGGCGAGATCGTATTCTCGTCCGATGAAGCCGCCAAGCTTCAGGCCGACGGCCGCAACGTCATCCTGGTGCGGATCGAGACCAGCCCGGAAGACATTCACGGCATGCACGCCGCCGAAGGCATTCTCACCACCCGCGGCGGCATGACCTCGCACGCCGCCGTGGTCGCGCGCGGCATGGGCAAGCCCTGTGTCTCCGGCTGCGGCGCCATTCGCGTCGATTACGGCCGCGGCACCATGAGCATCGGCTCGCGCACCTTCAAGACCGGTGACGTCATCACCATCGACGGTTCGCTCGGCCAGGTGCTGGCCGGACGGATGCCGATGATCGAGCCGAAACTGTCGGGCGAGTTCGGCACGCTGATGGGCTGGGCCGACCAGGTTCGCAAGCTCGGCGTTCGCGTCAACGCCGACACGCCGGACGATGCGCGCACCGCCATCAAGTTCGGCGGCGAGGGCATCGGGCTGTGCCGCACCGAACACATGTTCTTCGAGGAAACCCGCATCCGCACCGTGCGCGAGATGATCCTTTCCGAAGACGAACAGTCGCGGCGTGCGGCGCTGTCGAAGCTGTTGCCGATGCAGCGCGCCGATTTCGTCGAGCTGTTCGAGATCATGAAGGGCCTGCCGGTCACGGTCCGCCTGCTCGATCCGCCGTTGCACGAGTTCCTGCCGCACACCCAGGCCGAGATCGAGGAAGTCGCGCGTGCGATGAACACCGATCCGCGCAAGCTCGCCGATCGCGCCCGCGACCTCGCCGAGTTCAACCCGATGCTGGGCTTCCGCGGCTGCCGCCTCGCCATCGCCTATCCTGAAATCGCCGAGATGCAGGCGCGCGCGATCTTCGAGGCCGCGGTCGAGGCTGAAAAGCGTACCGGCAAGGCCGTCGGCCTCGAGGTGATGGTGCCGCTGATCGCGACCAAGGCCGAGTTCGACCTGGTCAAGGGCCGGATCGACGCGATGGCCCAGTCGGTGATGAAGGAGACCGGCAAGAAGCTGGCCTATCAGGTTGGCACCATGATCGAATTACCGCGCGCCTGCCTGATGGCCGGCGACGTCGCCCAGACCGCGGAGTTCTTCTCGTTCGGCACCAACGACCTGACCCAGACCACCTACGGCATCAGCCGCGACGACGCCGCGAGTTTCCTCGGCACCTATGTCGCCAAGGGAATCCTCGAGATCGATCCGTTCATCTCGGTCGATCGCGACGGCGTCGGGGAGCTCGTGAAGATCGGTGTCGCCCGCGGCCGCAAGACCCGGCCCGGTCTCAAGGTCGGCATCTGCGGCGAGCATGGCGGCGATCCTGCATCTGTCGCGTTCTGCCACGAGATCGGTCTCGACTACGTCTCGTGCTCGCCCTACCGCGTGCCGATCGCACGCCTCGCCGCGGCGCAAGCCGCGCTCGGCAAGACGGTCGCAAGCCAGGCGTAAGTCGGAACCGATAGTGAATTGAAATGGCCGGGAGACTTTCCCGGCCATTTTCATTTGTGCGACGCGTTGAGTTGCGGGACGTCAAACTGATGGAGTCATTCCGGGGCGATGCGAAGCATCGAACCCGGAATCTCGAGATTCCCCGATGCGCAATTGCGCATCTGAGGTCTGGTGCTTCGCACCATCCCGGAATGACGCCATCAATTTGATGTCCCGCTACTCCGCACGCGCACACGAGTTCCCTCATCACTTCCGTTGACGCGATGTTTACCACTTTCATCGAGCACCCGTTTACCAACACTTCTCATGCGATCGGGAACTGAAGGGCAATTCCTTGCCTGTAACATGCAGGCCACGCCGATTAACTCCCCAGCAACCTAAATTCGATACCAAGAAAAAAGATCGAATTGCACGGATGTACTGAAGTTCGATTGTGTAAGCGTTGCGTGAGCGTATCGATGTCAGTGTTGCGTAACCAGCCGAAGGGCGCGCGGTTTGCGTCCTTCGGCCTCGGTCTTTGCGTCTTCGCATTGATGCCGGCCGAGATCGGATATCAGGATATTGCCTCACTGCTGGCCCGCCAGCCGGGCGTCGCGGAGCGCTGGCAGAAGCGCGTGTTCTCCTCTGCCGGCACCATTCAGGTCGCGACGTTCAGCTTCGGCCGTCCGATCGGAACGTCTTCGCCGCAGACCGCGACCTATCGCCTGGCAAGCCTCGACAATCAGGGCATCGACATCACGGGGTCCGTGACGCGCAATCCGCTCGTTGCGCCGCCGCCGCGTTATCAGGCGTCAGATTTCCCGACGGTCGATCGCACGCTGAAAGGCGACCGCCTTATCGTGGCGCCGCCTCCGCCGGCAGAAACCGCCGGTCCCGCCGAGCGCGCGCCGGCGGTCGAGGATCCCGCGAACTCCAACGCACTGGTCAAGGGCGCAAAGACCGCCGAGAGGGCGCCGTCCGTTGAGCGCGCGCCGCTCGATCCCGAACTTCAGGCCGCGCTGAGCGCGCCGCCGCTCGCGCAATTCGACGTGTCGCTGTCGCTCGAAACCAGACCGCACGACGACCTCAAGGTCGTTCCGCAAGCACCGGAAGCCCTGCGCGCTCCCGCACCGTCGCGCGATGGCTTCTCCTTCAAGACCTCGAGCCTGTTTTTTGGCTCGTCGCTCGGCTCGCCCGAAAATATCGAGCGTTGGCGGCCCGGCGAAGAGCCCGTTATCGTCATGCCCGGCGCCATTCCCGATCCCGACATGAAGGTGATGGCCTCGCTGCCGGTCGATGCCGATGGACCGGTGCGGGCCGGCGAGATGGGTGAGAGCATCGCGCCGAAGGGCGAGGTCAATTCCGACAACCAGCACGCCAGGACGCCGGCCGATCGCCTCGGCCTGTTCGACGAGAAGTCGCGCGCCAAGTCGGAGAAGTGCCTGGCCGAAGCAATCTATTTCGAAGCCCGCGGCGAAGCGGTGCGTGGCCAGATCGCGGTGGCGCAGGTGGTTCTGAATCGCGCCTTCTCGGGCAAATATCCCGATACGGTGTGCGGCGTGGTCTATCAGAACAAACATCGCCATCTGGCGTGCCAGTTCACCTTCGCCTGCGACAACAACAAGGACGTGATTCGCGAGCCCGACATGTGGGAGCGCGCCAGGAAGATCGCCAAAGCGATGCTCGACGGCCAGCTCTGGCTGCCGGAGGTCAACAAGTCGACGCACTACCACGCCTACTGGGTGCGCCCGTCCTGGGTCAACGAGATGAAGCGGATGTACAAGTTCGGCGTACATACCTTCTACCGGCCCCGCGCCTGGGGTGACGGCAGCGACGCGCCGAGCTGGGGCACGGCCGCCGAGACCGCGGCCATCTCCGCCAAGCTCGCCGAAGCCGCCCAAAGCTCGGCCGAGCAGGTGAGCGTGAAACGGTAGTGTAGTAACGTCGTCACCTATAGTACCCGTAGCCCGGATACGAAAGGGACCACCGGCGATGTCGGCAGTTTGGTCGCTAAAGGGGTAGATCGAACTCGTGCGGACAGCCCATTTCGGACGAGAATGACCCCATCTCGGACTTCGGTCAGGTTTCAACGCGGCGCGAACTCCCGGGGATCACGGCCCCAACGGCGTCCCATAACGGCTGAAATGTGGCGCTTGCCGTCCCCACTCGCCTATTTCTTTCCCCTTCTCCGCCCAGCTTAGAGCGTGTTTCGCATCCACGATTGCCGCAATGAGAACTCAGCGCGCCCTTAGTGCTGCAGAGAGGTCCGGTCCGGTGGAGCAAGCGTTGCGTACCGAATTGTCCTTTCAGCGCAAGCTGCGCCGCATGCTTGTTGCTGCCGCCATTGTTGGCCCCGTGGCGCTGACGCCCGAAATGAGTGCGGCCGAAGGCTTGCTTGATTTCTTTTTCGGTGGCGGCCAGAAGCAACAGCAGCAGACCTCGTCTTCCGGCGATCTTTTCAACAATAATCCGCAATCACCACCGCCGCGGCCGGTCGTCGTAAGCTCGGGACCTGCCTTCTGCGTGCGCAGTTGCGACGGCAAATATTTTCCGCTGATGCGCGGCGCGGCCTCGCCGGCGCAGATGTGCCAGGCCTTCTGTCCGGCAAGCCCGACCAAAGTTTTCTTCGGCTCCAGCATCGACAGAGCCTATGCCGCAACCGGCGAACGCTACGCCGATAGCGAAAACGCCTTTGCCTATCGGAAGGCACTGCGCGCCGATTGCACCTGCAACGGCCACAATCCCGCCGGTCTTGCGTCGGTCGATCTCGCGATGGACGGCTCGTTGCGCTCGGGCGACGCGCTCGCCACCGCTGACGGGCTCGTCGCCTATTCCGGCATACGGGTCGGCAACGACCAGAACCCGGATTTCACGCCGGTAGCGTCTTCTCCGGGCCGGACGCCGGAGGTGCGCGCAAGGTTGAACGATATGAAGGTCGCGCCGGCGCGAGCCGACATGGCGGCAAGCAAGGCGTCAACTTCCGAGGTGAACCGCACGCCGCTCCCGGCGGCGACCATCACGCCGAAGCCGGTGCCCCCGCGCGACAAGCGCGTAGATGCGGATTGATGCTGCAATCACTGCCCGACGATCACATCTTGCAGAGCTTCTTCCGTCAAGCAAACCCAGCGGATTAGCACCGGCGCCCTGCCAGGACGCTCGATAGGAAGCTGGTACGAGCCAGATCGCACACAATCGGTTTAGAGAACAAGGTGCCGAACCATTTACTCGTCAACGAACCATCGTTGTCGACCCAGGGGATCGGTGGCAGTTGCGGCAGGTAAGATGCATACGGCAGCACTTTCGCAAGCGTCACTCTGCCCGGAAACTGTGCGAGGAAAGCCTTATTCATTCCACCGTCCAGTCCGCTGTAGATTGGGGCGGCTGGCACGTTGTCTTTAAGCAATTGCGCGTATTCGAGCTCGTCGGTGCGTTTTTTCTCCAGCGCCCGCCGCGCGATTTTCGGATTCACAACAAAGGCGGGGCATTTATCGGTGGGATTGAACACAAGAGGATTCGGCGAATTTGGGGGAGGTTGCGCATCGAATACATAGCGGCGATTGCACACATCCACCCTGGGTTCGAGATGCGTCGTCTCGAAATGATCGTTGCCGATCTTGAGCATTTTCCAGAAGGCGAAGATTCGGACTATTTCGATGTCGCGCCAGATTCGCCGGCGTCAGGCGGAACGGATAGGCCTGGACCTGGAATGACGGCCGGCCGCCGAGGAATGAGTCGCGCGCCAGCGAATAGATATCGCTTATCTGTTCGTCGGTCATGGCATAGCAACCGCTCGATGAGCAGTCGCCGTGGATCATGAGTAGGCTGCCGTCGCGGTTGTTCGCTTTGTCGAAGCTGTTGGGGTAGCCGACGTTGATCGCAAGATAGAAGTTGGAGTTGGGATTCATCAACTCGGGTGTAATTGTGTAGAACCCCTCTGGAGCCTGACGGTCGCCCTCCTGCAACTTCGGTCCAAGATCGCCCGACCACCGACAGATCGGATAGATCTTGAGGATCTGGAAACGGCCGGTGGTGTCCTCTTTCCAGACTTCGAGCTCCGCCTCTTCCTTGAAAAGGCGCACAAGGATGGGTGAATGTTTTGGCATCTTTTTTTGTTGGAGCAGCGAGAGCAGCGCGGGCGGTAGCTCCTTTGTCGCCTTGCTCGGCAACTGATTGCTGTTTTCGCCAAGGCACGTGACCGGCGTCAACCCCGCGGCAAAAGCCGCCGCCAGCACAAGCGCACGGAGTACCGTGGCGCGGATCATTGCTGTACCTCCGACGTGGAACCCTTCCTATCTGGAGCCCGTAGTCGGTGGCTTTCGTAAGGCAAACCCAGATGGCTGCAGGCGCCGACGAAGTTCGAGCCTATCGTCAACCTCAAGACCGCCAAGGCGCTCGGTCTCGCCGTGCCGCGCTCACGCTTGGACAAGCCGACAAGGTGATCGAATGGAGATGCCGTTTGCTGCGGCGCGTGAGTCCGAAAATGGCACCTTTGAGACATGCCCGCCTATCCTGAGAATGTCCGTTGATCGGGGTAGACTGGAAGTCACCATGGTCCGGCCAAACCGACGCGATGCCGACAGAGAGTTGGGTCCGCCGCCGTTGATCTAGATCAACTAGAAACCTTGCACTCGCCGTTAAGGGGGCATTACTTCTTGGGGTCACGGGATGCAGGTTTTGTGATCACATTAAATCGCGATTGGTCTGTCGGTCACTCGTTATTGGGGAGGTTATCACAATGAGATGCAGGTTGATTATCCTTACGTTCGCAATCTCAATTGTCCCAGCGTTCGCCAGTGAAGCGCTTGCCACGACGGTCGATATTCGCAGCATCACCTGTAGCGAATATCTCGCCATGCCGGCTGCAGCGTCGAGCAAGTTCTCGGCTTGGATGACCGGCTGGTTTAGTTATGAAAGTCGGAGGACGTTTGTAGATTTTGACCTGCATCGGACAAATGTCGCAAACGTAAGAGGGTGGTGCCAATCCAACCCGAGTGCCAGTGTGATGGTAGGCCTGGAAAAATCGATAGGCGTAGCTGCGGTGCCTAACGCTACGCTGGATTTTAACAAGATCACTTGCGGAACTTGGTTGGGGTACGGTCCACAGGATCAAGATTTTGTAAGATATTTTATGAGCGGCTACTACAACGCGGCGGCAAGCAACAGTGTATTGGATTACGACCGCCTGCAGAGGAATTCCAGTGCGGTCGTGGCGTATTGCAAGAAGAATAAATCCCGCACTCTACCAACGGCCATTCAGAATAGAGCTAGCTAGGCTGGACCAGTTTCCAGCCGCTTACGAGCGACGGAGAGCGCCCTACGAATGCATACGAACTCGGCCATTGGCATGGCTTCTGCTAATGGCACCTTTGAGACATGGCGACCGGTCCTGTCGATGTCCGTTTCCCGGGGAAGACCGGAAGTAGTCGGCCGACGACCAAATGACGCGAATGGTCCGTGAAGACATCTTAGGCGCGGTGCAGCGCGGTATCCGAAGTCTCTTGGATGTTGATCTATCTCAATGCAGCTTTTGTAAATTGGCAGGCGGCTAATGGTCAATTCCGGACGCCAGCGGCCGAGGGTTAGACGACGCCCGATTGTTGACCACGGTCTGACGCGCACAGCAGGACAATAGCGAGGTGAGTACCATGGCCGCGACAATCTACCTTCTTATTCTTGTCGCTGCGTTCATAGGCATCGTGATCTGGGTGTTCGGCCGCAAGCGCAAAGCGCGCTTTGAGGCGGACGCCCGGATTCCTCTCGACGATAAAAAGGGTAACCAGTCATGACGATGGCCGGTTGATTTGTCGAACAGTCTGAGCAAGGGAGGCGTCCGGGAGCAATGAGGTGAAGGCTATTCGTTTGCTGACGAGGTGACGACGTCTTCTTCTGAAAGCGGACATTTCGGGACTAATGATCAAGGAGCCCGCATGATGTCGGTTCGCGAACCCATTCTCAAGCCCGTTGCGATCGCAGACCTGCGCCCGACCCAGATGACGGTCGGCGTTCGGGAGGTCAAGGAGAAGCGCAAGCGCTGGCGTGACGAGAGCAACAAGAATGGAGCCGAGTTTCTAGGCAAGCATATGATCCCGGTCGTGCTTGGCCCCAAGCACCGCCACTACATCATCGATCATCACCACCTGGCGCTGGCGTTGCATGACGAAGGCGTCGAAGAAGTAATGGTTACCGTGGTGAAAAACCTCACGACGCTGGAGCCCGATTCGTTCTGGTTCGTCCTGGACAATCACAGCTGGATGCATTCGTACGACGACGAGGGCCGCCTACGCCCTTACAAGGATTTGCCGAAGACCGTGACCGGGCTTATTGACGATCCGTTCCGCTCGCTGGCGGGCGAACTGCGACGCGCCGGAGGGTTCGCCAAGGACACGACACCGTTCAGCGAATTCTTGTGGGCGGATTTTTTGCGCCGACGTGTCAAGCGCAAAACCGTTGAGACCCACTTCCAGGAAGCCCTCGAGCAAGCCCTGGAATTGGCCAAAAACGAGGAGGCGAGCTACCTGCCCGGCTGGTGTGGTCCCGTCTTGGAGGATTGAAGGCATGCCTATCCAGCGCGAGAAATCCGCAAGGGCGCCAAAGACCCGACGAGCCGTGCTTGCCCGGTACGAGAGGCTAACGACAGCGGCATCGACTAGAGGAAAGAGCAGCTCATGGCGCAAGCAGAGGCCGACGGAACACTGAGCCATCTGAATCACGAGCTCATCGCGTCGCTGAACGACTTCCACGATCCGGGCCAGGAGTGGCGCCGCCTCTTCTCGGAGCTGCTCGGAACGTTCTTCCTCGTCCTGGTGGCCGCCGGTGGCGGCATGATGGGGCAGGCCTTTCCCGGCACGATCAGCCGTGCTGCTGCGGTCGTCGCACCCGGTATGATGGTGATGGCGATCATCCTCTTCATGGGCAAGGTGTCCGGCGCTCACCTCAATCCCGCGGTCAGCATCGCGTTCTCGCTGCGTGGCGACTTCCCATGGCGTCGCGTGGCGGGATACATCGTCGCGCAGTTGATCGGCGCGACGCTCGCGGCACTGTTCCTGCACGCGGTGATCAATGTGTCAGCCAGCTACGGGTCGAACTATCCCGCCTCGGGATACTCCGCGTCCGATGCGTTCCTGATGGAGGCCGTGCTGACCCTCGGTCTCGTCAGTGTCATTCTTGGCACGGCGTCCGGCGCCCAGAACATCGGGATCATCGGCGCGATCGGCGTCGGCGCGTACATTGCGCTCGCCGGGCTGTGGGGTAGCCCTATCTCGGGAGCGTCGATGAACCCCGCGCGTACGTTCGGCCCGAACTTGGTCGCAACCGACTTCACGAGCTACTGGGTGTATGTCGCAGGCCCACTCGTGGGTGCAGTTCTCGCAGTGGGTGCAGCATGGGTGCTCCGCGGCGCCGGCGGCGGCCGCGCAGGCTCAGGTGCGGCACAGGGAAGCCTTTTCACCGAAGTCGAGCACCCGGAGAAGGAGTGAGGCGCAGGCTCAAAGCTAGTCACTTAACCGGTCAGAGATGCTCCCAGTACTGCCGGCGCTCCCAATGACGCCCTGATGTGAGGATGGCTTCCGCCCGCAATGACGAAATGACATCGCCGAGTGCGACCAATTGGCCCGACGGGCAAATCAACAAAAGTCTGTCCAGCCGTTCGCGCAAAAATATTCCGCTCGCGCCGTCGGGCAAATCAGTGATTTAACTCCGCCCGTCTCACCCGTTACGAGGGGCGGGTCGCGATCGTCACGAACGCGCGGTGAGATGCGGTGGACGCGGAATGCGCGAGACGTACGCGCATGAAGCGTACGGCGAAGTCGTGTGGTCCTGACGCCGCGGTGCTGGCGTCAAGTTGCGTTGGGAAGCAAAGCTTCCGCGGAGCGACGGTGGCAAAAGAGCCGTTCACCGGGGAGAGCTCGAAGTAAGCCGTAAAGCCACTGCGCAGGGAAGGCCGGAGTGTTTCCGCTGAACCTGTATGCTCGTGTGCGTTTTTGCTGTGCGCAATTTGCACACGAGACCGCGGGTGCAGCGCGCACCCGGTCTTCCCTGCGCCCTCTACTTTGTGGGCGGGAAGTTCAAGAGCAAACCTCGGGCAGATCGTGCTGCGAGAACGCGAACGTGCGTCAGCTCTTTGAAGTCTGGAATCCGAAAACTCTTCCGTCGTCCCTGCCTAGTGCGCAATTGCGCACGGGCGCAGGGACCCATAGCCACCGGCCGCAATTGTTTTGTGAGGTCGTCGTTGCCTGTCTTTTTCAACAAGAACCGCCGCGGCGTATGGGTCCCTGCGTTCGCAGGGACGACAGTGCTTCGTAGGATGAGTGGAGCGCAGCGATAGCCATCCTTCGAACTGCACCCAAGGCTGTCATCACCCGCGAAGGCGTGTGATCCAGTATTCCAGAGGCTGCTGTGTTAAATCGAGAAGCCGCGGCGTACTGGATCGCCCGCCTTCGCGGGCGATGACGAGGAGAGAATGGGCGCGACTGATGCGGTCAACTCCTCACAACATCCCCAACTCTTCCTCCTCCGCCTTCTTCATCAATTCCTCGCTGACCACTACGGTTGGCCGCGGCACGAGGAAGAACATCGCCGACGCGCAGGCGATAGACAATGCGAAGATCGCTGCCGTCAGCGGCAGCGTGGTGGTGGAGTGGCCGCCGAGATAGGCACCGAACTGCGAGACCAGCGCGCCGATGCCCTGCTGCAGAAAGCCCATCGCGCCTGCGGCGGTGCCGGCGGCCTCGGGGCGGACGCTGATGGCGCCGGCGGCGGCATTGTTCATCACGAAGGCGTTGGCGACCATCACGATCATCTGGGTGCCGAACAGCCAAAGCGGCGCCTGGTTGAGCCCTGCAATGCTGAAGATCAGGTTCAACAACGCGCCGGCGAATTGCAGCGCGAGGCCGAACCAGATCAGCTTCTCCAGCGAGTGGCGCGGCGCGAAGCGGACGCAGAAAAGGTTGCCGACCAGATAGGCAAAGCCGGTCGCTGCGAACCACGCGCCGTATTCGGCGGTGGTGCGGCCCATCTGCGTCACCACGATATAAGGCCCGCCGCCGGCGAAGGTGAAGATGATCTGCGAGGCCAGCACCTGGCACAGCACATAGCCGATGAAGGCGCGGTCACGGATCAGCTTGCCGACGTCGCCGCGGAAGCTGCTGCTGATCGCGCGGTCGCGGCGCGTCTCGGGCAGCGCAATGGCGATCAGGACCGCAACGCTGAGCGACGCCGCCGTGATGAAATAGAATATGGCACGCCAGCCGAACGCGGTCTCCAGGAGGCCGCCGACAAGGGCGCTCAGCATCTGCGCCGCCATCATGACCCCGATGACGAGGCTGATCATGGTGCTGATGCGGTCGCGGCTGTAGAGGTCGCGGATGATGGCGCGGCTCACCACCATGCCGGTGGCGCCGCCCAGCGCCTGCAGGAAGCGCGCCGCGATCAGTTGCGGCAGCGTCTGCGCCAGCGAACAGCCGATGCTGGCCGCCACCATCAGAGCGAGGCCCGCGAGCAGCACCGGGCGGCGGCCGAACTTGTCCGAAAGCGGTCCCATGATGAGCTGCGAGCAGGCGATGCCGACCATGTAGAGCGACACCGTCATCTGCGCGACCGCGATGTCGCCGCCGAATGTGGTCGCCAGCACGGGCAGCGCCGGCACCAGCATATAGAGCGAGATCGGCGCGACGCCCGTCATCGCGACGAGCATCAGCAGCATGATCTTCGATGTCGCGGCGGCATTACTATTCGCCGCCGCGTCGGGCGGCTTGCCCACGACGCCGTGCATTCAGTCCGATCCTTGTTGGTTGAACCGGACTGTAGCGTTATCGCTCAGGGAGAATACCGACGTTTCGGCATGCGGCCATGCCGAATTGGGGAGGCGGACGTGATGTTTCGTCTCGCGCAACAAACCCGGTTGTCGTCCCCGCCTTGTGCGCAATGGCGCACCGGGGCGGGGACCCAGTATTCCAGAGGCGGTTGTGATGAATCGAGAGGCCGCGGCGTACTGGGTCCCCCGCTTTCGCGGAGGACGACAATCCCGATGAAGCAACACTGGCTAAAGCGGCAGCAGCGCCGCCGTCGCGTCGTCGAGCCACAATTTCGTGGCGTTGTCGTCGAGATGCGGGCGCACCTCGCGATTGACGCGGGTGTGGTAGTCGTTCAGCCACTTCAGTTCCGTGGGGCTGAGCATTGCCACATCGATCAGGCGGCGGTCGATCGGCGCCAGCGTCAGCGTCTCGAACGCATTCACCGGCTTCTCGGCGCCCGCGACATCGGCACCGATGACGAGTTCGAGGTTCTCGATCCGGATACCATAGGCGTCCGCCTTGTAGTAGCCGGGCTCGTTGGAGAGGATCATGCCGCGCCTCAGCGGCGTGGTGCCGAGCTTGGAAATCCGCGCCGGGCCTTCATGCACCGAAAGATAGCTGCCGACGCCGTGTCCGGTGCCGTGCTCGAAATCGAGGCCGGCCTGCCAGAGATATTGCCGCGCGAAACTGTCGAGCTGCGCGCCGGTGGTGCCGTCAGGAAATACCGCGCGCGCAATCGCGATATGCCCGCGCAGCACGCGGGTGAAGCGGTCGCGCATTTCGCCGGTCGGCTCGCCGATCGCGATGGTGCGGGTCACGTCGGTGGTGCCGTCTTCATATTGGGCGCCGGAATCGATCAGCAGGAGATCGCCGGGCGCAATGCGCCGGTTGCTCTTGCGGGTGACGCGGTAATGCACGATGGCGCCGTTCGGGCCGGTGCCGGCAATGGTCGGGAAGGACACATCCTTCAGCGCGCAGGTCTGCCGCCGGAAGCTCTCCAGCGCCTCGACGGTGTCGATTTCCGTAAGCGCCCCGGAGGGCGCTTCGCGATCGATCCAGGCCAGGAAGCGCGTCAGCGCCACGGCATCGCGCTGGTGCGCGGTTCGGGTGCCTTCGATCTCGGTGATGTTCTTCACCGCCTTGAGGAGGCTGACCGGATCATTGCCGCGCACCGGCTTGCCGCCGGCGGCGGCGATCAGGCGGCTCAGCGCGTCCGCCGCGGTCGCGTTGTCGAGGGCAATCGCTGCACCCCCCCGTGCGAGCTCCGTCAAAGTGGTCGTCAGCGCGTCGGGCTCCCTGACATCGGCGGATCGTTCGAGATGATCGCGGCTCAGGTTCGAGAGCTTGCGGTGATCGATGAACACGGTGGGGCGGCCGTCCTTCGGCACCAGCGCGTAGGACAGCGGCAGCGGCGTGTGCGAGACGTCGGCGCCGCGGATGTTGAAGGTCCAGGCCACCGCGTGGCTGTCCGACAGCACCAGCGCATCGACGCCGAGCTTGCCGATTTCCAGCCGGATGCGCTTGAGCTTCTCGGCCTCGATCTCGCCGGAAAATTGCGCGCCGTAAATCGCGACGGGACCGAGCGGCGGAGCGGGGCGCTCGGTCCACACGGAATCCAGCGGGTTGGTCTCGACGGCGACCAGTTCCGCGCCGGCCTTGGCGCAGGCGGCGGCCAGCCGCTCGGCTGCCGCAGAAGTGTGCAGCCACGGGTCAAAACCTAGGCGGTTACCGGCCGCAAGATGCCGCGCCAGCCAGTGTTCCGGAGGCGGGTCGGCCAGCGGCTCGATATGCCAGGCCTTGCGGTCGACCTGTTTGGCCGCCTGCAGCGTATAGCGTCCGTCGACGAAGACGGCGGCCTGATGGGTCAGGACCATGGCCACGCCGGCCGAGCCGGTGAAGCCGGTCAGCCAGGCCAGCCGCTCTTCCGACGGCGGGACATATTCATTCTGCTGCTGATCGGCGCGGGGAATCACGAATCCCGTCAGCTTGCGGCGCGCCAGTTCTTCGCGGAAGGCGCCCAGCCGGGCGGTCAGCGCCACACCGCTGTCGGGTTCTTCGAATGTCTGGAAATGGGCTTCGAACATCGCCTGATCACTCTAGGGTTGGGCGCACAGCTTCGCAATGCGCCACAATTTGGCATAATCCATGCTTCAATAAGTCTGTCCGCGCCAGATCGGACGGAACGGTTTGTCATGCAGGCCGTTGGCTCAGCATACTGGAGGTTTCCAGGAGTGTTTCAACTCAACGAAGAGGGGATGCACGATGCCTGCTTTCACGTTTGAGAAAATTTCCCCGCCGGAGAACCCCGGCCCGATCCCCCCTGTCGCAAACAAGAAGCAGCGCGGTGTTGTCGTCAAAATGCTCGACCGGTTCGCGGAAGCACGCGTCAAGCGGTCATTGAAAAAGGGCGTGATCGCACGCAATCCGCAGCGGCCGACCAAATAGGACCTCTAGTCTACCTTGCGCAGTAACAGGCTGCTCCAGCCTTCGATGCGCAGATGCCGCACCGGCACCAGGCCGCGCGCGCGATAGGCGGCGATGACGCCGGGGGCTTGAGGGGTCAGCAGGCCGGAAAGAATTACCAGCGCCGATGGTGCGAGGTGCCGCGCCATCGGCGTTGCCAATTGCCGCAACGGATTGGCGAGAATGTTCGCCAGCACCAGATCGAACGGGGCGGCAGCCGCGAACTGCGGCGCGGCGAAGCCGGTGGCGCGGATCGCCCGCACCAGATGTCCCGATACGTTCAGCCTGGCGTTTTCGCGGGCGACCTGCACCGAGGGCGGATCGATATCGCTCGCCAGTATTTTCTCGTGCAGCGCCTTGGCGGCGGCAATCGCCAGCACGCCGGTACCGGTGCCGAGATCGAGTACGCGGCGGGGGCGGTAAGCTTTCAGGACGTGATCGAGCAGCAGCAGGCAGCCGCGCGTGGTGCCGTGGTGGCCGGTGCCGAACGCCAGCGCCGCCTCGATTTCGATGCCGACCTTGTTGGGTGCAACCCGTTCGCGGTCATGCTGGCCGTGCACGATGAAGCGTCCGGCCGGGACGGGGACGAGGTCCTCGAGGCTGGCCCTGACCCAGTCCTTGGCCTCGACCGTATCGAAATCGATTGTCCTGGCGATATCTGCACCGGCCGCGCTGGTCACTAGTTCGCGCACCAGCGCCTGGTCCGGTGGATCGGCAAAATGCACGGTGACGTCCCAGCGGCCGTCGGGCCGCTCGAACGCTGCGATCGCCGCCTGGCCCTCAAAGAAAACTTCGGTTAGCAAATCGACAACGCGCCGGGCGGCTTGTTCGCCACCGATGGCAAAGCTGGCACGGTGGGTGGGGACGATGGAAGTCATTGAAAAACCGAAAAAAACTTGGAGTGGCTGGTCGGAGTTGGCGCCGTTCGATGCAAATTTAAGTAAATTTCATGTCGCAATATCCCGAAAAGTACACTTCGCCCGTTAGAACCACCTTAGGTTCCGTTCCGTAGGTTTCCGCGTAGGAACAGGGGGCAGGCCCCGTTCTGAGCACACCAACCGAGGTCGAACCAGCCATGAAGTCGCTCATTTCGAAATTCTTCAAGGACGAATCCGGAGCCACCGCCATTGAGTATGGCCTGATTGCAGCAGGCATCGCGATCGCGATCATCACCGCCGTGAACGGTGTCGGTACGTCGCTGAGCACCACCTTTACCAACATCTCCAGTTCGTTGAAGTAACCGGCTCCCGTCGGGCCAGTTTTGGGGCCGGGCGTGTCGAACGCCCGGCCCATTCTATTGATCTATCGACCGGGCGGCATGGTCCACCAGCCGTCCACAGCCAATCCGGGGCGTTATCAGTCCGCTGTCCACGGCAACATACCGGCGATTTCCACTGCCGGCGCGCCTGATATCAACAGCCGGTCCACAGGCTTTTCCACGCTATCCCCACCTGTTTACCCAGCATTATCCAGCCCTTTGCACCCCGATCCGAAGGACGCCGGGCGCAGTTAAAATTCGCCTAAGCGGCACCCCTTCACGCCGGATTCACACCGTCCTCCGATTGGCGCCGCAGGCCGGAATAGTGGAACCGCGCGTTAAGTGGCCGGCCCAAGGATAAGGCACGCTGAAAACGGCGAACAAGAACAGGGGGAATCAACATGATGAAGATCACCATGGCAGTCGCCATGATGTGCGCCTTGAGCGCGTATGTGAGCTATCCGTCGGCTAAAGTTTACGGGCCCGGCGAGGGCCTGTCGCCGCTGGCGATGTCGATGCAGGAATCGCGGTCGCTGCCGGTCGCAGCCTACGACGCCGTCTGATCGCCCGATCTGATTGACCTTGCAGGGCGCGACGCTCGATCCGGCGTCGCGCCTTCTGCGTTTGCCAGCCTATCCGAACAGCGCACGGTGATCGCCCAGGATCGTCCGCGCGGCGTTGTGACCGGGCGCGCCGGTGACGCCGCCGCCGGGATGGGCGCCGGAGCCGCAGTGGTAGAGGCCCTTCAGCGGCCCGCGATAATCGGCGTGGCCGAGCATCGGCCGCGCCGAGAACAGTTGATTGAGCGTCAGCGCGCCATGAAAGATATCGCCGCCGAGCAGGCCGAATTGCCGCTCCAGATCGAGCGGCGACAGCACCTGGCGGCCGATTACGCTTGCCGCAAAGCCCGGTGCGTATTTGTCCACCGTCGCGATCATCAGGTCGGCGACCTCGTCGCGATGATCGTCCCAGGACTTTCCATCCGGCAGTTCCGGCGCGACATGCTGGCAGAACAGGCTCGCGACGTGCTGGCCGTCAGGCGCAAGCGAAGCGTCCAGCGTCGAGGGGATCAGGAGTTCGACCACGGGTTCGCGGCTCCAGCCGTGCGCGCGAGCGTCCAGCCAGGCACGGTCCATGTAGCCGAGGCTGGGTGCCAGGATGATGCCTGAGGTGAGATGATCGCCGGTCTCCGGCAGCGCGGTGAACGAGGGCAGGGCGTTGAGCGCGACATTCATCCGGAAGGTGCCGGATCCGTTGCGCCAGCGCGTCATGCGATCGAGAAATTCGCTCGCCAGCGCTCCCGCCGGCACCAGCCGCGTATAGAGCAATTTCGGATTGACGCCGGAGACGATGTATTTCCCGCGGATGCTCTGGCCATTGTCGAGGATGACGCCCACGGCGCGGTCGCCTTCGACGATCACCTCGCGCACGCCAGCTTCGGTTTCGATTTCGACGCCGCGCCCGCGCGCCGCGCGCGCCATCGCCTGCGTGATCGCGCCCATGCCGCCGATGGCGTGTCCCCACACGCCCTTCTTGCCGTTCACCTCGCCGAATGCATGGTGCAGCATGACGTAGGCCGAGCCGGCCGCGTAGGGACTGGCATAGTTGCCGACGATGGCGTCGAAGCCGAACAGCGCCTTCACCAGATCGTTTTCAAAACGTTCGTCCAGCATCTCGCCGGCGGAGCACGTGAACAGGTCGAGCAGGCTGCGCTGCTGATCCAGCGAGAGCTTGCGCAGGATGCTGGCGGTGCCCATCGCGTTGAAAGCCTCGCGAATGGCGCCGACGCCAAATCCCTCGACGATGTTCGGCGGCGCGCGCAGCACGAACTGCCGCAGCACGTCGGCGATGGCCTCCAGCTCGCGCGAGAACGTATCGATCGCGCCCGCATCGTGCTGGCTGAGCTTTGCCACCGATTGTCTTGTGCGGCCCTCGCCGGTCAGGAGATAGCTGCCGTCGGGGGCGGGCAGGAAGTTCTGCGCGCGGCGCTCGACGATGCGCAGGCCGTGTTCGGCAAGATTCAGGTCGGCAATGATCTGCGGGTTGAGCAGGCTGACGGTGTAGGCCGCCACTGAATTGCGGAAGCCGGGATGGAATTCCTCGGTCACCGCGGCGCCGCCGACCACCTTGCGGCGCTCCACAACCTTCACGCGCAGGCCCGCCATCGCGAGATAGGCCGCGCAGGTGAGGCCGTTATGCCCCGCCCCAATGATGACAACGTCCGTCTCGTTCATGCCAGCTTCAGCTTCAAAAAGGTTTGATCGGTATGGGCGCAACGCGCCCTGTTTGTGCTTTCTTAACCCGCATTGCTCGCCGTGTCGCCCTATGCTCCATTGCGGCCCCCCGGCGGCCCTGCCGGAAATCCTGCCTCCGGCGCCCGCCGGTCTTCAGCCGGAGTTTTGATGACTTCTCCCGATCCGTCCGATTCAGCGGATCAGCCTTCCGAAAGTCGGAACCGGCTGGTCCTGGTCGTCTACACCGCCGCGATCTTCGTCAGCGCGCTGCTGCTGTTTTCGGTGCAGCCCCTTTTCACCAAGATGGTGCTGCCGCGGCTCGGCGGCTCGCCGGCGGTATGGTCGGTGGCGATGGTGTTCTTCCAGTCGCTGCTGCTCGGCGGTTATGCCTATGCGCATTTTCTGATGCAACTGCGCAATCGCGCGCTCCCCGTCGCGATCCATCTGGTGCTGCTCGTGGTCGCGATGCTGACGTTGCCGCTGTCGATCTCGAGCGGGTGGGGCGATCCGCCGAATTCGGGCTATGCGTTCTGGCTGCTGGGGTTGTTTGCGGTGTCGATCGGGCTGCCGTTCTTCGCGCTCGCCGCCAACAATCCGCTGCTGCAGGCATGGTTCGTCCGCACCGGCCACCCCAACGGTCCCGACCCTTACTTCCTTTATGCGTCGTCGAATATCGGCAGCTTTCTGGCGCTGTTGTCCTATCCGGTGCTGCTGGAGCCGATGTTCGCGCTACGCACGCAAAACCTGATCTGGACCGGCGGCTACGGCCTGCTGATCGTGCTGATCGCAGCCTGCGGCGTATTGCTGCTGCGCTCGCCTGCGAAGGCGGCGGAACTGAACATGCCTGCCGACGACAGCGAAGCGCCGGCGCCGTCGTGGATTTTGCGCGCCCGCTGGATTTTTCTGGCAGCCGTTCCCTCGGGACTGTTGATCGCGGTGACCGCGCATATTTCCACCGACGTCGCCGCAGCGCCTCTGTTGTGGGTGTTGCCGCTCTCGCTCTATCTGTTGACCTGGGTGTTGGTGTTCCAGTCGCGGCCTTTGCTGCCGCACAAGTGGATGCTGCTGGCGCAGCCGCTTGCGATCGCCGGCGTCGTGGTGCTGCTGGCGGTCGGCGGCGAGCAGAACTTGCTGCTGACGCTCGGGGGACATCAGTTATGTTTCTTCGTGATCGCGATGGCCTGCCACGGCGAACTGGCGCGCACCCGGCCGCCGGCGAAGTATCTCACCGGCTTCTACGTCGCGCTGTCGTTTGGCGGCATGGTCGGCGGTCTGTTCGCCGGCCTGATCGCGCCGTTCACGTTTTCATGGGTCGCGGAATATCCGATCCTGCTGGCGCTCACGGCCCTGTGCCGGCCGTCCGGCGACGAGCGCCTGCCGCGCTGGAGCCGCTGGTACTGGCCGTTTCTCGCCGCACTGGCAGTGGCGCTGATCATGCCGGCCTGGTCCACAGGAAAGCTGTTCAACTGGTTCGAAGTGCATCGGGTCTGGGTGATCGGCGCGGTCGGCGTGCTCGCCGCGCTGCTGGCGCTCGGCCTCAACGCCGACCGCTGGAAGATCTTTGCGACCGTCGTGGTGGCGCTGGTGCTGCTGCGCGCCTATCCCTCCGACGACGGGCGGGTGGAGACCGTGCGCAGCTTCTTCGGCGTCCACAAGATCGTGGTGACGCCAAATGGCCAGTATCACGTGCTGATGCACGGCACGACGATCCACGGCGCTGAAAAATTCAAGAACGATGATGGCACGCCCGTCACCGGCCAGCCCGAGCCGATCACCTACTACCACAAGGACGGCGGCATCGGTCAGGCGATTACGGCCATCCGCGAGCGCAAGGGCGCGCCGCTGCGCGTTGCCGTGATCGGGCTCGGCTCCGGCACCCTGGTCTGCGCCGCGGAGCCCGGCGAGCAGTGGAAGTTCTTCGAGATCGACCAGACGATGGTCGACACCGCGCGCGACCCGAAATACTTCACCTACATCCAGGCCTGCAATCCGAACCTCAAACCCGTGATCGGCGACGCGCGGTTGACCTTCGCGCGCGAGCCCGATGGCGTCTACGATCTGATCATCGTCGACGCCTATTCGTCGGATGCGATCCCGATCCATCTGGCCACCGAAGAGGCGATGGCGATCTACAAGTCAAAGCTCGCGCCGCAGGGCGCTGTCGTGATGCACGTCTCCAACCGGCATCTGGAACTGTCCAGCGTCGTCGTCGGCATCGCCGACGCCAACGACATGAAGAGCTGGGTCTACAGCGAGGATTCCGGCCGCGACAATGAATACATCTTTTCCACGTCGGTCGTCGTTTCGGCGCGGGAAGAGGCCGACGTCGGCAAGCTGGCCTCGTCGGATCAATGGACGATGACCGAAGCCGAGGACAACCAGCGGGTCTGGACCGACGATTATTCCAACGTGCTGGGCGCGGTCTGGCGGCGGCTCCGGAAGGGTGAGGAATAGACGAGTTGCGGTCGAGCACTGCGCGCCTATGATCAGTATTCTGCAGCTAATGGAATTCCGTCATGGCCAATTTCACGCCGGTATCAGCCGCCATCGGCGGCGCCCTGATCGGGCTCTCTGCCGTTCTGTTGATGTTGTCGACCGGCCGTATCGCCGGCGTCAGCGGCATCTTCAGCGGCCTCCTGAATCTGCGCAGCGACGATAAGGGCTGGCGAATCGCCTTCATCGCCGGGCTCATTCTGGCTCCCGTGATCGCCGGCTGGATCGGTTACGGGATGGCGCCGCCCAGGCTGCCGGCCAGTTGGGCCGTCGTTGTCGTGGCCGGATTGCTGGTCGGCTTCGGCTCGCGGCTCGGCGGCGGCTGCACCTCCGGACACGGCATTTGCGGAATAGGGCGGCTGTCGCCGCGCTCCATCACGGCCACGATCGTCTTCATGGCGACGGCGGTCGTTACCGTCGCGGTCACACGCCACGTGCTGGGAGGCTGAACCATGTGGATCGTCGCTCCCCTGGTTTGCGGCCTGATCTTCGGCGCGGGCCTGTTGATCTCGGGCATGGTGCAGCCGACCAAAGTCCTGGGCTTTCTGGACATCTTTGGTGCATGGGACCCGAGCCTCGCAGTGGTGATGGTTGCGGCGCTCGCTGTGGCGGTGCCGGGCTTCATGCTGGCCAACCGTCGTTCCCCTGGCTCGCCCCGCAATATTTCTGGCCCGGCAAGGCCGCGATTGACCTGCCGCTGGTGGCGGGCGCCGCGCTGTTCGGGATCGGGTGGGGCCTTGTCGGGCTATGTCCGGGACCGGCGCTGGAAAGCCTCGCGACGCTGTCGCCCGGGGTTATCGTCTTCGTCGTCGCGATGGCCGCTGGCATGGTGCTTCACGACACCTGGCAGCAGTCGCGGCTGATGGCCGAACGCGACCGCCTGCTTGCGAACGCGACAGACGGTTGAGATTGCCGTCGCAGTCGATCCTGCGGCCTCAAACAAGCCGACGCCGCCGACAGGTCATTTCTTCGCCGCGACGGGAACAAGCAGCGGCGGGATCGACGCAGCCAGCAGCGGCATGGTCGGGCTTTCATCCTCGTCGAGGAACCTGTCGACCGTAGCCTGGATCGTCGCCTTGACGTGATCGGGTCCGCGATCGCTGAGGTCGTTGTGCCGGAAATCGGTCTTCACCACCTTGATGCCGGCCTTCTCGCAGATATCGTCATCCGGAACGACACCGGGATCGGCCTTGAAAACCGGATCCTTCGAACGGAACGAGAGGATCTTGAACTTGCCGTCGGTGACGAACGGAACACGCAGATTGTCGAGCGTCACGACCTTCTTGACCAGTTCAGGATGCTGCTTCGCGAAGAACATCGACATGTCGCCGCCGTTGGAATGCCCGATCAGGGTCAGGCGACGATAGTCCGCATTGGGATAGTGCTTCTTCAGCTCTTCAATGGCGAACAAGATGTTGAATGCGCCGCGGTTGTAATGCATGCGCCGGCCGACATATTCCTCGCCTTGCTGGGTGACCATCGGACCGTCGGTTTCGAGATCGTGCTGGATGCTGGCGACGAGATAGCCGCGGGAGGCAAAAACGTTGGTGAGAAAGGAATACTCGGTGTTCTTGACGGTGTTGCCGTGGCTGAGGATCGCGACGGGCAGGTCGATCATTTCGGCCATCGCCTGAAGCTCCCGGTCCCGGCGGACAGCGACTTCGAACGTGACCCGGCGTCCCTCGCGCAGGATGTCGTCGGAAGTCAGCGTCATGTGATGGATCGCCCATTTGCTCACGGTGAAATAGAGGACGATCGCCAGCGTGCAGAACGCAAGAACGGCTATTCCGCGTTTCATATCCACCTCCAAAATATTCGGAGCGCCATGCCGCCTGGGAAATTTTGTCGCCTGGGGAAATTTCCAGTGCTTTCGATGCGCCTCGCGGAGGGAAAGGCCTCTCCAGATCGCGCGCAGCACATTATCGGCGACTTGTTTTACAGCGGGATGACAACGGTATTTCGGACGCGATCACGTTCCATCACGCTGCGGAAAGGGTAGCCGAGTGAACAGTAACAATTACTTGAACAGCAATATAGTCGCCGCAATGCCGCGGCGCGATCCAGCGTGATGGAGCTACGCCTGTCGGGTCAGTCCTGGGAACCGAACAGCCCGGGCTGCCGATAATATTGCTGCCGCGGCTGATAGTAGTAGCCCTGCGGCGCCGGCGCATAGCCGCGATTGCCGTAGTATTGCTGCTGCTGCTGATAGGCTTGGGTGTCGTAGGTGCGGCGGCCGGGCGCGGGATAGCGGGCTTCGTTGGAAGAACCGTCGGCCGGATAGATGTAGCCATTGTCGGCCCGGGCCTGCGGCGCAACGCGCTGCTGCGGCGGGGTGATCACGACGGGGTCGCCGGCGGAATCGTATTGCTGTTCGTATTGCGGCTGCGGGGCACGGCGCGCGACCGCCGTGTTGCCGCGTGGCCGCGGATTGCGCGCCAGCGCCACCTGGGACGAGCCGCTTAGTGTCACGGTGGTGTTGAGCACGCCTTGCTCCTTGACCAGCGCGAAGAGCCTTGCGGCATTCTCGCGCGACAGCCGCACGCAGCCATGGGAAGCCGGGCTGCCAAGGCGGTTGACGGAATCGGTGCCGTGGATGGCGTGGCCGATCTTCGTGAAGAAGATCGCGTGCGGCATCGGCGCGTCGTCGAATTCCTTGGAATAGTGGTCTTCTTCCATGCGGAAGGTGCGGAAGCTGCCGTTCGGCGTCTCGTAGGAGGGAAGGCCCGACGATACCGGCCAAGTGTAACGCTCGACGCCGTCAACGGCGACGGTCATCTGCTGGTTGTCCTTGTCGACGGTGATGGCGACCTTGGCCTGCGCGGCGCCCGAGGCAAGCAGCGTCAGCGCGGTGAAAGCAACGAGGAAGGAACGCATTTTACCTTTGGCCTCCGGGCCCTGTACGAAGTGCCGGCTCTCCGTCCCCCGGGCATTCAATATGCCCGGAAACTGGCACTGGTTCCAGTGGCCTGCACCCACAATCGTTAACGCCGCCCACGGCGCAAACAAGGCGGTGGAACGGCGCAATCAACCCTGCAGCGGTGACTTTTTCGCGAGCGGCGGACGCAGGTACCGTAGCCCGGATGAGCGGAGCGAAATCCGGGACTAATGTCTCTGTGACTCCCGGATATCGCTGCGCTCATCCGGGCTACGCGTCCGGGTCAATTCTTCAGCCGGTACCCGGTCCTGAAGATCCACCATATCAGCGCCATACAGATGGCGAGGAAACCAAGCGTCATGCCGAGGCTCAAGGCCACGCTGACGTCGGCGATTTCGTAAAAGCTCCAGCGGAAGCCTGAGATCAGATACACCACCGGATTGAGCATCGTGATGGTGCGCCAGCCCGACGGCAGCATGTTCACCGAGTAGAAGCTGCCGCCGAGGAAGGTCAGCGGCGTCACTATCAGCATCGGGATCATCTGCAGTTTTTCGAAGCCGTCGGCCCAGATGCCGATGACGAAGCCGAACAGGCTGAAGGTCACCGCGGTCAGCACCAGGAAGGTCAGCATCCACCAGGGATGCAGGATGTGCAGCGGTACGAACAGCGCGGCGGTGGCCAGGATGATGAGGCCGAGAATGATGGATTTGGTTGCGGCTGCGCCGACATAGCCGATGACGATCTCGTAATAGGAAATCGGCGCCGACAATATTTCATAGATGGTGCCGACGAATTTCGGAAAGTAGATGCCGAACGAGGCGTTGGCGATGCTCTGCGTCAGCACCGACAGCATGACCAGCCCCGGCACGATGAAGGTGCCGTAGCTGACGCCCTCGACCTCCGTGATGCGCGAGCCGATCGCGGCGCCGAACACCACGAAATAGAGCGAGGTGGAAACCACCGGCGAGACGATGCTCTGCAGCAGCGTGCGCCAGGTGCGCGCCATTTCGAACAGGTAGATGGCGCGGATCGCCCGGAAATTCATGGCGTCCTCACCAGGCTGACGAAGATGTCTTCCAGCGAAGACTGGCTGGTATCGAGATCGGAGATGCGGACGCCGGCGTTGCGGAGGTCGCTCAACAGGCTGGTGATGCCGGTACGATCGCCCCTGGTGTCGTAATCATAGGTCACCTCGCGGCCGTCATCAGACAGTTCGAGATGATAGGCCGCCAGCGAAGCCGGGATCGCATCGACCTTGCCTTGCAGATACAGCTTCAACCGTTTCTTGCCGAGCTTCTGCATCAGGCCGGCCTTGCTCTCGACCAGAATGATTTCGCCCTTGTTGATGACGCCGATCCGGTCGGCCATTTCCTCGGCCTCCTGGATGTAATGCGTGGTCAGGATGATGGTGACGCCGGCAGCCTGCAGGCCGCGCACCACCTCCCACATGCCTTTGCGCAATTCGACGTCAACGCCTGCGGTCGGCTCGTCCAGGAACAGGATCTGCGGCTCATGCGACAAGGCTTTCGCGATCATCACGCGGCGCTTCATGCCGCCGGACAGTGTGATGATCTTGGAATCCTTCTTGTCCCACAGCGAGAGGTCCTTCAGCACCTTCTCGATGTGCGCGGGGTTCTTCGGCTTGCCGAACAGGCCGCGGCTGAAGCTGACCGTCGCCCATACGGTTTCAAAGGAGTTGGTGTGCAGTTCCTGCGGCACCAGCCCGATCAGCGAGCGCGCGGCGCGATAATCCCTGTTGATGTCGTGGCCGCCGACCGTGACGCGGCCTTCGCTCAAATTGGCGATGCCGCAGATGATGCTGATCAGCGTGGTCTTGCCGGCGCCGTTCGGCCCCAGCAGCGCGAAAATTTCCCCGCGCTTGATGTCCAGGTTGATGCCGTTGAGCGCCTTGAATCCGGTGCCGTAGGTCTTTGAGAGATTTGAGACGGATATGATGGAGGGCATCGCGAGCATGGCGGTCTGAATCGGAATGTGGCGAACGACACAGCGGCACTTCGGCCGGATCGACGCGGGGGCGGGAACCGGGAGATAGGGATGCGGCGGACTTTCCGCAATGCGTCGAACCGCGAAAAGCGCCGCTACACCCGCTCGACGAAACTATCGACCACCTTCTTCTCGCCGGCCTTTTCGAACGCGATCGTCAACTTGTTGCCGTCGATCTTCACCACATGGCCGTAGCCGAATTTCTGGTGAAAGACGCGGTCGTCGAGCGAGAATTCCGACACCGTGCCGGTGGATTTGGCGACCAGTTCGCCCTCGATCACCATCGGGCCGCGCTTGTTGCGGGAGAAGCCGCCGGACGTTTCGCCGCGCGACGCGAAATGCGACTGGTTCTCCTCGAAACCGCCGCGGGCCTGTCCGTTGCGGCCGCCCTGATTGCGCGCGCGGTTGGCCTGTGCACGCTGCCAGCCCGGCGTGGTGTAGCTGGAGCCGAAGGATTCGACGTTGTCGAAGCGCGACGGGCCGTAGCCGCCGCTGCCGCCCCAGCCGGAGCCGCCCTTGGATTCCGTGATCTCGACATTGGCTGACGGCAGTTCGTCGAGAAAGCGCGACGGGATCGTGGTCGTCCACGTGCCGTGAATGCGCCGGTTGGTGGCGAAATAGAGTTTTGCGCGGCGGCGCGCGCGCGTCAGGCCGACATGGGCGAGGCGCCGCTCTTCCTCGAGGCCGGCGCGGCCCTGTTCGTCGAGCGTGCGCTGGCTCGGAAACAGGCCTTCCTCCCAGCCGGGCAGGAACACATTGTCGAATTCGAGCCCCTTGGCCGAATGCAGCGTCATCAGCGAGACGGCTTCGTCCGCGGCGCCGCCGTCGCGGTCCATCACCAAGGAGATATGTTCGAGGAACCCTTGCAGGTTCTCGAACTCTTCCATCGAGCGCACCAGTTCTTTCAGGTTATCCAGCCGGCCCGCGGCGTCGGCCGAGCGGTCCTTCTGCCACATCTCGGTATAGCCGCTCTCATCGAGTACGATTTCGGCCAACTCCGTATGCGACGTCACCTCGCGCTGCGCGCGCCAGCGATCGAAATGCAGGATGAGATCGCGCAACGACCCGCGCGCCTTCGGCTTCAGCTCGTCGGTCTCGACCACGGCGCGGGCGGCCTCGAACAGGGGAATGCGGCGCTTGCGGGCGTGGTCGTGCAGCATCTGCACCGTGGCGTCACCGAGCCCGCGCTTGGGCACGTTGACGATGCGCTCGAAGGCGAGATCGTCGGCGGGCGAATTGATGACGCGCAAATAAGCCAGCGCATCGCGGATTTCGGCGCGCTCGTAGAACCTGCGGACCGCCGATCACGCGATAGGGCAGGCCGAGCGTAACGAAACGGTCTTCGAATTCGCGCATCTGGAACGAGGCCCGCACCAGGATCGCGACCTCGTTGAGGTTTTCGCCCGCGCGCTGCAGTTCCTCGATCTCCTCGCCGATGGCGCGGGCTTCCTCTTCGGAATCCCAGGAGCCGGTGACGGTGACCTTTTCGCCGTCGACATCCTCGGTGCGCAGCGTCTTGCCGAGCCGGCCTTCATTGTGCGCGATCAGATGCGAGGCGGCGGCGAGAATGTGTCCGGTGGAGCGGTAATTGCGTTCGAGGCGGATGACTTTCGCGCCGGGAAAATCGTGCTCGAAGCGCAGGATGTTGTCGACCTCCGCGCCGCGCCAGCCATAGATCGACTGGTCGTCGTCGCCGACGCAGCAGATGTTCTTGAGGGGGGCGGAGGGCGGCGGCTGGCAGTCTCTGTCATTCCGGGATGCGCTGAAAGCGCAGACCCGGAATCTCGAGATGAGTCCTCGCCATCTCTGGATTCCCCGATGTGCGATTGCACATCGTGGTTCGCGTCTTCGATGCGCCCCGGAATGACGGGGGAGTCAATGACACCCGGAATGATCGCCGACAGCGGCGCACCCGGCCGCGACGGCGCCTGTGACAACAGCCGCAGCCACAGATACTGCGCGACGTTGGTGTCCTGATATTCGTCGACCAGGATGAACTTGAACCGGTTCTGGTATTGCCGGAGCACGTCCGGGTGCTCGCGAAACAGCCGGATGTTCTCCAGCAGCAGATCGCCGAAATCGGCGGCATTGAGGATCTTCAGCCGCTCCTGGTAGCTGGCGTAGAGTTTTCCGCCCTTGCCATTGCCGAACACCGCGGCTTCGCCTGCCGGCACCTGCGAGGGCGTCAGGCCGCGGTTTTTCCAGCCGTCGATCAGCCCGGCCAGCATGCGCGCCGGCCAGCGCTTGTCGTCGATGTTCTCGGCCTGCAGAAGCTGCTTGAGCAGCCGCACCTGATCGTCGACGTCGAGCACGGTGAAATTGGATTTGAGCTGCACCAGCTCGGCATGGAAGCGCAGGATGCGTCCGCCGATCGAGTGGAAGGTGCCGAGCCACGGCATGCCCTCGACGGCCTGGCCGAGCATCTGGCCGAGCCGCAGCTTCATCTCGCGCGCCGCCTTGTTGGTGAAGGTCACCGACAGGATTTCCTGCGGCCGCGCGCGGCCCTGGCTCAGGATATGGGCGATGCGGGTGGTCAGCACGCGGGTCTTGCCGGTGCCGGCGCCCGCCAGCACCAGAACCGGCCCATCGAGCGTCACGACAGCGTCGCGCTGTTCGGGATTGAGGCCGTTGAGATATTGCGGGCCGGCCGCAGCCCGCGCACGCGCGGCGATGCCGCCAGCCGCGGGCTGGTGCTCGGGGACGCCGTGATGTGGCAGTTTGCTCGGCTCGGTCATTCTCGAATCGTCTCGGCCCCACGATGACACCGTGAGGCGGTAAAGGGGAGCCTTCATAGCAGGGATTAAGGGCCATATAGGGCCTGTCCGGCGGTTTTGACAGGTTTATCCCGGCGCTTTTGCGGGGCGGGATTTCGCGGCCACGCCGCGATTTTGTTCCGCCGGAATCGTCAAATTTCGAGGTTTCAACGCCCGGAACCTTCGTTCCCGGGCTGGATTGTTTCTGCAGTCGATGCGCGACGCCTGGGTCGCAGGCATCGGGAGAGCAATAGAGAGAGCAACAGACAATCGAGGTCGTGTCATGCTGAGCTGGGTCGTAACGTTTCTGGTCGTCGCGTTGATCGCAGGTATTCTGGGCTTCGGCGGCGTCGCCGGCGCCTCCATCGAAATCGCCAAGGCGATCTTCTTTATCGCCATCATCCTGTTCCTGGTCTCGGCGGTGGTCGGTTTGGTGCGAGGGCGGACGCGGGTCTGACGCCGGTCACGCGCTACTTCGAGGGCATCGCCACTTTCCGGCCGATGCCCTCGGGGCGCGGCACCGCCGCATGAGAATCCACCACCGCGCGGATGCGGGCGCGGATGTCAGGCGGGAAGGGGGCCACTTTCCGCTCCTTCATGTCCATGTGGAGCGTCATGTTCTCCGAGGTGGCGGAGATCCAGCCTTCGGTGGCGTGGCGCAGTTCCTCGAACGTATGCAGCCGCTTCTCGTCGGTACCTAACAGATAAACCGAAATCTGAACGGGATCGCCGAGGTGAATCTCGCGCAGGTAGCGAACATGGGCTTCGGCGGTGAAGGTCGAGCCGTGGCGCTCCTGCAGGTAGGTCGGTCCGATGCCGAGATGCACCCACATCTCGTCGATCGCGCGGTCCATCATGACGTTGTAATAGGCCATGTTGAGATGGCCGTTGTAGTCGATCCATTGCGGTTCGATCTGCATCACCGAGGACAGGAACGGGGCTGGGGGCAGCGGCATATCCTTCAAACTCTCCTTGGCGGCGGCAACGGTCGTCATCATCCATCCCTTTGTTTTTCCGGGTCTCTTGACCCCTTTTATATCCTTTGCCACGGTCGGCTCAAAGCCGGGAGGAATTTGGCGTGGCAACAACGATATCGGGCACTTTGAAGCGGCCGGAGCCGCAGGCGCTGGCAAGCGCCGTGGAGGCGCTGGCGGCGCGGTTCGGCAACCGGCTGATCACCTCGTAGCCGTGCGCGAGCAGCACGCCCATACCACCACCTGGTTGCCGACGCAGCCGCCCGATGCCGTGGTGATGGCGCAGGAAACCGCCGACATCCAGGACGTGGTGCGGATCTGCGCCAAATATTCCGTTCCGGTGATCGCCTTCGGCACCGGTACCTCGCTGGAGGGACAGGTCAACGCGCCCGCCGGCGGCATCTGCATCGACCTGCGCGACATGAACCAGATTCTCGAGAGTTCATGCCGAGGATCTGGATTGCGTGATCCAGCCCGGCGTCACCCGCAAGGCGCTGAACGAGCATCTGCGCGACCAGGGATTGTTCTTCCCGATCGATCCCGGCGCCGACGCTTCGCTCGGCGGCATGACCTCGACGCGGGCGTCCGGCACCAACGCAGTTCGCTACGGCACCATGCGCGACAATGTGCTGGCGCTCAAAGTGGTGCGCGGCGACGGCGAGATCATCACGACGGGCACGCGGGCAAAGAAATCCTCGGCCGGATACGACCTGACGCATCTGTTCGTCGGCGCCGAGGGCACGCTTGGCATCATCTCCGAACTCACGATCAAGCTGCGCGGCATCCCCGAGACGATTGCCGCCGCGGCCTGTTCGTTCGAAACCGTGCGCGGCGCCTGCCAGGCGACGATTCTGGCCATTCAAACCGGCATTCCCGTGGCGCGGATCGAACTGCTCAACGCCGAGCAGGTGCGCGCCTGCAATGCCTATTCGAAGCTGACATTGCCGGAAACGCCGCTGCTGCTGCTGGAATTCCATGGCAGCGAGATCGAAGTGGCCGAACAGTCGAGGAACTTCAGCGAAATCGCGAAGGAATGCGGCGGCGGCGACTTCACCTGGACCACCAAGCCGGAGGACCGCACCAAGCTCTGGCAGGCCCGCCATGACGCCTATTGGTCGGTGAAGGCGCTGCGTCCCGGCGCGGGCGTGGTGGCGACCGACGTCTGCGTGCCGATCTCACGGCTGGCCGATTGCGTCACCGAGACCGAGGAGGATCTGAAGCGGCTCAATCTGCTGTCGCCGATCGTCGGTCATGTCGGCGACGGCAATTTCCACTGCTCGCTGGTCTGCGACGTCGACAACGCCGAGGAAATGGCGCGCGGCGAGGACTTCATGCATCGCCTCGTCGAGCGCGCGCAGTCGATGGGCGGCACCTGCACCGGCGAGCACGGCATCGGGCAGGGCAAGCAGAAATACCTCAAGGCCGAACTCGGCCCCGAGGCGATCGACGCCATGCGCGCGCTGAAGCAGGCGCTCGACCCGCAGAACATCTTCAATCCCGGGAAGATCGTGCCGGCGAACTGAACGCGCCCGAGGCCCGTCACCTTTGCATTGAAACCGCAAGTGGCGGGCAAGCGCCTGCAGCGGCGCGTTTCTATCAAAGGTTGTACATTGTGGCGGCCGTCGCAGTTTGGTTCCAAACATAGCCTCGTTTCAACACCGCGCCGCCAGACTTAAACATCGTGGCGCCCGAACCGCCCTCTTCAGCTTGATCTCGCAACATGTGTTGCGTGTGTCGTGTGTGAAGAGGTGCGTTGATGCGTTTTGTTTCCCGGGGGATTGTTGCCGCTTGCGGCTTTTTACTGGCAGGTCCGGCGGCGAAGGCTGCTGAAATCCGTATTCCGGACCTGCCTTCGCCCTCCTACAACTGGACGGGATTTTATGCCGGCGTCTATGGCGGCGGGGCGTATGCTGCGTGGGCCGCAGATTACTGCCGAAATGGTGCTTGCCGCCATACGGAGGGGCAGGCGGGCGGCTTCGCCGTCGGCGTCTATGGTGGCTACAATTATCAGTTCGCCAACCGCTTTGTGATCGGTGGCGAACTCGATTGGGGCAAGTCCACGTCGTCCCAGGACGAACTCCTCTTCGGCGACAGCGCGTTGCTGTCCGGGTTCGGCGCGTTCGGCTCCGCTCGCCTGCGCGCAGGTTACGCGTTCGACCGCCTGCTGGCGTTTGGTGCGGTCGGTGTCGGCGTGGCCAGCATCAGCAACGGCTACCGCTATACGGTTCAGAAGGGCTGCGACACCTTGCAGGAGGCTATCTGGGACGAACAGGTCAAGGCCGGGCTGATCGCGGGCGGCGGCGTCGAGTATGCTTTCACCAAGCATTTCGTCGGGCGCGGTGAATATCTCTACGCTAATTATGGCAGCGTCACGCTATCCAGCCGGGACCGCACCCGGGCCGAATTCCGCAACGAGATGCATCTCGTGCGCGTCGGCGCCAGCTACCGGTTCTGATATTTCGGTCGAGATGATCCGGCAGCGATGGGCTGCCGGGTCATCGGATCATGCTTCTCCAGGCGCGTTACGAGGCGTGCGGTGCGGTGATCGCCCTGCGGATCGCCGCAAGCGGCGCGGTGTCGTCGAACCCGAGGCTTTCGCCCTGCGGCTTCAATCCGAGGTCGCGCCATAGCGCAGCAAGATCAGGCGTCACTGGCTTCGATCCCATTTCGTCGTGAAGGCGCGTCAGCACGTCGACGCCGACGGCCTTGTCGGCGGTTGAAAGAATGCGGTCGATCGACCAGTCCTGCTCATGATTGCCGCCGGCGGCGATCACGCCGCGCATCGCATCCTGCAGGCCCAGGCGATTGTTCGTCGCTTTGCGAATTTCGATATCGGCGAGCAGGCAGAACATCGCGCCGCCCCAATATTTCCGTCCCCAGGTGCCGGTATTGTCCAAGCCCTGGTCGCCGGCCTGTGGCAGGCCCTTTGGCATGTCGCGCATCATGGCCTGCCAGATTTCCGGCGCCGTGAGGTCTCCGGCCTGCACCCGCGCCACCGGCTCGATATAGACCGCAAGGCCCTCCGACAGCCACGCGTAGCGGTCGGGCATGTCGGGCAGCGCGGTATGCACCATCTCGTGCACCATCACCCAGTCGCGCCTCAGCACATCCTCGGTGGCGTCGCGGCCAAGCGGGATGCGAATGGCGGCGCCGCGATATCCCCATGTGGTGCCGCCACGAATGCGAGCGCCATCGACGGGCACCAGCAACAGCCGCAACGAGTTGACGGGCAAGCGCCCATAATAGGTCGTGACGGCCCTGGCTGACATCCTGACCCAGCTCAGCAATTTTTCGTTGGGCAGCGTGAAATCGCCGGGCGCGAACGCGACATGGATGATCCCGCCGGGGACCTCGATATCGGTTTTGGGCAGCCGGTCGAACGCATCGTAGGGCATGCGGTCGCCGCGCATATATTCCGATTGCGCGTCGGCGCGGAAACTGATGGCGCTAGCCAGCATGGCGGCGATGGCCGCGGTAGCAATGGTCCAGCGAAGGGCGCCGGTGGTTTTCACCGCAACACGCTTTGGATCGCTTCCGGTCGCGGGCTGTCGGTGAGGTCCTTGGCGATGAACATGGCGACCTTTTCAACGAGATCGGCGAGCATCGAGGCGAGCAGGGCCTCGCCCTTGTCCGAGGTGGCCAGTGTCGGATCGCCATAGCTGCCGGAGCGACTGTAGTTCGGTGACGTCTCATCCGATGGTGTCAACGCCCCAGACGTCTCCTGCTCGTGGGCAGGGCTCGCTTCGGCGCGCGCCATGTCGACAAGATGCGGCGCGATCGCCAGCATCAGCGAGGTCTCGAGTTCGTCGGCATGGCTGCCATGGCGTTGCTCGGCCAGTGCCTTCGCTGTGCGGGGATAGCGTGGCCCGCCATAGATCCACAAATGCTCGACGCGGGCGCTGTCGAAACGCGCGAGCGCGCGGTCGACCGGGGCCAATGTGCTCAAGCCCGTATTGAGCACGAACAGCGTTCGACATCCGCTGCCGAGAATCCCCGTTGCAATCTCGCGCACGAGCGCCTCGAAGGTCGGGGCCGACAGGCTGCTGCTGGCGGCATATTCGGTGAAGGCAGGGTAATGACCGTAGGTCACGGTTGGCCAGATCAGCGCATCGAAGCGGCTGGCTAATCGGGCCGCAAGCCATTCGGCCTGAAGACGGTCGGTGTTCAGAGGGAGATGGAAGCCGTGCTGCTTTGCCGCCGCGCCGATCGGCAATATCGCGACCGCGCCGTTATGGATACGCCGCGCGACATCGTCCCAGCGCATGTGCTCGATCAAGTGGGGGCTGCAGTCCGGTTCCATCGTCCGCCTTTCATAGCCTGGTCGGGCGAAATCATGCGCCGACGGAAACGCCCGTCAAAAGTCCTGCCGTGATCCATCCGTGCAGATAGCCCGCGCCGCGGCCTGCCGCGCCGTCGGGGTCGTCATATGTCGCGAGCATCTCGCAGAGCACGCCGAACGAAATGCCGTTCACGGCCTCGTCCCACATCATCGCTTCCTTCGCCGAGAGTTCGCGGAACATCGGCGTGACGTCCTCGCGCCAGATCAGAAGGCGCGCAGGCTGATCCAGCGCGGTCGCTTCCGGCGGGGCCTTGTCGCCCTTGAGCGCGAGCCAGATCGCGGCCGCGTTGGTCGCAAGATCGAGCCTGAAGGCGCTGGGGTGCGGCCGGAATTTGAGGTCCGACCACGCTTCCGGCGCAAGGCCGGCCATGTCGGTCAACTCAACCACCGCGCCTTCGGCGGCGTCGAAGGCGTCGTTGAGCGCCTTTTCCAGCGCGGCGAGATCGGACAGCACAGGATGATCGGAGTAGGGCGCGTTCGATCTCAGGAAATCAGGCAGGCTTTTCGAGAACCAGCGCAGGTTCGGGTGCCCGGACGGATGCGCCTTGACGTAAGCGTGCGCCATCTCGTCGAACATCTCGTCACCGAGATAGAGGTGCAGCAATTCGTGGTCGTTACGAACAGCCTCGACCAGCCGTGAGCCGTAGGCGTGGCGATAAACCCCGAACAGCGCTTCGCGCTTCTCCCGGGGGCTGTCGAGAATTTCTGATAGCACCGTGTCGTCGTCGCTCAAAATGCCGCGCTGAAATTCGGCCTGCTGTCGCGCGAAGTCGCTCATCCCGCCTGCTTGCCCGTCGGCAATACCTTCTCGGCAATCTCGCGGGTCCTGACGACCTCAACCAGCAGTTCGTCGAGCGGCGGAATGTTGTCGTCGCGCTCGATCATGGTCGAGACCCGGCCAAAGCGCTTCAAGGCGGCGACATAGAGGTCCCAGACGTCCTCGCACACCGGATGATCGTGGGTGTCGATGATGTGGGTGCCCATATGGCTGTGGCCCGCCATGTGAAACTGCACGACCCGATCCGCCGGAATTCCGTTGAGGAAGGTCAGCGGATCGTAACCGTGGTTGAAGGCGCTGACATAGACGTTGTTGATGTCGAACAGCAGCCAGCATCCGGAGCGGCGCGACAGTTCGGAAAGGAATTCCCATTCCGTCATTTCGGAATTGTTGAACTGGACGTAGGTCGAGACGTTCTCGAGCACGATGGCGCGGCCGAGGAAGTCCTGCACCAGTTGCACGCGGCTGACGACGTGATCGAGCGCTTCCCTTGTGTAAGGGATCGGCAGCAGATCGTGCAGGTTCTTGCCGTGCACACCGGTCCAGCACAGATGATCCGAAATCCATTTCGGTTCGACGCGGCGCGCGAGGTCTTTCAGGCCCTGCAGATATTCGAAATTGGGTGGCGCGGTGGAGGCGATCGACAGCGACACGCCGTGCATCACCACCGGATAGCGTTCGCAGATCCGGTCGAGCGTGCGCAGCGGCTGGCCGCCGGGCAGCATGTAGTTTTCGCTGATGACCTCGAACCAGTCGATCGGCGGATTGCCGCCCAGGATTTCATCGTAATGCTGGTGGCGCAGGCCGAGACCGAAGCCAAGGAAGGGCGGCTTGGCCGATTTCGTCGGGCGGTCTGCAAGCGCTGCCGCCGAACTATCTGGCAATCTGCTGGCGACGTTCATGTCGTCTCCGCTCGGACGGCGCCGCCAGGATGAGGCGGCACTTGTCATCAACCTATCATGGAAACGAGGCCCGGCCTACACCGGGGCCCATTCCGGATCACCGTCGCTTCAGGCCGGCGAATACTTGCCCTTGGCGGCGTCGCACTTTTCCTTGGTCAGCGCCGAGAATCCCTGGCCCTTGCAGGCGTTCTGGCCCTTGCAGGCATTGGCGCCGCCCTTACAGGCGCTCTGGCCCTTGCAGGCGTTGGCGCCAACGCATTTGCCTTCGCCGGCGGCGTGGGTCGGACTCGACATGGTGGCGCCGGCCAGGAACAGGGTGGCGGCAGCGGCGGCGATGGTGGCGCCGGACTTGGTCATCTTCATGGGAATCCTTCCAAAAAGTGTGAGGTGCATCGCCCGCAAGCCGCGACAGTTCCGGCCGACAAACTGCACCCAGCGATAGCTACGCGGTGGGTCTGGATTTAGTTACACGGCCTGCCGATTTTATTTTGGCTGTAGCCCATTTCCACCGCAGGCGAAATCCTGGCTCAGCTTTTCGGCGCTGTAACAGGATTGTGAGATCAGGTCGATTTCTTGCCGTGTCCGGTCGCGTTCACCAGCAACCGGTCCAGCGAGGCGGCGCCGGGGCCTGCGATCGCAAGCCACATGAAGGCGCCGAAATAGGCCATTTCCTCGAAGCCGAGCAGCGTCTCCAGGGAGTCGACGTCACCCCATTTCGCCGACCTGATGGCAACGAGCATGACCACCGCCAGCATCGCCGCCGGAATGCGGGTGAACAAGCCGAGGATCAGCATCGCGCCGCCGAAGCACTCGACGCCGGATACGAACGGGGTGAGGATTCGTGGGAATGGGATGCCCCAGCCGACAAAATTCTCGGTCACCTGATCCAGATGAGTGAGCTTGCCCCAGCCGGCCAGCATGAAGGTGTAACCGACGATCAGCCGCATGATCAGCGGTCCGGCCCAGGAAAAATACGATGCGATTTGGGCGGGCAACAGGATGAGAAGATTGACGATGAAATGCATGCGAATCCCCCTGTAACTATTTTGATGACGAGAGACTGCGGCCTCTTCAAATCCAATGCGCGCGAAAGCGCCGCGGTCGAGGCAATCTCGTCCTGGTTGGAATTTCGCAATGGCCGGCCCGCTTGTTACGGGGGCCTAGCCGAAATTTTGCAATGCGGGGAAAGTCTCCAGCAGCCAGATGCTGATGCTGGTAACGGAGCCGGTCAGGAAGCCGATGCCGGTGATAACCATCAGGACACCCATGGCCTGCTCGACCTTGCCGAGATGCCGCTTCATTCGCGCGAACAGCGAGGAGAACTGCTTGATCATGAAGGCCGCGAGCAGGAACGGGATTCCGAGCCCGGCGGAATAGACCGCCAGCAGGCCGGCGCCCTTGGTCACTGTGGCTTCCGCAGCCGCGATCGACAGGATCGCCGCCAGAATCGGGCCGATGCAGGGAGTCCAGCCGAAAGCGAAGGCCAGTCCCATGACGTAGGCGCCCCACAGGCCGACCGGTTTCGGCATCTGCATCCGGCCTTCGCGCATCAACAGGCCGATCCGCGTCAGGCCGAGAAAATGCAGGCCCATGATGATGATCACGATGCCGGCCACGATCGACAACTCGGCTGACCAGGCGCGGATCAGGCCGCCGACGAGGGAAGCGCTGGCGCCGAGCGCGACGAACACCGTGGAAAAGCCCAGCACGAACATCAGCGCCGAAGCCATCACGGCGCGCCTGGAAGAGGCCTGCGACTTCTCCTCATTGGCGACCTGCTCGATGGTCGCGCCGGTGAGATAGATCAGATAGGGCGGCACCAGCGGCAGCACGCAGGGAGACAGGAAGCTGACAAGACCGGCAATCAGGGCCGCCGGGATGGAAACATCGTGCATTGCATGACCTTCGAGATTACGGCAAGGCATAGCGCCCTCTTGGCTTGTACGGAACAGGCAATCGATAGGTTTCGTCGGCGCTGCGGCCCAACTCCGGTCACAGAGCTGTGTCCGGAGCGCTGAAACGGCCTCGCCGGTGAAACAGACGCTGGTATGGTTCCGTATTGCGGTAACCAGCCCGCCTAACCAGGACCCTTGCATGCGCCTCGGCATCCGCAGCGCCATTTCGGCCCTCGTGCTGACGTCCATCGTCGTCAGCGCCGTCGGCGTGCATCTGTTGTGGTGGCGCACCGCCCAGCGGGTCAGCCAGACCCTGGCCGACACCATCAACGAGCAGATCGTGTCGGCGGTCAGCGACGAATTGCAGTCGGTGACGAGCGAAGCGCGATCGTCCATGTTGGCGGTGCGTACGCTGCTGGCTGAGAAGGTATTCGAGCCGCGCGATGCCGCGAAGCGCGAGGTCGTTATCCGGTCGCAGCTTTTGTCCCAACCGACCATTTCCTGGGTGGCGTTCGGATGGCCCGATGGATCGTTCTACGCGGGACACAAGCTCGGCGATTCCGTCATCGAAATGCTCGAGATCACGCCCGACCGCAAGATGCGGATTAGCCGCTATGAATTCGTCGGCAACGACCTTCAGCTCAAGAACACGCGGGTCGAGGACACCAATTATTCCGTCACCGATCAGGAATGGTTTCGGGGCGCTATCGAGACCAACGACGAACACTGGGTGACGCTGACCACGCATCCGAGTGGCGAGCGGCTGGCGGCCGCCTTCGCGGCGCCGATCAGCATTGACCAGAAGCCCGCCGGCGTCATCGCCATCATCATCGAGCTGACGCGCGTCTCGAATTTCCTGTCGCAGCTCACGGTCGGAAAGTCAGCCGGCGCGTTTCTCCTCGAGCGTGATGGCAGGGTGGTCGCCGCACCCGATCCGAACGCCAACGAGGTAATGGCGCTGAAAACCGATCACCCGCTGTTTCCGGTCGCGGTGGAAGCGATCCAGAACGCCAGCGCCTATAACCCCGGTGAAGGCGAGCCGTTTCACGCCAAGGTGACGCGGGAGGGAAAGGCGTATCAGGCGGTGCTGACGCCGATATCGTTCCCCGGCTGGTCGCTGGTGACTGTCGTGCCCGAGTCCGAATTTCTCGGACCGGTGCAAATGACGATCCGGAATTTGCTGATCGGTCTTGCGGTCCTGATTGTCCTTGCCGGGTTGCTGTCGGCATGGCTCGCCCAGCGCCTGATCGCGGCGCCCCTGATCAAGGTGGTCAACGAGATCAGGCATGTCGAGTGCTTCGATCTGGACAAGGTGCAGCGGCATCCGTCGCGGCTGACCGAGATCGAGAAGATCCTTCCGGCGCCATCGGCGACATGGCGCAGGGGCTCGCCGCGTTCCGGAAATACATTCCGGCCGATCTCGTCAGGCGCCTGATCAGCGACGGCAACGGTGCGCGCCTTGGCGGCGCGGTACGGCCGATGAGCGTGATGTTCATC
>CAWBRL010000041.1:0-63604 GCA_963791165.1 uncultured Alphaproteobacteria bacterium | reverse complement strand
CATCCGAGGCCAGCCCGAGTAATGGCTATGCTGACGTCGGAACCCCAACTTTATCGCCAACCGACGTTGCTGGGGCGCAGGTGCGCTGAAGGCCGCGGCGAGAAACCAGGATAAAAGTTAAGAGCCTCTCGGCTCGTTCGGAGCGAGCGAGGTCAGATGCATAAGACTGCGTGCGACCAGCCACGTGAGCCAAGTGGATGGCTAGCGCGGTCCGGGCTAGCTCTGGGGGAATGGTCACTCGACCGGGCCGATAATATCGAGACCATGCCCGATCGAAAGCCCGCGCGAGCAAGAGCTTTAATTCGTCATTGCCAAACGTTTAATCCGATAGGTCTCGCCGGGCCAAATAACCGTTCGGAGTACTGGCTGCTCGTGCTGGGCGCGTGCTGAGCGAGATCTTCAGCTTTGAGGCCTCCACCATGGTAGCTTGGGGGCTTCGCCCCAGTTCCGCGGCAATTTCACTAGTGGGAAGCCGTCCAGCCATACTCCTAAGTTTGGCAACGTCGTCTTCGCTCCAAGGTCGTCTAGGCATACGCAATACTCCTTCTCAAATTTCTCCTCAATCGGCAACTTCCGGAAAAGTTCCTAGGAAAAAACAGTGGATCGGCGCCCGGCCGCCCGATTATGTCAGCCCCCCAAAGCCGTTCCTTGGCCTCCTGGTAAAAGGCCGCCGATAGTATGATCGGCGGCCCCCGGTTAAAATATTACGAAATTGAATGCGTCGTCTCCCCGGTTTGATGAGCATAGGAATGTCCGCTGTTTCCACATTCACCTAGGTTAGGTTTCCGGGAAAAACTGGCAAGACGAGCAATAGTGTTGCCGGTGAGGCACGCTCGTTGCCCAAGGGTGTGAACAGCGGGCAAAGGACAAGCGCTCCTCAGGATGCTTCCCCCGAATGATATAATTGGCTCTGTCAGTTTGATTCGGGACCGCCGCCATGAAGACTTCCTCAAAGCGCAAGACAAGCGTGCCGGCTGGTCGGCCTGCCTATCGATCCCTGGAGGGCTGGGCTTTGGGGACTCTCATCGAGCAGCACGCAGTGACCGAATGCGAACACCACGGTCACCGGCGTGACCGTGCAGATCCTGACGCTTGGAACCGGGCCCGTGAAGAGGCTTGGCGGAACCCGTTCCCGGGAGCCACGCCTGAAGCTTGTATCGCTGCGATGGACGAGATCATGCGATCCATTGGCGACTACCTGTCCGGACTGCTGATCCGGACTCCACATCCCTCCTCTGCCGCCTATATTGAGCCTATTCTTCAGTATTAGGTGGAGTTTGAGTTCATGGCCCCGCGCGCCAATTGGAAGGGCTTTCTGCGGCTGTCGCTCGTGACATGCCCAATCGCATTGTTCCCCGCGACCTCGGAATCCGAGAAGATCAGTTTCAACCAGATAAATAAGAAGACCGGGCACCGGATTCGGTACCTCAAGGTCGACGCCGACACCGGCGAAGAGGTGTCCAACGAAGACATCATCAAAGGCTATCAGGTCGACAAGGACCGCTATCTCGAAGTGACCAAGGACGAGTTGGAGAACATCGCGCTCGAATCCACCCGCACCATCGAGATTGACGAATTCGTGCCGCGCAGCTGAGATCGACGATCTGTATCACGTACGCCCCTACTACATCGTTCCGGATGGCAAGGCCGGCCATGATGCCTACGCCGTGATCCGGGAAACCATCCGATCGCTCGATCAGGTTGCGATCGGCCGCGTCGTTCTTACCAACCGCGAGCATGTCATCGCACTCGAAGCGCGTGAAAAGGGCCTTATGGGCATGCTGCTGCGCTACCCCTACGAAGTTCGCGATGCAGCCGAATATTTTGATGACATTCAAGACGTGAAAATCACCAAGGATATGCTCGATCTCGCCAAGCACATCGTGGACACGAAAGCTGGCCACTTCGAACCTGCGAAGTTCGAGGATCACTACGAGTCTGCGCTGCAGGAGCTGCTTGAGAAGAAACAAAAAGGCCAGCCAATCGCGGCCGCTAAGAAGGCGCCGCCCAGTAACGTCTACAATCTGATGGATGCCCTTCGCGCCAGCATCAAAGGCGGCCAGCGTACACCAGCAGAAAAACCGGCGAAGGCAGCCAAGAAATCGAAGTCCGCAAAAGCAGCCGCTAAACGCAAAGCTGGTTAACGGCGACATGTCGAGAAAAAGAAGGGCTTGGACTGAAGAAGATGATTGCAGGTTGCTAGAATTACGCGCGGCCGGCCGATCTTCAATTTCAATCGCTGCAGCTCTCAAACGCTCGTCAAAGGCCTGCTGCCGGTGATGGACACCGAGATTGGGTGTTTCATGAAGCCGGAGGTGGCCATGCAGAGACGAAGATTTAGCCGGGAGTTCAAGGTCGAAGCGGTGGGCGTCCGCCACAAGGACGGCATGGTGGCGTCGATGGCAGAAGGAGGCAGAAGCCATCTGGAAGGAGCATCCGAATTTGTCGCGCCACTCGGTCGCGAGGCTGGCCGCAAATATGGAGGCAGGCCTGCAGGTCAGTCCTTGCCCGGGGTGCTCATCGCTAGGCCGCTGCGAGTTGCTCCGGCGTTGTCCTGGCTTTGAGGGCTTCCCAGGCCGCCCGGAACTTCCGACTTGGCCGTGTTGATGTCCTTGGCTGAGCCCATTGGAAGTCCGCCGGGCAGGTGTAGGCAGCGTCCCCGAGGCGGCTCGCCAGTGAATAACTTATGTTAGAGTCCCGCCGCACGGTATCGTGCCCGCCACGCAAATCGTCGCCCTGTCCCGCATGAGAAAGAGTAAAGCTTCCGACGCGAGCCGACCGCCAAGAAACCGCAGCTGCGAAGAGCCCTCGCGCGCTGAAGAGATTTCGGCATTCGTCCAGGAGTACATTGAATCAACGGGAACTGATCAGGGCGCGCTCCACCGGATATTTATTAAGTGGCCGCCTCAAGCCATCAGGGGGAGGGTGCCCGCTTGGCGCTGAAATGCCTTTGATGCGCGAACTTTGGGGCCGCCCATGAACGGGCGAGCAGCTCGGCCGTACACAAGACAGTGATGGTGAGCCACAAACGAAGATCCAGCGCAACGTGTTGCCGTTAGCAACGGGCAGCGCGTGAGATCCGCCAGGAGCTTACATGTGTACGTCCGACAACGGGAGCGCCTGGCAAACTGCGCCGCCTTTCAACGGCAGCACTGTGATCCTATCAGGAGTCCCTTACTGGGACGGGCTCTGGTGAAGATAGCGGTCGTCGAATTGTGCCAGTTCCGCAAGTCTAGTTTCGTTAAGCACCCTCACCCGCCCCCTGTTGATATAGAGAGTGTTCTCGTCGCGCAGTTGTTTGATGATCCGGTTGACGTGCACTGGCGTTATGCCGAGCGCCTCGCCGATCTGCTCCTGCGTGAGAGGCATCTCCAGCTCGCCTAATTCCGGGTAGCCCGTGATGGCGAGGCGTTTGCGCAATTCGACGACGATATGTGCAAGCCGGCTCGCGGCCGGCCGTTGCCCGACATTGACAATCCATTCTCGGAACATCGCGGCATCGACCAGCGAGTCGCGCCAGAGCACCTCGGTGATGTTCGGATTTCCGCGCGTCATGGCCCGCAACGCAGCGTGACTGATAAAGCCAAGCTTGGACGGGACCAGGCTGATGAGATCGTGGTCCATGCGGTGCAGATATAGGCTCTGAAGGTCGGGAATGTCGCCGGGGATATGAATGGAAAGAATTTGCCGTTGGCCGTTCACTATCGTTTTGGAGCGCACGCAGAATCCTTCGATCACCAGACAGCATTCCGTCGGGCGGTCGCCGTCGGAAACGATGGCTCGTCCGGCCTCCCACGGGCGAACGATAATCGGTAGCGCGCGGATGGCGGCAATGTCCGCCTCATTGAGTCCCGTGACCGCATTTAGCCGCCGTAACAAGGTCGCGACGATCGATTCCTTATCCAAACCCGGTACTCCTTCGCCCACCTTCCCTGGAAAAACGGACGCGCCGGGGCGCGGTTCCCAACAAAGGTTAAGGATGAGGCCGTCGAGGCGTGGGAAGTTCACGCCTCACAGGAGATCCGCCGTGAAGAAAAAACGCAACCGCAGCCGCCCGGTCCTTTCGCTCCAGGATCGCTTGAAGCAGTTCGCATCTCTCGCGCGCGCAAAAGCCGATGGTTTGCCGCCAGGCCAGGAACGCGACCGTCTGATACAGACAGCGGTCTCCAATGATGCTGCAGCCGCGATAGACCGGTGGCTGGCATCCGCGGAATTGCGCAGCCCGAAATAGCCGTCCCTCGGCCTCCTCAAGCCATCACTTGGGTTTTTCGGCGTAAAGGTGGATGACGTACAGCCGGTTCGCTAATTCGTCGGTCACCTCCATCCGCCAATCCCTGTCGGGGCGCAACCTGCCATTGAGGTCCTGAATGATCTGCCCCACCGTCACCGTTGCCTCGCGCCACGCGGCTTGCGCATCCGGCAGTTCTTCTCCCTCCTCGTCCAGCTCGGGTCGGTCGTGGTACACATGGAAAAAGTATCGTGGCATGCTGGCATTCCGTAGCGCCTAATATCCTTCACGGCCCGCACTCTCAAATGCTCCGACTCACTCTGAAATCTAAACCCATTCATCCTGACGGCCGGATCATTGAATTCACATTAGTTAAGGCGACGATGAGGAACAGCGTCCTGGCGCAGCAAGACGCTTCACCGACTGCGGCCTAACTGCTCCCTAGCAACCACCAGCGCACAGGCGGGCCTTCGTCAGCGGTGTTTGTCGCTCTTGCCAATTTTGACCTCCACCGCCACCGCCTTTATGTTACGGTTTTCACCGTGCGCACCCGAACTCGCGATACTGAGGCGCCGCCGTAGCAGGCTATCTCCGTTTTAGCGGTTCGTTGGTTCACAACGTAACACTTGCGACAACCCGACCCACAGCGAAATCCCGGCGGTCTGTCCCGGTAGGAACTTATCCGACTTTTCTCGATTTTAATGCAGCCACGGATCATCGGGCGCCGCCTAACGAGGAGGTCATGGCGAACATTCTAGTCAGGCGCGACCAATTCAATATTACTCCGCAGGGCATCGTTCATAAGCCGACCGATGCGGCCTTTACGCCGTACCCTGGCGATCCATATTCGGGGATCACGCGCCTGGGTCACCTCGGCAACAAACATCCCAATGGAAATAGCTTCAGGTCTGAGGATGTGCAGCGGATGATGTGGGAGCTTTGGGTCGAATATGTAATCGGCAACCCGCAACTGTTGACTGCCGAGCTGGGGGTGCCGATCCCGGACCGGCCGGATTCAATTGGCCGGAACTCGCAAATACAAATTGACGGCGGCCGGACCGCCGATAACGAGGCAGCCGGAACGAATCGAGGCGGCCCGACTTTTCATCCCGCTCACATGCGTACGTATTGAGAGGCCAGAATGTTCCTGATGGGACTCGGGGCGCTGCTCGTTCTCTGCGGCGTCTTATACATGGCACGCGCTACGATTTGGCGGGGATCGCTTAGCCGCCCGGCTCGCGATACATTGGAGCCGCCGCGGCGCGGCGATTGCTGACTGCATTGTCTCTGGTACAGCCGCTGCAATCGAGAATAGATCGATCCAGGCGTACGCTTGAGCGAGCGTGCAATTTCGGAGGCAGTCATTTCACCCTTTGCCATTTCCAGGAGCTTTTGTTCTTCCTTATGTGTCCAACGCGGCGGCGCACGTCGCGGTCCGTTCATTTTAGGCCGCTTAGCCAGGCGCCGGCTCCGCGCCGGCCTTTTTGCAAAAATCGGAGAGTTCTCATGTATATGCGGTGGGTCGATAATCAACAACGAAATGGCCGAGCGCATTGAGCGCATCGCCGCCCGCAGCGCCTCATGAGGAGATGCGCCTAGCGGTTGCGTACTCAGTCACCCAGCTTACCCCAGGACATGAATAGGATCACCGCCGCTTTGCCTTCTCTTTCTTGGGCACGCGCAGTTACGATGTCAGTTTTAAATAGACATGGAAGCCGGTAGCCACGCCGGCGCGGCGCCGTAGATCGGATTCGGGAATTGCATCTGAAATGTTGTTAGGAGTGCCAGGAATGATTGCCGTCATCGCGCGGCACCGGTGCACTTTTGAACAGTTCAATGCAGGCGGCTGACGATTGGAACGATTCTTATCGAGGGGAATTGAATTTGAGCCTGTGGCTCATGACTCCTCAGCCCAAGGGCCGCCGGACATCGGCACAGGATTGGATGGTACTCCGAGACGGCCTCAGCTGCCCCTTTCCCTAGTGCCCCTGTCGGCATCAGGGCATTTATGGAGAATGAAATGCTAAATAATAATCGTAGTCCCGATCGCGGGATGGGTACTGGTCTGCTTGCGGGTATGGGTGCAGCGGCCTTGGTAGCTGCCCTCGTTATATTTATCTGGGCTCCGTGGAACAGCTCCCGCGTCGCCGATAAATCCGCTCCAGGAACTACGGTTGGCTCCTCAACGAGCCGACCCGCGGCCCCCACTACGGCACTTTCTCCTGCGGCTCCAGCTAATCCATCGCGCTGAAGCCGTTAAGGGTTGGGCGCACCGTCGCGATCAGAAGCTATTCGCCGTCTCACAGCGCTTGAGGCGAGCGAAAAGCCGGCCAATAAGGCAAACAAGAAGTGATTGGCAAAAGCTCATCAGAAGTGCCCAACATGTCCCAGCGAGCGCTCATGCAATACCTAAGCCTCGATGACTGGAAGGTCGCCTCACGCCTTCCCGTTCCAGCGGGTGAGCTAATGCTGAGCCGCTTACACGATAATGGTTGGATCGAGATCCAAGGTGAAAAGCAACATATGGAAATCAGACTCACCCTGGCGGGGCATAAGGCGATGCGGTCGCTCATTTGAAATCCACCGCCGTAACGCTGGTGATGGCCAGCCTCTTAACCCAGTCAGTCGCTCGACAAACGGTAGGAACCAATCCAAGCCGCCGTTTTTTTTGAAACACGTTCGGTTGCGTGGAGTTGGGTCATGCGTGCGTCACCATCGGTTGTCCCCGGCATCGACCGGGATGTCTATCTGGTCCTCGACGACTTCGGCCGAATGGGTTGTGCCTGGCGCGAGACAAACGTGGAAGACACCGATCTTGAAGCTGTCATCCAGGATTTGTTGGAAGGCCAGTACAGCAACCCGGTTCGCGTCGTCGGCTTTAACCTCTCGGAAGGTTGGGTTCGCGACGTTTCCGAAGAGATAGCGCATAGGCTGCGCCAGCGATGCGCCGATGAGGACCGCGAACTGCCGGCTTCGCTGCATCAGCTCGTCGAGCAATCGGTCAGAGCTTAGGCCGTAAAGTCTTTGCGAGTGAAACCGCCGGTGACACGAGCAGCGCTGCTGGGTGTCGATACTGCGAGAGGCATGTGAGCGGCTCGGACAGGCGGCTCACATCAGTACCGATTGGGGGATGGCCGGCTACGCCGCACTCTTTCATGCGTTCGATACCGACTGCTTGGAAGCCAGGACAGTCTGGAACCCCCCTGGATGGCAATTAAAATGATGGACCTCATTGAGTATCTTAACTGAATAGCCATTCGGCTAGTGCGATAGCGTCCCAAGCTAATCCGATCACCCAGGTGGTCGTGACTGCCGCCGCGACGAATAAGAAGCTGATGCCGATGAGCTGCCCTGTAGTTCTATTCGAGCTTCTTTACCCTCGTAAGTAACAACAAAGGTGCTCGTCGTTTCGTGGTATGGGTTTAGGTCGGAAATGCCAATAGTAGTCATTTCGTCCTCCAAGCGGTGCAGGGGTCCTAGAAGGTCCAATCGCTGTCTCGAAAAAGGACGCCGCCGGTTCGAAATACATGCCCGGCGGCGCTTTAGTCTCAAACTGGGCCACTCAAATCCCCAGCCTCTAATCAAGAGCAATGTCTGTGCCAAGCTCCGAAGAAACGGCCCCAGCCACGGACGGGTTAAGGGCAGGGGCCGCCACTTCTCCCGGTTTGTCTCCACGATCCGCTGGGAGAAATGGCATCAAATAGACGCGCTGCTAGCTCGAAAAATAAGATGATTGGGTTTGAGCTGATCTCAAAGCGCGAACGGGACGGATATTCCTCATAGGGCTGTTCGCATCCTGATACTTGATTCAGCAATCTCTTTCGAATGCTTCAGAAACATGGCGCTCCGCTTGCTCGTGAATTCTGCAGTAACACTGAGAAATTCGACGGGCGACCTAATCGTCGCAAGCCTCTGAGCGAACTCAAAGCCAAATTGCATGTTGGCTTGTGCCACCTCCAGCAACTTCGCTTGCACGTTTGCCGTGGCTGAAGAAAAATCAGATCCTTTCGCTGGATCGTTATTGGGCTCATCTTGTATGGCTGTTGCCGGCTCAAGGCGAGCCTCGTGAAAAGCTGTCATCGGATCACCCACGCGAGCCTCTTCTTCGTTATGTCGCTCTGGGGGTGATTCAGTCGAGGCTGCCCCAACTGAGGGCCGACGGTTGTCTTTGGGACTTCGAACAACAACCTGAGCCATCCGATGGGCCTTAGCGGCTATTTTCGGGCCGCGGCTGTGCTTTGACTTCGTTGCCGGTTTACGCTTACTCATTTGACACTCCAGGATTGATTGGGACGACGGTCATTCGTGGACTCAACGCGGCGCGCTGATGTTTGATCCAAAAGCAGGCGAACTCAGAGGGGCAGCCGCCCTAAGCCCTCTTCGCGGCATATGATGGAGTCATCTACCTTTCGACTCCGGGCGTCCGCGCGAACCCCCGGAATTCCTCCGCTGGGCGCTTCGCTCAGTGTTACCCTATGGTAATGGTAAAACTATAGGTGCGCCCTCCTTCAATATCAGCAGAGAGATTTGCTGAGCCTCGCGACGTGAGTAGCCAGCCGATTTGCAAGCCAAGCGCCAGTCTGCGGCAACCGGAAAGGCAGTAGCCGTTACTTCGGAAAAGACTGGCGGGCTTAGGAACGGACTCACCCAGATCCCGTTCTCGACAAGGAGCTGGGGCAAGTCATCAACCTGCAATCAGTGGAGAACAAAGTTGGCAAATCACCGCCAGGAAGACAAGTCTACGCAAGCTACGGAAGATGGAGCCCGCCGCGCCGGCGAGAGGGCTGCTGAACAGACCACTCGTATCGGACAAGCTGCAGGCGATCAGACGGCGCGTGTCGGGCAAGCTGCGGCTGAAGCCGGGGAGGAAGTTGCTCGAGCAAGTGCGAACCTGCTCAAGCAAAACATGGAGACGTTGCAGAACGCATGGCGGTTCGGCCTGGAAGCGGCGACCTCGGCCATGGGACGGTCTACTGAGCAATTTGGTCGCACGCTCGGCGTATCAGGAGAAGGGGTGCAACAGGCAACGGAGGCAACGGAACGCTCGGCGCGCAACACCCAAACGCTGCTTTACACTGGCACCGCGGCTGCCAGAGTGATGGGTGAAATGTCTCAAGAGTACTTCCAGATGGTTCGGCATCAACTCGAGAAGAACATGGACCACATGAATGAGTTGTGGACCTGCCGAACTCCCCAGGACTTTGCAGCCGTACAAAGTGATATGGTGCGAGAGACCGTGGAAACGGCCCTGGAGAGCAGCCGTCGGATAGCCGACATGTCGCTCAAAATGACCGACGACGCCGGAAAGCAAATCAAACAAGATATGGAAGAGATCCGGCGTACCGCCTAACGCGCGTATAGGTTCGTCTTTGAAAAAAGAGCGGCTGCTGTCAGCCGCTCTTGCCGTCTTGGGCGGGGAGAGTTTTCGGCCGTGCGGGAAATCATCCGCTGTCGCGACCGACACGATTCAACGAGGGGCTGCGGGTGACTCGCGCTGAGTGAGTGGGGATATCTAAGGAACGGAACCTGGCGCTTCTAGTGGCCCTGATCTTCGACTGGATCCCGAGGAGCTGGCGCCTGTTCGTGCTGTGGTTCGCCTGGCTATGGCGCCATCCGATGGATAATTCAACCGGGCCACCAAGCGAACGGAGCAGCCAGGGTGCGCGAGGGGCTCATTGTCGGCCAAATTTGACGTGTGCCTAAACGTCTCGATCATTCTGTCGAGCTGACGGAGGAACTAATCGACCTTCCGATCAATGCATCTTCGCGTGCCAACCGGCTTTACCGGCCCTGAGGATCCGCGCGCGACCAGGCCGGCGTAAGCGGGTCGATCTCATGCTTTAGGGCGACTTCGCCGTGCCCTCAGGTAGAGCCGGAGTGCGTGCAGAGTTAATCGGTGTTCCGGGTGCTAACGGTCGCGGCGGGCCGCCGACGGGGACACCGGCTGCATCCTTCTCAACCAATCTTGGGCTCCACGGTCCCGAGATCAACAAAAGGGCCGTCACGGCCATAACAACGAAGGCCGCCGCCATCGCCCAGCTTATCCTACTCATCAGGACCAGCCCTGCGATTTTGAACGTGGCCATCCGGCCGGATGATGGAGACGCGGTGCTCTTGCATCTGTTGGCTCCAACAGAGACTGAGACAGCCATAAAACGCCGCACCGTCCGTCCGGTTCCGGCACGACAGCTTGCACCCAGCGAGGACTATCGCTTCTGTATATCAAGCAGAACGCCAAGGGCGCCGAGCTGGGGCCAGTGCTGCAGACAATTGAGGATGCACTGCGGGCTGACCAGGCCAAGTTGATCGAGGATGAATGAGTGGGGCCGCCGGAGTGAGCACGCCGACGACGCAACCCCGGCCGGCCGTGCGGGTCCGCAACTGCAAGTCCGGCTCCCTATTTAACGGCGACGTGTGCGCATGATTTCTATTGAAGTGACGTCTGTTGATCAGGCTGAGAGAGTGGGGCCGCCGAGGGGGCGTTCGACGGCGACCCCGACCCTGCCGACCTCTGCTGGAAGGGATCAGCGGCCGACCTAATTCAACGAGCGACATCCCGCGCGGTTTCTATGAAGGCTGAATTAGCGGCCGATATTCTGGTGTTGGCTGCGGAGTTGAGGCGGGGCTAGAAAACCTATGGAGGCAGATTCAAGCACGTGACCACGAACAACGTCACGGCAGATCAGGCTATAATTGCCAATAGCGTCGCAACAAGTGGCGGCGCCGCTCCCAGTGCCGCGTGTCCTGCTCTCCCGGCCGTTAGCTCTGAGACGCTTATGCCGATGCTTAACGAGGCAAGGCTGCCTGATCCAGTAGGGGCCGGGGGAGGTACCAAATCGAAATGACCATCAACCCCATGCAAAGCGCCCACGACGCGCCTCGCTGCAAGGCTAGTTCGAAACGAACGGGTCAGCGCTGTCGAGCGCCTGCGGTACGCGGCTGTCACGTCTGTCGAATGCATGGGGCCAGTGGTGGCGCGCCGACCGGCAATCGCAACGGAAATTATCGGCACGGCACGCGCACAAAGGAAGCGATCCAAGCAGTGAGATTAGTCAACTTGTTGTCACGCTTGGCGCGGAAATTCTGAGTGGTCGGCACCGTCGTTGGCAGTTTAGTCATTGTCCGCTCTTGAGCGCATAACGGACTCAAGTCGGACGTCGCGCCACGTCCGTTTCGTGCCACGATTGGAATTTGATCCGCACCCGACGGCCGACGTCTACACGCAACATATCTCCGCGCGCTCTCACGAGAATCGCTCAACAAGAGCGCTACGACCTTTGTTCAGTTTCACGATTGGAACGCTTGAACGGAAAAAGCGTTGAAATCGAACGAAGGCGTACCGCGAGTTATGCTCGCGCCTGCCATTCCAAATGGCCAAGCCCAACTAGGGAGAAGTGTTATGAAAGTGCGTACCGCGACCCTGGCAGCCGTTCTGCTCGCTGCAAGCATTCCAAGCCTCTCAACGACTGCTCAGGCTAGGCCCTTTGGCTTCCATGGCGGCTGGGGCCACGGTGGCTGGGGCCACGGCAGTGGGGGTTGGGGCGGTGCCGGGTTCGGGCTCGCCGCTGGTGCCCTGGTTGGGGCTGCACTTGCCGCCCCGTACTACGGAGGTGGTTACGGATATGGCTACGGCTATCCATACGGCTATGGCGGATACGGCTATGATGACGACTACGGGTATGGCCCAGCCTACAGCTACGGCTATGCGCCGGTTTCCTACGGCTATGGCTACGCACCTTACCGAGTTTACAGGCGCCATGTAGGCTACCGCGCGTATGGGTATCGGGCAGGATATGGCGCCTACGGCATGTCCCGGGTCGGATATGGCGGATATCGTGCCGGTGTCGTCCGGGTGGGATACGGCGGAAGAATGCATGGAGCCCACATCCGGCACCGTTAGGCCGTTTGTCTCGGCGCACGTCGCGCACCGCTGCTCCCCATTCAATTTCAGGAATATCCTCTGGGCAACCCGGAGGAATTCCGATGTTGAACCGGGCCGGAACTGCTCCGCCAAAGAGCGAGTTCTGCTCCGGGTAATCGCGTCGGTTTGGCTGTGTGCCGGTCACTTCCGGTCTACCCTCGACCCCGGACATGTCGCGGCACCGCAATAACTGACGCTAAGTGCCACCAGCGGAAGTGTGGCTCGACTTCAGCCGTCATTCGTGGGAGCGGCGGATTTGCCAAAGTTGAAGCTCGTGAGCGCGGCCTCCGTTCGCGACCGGAGATTTAGCTTTTCCAGAATATGAGAAACGTGGATCTTTATGGTGTTCGGAGAGCGAGAGAGACGAGCCGCTATTTCCTTGTTTGTCATTCCTTGACCTAAGAGGATCAGAACCTCCCGTTCCTTTTCAGTCAGAAGAGCGGCTGGTTCACTGCCGTCCGAGATCATTTCCGAAAAATTCATTTGAGCGAGGTGGTCAGTCAGTGCGCGCGAAGTGTTCCATTCCACCGCCTTCGACACGTGACTGTTAGAACAACGCCCAATCATGGCACTGATGTTTAGATGGAGCAGGACAAAGGTCGGTTTGGGCCCTTGAGCCAGCGGAGCGCCTATCAAAACGAAAGTTCGTCTTTCGCGGGGTGAGTCGCAGCGATAAGGGAAGCTCACTAGGTCAACGTCTCCGACTAGCAGCCCCCTGATCTGCTGAACCGATTGCGTCGCCTCGCGGTCTGTGGGTTTGCAATATTCAAGGTAATTCGTACCCAACCCGAAGCAGGGCGTTCGAAGGCCGTTGTGCTGGCCAAATCGCTTCCAGCCTTCGTTGACAGAGACAATCTCACCCGATGCTCGGATTACTGCCAAATTGACCGGGAGGGACGAATTACTGGTTTGCATGACAGAGTCCACGTCTCAAGCCAAGATCAGGCGGGCTACTTCCGCAAGTTCACACCTGAACAGTTAGCTGAAGTCTGTGTCCCGAGCTAGCCCATCCGGGCTATTGGAGAGCTTTGCTTCCCCACTCTAGACTTAATTTAGGAGACTGACATGTGCAACGGGGGACAGTGGGCGTGGCGATATTTCGCGTGATCGTGACTGTTGAAACGGGCGAGAAGTCTCTGCCCAGTGTTTGTAAACGCGGTGAGCCAAAGTGCTGCAATCGATTTGGCGCGCGCTCAAGGACTTATCATGAACGGCGAGAAGGCGACCGTTATACAGATTAAACGCAATTCCATCTCTCTAGATTTCGGATCGATTGCCATTGGCTGATTTTCCGTCCGAGGCTCCGACTCCTGCGAGCCTGTTCATCCAGTGGGGGCTAGTAACGGTCTTGCTGTGCGTCCTGTTCGTCGCCCTGTGGGGTACTGGCCGAGGCCGGGCCAGCGGTGGGGACCTGAAATGATCATCGCGGTCCTTACCATCCGGCACCGAGCACCGCGCTGACCGTCACGCCGTCACGGCGCGATCCGCCAGCGCCTGCCGGTTCGCTTCCGCCGTGACGCCGGCCTCGGCGAGCACGTCACGCCAAGCGGTAAAGCCGATCACGACCTCGAACCCTTTGGCCGTGCCGACCAGATAGGCCGTGCCGGCGGCGGCGCGCAGCACGTCCTCGATTTCGTCGAGGGTGACGGTCGGATCAGCCGTCAGCAATTTCTCGATCACCGCGGTGATCCAGCCGGCGTCGCCGGTTCTGTCGGCCATTAGCAATTTGTGGCGTTGTTTCGGGTCAAGCGGCATGGTGGGACGATAGCACCGATCGTTTCGAGTCGCTGCCCTGGCCACGCGCAATCCACAGATGGTGCGCACAGTAACAGCGACCCGGCACCGCCACACCGCCGCAGAACAGCACCGCCACCGCCTCGATGTCGCCGAGCGGCCAATGACAGCGGGTTTGATCGAGTTCGAGGATTGAACAGGGCTGCCTCGCGAGGCTGGCATCGACTTGTGTCGGCCGCAGCTTCTGCCCGGATGGGCTGTCTACGGGCCACTCAAGTTTAGCAAGGTGAAGCGCAACACCAAGAAGGAGGCGGCGAAGTGGCATAATATTGTGATTGTACGCGACAGCAAGGCACCGGTGCTGGACGTCGGTCAGGAGTTTTTCCTCAAGGCAGGCGCAAGGTTGCGGGCTACACCGCCCAAAACATTAGCCCGGAGTTGCGCCAAGGCTCTCGTCCCGTATCTCCCGACAAGGGACGCAGAGGCCGTCTGCAGAATACTCGGCTATTTTGTTCCGCAGTGTCCGGACTGAGATGCCAAGTAGTCGCGCCGATAGCGTTCTGTTCCCATGACTATGAGAAAGCGTTTCCAGAATCAAATCCCGTTCGACTTCTCGCAGAGATGAGCCGACCAGCGACCGAGCGAGACGACGGCGCGAGGCAGGGGAAACTGGAGCGTGAGGTGACATGCGTTCCTTCGCGTTTCTCCGACTAAGCCCGCCATGCCCTCATCAAGAACGATCCATATCGCGAAAGCAGCCATCACCTTGGCTAGCGGCGGAGTGTCGTTTAGGTTGTTTCCAGCTTTAAAACTACGGACGGAAAACAATTCGAATCAGTAGCTGGTTTCGACGCCCCCCGCAGTCGTTACTATGGCTCTCACAACGAATTTCCTATTGTCCCATGGGGCAATTACAACTCTAGCAGTCTGCTGAAGAACCCCCTCGCCACGGAGGGGGCTTGATGATTCACTTTATCATCTCGAATCGGTGGAGATGATCATGCGCGGCAGGTTTACGGATCAGGGCGGCCTGTTTTCGTACATCGCGCCGGATAAGCGTGTGCCAGCGAACCATCCGCTGCGGAAGGTCCGGGAACTTGTCCGGGATGTTTTGAGTGATTTGAACCGCAGCCTTGGGAGGCTCTACGCCAGCGAGGGACGTCCTTCGATCCCTCCGGAGCAATTGCTGAGCGCCTTGCTGCTGCAGGTGTTCTACGGCATCCGCTCGGAACGCCAGTTGATGGAGCAACTGGACTACAATCTTTTGTATCGCTGGTTCGTGGGACTGTCGCCGGACGATCCGGTCTGGGACCCGACCACCTTCACCAAGAACCGGGAGCGGCTGCAGAACGGCGATGTGTTCACGAAGTTCATGACCAGGCTTCTGAACCATCCGCAGGTCAAGCCGCTGCTGTCGGACGAGCACTTCTCGGTGGATGGAACGCTGATCGAAGCCTGGGCTTCACAGAAGAGCTTTCGCCCCAAGGACGGCAGCGGTGACGACGATGACGGCGCCAACTTCCACGGCCAGAAGCGCAAGAACGACACCCATGCGAGCACCAGCGACCCGGACAGCAGGCTTTATCGCAAGGCGGCCGGACGGGAGGCCAAGCTTTGCTATATGGGCCACGCCACCATGGAGAACCGGCATGGGCTGGCGGTGGCCGGCAGGGTCACGCATGCCAATGGCACCGCCGAACGCCGGGCTTCGGAGACCATGCTGAAGGCGAGACGCAAAGCCGCAGGCCGCCGCATCACGGCCGGTGAGGACAAGGCGTACGATACCGCCGATCATGTCGCCAATCTTCGCGCCATCGGCGTGACGCCGCATGTGACACAGAACCAGGCCGTCACCAAAACCGGCAAGACCCGCAACAGCGCCATCGACGAACGAACCACGCGGCATCCGGGGTATGGCATGTCGCAATCACGCCGGGCGATGGTCGAGTGCATCTTCGGATGGGGCAAGCAGCACGGCACCATGCGCAAGACCAAACATCGTGGCATCGCTCGCGTCGCCGCCGACTTCCTGCTCAATCTGATCGCCTATAACCTGATCCGCATTCCCAAACTGCTTGCCGCTTAGCCACCCGCGTCAGGGTACACCCAACACCAGGCTAGAAAATTACATCCAACTCCACCGCGCCGCCCCAACAACGACCGGCGAGAATAAGAAAACTCTCCATTTCAAGGTTTTTCAGCAGACTGCTAAAACTGTTGAGAGATAGCGACACCGCTACGTCTTGGTAATTGGATTTGCTCTGTCGAGGAAGCCAAGCTTGAGGTAGCGAGAAGATGAGCGAGACCGGAGAGTCACTGGGTGAAGGGCGTCCGCCTTCGTCGCGCCCGAATCGCAGTCGCAGCTGATGAGGTTTCGATCCTCAGAGCGAGCACAGCAATGGAGCCTGCAAAAACCCGCGAATGGACCGAGGAGGAGTCCAAGCTGCTGATCGAACTCGCGCAGCGGAAGGAGAGAGTGCCCGCGATGGCGAGAGAGCTTGGACGTCACATCGCCTCCGTTAGACGACGAGCTCGCGAACTGGGTCTGCTTCTGCCGCAAGGCCGAGGCGAGAGGCAGCTTTAGCTTTCTCACGCCGTCGAGACGCTGCCGGGGCGCATCCTTCGTCAATGGCGCCGCGCAGGCGCACGATGCGGCCCTCGTCACTGCCTCCGCCGAAATGAAACGGCTGAACGGCTGAAGAGACGGCGGGCGTCGCGGTTACAGTTCTGGCTTCTGCCGGATGATGACCTTGGCGCCGAGCGGGACGCGCTCGTAAAGGTCGGCAACGTCGGTGTTGACCAGCCGGAAACAGCCGGAAGACACAGCCGTACCGATGGTGTCGGGCCGGTTGGTGCCGTGAATGCGATACACGGTGGTGCCGAGATACATCGCCCGCGCCCCGAGCGGGTTGCCGGGACCGCCGGCCATGAAGCGCGGCAGATAGGGTTGGCGCGCGATCATCTCGGGCGGCGGCGTCCAGTCCGGCCACTCGGCCTTGCGGGTGATGTTCACCAGCCCCTGCCACTGGAAGCCTTCGCGGCCGACGCCGATGCCATAGCGCAGCGCGCGGCCGTTGCCCTGGATCAGATAGAGATGGCGCTCGGCGGTCTGGACGATGATGGTGCCCGGCGCCTCACTGGTGCGGTAGAGCACCGCCGTCTTCCTGAATTCCGGATCCAGCTGCACGGAATCATCGGCGATCAATCCTGGCTGGTCTCCGACGTCAGGCTGGCGCGTTTGCGCCTCACTCTGCGAGGCCGAAATTATCAGTCCAACAGCGGCAATTACCATCCAGATCAAGCGCCGAAACTTAGTCATCCGATTTTCTCCTTCTAGCGCCAATGGCACAAAAAAGTCCGACCGCCAATGCAAAGAGCGTGGTTCTAGTAAGCCGGTTCCGCCTGCTTACCCAGCGCTTACCCAAGAGATGGGTTATTTGGCGTTATTTACATAAGTCATTGAAATCATTGGCGCTCCCTAGGGGAATCGAACCCCTGTTTCAGCCTTGAGAGGGCCGCGTCCTAACCGCTAGACGAAGGGAGCGTTGGCTTGAGGGAATAGCCGCGAAATGTGCGGCGGGCAAGGCGGAAGCTTCTATTTGTCATGCGCCCGGGCATGTACGTCCTAGCTGCCAAATGAAGAAAGACGTGGATGGCCGGGACAAGCCCGGCCATGACGGTGAAGGGGGACCTCAGGGTTCGCTGACGAATTTGAGCTTCCCCGCGGGTTTCAGCGTTTTGGCGTCGAAGGTGCGGATTTCGATCACCCCTGATGTATCCAGCGTCACCACCAGCCGCTCGCCGGCAACCGCCGTGGAGACGATCCGGGCGCCTTTCGGCAGCGTCGCGGTGACGTCGGTCATGGCCGGCGTGGGGCTTCCCTCGCCGCGGTAAAGGCGGTACCCGACGGCGATCAGGACCACGGCCACCGCCAGCGCCGAGGTCAGGCCTGCGATCAGCATCATCCGCCGCACCCGCGCAAACAGCGCGGCCTGCTCGGGGGTCGGTTCGGGCGCAACGGTATCGGTCATGCAAGGCTCTTAATCAACAAGGCTCGTCATTGGAACAAGGCTCTTAACGGATCATCGGGTAACGGTCAAAGGCTGGAGGTCACCGTCGGCGGCGACGAGGGATCGCCCCGCCTCGACCGCGTGCTCGCGGTGCTCCGCCCTGAACTGTCGCGCTCGCGGCTGAAGGCGCTGATCCTGGCCGGTTCCGTCACTGCCAGGGGGACCCCCGTCCGCGACCCCGCTTATCATGTCGCCGCCGGCGATACGATCACAATCGACGTGCCCGAGGCGGTGGCGCCGGAGCCGAAGGGCGAGGATATCGCGCTCGATATCGTCTACGAGGACGACGACATCATCGTCATCGACAAGCCCAGGGGACTGGTCGTCCACCCGGCCGCGGGGCACGAGAGCGGCACGCTGGTCAACGCGCTGATCGCCCATTGCGGCGCCAGCCTTTCCGGCATCGGCGGCGTCCGCCGGCCGGGCATCGTGCACCGGCTCGACAAGGACACGACCGGGCTGATGGTGGTCGCCAAGAACGACCAGGCGCATCAATCGCTGACCGCGCAATTCGCCGACCACGGCCGCACCGGTCCGATGCAGCGCGGCTACATGGCCTTCGTCTGGGGCGTGCCCAACCGCCAGCGCGGCACGGTCGACGCGCCGATCGACCGGCATCCCTATGCCCGCGAAAAAATGGCGGTGCGCGAAGGCGGCCGCGAGGCGGTCACCCATTGGGAGCTGCGGGCGGCGTATCAGGGACGCGACGGCAAACCGGTGGCGTCGCTTCTGGCCTGCCAGCTCGAGACCGGGCGGACGCATCAGATCCGGGTGCACCTCGCCCATATCGGCCATCCACTCTTGGGCGACGCCGTCTACGGCCCGCACTTCAAGACCAAGGCCGGCCAGCTCGGCATCCAAGGTAAGGAGGCGCTCACCGGCCTCGGCCGGCAGGCCCTGCACGCCTGGTTGCTCGCCCTGGAACACCCCCGGACCGGAGAATTTTTGCATTGGGAGGCCGCTTTGCCGAAGGATTTGCTTCTCCTGCAAAACGCCCTGGAAGCGGCGGTATGACGCAGGCCTTTTGGAAAAGCCATGTCATGCCAACAGGTTATGGCTGCCACACGGGGACGTGACGTCAGCATTCCTTCCCTATTTGTTCGTTTTCGGCTATGTTGCGCCTGCGTTGAATATCCAACGCGGAACATCGCAGCCTGATCGGCTTTAACAAAGCGATCACCTGCCGGGCCCGCCGCTATCGGGGGCCTGAACCACTGGAGGGCGCTCGAATGGCCCGTACAGCTACGCTACCGGTTCTCAATGGAGAATCCGGTCTTTCCAGATACCTCGCCGAGATCCGCAAATTCCCGATGCTGGAACCCCAGCAGGAATACATGTTCGCCAAACGCTGGCGCGAACATGACGATCGCGACGCGGCACATCACCTTGTCACCAGCCATCTCCGGCTCGTGGCCAAGATCGCCATGGGCTATCGCGGCTACGGCTTGCCGATCTCCGAGGTCGTCTCGGAAGGCAATGTCGGCCTGATGCAGGCGGTCAAGCGGTTCGAGCCCGAGAAGGGTTTCCGTCTCGCTACCTACGCCATGTGGTGGATCAAGGCGTCGATACAAGAGTACATCCTGCGTTCCTGGTCGCTCGTGAAAATGGGCACCACCGCGAACCAGAAGAAGCTGTTCTTCAACCTGCGCAAGGCGAAGAGCAAGATCTCCGCGCTGGACGAAGGCGATCTCCGCCCCGACCAGGTAGCGATCATTGCCAAGCGCCTCGGCGTGACCAATCAGGACGTTGTCGACATGAACCGCCGCCTCGGTGGCGACGCGTCGCTCAACGCACCGATCCGCGACGACGGTGAAGCCGGCGAATGGCAGGACTGGCTGGTCGATAACTCGCCCAACCAGGAAGCCGTGATGGCCGAGCACGAGGAGTTCGATCATCGCCGGCAGGCGCTGAACGGCGCCATCGGTGTGCTCAACCCCAGGGAACGCCGCATCTTCGAGGCGCGGCGTCTGGCGGAAGACCCGATGACGCTGGAAGACCTCGCCGCCGAATTCGGCGTGTCGCGCGAACGCGTGCGGCAGATCGAGGTCCGGGCTTTCGAGAAGGTGCAGTCGGCCGTCAAGGGCACGATTGCCAGGCAGGAAGCCAATCGCGAAGCCGCGCTCGAAGCCGCGCACTGATCGCTCGGTTGAGATGACAGGTAACGAAAGCCGGCGGCGACGCCGGCTTTTTGTTATTTGGGGGATGGTGCTTTGTTTATTTGGGGATGGTGCTTTCACCACCACCAGTGTCGTCCCGGCCTTGAGCCGGGACCCATACGCCGAGGCCCTCGTTAGCTGGAAGGTATCAACTCCGACCGCTCGAAATCGAGAGGCCGCGGCGTATGGGTCCCCGCGTTCGCGGGGACGACGGGTTGAGAATCCCTCAATAAACGGGTTGAGAGTCCCCCCCCTCAATAATACGAGCTCAGATAATCCGCGACGCTGTCGGGCTGGTTGAGATTGTTCCAGTCGTAGGGATCGCCGTACAGCAATGCGCTGGCCTGCGTCTTGTAATCAGGTGCGACGTTGTCAGGCTGATCGAGCGGGCGGGCGAGGATATCGCGATAATCCTGGTAGTTCGCCGCCGTGCCGATGAAGATGCAGACGCAGTGGTTCGGCTCGGCATAGAGATAGCGCACGTCGTTGCCGGTGCGATGAACCACGAAGCGATGCGGCGGCAGCGCGTGCAGCGCCTTCTTGCCCGCTTCGTCGTTGGCGACCTGGACGCGGAAGCCGGCCGACGACAGATAAAAACTGTTCTTGTCGAGGAACGGCTTGCTCGGCGCTTCCAGCGCCACGAGCAGCGAGGCGCACAGCAATAGCGCGATCGCAGGGATGAAGCCGAAGAGCTTGCCGCCGGGCCGGCCATGGACCGGCGATAATGTCGCCGAAAGCGATGTCATCAATCTCAAATCCCGTTAATGTCCGACGGTGCCATTAGCCACGTCGACAGTGCTTGAACCATCGCGCGGCGGTCAATCGACCCACCCTGCCTGCTGCCCCCGCTCGTCCAACATCACCGGTGTCGTCCCGGCCTTGAGCCGGGACCCATAGCCACCGGCGGTGATAGTGTTTGAAGGTATCAGCTCCGACAGGTCAAAATCGATGGGCCGCGGCGTATGGGTCCCGGCTCAAGGCCGGGACGACGCGAGGGCTTATTCCCCCCACTCCCGCGCCATTGTCGCAAGCTGGCAGCCTTCGCAGTAACGCGCATCCTTGTAGTCGATCCAGTTATGCGCATAGACGCGTTCGAGCGGGATGCCGTAACGCGCGCGCAGCACCTTCACCAGGATCCGCCACGCCGCGACCTGCGCCTCCGTCGGGCCGCGCGTCACGTCGGGATAATTGCCGGCGAATTCCACGCCGACCGAGTTGTTGCCGACCACCTGGCGATAGGTCTGTTTGTTGTCGATGTATTTGTTGTCGTTGCGGTTGGCGCCGTCGCCATGGGTCGGAACCAGATGTTCGGCGACCGCCCAGTACACCGTGCCGTCGGTTTCGACCCAGACCATGACGCCGCGCCGGGTCGGGTTTTTCGACTGCGCCTGCGCGCCGCCGCGCGCCGAGCCGGCTGGTCCCTCGGTCTGGTGCACGATGATGTTGCGCCAGGGATGGGATTTTGCGACGTCGCCCCATGGCGCCAGCCAGACCATTTTCAGGCCGGGAATCTCGGGCGTGCCCGACGACCGCGCGATCGCGGCGAGATCGGGCGTTTGCGCAGGTGCTGAAACGGGAAATGCGAAGGCCCAAAGCGCTATCGCAAGCAATCGAGGGTTCATGTTTCCTGGGCCCGGTGACCGGCCCTCAGTAACACGCTCACGCGTGCTTGCGCAGGCCCATGTCCGACAGCCCCTGCGTTTCGGGGCCGGGCACCAGCGGCGGGGCCGGATCATAGGTCGCAAAGCGATTGCGGCCGGCCTTCTTGGCGTCGTACAGCGCGAGGTCGGCAGCGGCGATCAGGCGGTCGGGGAATGCGCCCATCTCGCGGGTCCATTGCGCGACGCCGATCGAGACCGCGATCGGAATATCCGTTCCGGCGCATTGTTCGGCGTCGGCGCGGCAGACTTCCAGCACGCGGCGGGCGATCATCGCGCCCTCGCGCAGCGTCGAAGACGGCAGCACGATGCAGAACTCGTCGCCGCCGGTCCGCGCCAGCATGTCGCCGGGCCGCAGGCGGGTCTGCGCCATCAGGGTGAAATGCTGCAGGCAGGCGTCGCCCGCGGCGTGGCCGTGGGTGTCGTTGATAGCCTTGAAGCCGTCGAGATCGATCACCAGCAGCGCGAAGGGCTGGCCGCTGCGCTCGGAGCGCGCGCATTCCGCCGTCAGCCGCTGCACCAGATGGCGGCGGTTGCCGACGCCGGTGAGATCGTCGAGCAGCGCCAGATCCGCGACCTCGTTGCGCAGGCGGTCCATCGCCATCAGCAGGAAGCCGAAATTCAACGCCATCGACAGGAACACCAGCACCAGGATGACCACCGATTGCACCGGGCTGAATTGCATGTAGGAGAACCCGCCGCCCACGCTGGTCAGCGCGCCGAGCAGCCGGGTCGCGAAAATGACGAGGATGAGAATGGTGACGATGCCGGCCAGCCGGGCGCCCGGATTGACGCGCCCCTCATGCGACGACAGCAACAGCTTCAGGCTCAAGATCATCGGCAGCGCCTGCGCGATCGTAAAGACGGTCATCCGCCCCGGGATGCTGTCATGCACGAAGATGAAGATGGCCAGGCCGGTGAAGCCGAAGGCCGTGATCAGCAGGGTGTCGCGCCACCAGACGGGTTGGTTGAAGAATTTCCGGATCCCCATCGCGGCGAGGCAGATCGCCAGTATCAACGTGGTGCCGGCAAACAGCAGCGGCGCGAGCGAATCCGGAAAAGCCACGCGCAGCATCGCGAACGCCGCGCCTGCGGAGGCGACAAACGCCGAGCCGGTCCAGAACCGCGCGGCATCGAACGACGGATAGCTGCGCATGACGTAGGCCCAGATCAGGCCCAGCGCGAGAAAATTGATGATGAAGACAGTCCACAGCGTCGGAACGCTCAGCATCGCGAACCCGGAACGCGTGCGCCCCGTCTCCCCTGTTGTCTGACAGATCGATCAAGGCTGCCGCCCTGAGCATCCTCCCACGACAATCCCCGTTGTCTTGCAGAACAAGGTGCATCCGCGTGGCTTAACGGACTCTCACCACTGCGAGGTAATCCGCGCCGTGGTTTTAAAATGATGAAGAGCGCACGCGTTCGGGCAACGTTAAGCATGACGCGCGCGGTGCACGATGGCGCTGATGAGCTGTGTTTCGGTGCATAATCCAATCAAAATGCATAACAACTGTGGATAACGCGATGACAACGCCATGACGGCACGCGGCATCGGCCTCCGAATCTGGTGGGATTGCAATCGAGGATGTTGCGAGGCTGGCCCTCCGCCAAGCATGCCTCGGTGTCGCGTTTCCATCCATTAAACCTTGAGAGGATACTATGGCTAAGAAAGCGAAGAAGGCGAAAAAGGCGAAGGCGAAGAAGGCCAAGAAAGCCAAGAAGAAGTGAATTTCGGCCCGGGTGGAGCGCTCAGTTCCGCCCGGGCCCCCAACTCCCGGATGAGTTTTGGAGAATGGCGGGCCGCGGGTCCGCTTTTTTAGTTTTGCAGGCTGCTTGCGTGTAGCCCGGATGAGCGCAGCGAAATCCGGGACCACACCGAGCCTCACGAGCGCCGGCGCCGCCCGGCATCGCCGTCGATACCCCGCTCATGCGCCACCCGCTCGGCCTCGCGGATCACATCGAGCGGCGCCCACGGCTTCGACCAGAATGTTGCGCCATCGGGCAGGTCTTCGCGCAGCGGCCTGCCCGAGGTGACGATCACCCCGATGTCAGGATTGTGCTTCCTCGCGATATGCGCGAGCTCGACGCCGCTCATATTCCCGGCGAGCTGCACGTCGGTCATCATCAGGGCGACGCTGCCGCCGGTGCGCTCCAGAACGGCCTCCGCCGCCTCCGCGCTTTCGCATTCGATGACGTCGACCTCGCTTTCTTCCAGCAGCAGGCAAATCATTTCCCGTTGCATCGGATCGTCTTCGACAACGAGTGCGGTCGCGCGAAAAGGTTTTGATTGTCCCATGAAGCCTCCCGGTCAAGTTCGCGTCGGTTGAAGTGTCGTTTTCGTCCGAAGTAGTCGAGGTTAAGCGCTGAAACCGCTTTATGGTTCGGTTCCAATTTGCGAAAGTCGGGGAACCCGCGCGCCTTTTTTTCGACATCTCCTCAAGACCTGCATGGAGCCCCCAATGACTGCGATATCCGGAAGTGCGGCCGCCGTGACCGGCGCCGCCAGCGGCATCGGCCGCGCTTTGGCGCTGGAGCTGGCCGCGCGCGGTTGCGACCTCGCGCTCGCCGATCGCGACGAGGCCGGGCTGCAGCAGGTCGCAGCCGAGATCGGAAAAATTCCCGGGCGCAAGGTCTCTACGCATCGCGTCGATGTCGGCGAGCCCGCGCAGATCCAGGATTTTGCGAGAGTGGCAATCGCCGCGCATCCGGGGCTGAACATCGTCATCAACAATGCCGGCGTCGCCCTGCTCGGCGGCTTCAACGAGGTCGACCAGGCGCAGATGGAGTGGCTGATCAACATCAATTTCTGGGGCGTGGTGCACGGCACGCGCGCCTTCCTGCCGCATCTTTCGCTTAAGCCCGAGGCGCATATCGTCAACCTGTCCTCGATCTTCGGCATCATCGCCCCGCCCGGCCAGACCGCCTATTGCGCGGCGAAATTCGCGGTGCGCGGATTCTCCGAAAGCCTGCGGCATGAGCTCGCGACGGCGAACAGCCCGGTGAAACTGTCGGTGGTGCATCCCGGCGGCGTGCTGACCAACATCGTGCGCAATTCCCGCACCGGCGCCGGCATCACCGACAATGCGCGCCGCGCGGAATTGATCGACCGCTTCGATACGATCGCCAGGACCACGCCGCCGGTCGCCGCCCAGCGGATCATCACCGGCATCGAGAAAAACCAGCCGCGCATTCTGATCGGCAACGACGCGCGGCTCCTGGATCTGCTGCAACGGTTTCGGCCGGCGACGTATTGGGCGGTGCTGGCGAAGCGGATCGCCAAGGCGGCGGGTGAGAAGGGGAAGTGAGGTTTGTGGTTGCACGACCTGTCGGATGTCGTCCCTGCGAAAGCCAAGGGACCCATACGCCGCGGCGGTTGATGTTTACAGAAGGTATCTGACGCCTGCGCCAAACCGAGAGGCCGCGGCGTCTGGGTCCCGGCTCAAGGCCGGGACGACACTGAGATTGTTGTGAGCGCACCGCGCGTTTCACGCAGTGCTAACGCGCCTGTGCACACCGAAGTTTCAGCGCCCCACCAATCTGTCCGCAAAATATCCGATCGTCTTCCGATAGATCGTCGCTCTATTCCACTCGCGCATCGCCTCGAAATTCGCGGTGCCCTCGCCGTAGGGCGCGCCGCCCTTGAAGCCGCTCACATGCAGCAGGTTCGCGGTGGAGGCGAGAACATCAGGCACGCTGTGGCGCAGATCGATGTGGCCGTTGCCGTCGAAATCGACGCCGTACTTGATGTAGGACGACGGCAAAAATTGCGTCTGGCCGATTTCGCCGGCGAACGCGCCGATCAAGTCGCGCAACGGCAGATCGCCGCGCTGCACGATCTTCAGCGCCGCCAGCAGTTCGCCCTGGAACAATTCGGTGCGGCGGCAATCATGCGCCATGGTGGCCAGCGTGCGGATGACCGGCATCTTGCCGATGTCGCCCTTGCCGAAATCCGACTCCAGCCCCCAGATCGCGACCACGATCTCCGGCGGCACGCCGAACTTCTGCTCGATGCGCGACAGCAGCGAGCCATGCTTCAAAAGCATCTGCCGCCCCATGTTGATCCGTCCGGGACCGACGCGGGTCGAGACATACTGCTCGAACGACTTGTTGAAGGTGCCGCGCTGGCGCCGGTCGAACGCCAGCACCGCCGGATCCTGCGTCACGCCTGAAAGGGCCTGGCTGATCACCGCCTGCGAGATGCCGGCCGCCGCCGCTTCCTGCGACATTGCCGATACGAAGGTGTTGAAGTCACCGCCGCAGCGGGCGGCATAGGTGGGGGTGGAAAAGATGACGGCGCCGAGGAAAATGGCCAGACGAAACTTGCGCATGCGAATCCCTTGTGAGCTCTCGCCTCCGTTATGCCATGGGAAAGTTGTGTGCGGCAGATGTATTCATCGGCTGAATCAAAACTCGTCGTCCCGGCCTTGAGCCGGGACCCATACGCCGCGGCCGATGTCGTTAAGACGGATTGGTTGACGGCGTTGCTTCAACAATTGCCGCCGGTGGCTATGGGTCCCTGCGTTCGCAGGGACGACAAGGGCCATTGGCTTCATCTCCGCCAAGCCCCCTACTCGCTGCCGCCGTCGATCTGGCGGCCCATCAGCGCGATCGCTTTCTGATAGACGCCTGCGGCATTCCAGGCCTGGATGGCCGCGAAATTCGGCTCGCCGGGCTGGTAGCCTGCGCCGGCGCGCCAGCCATGGGCTTTAAGGAAATTGGCGGTCGAGTTCAGGGCGTTCGCCGAGTTTTCGAGATTGCCGGTGCCGTAGGCGAGAATCGCCTTGGGCATGAACTGGGTCTGGCCGACTTCGCCGTGCATCGAGCCGCGCTGGGACGCCGAGAGCGCGCCGCGATCGATCAACTGCAGCGCCGCGTACAGATGCTCGGTGAAATAGGCCGACCGCCGACAGTCATAGGCGAGCGTCGCAATCGACGACAGCATGTTCTGGTTGCCGCGCTGGCTGCCGAACCCCGTCTCCATTCCCCAGATGGCGAGCAGCGGCCCCGGCGGCACGCCGTAGCGCTGCTGGATGGAAGCAAACAGCGCGCCCTGCGACGCCTTCAGCGAGCGCCCGCGCGCGACGATGGTCGTGGCGCCGCGCTTGGCGAGAAACTGGTCGAGCGACAGATTAAAACTGCGCTGGCCGCGGTCGGCATTGATGGTCGCCTGCGCGTAGTTCGTCGCCATCAGGGCCTGGATGGTCCCGGCGCTGATGCCTTTGGCGCGCGCTTCGCCGGCGAACTCCTGCTTCCAGGCGGCGAAGCCGCCGGAAGAGCTGCCGCATTGGGCGGCGTCAGCCTGGGAGTTCAAACATGCGAACATTGCCACGGAGGCGCCGAAGACAAATGCGAGGCGGTGCATGGGAAAGACCATTCCTGAGAGAGCGCTGCAAACAAACATCGATTTCTAGCACGTCCCTGGCCGCGCTTCGAGGGCGGCGGCAAGAGTGCGGGGAAGAATAGCCCGGTCGTGTCCGTCTCGAAAACGGCCATGATTGCGGCTAATTTGAACCGACTGACCTCCCGCAGCGACCTTTACGAGCCGCACTTCGTTCCACCCCCTCTCCTTCGATCGTTTCCCGAAAATGAATGGATTTCCGATGACCGCACCGCACCGCCTGTTCAGGCCGATCCTGCTGCTGCTCGCCATGTCGTTTGGCGCGATGACGAACGCCACCGCGCAGACGCGCGACGTCGTGGGTGCCAAGGATTATCCCGGCATCGGCCGCTTCGGCGGCAGCGTCATCACGGGCTATCAGGTGAAGGATTTTGACGCGGCGCGGATGCAAGGGGCCGCCTTCAAGGACGGCCAGCCTGCCGACGCACGCCGGCTGGAGGGCCGCATCACCCGCATCGCCTATCGCACCAATCCCGGCCCCTCGATCCTGGAGGTGTCGCGTAATTTCGAAGCCCAGTTGGCGAAGGCCGGCTTCGGGACGCTGCTCGCCTGCGACGTTGACGCCTGCGGCGGCATCCCCTTCTCGGAAGCGATCGACGCGCTGCCGATCCCGCAGATGTGGGTGGACGGTTTCAACTACCGCTATTTTGCAGGACGCAAGACCGACGGCGGGCGCGAGACCTATGCCAGCATCATCGTCAGCGAGAACAACCGCGATATCTATGCGCAGCTCGTCGTCGCCGAAGTCGCCGCGATGGAGAACAAGATGGTGGATGCGGCTGTCATGGCCAAGGGCCTCCGCGAGACCGGCCGCATCGCGCTCTACGGAATCTATTTCGATACCGACAAGACCGAGGTGAAGCCCGAAAGCCGCCCCACCCTCGAGCAGATCGCAAAACTGCTGGCCTCCCAGGTCTCACTCAACGTCTTCATCGTCGGCCATACCGACAACCAGGGGCCCTACGCCTACAATCTCGATCTGTCGCGACGCCGCGCCGAGGCGATCGCCGCCGAGCTCGCGAAGAACTACGGCGTCAGTGCGCCGCGGCTGCGCACCGCGGGTGTCGGCCTGCTGGCGCCGGTCGGCCCCAACGCCACCGAGGCCGGCCGCGCGCTGAACCGGCGGGTGGAGCTTGTGGCGCCGTAAAGGCGGGCGGGCGCTATCACCGTTGGAGCGCCTCGGCGTACCATTCAATCATTCCCGATCGTGTCGCCGAACAGCTCCCATATTTCGCCATTGAACTTCTGCAGCCGCATGGCTTCGATCGGGAAGTAATCGGTCGGCGACGTCTTCAGCTTGATGCCGGGCAACATCAGGGGCAGCGTGACGTCGAGGTTCGCCGCCTGCTTCATGATATTCTCGTGGGTGAGATCATCGCCGCACTGCTTGAGCACCTGCACGGTGGCTTCCGCCACGACATAGCCATAGACGATGAGCTGGTCCTGGCGATTGCCGTCCGGAAAATACTTCTTCATGAAATCGTGCCAGGCCTGCACGTCCTTGTCGTCCTTCCACTGCGGATCGTTGGGATCCTTGAACGAGTAGGACGAGATGATGCCCTTGGAGTGATCGAAGCCGGCGGGCTGCAGCACCGAGGACACCGAGGTCGACGTCGCCGCGAGGAAGAACATGTCCGGCTTCCAGCCGATCTCGCCGACCTTGCGGATCGCCTGCGCGGCCTGCTTCGGGATGGCGTGCATGAACAGCACGTTGGCTCCAGACAATTTCAGTTTCACGATCTGGCTGTCGATCGTCGGATCGGTCGATTCATAGGTCAGATTCCGCGACCACCATCCTGGCCGTGTTCTCCGGTCCCAATCCCTTCTTGAAGCCATTGCCGTAATCCTTGCCGGCGTCGTCGTTCTGGTAAAACAGCGCGATCTTGGCGTCCGGCTTGTTCTTCAGCACATATTTCGCGTAGACCGCCGTCTCGGCCTGGTATGACGGCTGGAAGCCGATCGACCATGGGAAGCGTTCATGGTCTCCCCATAATGTTGCACCGGCGCCGACGAAGAGCTGAGGCACCTTCTTGTCGTTCAGATATTTTCGTACCGCGAGGCCCGTCGGCGTGCCGAGCGGATTGAGGATCACCGCGACCTCTTCCTGCTCGACGAGTTTGCGGGTCTGCTCCACGGTCTTCGGCGGGCTGTAGGCGTCATCGAGCGTGATCAAATTGACCTTGCGTCCGTTGACGCCGCCCTGCTCGTTGATCATCTTGAAATAGGCGGCCTGCGTCTTGGCGATCACGCTGTAGGCCGACGCAGGGCCGGAGAACGGCGAGGTCTGGCCAAGCTTGATCTCGGTGTCGCTGGCGCCGGGACCGTATTTCTTCTCAGCCGCCGATGCCTGAGTTGCGACCACCAGAACCGACGCGATCGCAATTGCGTGCCATCTCATGTGCGTTTCCTCTGTTGTTTTTGATGCCTCATTGGATTGGGCGCGGAAAAGCTAACACGCCCGCACCGCATTGCACTTGCGGGGAGAAGCTGGACAGGATTGCCAAATCGCCGTGCACTTTCTTTGTGAAGGATGCCAGAGTTTGGCTCAAAGCCATGCACGCGTCGGGCGGTTGCAGCCGATGGTTTAGTTGACAGGAGCGTCCTGATCGAAGACAAGGCCGCCCATGGCCAAAAAACCCGGAACCAATCCCAAAGGCGAATTTGCCTTTTTCAACGTCGTCTATGAAGACAACTCCCAGCGCTCCAACCGGCGCGTGCCTTCCGAACTGCTCGGCGGGCTCGACGGCGACGAGCCGGCGCGCGGCTACATCATGGAGCAGGACCGCGAAATCGCCGAGAAATCCGGCCGCACGCCGCTGGCGATCAAGAGCATCAGCCGGGTCGGGGCGAAGAAGAAGTGAGTCTCTGAGGCTCGTGCATAAAGCAAATCGGCGGGCTTTCGCCCGCCGATTTGTTTTGGATCGATTGCCGGGTCAAGCCCGGCAATGACGAGGGTGGATTAGTTATCCAAGAAGCTCCGCAGCTTCCTTGACCGGCTCGGGTGCTTCAGCTTGCGCAGCGCCTTCGCCTCGATCTGGCGGATACGCTCGCGGGTCACTGAGAACTGCTGGCCGACTTCTTCCAGCGTGTGATCCGTGTTCATGCCGATGCCGAAGCGCATGCGGAGCACGCGTTCTTCGCGGGGCGTGAGCGAGGCCAGCACGCGCGTGGTGGTTTCGCGCAGGTTGGACTGGATCGCCGCATCGATGGGCAGGATCGCGTTCTTGTCCTCGATGAAATCGCCGAGGTGTGAATCTTCTTCATCACCGACGGGCGTTTCCAGCGACAGCGGCTCTTTCGCGATCTTGAGGACCTTGCGGACCTTCTCCAGGGGCATGCCGAGCTTTTCGGCGAGCTCTTCAGGGGTGGGTTCGCGGCCGATCTCGTTGAGCATCTGGCGCGAGGTGCGCACGATCTTGTTGATGGTCTCGATCATGTGCACGGGAATGCGGATGGTGCGCGCCTGATCCGCAATGCTGCGCGTGATCGCCTGCCGGATCCACCACGTGGCGTAGGTCGAGAACTTGTAGCCGCGGCGGTACTCGAACTTGTCGACCGCCTTCATCAGGCCGATGTTGCCTTCCTGGATCAGGTCGAGGAACTGCAGGCCGCGGTTGGTGTACTTCTTGGCGATCGAGATCACGAGACGCAGGTTGGCCTCGACCATTTCCTTCTTGGCCTGGCGCGCCTCGCGCTCGCCCTTCTGCACGCCGTGCACGATCTTGCGGAATTCGCCGATCTCGAGCCCGGTCAGCGCGGCGAGCGACTGGATCTCGTGGCGCAGTTCCTTGATGCGGTCCTTTTCGTGATGAACGAAATTCTTCCAGCCTTTGGCGGAGAGTTTCGAGACACGGTTGAGCCAGCGCGGGTCGAGCTCCGAGCCTTGATAGTTGCGCAGGAAAGTCCTCGCGCGCGACGCCGTGGCTGTCACCCAAACGAAGCAGGCGGCCTTCGAACGAGACCAGCTTCTTGTTGATGTCGTAGAGCTGCTCGACCAGCGAATCGATACGGGCCTGGTTGAGCCGCAGCGACTTCACCTCGACGATGATTTCGTCCTTCAGCTTCTTGTACTTGCGCTCCTGCGAGGGCGACAGCGACTCGCTCTGCAGCTGGTTGGCGATATCCTGTTCCTGAAGACGGCGCAGCTTCTTGTATTCGGAGGCGATCTTGTCGAAGGTCTCGACCACCTTCGGCTTCAGCTCGGCCTCGATGGCGGCCAGCGACATCTGGTTTTCGAACTCGTCGTCATCCATGTCGCCTTCGGCGGCGGACTCGGCCGGATCCTTTTCCTCGGTGTCGCCACCGGGTGCAGACGCGGGTGCTGCGCGGAACGGGGTCGCCGACGGCGGGGCGGCGGGAGGGGCGACGTGCGCGGGCGCTGCGACCGCGCCATTGCCGTTGGCAACGGGCTGGCCGTCGGCGCCGACAGGACCGGCGAGCATCGCCGGGTTCATGTTGTTCTTGGCGTCGGGGCCGGCATAGGTCGCTTCGAGATCGATGATGTCGCGGAGGAAGATCTTTCCTTCGTTGAGTTCATCGCGCCAGATGATGATGGCCTGGAAGGTCAGCGGGCTTTCGCAGAGGCCCGCGATCATCGCCTCGCGGCCGGCCTCGATGCGCTTTGCAATCGCGATTTCGCCTTCGCGCGACAGCAATTCCACCGTGCCCATCTCGCGCAGATACATGCGGACGGGATCGTCGGTGCGCTCGCCGGGCTCGGACTTCTTGACTTCGGTGACGGCCTTCTGCGTGACCTCGACAAGCTCGTTGTCGGTGTCGTCGGCCTCGTCTTCCTTCTCGTCCTCGCTGTCGGCCTCCTCGGCCTCGGAGACGTTGATGCCCATGTCCGAGAGCATCGACATGATGTCTTCGATCTGTTCGGGCGAAGTGGTGTCGGAGGGAAGCACTTCGTTGAGCTGATCGAAGGTCACGAAGCCGCGCTTCTTGGCCTGCTTGATCATCTTCTTGACCGCGGCATCCGAGAGGTCGAGCAACGGCGACGGCGCGTCGGGGCTGTCCTTCTCAGGGGCGTCCGCTGCCTTGTCGTCTTTTTCCTTGTCCTTAACCTGCAGCGTCTTTGCCTTGGTGGCCATTCATCAAGCTCCCGAAACGCGCTCGTGCGAGGATGCGTTGTCGCAATCCTCGCGCCAATTCACTGATACACGCGATGCAACTTTCCAGGAAAAGTCGCATCGCCGTTTTGTTTGAGCATGATCCTTTCGGAAAACCGGTACCCACTTTTCCGGATCATGCCGCGACGCGCAAAGGGCGGCGCAGACCGTCGCCACCCCTGCCTTCCGTTCGTCGGTTCTGTCTTTCTTAGCCGTAAGGCCCCTAAGCTTCGCTTAACCTTGTTTTTGCAGCCAAACCATGGATTTGGCCAGTCTTTTAACGGGCACGGCCGCCGCCGTCCGCATCATTCTTTTATCAGACGCTTTTGCGGAACCGGCCCGACAGTTCGCCAAAACCCTCAATCAGGGCATCGGTGCCGTCGAGGGAGTCCAGCCGGGCGCCGACATCCTTCAGCCATGCCAGGTTGGCCTCGGAAGGCTCCTCGCCCAGGGCCAGTTCGGCATCCTTCTTCTCCCTAAGTAAGGCGTGTGTTTTCTGATGCAAGACAACGAGTTGCTGCCAGGTGGCAAGAACGTCCTCCCGGGCCGCGCCAGGCTTGGCGGCCCATACCGCCGAGGTCGTGATCGCCCGCTCAACCCTTTGAAGAATATCGCTTAATCCGCGCGCTTCGAGATCGGCCCGCATTTTCTCGGCCTGCTCTTCGACGTCAGGGGAATGGTGATGGTCGTTGGCGAAGGCGGTAATAATGCCGGCGCGGAGCTTGGTGGCCTCGGGGTGGGCCAGTTCCAGCATCGCCACCTCCTCCAGATGGTCGTGCAGCAGCCAGGGATGGTTAATCAGGGACTGCAAAATCAGCGCCTCGCGGCGGGACATGGCGCTGCGCTGGCCGCGCATGATCGGGCTGGTGGCGAGCTGGGGGCTGGCCGCCTGGTAGGGGCCTGAGGCGATCCCGGAACTTGTCCCCGACCCCGGCCCGCGGCCGCCGCGGGGGGCGAATCGGCCGGCCGCACCTGCGTTGAAGCCGCTCCGCGGGGCAAAACGGCGGGGTGATTCGCTGCCCCCGGCCCCGCGGAAATTGCCCCTGCCGTAACCGCCACGGCCGCCTTCCGGCGCAAACGTGCGCTGCAGGCGCTCGGCCAGATCCTGGCGATAGTAACGCCGCACCACCTCGTCGCGGATGCCGTTAGAGAGTTCGCCGATGCGCGCTTCCAGCGCGGCGCGCCGTTCGGGGGTGGCAAAACTGCCGCCCTCGATTTCGCGCGACCAGATCATGTCGGAGAGCGAACGTGCGGCGGCGATCACTTCCTCGATCGCACCGCGCCCGCCCGAGCGCGCGAGATCGTCCGGATCCTGGCCTTCCGGCAGCAGCGCAAAGCGCAGACTCTTTCCCGGCAGCAGGCTGGGCAGCGCCAGATCGGCTGCGCGATAGGCGGCCTTTTGTCCGGCGCGGTCGCCGTCGAAACACAGGATCGGCTCGTCCGCCATCTTCCAGAGCAGCGCCAATTGGTTTTCGGTGAGTGCGGTACCAAGCGGCGCGACGGCGCCGCCGAAGCCTGAGGTGACCATGGCGATGACGTCGACATAGCCCTCGACCACGATCAGTGGCGAGCCGTTATGCGTCGCCTGACGCGCGGTTGAGAGGTTGTAGAGATTGTCGCCCTTGTGAAACAGCGGCGTCTCCGGCGAGTTCAGGTATTTTGCCGGAACGTCCTTTTCCAGTGCACGCCCGCCGAACGCGATCACGCGTCCCCTGACGTCTGATATCGGAAACATCACGCGATCGCGAAAGCGATCATAGGGCACGGGGATGTCGTCGCCCGCAACCAGCAGGCCCGCCTCCACCATGTCTTCGGTCGGAATGCCATGGGAGCCGAGATGCTCCTTCAGCGCAAAGCGTTCGCCCGGACCGCCCGGCGCGTAACCCAAACGAAACTGCAATTGCGTCGCCGGCGTAATCGCGCGGTCGCCGAGATAGCCGCGCGCCTTGGCGCCTACGCGTGAAGCCAAAGTGTCCGCGAAGAATTTCGCGGCGAGGTCCATCACGTCGTAGAGCGTCTTGCGGCGTTGCTCATGACGCGCGGCGTCAGGTGTTGCCGCGGGCAGCGCCATGCCGGCCATGGAAGCGAGGCGCTCGACGGCTTCCGTGAAGCCAACGCCTTCGGTCTCCATCAGGAACGAAATGATGTCGCCGTGCTTGCCGGAGGAGAAGTCGTGGTAAAAACCCTTCTGGTCGTTGACCGTGAACGAGGGCGACTTCTCCTGCTGAAACGGCGACAGCCCCTTGAACTCCCTCCCCGCCTTCTTCAACTTCACGCGCCGGCCCACGACTTCGGAGACCAGAAGCCGGGCGCGCAGTTCGTCGAGGAATTGGGGCGTGAAGCGCATGGGGTGATTGTGTGCCTTGAGTTGGGGCGGATGCCAACCGATCATGGATATAGGGGCCGGCCCGTAAAATACGACGGTTGTTGAGATTCTCCCGGCTATTCACAGGGTCACAAGCTATTACCTCCGCACAACCTAAGGGTATGCTGGATTGACAAATAAAATACACATGTATATACATCCAAGAGAGGCCGATGGCTGATTTCGAACTTCTCGCGGCGGCAGGCTTCGAGTGGGACGAAGTCAAGAGCAACGCAAACTTGATCAAACACGGCATCTCCTTCGACGACGCCAGCGAGATTTTTTACGGGCCCGTTGTCGTCAAGGAGTCCAGCGCAACCACGAGGAGAGATGGATCGCGATCGGAGAATCCCATGATCAAATCGTGACAGTGATTTTCACTCGGCGAGATGACTTGATCAGGATCATTTCGGCGCGCCGTCCCAGACCAGATGAAAAAAGAGCGTATCGTAACGCGACGATGGGGTGATCGTCGCAAGGGAAAGACTGATTGGAAACGCTTTGGCGCGATTACGGACGCGGAGGTTGAAGCCTCGATCGCAAACGATCCCGACTGGGCTGAATTCAAGGACATCGACTGGTCGGACGCCGTTTTGGTGATGCCGGCGAAGAAGAAGGCCATCTCCATCCGCGTCGATGAAGACGTGCTCGACTTCTTCAAGAAGGACGGCGACGGCTACCAGCGGCGGATCAACGCCGTGCTGCGGTCGTATATGCAGCAGAAGGCCAAGCCGAAGAAGCGGGCTTAATCGTCATTCCGGGGCGATGCGTAGCATCGAACCCGGAATCTCGAGATTCCCCGATGTGCAATTGCGCATCTGAGGTTCGCTTCGCGCCCCGGAATGACGGTGGAGAGAGCTTGAACCGCATGCGGTTCCGCGCTTCCATGCCGCCATGTTCACGGTATTTCGAGGCGGACAGAGCGGGGCGTGGCGGGTGACGCGGGTTGCGCCCGTCAAGGGCGCTGGGCTGGCGCGGACGCCGGCGCTGTCGGTGGTGCATTCGCTGTCGATCGCGCTGCCGATCCTGCCCTCGATCACCTCGTGGCGGGTGGCCGGCGTTGCCAGCCATGTCCGCTATGTCGAGCGCGCCGAGAAAGACCAGCTTGTGGCCGTGCAGGCCGGGCTCGGCCGCCCGGAGGCGACCTCGGCGGCGCTGATCCCGATCAAGAAATCCGCGGCGTGGTGGGAGCTGACGCAGGAAGAGCGGCGGCAGATCTTTGAGGACAAGTCGCACCACATCGCACACAGCCTGAAATATCTGCCGGCGATTGCCCGCCAGCTCTATCACTGCCGCGACCTCGGCGAGCCCTTCGATTTCCTGACCTGGTTCGAATACGAGCCCGCCGACGCTGAGATGTTCGAGGAACTGGTCGCCACACTGCGCGCCACGGAAGAATGGCGCTATGTCGAGCGCGAGGTGGACATACGGGTGGAGCGCGAAGGCTGGATGCGGGGTGATTAGCTCGTCATGGCCGGGCTTGACCCGGCCATCCATCTTAAGAAGAGGATGGATACGCGGGTCAACCCGCGTATGACGACGAGGATGCCGAGACGACGTTGGAAGCGCTACTGCTCCAAAAACTTCCCCGAGGCGATCAGCGGCAGGCCGGTGACGGACCAGTTGTAGACGTAGGTCCACGCCTCGCTTGCCGCGCCGTCCTCATGCGTCACCTGCAGCATGCGGCGGACATACTCGGTCGGCTCCGGAAAGCCGGCGCCGCAGGCTTCATACATGTCGAACTCGCCGAGCAGGGCGTCGCGGTCACGCAGGCGATACAATTCGCCAGACACGATGTCGCTGGGCTCGTCCGACAGCAGCAACCCCGGATAATGCTTGATGAGATAAAGCCGGCCGCGGCAGGTGGCGGGCCCAAGATAATCCGCACTGCGCGACAGCAGCTGCGCCATCGGATGGTCGAAGCCACGCATCAGCGTGCCGTAGACGAACAGACGATCTGAAATCATGGCTTTCTATGTCATTGCGAGCGCAGCGAAGCAATCCATGGCGCGGCATAACGCGAGACAGCAGCTCCAACCTCGCCCCGCTTGCGGGGAGAGGTCGACGCGCTCTTCGCGCGTCGGGTGAGGGGGGCACAGGTCTATCAACGCCGGCAGCATTCGCGGTAAGAGCCCCTCACCCCAACCCTCGCCCCGTGAAGAACGGGGAGAGGGAGTGGAGCGAGCGCGCGGCTACGCCGGCACGACCTCGTCGCTGATGACGAAGAACTTCACCAGATCCATCCGGCCGAAACTCGTGGTCAGCGCGACGTCGGCGGCGTCGCGGCCGGTGCCCATCAGGATGCGGCCGGCGCGGGGCACGTTGTGGCGCGCGTCCAACGTGTACCACTGGCCGGACAGATAGACCTGGAACCAGCCGGAGAAATCCATCGGCGCGGGATCGCGCGGCACGCCGATGTCGCCGAGATAGCCGGTGCAATAGCGCGCCGGGATGTTCATGCAGCGGCAGAAGGTCAGCGCCAGATGGGCAAAGTCGCGGCAGACGCCGGCGCGCTGCTCGTAGACGTCATGCGCCGACTTCATGTGGTGCGCATGCTGGTAGCCGAAGGTGACGTGGTTGTGCACGAAATCGACGATGGCCTGCACCCGCGCCCAGCCGGTCGGTGTGTTACCGAACAGGGACCAGGCGACGTCGGTGAGCTTGTCGGTCTCGCAATAGCGGCTCGGCATCAGGTACTGCAGCACTTCATCAGGCAACTGGTCGATCGGCAATTGCTGCGCGGTCGGCATCACCACGTCGGGCAGCCCGGAATCGCGCACCAGCGCGTCGCCGCGCAGCGTGACGCCACCGGCGGGCGCGACGAGGCGGCCGCAGATATTGCCGAAGCTGTCGCGGTAGAAGCCGATCGGGACATCCGGTTCGGCGACGATGCGTTCGGTGCCGACGATGTCGGAAAAGCGCGACGGGTGAATGCTCAGCATGATCACCATCGGCGTCGGTTGCACGGCCGCATACGAAATCTCGAAGCCGACCTTGATCTCCATGGTCACACCTTCTCCATGGCTTGCGTTTCGTGCGGCTCGTCGCCGACCGAGACGACGTTGATGTGGATCTCCATGCCGGCATAGGCGTCGGGCGAACCCAGATACGTGCCATGCAGCGGGATCGCCTGCCGCGGATCGCGCGCCACCGCCACCCGAATGAGGTCGCGGGTGCCGACGATGCCGTTGGTCGGATCGAACTCGATCCAGCCGGCGCTCGGCAGATAGACCTGCACCCAGGCATGGGTTGAGCCGCCGCCGACATAGCCGTGCGCCCTGTCGCCGGGAATGGAGAGATAGCCGGACACGAAGCGCGCGGCGATGCCGAGCCGGCGCAGCGCCTCGATCATGAACAGCGCGTAGTCGCGGCAGCTGCCGGAACCTGTCTGCAGCGTGTCGAGCGGATGCTGGGTGCCCTGCTCATGGCGCTTGCGGTACGTGAAGGCCTCACGGATGCCATGCGTCATGCCGCTCAGGATATTGAACGTCGGTGTCGGCCCCTCGGCGTCGAGAAATTTTCGCGCCCATGCCGACAGCTCACCGTTGTGATCGCCATATTGCGGCGTGATGAACTGCAGCAGGTCCGGGAATTCCTCGTCGTCGTATACGAACGGATAGAAATAGGCGGGATCGTCCGCGGTCAGCGCGAACTCGTCTTCCGGATTGTGCTCGACCGTAACGGTCGAGGTGAACGACAGCGTCTCGGCGCGCTCGTCGAAGGTCGCGATCGCGACGCTGTTGCCGAATATGTCGTGGATCCAGCGCAACCGCATCGGCTGCGGCTCGATCTCGAGGTTGCTGGACAGCACCCGCAGATCATGGCCGTCGCGCGGGCGCAGCATGATGCGGTGCTCGCCAAACGCGACCGGGCGCTTGTAGCGATAAACGGTCTTGTGGTTGATCGTCAGGAGCGGCATCGTCAAATAATCATCGATTCTGATGGGTTTAATCTAGACCCAATCCTGCCCAATTCCAGATCGGTATGCCGCTTCGATAGGCAACACTTCAAGGAAAATGCTTTGAACCACGCCGGCGACACAGCACTACTCCTCAGCGCCGAAGATGTTCCACCGGTGCAGGAATATAACGACGCGAGTCGCTCGCCGTTTCTGCTCACATGTGACCATTACGGAAGGCTGATTCCGCGCGCACTCGGCGACCTCGGACTGCCCGAGAGCGAACTGACGCGCCATATCGCCTGGGACATCGGCATTGCCGGCGTCGCGGAGGCGCTGTCGAAGGATCTTGGCGCCCATCTGATCGTGCAGCGCTACTCGCGGCTGCTGATCGACTGCAACCGCCCGCCGCATGTCGCAAGTTCGATCCCGCGCATCAGCGAAGCCACCACGATACCGGGCAACGAGGGCATCTCGCGCGAGGCCGCCGAGATGCGGCGCGCGCAAATCTTCGATCCCTATCACCGGCGCATCGCCGAGATCATCGATCGACGCGGGCGTGCCGGCCTGCCGACGGTACTGGTGTCGCTGCATAGTTTCACGCCCGTCTATGCCGGGATCGCGCGGCCCTGGCACATCGGCACGCTCTATCACCGCGACACGCATCTGCCGCCGCTGCTGCTGAAACTGTTGCGCGCCGAGGGCGATCTCGTCGTCGGCGACAACGAGCCTTATGCGGTCAGCGACGAGACCGACTACACCATCCCCGTGCACGCCGAGGCGCGCGGCCTGATGAATACGGGAATCGAAATTCGCCAGGATTTGATCTCGGATCCCGCGGGCGAGAAGGCGTGGGCGGATCGGCTGGCGCGGATTTTTGGCGAGATCGAAGTCATGCTGCGCGAGCGGCAACTTTTGGCCTAACCGTGGACCGCCGCATAATACGCCACGCCCCAGATCGCCGCGGCGACCAGCCATAGCACCCATACGAATCCGGTTCTCGGCTCCAGCGTCGCTTGCGATGGGTTGTCGGGATTGACCCAGACTTTTACGGAGCTGCCGTCCTGGTAGGCCGTTGTCGACTTGCGCACCAGCCAACTCGATGTTGACGCGACGCTGCTGGAGAGGCTGGCGTGCACATTGGTGTAGGCGAGATTGTTGTACGTGTAGGTATAGGACACCCGGCGCTGGTACATGATCTGACCGCGAATATGCCCATCCTGCGCCGCCGCGCGGTACTGCTCAATGTCGGAAAGCTTGATGGTGCCCGTCACGACGGGCCATTTCATCGCCAGCGACGCCTGCCGGTGCAGGACCAGCGCGAACAGCGCCACCACCGTGCCGAAAGCGGCGAACGCCACGGCCGCCGCGGGATTGCCATGCTGCGGTGTCAGGGTCGAGACGAACTCAGTGATCTGATGCAGGCCGATCGCCGAGCCGAACACGATCGCCAGCACGATCGCGGTGCCGATCCCGAGACATCCCCACATGCCCTTGGGCAGGTCGCGCTCCAGCACCGCTTCGCCCGGATGCAGTGGATTGTAATAGACGGTTACGATGGCGCCGATCGGATATTTAGCGATGGTCTCGGCGACCTGGAAATTTCCAAGGTCCTCGCCGATGCTGACGCGATTGTTGCGCAGCTTCCGGCCCGCAACCGAATATTCGTAGGCAATGTCGGCGAAGTTGCGCTCTTCGAAGCGATGCCCCTCCTGCCGGTCGCTGTCGATCACCTTGACCTTGCGCACCTCGGCTCTGGAGACCACCACCTTGCCCCCAGCCGACGGCCATTCGCGTGCGGCGCGCACCTGCAGCGTCTTGTAGACGGCGACGGCGAGGATCAGCCCGAGCGGGGCGAGCAGCATCGCATAGACGAACCACGGCAGATCGGGCATCGGTCATCCCCCAACGACGGCGCTGGATTAGACGCGCCATCGTCGCCGCAGGTTCAAGAAGGTGACGTCAGCGCGCCCGCGTCAGCGCCAGCCAGATGCCGCCGCCGATCATGAAGCCGCCGGAGATGCGCGACAGCAGCCGGGTCCGCTGCGCCGAGAAGAACAGCCGCGCCCGGCCGGCCAGCACCGCGTAGATCGAATTGGTAACGGCGCCCGTGACCATGAAGGTGAAGCCGAGCAGCGCCACCTGCGAGAAATGATCCTTGCTCATGTCCATGAACTGCGGAATGAACGCGCCGAAGAACACCAGCACCTTGGGGTTCGACAGCAGCACCAAAAAACCCTGCAGGAAAAACCCGCCGCGCGGCGGCGGTGGCGGCTCGTCGGCATTGACGCCTTCGACCGGCGAACGAATGAGCTTAATCCCGAGCCAGACCAGATAGGCCGCACCGGCAAACCGCACCCAGTCGAACCAGTACCCCATGGTCGCCATCAGCGTGGTCAATCCGATCGCGACGATGCCGATCACGATCGTCAACCCGGCCTGGACGCCTGCGATGTTGGTCAGCGCGGCGCGGGTGCCGTGTCGCAGGCCATTGGCGATGACCAGCGTAACCACCGGGCCCGGTATCAGCGCCAGCGCGACGCACGCGACGACGAAAGCGAGATAGGCTTGAAGGGACATGGGGAGGTACTCGGCGGGAGGGCGATGCAATCATTATGCATCATGGTACCGCAGGCCGGCAACGGAAGTTGTGCCCTGGCAAACTTCCAGATGGAACTTTCCAATCGGCGAACGGTTGAGTGCCTGTTGAATTGGAGTATTGCAATGCCCAGAACGGGGTGGTCGCCGAACACCGTGCCTTACGGCGCGGATCAGACGGTCTATCTGGTGGTCGATCGCCTTGGTAGCGGCAGCGTCTACCGGGAGGCCGAGGTCGAGCGGACCGATTTTGAAAACGTCATCGATGATTTTCTGACGGGGCAATTCAACGACCCGGTTCGGGTCGTGGCCTTCAACACGTTGGAGCATTGGGCCAATGACGTTTCCAGGGATGTCGCACAGGTAATCGAAGATCGCTGCGACATCGCAGGCGACCCGGTGCCCGAGCACATCAGGGACTTCGTAAAGAGCTACGTCCCGCGGGCGCGGCAATTGGCGCTCGGACGGGTGTGAGGATCATCACTATTGCGGCGCGCCGCCAGGCGGGTCAAACGCTCCCTGCACGCGAGTCGTTTTGATGTGAGTAGCGGCGGGTTTTGGCGGACCTAGCGTCGCCCATACCACCAAGCCCAGCAAAATCGATACCGCCGCCAATCGAAATCCGTTCATGCCGTCGCTCAAAATTGATTGCGTACTAATGGGAAAACGGTAGCTCCGAAATGTGCCGGGTTTATGAACCGTGCCTCACCGAGGCCGTATCACTCACCCGCTCAACGCTCCGTCCGCATGTAAGGGCTCGTTTCAGAGGCGCGTTTCAATGCCGGATCGTCGGCCAGGATGCGCACCACTTCGGTCCTCACAGGCTGCGCATGGTGCGGACTACCCCAAAACGTCCACACCCCGACACCGACCGCCAGCATTCCGGCGCAAATTACAAAGGCATCTTTTGTCATTGCCGGCCTCCCTACCGCCTGCAATGCAGAAACAATGCCAAAGTTGCGTTAGTTCAGGCATGCCGAGCGCGCAGCCATGCGTTCAAGTTTGGTTTACCGGGCGGATGTTCCCGGACAGGCTGAAGCCGAGCCTCAGCGGCGCGCCTTGCGAATGAACGACAATTCCCGGTCCGTTACGGCGAAATTAGCGCTAGCGGTCGCTCGCAGATTTGAATTCGGGCAGCTTCGTTGTCCGACCGCGCGATCTACACGTGGGACATCGCTGTTGAACCTTCGCGAAGTTCCCGGTGACCCACGTTAGGTGGGCGTTGGAGACCGGAGGAGGTTCTGATGACGAAGCATCGAACGATTACTGGGTTCGTGGCTGTCGCTCTGCTCGCTGTCGCCGCAACTGCCGCGACCATGCGGTCGCACTCGCCTTGGAACGACGGCATTGTCGTCTCCGCCGGCACAACATTGCCGAAAGACTACGCGGGCGATGCGAACCAGCTCCCGGCTGCGGATTTCAACGACCGCTGGTCCGCGATGTCTGCTTTATCCCCTCTTGAGCAGACATCGTCGCAGCCATCGCCCTAGCGCCAAGGGATGACATCGTCCGGGGGAACCCTCGGCGGTTTAGCGACACGATAGCCCCGCCTCAATCTCGGTCCAAAAGCCGCAATGCGTGGCAGACTTTGCATGCGCACCATGGTGGGTCGCGTGGAGCAGCAGCATTGTCGTGACGGCCACCAAGGCAACTGCAGCAACAAAGATACGCAGCATCGTATTCGTGGTTCCCGGTAAGTGGTGCCGATAGACAAGGAAGCCCCCGGGGATGATCTCCGGAGGCTTCCTGGACCGTCGAACCTGGGTACATCCGCCAGTCGAACGATCTTCGCTCTGGTGATCTCGCCACCCGATCATGTGCGGTATGTGGCGGCGATGAGTCATTAGCGTGATCTTATTCCGCCTGAATGCGACGAGCCGACAGCGCACAGCAAACCGCGTCGCTTGACATGCAACCTTTTGGTTGCCTATCATTCCCGCCATGGATGAAGTCTTCAAGGCGCTGGCCGATGCGTCGCGGCGCGCGTTGCTGGACAGGCTTCACGTGAGGGGCGGACAGACCCTGAACGAACTCTGCGACGGCCTCGCCATGACGCGGCAGGCGGTCACGAAACACCTCGGCATTCTCGAAACGGCCAACCTCGTCAGCACGATCAGGCATGGCCGCGAGAAGCTGCACTACATCAACCCCGTTCCGATCCATCAGATCGGCGAGCGGTGGATCAAGAAATTCGAGCGCGGGAAACTCACCGCGCTCAGCGAATTGAAACGGCAACTGGAGAAGCGGGATGAGTAAACGTGAGGAGGCGTCATGAACGTTGAGAATTTCAAGCCTGCCATCGTTTACACGATCTACATCGCTTCCACGCCCGAGAAGGTGTGGCAGGCGCTGACGACGGCCGCGTTCAGCCGAAAGTATTTTTCCGGCTTCGCGATCGAGGCCGATCTGAAAGTCGGCGGCGCCTTCATCGCCCGCGCGCCCGATGGTTCGGAGCATATTCGCGGCGAGGTGATCGAATGCGATCCACCGAAAAGGCTGACCGTTACCTGGAACGTCAACTGGCCGGCGCTGGTGGAAAAACTCGGACCGACGCTCGTGACCTACGAGATCGAACAGACGGGCGATGCCGTGAAGCTGACGATGCTGCAATCGCACGACCGTCCGATCAGCGACGACATCCTGTCCGGCGGACGTCAAGGCTGGCCCGCGATTCTCTCCAGCCTCAAGAGCGTGCTGGAGACCGGCAACGCCCTGGCGATCAAGATGGCGCCGCCGGAGCGGATGCTGGCCGCCCTGAAGGAGATGGGAATCGCGACGCCGTAGCGCTCGATGTCGTCCGGCGAAAGCAGGAACCCGTGCTCCGCGGCTATTGTTGGAGGGGAAAGATAACACTATTGATGACAGCGAGAATCACCGTTTCGAGCGCGGAACCACGCACCGATGAGCCTGCGTACGCGGCTGCTGATACTCGTTATCGTGGCAATGTTGGTGCCGGCTATCCTCGTGGCGGTGCGCTTCATCCAGAACCGCACCAGCGAAATAGAGGCCGCGCTGGTCGACCTGTCGGCAACGGCGAACGATATATCAGGCGACCTCGACGAGAAGATTCAAGGCACGGCCCAGCTTCACTACGGCCTGGCGCGCGCCCGCGACCTCGACACCAACGACAAGGCGGCTTGTTCGGATTTCCTGTCCGCCGTGCGCGAGGAATACACGCAGTTCACCGGGATATTGACCATCAATCCGGACGGCAGCCTGTTCTGCGACTCGCTGCGGACCGACCGAATCCTCGATCTCCGGGACCGCGACTATTTCAAGCAGGCGCTGGTTGCGCACGGGGTCGTCACGCTGCAGCCGGTGTTCGGCCGGCTGACGGGAATATCCGTGCTGCAGATCGCCTACCCCGTGCGCGCCGAGTCCGGGCAGTTGAAATTCATCCTGCTCGCCTCCTTCAATCTGAAGAAATTCGCGGAGTATCACGACAAGCGCCTGGCCAGCGACGACGAGATTCTGCTCGTCGACCGGAAAGGCATGGTCCTCGTTGCGCCCCAGGGAGGAGACTGGACCGAGCCCGCCGGCGCATCGATTGCGAATTCCGAGCTGTTCCGGTTTGCGGCGGATCCGAACCAAGGACCGTTCCGCGAGCTGACGGACCGGGACGGCCGAACCCATGTCTGGGCTGTCGCCCGTTCGCCTTCGATCCGCGATGCCGGCCTCTATATCATGATCGGACGATCGAAGGACGGATTGCTTGCCGCCGCCAACCGCCGCCTTTACGAGGATACGGCCATTCTCGCGGTCGCCTCGCTGCTGCTGCTCGCGGGCTTATGGTTTCTGGCGACCATGAGCGTCGGCCGCCAGGTCGGACGCCTCGCCGCAATGGCGACGAAACTCGGACTTGGCGATCTCCGCGCACGGATTTCACAGCCCTATCCGGGCGGCGAACTGGGCGGACTGATGAGGCTGCTCAACGGTACCGCCGAGTCGCTCGAGCGCCAGCGCGCCGCCATCGACGAGCTCAATCAGAAACTCATCCAATCGCAGAAAATGGAGGCGATGGGTCAGCTCACCGGCGGCGTGGCGCACGATTTCAACAATCTGCTCACCGTCATCCTCGGCAATGCCGAGCATCTCGCGGAGCGGCTGGCGGCCGACAAGGAACTGCACAAGATCGCCGACGACATCGCAACCGCCGCCGAACGCGGCTCCGACCTGACACGGAGCCTGCTCGCCTTTGCGCGCAAGCAGCCCTTGATGCCGAAGGACATCGACATCGGCCAGAAACTTCTCGGCATGGAACAATTGCTGCGGCGGACGCTGGGCGAACATATCGAGTGCGAGTTCAAGCTGGACCCGGGCCTGTGGCTGGCCAGCGTCGATCCCGGGCAACTGGCGTCCGCCCTGCTCAATCTGGTGCTCAACGCGCGCGACGCCATGCCATCAGGCGGCAAGTTGACGGTCGAGGTGTGCAACACCTCGCTTCGTGAATCCGATGTGGACGTCGATGGCGAAGCGCGGCCCGGCGACTACGTCATGGTCGCGGTGACCGATACCGGCAGCGGCATGTCTGCCGAGGTCGCGGGCCGCGCCTTCGAGCCGTTCTTCACCACCAAGGAGGTGGGGAAAGGCACCGGCCTCGGCCTGAGCATGGTCTACGGCTTTGCGCAGCAATCCGGCGGGGCGATGCAGATACGCTCCGGCCCGGGACAGGGCACCGCGGTCAGGCTCTTCTTCCCCCGCGTGGGTGCGCCGCAGGTAAACGCCGCGCCGACCGTCGGCCAGCGCGCCACGGCTGCCGGCAGCGAGACCATTCTCGTGGTCGAGGACAACGCCATGGTGCGTGAGTATGTCGAGAGCGAATTGAAGGCGCTCGGCTATCGCGTCATCGTGACCCGCAATGCGCCGGCGGCACTCGATATCCTGCGCGGGCCCGAGAAGATCCATCTGCTGTTCTCGGATGTCGTGATGCCCGGCGGCATGTTCGGGCCCGAGCTTGCGAAGGAGGCTGTCGGCCTGCGGCCTCCGTTAAAGATCCTCCTGACCTCCGGCTACACCGAACATCCCGCCGAAGCGCTCGATGGGCTGGGCCATGAGGTGCGGATCCTGAATAAACCCTACCGCCGGCACGAACTGGCATCGATGCTGCGCTCAGCGCTGGAAGCGGACTGAGCGGTAGCGTCATCATTTCCCTACCGAGCGCGGGTCTATCGTTTGTCGGGACCGGCCACGAGCAGGAAGACCACAACGAGATTCGCCACAAACAGCACCGCATCGATGACAAAGATCCGGAGCATTGGGCCCTTCAGCACGGACCAGTATGCCACCCCGATCCGTCCCCCGCGCATCAGGACCGGAAGGTTATAGGCGAACTGGCTGAAGTGACACGCGGCAAAGAACAGGAACAAAGCAAGCTGTGCATCAATCGCGTGAAAGAAGGGCGGCCGCGCCAGCAGATACAGCGACAGGAGGCCGATTGGCAGGTTGATCCCACCCAGAAACGCCACGCTGGCCGACAAGGTTGGCGCGATCGGATTTCCGCGCTCCTCCCGGGGTACCAGTATCTTCAGCGTATTGCCCTGGGCAATGCTGAACTGGATGAATGCGCCGCAGAACCAGAGTGTGTTGAGGAACAGAACGAAATCCGAAAATCGCATGGCTACTTTCCGTAGAAGGCCTCGCTACGCACCACACGGCCAGCGCCGTCGAAGTCCATGAACTCGCTGGCGCGCGTGTCGCCCAGTTGCCACCAGACCGTCAGGCGCGCGATCGCGTCGTCCCAGCTCCAGCTGAGGATTTTCAGGTCTGCGCTCTCGATGCCTCCGTAAGCCCTCCGCCAGTAGGCGCGAATGTTCTCGGCACCCGCGACCACGGCGGAATCCGTCAATTTAAGCGCCAAAGGGCTGCGCATCTCCGCGTTTTCGGCAAAGTGCGAGACGACTGCGTCGATATCGACCTTGCACCAGTTCGCGCACCACGCCTCGACGAAGCGTCCCGCGGTGGTCCGATCCATTGTCTGCAGGCCCATGCTTTCGCCCTCCACCGGTGCAACTGCCGGAAGAGTGGCACGGCACAATTCTCACGTCAACCACATTGACGTGACAAGCGGTCAGTTGTTGTCCGCGATGACCCCCATGACGGCCATCCACGCGTCAGCGCCACGCGGGCCGACACGATCAAACGCCTCGCGTAGAACCTTGCGCTCGTGGCCTGATGCCCGCTGTTCAATGCGTCGTCCTGCTTCCGTCAGGCGCAGCAATTTGGAGCGGTGCTCCTCCGGCGACCGCTTCGATGTCAGGAGTTTACGCTGCAGCAACAGGCCAAGCGGCCGGTTCGCGGCTTGCTTGGAAATGCCGAGGACCTCGATCAGCGAGCCGATCGAGATGTCGGGCTGTCGGGCAATCACGTAGAGAATGCGATGGTGCGAGCGTGACAGGCCAAGCGTGTCAAGATACTGGTCGGCCGCGAGCGTCATTCCGCGCCAGCCGTAATACATAAGCTCGAGCGCCGCATCCAGATCATGGAGCTTTTTGAGCGACGCGCGGTGCAGGCCCGCGGCGTGAGAAGCAGTTTTTTGCATTTTTCTACCGCGTCGATTTGACCGAAGAGTCTACCCCAGCGCCCTTAACTCGCGCCGCAGCACCTTGCCCGTTGCCGTCATCGGCAGCGTTTCGGCGAACTGCACGAAGCGCGGATATTCGTGGGCGGCGAGTTGCACCTTGACGAACTCCTGGATCTCGCGCGCCAGCGTATCGCTCGCCGCAAAGCCCGGGCGCAGCACGATCCAGGCCTTGATGGATTCGGTGCGGATCGGATCCGGAATGCCGACCACGGCCGACATCGCCACTGCCGGATGCTTCATCAGCGTGTGCTCGATCTCCGACGGGCCGACACGATAGCCGGCCGTGGTGATGACGTCGTCCTCGCGGCTGACGTACCAGAAATAGCCGTCCTCATCCTGGACGCCGAGATCGCCGGTCAGGAGAAACTCGCCGGCATATTTCTTCGCGGTCGCTTCCGGGTTCTTCCAGTATTCGATCATGGTGCAGGGGCACGGCTGGCGCACGCCGATGATGCCGCGCTGTCCGCGCGGCAATTCCTCGCCCTTGTCGTTGACGATGCGGACGTCGAAGCCGGGCGTCGCCTTGCCCATCGACCCGGCGCGGATCGGAAACAGGTTGGAGTTGCTGCCGATCACGAGATTGCACTCGGTCTGGCCGAACACCTCATGCGCATCGATGCCGAAGGTTTCGCGCACCCAGCCGTGCAGTTCGCCGCCGAGCGATTCACCGCCGGTGAAGATGCTGCGCAGGTTCAGGCCGGGATTTTTCACGCCGGCCTGCCGCATCAGCTTCAGCGCCGTCGGCGGCAGGAACACGTTGCGGATCGAAAGCTCCGCCATCATCGCCATCGCCGCCTGCGGCTCGAACTTTCGCGCGCGATGGCCGACCAGCGGAATGCCGTGATACCAGAACGCGAACAGGGCGTTGATGAGCCCGCCGATCCAGGCCCAGTCCGCCGGCGTCCACATCAGGTCGCCGGGCTTGGGCAGAAAGTTGTGGCACATCTCGACATTGGGCAGATGGCCGAGCACGACGCGATGGGCGTGCAGCGCGCCTTTTGGATTTCCGGTGGTGCCTGACGTGTAGATGATCAAGGCGGGATCGTCGCATGAGGTATCGACGGTCGCGAAATCCGGCGAGGCCGCCTTGAGCTCTCTCCAGAACGATTTCGATCCGGCAGGCGTGCCATCGCCGACCACGTAGATATTCTTCAGCGCCGGAAGACGGTCGCGGATTTTCTCGAGCTTCTCCCAGCCGCTCTCGTCGGTGACGATGGCCTTGGCCTCGGAATTCGACAGGCGGAATTCCAGCGCATCCTCGCCGAACAGCGCGAACAGCGGAATGGAAATCATGCCGGAACGAAACGCCGCGAGATGCGCGATCGGCAATTCCAGCGATTGCGACAGGAACACCGCGACGCGGTCGCCGCGCACAAGGCCGCCGGTCGTCAGCACATTGGCAAAACGGCGCGAGTGCTCGGCGACCTCATCGAACGAAGTGCGCGTGGTCCCGCCGGCCTCGTCGACATAGACCAGCGCGAGACGGCCGGTGCCGTCGGCATGGCGGTCGCAGCAGGCGGTCGCCATGTTGAAGCGCTCGGGAATATCCCAGCGGAAATTGCGGTAGAGTTCGTCGTAGGTGGAGGCTTCAGTGAGCATGGCCCTGGTTGTTTCCGTCTTTTCGCGTCATTGCCGGCATAGCCGTCAGAAGGACGGTGTCGCTTCCGCTTGCCTATGTCCAGCCATCCACGTCTTTCTTGCTTATGGATCGTTGTAAAGACATCGATGCCCGGGACAAGTCCGGGCGTGACGTGGAGAGACATTTTCTGCCCCTGGGCTAGAACAATAGCTCCGTCTCCATCGCAAGCTCCGCCTCGATGCTGGCGATGTCGCGGTAGATCGAGGCGACGGCGAGCACGCGTCCCTTCCGCTTGTACTGGAGCAGGCAATCCCTGCCCGCGATGTCGCCGTCCACGGTAATTTCGTCCCATTTCTCGGCGTGACCGACATAGTTGATCGGCACGTCGTAATGCTGGCTCCAGAAGAACGGCACGGCATCGAAGCGTTCGTTCTGCCCGAGCATGTTTCGCGCCGCGGTCTGGCCCTGACACTCGGCCACCACCCAATGCTCGACGCGGATGCTCTCGCCGGAATGCGGATCGGGCCAGCGCGCAATATCGCCTGCGGCGTAGACGCCGGAGACGCTGGTTTCCAGAAAAATATCGACGGTGATGCCGCGGTCGATCGCAAGCCCCGCCTTCTCGGCCAATCCAAGGCGCGGGCGCACGCCGACGCCGACCACCACGATATCGGCGTCGATCGCGCCGCCGCTTTTCAGCGTCGCGCGTTTACCGTCGATCGCGGTCACGGTATCGCCGAGATGAAAGATGACGCCGTGCTCTTCATGCAAGGCACGGACGAAGTCGCCCAACTCAGGCCCCAGCACGCGCTCCATCGGCCGCTGCTCCAGCCCGACGACGTGGACTTCGACATTCCTGGCGCGCAGTGATGCTGCGGCCTCCAACCCGATAAAGCTAGCGCCGATCACGACCGCTCGCTGCGCGCCGTCGGCCAATGCGATGATCGCGCGGGAATCGGCCAGCGAGCGCAGCACGTGGACATGGGGCTGATCCATGCCCGGTATCGGCAGGCGCACCGGCTCCGCACCGGTCGCCAGCAGCAAACGGTCGTAGGGGATGGTCTCGCCGCCAGCCGTGACGACATGGCGTGCGCTGGTGTCGATCGACGTGACCTCGGTGTTGAGGCGAAGGTCGATCTTCGCCTCGGTGTAGAAATCATCCGGCCGTAGCGGCAGCCAATCCTCCGGCGCGCTGCCGGCCAGATAGTCCTTGGACAGGTTCGGCCGGTCCACCGGCGCCGCCGCCTCGGTGCTCAGCATCACGATGCTGCCGCGATAATCCTCCCGGCGCAGCATCTCGGCTGCGGCAAAGCCCGCCGCGCCACCGCCGACGATCACGATCCTGCCGGGCGCATCGGTGGCGCCGTTCACCTGCGGCCTCGGCTGTTCACGTTTTTCCCGAACGAAGATGCGATCGTCTTCCTGCTCGACCCGCCAGACCGCGATCGGACTGAGCGCCGGCGCCCTCGTGGCTTCGCCGGTGCGCAAGTCGAAACAGGCGTGATGCCAGGGACAACGGATGGCTTCGCCGGTCACGAGGCCTTCGGCGAGCGGCCCGTGGTAATGGCTGCAATATGCGCCGATCGCGAAGATCTCCGAACCCGAACGCACCAGCAGGACTTCGTCGTCGCCGACGTGGCCGAGCAACGTCTCGCCGGCGAATTCGGAAGAGGGTATTCCCTCTGACAGATCGGGACCGGCGGGCGGCGCTTGCTGATCGGCCATCTCGTCCTCCGCTGCGTTACGCTATGTGGCCATTCCCGGGAATTCCAGACGGGTCAATGCGTTGTCGCGAAAGCAACCCGGCATGCGGCTGGTCACGGGGTCGGTGTCCGGCTTGTGCACGCCGCGCGTCGTCAAGCAGTGGTGCGACGCCTTGATAATGACGCCAACGCCCTGCGGTTCCAAGACGTCATTGTACGGGGAGGTCAGCTTACCGGCCCTGTGCAATCATGGTATCAAGGCCTGCTGGAGGACCGCCCTTACGGGACGCCGTGTTTCGCCAGACGGCTGATCGGTCGAATCCAATCGTTGCGCTCAAGCGGTCGACGCCAATTGCGGACCGGCGGGAGATCGCAATCATGAAGACCTTGCTGCTGCTGGTGCTTTCAATGGCTGCCGCCGCGCGGGATGCGACCGCGCAGGAGGACGCACAATGCGCCCGCGAACGCGCCGCCATGGTCGAAACCATCAAGGACTACGCCCGGTCCCGCGCCCCTGTCTTGGGACAGCAGGGTTTTTCGGAGCGGGTCCTTGAGGCCATCGGGCAAACGAAACGCCATTTGTTCATCCCCGAGCGATCCTGCTCGATCGCATACGCGGACACGCCGCTTCCGATCGGCCTCGGCCAGACCATATCGCAGCCGTTCATCGTGGCCTTGATGACGGAGTTGGCCGAGGTCGCGCCCGATCATGTTGTGCTCGAAGTCGGTACCGGTTCGGGCTATCAGGCCGCGGTCCTTGCGCGCCTGGCGCGAAAGGTCTGCACCATCGAGATCATCCCGCAACTGGCCGAGGCCGCCACGAAAGCACTCAAAGACCACGCCTATGACAATGTGAGCGTCAGGCTGGGCGACGGCTATGGCGGCTGGCCCGAATGCGGTCCTTTCGACGCCATCGTGGTCACCGCCGCACTCGGGCAGGTACCGCCGCCGCTGATCGAGCAGCTTAAAGTGGGGGCTCGGCTCGTGATGCCGGTGGGAGCCGACTACGGCACCCAGCACCTGACGGTCGTCGAAAAAATCGCCCCTGGCAAAACGACAACGCGCGCCGTCGCCCCCGTGCGCTTCGTGCCCTTTACGCGTTCACAGAGCCGGTAACGGTCAGGATCACGACGACAGCGCCGCCTTCACCATGCCGCTGGCTTTGCCGAAATCCATTTGCCCCGCGAATTTTGCGCGCAGCACGCCGATCACCTTGCCCATGTCCTTCATGCCGGCGGCGCCGGTCTCGGCGATTGCGGCCGATATCGCGGCCTTCACCTCGTCGTCCGACATCTGCTTCGGCAGGTACGCCGAGATGATCGCGATCTCCTCGCGCTCCTGCGCGGCAAGCTCGGCGCGGCCGCCCTTGTCATAGAGCTCGACCGATTCCTGGCGCTGCTTGATCATCTTCTGAAACACGCCGAGCAGATCGGCGTCCGAGAGCGGCGGCTTGCCCTCCCCGCGCGCGGCGATGTCGGCGTTCTTGATGGTCGAATTGACCATGCGCAGCGTGGAGAGCTTTCGCTCGTCCTTTGCCCTCATGGCGTCCTTGACCGCATTGTTGATGTCGTCGCGCAGCATTGCTTTACCTCTTTGGATATCCGGTTCTGATCTAGGCGGTTCGCATCCCGAGAACAACTAGTTCGACAGCCACTCGACCAGCGCATCCGCGGTCGCCTTGGGCTGTTCCGGCTGCGGCAGGTGCCCGCAATCGGCAAGGATCACGAGTTTTGCGTTGTGAATGTTCTCGGCCATCTCGACCGACAGCGCATTCGGGATGGTGTGGTCCTCGTCGCCCGACAGCACCAGCGTCGGGCATTTGATACCGGCCAGCATCGGCCGCGAGTTCCGGCCGGCTGATCACCGCCGTCTGCTGGCGGACGAAGGCCTCCACCCCGACATCGTCGCCCATGTCGTGGACGAGCTGGCGCAGGCTCGCATCCTCGCGCCGCGACGGATGCACGAAGCCCGAAAACAGCTCGTCGAGCACGGCGCGGTATTCGCCGCCCGTGGCGCGGCCCATCATGCCGCGACGGCGGGCGGTCGCCTCCGGCGTATCCGGCCGGGCCTGGGTATTGATCAGCGCCAGCTTGGCCACCCGATCGGACGCCTGGCGCATGATCTCGAAGGCGATATAGCCGCCCATCGAATGCCCGGCGAGCGCGAAGCGCGGCGGCGCCTCGGCCAAAATCCGGCGCGCGATCAAGGCCATATGGTCGTCGCGGACGTGGTTGGCAACCGTGACCGGGCCGAACCGCCACAGGGCCGGCAGCAGCGGGGCGTAGATCCGCGGCGAGCTGACGAGCCCGGGAACGAGCAGAATAGGCATCGAATTGTCCATGCCCGGCTCCAAATTCGGGACGGATTTGGCGAAAGCCAACCTTAGGTCCGCGGAACCGGCTGTCAAATATGCGGCAAACGCATGTGAATCCGCGCCTTTCCGGCTTTGACGCGCGGAGGTACGGCGACTATGAAGTGCGCTCATGACAACATCTGATAATGCCTCAGCCTGGCCGGACCATAAACCGACCGCGCTCCTCGTGCTTGCCGATGGTACCGTGCTGGAGGGTTTTGGCCTCGGCGCGGAAGGCCACGCCGTCGGCGAAGTCTGCTTCAACACCGCGATGACCGGCTACGAGGAGATCCTCACCGATCCCTCCTATGCCGGGCAGCTCATCACCTTCACCTTCCCGCATATCGGCAATGTCGGCACCAACGACGAAGACATCGAGACGGTGAACATGGCGGCGACGCCGGGCGCGCGCGGCGTGATCCTGCGCTCGGCGATATCAGATCCCTCGAACTACCGCGCCACCAAGCATCTCGACCAGTGGCTGAAGGCGCGCGGCATCATCGGCCTCTCCGGCATCGACACCCGCGCGCTGACCGCGCTGATCCGCAGCAAGGGCATGCCGAACGCCGTGATCGCGCATGCGCGAAACGGCGAGTTCGACCTGCACGGCCTGAAGGAAGAGGCGCGCGAATGGCCCGGCCTCGAAGGCATGGACCTGGTGCCGATGGTGACCTCCGGCCAGCGCTTTACCTGGGACGAGACGCCATGGGCCTGGGAAAAGGGTTTTGGCCGGCAGACCGAGCCTGAATTCAACGTGGTCGCGATCGACTACGGCATCAAGCGCAACATCCTGCGGCTCTTCGCCGGCGAAGGCTGCAAGGTCACGGTGGTGCCGGCGACGACCTCGGCCGAAGACATTCTGGCGATGAAGCCGGACGGCGTGTTTCTGAGCAACGGTCCCGGCGATCCGGCCGCGACCGGCAAATACGCGGTGCCCGTGATCCAGCAGGTGATCTCGTCGGGTACGCCGACCTTCGGCATCTGTCTCGGCCACCAGATGCTGGGCCTGGCCGTCGGCGCCAAGACCATGAAGATGCATCAGGGCCATCACGGCGCCAATCATCCGGTCAAGGACGAGACCACCGGCAAGGTGGAGATCACCTCGATGAACCACGGCTTTGCGGTGGACCAGGCGACGCTGCCGAAGGGCGCGACGCAGACGCACATCTCGCTGTTCGACGGCTCCAATTGCGGCATCCAGCTCGAGGGCAAGCCGGTGTTCTCGGTGCAGTACCACCCGGAAGCCTCGCCGGGCCCGCGCGACTCGCACTATCTGTTCAAGCGGTTCGCGGATCTGATGCGGGCGAACAAGCGGGCGTAAGGCACCCTCGTCATTGCCGGGCTTGACCCGCAATCCATCTTTTGAAGAGTGATGGATGCCCGGATCAAGTCCGGGCATGACGACCGATATGGATCGAAGGCACTGGCTTAACCTAACCTGCTTTAGTATGATGACCATCATAATTGGCGGCGGGAACCACCCCATGCACGACAAGCCCACAGCCTCCAAGGTCGAATACGGCGTGACGCCGACGCAGGTGATGGCGTCGATGACGGGGCTCGACTTCGTCCGCGGCATCTTCGAGGGCAAACTGCCGGCGCCGCCGATCATGCAGAATGTCGAGCCGTTCGATTCCACCGCCGAGCATGGCCACGTGGTGTTCCACAGCGTGCCGGGTTTCCGGCACTACAACCCGATCGGCTCGGTGCATGGCGGCTACGCCGCGATCCTTCTGGATTCCGCGATGGGGCTCGCCGTTCACACCGCGCTTCCCGCCGGCACCGGCTACACCACGCTGGAATTCAAGATCTCCTTCATCAAGGGCATGACGGAGGATACCGGCCCGGTGCGCACCGAGGGCAAGACGCTCAGCGTCGGCCGCCGCGCCGCCACCGCCGAGGCGCGCATCACCGACGCCAAGGGCCGCCTGCTCGCGCATGCCACCACGACCTGTCTGGTTTTCGAGATTCCAAAGGGAACGTGAGCGGCGGACAAGCGGTTTGATGTTGTAGATTTGCAGGGTGGGCAAAGCGAAGCGTCCCCACCATTGCTTGCGGAGTGCTGACGGTGGGCGCGCTCGCTTTGCCCACCACCCTGCGATTTCACGATTTTCGGAGACACCCATGTCAGTCGTCAGCGCCGACATCGAACCGCTCACTTTCGTCTTCGCCGACGACGGCCTCGTTCCCAACAACCCGATGCCGTTTCTCGTCTACAAAAGCGCGGTGGACGTTGCGAACGATCATCCCGAGAAAGACCATCGAGGGCCTGTTCGGCGCCAATGGCTGGGGCGCGATGTGGCGCAACGGCGTCTACGACTACCTGCACTACCATTCGACGGTGCATGAGGCGTCTCGGCGTCGCCCGTGGACATGCGCGCGTGCAGTTCGGCGGCGACCACGGCAAGGCACTCGATATCGCTGCCGGCGACGTCGCGATCCTGCCTGCCGGCACCGGCCATCAGTTGATCTCGGCGAGCGACGATTTCTGCGTGGTCGGCGCCTATCCGCCGGGATCGCGATGCAGATCACGCGGCCGACGCCGGCAGAACCATGCGAAAGCGCTGAAGACGATTCCGGAAGTGAAGCTGCCGAACACCGATCCGGTGCGGGGAGCGCAAGGTCCGTTGCTGCGGTTATGGAAAAAAACGGGACTGACCCTCGGCTCAAATATTTTTTATTCGTGTGACGCCTGGGCTTGACGCTCTCTACCTCGGGTAGATAGTCGCGCGCCGTGCCTGTTCGCGCACTTTCGATTATTCGATTAGTAATCGTGATGGAGGGTTTCCCATGTTCACGAATCATTGTCGTTGCATCAACTGCATACTCCGCCTCACATCCTAAGAAAGCTGCTCGAAAATCCGGACAACAGGATTCGCGACGCTGCGTTGCGAACGCTGCTATCGACCGCGCGCTTGCGCGGCGAGCGAGCCGTAAGGCGGCCTCGTTGCGTCCGCCGCCGCGGTCTCGGGGAATGGCCGACGCACCATCTTCGACTGCGCCAACAGTACCTTCTACCGATCTGGCGACGGTCGAACGCACCGAGGATGGTCCCGCCTCGACGGACGATTTGGTGAACCGCGCCTTCGACGGTGTCGGAAGCTACCCGCGATTTCACAAGGACGTGTTCGATCGAAATTCGCTCGACGGACGCGGCATGCGCCTGAACGGCTACGTCCACTATCGGCCGGGCTACAACAATGCGTTCTGGGACGGCGGCCAGATGGTTTTCGGCGACGGCGACGGCATGCTGTTCACCGACTTCACCAGAGTCCCTCGATGTCATCGCCCACGAGCTGGCGCACGGCGTCACCGAGTTCACGGCCGGACTGGAGTATCACAAGGAGCCGGGCGCGCTGAACGAGTTGATGTCCGACGTCTTCGGCTCGCTGGTCAAGCAATGGGCCCGCAAGGAGACAGCAGACCAGGCCGACTGGCTGATCGGCGCGGAAATTTTCACGCCGAAATCGAAGCGGATGCCCTGCGATCGATGAAGGCGCCGGGCACGGCCTACAACAATCCGCAGTTCGGACGCGATCCGCAGCCCGATCACATGACAAGTTTGTGATGCTGCCCGACACCGATGAAGGCGACTGGGGCGGCGTCCACATCAATTCCGGGATTCCGAACAAAGCGTTCTATCTCACCGCGATGGCATCGGCGGATACGCCTGGGAAGCGCCGGGACGCATCTGGTACGCCGCACTGAAGGCAGCGTCGGAAGGACCAATTTCCAGGAATTCGCCGATATCACGCACCTCACGGCAGGCCAGATCTTCCGGCCGCAGAGCACGGCAGAGCAGCAGGCCGTGGTGTCCGCCTGGAAAGAGGTAGGCATCCGCATCAGCGGCGCCCAGACATTGGCCGCAACAACCAGCCGGATGCGCTACCAACCAGCCGCAGCGGCCGCCAATGGACGCCGCGATGATCTGGCGGAGGTGGTGCGGAAGATCGAGCAGCTCTCGAGCCAGCTATCGAAGCTGTCGAAGGAGGTCGCCGGCTTGAGATCCGAAACCGCATTAGCCGCGGCGAGATATGAGCATTGCCTCGCCCCTGACCCCGTTCCTATTCGGTAGCCGACTGAGCGCCGGTTCTTGTTTCGACGCGTTTTCTTCACGAGAACCGGTATCCACTTCGCTCGAGCGCTGGACTTGGTGAGCATGAAAGTTACGCTTTCCAAACACGGCGGGCATGCGGCGGGCATCTATCTGCAGCGTCCGCCCCAGGTCGTGGATTTCGCGGCCTTGGACGACTTGGCGGCTTCCGAACTCAAGCGGCTCGCGGCATCGGCCGTCTCAGCCGCAGTGCCCGCGCGCTCCGGGCGAGCGCGAGATGAAATGAGCTACACCATCACCATCGAGGATGATGGGCGCGAAACCGTGCTGTCGCAGCCCGACACTGCGATGTCAGCCGAATTCGGCAGGCTGCTGGCTTGGCTGCAGCGTCATTCCGGCAAATAGCGCTGCGACCGAGTGTGCCGGGTCACGCGTCCGGGATGGCGGCAATGCCGCACAACAATGCGAACGAGATCAAACATGGGACCCGCTCCACGGGTTTCCGCCCCGCCCCCGGAACGTTAGACGACGCCCGTGTTGGCGTCTTGCAGGTGTGGAGGCATCCGAGATTACCCTGCGCCCCGCTCACCGTCAGCCAATCCAATAGATCGACCCCAATGCAGCGCACGCGCGCAAGCGACCTGTCGTGCTTATTGTCGAGGACGAAGTGCTGGTCCGTATGGGCACCCGCGAGACGGTCGAGACCGCGGGATTTGAGGTCGTCGAAGCAGGCAATGCGGACGAAGCGATCGCCTCCTCCGCCCGCGACGATATCCATCTCGATATTTACCGACATTCACATGCCGGGTTCGATGGACGGGCTGAGCTCGCTGATTTCGTGAGGAACCGCTGGCCCCCGGTCAAGATCGTCGCGACGTCGGGCCACGCCCGGATCGCCGAGGGTGACCTGCCCGAAGGGACGCTTTCTGCACAAGCCCTACACCGTTGCAGAGATCACCACGACATTGCGTGAGCTGATCCCCTCAAGCGCGACTAGGTTCTGATTGTATTCAGAACCGGGCTCTAATCTTTTGTTTTGACGCGTTTTCTATACGCGAACCGGTGCCCACTTCTGCTCGAAAACGCTATAGAACAGGTATTCAACGGCGGCTGGCGACCTGCAAATTCGAACTGACAGACGCCTCCGGCGCGGGCTCGCTCGAGGCAACGCGCATGGCCGCAACCCGGGCGACAAAAAGCCCAATGACGAGATTGGTCCGCTCGATCTCCAGTTTGGCGCGCACCGGCCCGACCGGAGCCGTCGCACACAGCGACTACATTCGAGCGTGCGGGACAGGGAATTGACGACTGCCCATATCGATTCGACGGAGAGCGGCGTCGCCGGCGACTCCGACGGCTTCAGATGCCGCGTCACGGAATTCGACGACATTCTGCATCGTTGGATCCAACTTGAAGCCGGTAGCGTGTGGCCGGGTGGCACCCGCCGGATCCGACGGCATCGACGGCCGGCACCATCATACCGGCCGTCTCGCGCACACTCGCTTAAATAGACTATCGGAATCCTGCAACGAAATGGTTACGCGCGCGCATTTCCGCGCACCTTGATCCGGTACCGACTGTTTGTGGCTCCTGGCCGCCCCGTGAGACCAAGGAATTGTGACCGACCATTCGGCTTGATCGGCAATAGCGATGATCCCGCCACTACCACGGCACCGTTATTTCGTGCGACGCCTCACGCGAATGTCGAAGTCTTCAATTGCGAAACTGGTGTGCAAGCCGCGGCGTAGCGCTGCGGCTAGACTTGGGTTCCATGCATGCTAAAGTGTTTTGCATAGGAGCCTGCGTAACGGGCAGCTAAGCGGCCCTTTAAGCGACCGACCGTCAGCCTGATCGCATTTACTTTTTATCGACCCTGTTTTGATTTTCGCATGCGCCTGCAAGGCGTTTTATGCAGCCGATGCTGTCTTTGGTGGAGATACTCGACCTCGCTTGCCCAAGCGCGAATGCCTCAAGTCGTTCCGGTTTTTTCGCACAAGGAATGATGTCAGTGCATCTCCCCAAAGATCGGATCGAACCTTCGCGATCGTCACTGCCCTCCCTTGTCCCGACGCTGCCGCGGCAAAGACAACCATTTTCAATCCAATGCCAACGGAGTCGATCCCATGAATATCACCCGTCGCAATGTAACGATCGGCGGCATCAGCCTGCTCGCCAGCGCAGCCATGAACACATCGGGTCATGCCGAACTCGGCGAGTTCTGGCTGGGGATCGGCGAAGGTCTCGAAGAATTCTGGCTCGCGACCGACGCCTACATCTATCGGCTATCCGCTGGTGACCATGGAGATGACGCGGCGGGTCATGACCAACGTGGCGGCCCGGTGGGCACCCAGGCGCCGATGGGCCAGATCGTCAAGCTGCGCGAGTATCCCGACGCGTCGTTCCGGGACGTCACCGCGCCCAACGCCGACACGCTCTACACCACCGCCTGGCTCGACGTCGGCAACGAGCCGTGGGTGTCTAGCATCCCCGATATGAAGGACCGCTACTTCCTCTTCCCGATGCTCGACGGCTGGACCACCGTGTTTCAGGCGCCCGGCAAGCGCACCACCGGCACCGGGGCGCAGACCTACGCCATCACCGGTCCGGGCTGGAAGGGCACGCTGCCGGCGGGCGTGAAGGAGTACAAGTCGCCGACCAGCATGGTGTCGGCTGCTCGGCCGCATCTACTGCACCGGCACGCCGGAGGACTACAAGCCGAAGTCCACGCGTTGCAGGATCAGTGCAAGCTGGTGCCGCTCAGCGCCTACGGGAAAGCCCTACGCGCCGCCCGATGCACCGTCGATCCGCTCATCGACATGAAGACCGCCGTCCGCGAGCAGGTCAACCGCATGGACGCGATAGAGTACTTCACACTGCTGGCGCAGCTCATGAAGGACAAACCCGCCTGCCGCCGCCGACCGGCCCGAGATCGCCCGCTTCGCCAAGATCGGCCTGGTGCCCGGCCAGGACTTCGACGCCGGCAAGCTGAACGCGGATTTCGCCAAGCGCGTACCCGACATCGCCTTCGACCGCATCATGGCGCAATTCAAGCTGAACAAGGAGGTCAAGAACATCAACGGCTGGGCCTTCACCACCAAGACCGGCATCTACGGCACCGACTATCTGATGCGCGCACTGGTAACGGCGATCGGCCTCGGCGCCAACCGGCCGCAGGATGCGGTCTATCCGACCTCGCAGAAGGACGCCGAGGGCCGGCTACGAGCGGCGCGAACAAATACGTGCATGCGTTTCCCAGCGGGCCAGCTGCCGCCGGTGCGTGGCTTCTGGTCGGTGACAATGTACGACGCCGACTATTTCTTCGTGAACAATCCACTCAACCGCTATTCGATCAGCGCACGCCAGAACCTCAAGACCAACCCGGACGGCTCGACCGACCTCTACATCCAGAAGGATTCACCGGGCCCGACAAGGAGTTGAACTGGCTGCCGTCCCGCGCCCGCCGGCAAGTTCATCCTGATGCTGCGGATGTATTGGCCGAGCGAGACCAATCCGTCGATCATTAACGGGTCCTGGACTATTCCTGCGGTGAAGAAGGTAGGCTTAATGACGTTCGCCCGGGCGGCCGTCGTCACCTGATGATCGCGGCCGGCATTTCGTTGATCAGCCTCAAGCCAGGATCCATGTACCCCCAGACACACGAGTTCGACCACCACGCGTGAGGCGACAACGGCCTTACGTTGCGGTTACGCCGGTCATCTTGACCACTGCCACATCTGGAGCACGTCAGCAAGCTGACATAGCTCGGCGTGCCGCCGATGCTCTTGCGAGACGCAGCTTGCCCGGCTCGGTGCGGGGAATTTCGACCACTTGGCCGCGAGCTTCCGCTTCGCCCTCTGTTCATCGTTCACGCAGCTCTTCAACGACTGGTCGACGGAGAGGCCGGCGTGGCCGCGACGTCGAGCTTGCAGCTCCGCCGAAGTTCGGCACGCCGTCTGCCACCGCAACGACCAACTGCGAACTCATCACGATCATCGAGAAAGAGATAGGCATCTTCCGTCTCCGTGAGGCAGCAGCCAAGCGACGACCGCTTCGGTTCGAAGCTGCAACGCCAAGCCTATCGCAAAGCCCACCGCGAGGCGACGGAAAATTCCATCAAAGGCAAGCACGGCAAGACGCGGCCCCGCAGAGCCAGCGGGCCGCGCCAAATGCGCTCCCGTTGGCCGGCCTGCTAACCCGCGCCGCGCTTATGCCGCGTTGGCGCCTTCCTGCCGGCTGGCCTCGAACAGAAACCAGGTGCGGCGCTCGGTCTCGTCGATGAAGACTTCGAGCAGGCTCGCGGTGCCGGAATCCTCATGATCGTCGCAAAGCTTGTGGGCTTCGGCATCGCCGCCGCCATGTGCTTGTTGTCTTCCATCAGCTCGCGCAGCATCTCGCGCGGCGGCACGTAGTCCTCATTGTTGTCCTGGATGGTCTGCAGTTTCGCGACCTGTCCGATCGAGCGCAGCGTGACGCCGCCGAGCTTGCGCACCCGTTCGGCAAGCTGGTCGGTGGTGGCGAAAATCGCGTCCGACTGCTCGTCCAGCATCAAATGATAATCGCGGAAATGCCGGCCCGAGACGTGCCAGTGGAAGTTCTTGGTCTTCATGTAGAGCGCGAAGGCGTCGGCCAGCAGCACATTGAGCGACGCCGAGATCTTGTCCACGGCGGCCTGCGGCAGGTCCGTCGGTGTATCGAGATCGGGAGATACCTTGGCGGATTTGTTGTTTTTGCTCACGTTGAACCTTCCTGTTAGGAACCCGGACTCCGGCGGCAGTGGACTTTGGCCGCCGGACGACCTAACGCATCACTTCCTTCCCGGTTCCATCCATCGGAACCACCCTGCCGGACGCCGGACGCTATGGACGAATGGATCGATTACTACGATTTAACGCACACGATTTATGCGAGCAAACTGCATCGCGACCTGCATTTCCAGGTCATCGCGCGCGACATCATCGGCTACATTTCCTCGCCGGACCAGGTGGTGCTGGACTATGCCTGCGGCGAGGCGCTCTCCGCCGCCAAGGTGGCGGAGGCCTGCAGCAAGCTCTTTCTGGCCGAGCCCGCGCCCGGGGTCCGCGGCCTGGCTGATCGCGCGATTTGCGCCGAACACCAAGATCCGCGTTCGCTGGATGACTTGCGCAGACTGGAAGAAAGGTCGATCGATCTCGTCGTGATGAATTCGGTCGCCCAATACATGACCCCCGAAGAGCTGGATTCCGCCTTTGCCGTTATTCGCCGGCTGCTCAAGCCCGCCGGACGCCTGGTGCTGGGCGATATCCTGCTGCTGGGTCGGCATGGCGAGAGACGTGCTGGCGCTGTTGAAATTGAACCTCCCCACGGTTTTCTGAAGGACGCCCTCGACGGCCTTGCCAGACGGCCCTGTCGGACTACCGGCAGCTGCGGGACCCGCGTCGGGCTGCAGCGCTACAGCGAAGACGAAATGATCAGGAAGCTCGCCGCTGAAGGATTCTCGGCCTCGCGCGCCCGCTCTAATTATCGGGCACAATCCATGGCGGATGACGTTCCTCGCGCGGCACGCCCTTGTGCGCGGGGCGCAGCCGAGCGGCTAAGGTCAAACGGTTAAGGTTAAGCCGCGGTAGGCATGAGGTTCAACCGACCGTGATCGGCGATGATGGCCGCGGCCCGGTGGCGGAAGCGTCGACGCGGAGCAGTGCAATGCTCTTTATCCTGGTTCAAATCCAGGCCGGGCCTCCAGCCTTCGCCGCCACGCAGCCTTCCGGCTGGGCATGCCAGCCGTAGCCACAGATCCACCTGTGATGGGCCTGCCCAAACGAAACGTCCCTGGCTCGACCCAGAGGCGGGCTTGCCACGCCGAAGCTCGCAGAGCGAGGCGGACCGCGGCGCCATATCCCCTAAAATCCCCGTTGATGGCCCGTTTTTGGGGGTTTCGCGGGTGCGGAATTGGGCTCAAAGACCACCCCGCGCGAGGGTAACCCGCGCTCTTGGCTTAGGGGACGCGCAGCATGCGCGCCCTTTTTTTGTGCCTAAAATCCAGTCTGAGAGCTGATGCCCAAAAGAACAGATATCGCCACCATCCTGATCATCGGCGCCGGTCCCATCGTGATCGGCCAGGCCTGCGAATTCGACTATTCCGGCACCCAGGTGAAGACGCTGAAGGAAGAGGGCTACCGCATCGTCCTGGTCAATTCCAATCCTGCCACCATCATGACCGAC
>CAWBRL010000040.1:0-57726 GCA_963791165.1 uncultured Alphaproteobacteria bacterium | reverse complement strand
TGAGGCTAATGACTAGCTAAGCGCGCTGCCGCGGCGTTGTGTGGGCAGCGGGAGCATCGGATTGTTCGCTCTGCTCAGCGGCCCGAGCTGTGTACACTGCAGGAGGTTGCGCGTTGATGTTGCCGGAGCCCTGCACGAACCGGTCGCGCCTGAGGGATTCCAATCCGTAGCACGCGAGCGCAATGACGCGTGGGATCGGCCCCTTCGTGGCGTAAGTTGCGATTTGCCTTCTGCTTCTACCCAATAGCGCGGCTGCGGCTTCTTGTGTAAGTCTGTTTCGTGTCAAGAATTCCACGAATTCCTTAGGCGTCCAACTCTCTTGCGCAAGGGATTGGATGGTGTCTGCTGACATCATCAAATCCGTATCGTCACTCCACGCCACAGCATCGCCGTCTTCCGCAACGACGCCGGTCAAAAAAAGGCTTTCATTTCTCAAAGGACGGTAGATCTTGTAGCTGAAGATGGCTGGGCTAACGTCAACGAAATCCTCACGCCCGGCCCGGGGGCCTTCCGCCCACTTAACTCGAAGCACAAAGTCATGAAGTGCCCGGACAGTCGCCATCCGCGGAAGTGGAATGCCGCTATCGACGATGTCATTCTCGCTCATTGAGCCTTCTCCACTCCGATACCAATAGCGCCAAGTTTTCTGGCTTTGCGGCCCACTCCTTGATCTCAGCCAAATCCCTTTTTGACGCTTTGCCAGCGATAACCTCCAAGCTCATTATGTCCACGGAAGCCCTTGAGTCTGGGCCTTTCAAGTGGAAGTGCGGAGGATTATGGTCTCCCGGATAAATGTAGACCTTACAGTTACTTAGGGGAGCATCAATGCTCGCCATGTGGCCTCAGCGTTCTAAGATAGTGCAATGGTTGCACAAAATCAACGGCGAATGTGAAACTATTGCACATTATGATGAATCCGAAACTACACAACCTTAACGGATATTATGGCGCTGCCAACACGCTCTCAACTGCCGTAGTGTGGGTGCTGAATAGCAGGGTCCCACGCCAAGCCATTTCGATCGCCGACGAAGGTGCTGCGGATGCGGTAGTGGCCGGCAAAGGACTCTGAGAGCAGCACCAGCGCCAAATCGCGCCATCGTTTCTACCCTGTTTATTGCTAGTGTCCTTTTGGACGCGCGCATCTGGTGCAAAGCGACCACTGGCGTCATCGGCGCAATGAGCGATCGAGGCTCCTACGCCCGGCAGTAACGGTCGGGTTCCGGACGGTCGTCCTTGGCCAATGGGACGAGGTTTGGTAGTTGCGACGACGCCGATATCTTTATCTGTCTGAGGATTTTCACATGCGAGCGCTCCTGTTCTGCCTGCTCGGTCTGGCGACCGCGTTCCCGGACCTCGCTTTCGCCCAGATGAAACTTCCCTCCAAAACGACGCCGGGCGCGGCCGAGACACGGTATTTCACCGCGATCGACGGCCTGATGGAAGGCAATGCCGACGTCGTGCTGAAGGAAACCCGCCAGGGCAAGAACGTCACGGCCGCCGTGCTCGACGTCTGCTATCCCGCCGAGAAGGGCTCCGACCGCAAGGACCGCTTCGTCGCCAACCTCACCGTCAGCGGCCAGAACCTGACCGGCACCACGCAGAGCATCGGCGACAAGCAGCCGGTCACCATCAAACTGCTGCGCAAGCCGACCGGCGACACCTTCGAGTTCCGCGGCCAGATCAGCATCGGCCAGGCCGTGACCGAAGTGACGTCGACGGATAATTCCGATCTCAGCGAGAAGGAATTTCAGGAGAACCAAACCAGCGACGACGGCATCACGCCGGCCCCGAAGGATTTTACCGAAGTGTCGCCGGAAGCGATCGGGGTGCGGGTCAAGCTCGATGCCGCGCTGGATTTCCTCAAGAGCCTGAAGGGCGAGGCCGTCGAGGTGGGACTGAGCAGCCTTGCGATCTCATGCGATGCCCTGCGCGCCGGCGAGCAGACCATCAACCTCACGATCGATCCGGAACGTGCGGCCGCGCTGATCGCCAAGGCCAAGTCGATGCAAGGCGTAGTCGCCGCGGGATGGACCAGCGGCAGCGTCGAGATGGACCGCAGCATCCGGTTTGCCGCCGCCGAATGGCGCGACGGCGACAAGGTCAACAGGGACAAGATCGCGTCGGCGATCTCAGGCATGCTGGCGAAAACGCTAGCCGCCAAGCCTGCCGGAGCCGAGTGGGACGCCAACACCGGAAAGCTAAGTCTGACCTTCAAGCGGCCGAGCCAGGTCTATCCCGCACTCGCCCTCACCGAGAATGTCGAGGTCACTGCGCTGGTATCGCCGGACAAGCCAGGCGCATCGGACCGGCTGATGCTGTGGATTTCGAGCCCCGTGATCACCACCGCGGATGAAGGCACGGGTCCAAAGCTGAACCTGTCGGAAGAGTCCACCGGTGACGAGGAAGGCGGCGAACCGAAGGACGATAATGGCTCGGTCGAGGCGCTGGCCAAGGCATTCAAGGGCCAGCGCTGGGACGCCGACAGGTCGGTGTGGAAGTAACCCGCGAGCTCGGGCGCGCGATCATCCAACAAGTCGTCATGGACGGCTTTACCCTTAGCCTGGGGCATGACGCTTTTCGAGCATCGCCGCGCTTCGTCCGCCTGATGTTAAGACTCAATTCAGCTTCCGGGAACATCATCGGCTAACCAAACCGTGGGTCACGCCATGCAAGACCGCGAGCCGATTATCCCTGATCACATCTGGTCGTTGCCGAGGAAGCCGGCGGGCCTGCCGGATCTCTTGAGCCGCACCCGCGATGACGTGCTGGTGCTGCGTGAGCCATATAGCGAACGTGCGCGCCCTCTCCTGCTTGCCACCATGGCGCTGGCAGTAAGCTTTGCACTGGGGTGGGCCGGCGCGCTGCATTGGCCTGAGGTCGCAAACCTGATCGGCGTTGACCAGATCGCGCAGAAAGATGTGCCCTCGCCTGCCATTGCCGAGGCAAAACCGGGGAGGACGGAAGGCATCAGAAAGACGGCATCCGCGCCCGACTTGCGAAATGCAGCACCCGCCACCGTCGGCAGCATTCCAAAACCCTCCGCCATGGCAGCGAGCGCGGTCTTCGCCTCGCAGGCCAATACGAATCCAGCCGCAGTGGCGATGGCGACGAAGCCGTCATTGGCGCCCGCGCCGGAAACGAGGCCTACAACCATCCCCGGCTGGACCGTTGTCGAGGTGCGGGACGGAACCGCGGTTCTCGAGGGCCCCGAAGGAATCAAGATGGCGGCGCGCGGCGACACCATTCCCGGAATCGGGCGAATTGACTCCATCGTGCGCTGGGGCAACCGCTGGATCGTTGCCACCGCGCATGGATTGATTGCGACGCAGTAGCCGCGCGAGAACGCGGATCGGCAGTTCACTGCCGATCCCGGACCTCAGCGATCGAGCGCGATCTGATAGCGTTCGGCGATCGCCGACAACTGGCTCCAGGTTTCCTTGTCGATCTCGATGCCATGTGCGATCCGCTCGGCCCGTGCAAGGCGTTCGGGCTCGCCGGCCACCAACACCGGAAGTTCCGGATCGGCAGGCTTGGCCGACTTCACCCAAGCGATCATGGCATCGATCTCGCTCATCATGCTGTCGCGCGCGGAAAGCCGTGCGGGATCGATGACGATGCTCAGCATGCCGTTGAGGATACCGCGCTCCGGCGGCGTGCTCGTCGTCACGCTTGCCGAGCCGACAATGGCGCCCGCCAGCAGTTCGCAGACCAGCGCCAGCCCGGAGCCCTTGTGCTCGCCGAAAGGCAGCACCACGCCGCGCGGCTCGACGTACATGACCGAAGGATCGGTCGTCGGCTGGCCCGCATGGTCGAGCAAGGCGCCCTCGAGCATCGGCTTGCCGGCGTTGTGCGCAACCCTCACTTTTCCGAGGGCGACACGGCTGGTCGCAAAATCCAGCAGGATCGGCTCATTGCTCGATGTCCCGGGGATGGCGATGCAAACCGGATTGGTCAGGAATCGTCCCTCCCGTCCGCGAAACGGCGCCACCCCGGGCGCGCCCGAAGCGACGTTGACGAAGTGCAGCGCGACCATGCCGGCACGTGCGGCAACCTCGCCATAGGTGCCGACGCGGCCGATGTGGTGCGCATTGCGCAATCCGTTTACCGCGACGCCATGCTGCCGCGCCGCCTTGATGGCCCATTCGACCGCCTGATGCGCGATCACCTGGCCGTAGCCGGCCCGCGCGTCCCAAACCGAGATCGTGCCGGTGTCCGATACGATCTCCGGCGTCTGGTTGACCTTCAGCGTGCCGGCCTCGAAGTCGCGCACATAGGCGACCAGCATCCCGACGCCGTGGCTGTCATGGCCACGCAGGTTGGCCTCGACCAGATGATCGGCAACGAACGCCGCCTCATCCGGCGAACTGCCGCCTGCGGCGACGATGCGGTTTGCAAACGCACGCAATCTGTCGTGGTCGATGATCATGTTCTCTCCCTGTTGCCGCGCTTGATTGGACAACGCATTGCGCCGAACATCGGCTGAACGCGATGTCGCGTTTAGTTGGTATTGATGCGAAACCGCAGCGTCCTGGTGCCGACGAACGACACGAAATCGCCCTGCCGCTTCCACGTCCCTGCTTCCGTCAGCGCCGCGATCAGATCGTCGTCGGCCTGCGCGCGATCCGGCGGACAGGGCCGGTTCTCCATCTCGCCAACGACGAAGACCACGGTGCTGCCCGCCACCGAAAACTGGCCCTTGCCGCCCTTGCACCAGAGCTCCAGGACCACCTCGCCGCTGTCGCCGATCTCCAGATTTGGTATCCGCTTGGAGCCGGGCTGGCGGCCCACGTCGAGCGTCATTTCCGAACCGAACGGAAACTCGTCATCGGCGTGAGCCGGATTGAAAGGCAACGCGGCGGCCATCAGCAACAGCGACCCGACAGCCGCCTGAAACATGCGCGCGAACGATATCATGCAACCTCTCGAACCATCAAAACCCCAGCGCCGCGCGTCGTTCTATTGAACAACGGCGGGAATGGCTAGGGGCCGCGTGAAAGGTGTGCCGTTGAAGCGCTGCAATGCCGATCGAATGAATTTCCAGGTCTGACGTCGCGATGTCGAATCCGGCGGCGAGCACCGCCGGCTCGGGTCATGACCTGTCGGCCATGACCGTTTGCCAACCCGATCTAGACCGGCTCCAGGCCGAGCGCCTGCGCGCTCTCTATCCAGGTCGGCAATTCGCGCTGGTAGAGCGCATTGGTTTCCCTGAAGCCGAGCGCCGGTTCGAGCACGAAGGTGCTGAGAACTTCCTTCACTTTCGGATCGCCGTTGGCCGCCACACAGATCTCCGCCAGCCGATCGACGATCGGCTGCGGCGTCGCCTTCGGCAAGGCCCAGCCCGTGAAGCCGCTCACGGTGAAGAACTTCGATGTCGCGCCCTGTTCGGGCAGGGTCTTGACGTCGGGGATCGCGTCGACCTTCTTCGAATGCACTGCGAATATGACGCCGCGATTGCTTTGCAGGACGGATTGCGCCGCGGTGTAGCTGCCCATCGCGACATCGAGCGTGCCGTCCAGCAGTCCCGTCCACATCGGCGCTTCGCCCCGGTAGTGGATCGGTTCGATCTTGAGGCCATACTGCTTGTTGAGTTCATTGATCGTGATGTGCGGAGAAGAGCCCGCGCTGTAGGTGCCGAAGTTTACCTGGCCCTTCTTGCGCGCGAACGCGACGAAATCCGCCAGCGTCTTGACGCCGGACTCCGGGTTCGCGATCAGCAGCAATCCGGCGCCCGGGATGACGCTGACGAGCGTCAGGTCCTTGTCCATGTCGTAGCCGGGGTTCTTCATCATCGCCCTGTTCATCACATAGGTGGTCGAGATCGAGCACAATATGGTGTGGCCATCCGGCTCCGCGCGCGCGACTTCCGCCGCACCGATCGAGCCCGAGGCGCCTGCCTTGTTTTCGATGACAACGGTCTTCCCCACCTGCTTGGAGATGAAATCGCCAAAGGCGCGTGCGAGCAGGTCGGTCTGCCCGCCCGCCGGGTAGCTGCAGATCATGCGGATATTCCGCGACGGCCACGCGGCTTGCGCCGAAGCCCCGCGCGAGAGCAAAGGCATTGCGGCGGCTGCCGTACCGGCAGCGATGAAGTGACGCCGATTGAGTTTCGCTAACATGATTCTCTCCCTGTATTTTTTGCCAGCGTATCGCATCGTCTGGCCTCTGCCACGCGGGAAAGCGGGACAGATTGGCGCACTCAACCCGAGGGAGAGATAAATTAAATACACGCGGAGGACTGGTCGATTCGCAAACGCCTTATCCGAAAAGAAAATCCCCGCGGGCAGCAGCCGCGGGGATCAGGACGATCGCCTGGATGGAAGAACTTACTTCAGAACCATCGCGGTGAATGGGTGGACGTAGGCCTGCAACGTCACCAGCAGGCCTACGAGGCAGGCCAGCACGATCGAATGCAGGAAGACGTAACGGAGGATCGTGCCTTCGTGGCCGTACCAGTTGGTCGCGGTCGAGGCGACGACGATCGATTGCGCGTCGATCATCTTGCCCATCACGCCGCCGGAGGAATTGGCGGCGGCCATCAGGACCGGCGACAGGCCGAGCTGTTCGGCGGTGATCCGCTGCAGGTTGCCGAACAGCACGTTGGACGCGGTGTCCGATCCCGTCAGCGCCACGCCGAGCCATCCGAGCAGCGTGCCGAAGAAGGGATAGAGCACGCCGGTTGCGGCGAAGGCGAGGCCGAGCGTGGCGTCGACGCCGGAGAGCCGCGTCAGCGTGCCGATGGCGAGCATCGCCGAGATCGTGATCAGCGAGATCGCGCACAGCTTGATGGTGCGGCCATATTCGCCGATCATCTTCACCGGCGAGAAGCCCATGAGGAAGCCGGAAATGATGGCGGCGATCAGCATGCCGGTCCCGGTGAAGGTCAGATAGGTGAAGCCGAACACGGCACCTTCCGGCGTCGGTTTTGCGGCCACCGGCGGCACCTTGTTGATCATGTTGTGCAGCTCGGGAACGGGGTAATTCCAGGTGAAGATCGCGTTCGCCCAGTTCTTGAACGCGCTATTGCCCCAGATCAGCATCACGACGCAGACGATGATCCACGGCAGCAACGCGCTCCAGAGCTGCGCCTGGCTGAGCTTCGCCGTATCCAGCGGCTTGGCGGCCTTCATGGTCGCAGCCGATTCATCCTTTCCGCGCAGCGCCGGCGACAACCAGAGCTCGCGGGGTTGCCACACCTTGAGGAACAGGATCAGGCAGCCCATCGAGATCAGCGACGCGCCGATATCGACGATCCACGGATTGATGAAGTTCGAGATCACGAATTGCGGGACGGCAAACGAGACGCCGGTGACCAGAACGGCCGGCCAGATCGCCATCATGCCGCGCCAGCCGGCAAACGCCCAGATCAGCCAGAACGGCACGATCAGCGAGAAGAACGGCAACTGCCGGCCGACCATCGCGCCGAGCACGAAGGGATCGAGACCGGTGACGGACGCCAGGCCCTGGATCGGCGTGCCGAGCGCGCCATAGGCGACGGGTGCGGTGTTGGCGATCAGCGAAAGGCCGGAAGCCGCCAGCGGCGAGAAGCCGAGCCCGATCAGGATCGCGCCTGTTATCGCCACCGGCGTACCGAAGCCGGATGCGCCTTCGAAGAAGGCGCCGAAGGCGAACGCGATCAGGAGGAGCTGCAGGCGGCGGTCGGTGGTGACGCCGCCGATCGCACGCTGCAGCAGTTCGAACCGGCCGGTCTCGACGGTGATCCTGTAGAGAAAGATGACGTTGAGCACGATCCAGCCGATCGGGAAGAAGCCGACCACGACACCCAGCAGCGAGGCGCGGATCGACATGCCGACGGGCATGGTGAAGATCACGATGGTGATGATGTTGGCGACGATCAGCGCGATGATGGCCGCCAGGTGCGCCTTGACTTTGCCGCTGGCGATCAGCACCAGCAGCGTGACAACAGGTACGGCAGCCGCGATCGTCGACAGCGCCGTATTGCCGAGCGGATTATAGATTTGATCCCACATGGCGGTTCTCCCCCATTTGTTATTGGCGCGCCCGCCGGCGTGGACGGTCGGGCACGAGTTGAGCAATTCGCGAGAACAACCTTGGAAATGCGGGTTGAGCTGCGTTGGCACGGCCAACGCTCACAACCTCGCGAAGTCCGATGGCCGCCGCCCCTCGCCGTCACAGCCATGCTAGGGTCTAGCCGAGGGCTGCGACAAGCCGCCGCAGGGCGCGAATTTCTACGACCTTAGTCGCAGTCCCTGATTCTTCTATTCCTTCAGGGCGTTAGGCCCATCCCCGGAGACGGCAATCTGTGAACAATATCCGCTCGACGCTCACCACCGTGTGGCGCATCTCCGCGCCCTATTTTCGCTCCGAGGACAAATGGGCCGGCCTCGGCCTGCTGGCGGCCGTGATCGCCATTGAGCTGGCCATCGTCGCCATCAACGTCCTGCTCAATCAGTGGAACAGCCGCTTCTACAACGCGCTGCAGGAACGAAACTGGGACAACTTCGTCTACGAGATCATCTATTTCAGCGTCCTTGCCGCCATCTTCATCGTGCTGGCGGTCTACCAGCTCTATCTCAATCAATGGCTGCAGATCCGCTGGCGGCGCTGGATGACCTCGCAATATCTCGGCGACTGGCTGCATCAGGCCAACCACTACCGGATGCAGCTTCAGGGCGACGCGGCCGACAACCCCGACCAGCGCATGACCGACGACGTCAAGCTGTTCGTCGATCGCACGCTCAACATCGGGGTCGGTTTGCTGAGCTCGATCGTCACGCTGGCGTCCTTTGTCGCGATCCTGTGGGGCCTTTCCAACGAGGCGCCTCTGCATCTGTTCGGACGGGATATCGCGATTCCCGGCTACCTGCTCTGGGGCGCGCTGATCTATTCGGTGCTCGGCACCATCCTGACGCACCTGATCGGCTGGCCACTGGTCGGCATCGATTACCGGCAGCAGCAATACGAGGCGGATTTTCGTTTCAACCTGGTGCGGGTCCGCGAGAATTCGGAACAGATCGCGCTGTTGCGCGGCGAGGATGCGGAGCGCGAACGCCTTCTGGTCCGCTTCGGCCGCGTGGTAGACAACTGGCTCGCCATCATGAGCCGGACCAAGAAGCTGACGGCGTTCACCGCCAGCTATAATCAGGCTTCGGTGGTGTTTCCCTACGTCCTGGTGGCGCCGGCCTACTTCGCAAACAAGATCCAGCTCGGCGGTATGATGCAGACCGCATCGGCGTTTTCGAGCGTTCAGGGCGCACTTTCATTCTTCATTTCCATCTACCGCCAAATGGCGGAGTGGCAGGCGGTGGTCAACCGCCTCGACGGGTTCGAGGCCGGGATTGGCGAGGCGCGCAAACTTGCAACCGGCAGCGACAGGATTCACGTCGTCGAGGCGGCGGGCGGCGGCGCGATCGATCTCAAGGGGCTGGCGCTGCGGCTGCCGAACGGCACGCCGCTGGTCAACGCCGAGCAATTCAGTTTGCGCAAGGGCGAGCGCACGCTGATGACAGGCCCCTCGGGGTCCGGCAAATCGACGCTGTTCCGCGCCATTGCCGGCATCTGGCCGTTCGGAGCGGGCTCCATCACCATCCCTGCGGGGGCAACATTGATGTTGCTGCCGCAGCGGCCGTACTTCCCGACCGGATCGCTGCGCGGGGCGGTCGAATACCCCTCCAGGGAGGGCACCTTCACCGACCTCCAGATCAGCAGTGCGCTCGAGCAGGTCGGATTGCCAAAACTCGCGTCGCAACCCGGCGAACACGGGCACTGGAACCGGACGCTGTCGCTCGGCGAGCAGCAGCGGCTTGGGCTCGCCCGCGCGCTGTTGCATACGCCGCAATATCTGTTCCTCGACGAAGCCACCGCTTCGCTCGACGAACCTTCGGAGGCGGCGCTGTATCGCCTGCTCGAGGCGAAATTGCCGGCAACCACCATCGTCTCGATCGGCCACCGCTCGACGCTCGACGCCTTCCACCAGCGCAATGTCAGGCTCGCCCGCGACGGCGATCGATTCGTGCTGCAGGACGGCGGTGAGAGCGTGAAAGCGATGTAGCCGCTTCTCAAAGCCAGCGTTGCGGCCATGCCTGGCGGCGCACCCCGCGGTGCCAGACATAGGCGAAGGCTGTCAACAGCACCGCGCCGGCCAGCACCGGCGCGAACAGGAAGGTCCAAGGCAGGTTGGCGGAAACCACCAGCAGCGGGTTGATGCCCGCCGGCGGGTGGAAGGTCCCGGTCACGTACATCGCGAGAATCGACAACCCGACGGCGGCGGCCGCCGCCCAGGCCTGCGGCCCCGTCAGCTTCAACACGGCAAGGCCAACCAGCGCAGATATCACGTGCCCGCCGATCAGGGCGCGCGGCTGCGCCGGCTCAGCGCCGGGCGAACCGATCACCAGCACGATGGAGGTCGCGAACGGAATCACCGCGAGCGGATAGTGGGCGGCGACGGAGAACCACTCCATGACACCGATGGCGATTGCGCCGCCAAGGCCGGCGACCGCGCCGGCAAGCGCGTTGCGATGATCATTGCGGGAAACCGCCCTGATCGCCGCGCGCCGCCAGTCCCGCATCATTCGACAGCCTCACAAAACAAAAGGGGCGGCAGATTGCTCTGCCGCCCCTTCGTCTTCGACAGAATGTCTTACTTCAGGTTGGTCAGCGCGGTCAGGTCAGCCGAGAGCTTGACGATGCCGGCCGCGCCGCACCAGTTCGAACCGACACCCGACGGATTGATCGGGGTGATGAAGGTGCCGGAGTTGGTTCCATTGATGTTGCCGCGGGCCGAGAAGTCGCTGGTGAAGGCGTTGCAATCACCCTTCGAAAGGTTGGTGTCGGAGTAACGGAAGTCCAGCGTAAACACCTTGTAGGTGAAGCCGATGCCAATGTTCCAGGTGTTGTAGTCAGCATAGTTGATGCCGTTCGGGAACGCCGCGACGCCGTAGAACGAGTCTGACGTGCCCAGCCACTGACGGCCGAACTCACCCGACACGTACATGCCGATGCCGCTGGCACCGAACCACGTGCTCGGCGCAATCGCCTTGCCGACGATCGAGGCGTAGGTGCCTTCGGCGCCGCTGTTGAGGAAACTCGGCGTATAATAGACGGTGCCGCCCATCGAGAAGTTGTCGTTGAAGGTGTAGTTCACCTTGCCGTAGACCTCGAAGAAGCTCACATCCTTCTTCAGGACGTTGCCGTTGACCAGCCCGTTGAGGGCACAGTCGGCACCTTGAAACTGGCCAGCAAAGTCGATGCCGGGAGGGCCGAATTGGCAGGTTCCGCCCGGATACATGTAGCCCCAGGCGCCGACGTCGAAAGCGAACTGGCCGACCGTCAAGCGAGCACCGCCGTAGGCGTCGATTTCAGCGGCTGCACGGTTGGGGAACGAGATGCTTGCGCCACCCAAGCCGACATAGAGCTGGAAGTCCTTGGTGACGTTGTAGCGCGGCTCGAAATAGACGTTGACCGACGGCTTGTGGTTGGACTGGGTGATGCCGCGGAAGATGTAGTCGTTGGTGATGCCGCCACCGAAGGCGATGTCCCAGGGATCGAATGCCGGCGGCGGCGGTGCCTTGACCTTCATCGCCATATCCGCAGCAAGAGCCGAACCCGAAACCATTGCCAGCGCCGTTGCTAACAAAGCCACTTTCTTCATGACGATCCCCACACCTTAAAAAACAGTCCCGTTCCGGCGCCCCCCAAGGGCAAGCGACAACCGACTGCAACCAAATTATCTAAACGTGTTTCCAATCTGGTCTGTCATGTCAGGATCGTGAAGCAAAAAAGGCATGCATGTGCCGACTTTTTAGGCGTTCTAGCCATTTCAAGTCATGTTGTCGGCGGGTGTTGCTTTCCCATCACATTTTTTGCGGTTTCTGCGTCCCACGCAGACAGTTGGAACCCCAAAAAACCAGCACGGAGGACGCCGTCGAACAGCGGGTTTTGCGAATCAACCTGCCCGTAAAACGACGGCTCCCGGTCACCTCGCAGCCTCACGAAAAAGGCCGCAGCGATGGACGCTGCGGCCTTTCGAAAGCTCGTTCTGCAAACGGTCGGCTAGTGCTGGTCGCCGCCGTTGGAGGAGCCGGATCCCCATGACGGGGTCGAGGGCTCCGGCGTAGCCCAGCTCGGGGCTGGCGCCGGTACGGGCTCCGGCTCCGGAGCTGCCATCGGGGCCGGCGCCGGCTTGGGCGCAGCTGCTTTCCTTTTCTTCGCCGGGCTCTTCTTGGCGGCCTTCTTCGGCGCTGCCGCGGCTTTCTTGGCGGCTTTCTTGGCGGATTTCTTCACGCCCTTCTTCGCAGCCTTCTTGGCGGATTTCTTTGCAGACTTCTTGGCGGCCTTCTTCGAGGACTTCTTTGCGGACTTCTTCGCCGCTACGACCTTCTTGGCCTTTTTAGCCTTCTTGCCCTTCTTACTCTTCTTCGCCTTAGCCATCGTGATCCTCCTGTTTGCCGCTGGTCCAAATCTGTTGGGCCATGTCCGTTGGTCCAACCTGCTGGTTCGTGTCGAGCGTTTTGACGATTCCGCGGAGCTGGACCGGGACGACGTTTCTTCGAAGCGTCCTCCTGCTCCATTCCTTGGTCTGAGCATGATCCCCGGGCAAACGCTGCGCGTCTGTCCCGAGAATAACCGGTGCCCGCCGATCCCGGTTCATGCCCGAGGGCCGATCGATCAATTCAATCCCGGACCTGTCAATCCAGGCTTTGGACCTCCTGTCGCCCAATCGAGAAGCTCAATCGTGTGCACCACAGGAATTGACGTGCCGCCGGCAATTTGAACCATGCACCCAATATTGCCCGCAGCAATCATGTCCGGCTTCACTGTCGCAATATTGGCGATCTTCCGATCGCGCAATCTGCTCGCAATGTCTGGCTGGAGAATGTTGTAGGTCCCCGCCGAACCGCAACACAAATGGCTCTCAGGCACATCTTTCACCACGAATCCATTCTTGGAAAGCAATTCTTTCGGAAGGCCTGTGATTTTCTGCCCATGCTGCAGCGAACAGGCTGAATGATAGGCGACCGTGAGATCGCCTTTCTGGCTGGATGGAGTGAGCGCGATGCCGCCGAGATACTCGGTGATATCCTTTGCCAGCGCGGATATTTGCGCGGCGCTTTGCGCGAATTCGCGATCCTCGCGCAGCATGAAACCGTAGTCCTTGATGACCGTTCCGCAGCCCGACGCCGTGATCAGGATGGCGTCGAGACCACCTTGTTCCGCCTCCTTTTTCCACACGTTGACGTTGCCGCGGGCCCGCGCCAGCGCGTCGCCGTCCTGCCCGAGGTGATGGGTCAGCGCGCCGCAGCATTGCTCGCCCCTGACCAGCACGACCTCCACGCCGTGGCGCGTCAGGAGATTGATCGCGGCCTGGTTGATGCGCGGCGCCAGTACCTGCTGGGCGCAGCCCTGCAGCAATGCCACCCGCCCGCGCCTCTCGCCGATGGCCGGAAAGGTGCTTCCGCCGGCCGGTCCCGGAGCCGGCAGCCGCTTCGGCGCCAGCGCCAGCATCGCCTTGATTCGCCGCAACAGGCCGGGAGTGGCCGCAGCCTGCGGCGTCGGCAGCAGGCCTGCGAGCGGCCGGCCGAGCCGGGCCATGATCATGCTGGCGCGAAACAGCCCGGGCCGCGGCAGCACAAAGGCCAGGATCGCGCGCAACGCCCGCTCCATCAGCGGTCTCGAATAGTCCCGCTCGATCCGGACCCGGGCCTGATCGACCAGGTGCATGTAGTTCACGCCCGAGGGGCAGGTGGTCATGCAGGCGAGGCAGGACAGGCAGCGGTCGATATGCTTGACCACCTCCGGCGTCGGCGGCTTGTCCTTCTCCAGCATCTCCTTGATCAGATAGATGCGCCCGCGCGGGCTATCGAGCTCGTCGCCAAGCAGCACATAGGTCGGACAGGTCGCGGTGCAGAACCCGCAATGCACGCAGGCGCGCAGGATCTTGTCGGCTTCGGCGATGTCAGGGTTGGCGAGCTGGGCGAGCGAGAATTCGGTTTTCATGTCGCAGATCCCCGCACCATCCGGCCGCGGTTGAGAATGATCTTGGGATCGAAGCTGTGGCGCACGCGTTCGCTTAAAGCCGCCAGTCCGCCCGGTTGCGGATGGAAGACATCGAGATTGCGCCGGACGAGTTCCGAAGCCCGGATCAGCGACGCGTGGCCGCCCAGCGCCTCGACGCGCTGACGCACCAGCGCCGCCTGCGCGTCGGGCTTCGGCGGCAGCGCCGCCCAGATCAGGCCGCCGCCCCAATCATAGATCACGTCGCCCCCGGTATCGCGCGCCAGCGCCTGGCCGAGCGCACCGCCCGAGGCCGGCGGGCAGACGATCCGCCACACCGGCCAGGCACCCAGCGCACCGCCTGCGGCGAACGGCTCGATATCACGGACCGCACGCCAGACCGCCGCCGAAGCATCGTCCTGCAGCATGTCTACGGATCCGAACGGCGCCAGCGTCTTGCCGAGCGAACTGGCGCGGTCCACGACTGAAGCCGCAATGCCTTCCAGCCGCAGCAGCGTGAGCGCCTGGCCCTCCGGGCCAAGGCCCGCCAGCGTGCCGCCAGTGGACCGGAACGCCGAATTAGGCAGGTGCGCCGCGCCCGAAACGTCGAACGGCGACCCAAGGGCTGCGGTCATCGCGCGGTTGGCGGTCAGGTCGTCGAGGCCGGAGAGCATCAGCGTGCGCTCGCTCTCGGGTCGCGGCATCACCTTCAGCGTCACCTCGGTCATGACCGCCAGCGTGCCCCACGACCCCGCCAGCAGCTTGCAGAGATCATAGCCGGTGACGTTCTTCACCACCCGTCCGCCGGTCTTGAAACTGTCGCCGAAGCCCGACACCGCATGCGCGCCGAGCAGGTGGTCGCGGACGCCGCCGGCCTTGATCCGGCGCGGCCCCGCCAGCCCCGCCCCGATCATGCCGCCGATGGTGCCGCTGCCGGACGCGCCGAGCAGCGCGGACGTATCGACCGGCTCGAAGGCAAACTGCTGGTTCCTGGAATCGATCAGCGATTGCACGTCGGCAAGCGGCGCGCCTGATTGCACCGTGATGATCAGCTCGTTCGGCTCGTAGGAAGTGACCGCATTCAGCGCCGATATTTCGAGCACGGCGTTGGTGGCCATCGGCTGGCCGATCTGCCGTCTCGTGCCATGGCCGATGATTTCCAGCGGCTGCTCGCTGGCGATCGCCGCGCGCACCACCTCTTCGACGTCCTTGGCGTCACGTACCTTAAGGGTGTCCACGACGTTACGCCTGTCCGTTGCCGTCATCGTCCGCGAAGGCGGACGATCCAGTAATCGCAGCGGCCGGAGACAAAGATCGGCGGCGCGGCGTACTGGATACCCCGCCTTCGCGGGGTATGACGATTGAGAAATTGGAGAAGGCCATGGTCAAAATCTTGGAAGGTCCGGAAACGCCAGCTTGCCGCCATGCACATGCATGCGGCCGAGTTCGGCGCAACGGTGCAGCGTCGGAAACACTTTTCCCGGATTGAGCAACCCCTGCGCGTCGAAGGCGCATTTCAGCCGCTGCTGCTGGTTGAGGTCGATCTCGGAGAACATCTCCGGCATCAAATCGCGCTTCTCGATGCCGACGCCGTGTTCGCCGGTCAGCACGCCGCCGAATTCGACGCAGGCGCGCAGGATATCGGCGCCGAAGGCTTCCGCCCGCTCCATCTCGCCGGGCTGGTTGGCATCGTAGAGGATCAAAGGATGCAGATTGCCGTCGCCGGCGTGGAACACGTTGGCGACGCGCAGATCGTATTTGGCCGAGAGATCGCGGATGCGCGCCAGCGCCTTCGGCAGCGCGCCGCGCGGAATGGTGCCGTCCATGCAGAGATAGTCGGGCGAAATCCGGCCGACCGCGGGGAACGCCGCCTTGCGTCCGGCCCAGAACAGGTTGCGTTCGGCCTCTGATGTGGAAATCTGGCAGGTCGTCGAGCCGCAGCCTTGGGCAATCGCCTCGACGCGCTGGATCAGTTCATCGACCTCCACACCCGGACCATCGAGTTCGATGATCAAAAGCGCCTCGACATCGAGCGGATAGCCGGCATGGACAAAGGCTTCGGCAGCGTGGATCGCGGGCTTGTCCATCATCTCCATGCCGCCCGGGATGATGCCGGCGCCGATGATCCGCGCCACGCATTCGCCGGCAGCCTCGACCTCGGCGAAACCGACCATCAGCGCGCGGGCGGTCTCGGGCTTCTGCAGGATGCGTACTGTAATTTCCGTGATGACGCCGAGCAGGCCCTCGGAACCGGTGATGATCCCCATCAGGTCGTAACCGGCGTTTTCAGCGGCCTTGCCGCCGATGCGCAGGATTTCGCCGGTGATCAGCACGATTTCGCAGCCCAGCACGTTGTTGGTGGTCATGCCGTACTTCAGGCAATGCACCCCTCCGGAATTTTCCGCGACATTGCCGCCGATCGAGCAGGCGATCTGCGATGACGGATCGGGCGCGTAGTAGAAGCCGGCATGCGCCACTGCCTGGCTGATGGCGAGGTTGGTGACGCCGGGCTCCGTCACCACCACGCGGTTGTCGAAATCGATCTCGCGGATGCGCTTGAACTTGCCGAGCCCCAGCAGCACGCCGTCGGCCAGCGGCAGCGCGCCGCCGGACAGCGAGGTGCCGGAGCCGCGCGGCACCACCTTGATGCCCTGCTCGAAGCAGTATTTCAGAACCTGCGAAACCTGTTGCGTCGTATCCGGCAGCACCACGACCATCGGCGGCTGACGGTAAGCCATCAGGCCATCGGACTCGTAGGGCAGCATTTCGGCGGCACTGTCGATCACGCCCTCGCCCGGCACGATCGCGCGCAGCGCGGCAACAATGGCGTCACGCCGGTTCAGAACTGCCTGATCGGAAGCCGGCATCATGATGGCCATCGGTGTCCCTCCAGACCACGCTTCATCGATTTCTTACGACAAATCAAGCACGTCTACCAGGATTTGGGTAGGCCATCCGAAGGTTGGATTGCGGTCCTGCCAACGATGAGTTCTCTCTGGGACAAGCTGGCAATGCTCAAAACTGTCAAAGTTTCGTGGCTTGTCCGATCCAGGCGGGCCTGCCACAAGACATCGCCTCTCTATCCGGGAAGAAATGAAGAGCACCACATGAAAACATCGACTTTGAGCGCGCTGGTCGTCATTAGCTCGTTGGCCACAGCAACGGGCGCGCTGGCGCAGGACGCTGCCGCTGGCAAATCCTCATTCAACAAATGCCTGGCCTGCCACGCGATCGGCGAAGGCGCCAAGAACAAGGTCGGCCCGGTGCTGAACGGGCTCGATGGCCGCCACTCTGGCAGCGTCGAAGGCTACTCCTATTCGGAAGCCAACAAGAATTCCGGCATTACGTGGAACAAGGATGTGTTCCTCGAATACATCAAGGATCCCAAAGCCAAGATCCCCGGCACCAAGATGATTTTCGCCGGCATCAAGAACGAGAAAGAAGCCGGCGATCTCTGGGCGTTCATCGCGCAGTACGACAAGGACGGCAAGACGAAGTGAGGCCGAGGCACATGGTTCGAGACGCGCGGCGTTGCCGCGCTCCTCACCATGTGGGACCCTTCCCGGACCTCATCTGGAAAGAGCTCCAGCACTCGCTACCTCAAGCCAGCGTATGCACGATCACCGGCCCGGCCATCGCGGAAGCCGGCCCGGTCAGTAGCGGCGCAAGCTCTTGCTCGATCCACGCCAGCGCGCGCTTGTTCGACTCCTCGGCCGCGGCGTAATTGTTGAACAGGCTGATCGCGATCACGGTGTCGTCGGGGGCATAGACCACGTAATAGCCCATGAAGCCTTCGACCGCGCTGATGACGGGAATAGCACCTTCCTTGATCCTGCGTGTGAGCTCTTCGACTTGGCCTGCCTTTGCCTTGCCCTGACGAATGGCGGCGTACATGGGGCTCTCCCTCGAAGGTAAGCTGCCCTAAATCTCAACTCTCACATTCATCCTGGATCGCGATGATTTTTCTTCGAAAGTCACCGCTCCAGCTTCTTCCGTTTGCTTTGGCGGGCCGAGCAGCGGAATCCCGCGCGCGCAGAATGCTAACGCATCGAGGCACCCCAAGCCATCCGCCGTTTCGCCACGGCGGATCGTGCAGGCGGCACGGCGGCGCTATGCGAGAGCCGGGCTGACGGCAGCGTGCCGGCCGTGCGCGGTGCAGGCCTCAAAGGCGGCGTCGATGATCGAGAGCTTCACGGCCTGGGCTGAATGATATTCGTAGCGAAAGCCCGCCGACACCCACAGCGGCGACCTCCCCCGCACGCCAGACCAGCCCAGGCTGCCCAGCGCCTCCGCCTCGGCAAACTTGCGGCCGAGCTGGGTCCGCGACAGGTTGAGCCGCCGCGCCAGTCCGGAAACCGAAGTCACGTCGGTTTGAATTCGCTCGCGGTCGCTTTCGCCCCCCTCGCATCCGACGATCAGCCGGTCCATCACCAGCCCGCCATCGTCGATCCAGGTAAACAGGTCGAAGGTTCTGGGAGGATAGCGAACGTCCGCCGAGGCGATCAGGCCGTCGGCGATCAGGGGCTGGATCACGCCGAGCAGTGCAGGCCGCGCGTGGAACGCCGCCACCCTGGCGCCGCCGTCCAATCCATCGAGGGTCGCAAGATGCAGCGCGTGCCAGTGGAACAGCGCCACCAACACGGCCGGCGCAGGTTCTGACGGCCGGTGCCGCCGACCCTCGCTGTTGGCGACGTAACGGACGATCTCGTATTTCAGCAATTCCTTGAGAAACGCCGACGCCGTATTGCGGCTCGCCAGGCTGTGGCGTTCCACGATTTCGAGGAACCGCTCGGCAAGCAGCCCGGAACCCGCTTCATCGGCTTCGTTGCGAAAATACTGAGCCACCGCCGCGTGCGCCAGCAACCAGCGCTGCTGCGTCGCAAACAGCGAGGCCATCCGCGGACTGGCCTCGTGCACCGACAGCAGCGATTGCGCCTGGGCTCGAACACATCGTTCGAGCGCTGGATGCAGCAGAATTTCGTCCGCGGTCATGAGCATGGGTATGCGGGTAAAGGTGGCGGTTCCGGCACAGGCTATAACGGGAAGTACGTGACGCTGGAAGCTCACCGTTCCCCGCGCTTTCGTGCGCTCAATGAGAAGGTGGCTGCGGCGCTAATTCGCCGCCGTTGGCCCCCGCGAACGGCGCGGTCCTGGCGACCATCGCTTCGATCTCGGAAATCACGAGGTCGGGTGCGGCGTTCTGGACCATGTGGCCGACCCCCGGCAGTACGATCAGCTTTGCGTCAGGCGCGATCTCCGCGAGCGGCCGCGAATGGATTTTGGTCGACACCGTCTCGTCGGATTCATCGCCCGAGATGATCGTGATCGGCGCCCTGATCCCGGCGTAGCGCGGCGCCTGCTCGGCAACGGCGGCTTTCAACGTCACCATGTCACGCGCATTGGCGAGAAACTCGCGCGGCCGCAGCAGCAGCGGCGTCGCGGTATCTCTGACATAGCCCGGCGGCATCGTCTGCGGCAGGAAGACGCCGCGGGCGCCGGGCTCAACCAGCAGCAGCCCAAGCGGCAGCGTGACCGTGTAGGCCAGCAGCGGGCCGATCACCGGCGTGCTGACGATCTTGTTGTATCGGCCGACGCCACCCGGCCACGGATAGGCTACCGGCGCCAGCATCACCAGACCGGCGACGGATTGCGGGTAATCCAGCGCGATGCGCGCCCCCAGTGCGCCGGCCCAGGAATGCACCACAAAAATTGCCCTGTTGATGCCGAGCTTTGCCAGCGCCTCCTCGATCATCCGACCCTGGATTTCGGGCGTCGAATCCTCGAGGAGGGCGCGGCTGCTCCAGCCGTGCCCGGGGCGGTCGACCAGGATCACGCGGCGATGCTTCGCGAGCCGGTCGCCGACCGGCTGCCGCATCGCCTCGAGATTGGAACTTGCGCCATGCAGCATCACGATCGGCGGGCCGGCCGCGTCGCGCGGGCCGATATCGACGATGTGAAGGGCGCCGCCGGCGACCTCGACCATCCTGCCTTTGGCGGGATACGCACGCTGCGCCAGCCAGACGCCGACCTGCGTGACCAGCGCCAATACCGCCAGCGCCGCCACGACAATCACTGCCACCATCGAAAATGTCCGGATGATCTTTTGCACCAGCGAGCTACGGCGCGACCGGATGCGGGTTTCCGAAATTGTCCACAGGTCGACAATTCTGTGGATAGCGGGGTCATTAGGGCGTCATCGGCAAGTTTATACAATTGCGTCGACACTTTCGCCACGTGTGAGCGTGTTTGATGTGGGGGTAGCCAACGCGCGCGTCGTACCCGCAATCCACAGGAACAGGGCTGCCGACTACAAATTGGTTCAGCGTATAATTGAAGGAGTACCCCATGATTACCGACGCAAGCGAAGCGGCCATCGATCAGATCGTAGCAAGTTGCAATGGCGACATCCGCGGTGCGCTCAAGGCACTGTTGCGGGTGAACGAGCAGCTTGAGGTGGAACTGGCGCAATTCTATGCAGCAGTAGGCCTCGACGGAATGGCCCGCGGCAGCAACGCCGTCCACTAATCGGATTTCTTCTCCTCCGGCGCCTGTTCGGCCGGAGGTTCGGGCACAACCGGGCATTCGGAAATCGTCGAACGGGCCAGCTTGGCGTCGTCGATCGATTTGTAGGGTCCGCTTCCGAACGTGATATTTCCGCCGACCTGGCTGTTGATGACGGGATTGCTCGTAACAATCTCGCATTTGCTCGTCGCGCTGTTGCCGACGACCCAAAAGCCGCTTTGCGCGAAAGCGCAGGTTCCGGTCACGGCCATTATCGCGCCGGCCAGCAGTAACGGTTTCATGGTTCGCTCCTGTCACGCAGTCAGCTGATAATAGCGCGTTGGCGGCGCAACGTTCCTTTCTGCGGACTGCCGTAGGGAATCAAGGTTAACCGCGAACTGTTTGATAAGGCGCGATCTTACACACCTCAGATCAGATATCGCGACCTTCAACCTTTTCGGTGAGCGTCTTCACCAGCTCCGGCACCTTTTCGAGATGCGGGTTGACGGCAAGCGCCTTGCGGAATGCTTCAAGCGCGCGCCTTTCGTCGCCGATGTCCTGCATGATCATGCCCAACCCGGCCAGCGCGCCGAAATGGCGGGGCTCGCGAACCAGCACTTCGCGGATGTCCTGCAGCGAACGGGCATAGTCGTTCTTGAGATAGTACAGCGTCGCCCGCCGGTTCCAGGCTTCGATATAATCGGGACGCAGCTTCACGACGGCATCGAGCAGCTTCAGCGCGACATCCGGCTTCTGCGCATCCATCGCGGCCTTGGCGCGCAGCATCAACAGCGCCGCGGTATCGCTCGAGGTCTGCAGCCACATCGCCCAGATCCGCGCTTCGACATGCTTGGCGCTGGCTTCATCGGGCGCGGCCTTCAGCGCGCCGAACAGGAAATCCAGTCCGCGGGTGCGATCGGCGCCAACCTTGGGAAGCTTGCTCGGCGCTTCCGGCAATTTCTTCTGGGCCTTCGGCGGCGGGACGACCCGGGGATCGTTCTGGTCGCTCTGGGCAAAGGCGCCGATGGGCGCGGCGATGATGACCGCGGCGAGGATCGCGATCCGGAAGCTGGGGGTGACCGGGAATCTCAATGCCATGGCCTCAAGTCTAGACGCACAAAATCGCGCTGCAAAGCAGCACGTCGTCAAAGACCTGTGAAGGAAGTGAGGCGCCGGTGGAAAATAAGGCCGGCTCAGCCTCGGTAGACAGCTCAGCCTTGGCGGGCCTTGAAGCGGCGCTGCACCTTGTTGATCACATAGACCCGGCCCTTGCGGCGGACAAGGCGGTTGTTGCGGTGACGACCGCGCAGCGATTTCAACGAGTTACGGACCTTCATGGGACAATCCTGATGCTTTGAAAGGCCGTGTTGGAGGCCGAACCTGAGCTACCCGAAAGTGGCAAAATGGGATTAATCCCGCCAGCGGCCAACCGCCCGGGACGGGGCGGTTTCTAAGCCATCGCGGCACCGAATGTCAATGCGGATGGGACCTTTTCGGCTCCATTCGGCTGCGGGCGGGCGAGCCTGCCCTTTGCAGCTCCCATTGAAATAACTGGCGGATTCAGTCCGGCGGGAACTCCACCATCGCCTCGCCGGTGGCGACTTTTTCGCCGGCCTGGTTCCGCACCATGACGTCGATCAGCACCCAGCGCGAATTTTTCGTCACCTGCTTCGATTTGACGACGCCGTGGGGCTGAATTGTATCGCCGGGCCGGACCGGCTTGACCCACCTTGTTTCCAGCCGCCGGTGAATAGCGCCGGCGGGATAGGCCCAGTCGGTGATCATGCGCGAGATCAGCCCGAAATTGTTCATGCCATGCATGATGATGCCGCCGAAATTGGTCTTGCCGAACGAGCCCTTCATGTAGTCGTCGTCGAGATGCAGCGGGTTGTAATCGAGCGAGGCATCGCAAAACAGGCGGATGGATTCGCGGCTGACCGCGAATGTGGGCCCCTCGATACCGTCGCCGGTGTTGAGATTTTCAAACGTCGTGGTCATGGCGCCCTCCCCCTATACCGGCCGGATCGTCCAGCCCCGGCCGGAGCAGATCACCTCGCCGCGCTGATTGAAGAAGACGTTGTCGTGCACCACGAACAACCGCTCGCGCTTGATGAACTTGTCGAGCGCGCGGGCCTGCAAGGTGATGACGTCGTTGGGACGCGCCGGGATATTGTAGCTCCAGGACTGCCCCGCATTGACGGTGCCCGGCGAGCGCATCCAGTCGTCCGCCGGCGTACAGGAGAACATCAAGAGGATATGGATCGAGGGCGGCGCGATCGGCCCGCCATAGCGGGTGGTCCTGGCGTAGGCCTCGTCGAAATAGATCGGATGATCCTCGCCGACCGATTTGCAGTAGAGTTCGATCGCCTCTCTGGTCAGCGTGTAGGGAATGGTGTTGCGCGGCTCGCCGGGAACGATGTCGTCCCATGCCTTGCGCAGATTGGCGTCTTTCCAGAAATCGGTCTCAAAGGCCTCGGCCTGCGCCATGCCACCCTCCCTGCTTCCGCTGATTTATTCCTGCCGTCTTGCGGAATTTGTTATATAGTATAATCAATTTTCCAGACCAAAAAATCAAGCCGCCGGGGAAGCCCAATGCCCAAGCTCAAATTGCCCGATATCGAAAAAGTCGTCGCGATCGACATCCATACCCATGCGGAAGAACCCTGCGGCATGCATGGCGACGACGGCTATGACGATTTCCAGGAGCGTATGGCCGACTACTTCAAGTCGCCGCACAAGCATCCGCCGACGGTGCCGGAGACCGCGGCCTACTATCGCTCCAAGAACATCGCGGCGGTGATCTTCCCGGTCGATGCCGAGCGCGAGACCGGCTTTCGCCGCTACAACAACTACGAAATGCTGGAAGTGGCCTCCGAAAATCTCGACGTGCTGATCCCCTTCGTCTCGATCGATCCGCACAAGGGCAAGCTCGGCGTGCGCGAAGCGAAGAAATTGATGGAGGAATACGGCGTCCGCGGCTTCAAATTCCACCCGACCATGCAGGGCTTTTACGCCAACGACCGCATGGCCTATCCGCTCTATGAAGCGATCAACGACGGCGGCGCGATTGCGCTGTTCCACACCGGCCAGACCGGTGTTGGTTCCGGCATGCCCGGCGGCATGGGGATGCGGCTGAAATATTCCAACCCGATGTACATGGACGACGTCGCGGCGGATTTTCCCGATCTCAAGATCATCCTCGCGCATCCCTCGTTCCCATGGCAGGAAGAGGCGCTGTCGGTCGCGACCCACAAGCCGAACGTCTATATCGACCTCTCCGGCTGGTCGCCGAAATATTTTCCGCCGATCCTGGTGCGCTACATCAACTCGATCCTGCAGGACAAGATGCTGTTCGGCTCGGACTGGCCCGTCATCACGCCGGACCGCTGGCTGGCGGATTTTGCAAAACTCGAGATTCGCGAGGAGATCCGGCCGAAGGTGCTGAAAGCGAACGCGCGGAAGATTTTGGGGATCTAGCGCAAGATTTTGAGGGTTTAAGGGAGTATCATCGGCGGCAAGGCGAGAGGTGGTCCATGACGAGCCTCCCCAAGATCACTGCCAAGATCACTGCCAAGATCACGGCCAAGATCGCTGTCATCGTCACCGCGCTCCTCACCGGAAGCGCGCCTGTCTGCCGTGCGGCCGATGACGGCCCGGAGCGTCGCCTCGTCGAGATCGAAAATCCGCTGGCGACTTCGCAGCCGTTGCAGGGTTACTTGCGGCAGCCGCGCGATCCGGGCCCGTCGCCCGCGGTCGTCCTGCTTCACGGGTGCAACGGCGGGTGGCAGCAGCTCGATGAACGCTGGGGCGCGCGGATCGGGTCCTGGGGTTATGTGACGCTCACGGTCGACCGCTTTGGTCCGCGCGGCATCATCAGCACGTGCACCGGCGGCGCGCCGCCCGCGACTGCCTTCGATGCCTATCGGGCGCTGACTTTCCTGGCGCAACGGCCTTTCGTCGATCCCGACCGCGTCGCCGTGATCGGCTTCTCGCAAGGCGGATGGCTCGCGCTCACATCGGTGGAGCGCGGTACGATCGAGCGGCTGTCGAATGAAAAATTCCGCGCGGCGATCGCGTTCTACCCGCCCTGCCTGGGTATAAAGGACAGCATGACCGTGCCGACGCTAATCCTGATCGGCGAACTCGACGACTGGACCCCGGCCGACGAGTGCCGCAATCTGGCGGAAGGTCGCGACGATTACGGGATCTCGCGCCAGAAGGGTCTTGGCGTTCCGATCGAGCTTGTCGTCTATCCCGGCGCGTATCACGGCTTCGATATTCCGGGCCTTGCGGCGCCCGTGAAGTTTCTGGGCCATCACCTCGAATTCAACCAGGCCGTCAGAGACCGATCGATCGACGCAATCAGAAATTTTCTGTATGCGACCATCGGCGGAAGAGAGAAATCACCGTGACCATCAAAGCGATCGTCTTCGATGCCTATGGTACGCTTTACGATGTCCAGTCGGTGGCTGACGTCACCGAGGACGCGTTTCCCGGCTATGGCGGGATCATCACCCAGGTGTGGCGGATCAAGCAGCTCGAATACACATGGCTGCGCTCGCTGATGCGGCGCTACCTGGATTTCTCGCAAGTCACGCGCGACGCGCTGGCCTACACGCTGCGCAGCCTCGGGCTGGAATATGACGACGACACCTTCGCGCGCATAACAGACAAATATCTGCATCTCGATCTTTATCCGGACGCGCTCGCTGCCCTTTCGCAGATGAAGGATCGGAAGCTCGCGATCCTGTCGAACGGCAGCCCTGACATGCTGAACGCGCTGGTGCGCAACAGCGGGCTCGACGGCCTGCTCGATGCGACCATCAGCGTCGACGCGAAGAAAATCTTCAAGCCCAGTCCCGAGGCCTACGCGCTGATCGAGGAGGTGCTGCACGTGCCGCCGGCGGAGGTATTGTTCATCTCGTCCAATCCCTGGGACGCCTGCGGCGCCAAGGCGTTCGGGCTCAACGTCGCATGGATCGAGCGGGTGGGCCCGGAAGCGATGGCGCTGGCGTGCGTCGAAAGCGAGACGCTGCCGCCATTGACAATGTTCAAGATCCTGCGCACCCAGATGGACGAGTTGGGCGTTGCGCCCGACCATCGCATCCATAGCCTCTCCGAACTTCCAGCACTGGTGTCTGCCCAAGTGTCCCGCCAAGTGTCTCGCCAAGGGTCTTGAAACAGATGAGTCTTGAGTCCGTCCGCGCCTTCTTCGCAGAAAAGGCGCCCGATATCTCCGTGATCGAATCCCAGATGAGTTCCGCCACCGTTACGCTTGCCGCCGAGGCCTACGGCGTCGAGCCGGCGCGGATCGCCAAGACGCTGTCGTTGCGGATCGGCGACCGCGTGGTGCTGATCGTGGCCGCCGGCACCTCACGCATGGACAACAAGAAGGTGAAGGCCCTGTTCGGCGGAAAGCCGAAAATGCTCGGCCTAGACGAGGTTGCCGAGATCACCGGGCATGAAGTCGGCGGCGTCTGTCCGTTCGGACTGAAGACGCCGCTACCGGTCTATTGCGACGTGTCGCTAAAAGCATTCGACACCGTGGTACCCGCAGCAGGCTCGACCCACAGCGCGGTCAAAATCACGCCTGCGCGGATGGCGGAACTGACCGCGGCGGAATGGGTCGACGTCTGCGAGCACAGGCTGGCCAGGGAAACGCCGGCCTACTCGTCTTCCTCATAGTAAGGTCTCGGCCGGGGCTGCACCGCCTGCGGCTGCACCTGTTGCGGCGCGCGGGAACGTGGACCCGTCTGCTGCGGACCACGCTGCGTCGGCCCACGATTGGCCTGCTGCTGCTCGGCGTTCGTTTCGAACACCGCGCGGCAATTATTGGAGAGCTGCGGCGTGTTCTGCCGCAAACACGCCACGATGCGGCCGACATCAGGAACCTGATCGCTGCAGAGCCGCCATACGTCCGGCGTGCAGGCCATCTGCTGTTCCCAGGTGCCGCGATTTTCCTGCGATGACGCAGGCGCGAGGGCGCCGGCCACGCCGCCGATCGCGATTGCGAGACTCAGGACCATTCGTTGCGTTGGCATGTCCGGGGTCCTTTCTTTTCGATTTCAAGATGACGCGGAGGTTCCGCGCGGCGATGACGCAGAGCCTGTCAGAGCAATGCGGCCACGCGACGTTGGCTCAGACAAAAAAATGTGAATAAGGTTCCGCTACTCGACCTTGCCGATCTTCTTCACGGCCGCAACAAGCCGCGCGCTGTCTTCCGCGACGAATTTCGAAAACTCCGGCGCATCGAGATAGGCGACCGGGCTGCCCGCCGTTTCGAATGTCTTGATTACCTCGGGCGTCTTTACCGCTTGAGCCATCGCTTCACGCAGCCGCGTCATGATCGGCGCGGGCAGCGCGCTCTGGGCAAACAATCCCGCCCAGATGTAGAACTCGACATCCTTGTAACCGAGTTCCTTGAAGGTCGGCAGATCGGGAAAACTCGTGACGCGCTCAGCGCCCCAATTGGCGAGCACGCGCATCTTGCCGTCGTCGACCTGCTGCTTCAGCGTGCCCGGCGCGGAGGCCATCGCCTGCACGGTACCGCCGAGCAGCGCGGCCAACGCGGGACCGGCACCGCGAAACGGCACGTGCAGCAGCTTGATCCCGGCGCTCGCCGCGAACATCTCCATCGCCACATGCAGTGTGCCGTAGGGACCGGACGAACCGTAGGGAATTTCCCCGGGGCGCTTTTTGGCGTCGTCGACGAAATCCTGCAATGTCTTCCACGGCGCCGACGCCGGCACCGCCAGCAGCGTGGGATCGGCGAGCACGCGCGCGATCGGTGCGAACTGCGAGACTTCATACGCCACCGGCCGGTCGAACAAGCGGTCGGCTTCCGGCAGCACCGCGAGCGAGGACAGCGTCATCAACAGCGTGTGGCCGTCAGGCTCGGCGCGCGCCGCCGCCGCATTGCCGACCGATCCCCCGCCGCCGCCAGCGCGGTTGTCGACGATGACGGGCTTGCCGAGAATCCGCTCCAGCGCCAGCGCCACCGGCCGCGCCGCCAGATCGGCCTGGCCGCCGGGCGGAAACGGCACGATCATGGTGATGTTGCGGGAGGGAAATGGGCTTTGCGCGAAGGCGGCGCTGGCGAGAGCGGTTTGTACGAGCGGCAACGTAGCGGCGGCCTTGAGAAGTTCACGGCGGTTCATTGTGGTTCTCTCCCGGTGATTTTGTTTTGGTTGGTGAGAAGCCTACCCCCAATTCGTGGGCAAAGCGAAGCGTGCCCACCCAACGAAGTCTCATCGCTTCTTTGTCTTTGCAAAATGCTTTGCAAGGAAATCCGCCAGTACTTCGACGCGGGCGGGACGCGGGCCGCCGGGCGGGGTTACCAGATGCACGGCACCTTCGGGCTGGTGCCAGCCTTTCAGGATCACCTCGACCTCGCCCGAGGCGATGGCGTCGCCGACAATGAAGTTCGGCAGATCGGCGATGCCCAGCCCGGCGATGACGGACGGCAACAATGCCTCGCCATTGTTGACGCGGAGTTGTCCAGCGGGACGCACGCTGGCCTGCTCGCCTGCAGCGTTGGTGTAGTGCCAGACGCCCGGCGTCGAGAGATAGGCGTAGCCGAAGCATTTGTGCTGGGCGAGATGCATCGGATGCGTCGGCCTGCCATGACGTTTCAAATAGGAAGGCGCCGCCACCGTGAAGCGCGGCATCGCGCACAGCCGCCGCGCGATCAGCGAGGAGTCGGGCAGCCGCGCGATGCGCAGGCCGGCATCAAAACCCTCACCGATCAGGTCGACGGTCGCATCGCTCAAATGAAGATCGATCGAGACCTCCGGATACTTCTCCAAAAACTCCGGCAATAGCGGCGCAACGGCTTTGACCCCGAACGTCATCGGCACCGCGAGCCGCACCAGCCCGCGCGGCGCGACCGATTGCGACAACGCCTCGTTCTCCGCCGCCTCGCCATCGACCAATAGCTGCGTCGCGCGCTCGGCCAGTTTCTGGCCGGCGTCGGTCAGCGCCAGCCGCCGCGAGGTGCGGTTGAACAGCCGCGCACCCAGCCGCTGCTCCAGCCGGCTGACGGCCTTTGACACCGTGGCCTTGGACAGCGCGAGTTCGGTCGAGGCCGCCGCAAACGACCGCAATTCCACGACTTTCGCGAAAATCGCGAGCGCTTCGAAATCCGGGAGCTTTGCCATTGCGGTCGCCCTCTAGGCTCAGTTTTGGAAACAATGAGTTTCAATAGTTTCTATTTCTATACCAAAGCGGGAGGCATATCCAATGGCCATCGGAATTCAAGCAACGGAGAAATCCAATGACCAAGAAACTTTCAGGCAAGGTTGCCCTCGTCACCGGCGGCTCGCGCGGCATCGGCGCAGCAAGCGCCCGCGCACTCGCCGATGAAGGCGCCAATGTCGCCATCAGCTATGTCGCATCCCCCGACAAGGCGGAAGCGGTCGTCGCCGAGCTCAAAGCCAAGGGCGTCAATGCCCGCGCCTACAAGGCTGACCAGGCGTCCTCCGTCGACGTCGACCAACTGGTGAGGAACGTCGCCAGGGATTTCGGCAGGCTCGACATCCTCGTCAACAATGCCGGCGTCGCCGTCAGCGGCGCGGTGGGTGATGCCAACGCCGACACCGCGGCGCTGGCCCGCCAGGACGACATCAACGTTCACGGCGTCGTCACGGCGATCCGCACGGCTGCGCAATTGATGGGAGAAGGCGGACGCATCGTCACCGTCGGCTCCGGCATCGCTACCCGCGCTTCGTTCCCGGGCCTTGCCGACTACGCGGCCACCAAGGCTGCGATCGTCGGCTACAGCAAGGGCGCATCGCGCGATCTCGGACCGCGCGGCATCACCGTCAACGTGCTGCAGCCGGGCTCGATCGACACCGACATGAACCCGAAGGACGGCGGCGACTTCGCCGAAGCCCAGCGCAGCCAGCACGCGCTGCAACGCTTCGGCACCGCGGAAGAAATCGCGGCCGGAATTGTGTTTCTCACCAGCCCGCAGGCCTCGTTCGTGACCGGCACCGTGCTCAACGTCGATGGCGGCTTCGGCGCGTAATTCAAGAAACTTTCAAACGATAAGGAACATCCCATGATCGAACTCAGACCATTCAACCAACTCGGCGGCGCCGATCACGGCTGGCTGAAGGCAAAGCACCACTTCTCGTTCGGCAGCCACTACGATCCTGACAATATGGGCCACGGCTCGTTGCGGGTGTGGAACGATGACGAGATCGCGCCGAACACCGGCTTTCCCGCCCATCCCCACGCCAACATGGAAATCATCACCTATGTCCGCGAAGGTGCCATCACGCATCAGGATTCGCTCGGCAACAAGGGCCGCACCGAAGCCGGCGACGTGCAGGTGATGAGTGCGGGAAGCGGCATTCGTCACTCCGAGTACAATCTGGAGCCCTCGAAGACCAAGATCTTCCAGATCTGGATCGAACCGACCACGAAGGGCGGACAGCCGACCTGGGGCGCCAAGCCGTTTCCGAAGTCGGATCGCTCCGGCAAGCTCGTCACCATCGCCAGCGGCATTGCCGGCGACAAGGACGCGCTGCCGATCCGGGCTGACGCGCGGGTGCTCGCCACCACGCTGAAGGCCGGCGAGAGCGCGGAATACGCCCCGCACACGGCGCGGCACCTCTATCTGGTGCCGGCGGCCGGCAGCGTCGAGGTCAACGGCGTCCGCGTCAACGCCCGCGACGGCGCCGCGATCCGTAACGAGGCGAAGCTGACGATTACCGCGCTGGAGGATTCCGAACTGGTGCTGGTCGACGCGGCGTAGCGCTTCTCACTCACCGCCGTCATGGCCGGGCAAAAGCGCGAAGCGCGTCTTCGCGCAGATGTCCCGGCCATCCACGACTTGACGCAAAGGAAGACGTGGATGCCCGGGTCAAGCCCGGGCATGACGGCCGATTTTTCTCCAACAACACATCAACCCGAAAAGGAAAAGCCATCATGGCCAAAGTTCTCGTGCTCTATTACTCCGCCTACGGTCACATCGAGGCGATGGCGAATGCCGTCGCCCAAGGCGCTCGCGACGCCGGCGCCACTGTCGATATCAAACGCGTGCCGGAGCTGGTGCCGGAGGCCGTCGCCAAGGCGTCGTACTACAAGCTCGATCAGACAGCACCGATTGCCAAGATCGAGGACCTCGCCAATTACGACGCCATCATCGTCGGCACCGGCACCCGCTTCGGCCGGATGGCTTCGCAGATGGCGAACTTCCTCGATCAGGCCGGCGGCCTCTGGGCCAAGGGCGCATTGCACGGCAAGGTCGGCGGCGCCTTCACCGCCTCCGCGACCCAGCATGGCGGGCAGGAAACCACGCTGTTCTCGATCATCACCAATCTCTTGCACTTCGGCATGACCATCGTCGGCCTGAACTATGGATTTGCCGGCCAGATGAAACTCGACGAAGTCACCGGCGGCGCGCCCTACGGCGCCACCACGATCACCGGCGGCGACGGCAGCCGCCAGCCGAGCGAGAACGAACTCGCGGGCGCGCGTTATCAGGGACGCGCGATCGCAGAAACCGCCAATAAACTGCATGGCTGATGCGACAAGGGCGGCATTCTCGGAAGAGACTGCCGCCCTATCTATCGTTGTGGGGACGATGGATTCAGTATGGTCGAAATTCTCTTTATCGCTCAACTGGCGCGCCGGCCGCTGCAGGCAATGGTGCGGCGCTGGTGGTGCAGGAGCCTCTACCGCGCCTCGCGCGGGCAACGGCGCTGCCCTGAGTGCACGAAATCGTGAGGCGCTCCGCCTGACGGTTTCGTGACGGATTCGTGATAGGCGTTCTGCCCCAGCGATCAGCACGGACAGGGTTCAGGCATGAGCAACAATTCCAAAACCCCGTGGCCGGAGTTGCCGACCGCGGCGTGGCGTGACACTTATTCGACGCTGCATTTGTGGACGCAGATCGTCGGCAAAATTCGCCTGGCCAAGTCTCCCTGGCTCAATCATTCCTGGCACGTGACGCTGTATGTTACGCCGCGCGGATTGACGACGTCGCCTGTGCCGGACGGAACGCGAACGTTCCAGATCGACTTCGATTTCATCGATCATCGTTTGCGCATCTCGACCAGCGACGGCACGCATCGGCACTTTGCGCTGGCGGGACAATCGGTCGCCAGCTTCCATGCGGCCACCATGGCGGCGCTCGCCGAACTCGGGATCATTGTCGTCATCGACGAGATGCCGAACGAATTGCCGGACCCGGTGCGATTTTCCGAGGACACCGCACACGCGTCGTACGACCCCGATGCTGTCGGGCGCTTCCTGCAGATTCTCATCAACTGCGACCGCGTCTTCAAGCAGTTCCGCACCGGCTTTCTCGGCAAGGCGAGCCCAGTGCATTTCTTCTGGGGCAGTTTCGATCTGGCGGTGACGCGCTTCTCGGGCCGCCGCGCGCCGCGCCATCCCGGCGGCGTGCCCCACCTGCCCGATGCGGTCGCGCATGAAGCCTATTCGCACGAAGTCAGCAGCGCCGGCTTCTGGCCGGGCAGCGGCGCCATCGATTATCCAGCGTTCTATTCCTACGCCTATCCCGAGCCATCAGGCTTCCGGACAGCAAAGGTGCAGCCGGACGCGGCGTTCTTCAGCGAAGCGGTCGGCGAGTTCATCCTGCCCTATGATGCCGTGCGCACGGCAGATGACCCCGACAAGGCGTTGCTCGATTTCCTGCACAGCACCTATGAGGCCGCCGCGAACGCGGCGAAGTGGGACCGCGACGCGCTGGAATGCGATCCCGGACAGCCGGGCGTGGTAAGGCAGGTTTGATGAAGCGTCGTAGGGTGGGTTGGCACAGCGCAACTCGCCATCAGGCGAAGATAGATGGTGCGGTACGCCCCCCGGCCAACCCACCCTACAAGTCGCGCAGCTAGTGCCGCGACTCCGGCTTCACCACGGTCTGGCGGACTTCCGCGCCGCAATCGGCGCACTCATAGGTGAACTCGATCTTCGCCATGCTCCAATGCGGTTCGATATCGCGAATATACATCGGAAGCCCCACGCAGCTCGGGCAAATGACGTAGGCCGGCTCGGTGTCATCGTGTTGGTGGATGTAGGCTGGCATGTTGACTCTCCCCACGGCAGCATTCACCAGTGTCCCTGACCCGGGGCGAAGCATACGCCTCTGCGGCAAGGGCGATCATGAACTTTCGCGAACACTTCTAGAACGTGCACATAATTCGCGCGACCGTGTCCGCTCGGTCACATCGCGTCAATTCTCTCCGCGCCACAACGACTTACCGAAGCCGCGCGCCGTCAAGCGCGCGATCCGGTGAAAATCATGCAGTTCCCGGGCGGCCCAACCGTCATTCGCGCCGCATGAACGTGGCATGAAAAAGGCTCACCCGCTGAGAGCAGGTGAGCCCGTCAGGTTGAGATGGAGTTTCCTCCGGCCGCAACTACAACTCCTTGATCTGAACCTTGCGCCACTTCAGCACGCCGGAGCCGTATTGCAGGGCCAACGGACCGCTGGCGTGTTTTGAATCCTGTACATCGACGGTCTTCTGGCCGTTGAATATGACGACGAGATGCGGGCCCTTGGCTGTGATCTCGAAAGTGTTCCACTTGCCGCCGGCCTTGGGCATCGGATCGACCTTGGCCACATCGACGATCGCGCCGGTGCCGTAGGTCGGATCGGGCCGCTTGTCGAAGATGTTCACCTCGTAGCAGATCTTGGCATCGATCTTGGCCGACTGGTCGCAGCGAATGAAGATGCCGCTATTGGCATCGTCGTCGGCCCAGAACTCGGCCTTGATCTGGAAATCCTTGTACGAGGTCTTGCTGACGAGATAGGACGGATCCTTGCCCTCGGTGATCTTGTCGGCGACCAGCGCGCCGTCCTTCATCTCCCAATTGGCTTTTCCGACCTCGGTCCAGTCGCCCATCTTCTTGTCGTCGACCAGCGTCACCCAACCGTCGCTCTGGCCGGACGCCACGCTGGAAAATTGAAGAGCCGCGGCGCCCACCAGCAGACTCGCTGCGACTATCGACAAACGCTTCATGAACATGTCCTCCCTGACTGTTTTTAGTTGGCCGCAACCTAGCATCACAATGTCCGGCGTAAATCGATTTTCCATGCTGCAGTTGCGTTGTGCGGCAAGAGGCGTGTCGCACCTGACGATCACGCATGCGCCGCGTGCCTTGCCCGGAAGTAGCGGGCCCGGCTAGCATTCAAGGCAACAGAGATGAGCCAGCTCACGAAGCTCTCGGAGGAAATCGATGACGATGACGACCCGGCTTTGGCGATATGCCGTGACGCTGCTGGCTTTCGCCGCGATAGTGGGCATCGGCTCCGCGGCCGAACTTAATCCGGCCGCCGTCACCTACAAATTGCCGGAGCAGATTCCCTGGGGGCCGGTGAACGCGGCCGGCGCACAAAGCGCTGTCGTTGTTGGCGATCCAACGAAGCCGGGCTTCTACATGGTCTACAGCAAGTGGACCAAGGGCAATCATTTCAGCCGCCCACACTTCCATCCCAACGACCGCTATATCGTCGTGCTGCAAGGCACCTGGTGGGTTGGCTCCGGTCCGAAATTCGATGCGGCCAACACGACGCCGATGCCGGCCGGCAGTTTCGTCACGCATTTCGCCAAACAAGTGCATTGGGACGGCGCCAAGGATGAAGAGACCATCCTCCTGATCATGGGCGAAGGCCCCGCGACATCGACGGCGGCGGAAGAGAAATAACCCCGGCGCGGCCAACCTATTCCCGAAACTATTTTCCAGGGCTCCTCTCATGCTGTTTCAATGCAAGGCCTGCGGGCCAGCCACCGATCACGGCAGCGCGCCAAAGCGTTCCGGCAGGACGAAGAAGCCCTGGCGAACCATCGACATTCATTGCCACTGCATGGTGCCGGAAGCGAATGCGATGGTGCTGAAGGCGACCGGGATTCCCGGCGGCGGCGAAACGCCCAACGCCAACGCCCACGTCAACGCACTCACCAAGAGCATTCAGCCGCAGCGCGGCAAGATCGACTTTCCGAAACTGACCGATCTCGATACGCGGCTGGCCGACATGGACCGCGACGGCATCGACGTGCAGGTGATCTCGCCTTACCCCGGCCACTTCGTGTATGCGGCACCGCCCGAAGTGGCGCGCGACAGCTGCCAGATGGTCAACGACCACATCGCGGCGATGGTTGCAAAACATCCCGGACGGCTGATGGGGATGGGCACGGTGCCGCTGCAGGACCCCGGCATGGCGGTTGCCGAACTCGAACGCACGGTGAAAGACCTCGGCTTCCGCGGGGTCGAACTGTGCACCAATGTGCGGGGCGTCGATCTCACCCGCGCCGGGCTTGAAAAATTCTTTGCCCGTGTCGAGGAGCTCGGCGTGATGATCTTCCTGCATCCGTTCGGCACCAGCCTGGTCGGCCGCATGGAGGATCATTACTTCCCCAACACGATCGGGCATCCGCTGGATTCCGCGCTGTGCGTCGGGCACCTGGTGTTCGACGGCTACCTCGAACGTTTCCCCGAACTGAAGATCTGCATCGCCCATGGCGGCGGCTACATCCCGGGTTACTGGGGGCGCTTCGATCATGCGTTTGCGCATCGCGAGGATTGCCGTGTCACCCTCAAGAAGCAGCCATCGGATTATCTGAAGAAACTCTATTTCGACACTGTCGTGTTTGACGAGCGCGAGCTCAAGCACCTGATCGAGATCTGGGGCGCCGATCACATCATGCTCGGCACCGACTACCCGTTCGACATGGCGGAGCCGGACCCGGTCGGCTTGCTCCGCCGCGTCAAGGGCGTCAGCAAAGAGAGCATGGCGCTGGTGGCGGGTGGCAATGCCGCCAGGCTGCTGGGCTTGCCGGCCGGCAGCTAGCAACCATTTCGGCGCCGGCGCGTTTCGTATCCTCAATCCATTCGAGGAAAATGAAACATGGCCGATACCTCACAGATCCGGGAACATATGGACGTCATCTCGTCCGACAGGAAGACGGTCGGAAAAGTCGACCATCTCGAAGGAACCGACAAGATCAAGCTGACGAAGCAGAGCTCGCCCGATGGCCAGCACCATCACTTCATTCCGGTATCATGGGTCGAACATGTCGATCAGCACGTGCATCTCAACAAATCGGGCGCGGATGTGACCTCGCACTGGCAGCATGGCCGGCAATAGCCCCTGACATGCATTGCGCCGCCTGCGGATGTAGCTATCATCTGTCGTCAGGAGATTGAATGCACCCGGCGGCGACATTGCAGTTCGAACGCATGATCGGCGAATACGCGCGCTGGCGTGCTGTTCCGGAACAGGAACGATCGCCCGCTCCGGCGTGGTGGTGGGGACCTGCCATGGAACTGCACAGCATGGCACAGCCCCTGCCGGCCGAATGGTGCACGCAATTGGGGCTACCCGAACATGCGACGTATGCCGCGGGCGCGGAAATCTTCCTCGCGGCGTTCGCGGGACAGACCTTGCTGCCCTGGCCCTACGATTTCCCTGGTAAGACAAAAGCAGCGGACGCAGACGCAGCGGACGCAATCGACATCCGCGATCTCCATCCCCAGCCGTCAGACGACAGCGCTTTCCAGCCCTGATCCGGCGTCGGGTTGCAGCGGCGGCGAAGCCAGCGTCGGTGCGGCTCGCAGCAGATCGGCCATATCCCTGGCCGGGAGCGGTTTGGAGAATAGAAAGCCCTGCATCTCGTCGCAGGCGTGGCTGCGCAGGAAGGCCTGCTGCTCGGGGGTTTCGACGCCCTCGGCAACCACAGTCATGCCGAGCGCCTTGCCCATGCTGATGATGGCTTGCGCGATGGCCTGGTCCTCGGAATCGACCGGCAGGTCGCGAATGAAGGACCGGTCGATCTTGATGGTATCGATCGGGAAATGCTTCATCAGCGACATCGACGAATAGCCGGTGCCGAAATCGTCGATCGCAAGCCGGATGCCGCGGCTCTGGATGGCATCGAGAAATCTTGATCGCGCGCGACACGTTGCGCATCACCATGCTTTCGGTGACCTCGAGCTGCAGCAGCACCGCCGACATGCCGCTCGCCAGCAGCGCCTCGTCGACGTCCTGCAGCAGATGCCCGTCGGCGAATTGCCGCGGCGAAAGGTTCACCGCCATGGTCACCGGCCGCAAGCCGCGGCGCTGCCAGGCCATGTTCTGCGCGCAGGCTTCCTTGAGCACCCAGCGGCCGATCGGGACGATCGTCCCGGTCTCCTCGGCCAGCGGAATGAATTGTACCGGAGATACGCTGCCGAGTTCGGGATGGTTCCAGCGCAACAGCGCCTCGACACCGGTGATCTGGCCGCTCGCCATATCGATCTTGGGCTGATAGTGCAGCGTGAACTGGTCGCGCTCCAGCGCGCGGCGCAAGGCGCTCTCCATCTTCAGGCGCTCGATCGACTGCGTCTTGATTTCCCGGCTGAAGAAGCGGAAACCATTCTTGCCGTCCTCCTTGGCGAGGTACATCGCCATGTCGGCATTCTTGGTCAGCGTCAACATGTCGGCGCCGTCGGACGGATACATCGCGATCCCGATCGAAGCCGTGGTGTGGCATTCGTGACCGCTCAACTGCAGCGGCTGGCTCAGCACGGACAGCAGTTCTCCGGCCACGCGCTCGACCTCGTGCCGTTCGGCAGCTTCCTCCAGAATGACCACAAACTCGTCGCCGCCAAGCCGCGCCACCACGTCGCTGGAACGCAGCGCGCGCCGCAGCCTGCCGCCGATTTCCACCAGCAGCATGTCGCCGGCGTCGTGGCCCAGCGAATCGTTGATGACCTTGAACCTGTCGAGATCGATGAACAGCAGCGCAAACCGCCGCTGGTAGCGCTCGGCGGCGTCGATCGCACGCCGCAGCATGTCGTTGAACATCTCGCGGTTGGGCAGGTCGGTCAGGCTGTCGTGCGACGCCAGATACTCGATCCGTTCGTCCGCCCTGGTCTTTTCGTCGGCGCGGTCGAAATTCTCCAGCGCAAACGATACGTTGTCGGCGAGGCGCTGCAGCAGTTCGGCGAATTCCGGAATAAACGTGTTCTTTTCGGCGGACATGTAGATCATGACGCCGACGGCTTCTCCGCGAACCACCAGAGGGAACGCCGCGCCCGATTGGGCGCCATCGGAACGGACAATGGCATGGAATGCAGAGACGCGCTGATCGGCGACATAGTCATTGCTGATGCAGGCTCGTCTGGTTCGAAAGGCCGTTCCACTGAGCCCACGCCCCTCCGGAACGGCGTCGCTCACTGATAGTCGTACGTTACGCGTCGTCTCGGCCGTCGGGCCGGCAGTTGCCACAATGCGCAGAAGGTCGCTGGCGGGATCTGCCAGCGCGACGGTGGTCGAGGTAAACCTGCCGCCATTCGCCGCGGCCTCGCATACCAGATCGAACAGCTCTGCGCGGGATTTGGCCCGCATGATCGCTTCGTTCGTTGCGCTCAGCGAAGCGAACATCCGCGTCAGGCGTTCCTTCTGGACCTCGGTCCTCGCCTTGTCGTCGGCGCGGTCGAAATTCTCCAACGCGAACGAAACGTTGGCGGTGAGCCGCTTCAGCAGCTCGGCGAACTCGGGCGTGAACGTGTCCTTCTCGAGGGAAATGAAGATCATGATGCCGACTACCCGCCCCTGCACGAACAGGGGGAGCGCCGCGCCGGAATTCGCGCCATCGCTGCGCGCCCTGCTGTGAAACGCTTTGGCATGGGGATCGGCCAGGTAATCGTTGATGATGCTGGCCTGCCGCGAACGGATAGCCCTTCCGGTCAGTCCTTGTCCCTCCGGGCGATCTTCACTGGCCGATACCCTTACCTGCAGCGCGCTGGCGGCGGTCGGACCGGCGGCAGCAACGACGTCCAGGAAGTCGCTATCGGGATTCATCAGCATGATGGAGGTCGAGGTGAACTTGCCGCCTTTGGCCGCGGCTTCACACACGAGTTGGAACAGTTCGGCTCGCGAGGCGGCGCGGATGATCGCCTCGTTGGTCGAGCTTAGCGCCGCCAGCATGCGCGTCAGGCGTTCCTTCTGGACCTCAGTCCTCGCCTTGTCGTCAGCGCGGTCGAAATTCTCCATCGCGAACGAAACGTTGGCGGTCAGCCGCTCCAGCAGGTCGACGAATTCGGGCGTGAACGTATGCTTCTCCGAGGAGATGAAGAACATCACGCCCGCCGGCTGGCCCGAGACCAGAAGCGGAAATGCCGCGCCCGACATCGCGCCGTCGCTGTGGATGAATTGATGGAACGCCGATCCGCGCGGGTCCGCGCGCAGATCATTGGCGATGCAGGCGCGCCGGGAGCGGAACGCGTTGCCGCAGAGCCCGCGACCTTCCGGACGATCCGCGTTGGTCGAAACCTTTACCCGGCGCATGTTGCTGGCGGTCGGCCCCGCCACCGCCACCGTATCCATAAACTCACTGTCGGATCGGGCCAGGATGATACTGGTCGAGTTGAACCGCCCGCCCTTCGCCGCGGCTTCGCATACCAGCTCGAACAGTTCGGCCCGCGACGTCGCGCGGACGATCGCCTCGTTGGTCGTGCTGAGCGCCGACAGCATGCGCGCCAGCCGTTCTTTCTGGGCGTCGGCTTTCGCCTTTTCGCTGGCGCGTTCGAAATTTTCGAGCGCGAACGAGACGTTCTCCGCGATCCGCGCCATCAGCGCGACGACCTCTTCATCCTCGGCCCAGGATTTGCCGACGAAGAACATCAATACGCCGACGCTCTGCCCGGACTTGATCAGCGGCACCGCGACGCAGGCGGTGACGCCGGTCTCAAGCGCGGTTTCCTGCCAGGGGTGTCCCTGCGTGGAGTTGAGGATATCGTGGTTGACGCAGGGCTTCTGCGTTCGGAACGCGCGACCGCAGACGCCGTTTCCGTAGGTGTTGTCCGGGTCGATCGAATGCATCGACTGCTTGATCTGCTCGATAACCTCGCCGGTCCCGGCGACCGGCTTAAGCCAGGTCGAGCCCGGCTGGGCGAGCAGGACTACCGTGGCCGCCGACTTTCCGCTGTTCACGGCAGCGCCGCAGACCCGCTGATACAGCTCCTGCTCGGTCTTGGCGCGTAGAATGGCTTCGTTGGTCGCGCTGATGGCGCCGAACATCCGGTTCAATCGCCGCATCGCGCGCTCGCCGCCTTTGCGCGCCGCCTCATGGTCGAAATTATCCAGCGCAAACGAAACGTTCGCCGACACCCGCTGCAGCATCGAGACGATCTGTCCATCGATCGAGCGCGCTTCGTGCCGCGTGACGACGAGGACGCCGACGCTGTGACCGTTGCAGGTCAACGGCAGCGCCGCCGCCGCACCCACCTGGGCGGCCTTGGCGCCCGCACGCCAGGCCAGCGAACGCCGATCGTTCAGGAAATCGTTGCTGACGCATACTTGCCGGTCGCGAAAGGCTTGCCCGCAAACTCCGGAACCCTCGGGGGTATTGGCCACGATCGAAATGTCGATGCTGCGCAGGCGAGCAATGTCGTCGCCGCAGCCGGCGGCGAAGCGCAGGAGATTGGTTGCCGGATCGAGCAGGAAGATGGCCGCAGCCAGGAAGTCCCCGCAGGAAAACGCGGCTTCGCAAACCTTCTCGTACAGCTCTTCGGGTGATTTTGCGTACAGAATCGCTTCGTTGGTGGCATTCAACGCCGCGAATGTCCGCGCGATATCGGTCTTCAACGTCCCCAGGCTCCCAGCGGGCAACGCCAGAGTTGCCTCCGCGGGATTTTATGCGCGGCGGGGGCCTAAATGGTCGTTATTGGCGGGTGGAAGATGCGATTCAGAGTAAATGACGGCCCAATGGCAGCGCGTTTTCTCCGAAGAACTACGGTCCCGTTGACGATTTATCAGCCATACGAACGGCGGCACCGCGCGGCCAAACGCACCTGCGCGGCAGCCAACCGGTTTCGTACGATGAAACTCCTGGGACTACGACCCCTGCGGGCGGCATAGCTAACAGGACATTCCGCCCTTGCCGTCCCGCCATCGCTTTGAGACCATGCGGGCCGCGACAACAAGCAAGACCTGCCACTCGCGCGGGCATCCGAAGAGGAACTCACCCCATGCCGCTCGTTCAAGCCGACCGTCTCACGCGCATCGGCTCGGCGCTGCTCAGGGCCGCCGGCGCATCGGAGGAGGAAGCCGCCGCGGTCGCCACAGGCTGCGTCAACGCCAATCTCGCCGGCCATGACTCGCACGGCGTGATCGCGATCCCGACCTATATCGACCGCGTCAAGGCCGGACACATCGTTCCCGGCGCCCAATGGACCATCGTCCAGGAATCGCCGACCACCACCGTGATCGACGGCCATTGGGGGTTCGGCTTCCACGTCAACGCCAAGGCGATGGCGCTGACGATCGAAAAGGCCAAGACCGCCAACGTCGCCGCCTGCACGGTATTCCGCCAGAGCCATGTCGGGCGGCTCGCCGCCTATCCGATGATGGCGATGCGGGCCGGCATGATCGGGATCGCCGCCGCCAATTCCGGCCGCTCGCCGAAACACGTGGCGCCGTTCGGTGGCCGTGAGGCCCGGCTCGGCACCAACCCGATCTCGATTGCGGTGCCATCCGATCTCGAAGCGCCGTTTTATCTTGATATGGCGACGTCGGCGGTGGCGGCCGGCAAGATCGCGCTGTCGATAGCGCGCGGCGAGCAGATCCCGCAAGGGTGGATCATCGACGCCGAGGGCCGCCACACCACCGACCCCACGCAGTACCGCAAGGGCGGCGCGCTGCTGCCGCTCGGCGGCACCGAAGGCTACAAGGGAAGCGGCCTCGCCGCGATGGTCGAAGTGCTGTGCGGCCTGCTCACCGGGCTTGGCTTTGGCGTCGAGCCGACCGGCCGTCACAACGACGGATGCTTCATGGCGGTGTTCAATGTCGCTGCCTTCCGTCCGTTGAAGGATTTCGAGAAAGAGGTCGGCGAGTTCGCGCGCTATCTCAAATCGACGCCGCCGTCGGAAGGCTCACCCGGGGTGTTGTATCCCGGTGAGATCGAACATATCCGCGAACAGCAGCGCAGGCGCGACGGCATCGAGATCGAGGACGCCACCTGGGACAGACTGAAGGCGCTCGCCGCCGACTACAAGCTGGCCGCCGAACTCGACCTGAAATGAAATCCAGGCCCACGCGCACAAGGAGAACGGCATGACAAGGCAAATGGCGCTGGTCGGATTCCTGCAGGCGCAGAACTGCACCAATCTGCCGAGTTCGTGGCGGCATCCGGACTCGCGCGACGATTCGATGTCGGCGGATTATTATCAAGAGATCGCCCGGATCTTAGAGGCCGGCAAATTCCACATGGCGTTCTTCGACGACCGCCTGGCGATGCCGGACCGCTACGGCAGCGACCACGCCCACACCGTCGAATACGGCATTCGCTGCGTGAAGATGGACCCGCTGATCGTGCTGACCACGATGGGCATGGTCACGACCAAGCTCGGGCTGGGGTCGACCGCCTCGACCACCTATTTCGAGCCGTTCGACGTCGCGCGCCGTTTCGCCACCCTCGACCTGATGTCGGGCGGGCGCGCGGGTTGGAACGTCGTCACCTCGCTCAATGACGGCGAGGCCCACAACATGGGCAAGGACGCTCATCTCGAACACGACTACCGCTACGACCGCGCCGACGAGTTCATGGAAGTCGTGCTCGGCCATTGGGACACCTGGGAAGACGGCTCGCTGATCATGGACAAGAAGACCGGTCGCTTCGCCGATCCGGCCAAGGTGAAGCGGCTCGACCACAAAGGTGAGTTCTTCAAGTCGCGCGGGCCGTTCACCGTGCCGCGCTCGGTGCAGGGCCATCCCGTCATCATCCAGGCCGGCGCATCCGGCCGCGGCCAGCGCTTTGCGGGACGATGGGGCGAGGTGATCTTCACCGCCGCGCGCAATGTGGCCGCCGCCAAGGAAGGCTATGCGGCGGTCCGCAACGAAGCGGCGAAAGCCGGCCGCGATCCGGACCAGATGCGCCTCTGCAACCTCACCACGCCCGTCTGCGCCGCGACCAAGGCTGAGGCCGAGGACAAGATGGCCGTGATCAACAAGCTGCCGCTGGAGATCGACGCGCTGTCGCTGCTCGCGGAAGCCTTGAACTTCGACTTCGCCTCCAAGCCGCTCGATGAACCGCTGACATCAGAAGACCTCAAGAGCATGCAGGGCATTCTCGGCATTCGCGACGGCGTGCTCAAGACCTCGGGCAAGTCCAATCCCAGCGCGCGCGATTTCGTCACCTTCTCCGGCCGTGGCCAGGTGCATGACGCGATCGTCGGCGGCCCGAAAGAGGTCGCGGACAGGCTGGAGGAAATGTTCGTCGAGCGCGGCTGCGACGGCTTTGTCATCGCGGCCACCATCGTGCCGGGCTCCTACGCCGATTTTGTCAAGCATGTCGTGCCGGAATTGCAGCGCCGTGGCCTGTTCCACAAGGATTACGCCGGCAAGACGCTGCGCGAGAACCTCGGCCTGCTGCGCCCCAAAGCCGGCGCCTGGAAAACACAGCCGCAGGCCGCGGCCGAATAATAACAAAAGGAAGAACCATGCGTTGGCTCAAATTCACCGCCGCCGGCAAGACATCCTGGGGCATCGTCGAGGGCGACAACGTGATCGCCGTCAATGGCGATCCGTTCGGCGAATGGCAGCGCGGGGCGCAGTCGCACGCGCTGAAGGACGTCAAGATCGAGCTGCCGCTGATCCCGCGCACCTTCTATTGCGTCGGCCTCAACTACCTCAAGCATCTCAAGGAAGCCGCCGACAAGGCCGGCACGGTGCCGAACGTGCCTGACCGGCCCGAGATCGGCTATCGCGCGCAGAACGCGCTGATTGCCCATGACGAGGACGTGGTGATCCCGGCGAGCGCGACCGAGAAGATCCACTACGAGGGCGAACTGGTGGTCGTCATCGGCAAGAAGGCAAAGCACCTGACCGAAGCCAACGCGATGGATTGCGTGTTCGGTTACACCATCGGCAATGATGTCAGCGAACGCACCTGGCAGAAAGCCGACCGCAGCCTGTGGCGCTCCAAGAACGCCGACACCTTCAAGCCGATGGGCCCCTGGATCGAAACATCGGCCGATCTCGACAAGATGGAAACGGTGATCCGGGTCAACGGCAAGGAGACCGGCCGCTTCCATACCAACGACATGATCTTCGGCGTCGTGCCGTTCCTGGTGGAGCTATCGAAGTACTTCACGCTGTCGCCGGGCGACGTGATCTGGATGGGCACCGACGGCGCCTCGCCCGACCTGAAGGCCGGCGACGTCGTCGAGATCGACATCACCGGAATCGGCACGTTGCGGAACATGTTCGTGGCGGAGAAGTAGCGCGGGGTCCGAACACAAAATATCGAAAACAACCCCATGCAAAGTAGAATGGGGCACGGCTTGAGGCTTTCAGGCCGCTTGCGGCGGCCGGGGCGCGAGCCGGAAGCGGTCATAGATGCGGCGATCGGAGGCGCGAACCGCGATGCTGGAAATCGGTCGGAAGCGCCTACTCGGCCTTGATGCCGGCGTCCTCGATCACCTTGCGCCAGCGCATCTCCTCGCCGGCAAAATAGCGGTCGAGCGCTGCCGGCGGCTCTGCCACCATGACCAGCCCTTCGTTTGCGCCAAGCTTCCTGAATGCCTCGGACTGAACGGCTTTTGCCGCCGACCTGTTGAGACGGTCGATGATCTCGGGCGGCGTCTTGGCCGGCGCGTAGAGGCCGTACCAGGCTTCGGCGGCGTAGCCGGGAACGCCGGCTTCCGACACCGTGGGCAGCTGCGGGAACGCCGGCGAGCGTTCGGCCGACGTCACGGCGATGGCGCGCAACTGGCCGGCTTCGACCAGCGACGCAGCGCTTGCAACCGTCGTGAAGATCACGTCGATCTGGCCGCCCATCAGGTCGGTGATCGCGGGCGCCGCGCCTCTGTAGGGCACCGTCGCCAGATTGACCTTGGCCATATGCTTGAACAGTTCGCCGGCCAGATGTGCCGAAGTCCCTGTGCCGTACGTGCCATAGGTGAGCTTGCTGGGTGCGGCCTTTGCCGCAGCGATCAGGTCCGCGATCGATTTGATCGGCGACGCCGGATTGACCACGACGATATTGAAGGAGCGCGCCAGCAGCGCCACCGCCGCAAAATCCTTGTGCGCGTCGTAGGGCAGCTTCGCATTCAGGCTGGGATTGACGGCGTTGGCAAACGTCCCCATCAACAGCGTGTAACCGTCGGGCGCGCTGGCCGCGACCAACTGGGTACCGAGAATGGTCCCCGCCCCCGGCTTGTTCTCGATGATGACGGACGCGCCGAGTTCCTTTGCCATCTCCTGCGCCAGCGTCCGCGCCACCACATCGGTGCCGCCGCCCGGCGCAAACGGCACCACGATCTTGATGACGCGATCCGGATAGGCGGCCGAAGCCGGCGTAAGCGAGCATGCTGCGAGCGCGAACAACATCGATGCGAGAAATCGAGACATGGGGAGGCCCAGCGCGAGAGGAGGAATCCTTAATACACGTGTTCGCCATGCAATGGCGCATGGTCCGCCATGACGCGGCAGGCGCGTGGGAATCAGATCGTCCGCGCCACCAGCGGAATCTTTCGCAATAACACCGTAAGCAGCCAGCTGCCGCCAAGCGTAACGGCGAACACGATGGCCGCCTTGACGCCGGCGGGCCATGCCGGGTCGTAGACGAAATATTGCATCCAGATGATGAACACGTAGTGGAACAGGAAGATGCCATAGGCCGATGGCTGCATCGCATCGAGCAGCCACAGGCTGGCGCGCGACAGCCGCAGCGATGTCGCAAGCACCGTAAAGGCCATAACGGCGCTGAATATCGCGAAGGCCGTGCCATACGCGGCTCTCCACCACAACGCCGGCGAGGCCACGTTTTCGATCCAGTTATGATGGGCAAAGACGAGGAGCAGGAGCAGGCCAAAGAGCAGAACCGCAAACGCGAGCCATGTCCTCCAGCGTTTTGCCACTTCTCCATCCTCAGCGAAGATGCCCACCCTCAGGCCAATGACGCCGATGCCGACACCGGTGAAGAAATAGGCGGGATAGAGCAGGATACGGCTGGTCTGGACTGGAAACGGGTAATGGCCCGGCTCGAACCAGGCGCCGTCGCCGAACCAGAGATGCATCGGCAAATAGGACACGACCGAGACGACAACAAAGGCCGCAAAGGCCATTGCCGGCCGGCTGCGAAGGGCGTCGATCAGACGGCCGAACGCGCTCAGGATTTTCGGCGCTGTGATCCAGATCGCGGCGGCAATGACGTCGAATACGAGCAGCACCCACAGGAACCATGACTGTCCCGACGGCCATGGCCCGGTGGTGATCATACGCCCCCAATAATGGAAGTAGTTGAAGTCTGTCGTGCCCGGCATGTGATAGCGCAGGAACGAAGCATAATAGGCGATCGGGATCAGCACGAAGACCGAGACCAGCAGCGGTATCCCCAATCGCCAGGCGCGCCGGCGCAAAAATCCGCCGGCGCCGTTGCGGGTCAGGCTGTCATGAACGAACAGTCCCGAAATCAGGAACATGAAGGCCATGAAGAAGCTGTCGTTGAACAGCACGATCAGATCGAAGCCGAGCCAGCGCATCCGGTCGCCATTGCCGAAATGGGTGAAGTTGACGACGGAATGGTGGATCACCACCAGCAGCGTGATGAAGGTGCGCGCCCGGTCGAGCGCCACGATGCGTGCCGTCACCGTGGCGGCCTGATCGCTCTCGCCGGCTTTTCGCAACATGGTTTCGGCTCCGGGTACACCAGCGTCACTTTTCGAACGCATCGTAGACCAGCTTCTTGACATTCACTTGCACATGCTGCCGGGCCGACGGCGCGTTTTGCAGAACGATAAAGAACATGTCCTGGGCGCGATCTACCACGAGATAGGCGCCGGTCGCGCCATCCCATTTGATTTCGCCGGGCGACCCCGGCGGCGGCGGCACCGCATTGCCGGGATCGGTGCGGACACCAAAGCCATAGCCGAATCCAAAACCGTCGCCGGGGTAGTAGAAGTAGTCGCGGGCGACGCCCGAGCCCGGACCGATATGGTCGGTCGTCATCGCCGCGAAGGTTTTGGGGCCGAGATAGGTCTTGCCATCGAGCGCGCCGCCGTTGAGCAGCATCTGCCCGTAGCGCGCGAAGTCGGCGACGGTCGTGACCAATCCGCCGCCGCCGGATTCCCAGCGCGTGACATCGAGTGAATTGCGTTCGATATGGCGATCCTTGCGCAGCGGTTGGGCGTAGCGCGTCCGTTCAGCCGGATCGGTCAAAAAGAATTTGGTGGTCGTCATGCCGAGCGGATCGAACAACTGGCTCTTTTCGAACTGGTACAGCGACTGTCCGGAAGCGACCTCGATGACGCGGCCGAGCACGTCGATCGAATGGCCGTAATCCCACAGCGTGCGCGGCTGCTCGGCGAGGGGGACCTTGGCGATCCGCTCGGCGAATCCGGCGTTGTCGAAATCGCCGAGATAGATCCCGTCATACGCCGCCTTGACCGGCCCGCGCTGTCCATAGAAGCCATAGGTGATCCCCGATGTATGCAGCAGCAGATCCTCGATCGTGACGGGCCGGCGCAGCGGCACGAGATCGAGCACGGTCTTTCCGGCGTCATCCTTGCGCTCGACGCCGACCTTCATGCCCGCAAAGGAGGGAATGTACTTGCTGACGGGATCGTCGAGTTTGATCTTGCCGCGATCGACCAGCATCATCGCAGCAAAGCTGGTGACAGTCTTGGTCAGCGAGTGCAGCGGAAAGATCGCATCCGGCGTCATCTCGATGCCGGCATCGACGTCGCGCTTGCCGAATAATTTGAAATAGACCGGCTTGCCGTGCCGCTGGATCAGGACGATGGCGCCTGGAATTTGCCCTCGCGCGATCTGATCGTTGAGAAAATCGTCGATCCGCGAAAGCTTTTCCGTTGACAGCGGAGCGTTCGGCGGCGGCCCGAATGCGGAAGCTGGAAGCGGAACGGTCACCGAGACCAGGACGATTATTGTAGCCCGTAGCGTAGCCCAGTTACTTCGTAACGCAGATTTGCGCGAAAACATCTGCCGGCTTCCAAATTTCATGCAACGACCTTATTGCATAGGATTGCATCGATCCAGATGGTGATTATCCTTCCGATCAGGATACACGGAAACAATCGTTCAAATCGGAAACGTCCAGAGAGGAGAATGAGCATGAAGCCCCGGATGAACTACTATCAGGCCGCCCCCGATACGATCAAAGCGCTCGTCGCGCTGGAGGCGCAGATCCAGGCCTCCGGCCTCGAAAAATCGCTGATCGAGCTGGTCAAGACGCGCGCCTCGCAGATCAATGGCTGCGCCTATTGCATCAACATGCATACCCAGGACGCCCGCAAGCTGGGCGAGACCGAGCAACGGCTCTATTTACTGAACGCCTGGCGCGAGTCGCCGCTTTACACCGACCGCGAACGCGCCGCGCTGGCCTGGACCGACGCGCTGACGCTGATCGCCGAAACGCATGCCCCTGACGATCTCTACGAAGACGTGCGCGCCCACTTCTCGGAATCGGAGACGGTCAATCTGACCATGCTGATCGGAGCCATCAATGCCTGGAACAGGTTGGCCATCGCTTTTCGCGCGGTACACCCCGTGAAGGCGAAGGCGGCGGTGGCTTAAGCCACCCTCCGCTGTCATGCCCCGCTTCAAGCGGGGCATCCAGTACGCCGCGGCCTTTCGGTTCAAACACGATCTTCTCTGGAATACTGGGTCGTCCGGTCAAGCCGGACGACGACACCGAGAGCGAGGCGCGGCTACACCGCCGTCGCCTTGGCGAACTCGACATAGATCTCGCGCAGCCGGTTGGTCATCGGACCGGGCTTGCCGTTGGCGATCTTCTTGCCGTCGATCGACACCACCCCCTGCACGAACACGGTAGCGCTGGTGATGAAGGCTTCCTTGGCGGCCAGCACTTCCTCGACCGAAAACGCGCGTTCCTCGACGCGGAGCTGGCGCTCCTCGGCGAGCGCGACCACCGCCTTGCGGGTGCAGCCCGGCAGAATCGCGCTGCCGTTCTGCCGCGTCACGATCACGTCGTCCTGGGTCAGGATGAAGCACGATGACGAGCCGCCCTCGGTCACCTTGCCGTCCTCGATCATCCAGGCCTCGCCGGCGCCGGCTTCCGCCGCGGCCTGCTTGGCCAGCACCTGCGCCAACAGCGCCACGCTCTTGATGTCGCGCCGGGTCCAGCGCAGGTCGGGCACCGTGATCACGTTGATGCCGGTCGTGGCCGACGGCGCGTTGACGATGTCCTTCACCGAAGTGAACATGATCAGCGTCGGCTTGACGTCCTTGGGAAACGCAAAGTCACGCCCGGTGTCGGCGCCGCGCGTCACTTCCAGGTAGACCATGCCGTTGACGAGTTTGTTGCGCTCCACCAGCTCCTTCTGGATTTCCTGGATGCGATCAGTGGTTTCCGGCAGCGCCAGTTCGATCTCGCCGACCGAACGCTCCAGCCGCGCCAGATGCGAGGCGTTGTCGATCAGCTTGCCGTCGAGCACGGCGGCGACCTCGTAGATCCCGTCGGCAAACAGGAAGCCGCGGTCGAGGACCGAGACCTTGGCCTCTGAAAGTGGGACGAACGAGCCGTTGACGTAAGCGATCGGTTCCAAAGGGGCGTCTCCTGGAGATAGTACGATTGGTTGCGGCACCTTATAGGCAATTTGTTTGGGGCGAGGAACCCCCGCTGCCCCGTTCAGGCCCATTATGGTAACCCACAATCGTCATTGCGAGGAGCGAAAGCGACGAAGCAATCCATCTATCCGTTATGCCGCGACATGGATTGCTTCGCTACGCTCGCAATGACGGGTTGGCAGCCGCGCGCCTAATGCGACAAAATCTTCGACAAGAACTGCTGCGCGCGCTCGCTGCGGGGGCTGCCGAAGAAGTCATCCTTCTTCGCATCCTCGACGATCTCGCCCGTGTCCATGAAGATCACGCGATGCGCGACCTTGCGGGCAAAGCCCATCTCGTGGGTGACGACCATCATGGTCATGCCTTCGCGGGCGAGGTCGACCATGACGTCGAGCACCTCGCTGATCATTTCCGGATCGAGCGCCGAGGTCGGCTCGTCGAACAGCATCGCGATCGGGTCCATGGCGAGCGCCCGGGCGATCGCGACGCGCTGCTGCTGGCCGCCGGACAGTTCGGCCGGATATTTGTTGGCATGCACGGTGAGGCCTACGCGCGCGAGCAGTTTTTCGCCCTTCGCCTTCGCCTCGGCATGCGAGCGGCCCAGCACCTTCTGCTGCGCCAGGCACAAATTATCGATGATCCGCAAATGCGGAAACAGCTCGAAATGCTGGAACACCATGCCGACGCGGGCGCGCAGCTTTGGCAGATCGGTCCTGGGATCGTTGACCTTGATGCCATCGAGCACGATCTGGCCTTCCTGGAACGGCTCCAGCGCGTTGACGCATTTGATCAGGGTGGATTTGCCCGAACCCGAGGGACCGCACACGACCACCACTTCGCCCTTGGCGACGCTGGTGGTGCAGTCCTTCAACACCTGGAAGCTCGGCCCGTACCATTTATTGACGTGGCTGATTTCGATCATGCGTCCTCACCGAACAATAGCAATGCGTGCCTGCAGGCGCCTGACGCCGTAGGACGCGAAACAGGAAATCACGAAGTAGACCGCGGCCGCGAACAGGTACATCTCGACCAGCCGCCCATCGCGCTGCGCCACCTTGCTGGCGGCGCCGAGGAAATCCGGGATCGACAGCACGTAGACCAGCGAGGTGTCCTGGAACAGCACGATGGTCTGCGTCAGCAACACCGGCAGCATGTTCCGGAACGCCTGCGGCAGCACGATATAGCGCATCGACTGGCTGTAGGTCAGGCCGAGCGCGCTTGCCGCCGCCGGCTGTCCCTTCGAGATCGACTGGATGCCGGCGCGCATGATCTCGGAGAAATACGCCGCCTCGAACATGATGAAGGTGACGAGCGTCGAGGTGAACGCGCCGACGCGTATCGGCCGCGACGCGCCCGTCAGCCACTGACCGATATAGGGCACCAGGAAATAGAACCAGAAGATCACCAGCACCAGCGGCAGCGAACGCATCAGGTCGACATAGAGGCCGGCGATACGACCCAGCAACCTGAGGCCGGACAGCCGCATCAGCGCCAGCATGGTGCCGAACACCAGGCCGCCGACCGCGGAAAGCGCTGTCAGCATCAGGGTGAAAGTCATGCCGTCGAAAAACAGGTATCCGAGCGACCGGCGGATGACGTCGAAGTCGAAGTTGCTGAACATCAGGCGCCCTTCACTTCCCGGAAATGTAGCCGGGAATGGCCACCTGGCGTTCGAGAAGACGCATGCCGATCACGACGACGATGTTGACGAGGAGATACAACACCGTTGCGGCCGTGAAGGCCTCGAACACCTGAAACGAAAACTCCTGCATGGCGCGCGCTTGACCGGTCAGCTCGATCAGGCCGATGGTGATGGCGACCGAGGTGTTCTTGATCGTGCTGAGAAACTCGGATGTCAGCGGCGGCAGGATGACGCGGAACGCGATCGGCAGCAGCACATACCGATAGGCCTGCGTCGTCGTCAGTCCGAGCGCAGTCGCCGCCATTTTTTGCCCGCGCGGCAGCGAGCCGATGCCGGCGCGGAGCTGCTCGGCGACGCGCACCGACATGAACAGACCGACGCCGATCGATGCCGTCCAGAACGGCGCGTTCGGCATTTGCTTCAGCCACAGTCCGGCGCTGCGCGGCAGCAGTTCCGGCAGCACGAAGAACCACAGGAACAGCTGCACCAGCAACGGAATGTTGCGGAAGAATTCGACATAGCAGAAGCCGATCGCGGATGCGGCCTTCGACGGCAGCGTGCGCATGACGCCGACGATCGTTCCGATCACCAGCGCGATGATCCAGGCCAGCAGCGCCGTCTTGATCGTCAGCACCAGACCCGACAGCAGCATATCGAGATAGTTGCCGGTGCCGTTCGGCGACGGCTGCCAGAAGATGCCCCAATTCCAGTTATAGTTCACTTTCGCCCCCGCGCAGCGCCGCCGATATCACGCGCCAACGCTCCCGAGATTAGCGTTTATCGAAACAACGTCCATGCAAATTTCCGGCCATTTCCTGCTGGAAATGGCCGGGCCCGCGGTCTCTGCGCCGAAGGTCTACATTTACTTGTAGGAATCCGGATCCGGCGAATCCGAAGGCTTGGCGAACTCGTTCTTCAGCTCAGCACCGATCGGGGTATTGAGATTCAATCCCTTCGGCGGGATCTTCTGCATGAACCACTTGTCGTAGATCTTCTGGCCCTCGCCGCTGGTATAGAGCGCGGCCGTGGCGTCATCGGCCACCTTCTTGAAGGCCGGATCGTCCTTGCGCAGCATGATGCCGTAGGGCTCCGGCTTCGAGAACGCGTCGCTGGAAATCACATAAGCGTCCGGCTCCTTCGATCCCGCGACGAAGCTGGCGAGCAGGATGTCGTCCAGCACGGCCGCGACTGCGCGGTCGGTTTCGACCAGCAGGAACGACTCGGCATGCTCCTTGGCAGGAATGATGTTGATGCCGAGGTTGCGCGCCGCGTTGGTCTCGGTGAGCTGCTTGATGTTGGTGGTGCCCGAGGTAGAGGCCACCGGCTTGCCCTTGAGATCGTCGATCGAGCCGAGCTTGCTCGACTTCTTGGAAACGAACCGGGTGGCCGTCAGGAAATGCGTATTGGTGAACGCCACCTGTTTCAACCGGTCGGCGTTGTTGGTGGTGGATCCGCATTCGAGGTCGATGGTCCCGTTGGCCATCAGCGGAATCCGCGCCGACGAGCTCACCGGGTTGAGCTTGACCTCGAGTTTGTCGAGCTTCAGCTCCTTCTTCACGGCATCGACGATCTTGTAGCAGATGTCCATGGCGTAGCCGACCGGCTTCTGGCTGTCGTCGAGATAGGAAAACGGGATCGACGATTCGCGGTAGCCGAGCGTGATGGCGCCGGTCTCCTTGATGTTCTTCAGTGTCCCGGTCAATTCCTGCGCGCCGGCCTGTCCGGCGCAGCCGGCGATGGCCAGCGTGTACGCGATCATACGCCATTGTCTCATACGAATTTTCTCCTCACTGGATGGTTTCGGACCATTCGACGACGGCCTGCGCAGCCCTCCATGATCGAACCCGACATAAACGTCAAATGCCCATGCAATGACCGGGCCATTGCATGGGCACTTCGCTGGAAAACGCTCCAGTGCTTACTTATACGAATCCGGATCCGGCGAGTCCGACGGTTTGGCGAATTCGTTTTTCAGCTCGGCGCCGATCGGCACGTTGAGGTTCAATCCCTTGGGCGCGATCTTCTGCGTGAACCATTTGTCGTAGATCTTCTGGCCCTCACCGCCGGTGTAGAGCGCCGCGGTTGCGGCATCGACCACCTTCTTGAAGGCCGGATCGTCCTTGCGCAGCATGATGCCGTAGGGCTCGGGCTTGGAGAACGCATCCTTGGAGATGACGTAATCATCTGGCGCTTTGGAGCCGGCCACCAGGCTCGCCAGCAGGATGTCGTCCATCACGAAGGCGACCGCGCGGTCGGTCTCCACCATCAGGAACGCCTCGGCGTGATCCTTGGCGGGAATGATGTTGATGCTGAGGTTACGCGCCGCGTTGGCCTCGGTGAGCTGCTTGATGTTGGTGGTGCCGGCGGTGGAAACCACCGACTTGCCCTTCAGGTCGTCGATCGCATTGATCTTGCCCGCCTTCTTGCTGACATAGCGGCTCGCGGTCAGGAAGTGGGTGTTGGTGTAGGCGATCTGCTTCTGGCGCTCGACATTGTTGGTGGTCGAGCCGCATTCGAGATCGATGGTGCCGTTGGCGAGCAGCGGGATGCGGGTCGACGACGTCACCGGGTTGAGCTTGACCTCGAGCTTGTCGAGCTTGAGCTCCTTCTTCACGGCATCGACGATCTTGTAGCAGATGTCCATGGCGTAGCCGATCGGCTTCTGGTTGTCGTCGAGATAAGAGAAGGGAATGGAGGAATCGCGAAAGCCGAGCGTGATGGCGCCGGTGTCCTTGATGTTCTTCAGCGTCCCGGTGAGCTCCTGCGCCGCCGCCGGTCCGGCGCAGAGCGCGGTGGCAAACAGACAGCCGATAATCTGACGATGTTTCACGTAATTTCTCCTTTAAAAGACTGCAGATGATTGCTCATCGACCCAAACCTGGCGACTTGCCAGGTAGCTTACGAAGTAGCTTGCCGGATAGTTTCGCCGGCAACCTAGAACCTGTCTTTGCACGGCCGCCCCGCTACCCGGGACTATACCTGCACAATTCGGACCAAAACAGATCCGGTGGCCGCTGGCTATTTATACGATCGGCCTGCCTACCGACGGCCGGTTCACTCCGTGCTCGCCGAGGCCAGGATCTGGCCCAGGACCGGCGCAATGTAGCGACGAAACTGTTCGGGATTTTCGCTCATCGGGAAATGACCTAGCTGCTCCATGATGGTGACACTGGCGCCCCCGATAGCGGCAGCGGTCCGTTTTGTATCTTCCGGCGTACAGGAGAAATCATACTCGCCGGTGAGCAAAAACAGCGGGCATACTTTAGTATCGATCTTCTCGACCCTTCCCCGCAGATCGCCGTCGACCCGATAGAAATACAGGTCACCCTTGAACACACCCGGCCCGCCCTGCTTGTAAGCCCATAACGTCTCGGCCCGGGAGCTATCCGGGCTTTGCGGCGCCATCAGGCCGGATACCAGCGCGGCGCAAACTTCGCCGCCGTGGACATCGGGACGGTTCAACCATGACGTGTCGTACCACGGCGCCTGGAAATCTGCGCCTTCCAATCCGATGAGGGCGCGGAATTCGGCAGCATGATCGATAGCCAGGTTGAGAACGATGCGGCCGCCGATCGAGCAGCCCATCACAACAGGCTTGTCCAGTTGCAGCGCTTGGCAGAAAGCGCGGATGGTCTGCGTATAGCGCGCGGTCGTGAGCTGATACTCTGCACCATCCCAGCCTGCCGGCGGGTTCGATTTGCCGTGCCAGGGCATGTCGAAGGCGATGATGCGAAAGTTCCTGGCGAACTCCCGATCCGCGAGCAGATGCCGCCATTGCCTTGCATCGGAGCCGGCGGTGTGCAGGCAGACCAGCGGGATGCCCGTGCCGCTTTCCTCGAAATAGATGCGGTACATCTCGCCGTCGATGTCGACATGCACGTAGCGGCCGGTCATCGGTTCTATCGTGCCGTTCATGATGCGGCCGTTGCAAAATGGCGGCGGGGCAGCGCCAGCACATCCTTGAAGTACTGCAGATGCGTCATGAATGGATGCAGGTCGCCCTCCAGCACAGCTTCCCCGCGCTTGGTCAAGGCCAGCAGGTCGTGGAAGCCCGGGCGCGGTGCGGGCTGCCAATACTCCGCCCAGGCCGCGACCGAGGCGCGATAGGAAAATCGCCAGGATCGCATCAGGACCGGCGACGGCGTCAGGTCGACGATCCGTCCCTGCCGGATCGAGGCGTGAAAGGCATGGCCCACAGGGCCGAGCAGGCATTCGCAATCGAGAAACCGGCCTCGCGCGATCAGAGCCGGTGCCTGGTCGAGAAGCGCAGGAATTTTGGCGAACGCCTCGATGATGGCGGCGTCGGTTGCGTTCGAAGCTGAAATCATGGGCTCCAGGCGGGGCTTCCAGCAATGCCGCCGTTGGCAAGGGAACAGAACCGGTCCTTCCGGCCGGCATATGATGGCCCGGACATCCTGATACCGCAAGGCATCCTGACCTTGAGCTTTCCTTGATTATTGCCTGACCGATCTTCCCAATGCTCCGAGAGCCCGGTCAAATTCCGTGGCTCGGGAAGCCGCGGCAGGCCAATTGTCGCATGGCTGTTTTCCAGCCGGTCGCGCTTCCCGCAGCGCCGACCACCGCGGTCAATAGGCTTTTCTTCTCAGGCGATTTCGGGGAAGATTGAGCCCAGGAAAGAAAACAACGCGCCTCCCATCAACGAGGCTGCAAGGGAGCATTTTGACATGTCTGGACGTCACCATTTTGGCATCGCTATCGCCGCCATCGGCATGCTGATATCTGCGGCCGCCGGCGCGCAGGAATATCCGACCAAGCCGATCACCCTGATCGTGCCGTGGCCGGCAGGCGGTTCGACCGACATCTCGATGCGCGCGATCGCCGACAGCGCCTCGAAGATTCTCGGCCAGCCGATCGCGATCGACAACAAGGCCGGCGGCGGCGGCACGGTCGGGCCGGCCACCATGGCTGCGGCATCCAAGCCCGACGGTTACACCATCGCGCAGCTGCCGATCACCGTGTTCCGCCTGCCGCTGATGCAGGACGTCTCCTGGGATCCGGCCAAGGACTTTTCCTACATCGTTCACCTCACCGGCTACACCTTCGGCGTCACCACCAGCGCCGAGTTCCAGTTCAAGACCTGGCAGGACGTCGTCGACTTCGCCAAGAAGAACCCCGGCAAGGTGACCTATGCGACGCCAGGCACCGGCACCTCGCTGCACATCGGCATGGAGCAGATCGCAGGTCTCGCCGGCATCAAGCTGACGCAGGTCCCGTTCAAGGGCGGCGCCGAAACCAACGCCGCCGCGCTCGGCCAGCACACCATGCTGCAGGCGGACTTCAACGGGATGGCGGCCGCTGGTCGACGCCGGCAAGCTGCGGCTGCTGATGGTGTGGACCTCGGCGCGCTCGCCGAATTTTCCTGACGTGCCGACGCTGAAGGAACTCGGCTATCCCATGGTCTACGATTTACCATTCGGCATCGCCGGACCGAAGGGCATGGATCCCAAAATCGTCGCCAAACTGCACGACGCCTTCAAGAAAGCACTGGACGATCCGGCCGTGATCGCCACGCTTGCCAAGTTCGACATGGTGCCGAACTACAAGAACACCGAGGACTACAAGAAGTTCGTCGTCGAAGTCACCGAGTCCGAGCGCAAGGTGATCGATACGCTGGGGCTTGCGAAGAAGACGAACTAGAGTTGGGGCGTCATCCTGAGGTGCGCGCCCTTCGCGCGCCTCGAAGGATGGACACGGGCACCGTCGCCCTTCGAGGGCTACGCTGCGCTCCGCCGCCTCAGGGTGACGGTGAGCTGAAAGCGTTTTCACATGAATGATCAATCCAACGTCAAATTCCGCCTCAACAATTCCGAATTGTGGGGCGGGCTGATCGGGCTTGCGCTCGGCGGATTTGTGATCTGGTCCGGGCTCAAGCTGAAGCTCGGCACCATCAACGACCCCGGCTCGGGCTATGTGCTGTTCTATACCGGCATCCTGATGTGCCTGTTCGCGGCCTCGATCATCGTTGCGGCGCTGACCGAGGGCGGGCCGACCTTCGGCTCACGCTGGGAGAATACGCGCTGGACCAAGCCGCTGCTGGTGATCGCCTGCCTCGTCGCCTTTGCCTTTTCGCTCGATACGTTCGGCTTTCTGCTGTCCTCGATTCCGCTGATGCTGCTGCTGTTGCGCCTGATCGATCCGGTGCGCTGGACGCTCGCCATTCCGATTGCAGTGCTGGTTCCATCAGGCATGTGGTGGGTGCTCAAACGTTTGCTCTCTGATCCAGTTGCCCTCCGGCATGTTCCAGATCGGCTGACCGCACCATGGACACGCTCATCAATGTCGCGCACGGCTTCGGCGTCGCGCTCCTGCCGATCAACCTGCTCTATTGCTTCATCGGCGTCTTCATCGGCACGCTGGTCGGCGTGCTGCCCGGCATCGGCCCGATCTCGGCGATGTCGCTGCTGCTGCCGATCACGCTGTCGGGAACGCCGGAATCCGGCATCATCATGATGGCCGGGATCTACTACGGCTCGATGTATGGCGGCTCGACCACCTCGATCCTGGTCAACATTCCCGGCGAGGCCGCGTCCGTCGTCACCTGTATCGATGGCCACCAGATGGCCAAGCAAGGCCGCGCCGGCCCGGCGCTCGGCATCTCCGCGTTCGGCTCGTTCATCGCCGGCACGTTTTCGCTGGTGGCGCTGATGCTGGTGGCGCCGCGGCTCGCGAGCGTCGCCATCGCATTCGGACCCGCCGAATATTTCAGCCTGATGGTGCTCGGCCTCGTGGTCCTGACCTTCCTGACGCAGGGCTCGATGGCAAAGGCGCTTTTGATGGCCTGCATTGGGGTCGTGCTCGGCCTGATCGGGCTCGACAGCATCACCGCGCAGCCGCGCCTCACCTTCGGCCGCATGGAATTGATCGACGGCATCGGACTCGTCCCGGTAGTTATGGGCCTGTTCGGCGTCGCCGAAGTGCTGCTCAACATCGAGCAGGTCATCAAGCGCGACATCATCAACGCCAAGATCACGCAGCTATTGCCCAGCAAGCAAGACTGGAAAGCCAGCGCCGGACCGATCTCGCGCGGAACGAT
>CAWBRL010000039.1:0-80246 GCA_963791165.1 uncultured Alphaproteobacteria bacterium | reverse complement strand
CACGCGACTGAACCAACAGAGTAGGGAGGACTAACGACATGGCACGTGTTGCATTGGTTACCGGGGGTACGCGGGGCATCGGCGCGGCGATCAGCAAGTCGCTGAAGGCTGCGGGCTACAAGGTGGCGGCAAGTTACGCCGGCAATGACGCCGCTGCCGAGAAGTTCAAATCCGAAACCGGCATCCCCGTCTACAAATGGGACGTCAGCTCGTTCGACGCCTGTGCGGCCGGCGTCAAGCAGGTCGAAGCCGACCTCGGCCCGGTGGACGTGCTGATCAACAACGCCGGCATCACCAAGGACGGCGCCTTCCACAAGATGACGCTCGATCAGTGGAACGCGGTCATCAACACCAACCTCGGCTCGCTGTTCAACATGACGCGCCAGGTGATCGAAGGCATGCGCGCCCGCAAATTCGGCCGCGTCATCAACATCTCCTCGATCAACGGCCAGAAGGGCCAGTTCGGCCAGGTCAATTATTCGGCGGCCAAGGCCGGCGACATCGGCTTCACCAAGGCGCTCGCGCTGGAGAATGCCAAGGGCGGCATCACCGTGAACGCGATCTGCCCCGGCTACATCAACACCGAAATGGTGCAGGCGGTGCCGAAGGAGGTGCTGGAGAAGAGCATCCTGCCGCTGATCCCGGTCAATCGCCTCGGCGAGCCCGAGGAAATCGCGCGCGCGGTGGTGTTCCTCGCCGCCGATGAGGCGGGCGCCATCACCGGCTCGACGCTGTCGATCAACGGCGGGCAGTATATGGTGTGAAGGCCGTTCTATTGAAGCAATTATTGCTCTTCGGCTGATGTCTATCAGAAGTCGCGAATGGGTTTGCGGCCCGCAAACCCGGAATGTCACTCGTTTGGATATGTCATGAAGATTGCCGTTGCCAAGGAAATCGATCCATCCGAGCCGCGGGTCGCCGCTTCCCCCGATACCGTGAAGAAGTTCAAGGCGCTAGGCGCCGAAGTGGCGATCGAACCGGGCGCGGGCATCAAGTCGGGCCTGCCGGATTCCGAATTCACCGCGGTCGGCGCCACCGTCAGCGCCGATGCGCTGAAGGATGCCGACATCATCATCAAGGTGAAGCGGCCCGAAGCCAGCGAGCTTGCGCAATATAAGCGCGGCGCGCTCGTCATTGCGATCATGGATCCGTACGGCAATGAGGCGGCGCTGAAGACGATTGCGGACGCCGGCGTGTCGGCGTTTGCGATGGAATTGATGCCGCGCATCACCCGCGCGCAGGTCATGGACGTGCTGTCCTGCCAGGCGAACCTTGCCGGCTATCGCGCGGTGATCGAGGCGGCCGAATCCTTCGGTCGCGCCTTCCCGATGATGATGACTGCGGCCGGCACCGTTCCGGCGGCGAAGGTGTTCGTGATGGGCGTCGGCGTCGCCGGCCTGCAGGCGATCGCGACCGCGCGCCGGCTCGGCGCCGTGGTCACCGCCACCGACGTGCGCCCGGCTACGAAAGAGCAGGTCGAATCGCTCGGCGCCAAAATTTCTCGCGGTCGAGGACGAGGAATTCAAGAACGCCCAGACCGCCGGCGGCTACGCCAAGGAAATGTCGAAAGAGTACCAGGCCAAGCAGGCCGCGCTCACCGCCGAGCACGTCAAGAAGCAGGACATCGTCATCACCACCGCCCTGATCCCGGGCCGGCCGGCGCCGAAACTCGTCAGCGCCGAGATGGTCAAGTCGATGAAGCCGGGTTCGGTGTTGGTCGACCTCGCCGTCGAGCGCGGCGGCAATGTCGAGGGCGCCAAGGCGGGCGAAGTCGTCAACGTCGATGGCGTCAAGATCGTCGGCTACACCAACGTCGCCGGTCGCGTGGCGCAATCGGCATCGAGCCTCTATGCTCGCAATTTATTCAACTTCATCGAGACGCTGGTCGACAAGGCCAACAAGGCGCTCGCGGTCAATTGGGACGACGAGCTGGTGAAAGCCACCGCGCTGACCAGGGACGGCGCCGTCATCCACCCGAACTTCCAGCCGAAAGCCTAAGGAGAGAAGTCATGGAGCATGTCGCCCAAGCCGTCGATCCCTTTGTATTCCGGCTCTCGATTTTCGTCCTCGCCGTCTTCGTCGGCTATTTCGTGGTCTGGTCGGTGACGCCGGCGCTGCATACGCCGCTGATGTCGGTGACCAACGCGATCTCCTCGGTGATCGTGGTCGGCGCGCTGCTCGCGGTCGGCGTCCCGATGATATCGAGCGGCAGCGGCTGGGCGCGCGGCTTCGGCTTCATCGCGCTGATCTTCGCCTGTGTGAATATCTTCGGCGGCTTCCTTGTCACCCAGCGCATGCTGGCGATGTACAAGAAGAAGGCCAAGTGAAATGACCGGCGAGCGGGCGCGCGCCTCGTGGTGACGAAGACAATGGGGACCTGAGATGAACGCCAATCTGGCTGCAATTCTGTATCTCGTTGCGGGTGTGCTGTTCATCCTGTCGCTGCGCGGCTTGTCCAGTCCCGCCACGTCCCGCCAGGGCAACCTGTTCGGCATGATCGGCATGGCGATCGCGGTCGCGACCACGCTCGCAGTCCATCCGCCGGCGGACGGCATAGCCTGGGTGCTGGTCATCCTCGGCATCGCCATCGGCGGCGGTATCGGCGCCGTGATCGCCCGCCGGGTGCCGATGACCTCGATGCCGGAACTGGTCGCGGCCTTCCACTCGCTGGTCGGCATGGCCGCGGTGCTGGTCGCTGCCGGCGCGTTCTATGCGCCGGAGGCGTTCGACATCGGCAAGCCCGGTGCCATTCACGGCTCGAGTCTCGTCGAAATGTCGCTCGGCGTCGCCATCGGCGCGCTGACCTTCACCGGCTCGGTGATCGCGTTCCTGAAACTGTCGGCGCGCATGAGCGGCGCGCCGATCATCCTGCCGTTCCGCCACGCCATCAACATCGTGCTCGCGCTCGCGCTGGTGTTCTTCATCGTCGGCCTCGTGATGTCGGGCAGTGCGCTCGACTTCTGGCTGATCACCATCATCGCGCTGGTGCTCGGCGTGCTCATGATCATCCCGATCGGCGGCGCCGACATGCCGGTCGTGATCTCGATGCTGAACTCCTATTCCGGCTGGGCCGCCGCCGGCATCGGCTTCACGCTCGGCAATTCGGCGCTGATCGTCACCGGCGCGCTGGTGGGATCTTCCGGCGCGATCCTGTCCTACATCATGTGCCATGCGATGAACCGTTCCTTCATCTCGGTCATCCTCGGCGGCTTCGGCGGCGAAACCGCCGCGGCCGGCGGTGGCGGCGGCGAGCAGAAGCCCGCCAAGCTGGGTTCGGCTGACGACGCGGCCTTCATCATGAAGAATGCCCAGAAGGTCATCATCGTCCCCGGCTACGGCATGGCGGTGGCGCAGGCCCAGCATGCGCTGCGCGAAATGGGCGACCTTCTGAAGAAGGAAGGCGTCGAGGTGAAGTACGCCATTCACCCGGTCGCTGGCCGCATGCCCGGCCACATGAACGTGCTGCTGGCGGAAGCCAACGTGCCCTATGACGAGGTGTTCGAACTCGAGGACATCAACTCCGAATTCGCGCAGGCCGATATCGCCTTCGTGATCGGCGCCAATGACGTCACCAACCCGGCTGCGGAAGATGACAAGACCTCGCCGATCTACGGCATGCCGGTGCTGCAGGTCTGGAAGGCCGGCACCGTGATGTTCATCAAGCGCTCGCTGGCATCGGGTTATGCCGGCATCGACAATCCGCTGTTCTACCGCGACAACACCATGATGCTGCTCGGCGACGCCAAGAAGGTCACCGAGAACATCGTCAAGGGGATGTAATCGGCTCTCGGTAATGACGCATAAACGCGCATAACGCCGCGATTTTGTGCAGGCGTCCCATTTGTGGGACGCTGCGTCACGCATACGACTCTAGTGTCATTCATTTCACGTTTTATATACGAGGTGCGAGGCTGGAAACGTTCGAGGTCGACACTCTAACAATGAGAGGCGATCGACTATGACTTTCACAGGTAAGTTGCTAGATTCGCACGAGTTGGGCCGTAAAGCATCAGGCTTCTTAAGCCGAATGGCTCGCGCGTACACTGCTTCGACGGAGCGCCTTTATCGGAACGCCGTCAAAAATCCGCGAACGGGGCGTTTCGATCCAGCGCTGGAACGGCAGGTCGCGCTCATGATACTCCGCTAGTTTTCCACTTTTCATGCAAGGTGCGGCCGCATTTCGCGGCCGTACCTTGTTGAACGCATGGCTCACGCAGCACACCGGCGATAGGACCACGTACCTGAGACGGCTAGATCCACCCGGATTATGAGTTAGCAGCAGCGCCCAGCACTCCGTCCATCGAAGCGCCGCTCGATGAACATGTTGACGTATTCACGCTCTGCCATCGGTGCCGTGCCGGGATGCCGCGCCGCATGGTGGATCAAGTAGGCCTTATAGTCGGGCGCACCAATGAGCCCTAAGCCAACCCTGGCGCAGTTGTGTGGCCGCGTCCCGCGCGCACGCAAAGCACTCTTCTACCGTTGCCCCAGTGACTTCCCGGCACGACAGGACCGATTTCCGAACATTACGCAGGAGCACCGGACAATCCTCCCTCACGAATTGCAGGCGGCGTCTCAGCCGCACTCGGCATGGCGTTGCGGAACGCCTTCAGCGACATTCGCAGCGTGAAATAAGCCATGACTAGCACGAGAGCAACGAACAGCACCGTGAGCGTGCCACATATGTAGTTGTTGAAAGCCACACGCTGCATCTCGGCAATGCTCTTGGCCGGGGCGAGGACAGTGCCAGCCGAAGCCGCCTCGCTGTACTTGTTGGCCAACGCGTAGAATCCAATGCGCGGATCGGACGAGAATGCCTTCATCCACCCTGCCGTGAGGGTGCAAACCAGAAGCCACGCCGTGGGCGCAAGCGTCACCCATGCGTAGCGCTCCCGCTTAAGCTTGATCAGCACGGTAGTGGCCAACAGAAGAGCAATGCCGGCGAGCATCTGGTTCGAGATGCCGAATAACGGCCAGATCGTATTCACTCCGCCAAGCGGGTCGATCGTGCCCTGATAGACGAAGTAGCCCCACCCTGCGACACAGAGCAGTGTAGCAACCACATTGGAAAACAGGGACTCAGTGCGGCCGAGTGGAGCGTAGATGTTGCCCAGCAGATCCTGAATCATAAATCGGCCTGCGCGGGTGCCGGCATCAACCGCCGTGAGGATGAACAGTGCCTCGAACAGGATGGCGAAGTGGTACCAAAAGGCCTCGAGCGCCTTGCCTCCAAAGGCCTGTGCCATGATTTGCGCCATACCCACCGCCAAAGTCGGGGCGCCGCCGGCTCGGTTGAGGATAGTGTGTTCGCCCACGTCGGTTGCGGTCTGCTTGATCGCTTCGGGGGTGATCACCCAACCCCAATTGCTAATTACCTCGGCTGCCCTTTGAGGCGTGTCGCCGATTACCGCCGCCGGACTGTTCATGGCGAAGTAGATGCCAGGATCGAGCACACAGGCAGCGGAAAGTGCCATTATGGCGACGAAAGACTCCATCAGCATGCCGCCGTACCCGACAAAACGGGCGTCCGACTCTCGCTCGATCATCTTTGGCGTCGTGCCCGACGAGATCAACGCGTGAAAGCCCGACACTGCACCGCATGCGATGGTGATGAAAAGGAACGGGAATAGCGGGCCGGAAAACACTGGTCCGCTACCGTCGGTGAAACGGGTCACCGCCCCCATCTTTAGATCGGGCTGGACCAGATATATGCCGATCGCGAGAGCGACAATGACGCCGATCTTGAGGAACGTGCTGAGGTAATCGCGAGGAGCGAGGAGGAGCCACACTGGCAGCATAGAGGCGACGGCGCCATAAACGATGATTGCCAAAGCCAGAGCAGGCGCGCTGTAGGTGAAAGCTGGCCCGAGCGTTGCGTCCTGGGCCACGTACTGGCCATACCAGATGGCGAGCAAGAGAACGATAACGCCGAATACAGAGGCTTCTCCCACTTTGCCTGGCCGGATGCTCCGCATGTAGACACCCATGACCATGGCGGTCGGGATCGTGACGGCAACCGTGAACGTGCCCCACGGGCTTTCGCCCAATGCCTTCACGACGACCAGGCCGAGCGCGGCGAGGATTATGATCATAATCCCGAGGGTGCCAACGAGGGCGACGCCGCCCGCGATTGGGCCCATTTCCATTCTCACCATTTCGCCGAGCGAGCGGCCGTCGCGTCGCATCGAGCAGAACAGAATAACGAAATCCTGCACCGCGCCCGCAAACACCACTCCTACGAGGATCCAGAGAGTTCCCGGCAGATAGCCCATCTGTGCAGCGAGCACCGGGCCGACCAGTGGACCGGCCCCCGCGATGGCCGCGAAGTGATGACCGAAGACGACGTATCTGTTGGTCGGGACGTAGTCGAGGCCATCATTATGGCGTTCGGCCGGCGTCATGCGCGTGTCGTCCAGCTGCAAGACCTTCTCGGCGATGAACTTGCCGTAAAACCGATAGGAGATGAGGTAGACGCAGATAGCCGCGGTCACCAGCCAGGCCGCACTAACCGGCTCATTGCGATTGAGCGCGATGCCAGCAAGTGCGAATGCGCCCAGCGCGGTTATGCCTGTCCATATCACCCAAGATAGTGCCCGCTTCGGCAGCTCAGGATTTGAGAGTGCGCTGTTGCGACATGGCCTTCCTCCCTAGATTGGATCGGTCTAGAGGTATTGCCCGAGGAAGCCTCAGTCGGCTACCTGCGATAAGTAGTCTTACCAGGCCAACGTGGTGACCATTTGCGCGTTGAGCACATGAGGGTGGCGCGGCAAGGACAGCGACCTCGCTGAGGTGATGGCGTCGACCTGCGCACCTGAATCGGCATGGTGTAATACCGAGCTGATCAAGTTTATTCTCTACCTTCACGCTCCGTTTTACAAGTTGAGAGCGAAGGTTTTAGAGTTGCCTCTTCGTTCCCTGTTCGGGGCCTCCGACAGACCAATCAGAGTCCGCTCACAAGCGCCGAAGAGTTCTGTGTCATCGCTTGGTGAGACAAAATAAACGTTTCTCCCTCGCGCCGCCCTATTGCAGTTGAACCGGCAGATTGAGCGGGCCGCGGAACCCGAATCCGTGCCAGCGCACGCTCGCGGGATCAGGCAAGATCATGTTGGGAAAGCGCTCGAACAGCATCGGCATCAGGATGTCGCCGACAGTTCGCCGCGACAGGTGCGCGCCCGCGCAATGATGCGGGCCGTTGCCAAAGGCCTGGTGAGGATAGGGGGCGCGAAGCGCGTTGTAGTTCTCGCCGTCTTCGATGACGTCCTCGTCTCGGTTAGCGGAGGCCTGGATCGTCATCACGGTGTCGCCCTTCGGGATGAAGCAGCCGCGAATCTCCGTGTCCTCCATAACGAGCCGTGAACTCGCCTGGATCGGCGCCACCCACCGCACCCCTTCCTCGAAGGCGGCGCGCCATTTGCCGTCCGCGCGCACGCCGTCGAGCTGATCGGGATTGGTGAGCAGGCCGTAGAGGATCGTCAGCAGGGCGTCGCGCGGCTCATTGATCCCGCCGCCGATCGCGATTTTTACATTGGCGATCATCTGGCTTTCCAGAATAGGAGTTTTCGCGTTCACCATGAAGGAGAGCGCTGAGGAATTCGGCTCGGCCCGTACGCGTTCGGCGTTGGCGCGGATACATTTGTCCATTTCCGCATTGGCGATGTCGGTCGCTTGGAAAGGCCCCGGTGTCCAGCCGAAATTGCCGGCACCGTCGATCAGCGTCTGCGACCATCGTTGCATGTCCTCATCGCTCGCGTCCGGAACGCCCATCGCATGCGCCAGCATCCGCGCGGCAAGCGGTCCCGCGAGAGCGGGAAAGAGATCGACAACCTCGCCGCGCGGCAGCCGGTCGAGATACGCCGCCGCCAGTGTCGCATATAACGGCGCCCAGACGGATTCGATCGTCTTCGGCATCAGGGCCGGCATCATCGCCATGCGTTCGGTCCGATGTTCGTCGTGGTCCTTGCGCATCAGCGTATGCGCGAGAAAGGCGCGCTTCATCGGCGTGTTCGGATCGTTGGAGCTGAACAACGCCGGGTTGTCCTTCACGTATTTCGTGTCGGCCGCCTTGGTGAGGAAGGTGCGGCCCACGGATTTGACCCGTAATACGGGCGCTTCGCGTCTGAGGCGCCTATAGATCGGATAGGGATCGCGGGTGAGCTCCGCGATCGTGATCGTCTCGTCCAAGGGGGCCAAGGCGGCAGTCGACATGGCGGTGGTCCTGTTGGCCACGCGTCAGTATGAGCTAAGGCGCGGCAAGCGCAATGGGGCAGGCGCGAAACAGCGCAACCGCGGCGTCCACCGCACCGGCTGACGCCAGCCGGAAACTTTAATCTCACCTTGCCGTCTACGGGCCTCAGACACCGATTCTCGATGGCTCACACCGGTTGCCTGCGATCATCGGTTGAGGGTCACTGTTGCCGAAGCCGGACTTCTCGATGGCTCAATTTACGGAATGAGCAATTATGGAGCGACCGCTTCTGGCGCAAAGCGGTCGTTGACGTTCAGATGTTAGATCTCGTTAGCTGGACCTAGCTCAAACGTTCTCAAGGTGGATTGGGGCGAGAGTTTAGTTGTTCCAATTCGTTGGAAGGCAGCGTGTGCGATATGTGTGCACCGGCAGGTCAAGGAAAATCTAGAGATAACAATCGCGAGCAGCACAGGTCTGAAGGCGCTATGCGACCGCTCCGTCCGCACGAAGTTCCCGATCGAGGCTGCGCCAAATCCGGCTTCGCATACGTGCTGGGCTCATGGCCTGCGGCGATTGCCGGAAGATTGTCCATAGACATCCCCAGGTGACATTCGACCGGAGGGCAAAGTTTGCAGCCGGAGCAAAAGCTACTGCTCGCCTTCGTATTTAAAGGACACCTTGACCTTCGCCCGGTAGGCCTCGACCTTGCCTTCAGTGATTTGCATGTCGAGTTCGACAACTTCTGCGACGCGAAGGTCTCGCAGACTTTGCGAAGCACGTTCTACAGCTGCGCGTGCAGCCTTTTCCCAGGAGTTGGTGCTGGTGCCGACCAATTCGATAACCTTATAAACGCTATCAGCCATGGCTTCCTCCGTTGTGACTGCTTCATTTCGACCTCTCATTGGTAGTTGCGGAAGCGATAACGCGTCCGATCGGAAACCGACCAGCTACTGCAATTCAGGCCGACCGTCGGGCGGCTTTCGCTTCCCTTATTTCGATCTTTTTCAACTTCGGCTCTCCACCGCTCGATGCCCTCTTCAAGAGCTCAAATTCGTCGACCAGAAAATTCACCAGCCTTTCGATGTCGGGAACGGCGGTTCGGCAGGCGATCAGCCCGAAGTCGAGATTGTCCAAATAGCTTTGAACGGTGATATTGAGGACGCTACCGTTCGACGGAATCGAGACCGGGAAATAGTTGATCATCCTCGCGCCGGCGCAATAAAGCGTTTCTCTGGGTCCCGGCACGTTCGATATCAGGACGTTCACGATGGCGGGGAGTTGCTCGGCAAGCTTGGCCTGTCCCATCAACCGTGCCATGCCGGTGATGATGATCGGCGCACCCAGCCAGGTCATGTCGGTCCGGATGACGTCGCGAATATCATCGAGCCGTTTCTTGGAATCGGTCGATGAGGCCACGATTGCCTCCAGCCGAAGTATCGGATCGGCAATGTCGGTAGCCAGATTGCACAGCATCGCCGTGACCTGGTTGTTCATGTCTGCGTTGCCCGCCTTTCGCAGTGAAACCGGCACCGCTGCGATTAGCGGACCATCGGGAAGTGCGTTCCTCGTTTCCAGGTAGCGCCGCAGTGCGCCGGCACTGATCGTCATGACAACGTCGTTCAGCTTCGACTTTGTCAGCTTGGCGATCGCCTTCGCTTCGCGAAGCGATATGGTGCAGGCTGCAAATGATCGCTGGCTCGATAGCGACGCATTGAAAAGGGTTTTCGGTGCGATCGGAAGCTGGCGAGGCGGGTTCGCCAAATCCTCCGTAACGCGTTGTCCCACTTTCGCGATTGCTTTGCCGATATCGGGCCACGACTGGTAGAATTCCCGCTGCTGGTTGAAGAACTTGTCGTAGGAATCGCGGATCAGCTCGAAGAGTTCGGGCGGTCTGCTGTCCTTGGTTGTCGGGGAGGGCGGTTGCACCGGTTCCGGATCGGGTGAGGTGGCGAATATGATAGGAAGCGCAGCCATGCCCGCGCCGCCATCGATACCGGCGTGGTGCATCTTGATGTAGATGGCGAAGCCACCGCTCTCCAGACCTTCGATCACATAGTACTGCCAGAGTGGTCGGGCGCGATCGAGCAGGATCATATGCAGTCGAGCCACCAAGGTCTCGAGCTGCTCGCGCGTTCCCGGTTTCGGCAAGGAGACGTGACGGAAATGATAGTCGAGATCGAGATTATCGTCGTGGACCCAGACCGGATGATCGAGCTGGATCGGCGCCACAACCAGCTTACGTTCGAAGAAAGGAACGAGATGAAGCCGGCTCTTGAGATGGTCACGAAACGCCGCGAAAACATTGGCATCTGCGGGAGGCGGATCGAATATTGCCAGGCCGGCAACGTGCATCGGAGATTCCGGTGCTTCGCCGTACAGAAAGCTGGCATCGAGAGCTGACAATCTGTCCATGGTATCCTCCGATCCGTTTCTGAGCCTCAACCGCAGTGTCCAGTCGGGCTCTGCACTCAAGGCGAGCTGCTCTTCTCCATGATGGTAGCCGGCTCGGCTTGTTGATCGGCTGCCTGGCAATGCGTAGCGATCGCCTCGACGAGAATGGGAATGAGACCAGTCGCGAGGTCATGGCCCATTCCGGGAATAATTGTCAGGGTCGAACCCGGAATTTGGGCCGCGGTGTGCCGGCCAGCTTCGACGGGAACGAGCGGATCGTCTGCACCGTGAAGGACAAGGGTCGGAACGGAGAGCTCCTTGAGCATCTCGACGCGCGAGCCGCTCGCCACGATCGCGGCGAACTGACGTCCTGTTCCCGTCGGATAGTAGGATCGGTCGAAGGCCGCGCCGACCTTGGCTCGCAATTCGTCGTCCGGCGTCGAAAAGCCCGGACTGCCGATCGCCCGGTAGACCCTCATGCCGTGCTGAATTGCAAGCTCGCGATCACTGCCATCCGGACGAGCTTGCATGATCGCGTTCATCGCTTCGGGCTTCGCCGGCGGCAGGCCAGGGTCACCGCTCGACGACATGATAGAAACCAGACTTCTCACCCGATTGGGGTATTTGGCCGCCACGATCTGCGCGATCATGCCGCCCATCGACGCTCCGACGACATGGGCTTTGTCGATTTCCAAGCGATCCATCAGGCCGACAGTATCCGCCGCCATATCAGTCAGGTCGTAAGGCGGATTGATTTTCTCCCCAGCCATTACCTGCTGCAGGATCGCGCCGAGGTCGATCGGCGGCGCAGCCTCGAACTTGGTCGACAGCCCGACATCTCGGTTGTCGAAGCGAACGACGCGAAAGCCACGGGCGGCAAGGCCGTCGCAGAGCAGCTCCGGCCACGCAATCATTTGCGTGGCGAGACCCATGATCAGCAGAATGGCCGGATCGTCCCGGTTACCTCGGTCGTCATATGCGATATCTATTCCATTGGCTGATATGACTGGCATCGATACTCCACTTTACTCGCAGGCCTCGAAAGGTCCGCTCAGACCTCTAGCCATTCCTTTCGGACCGCGGCGTTGCTCGTCAGATCCGAAGGGGTGCCTTCGAAAACGATGCGACCGTGGCCCATCACGTAAACGCGGTGCGATATCCGCATGGCGATGGAGAGCTTCTGTTCGACCAGCAAGATGGCCACTCCGCGCCGCGCGATTTCTGCGATCAGGTCGCCGACCTGATGAACAATGAGGGGTGCCAACCCTTCGGTTGGCTCATCGATCATGATCAGTTCGGGGTCGCCCATCAGCGTGCGGCACATTGTCAGCATCTGCTTCTCGCCGCCCGACATGACGCCGGCTGCGGTGTCCGCACGCGCAGCGAGGTTAGGGAACATTTGCAGCATATCGTCGAGTTGCCATTTGCCGGGCTTGCGCGGGTCCTTGATGCCAAGCATCAGGTTTTGACGTACGGTGAGGCTTGGAAAAATGTCGCGGTGCTCAGGAACGTATCCGAGGCCGAGATTGGCAATGCGAAAGCTTGGAAGCCCCGCGATGTCGGTCCCCTTGAACCTGATGGTTCCCTGAGGTGACACCTCGCCCATGATCGCCTTGACGGTCGTCGAACGTCCGACACCGTTCCGGCCCAACAGGCTTACGACTTCGCCAGCATCGATGCGCAGATCGACGCCCTGAAGGATATGACTCTTGCCATAGTAGGCGTGCAGGTCCTTGACCTCGAGCATCAGGCCGCCTCCTCGCCAAGATAGGCTTCCTTGACCTTGGGATCCGATCGAATTTGGTCCGGCGTTCCGGTCGCAATGATGTGGCCATAGACCAGCACAGAAATTCGGTCGGCCAGTCCGAACACGACGCTCATGTCATGTTCTACGATCACCAATGTTCGGCCCTCGGTGAGGCGATGAATGAGCGAAACTGCCTGCTCCGTTTCTGCGTGGCTCATGCCTGCAGTTGGCTCGTCGAGCAGGATGACGTCGGCGCCGCCTGCAACAGTGATGCCGATCTCCAGCGCGCGCTGTTCGGCATATGTCAGCAGCCCGGCCGGTACATCGCGGCGTGAAGCGAGACCGATGTCCGAGAGTACCTGCGCCGTTCGGTCGCGGACCTCCTTCAGATTATCGATGTTCTTCCAGAACGAGTAATGATGGCCATCGGTCCAGAGCACGGCGCAACGCAGATTTTCCCATACGCTCATGTTGGTGAACACATTGGTGACCTGGAAGCTGCGCGACAGGCCGCGGCGGTTGATCTGATACGGTGGCAGGCCCGAAATCACTTCGCCGCGAAGCGTGACCGTTCCTGACGTCGGTCTGATGTAGCCGCTGATGAGATTGAACGTTGTCGATTTGCCCGCACCATTGGGGCCAATCAGCGCGTGCCGTTCGCCCTGTGCCACGCTCAGGTTCAGGTCGCGGATGATCGGAATATTGCCGAAGCTTTTCTGGACGTCTTTAATTTCAATGGCAGGCGCGGTCATGCGTGGTATCCCCTTTCATGCGCCGCCGTCAGCGCGTCATCCCAGGCGCGCGCAAGCCTGCGCCAGGTCTCTCGCGCAACGAAAAATCCGCCGACGACAAGAAACAGAGCTAGGATCCACGTGATCGGACTCGATGCGTTGAAGTTCATACCGAAGGCTTTGATATTCGGGTCATCGCCCGGATTCACGGTGTGATGCACGATAGTTTCGATCGCAAGAACGAGACCAGCGACCAATGCGAGCGTCGGAATGAGCGCTATCAAATAGGACGGCAACACCTTGCCCAATGTGCCGCCCTTGACCAGCGGCCTGTGCATCATCAGAAGCCCTGTGATTCCTCCGGGCGCAAACGTCACGACCGCTATGAAGAACAGTCCGAAGTAAAGCTGCCAGACCGATGTCAAATCGCTCAAGCTCAGCGACAGCACTGTAACGAATATCGCTCCGACAATCGGCCCGATGAAGTATCCGACGCCGCCGATATAGGTCGAGAACAGAACGCTGCCGGACTGCAAGGCGCCAAGATAGGCTGAGTTGGCGATCTCGAAATTGATCGCGGCGAGAGCGCCAGCGATGCCGGCAAAGAAGCCGGCGAAGCAAAAGGCCAGATAGCGAACGACGTGTGGATCGTAGCCGACGAACTGAACGCGCTCTGGATTGTCGCGCACGGCATTGCAAATACGGCCAAGCGGCGTGCGCGTCAGCGCGTACATGGCGATGACTGCCAGCAGCGTCCAGGCCGCGATTAGATAGTAGATTTGAATCTGAGGTCCGAAATTCCAATCGAATATCCGGAACAATTTAGTTCGATTCGCCGAGATACCGGCTTCGCCCCCAAAGAAGGTGCGCAAGATCAGAGCCGATGAGGCGATCAATTCGGCGACGCCAAGCGAGATCATCGCGAACGCCGTTCCGCTGCGCTGGGTCGAAACCCAGCCAAGCAGTGCAGCGAAGAATAATCCCGTCAGACCGCCGACCAGAGGAACGAAGGGTAGCGGGATCGGAAGCTTGTTGGTGCTGATGAGGTTAATGGCGTGAATCACCAGGAAGCCGCCAAGGCCGTAGTAGACGGCGTGTCCGAACGAAAGCAGTCCGGTTTGGCCGAGCAGGATATTGTAGGAGAGGGAGAAAATGATTGAGATGCCGATTAAGCTAAAGGTCGTCAGGGCGCCCCCCGAACCGAAAATCCTCGGCAGGGCTAACACCAGCAGCGCCACGGCTACCCAGATGCCATAGAATTTCAGTCTTTCGCTGAGAGCCGGATAGGGCGGCGCTACACTTGAAGTCAACTCGGTCATGTTTCACGTGTCCCCAGTAGACCCATCGGACGAAAGATCAGAATGAGCACCAGCAATACATACGGCATGATCGGCGCGATCTGCGCGACCGTGACGCCCCAGATGTCCGACAGCCAGGTTTGCGCATAGTCCGGACTGAGCGGGCCAAATGCGCCGGCCAGTGAGCCGTTCATCGAGACCGCGAAGGTCTGGACGAGGCCGATCAGCAACGATGCAACGAAGGCGCCTGGTAGCGAACCGAGGCCTCCAACGACAACGACGACGAACAGGATCGGCCCAAGTAGCGCTGCCATGTTCGATTGCGTCACCAGCGCGGGACCCGCGATCACGCCGGCGACGGCGGCAAGCGCCGTACCGACGCCGAACACCAGCATGAAGATGCGTCCGACATTGTGGCCGAGATGCCCGACCATATGCGGATGGGTGAGGGCTGCCTGAACGATCAAGCCGACGCGCGACTTCTTGAGAACCACGAGCAGGCCAACGAAGATCGCGATCGACACCAGCAACATAAACATCTTGTAGGCTGGGTAATTGGTCGAGAAAAGTACTAAAGGCGGGAAAATCCAATGACGCCGGAATACGGAAATCGACCGGGCTTTTGCCCCAGATGATTTGCACGATCTCTTCGATCGCGAACGCCAGGCCGAAAGTAAACAGAAGTTCCGCGACATGACCGTTACGGTGAACCCGTCGCAAGCCAAATCGCTCGACTGCCGCCCCGAGCGCCCCTGCCAGTAACGGGAGCGATGAAGAGCGCGGGCCAGAAACCAATCCATCGGCTGATCTGGAAGCCAAAGAATGCGCCGAGCATGTAGAAGCTTGCATGCGCAAAATTGAGAACGCCGAGCATGCTGAAGATGACGGTCAGGCCGCTTGCCATCAAGAACAGCAGCATTCCAAAAAGAACGCCGTTCAGCGTGGAAATGACGATAAGTTCGAGCACGACACACCACCCCCGAGAGATGAACCAACTTCGCTCCGGCGATTGCCGGAGCGAGGGAAGCTTGCGCGGAGACGACGGTTAGTTCGGGCGCTCCATCTTGCAGGTGGTCGGAAGTATGGTCTGCTCCGGCTCGATCTTTGCAGCTTGCCGCCAGCCCCAACCGGTCTTTTCCTCGTCGAACGGCTCCTTCTCCGTGCGATCACCGAACGAGGCGATATACATTGGCTGGAAAAACTGGTGATCGTCCTTGCGCATGGTGCCCTTACCACCGTCAAAGACGTCGAACTGCATGCCTTCGAGCGCGACAGCAACTTTGACCGGGTCCAGAGACTTGGCCTTTTCCGCCGCGGCCGCAAACATCCGCATCTGGTTCACGGCGCGGGGATAGAACAGGCTGAAGTCATACTTGGCCCGCAGCGCCTTCTCAAAAGCGTCTGCCGACGGATTGCCGAGATTCGGAATTCCCTCGGCGATCTGGTACACTTGATGATTTAGGTTCGCCTGCTTGATCGCGGTGGGACCGCCGGTACCGCCCGCATAGTAGGTATACCAGTTTACTTTCAGTCCGGCGTCGGCCGAAGCCTTGAGGAGCAGCGCAAAATCCTGCCCCCAATTACCGGTGATGACGCTATCGGCGCCAGACGCCTTGATCTTCGCGACGTACGGTGCGAAGTCGGTAATCTTCAGCAGCGGATGCAGCTCGTCGCCGACGATTTCGAATGTCCGGCCGCTTTGCCTTCAGCATGGTCTTTGCTGCGGAGCGGACCGACTCGCCGAACGAATAGTCTTGGTTTATCAGATAGAGCTTCTTGATGTCCGGAGCGCTCTTCATGTAGTTCGTCAGCGCTTCCATCTTGATGTCGGAATTGGCATCCCAACGGAAATGCCAGAAGCTGCACTTTGCATTGGTCAGCACCGGATCCACCGCGGCGTAGTTGAAATAGAGGATTTCCTTGCCGGGATTGCGGTCGTTGTACTTCGTCACGAAATCCGTCAGCGCACCGGCAACTGACGACCCGTTACCCTGAGTGATGAAACGCACGCCGCTGTCGATCGCCTTCTGAGCCTGAATCAAGCTTTCCTGAGGATTGGTCTTGTTGTCGAATGGAACGATCTCGACCTTCTTGCCGAGAATGCCGCCCTTGGCATTCAACTCTTCTGCAAGAAACTGGAAGGTCTTGAAGCCGACCTCGCCGACGCTGGCACCGCCGCCCGAGAGCGGATCGATGTAGCCGATCTTGACCGTCTCTTGCGCAAGGGCCGTACCGCCAAGTAACGGCAGCAAGGCAGCAGCTATCATCCACTGTCGCATGGCACTCCTCCCTCTGGGTCGTTCTTTTCGAAGGCTTATAGAAATCGCCAACCGCGAAAAAACAGACCGGAAGACGAGTGCGGATGCCTTCTCTTTCGCAAGTGTTGTCCAATACTTCAGATGCCGCAAGCGAATAAATCGAACCGGCGTTTGAAGTGCCGGACTTTTATCCAGGGTCGGCCGGCAAGGCTGGCATCCCTATAGGCTTGGTTCGAGAAGAAGGGTGACGCATTGGTGGCGATGCACACACGCGCGTGGACGCGGGAACCTTTCGGGACGCGGGAGCTCCTCAGAATTCATTTTTTTGAGCAACGCGTTTTCCGGCCTCCTCGTCGTAAAGTTCCTTCTTGGACAGCTTGCCGACGGCCGTTCTGGGCAGGGCATCGCGGATTTCCAACGCATTGATCATTTCGTGCTTTCCCAACTTGTCCTTGAGAAAATCCTTCAATTGATCGAGCGTGACGGCGCTTGAGTTCGTCTTCAGCTTCACGAATGCCTTGGGCGATTGGCCTCGATAATCATCGTCGATTCCGATCACGATGACCTCTTCAACGCCTGGATGCTGATAAATCGCCTCTTCGATGATACGCGGATAGACGTTAAATCCGCCGCACAGCAGCATGTCCTTGGTTCGGTCGACAATGAAGACGTATCCGTCTTCGTCCATGTATCCGACGTCGCCGGTTCGAAGGAAGCCGTCCTTGGTCATGGTCTCCTTCGTTGCATCTGCGCGCTTCCAATATCCCTTCATGACGTTGGGACCGCCGATGCAGATCTCGCCCTTTTCGCCCAAGCCCACGTAACGAGACGGATCGTCGACATCAGCAAACTTGATGGTAATGCCGGGAATGGGAATCCCGCATGAGCCCGGCTTCACCTCACCCTCCAGCGGCGTAAACGTACCTGTGGGTGAGGTTTCGGTCATGCCCCAGCCCTCGGCCAGTCGGCAGCCGGAGATATCCTGGAAGCGCTTCTGCACCTCCAGGGGAAGAGGGGCTCCACCGGACGCGCACCACTTGATCGAAGACAAATCGATATTTTCGACGCCGGGATAGTTGATGATCGCGACATACATCGTTGGAACGCCGGGAAAGACCGTAACCTTCTTCTCCGAAATGTCCTTCACCACTGCAGCCGTATCGAACCGGGTATGCAGGATCAGCTCTGCGCCGATGCGCAAACCCATCAGCATATTGACCGTCAGCGCATAGATGTGGAACGGCGGCAGGACAGCAAGAATCCGCTCGTGCCCCTCGTCGAGGAGTTGCGGCTGCGTATGGGTCGTCTCAACATATTGCGCGGTCGCGGACGAAAGGTTGGCGTGGGTGAGCATTGCGCCTTTTGGAAGCCCGGTCGTGCCACCGGTGTATTGAAGTACAGCTACTGATTCACGCAGATCGGCAATTGGAAAGGCAACATACTCGCCATCGTTACTGAGGAACTCGTCAAACGTCACGTGCCTGCCATCCTTGGGGACGGTGACGGTTTCGCCATTGTGCGACATTTGAGCGCGCACGGCCTCGGGCGCCGATGTCATTTCCGCTACGTTGCCGACGACAAGAGTTCTTCAATCTCGTCGTCCCGAGTAACCGACCCATCTGCGGGTAAAGCGCCTTGAGGTCGAGCGTCACGAGGATGTCGGTCTCGCTGTCGTCGACCTTGTGCTCGAGAACTTTTTCTGCATCCAGTGGCGAGTAGTTGACGACCGTGCCACCCGCTTTCATCACGCCGAAGAATGCGATGATGTAATGAGGTGTGTTGGGGAGATAGAGTCCGACGTGCACGCCAGGGCGTACGCCGAGCTTCTGGAATCCCTTGGCTGCTCGATTAGCTAGATCGTCCAGCTCGCGATAGAGGATCTTTTTGTTCATGAAATCGAGCGCGGGATTATCCGGCCATTTGGCGGCGGATCTCTCTAGGATCTGCTGGACCGGCATGGTGATCAATTCTGCGTCCCAGCGAACGCCTCGCGGGTACGACTTGATCCATGGTGCAACAGACATGGGGTCACTCCCATCATCGCCGCGGTCATTGACGGCACACAATTAGTCGCCAAGAACGCAAGTAGGAATTTGGGCGATGATCGTCGCGATTGATCAGTTTGACAAGAGTTGTTGGCTCATAGGCAATATTGCGGCGCGAAGGCAAATTCGCATGAAGCTGGCTTTCCACGAGGCCGAGACGTAACTTGCACACAATGGGTCGCGGAGACTCAGGATGTGCTTGCGCCCGTTGTTGCTTCTGCTTGGAGCGTTGTTTCTCGCGGCGGGAATGGCGCGCGCTGTCGATCGCGGGACAGTTTGAAAACGTCCCTGATCATATTCGCGCCTGGTTCAAGGGCGTGCGCAGCCTGGAAGGCGCTCCCTGCTGCGATATTTCCGACGGACATCGAACCAACTACGACGTACGCTCCGGACGCTACTGGGTACCAATTGACGGCGTGTGGTGGCAGGTGCCGGAGGCGGCGGTCATTCGAAACGCCGGTAACCCGTTAGGCGAAGCTGTCGTTTGGTATGCCAGCCTTCGCGGCAATATCGTAATCCGTTGCTTCGTGCCGGCCGATGCGAGCTAGGCAGCATGCGAAACGGCACCTCCTGAATGCGGTGCCGGCGGACGACACGCGCTATGCGAGTTTCACCCGAAGCTTGCGATCAGCAAGTCAGGAGCGATCGAGATAGCGCAACTCGCTTCCTATCCTTTGCTCCTACTGGACAAGCGGCGCTTTCTCCGCAGCGCAACGTTGCTGAGGCCGGGCAAGAGTCGTTGATATTTGTTGATGCTGCCCGTCCCGATTGCGAATTGCCACACCACTTGGCAGCAGCTTGGCGTTTTGCTGCTGATGAGGAACGATGCGCTCGGCTGGAAGGCGCTGATCGAAGAGTTTAGGTGATGATTTCGCCCCAGTTGCCAGACCGGCGTTTCTTTCGGCCGCCGGATCATGGTCAGGGAAAGCGGGGCATGCGCGCGTTCCACGCCTCAGCGGCCTAAGCTTTAGCGATGAGCCGTGACACCGTTCTCATCGCGCCAAAAGTTGTCTGGCTGTTCGTCTTGGTCGCTGCCTTCGTCGGCCGCCACGTAAAGGCAGCCTCAGTCAGCCGGAGCGGGGCGTACCGTGCAGGACGTCAAGGCCAAGTTAGAAAAGCTACGGAACCGAGGCTGAGGATTGCGAACTCATCGGCAGGCTAGCGACCAACATTCATCGAAGTAGGGCCCACCGCGGCGGAGACGCCGCTAACTCATCCCCGTCACGTCACGCATTGGCCGCTGCCATGCTTGGTGATCCCATCCCCGCTCATTATGTCAGAAATGCGACAGTTCCAATGTCGTGCACGTTACATGGCCATCGACATAAGCGGTGGACAACGAGAACATTTTGCTTGACCGTCAAGACTTCAATCGCGCAGCAACACCTGGGAGCATTGCTCAAATGAGTGCTACGGAGGAACTTCTCGCCCGTTCATCTCTATCAAAAGCCGACGAAATTGAACGCGATATTGGCGACTTGATCCCGATCAGCCATCGCACACTACCTTCAATCCACATCGTTCCCAACGACGACCATCCGCTACCGAAGGGCCCGATGCCCGATTACGTCGAGCACGAACGTTTGAAGGCGTCGGCTGAACTGATGTCGGGCTTCGCGGCACCCTTGCGCACAAAGGCACTAACACCGACCTTCGCGATGATGATGATGCGGTCGCCAGCCACGACGTTGCCTTGCGCTCGAAGTCGGTCCATCAGTGGCGCAGCGTTTATCATACGATCGGCGGCCTCACCCTTTTGAAAACGGTCCGCGATAGCGCCCGCATTTCCGTAGGCGACCGTTACTTTGTGTCCCGAGGAGTTTTCGAAATCCGGGATCAGTACGTCAATCGCCGGATGCAAAGCCACGGCGCATAGAAGCTTAATCTCGGCAGCCCTGGCGGGCAACTCCACCAGTGACACCAAGAAAGGCAAGTCCAAGTACGATCTTTGCAGAGACACTCAATATGTTGCGGCGATTTATGTTCTCTCTCCCTCAGATCCTTTGAAAAAGCAGCGCTATTGTTCACGCAGCTTAACGAGAGTTTGGAATGTGCAAACCGATGGCACCAACGCGGCCTTGAAATTGAGAGAATTTGCACATGGCCGCTGGGCGACCAATACCTCAGGCGCATTCTCATTGTCGGAGCTCATGCCGTCTTGCGGCGTGCGCGCCAGCAGCCAGAGACGTATCCCTGGCTCACTCAGCTTCTCGCTAGGCGACCGTTCAAGGTCGTCGCAGTCGAACCCACTAGCGCCTCGACGTTTTCGCTTTCTTCTTCTTCGCAACTGTCTTCTTCCCAACGACCTTACGCCCGGCAGCTGCGGGTGAATGCTTGGCCGCCCTCTTTGAGTTTTTAGCAGCGGTTGCAGACTTCTTGGCGGTTTTCTTAGCCGCCTTTGCTGCGGCTGCTTTCTTCGGCGGCGTCTTGGTCGGTGTGCGTTTGGCCCGGGCCTTCCCTTTTGGAGCAACAAGGGGCATAGGCATCGCCGCCGCATCGGCGACTAACGGCACGTCCATTACGGTCATTTTCTCTTCTTCACTTGGCGTGGCGGCTGAGTTCGCAGCGTACGTTGTCGAACTCGCCATATCCTTCACGGCCTCTATCGTCTTCTCAATTCGAGACCTATCGCCCTCGTCGTCGTCCATGGCGCCCTCCAGTGAGGCGGAAGGGCAGTGTAGCTCATTTGGCGCTCGCCGCATACGCGGCGGGCAACGCGTCCGACCGTCGGAGCGGACTCTCACATAGGATCCCGGCGCGTCTTCGATGACTGGCAGGCTTTCGCCAGGCGTCCGGGCAGCGACTTGTCCACCTGAGAATAGCGTCACCCACTCGTTCCAGTGGGGCCACCACGAACTCGGACGCTCGGTCGCAGTTTTGAACCATTCGTCGGCCGTCGCGGGATTCGACGAATTCGTCCAGTGGCCATATTTCGAACCGGGTGCGCTTATCACTCCGGCCATGTGGCCAGACGCGGACAGCACAAACTCAACCGGACCGCCATAGAGCTGGGTCGCCCGATAAGCTGATTTCCAGGGTGCGATATGATCTTCCTTCGTACCCAGAATAAATGTCGGCGTCGTAATTTTCCGCAGATCGATCGGTGTGCCATCGAGAGTGATGCCTCCGGGCTCGGCAAGTTTGTTCTCCTGATACATATTGCGCAGGTAGAATGAGTGCATGGCGGCAGGCATGCGCGTCGCATCTGAATTCCAGTACAACAGATCAAATGGAACCGGCTCCTTACCGAGCAGGTAGTTGCCGACGACGAACGACCAGATCAGATCGTTCGCGCGTAACATGTTGAACGACGTCGCCATGTCCTGCGCATCAAGATAGCCCTTTTCGTTCATGCGCGCTTCGAGCGCCGCGAGTTGCCCGGTGTCGATGAAGACCGACATGTCGCCGGACTCCACAAAATCGACAAGCGTCACGAAATAGGTCGCGCTCTTCACGCGATCGTCGCCTCTCGCCGCCAGATAAGCGAGCGTCGATGCGAGCAGCGTTCCCCCAAGACAATATCCGACGCAATTCACCCAACGGTCGCCAGTGGCTTTCTCGATCGCCGCCATCGCCGCGATAGGGCCCTCGAGCATATAGTGCTCGAAGCTCTTGTCCCGCTGGCGTGCGTCCGGATTGATCCAGGAGATGACGAACACCGTGTGCCCCTGTTCGACACACCAGCGGATGAACGAATTCTTGGGCTGGAGATCGAGGACGTAGAATTTGTTGATCCACGGCGGAATGATCAACAGAGGCGTTTTACGTACGTGCTCTGTCATCGGCGTGTACTGGATGAGTTGGATCATCTCGTTCTGGAAAACAACTTTGCCCGGCGTCGTCGCAATATTTTCGCCGAGCCGGAACGCGTTCATATCCGTCATAGTGACGCTGAGGCGACCCTTTCCGCGCTGCAGGTCGTTGAGCAAATTCGTCAGGCCGCTGAGCAAATTCTCGCCGCCGGTCTCAATCGTCTTCGACAATACTTCAGGGTTTGTCGCAGCAAAATTCGACGGTGCCAATGCATCGACGAATTGCTTGGTATAAAATTCGACCTTCCTGGAAGTCTCTTCATCAAGCCCCTTGACGCCGCGGACGGCAGAGAGGATGGCGCGAGCGGAAAGAAGATAACTGTCGCGGATATAGCTAAATATAGCGTTTTCGACCCATTCGGGGTGTTTGAAACGTTTGTCCGGTGCGCTGGCAGGCGGTGGTTCGCCGCCGAGTAGATGTCGCAATGTCCGTGCCCACAGGCTGACGCTTTGTTCCCAAAGCTCGATCTGGGCAATCGCGACCGGCCGCGGATCGGCCATGAGCTTGGTCGTCAGTTCAAAGAAGGCTTGGCCGATCTCGGCCGGATCACCCATGCCGATATTGGCTACGTCTGACCGGTCGGCGAGGAATCCCTGTACTGCAGCTTGGCTTTTGATCGCCAGCGTTCGAAATCGTTCTGCCAGAGCAGCCGGATCTAAAGGCGCAGGCGTTTTGGTGTCGCTTGGCATGGCAGGCACTTCCTTTCCCATTCCCGTCTGCGGGCCGGCGATCTATCTGCCGCCTTCTCGCTACGCAACGCCGGTCGTCGCACTCGAGTTTACGCCCCACTGCGCGGAATGAAACGCTGGATCTTGCCAATTCGGCGTCTTTCGGCAGTGCGGTGATGAATTCGATCTCGCGCGGATAGGCCTGCGTCGAAAGGCGCTGGCGTACCATCTGCTGGATTTCCGACTTCAGCCTTCCGTGCCCTGCACGCCGGACTTCAGCACGATGACGGCTTTGACGATCTCGGTACGGGCGGGTCTGGCTGCTGGCATCAAGTTCAAAACCGCGAAGGCCACTTTTGTTTTTCAATAGTCATCCCAACTCCTCGAGTGTTCTCTGCATTTCATCAAAGAAAATGAACCTTTGGCCGAACGCTGAGTTCCGATTTGGATGCTCCAGAAACTTCGAAGGACCAGTGCAATGGCCAAGAAAGCAAAAGAAGAGTAAATACTCCAAAGGCGCGTCGAAAAAAGTCGGCCGAGCCATGAAGAAGCGCAAGCCCGGCACGCTAAAGAGCGGAAGATCCGGCAAGAAGGTTAAAAGCAGGAAGCAGGCGATCGCGATCGGACTTTCGGAAGCGCGTAAGAAAGGGGCCAATGTCCCGAAGAAACGGTCAAAGAAATAGGTCCAGTCGGATGAAGTAGGTTCAGCCGCTGGACTAGAAATCATCCAGTCATCCAGCAGTTCGTCCGGGCTGCGTTCATCGAGCATGCGGAATTTCTGACGTCTGAACTGGCGTGGGCGAAAAAGAATGGTTTTCGTTTCACGCCGCTCCGTCGGCCCCTGCCACAAGAGTGCGCCTGAAACGACCGGCTGCATGGTGAGGTTCCTTTGGTCCGCGAAAAATGGCCAGTGTCGGGCGGATAGGAGTTTGACTGGTTGCTCTCGTCGCGGACGAAGCAATGGCGGAGGAGGATCCGAAAAACCGATGCACCGCCTCGACGGTGATATCGACCAAGGCTTGGCTTCGTACTGCATCTGATGGAAGTGTTCCGCTGGCACCACATGTTCCTGGATGAAGATTTGGTTCTATCGAATAATCATAATAACGCTGACGTTTCTATCGGTCATATGCTTCAGCTTCGGGAGACGTGTGATCCATCCCGATTGAGATTGCCGGTCCAAGTGCACTTGTGTGCGGCACTGAACACGACCAACGAAGGAAAGTGTGATTGGAGCAGCAACGTTCCCGGAGTTACTCAGGAGGCATAGATATGGCAGAGCAGCAATTCAAGTTAGAAGTTCCTGCGCAAATCAAGGAAGTAGCCGAGAAAACAATCGATCAAGCTGAGAGGAGTTTTCACGCATTCATTGAAGCCGCAAATAAGTCAGTCTCCATGCTTCCCAATCCAACCACTGACCTGTCGCTTAGGGCCTTGTCGCTTACCGAGCAAAATATGAAAAGCGCCTTTGATCATGCGAAAAAACTTCTTCATGCAAACGACCTGCAAGAAGCAATACGGATTCAAACCGACTTTCTAAAAACACAGTATGAGGCCGCAACGGAACAGCTAAAGGAAATCGGAAATAGCGTTCGCTCTTCTGGCGCGGAGGTTTCCAAAGAGTCGGTCGAGATCAAGTAGGCCGTTCGATCAACGGAAGGAGCCGGCGATGTCGCTGGCAAGGTCGAGGCAAGGTTGATCGGATAACTATTCCCCGATCCACCGATCAGGTAGCCCTCCCAATAGCCTGGCACCGCACGATCTTCAACCGACGGCGGTCGCTCGCTGATGGAGACGGCATTCTTGATCTGGCCGAGCGCGTTTCGTTTCATGCTGGCGTGCCTGGATCGGCGGACCGTGTGCGTCGCCCTCAGGTGCTCAAGAAGCTCCTTTTTCAGCAGGCCACGTGCCTGAATGAACAGGCTGCGATAGATCGTCTCAATCGTGTTCGAGGAGAGGACAGCCCGGCAGGCTGCAGAGTATCGCGACCTGACCTCGGAGTTCTTCGGGGATCCGCGGCCAGGCTACAGTTAGCTAGATCGCAGAGGCAGGGCCTGACCGTCCGCGGCCTCACGACCCAGCGCCTCCTAACGATTGGTGCTATCTCGCCGCTATGCTCGACCTTCCCCAGGTTCGCACCTTGCTCCTCGCTGAACGATCTCGCGATGTCACCGTGATCACCGAGGCTGTCGATGCCGTGCTGGCGACGAGCCCGGAAGTGAGCCCGCTCGATATCGAAATGGTGTTCCGCGATGCCGGCTCGCCCGTCTATTTGATCGGCAAGCCCGAGCTCACCATCGTGATCGGCATGCCGGCCTGGCGCAGCGCGCTCGATCGGCTCGGAATGTCGCCGCAAGAAAACCGCTCCGCGCTGGCGGGCAACACGGGCCATTCATGACTAGGGGCGGGCGGCGCTGGCGGCCAAATCTCTCACCGCGACTTAACCGTGGCTAACGCGCGCGGTGGGTGAAGTTGAACGGCGGGGGATGTTATCGCGGCGGTTTCAGAAATAACTTTTGGCCCTCATGCCATGCGGCTAACTGCGCTTTGATGAGTTCTTGGGCGAGGGCTTCAGACTTACAGGGACCTAGCTGCTCTTTCCGCCCGTTGCTGCCCCATGTCACCGCCACATACCAAAAGCCATCAGCGTTCTTCCGAGCATATGCGGTTGGCGGCTACAGCGGACGGGCCGTGCAGGCAGGGACACTTCCGGTTTTGGACCCTGAGCGGACCTCGACCAGCATTTTAAGAAGCTGGTTAGATCTTCACACCAAAACGGCGGATGTTAAACTGTGGCGATTTCCCAACGCATAGCCGCACTCGCCGTGAGACTAAAATACCAACGGCGGACCTATACAACTATCCTCTAGGCGATGCAGTCGCCGCATCAGCCAGTCGGGCGGCATGCGACCATTTCTCTCAGCAGGCACCGCCGCCGCTGACCGTCTGTGAAGTGGCTCTCCAAGGAGGAGGTCTCGGAACGATCCCGGTATCCCATCAAACACCACCGATGCCGCACCGCCGGGCTTCGCCACCGATCAGGGTGAGATCGCGCCACGTCATCGCCTTCACCATTGCCGAAATGGAAAGGCTGACGGGTGGCGCGGCCATGACGCGGCTCGATGACGAACTAAAAATCAACGCCGCCCAGCTTCGTCAGGGGGCGAAGGCGGCTGAAGCCGAATGGTGCGCGGCGCAGGGCATCGAGCGATTGTCGATCAAGCGCGGTGCCGAAGATCGGGCGAGCCGGTAGGCCCAGAAGCGGATCGCCACGCAGCGGCAGCAGCATCGCGACCGGCGGCTCGGCAAGATGGGCGCTGCGTCGGCGGTGCGCATCATCAAGCCATCACGGGGAGGCGGGAATGAAGAAGCTAACGAAGTTGAAGCCGAAGGTCGAAGTTGAGAAGTCGATGCGTGACGGGACCGAAGGCGAATGGCTGCAACAGAACCCTTGGGATGCGACTATCGAGTTGAAAGAGATCGGCGGCGAGGTAGAGGTCGAATTGATCGTAACGACATCGGGATCGAGTAAGGCAGATGCTATGGCAAGATGCCGTGCTGGTGTGGAACAGGTTTGCGCTGCACTATCGAATACGATCAGGAAATGGTGACGCCATGAGGTTCGCGCGCATCAAGCACGTTGGCAGAGGCGTGTTTCGAACCAAGGCCCTGCCTCGCTGTAAATGTCCGAAGCCAAACGGCCACGCTGGCGGCGTCTATCCGACGACAGCGGATATCATCGACGGTGAACCGGCCATGACCCGGCTCGATGACGAACTTCGGATTAACGCCCGGCACCTGCGGAGCGCGCGAAGGCAGCAGCACTTAGCTGTCCAGACCTCGCCCGGCGCGAGGTTCAACAACGACTTCTTTATCGTCTGGCCACACCACAACGACCTTGCGACCGAACTGATCCGCCAGCGCACGGGCGAGAGCGTCGATCCTCTCAGCTTCGTCCCGTAGATCGGCTGACACTTCTGCTTCTGATTTCGGCACTTCCACGATCCCCAATCTTATTCACCATCTGAAAACCATACGTCTCCGGGGTTGCCACAATCATGATGAGCAGCGAACACACGGGGAACGACCGCGCATTTACAGCGCGTGTGACAAATATACACGACCTAACTAATACGACGGCGTGGGTGAAACATAGCAAAGTCGATCAGCACGACGCGGTCACGCATGATCGCATCCGCAACGCGATCAGGAGGTGGTGATGGGCCGACATGAGCGCTGGGCTTCAGTTGCCGCATTCCGCAGAGAGATGCGCCGGGATAGCCTGATGACGTATCTGGTTGACGTGAACACCGACTTGAGCGCGTCGCCGTTGCTGGCGAGTGCCCTGGATGCCTTGCCGGGCGAACTGTCAGCGCATCGGTTGACAGTTCGCCCAACCAGACCGCGCCGCACGGGCTTTGGCCTCTCTTGGCCTGTGCGAGGACGCGACGGGCGGCACGTTTTGGCGATTGGCGTGCCGCCTGAGCGGCGATCAGGGTGCCCCGTGGCCGGCGTGTAGGGCGAGGCGTTCAGGGCATCGAGCACTGGACGCCTCGCCTGTTCGATGGGTGCGGATGGGATCATCTCGCTACGTTGTGATGTCGTTGATGTTGCAAGGAAAACGACCATTCAAGGGCTGCCAGAACGGTTGATGCAGATCAACGCCTCGCTCGGCAGCCGCCCAAAGATTTCGGCCACCCGATCCCAACCCCGCCGCTTCCTGTTCGGTGATCTGGAGCATGTCACCAATGAAGTGCTACCTCGCTACTTTCTCAATCGCCGCCAGCCTGTACGTACCAATGGCGCACGCCAACGATGCCTTGGAAGCCAAGGTGCGGGCCTACGTTCCGGTCGTCTCCCTCGCCAAAGTATGTGACATAAGGATCAATGAAGCCACCTCGGGTGACCACCGCGCCATGCTCGAAGCGGTGAAACCGAACGCCAACAAACTCGCCTACCGCCTGCATTTCGAAACGCAGACGGCCTACATCAAAGCCCGCGACGGGGGTCAACGGGTCGCCTTCTGCAGGGACTTCATCGCAGCCAACAGCCAGTACGCCAAGGCGCGCTTCACCGCCGAGGTTGAGGGCCATATGAGCGACGTCAGCACCAGTGTGCAGAAAGCGATTGCCCACAACGTCTGCGGTGCGCCGCCAGCCAAGTTGTCCAAGGCCGACTGGAAATCGTACGCGGCCATCAAGCAGACCATCCAGATCGAGTACAAGTTGGCTAAGCAGAACGCCGAGACGAATGGCTGGGACGTCGACAACGAAAAAGCGGCAGTGACGGAACAGTTCTGCGCGGCGGTAAAAACCCGATGAGCATCACCGCCGCCAATTGTCCGAGCCACGCTGATGCGTCTTTGCACGGCCCCCGGTGGTCTGGCCCGCCGGAACTCGTATCGCTTGGCCGAACGCGTCGGCTTCGCGTCGACTGCCGGACGGCTTAGCTCGCAACCTGCTTGACGTAGATCAATGCCATCACTCGACTGCCACCAAGGATGGCGCATGGCAATTTATCCAAGGCGGACTTCCATCATCGAAGTAGCCGGGATCGTGACGGTCATTTTGAGCGTGGCTCTGGTGGCCTGCGTTCTGATTTCCATTTTGCCGGCATCTTGAGAGCCGGGACAGGTAATGGATGCCGGTGAATGAAATGCGGATACGCACGGCATAGTGCAGAGCGTCCGCGATCTGACGGTCGAGCCCAGATACAGCTTGCGCTCAGCGTGCCATAGTGCGGCTGCGTCGCTTGAACCAATGCCCGGTCTATTCCGGCGCATCGGATTGGAGGCGTCACAGTGAAAAACATCGTGGACGAAGCCGGGGAGATCATCGCCAAGGCAACGGATGACCATACGCTGATCGGCGGCCACCACCGCCTCGCGGTGGCGGCCAGCCTCGGTCAAAAACTGTTCTGGAAGGATACCGGCGAACCTGTGAAGCTTGATCCCTTCTTTAGGGGAAGTCATCTTAGGGGAAGTCATCGACAGACAGCCTGATGCACAGGCAACGTGACGCGACTGGCCGAGCGTCCGGTCGAGATGCATCACGTCGATGCTGCCGAGTTCATGCATCTGATGACCGTGGGTGGGTCTTGCGCCATTCCTCCTCGCGCTCCCGCCGCACCGCGCCCAAGGTCCTAGCGCGTTGACATATATCAATTGAGTGTGCCGTTCTTATCGGCCAATAAAGAGCCGGTTGGTCTGGGCACATCTCACGCCGGTCCAAGTGAGTGAGGGCATTCGCATCTTTTTTTGGGAGAATGACCTATGATGAAGAGTATCATGGTAATTGGTGCCGTAATAATTCTCTCCGTACCGGTCGCGATGGCAAAGGAGCGGTCATTCGGAGCCTGTGCGGCGGACATCAAGGCAAAATGCGCTGACGTTAAACCCGGTGGGGGGCGCATTAAGGACTGCGTAAAAGCACAGGCCGCAGAATTTTCCGACGCTTGTAAGGCGATGCTTGCGCGGGTCGCCGAGGTCAGCAAAGCCTGCACGACTGACTTAAAGGAAAGCTGCCCCGGCAAGGAGCGAAGTTGCATCCTGAAAAGTATTGGCAACGTCAAAGACCAATGCAAGGAGGCGCTTGGGCAGTCAGTGGCCGGGACAAAATAGAAGTCCACACGGGCGCTCGACCTAGATTAAGTCACACGTTCATCTACGTGAACGACTGCTCCATCACCCGCTCCATCGCAGGAAGCGGTCCACCCAGTCATAAGTCGTTGCGCGTGAAGCGGCGGATTGCGCGCACCATCCCGGCGCACCATCAGCCGACAGCCGTCATGCCTGAGTTTATCGACCCATAGCGGGCTTGACGGTGGCCGCTTGCCCTTGCGACAGTTGTAGCGATGCTCTTGGTTACCGTGGGGGGACTGATGAACAAACTTTCCGTCGTGCTGATCGGCACTGCGATAGCACTCGCGCATGGAGCGCAAGCGGCTGAGTTGCGCGTACTCGCGGGTGGCGCGATGACTGCGGTGTGGGCCGAGGTGAAGCCGAAGTTTGAACAGGCCTCCGGATCACCTACGAAAAGCTGCTCGAGATCTACTTTCAGAATCCGCAATTCGGCTATTACTTCCTGGTCCTGACCAGCCAGCGCCTGCTGGAAAACATCTCACGACTGGAGGGAATTGTCGCACAAGAAAAAGCCGCGCAGCAAACTCTAGCCACGGATGACATCGCTTACGCCAGCAAGCGCCCGGCCTGGATGGCAAGACGATATTACGCCTGGCGCACGACAACGTAGTCGAGCGAAACGGCATGAAGGCCCGATTGGATGAGCAGGCCAAGGCGGAGCAAGAGGGCCGCACTGCGCAGGCCCAGGCCGAGCGGCTTAAGGAAATGGAAGCGCGGGAAAAGGCCCAACGCGAGGAAAACGACCGGCGAGTGAAGGCCGCAAGGCGGGCTGGCGGCATCAACGTCAGATCATCTCCGGCCTCTCGACCAGTGCCGAAGACGTTGGACGAAGATCTGCGCGGCATCTGGCAGCGGAACCACGGCTGATGGCATTCAAGAAGGGGCAGTCGGGCAATCCCGCCGGCAAGAAACCAGGAACGCGGAATAAGACGACCGTGCTGCTTGAAGCTTTGCTAGACGGCAAGGCGGAAGCGCTGACCAAAAAGGCAATCGAAATGGCGGGGAAGGGCGACCCTGCAATGATGCGCCTTTGCATTGAGCGATTGATACCGCCACGCAAGGATCGGCCGATTAACTTCGACCTGCCGCCGTTGCAGACAACGCAGGACGCGTCCGCTCGCGATGCTGAAAATTCTGGAGAGCGTTTCCAGGGGCGAGCTGACGCCGAGCGAGGCGTCCGAAATATCCAAGGTGATCGAGAATTACGCGGACACGGTTCGACTGACGGATCTTGAGGAACGCATTTCGGAAATGGAACAGAAACGATGAAACCGCGGACGCGAGCATTAGAAGCGCGATTGGCAAAGCTGGAGCGGGGGCACCTACCAGTGCCGACCTATGTGGTGAGGCTGTCGCATGACGAATGGGAGCTTCCCGAGGCTGACAAGCAAAGGCTGATTGCGGAGCGATCGGGCGGGCGGCCTGTGATGGTGTCGCCGGAAAAGTGCGCCACCGTCGAGGAATGGGTGAAGCGATATGCGCCGCATTGAGAGCTTGGCTAAGCGGCTGGCGAAGCTGGAGGCCGTAAAGGATGCTGACGAGCGGCTATACCCGATGCCATTTGGTCATGGCGATACAATCTTTGTGAGCGGTGCGGACATAACGCTCATGCTTCGATCGATCGACGGCAAGACGAGGGGCATCCCATGCCGTCCACTGTAGTCGTTGTCGGCTCGGGCGGCGTGTAGCAATGCATGGTGGACCGCCGACCTCCGTTTCCCAAGAGGCCGGCGGCCCGTGTCCCGCAATGGGAGATGACGGTCCCGCGCAGTCTAATGGAACCGCCAGATTGCAGGACGATAAAATCCTACGTGATCAACGTTAACGAAGGGGACTAGAGTCGTGATGTCCGAGATGACCGGCTTCCGCTCCGCCAACGTCGAGATCTGCAGCTCGGTTAAGCCGCCATCGCTCGCCGACTGCGGCGCTAACCGATGAAGCCGGCCAGAGCCAAGAGGCTTGGCAGGCCGGAGCCAACCATTGGGCCGGGTACGCTCGCAGGTGCGCCGCAGCCGGGATCTGCTGCATCGCTGCAGATGGTCGCGAAATTTCTAGCGTTAGCGTCGAGAACAAAAATCTGCCATTGGCTGGCCACTAACGCGTCGCCTTGGAAAAAGAAGCCATCAGAGACCGTTCCGGGAGCTATATCAAATCCAATCGTTCCAAAATTTCCTCCAGCTATGTTCCCAAACCGGAAGGAGTTATTGATTGTCGGGCAAATTCCCAAACACGCTTCAGCACTCTCCCATTGATTGACCGTGGTTGTTGGAGAGTGAGCGCCTGTGGAGTGCTTGATTGCGAATGAGTAAATGTAAGCATCTGTCGAATTGTTGGCGACCGTATATTGTCCAACTCCGTTGATAACGGTCTCGGTGATGCTGAACTGGTCAGCAGTCGGAATGAAAAGCGTAATTGCATGTGACGGCACGGCACCTAAGAAAACTAAGGCGAGAATCGACCAGATACGGAGCATGATCCCTCCCGACTCGGAAAACCATCCCACCCTCCCGCGGCGGTTGGGTCAATGGAACGGAGCGGAACATACAGGGGTGGCTTCGGGGAGGGCGCCTTGCCTTCAGCCCCTAGTCGCTGTGCGCAATGTGCGATAGCACATCACGTCGCCATTTGATGGTTTTCAGGATCGCGCCAACGCCGACGATGACGACAGCAGAAATGAACAAAGCGGTTTCGATAATCATTTGAGCCTCCCGCAATGGGAGGGATCATATAGATTCTGGCAGGAAGCGCGGCAGAGGAAGGCCACTTATTTACAGCTCGTTTGACTATGGTCCTGACTTCACAAAATCCGAAGGGACCGCCCAGCTTCTTCCGAAGGAAGCGACACGGCCCCGGCTACAGGTCCGTTAAAATGACGATCGATGCAATGACCGCCATTGCCAAAAGCGCTGTTCCGAACCAAAGCCAGTGCTGAGGCTTCGCCGCATTCGTTTTCATTTCTTCGCCTTCAGCCCAAACTCTACAAGCTGGGATTTTAAGGGAGCCGGTATTAAAGCGACGCAGAACCAAAGGACCGGCGCGTTCGAGCTAAAGGCAGGCCACAATAGTAAGAGCCGTCCGGGCGGTCACCGGACGGCTCGTTACCGCAATTGCCGGTTCGTGGCCGGTTCCATTGCTTGATTTCGGCGAGGCCGTGAAGACGCGCGGTCTTCGGGCTGGCCTCTGATCGTTCGGGTATTGCGCCCGCGCGACTGACAATGAGACTAATCGATAAAATTTTAACGACAATCGAAACAGAAAATTAAGGTTACCTTACCGGCTGGGATCAGAGAAAATCTCGGAGGTGTGCGAGTTCGGCGACTATCTCGCCGGATACTACGGCGCCCACCAGTGGTGGCTGTGGTGACGTGTGAATCTCGTAGAGGTGCCGCACCACAGGCGGTTTAGCCAAAAACTGTTGGATGCACTCAAGTAGCGTGCCGTCGTGCAGCATGTATGGGCCGGCGCTATCGATGCGCCGTTGACCGTTGAGTGATGGCCATTTGCGAAAAGTAGCCGGAGCATCGAAATTGATGCCGCTCGCGGAAAGGTCGCTATTGCTCATTTCCCCTTTGCCTTCAGCCCCAGATCTACAAGCCGGCGGGGGACTCAGTAATACCGCCACTGCAAAGCGACCCAAATCAGGAAGACCAAGGCTCCAATAATCCCGAGCAGAACCTTCAGGTTTCTGGTCCATTTCCAGTCTTTCACTTCCCCTTGGCCTTCAGCCCCAGCGCTACCAGGCGCCGTATGGCGTGAGCGCGAGTAAGCGTCTTGTCGGCTGACGCTGCGATCCAAGCGTCAATCGCGGCAAGCTCGGAGGGGTGCCACCGCTCGCCGACTTGAATGCCTTTGCCAGTCGGAGCGGGGCCGCGTTTTTTCTTTGGTACCACACTTGTCTTTGCCATAAACCGTGGTACCATGAAAGCGAACCGAGGGGAAGGACCAACTTCCGCCCCGGCTCTAACCCGAGCCACGAAGGACGGTAATCCAAATGACCCAGGCTGATCGCGTGCTTAGCACGCCACCCACAAACACGCCTATTGATACGACACGCCGCGGCTTCCTAGGCGGCACAGCAGCCGCGCTGGCGGCCAGCACCGCCGTCAATGTCGCGGCGCTGGCGACCATTCGACCAGCCGCCGCGATCCCCGCTGCGATAGCGATTGCTGCCCCAGCGAGCCCGCTGGATTCGTCCAAAGCGAGCCCGGTATTCCGTGACGCGGTTCGGGCGTTGGCCGATTCCCATGATGCTTTGGAGGCCGCTAAAGCGCGGTTCAATGAGGCCGATCGGAAGGCTTGGGCTTGGGAAGATGACCATCCAGAGCCGACCGGCAAGCGAGCTCGCAAGCGCTGGGCGCGCAAGTTCTGTGACTATCGCGACGATACCTGCATGGCCGAATGGCACGCCCAGTTGGAAGCCGAGGACGACTTCAGGAAGAAGCAGTTCGCGGTCGCGGAGTACAGGCCAACAGACCTGAACGAGCTCGGGCTAATGGCAGCGGCCGCTGCCGTTTACGACAAGACGCATCTCGGATATGGCCAAACGGCGCTAATTTCCTACGGTGTCGTGCTGGCGTACTTCCGTCTTTGCGTGCCGCCATGCGCCTGATCCAGATCAGGCTGGCGCGGGTCTGCTTCCGGGTTTGCTCGAAGCTCGCCATCCTCGGGCAGTGGCTCCTAGAGAAAGCGCCTCCCCATGGGCATCCTTTGATCTAGATCAACCCGACGCGTACCGTTGTCGGATTCACGAGGCGACGATTACGGCCATTTCCCACGGCGTGGGCGAAGGCCAGATTGCAGTATCGGGGATGCTGTTGCGGGTCAGCACGATCGGCAGCGCCAAGACCTGTCCGGCGGTCATTTCCATACCGGAGGACTTCGACCCCAGCCAGCTTAGGCTCGGGATGCCCGGAATCGCGACCGTGTTTGCGGAGAACGCCGGCATCATCGACCGGCTCATGTCGATCCTGGTCGGGATAACTCGTACACCGCGCATCTAACAGCCTGTTGGCTGGTATAGCTCGCATGAGGCGGCGCGATGTCGGCTTCTGGCACTAAACGGACCTCCGGGAATGTCCGTCCAATGTCCGCTCATGGGGGCAAAGCAGACATCCCGCCACAAAACCGCGACTTCCGTTTTTGACCCTAAACGGACATGAGGACGGGATTCGCCCCGTCACGCCAGTCATTTCGGCTTTCTGTCTGGACGTGCAATAAGTTCATATATGGGAATGTGGGTGCTTTCCGACCACGATTCTAGCGCGGCTCCGCGGACCGTGCAGATCGCGTCGCCCGTATGCGGCACCAAGAACTTCACTTCAGTGCGTCTGTACTCAGCGCCGCAATTGCATTGGACGGTCGTCACCATCCCCGGAATATGGCTAGGGAGCGTGGATTTGCCACCGCGAGCGCCAACGGGATTACTCACCCCAGGAGTCACGCTGGCGGCCGTGAAGGGTCAAGGTTCCTTCCGTAGTTCTCCAACCGTGAACCGAGTTCCAGTGCTATAAGAAGGAGTGGCGGGTTTTTGTTGCGTCGGCTGAGGGCGGGACAATGCCAATCAATCGGTTACTGAAAGACAAGCGCGAGCCGGAAGAAATCGAGCTTTTGAACAAGGCCTTCAATCACGCTCTCAACTTGCTGGGCGTGGTTGATCGTAATGACCCGTTTTGCGATATGGTCGCTCGCAAGGTTATCGAGGTCGGCGCGTCAGGTCCTAGCGAGCCGCGAGAAATCGCAGAAATGGCCGTGGCCCGGATTGGCCTACGGTAAGGCCGCCTCAGCGCCAAACGTTCTCGACGGTGCCTGCCTTTCCGTCGGTAAGCACGGCGGCTTTGCCGATCAATTCGGATTGAGCCGCACCGTACTCATCCAGAATTTTTGACGCACGGCGCTTCACCGATCCGTCCATGTCCGGCCGAGCCGTCTGTGCTGTCCAAAGCGGCTCAATGGCGACGCTTGGCCCAACGCTCAGCCACTGGAATGATTGATGGTGACTGCTCTTCCAATTCACGGAGCCGGTCGATTTGCGTTCTGAGGCTCCCCGGAGGTTCCGGCTCTCCTTTAAGGAACGCGCGTAGTCTCTCCCCGATTTCTATAACGATTGCTCGGCTGTGTTTGGAATCTATGTCGATGCGGTTGCGCATAACGAAGCCTCGTTCGGGTAAGAAAGCGCCAGCATTGGGGTCCACCCCTCGCAGCTCCACTTGCGAGCACGGCTGGCAATTCTGAACGGAACCGGAGACCGCCGTTTTTGGCTATCTGCGCGAGCGCTTCTGGAACGGCGGGCCCCGCAGTAGGAACCTTTGGCTATCCGCGACATGCGCCGTGTAGTTAACGGCGAGCGACGGTCTCATGCTTCCAAAGTCTTGAGCGGAGCTTTCGTTCCCTGAGTTCTGATCATGAAATGACCTATGACCGTACCGGCAGCGCGACGCTCGGTCGGCCGCGATTGCAGACAAATCAGATTCGCTCTGGAACCATTTCAGAGAGTGTCCGGTTAGTCCGTGGGGTCGATGCAGGAACCATCGCCATGAGGATCGAATATCTTGCTGCAATTGTGATAGTTGCCGCTGGTGCTGGACTGGCGGTCTCGCTGCCGCACGAAAAGCAGTCCACGCCTGCCGCCGCCCAATTGGCTACTGTGTTAGCCGAGTCCGTGGATCCGTTCTTGCATCGGTCCGGTGGCTAACGGCCTGGCGCAACTCGAAAACACATTGGCGGCGCTGTCTAAGTAATGGATCGCGCCCGGTCTCGGCAGAGCGATCGGCTCGTCGAATTCTCGGCCAAAGCCCGCGCGCGAGGAAGGCGTCTCGTCCGGCAAGGAACGCTGGAACGCATTTGCCTCACATCCGTGCGCTCGCATTTTGAAGGCCAGAATAGTTTCGCTGCTTCTGCCTACGCCGCAACGTCGCGCCCCGAATTTCCGATATTGGCAGATTTTGTTGCAAAAGTCGGCTGCTACCGATGGATCGGTAGGCCATTTCGCAAAGGACGGCCGGCTTTGATCCGCCGGCTCTGACGCTCTCTACGCAACTCTAACGCTATGCGATGCACAGAGCCCGATCGGGTGGTGGACGAGCGACCAGCGACGCGATCACGTATCCGGGCGATCAGCGCGATCGAAAGCGCTTGACGTCAGTGGTGTGATTTCCGCGATGTGGCCGTACTGACATATGTAATCCCGATGCGTCGCCGAGTGGTGTCTGCGAGATCGTACCATGCATGCCCGAATAGATGGAGAAGGTCGGGTCCGCGGCTTCTGCATTGCCGGGGTCCCATGCCAAGGCGGGCGTCGCAAGGAGCGCGGAAAAAACGAGCGCCGCGCTCAAAAATTTGAAGCTGGTCATGCTATCCTCCTGTTACTGGCGCGCAACCGATGCGCGTGGTGTCCATTGACATGACTGACAGTTAGGCGTTGGCATTCCCTCGCGCAGGGGTGTCGCAATCACGCTTTGGCGATCGGCGTGATGCTGATGTCGGCAACCGGCCGCGTTTCGCAAACCGTTGAAAATCTCTCTCCGGACTGTGAATAAAATTTTAGCTGCCGATGGCGCGTACACACGCAACGGCATCGTGACGAGCGCGGGCCGGAATTTGTGATCGATTCCTCCGCCGACCTCGCGCAGCGGTAAACGACCATAAACAAATATTTAATTTAAACCGCCGGTCGCACCACCCATTTCCAAAGCTGACGCCAAAATGTCTTGGCTTCTGTATCCAATGGAGAAACTGAAATGACCAGATTCAAAGTTCTGTCGGCTGGGCTGATCGCCGCATCCATGCTGACCACGCCCCTGATGGCCCGGGAATATCGGCACGTCACGAGGTCCGATGTCAGCGCCCCGCGTGGCGCCCTTGATGGGCGTGACTGCGTCCGCGCTCCGAACGTCGGCGCATATGCGTCGGACCCCTACACCAGACCCCCGTGCGAACCCACGTCGTTCGGGCTGAACGGCCAGGCAATGAACCCGGATCGATAACGGTGTGCCCCTTGGCACTGTAATGTGGGGAGCCTGCGAATAGTTCGGGCTGGGAGCCGAATGTCACCAGCCCGAATTCTCTAAATGACCCCCCGCTGCTACTGCTGAGCATTCCAATTCGCTGCGGTGCATGAGTCCGGTTGTGGCAATTTTCGGACCAGACGCACCTGATTGGCGATGTCCGCTGATCGGGGAGGAGCGGAAGTTCGCAGCGCGCAGTCAGAGTGACGCGATTGACCCGAAGCGGACGTCTGTCGCAAACGCACAGCAAGGACGGCGGCAGATGCCAGCCGCCGCCCGTTCGCATCAACAGCAATATCGGTACGGATATTGCTGCGGACAGATCGACTGGCCGTAGTTGTCGTAGTAGCGCCGCGATAGGCACCGTACGAGCCGACCGCAGCGCATGCGCCCAGCTGACCCACTCTCAGTGCGGCCGGTCGACAAGCTTTGGCAGCCGACCCCCGGATGCGACCCAATCGTCATACGATCGGAACGGCAGTCCGAGCCGTTGGTACGACACCCGAAGATAGCCGTCGCGACCGACAGCGACCGCATCCGGTCGTACGGCCCGGACTTCCTGTGCAATCACCCCGACATAGGCCCTGTCGCTGCCGTTATAGGCGAAGCGGTAGTAACCGAGGCCGTTGTCGAGCCGGCCCAGCAGCACGACATCGTGCTTCACCTCGATGTCCGAGCGGCGCCCCCCGCCGCGACCGCCGCCGCCACCACCGCGAAAGCCACCGCCGCGACCGCCGCTAAAGCTTCGTCCGCCACCGCCGCGGAATGCCGCCGCCCGTCCGCCGCCGCCGCCGGCGAACCGGGCCCCGCCACCATGACGGACGCCCGCCGACGGCCTGAAATTTCCGGCTCTCGAAACGGCGCGGTTTCCCGATCCCACTCTCCCCTGGCGATTGCCAACTTTCCCGCCGCCTGCGCGTCGACTGCGATCGGCGACGCTGGCCCCCCTGCCGCCGGTCCCCAGTCCATGCCGGGCGGCAACGCCGGCGCCAATCGCCCCAGCGCCAACGCCGGCGGCGATGCCGGCGCCTGCGCGGCCGGCGCCACCCACTCGATTGGCGCCACCGAACTTCTGTTGCAGGCCCGCATTGTTGTAGCGCGCACCACCTCGGTGCGCCGGATTGTGCTGCCAATGCTCGACTCGGGGGCCGCGATTGACATTGATGGCTCCGCCGCCCCAGTTGACGCGGCTACCGCCCCAGTAACCGCCGCCGCCCCAGTATCCGCCGCGTGCCCATCGCCCGAGCCCGTAGGCCGCGCCAAAGGCGAGACCGGTCGCGATCACGCCGGCGGCGATGTAGCCGGGATAACCCCAGTAATAGGGATACGCCGGATAGTCGCTGTAGGGCCAGTCGCCGTAGACCACCTGCGGTTCGTACCAGGGAACGTAGAGGCTTTCCGGCTCAGCGGGCTCGATGTAGATGACCTGCCGGCTCTGCTCCTGCCTGACGCTCACGACCTGCTGCTTGGTCGTCGCGAGCTTCTGCCTGTCGTAGGCCTTGGCGCGCATCCGCTGAACGGCGTCCATGACGTCCTTCTCCTGCGCCAGGAACGCCTCGCCGAGCTTCTGCGTCCAATCGAGACGCTCGCTCAGCAACTGCAGAACCTCGGGCGCCGCCACCAGCGACTTGACGCTGGCGTCCCAGGGCTGCTTCTCCGCCGCGGCCTTCAGCGCATCGTCCTTGAGGTTCTTGTTCTGGTTCACCCAGCGCTCGGCGCGCACGACTTCGAGCGGATAGGTCGATGCCATCAGCACGTTCGCCAGCAAAGTATCCGGATACAACGCGACGGGCGCCACCAGTGCATCGAGTTCGGCCGGCTTCAGGGCCGACTGATCGGAAACCGGCGCGGCCGCGGCGGCCGGAGGTTGAACAGGCGGGCTGCCGGGCGCCTGAGTGTTCGTATCGGGGCCTTGGCTTCGCGCCGGAATGCTGACGTGCAGCATTCCAAGAAAGGCGCATATCCAGCAGACCGTCCTAAGGAACCGCATGTGCTGTGCTCCGCGTAGAAAGGCTAGGATCGCAATCCAATCGGCGAGAGCAACGATGTCGATTGATCTAAGTCAAAGGATGAAATGGCCGAGCGTTGCGGCCAGGATTTGGTCGTTGAACATTGACCTATTCGATCTTGATCGCCTCGAGGCCCGTGAAATGTCCGGGATCATTGGGGCAAAGGAACATGGCCGGAACCGTGATGCTTCGGGGCACCAGGGGCCGCAGGCAAACACCAATCCCACCCGACGCGACGATTTTCTCATCCTGCCGCACCGCGCCTCAATGGCGCATGCCCAACTCATCCGAAAGCGCGTCAACGTACCGGCCCGTGACCTGGCACATCGATCATGCATGGCGTCCGCGTCGGAGTGGGTCGGAAATGCAGCTGTTCACCCACCTTGCCCATTGGCCGGAATTGCTGCAGCGTGGTTTGACAATATCTGGCGGGTCGGCGAGAGGAACGCGGCATGAAACCAATCGTCAAAACTCTGATTAGGCGGGCTTTGATGACACTAGGTGCAATAGCCGTCTGGGCTAAAGCGCTAGGACGCGGAAAAGCCGACGGGCAGACCCGGTCACTGTCGAAGACCGATGAAAAGATGGCGGGGGGCCGACAGCAAAAGCCCAACCGTGAACCCTAATAAGGATGGTCCTAGCTTTGCGGTAGTGGCGCTCTGCTGCGCTAGGCTTTCCAGCGGCATCCGCAGTCTCGTTATCGTCACCGCGCTGTGCTTGTGCAGCACTTCCGCAAGAACAGTGATCACGCAGTGAGCCGCGCAAGCCACGCGAACATTTGACACCTGGGCTGGCTTCCAGAAGTGCGGTCACGCTAAGGCCACTGCGCGCCACCGCCATGCCGCGCCCGGGAAGCACTGAAGTAAGGCCGCCTCAGTTGGTGACCTCTTTCATTTGTCGATGTGATCCCATGTCGCTTGTTGGCACGAAACGGACCTGCCGGGCCTGTCTGATGATGTCCGTTGTTAGGGGTAGATCGGAAGTGGCGTTTCGAGGCCGTCAGGACCGGTTTTGGACCTGGACCGGACATCCGACCGGCCAGTAGGCAACGCAATCCTGGCTGATCCGGCCCTTCCAGAATGATGGTCTGGCCCGATAAGATGCCCTTCCTGACCCCGGGGGCAGATATGGCGCGGCCATCGAGAACGGGCGGCAAGACAAGCGCGGCGAAAGCCCGCAACGCTGGCCCAGCAAAGGGCCGCAAGACCACCAAGACCAAGCCCCGCATTGCGCCAGCGGCCACCCGAGTTAAGCGTCGTTCGATCTCCGATCCGCGCAAAGACCTAAAGGAAGCCCGCGAGCAACAGGCGGCAACGGCCGAGATATTGAAGGTCATTGCCAGCTCGCCTGACGACGTGCAGCCGGTGTTCGATACCATCGCCGAGAGCGCCAGGCGCCTCTGCGGCGGTCACACCTCAATCGTCACGCAGGTGATTGGCAACCTGCTTGATCTGAGAGCCTCCTCAGCCGACAGCGAGGCCGGCGCTGAGGAGCTCCGCGCGGCGTTTCCCCTCCCGCTTTCCGCGAGCAGGGTCCACGGACGAGCCGCCCTGAACGGCGAGATCGCGTTCCGCTACGATACAGAGAACGAGCCTGACGTGACGCCGATCATGAAAAAGACGGCTCGCGCGAGAGGCTATCGTAGCCTCCTTGTGGTCCCGATGATGCGGGAAGGCGTCGCCATCGGCACGATTGGCGTCTCGCGGCGCGAAGCCGGACGCTTTACCGACAAATTCATCGAGCTCTTATGCACCTTCGCCGACCAGGCGGTTATCGCCGTCGAGAACGCGCGGCTGTTCAACGAAACCAAGGAGGCGCTGGAGCGGCAGACCGCCACGGCCGACATCCTGAAGGTCATCGCCAGTTCGCCGGACGATGTGCAGCCGGTGTTCGAGGCCATCGTAGCGAGTGCTGCGCGGCTGATCGGCGGATTTTCGGCTGGGGTATTTCGGTTTGTCGACGGCGCTGTACATCTCGCGGCGCTTACGTCGATAGGCCTGGCCGAAAACGAGGCGACGCGGGTCAGCTTCCCGCGCCCGATCGACGAGATTTTTGCGGTCCCTCGGGCCGGCCAAGTACTGATGATCGCCGACGTCGAAGAGCAAGGCGATCCAAGGTTAAAAAAGGTAGCGAAGGCTCGCGGTTTTCGGAGCATACTGTACGTCCCGCTGAGGAGCTCCGGTACTTCAATAGGCGCGATCGCGGTGACCCGAAAGACGGCAGGACCGTTCGCCGCACATCATATCGATCTGCTGCAGACATTTGCCGATCAGGCCGTAATCGCCATCGAGAACACCCGGTTGTTCAACGAGACGCAGGATGCGCTGGCCCGGCAGACGGCGACATCGGATGTGCTGCGGGTCATCAGTAGTTCGGTGGCCGACACGACGCCGGTCTTCGAGAAGATCCTGGACAGTTGTGAGAAACTCTTCGCCACAGAGCAGTTGGGGATATTCCTTGTGCAGCCCGATGGCCAGGTGCATCCGGCAGCCTGGCGCGGCGCCGCCTTTGAGGCCGTGATTGCCACGCTGCCCAGACCGGTCGAACAGAGTGCAACGGGAACCGTCATCCGCAATCGAGCCATCCTCCATTTCCCGAGCATTGCGTCGGCGAAGGAACTGCCGATCACAGTGCAGGACCTTAAGGATCGGATCGGCGACGTTTCGATGGCGTGGGCGCCGATGTTGGGAGAAAAGCGCGGCGTCGGCTCGATTGCGGTGTTGCGACAGCCGCCCAAGCCATTTTCGAGCAAGGAGCTCTCACTCCTCAAGACTTTCGCCGACCAGGCCGTGATCGCCATCGAGAATACGCGGCTGTTCAATGAAACGAAGGAAGCATTGGAGCGGCAGACCGCGACGGCCGACATCCTGAAAGTGATCGCCAGTTCGCCGTCGGACGTGCAGCCGGTGCTGCAGACACTCGCCATATCCGCATTACGATTGTGTGAAGCCCTTAGCGCCACGGTCCTCCTACGTGACGGAGAGGTTGTCATACCGCTTGCTCACGTTGGACCTCTCCTTGCGCCGCTCGGCGAGCGGCAGCCCTTGCACCGAGGATGGGTTACAGGCCGCGCGGTACTTGAGGGAACTACGATACATGTCCCCGACATGCTGGAGATGTCAGAAAGCGACTACCCCGACGGAAAGAACATGGCTCTGAAGTACGGGCATCGCGCAACGCTGGCTACACCTCTAATCAGAGAAGGACAGGCGATTGGCGCAATTCTCGTGCGACGTCGCGACCCACGACCTTTCTCAGGCAAGCAGATCGCTTTGCTTGAGACGTTCGCCGATCAGGCGGTGATCGCCATCGGCAATGTCCGGCTGTTCGAGGAGGTGCAGGCGAAGTCCCGCGACCTGACGGAGTCGCTGCAGCAGCAGACCGCGACCGCCGACGTTCTGAAAGTGATCAGCCGCTCGACCTTTGATTTGCGGAAGGTGCTCGAGACGCTTGTCGAATCGGCGGCCAGGCTATGCGACGCCGAAAAAGCCAATATTTTCCAGCGCGACGGGGATTTTTTCAGGCTCTCCGCAAATTATGGCTTTTCCAGCGAGTTGGAGGAATACCTCAAACAGTATCCGCTGCCCCCCGGAAGAGGAACGATCGTCGGTCGCGCTTTCCTCGAAGGTAGGATTATTCACATACCGGATGTCCTCGCGGATGCGGAATACACTGCCGTCAACTATCAGTCGCGCGGCAACTGGCGAAGTTGTCTCGGTATTCCCTTATTAAGAGATGGTGAGACCCTCGGCGTCTTCTTTCTGACGCGATCCGACGTGAGACCCTTCACAGAGAAGCAAATCGAGCTTGTCTCCACCTTTGCAGACCAAGCGGTGATCGCAATCGAAAATGCGCGCCTTTTTGAGGAGCTGCGCGAGCGCCAGGCCGAGCTGCGCGTCACTTTCGACAATATGGGTGACGGCGTTGCCATGTTCGGTGCCGACAAGCAGCTCGTGGCGTGGAACCGCAATTTGCAAGAGATGCTTGATCTACCAGACGCCCTGCTCATCAGCCGTCCGAGCTTCGCGGAGCTCTTCCGCTACCTGGCCGCGCGAGGCGAGTTTGATTCGACTGATCTCGAGGCGGAGCTGAGTCGCAGCGTCGAAGATACCAGCCGAGAAATGCGCTACGAACGCACGCGTCCCGATGGACGGGTCATCGAGGTCCGGCGGAACCCGGTACCGGACGGCGGCTTCGTGCTGATCTATGCCGACATCACGCAGCGCAAGCGCGGCGAAGAGGCAATTCGGCTGGCGCGCGACGCTGCCGAAAAGGCATTGCATGAGTTGCAGACTGCACAGGATCGTCTGATCCAGACCGAGAAACTGGCCTCGCTCGGCCAACTCACCGCCGGCATTGCCCACGAGATCAAGAACCCGCTCAACTTCGTCAATAATTTCTCGGCGCTCTCGGCTGAGCTGACCGAGGAGTTGAACGACTTGCTCAAGGACGCTACGCTCGACCGACAAGATGCGCGCAGGAAGTCGACGAAATGACGCGGTCTGCTGCAAGGACAATCTCGAAAAAGTCGTGCAGCACGGCAAGCGCGCCGACTCCATCGTCAAGAACATGCTGCTGCACTCGCGCGAGGGTTCCGGCGAGCACCGTCTCGCCGACATCAACGCGATCGTCGATGAGAGCTTGAATTTGGCTTATCATGGTGCACGAGCTGAAAAGCCAAACTTCAATGTTACGATGCAGCGCAGTTTTGATCCGGTGGTCGGCACTGCGGATGTCTATCCGCAGGAAATCACGCGGGTTCTGCTCAATCTGATCTCAAATGGATTCTACGCCACGGCCAAACGCAAGACGGAAGCCGGCGATGGCTTCGAGCCGACTCTGACCGCCACGACAAAGGATCTTGGTGATAAAATCGAGATCCGCATCCGCGACAATGGCACCGGGATACCGGACGAAGTAAAAGTAAAGATATTCAATCCCTTCTTCACAACCAAGCCTGCCGGTGAAGGCACCGGACTTGGTCTGTCGATGAGCCATGACATCATCGTGAAACAACATGGTGGCAATATCGATGTGGAAACGGAGCCCGGGCAATTTACCGAATTCAGGATCGTACTACCGCGGACAAATAATTTTACAAACAAATGATGATGTTAGAGGTCCGACGTGAGCATTTCTGTTCTTATCGTCGATGACGAGCCTGACGTTGAGGCGTTATTTCGTCAACAGTTCAGGCGCGACCTGCGCGCCCAACGTTTCGAAATGGATTTTGCGGCATCCGCCTCGGAGGCGCTGGCGCGTGTCGCGAGTGCTGTTGAGCAGCCACCAATTCTAATCCTGTCGGATATCAATATGCCCGGCATGACAGGTCTAGAAATGCTGCCCAAGATGAAGGAGATGCGGCGCGGTTCCCGTCATCATGATTACCGCCTACGGCGATTCCGAAACCAAACGCAAGGCGATCGAGAGAGGCGCAGAGGGCTTGTTGACTAAGCCCATCGACTTCGCGTTGCTTCGGCAGGAGATCGACAGCCGTCTCCAGCCTGGGCCTGCGAGCTAATTGGACGATGTCTGCTTGTGGCGTGCCTTAGCGGACCTGACGGGTCCGGCTAGCCAAGTCCGTTCTTGAGGGTAAAGCGGACCTCCGGCTTGCGCGTCTGGATTCTCACTGAGCACGGCCGGACCATCTCAAGTAACTGCTCAATCTCAGACACAGACCGATCCGTGCAATTGCGGGGCGGTTTGAACCTTGGCGTTCCTGTCGAGGACAGAGAGGAAGCATGGGATTGATCGGCCCTAACGAGCGGGCGATCCAGATGATGGGCTTCTCCCCAACCCTCGCGCGCTGCCAAAGATGCGACCTCTGAAATTCCAATCGTTATTCTCTTTGTTTCCGACCCAGTTGGCGTGGGCCTTGCGTCGAGCCTTACCCGTCCTGGCGGAAATCTGACTGGTATCGCCACAATGGCCGAGGGAGGCCTCGTAGGAAAAGCGCTTGATGTACTTCGAGAGCTGCTACCAGGAGCGAAGCGCGTCGCAGCTTTTATCAATCCTTCTAACGAGGTCGTGCGGCTATTATTTCCGAAGGAGGCGCCCTCTGCGGCTGTTAAGCTTGGCTTTGAGCTCGACACCATGAACGTGCGGGAAGCCGTAGAAATTCCAGGTGCAATTGCCACTGCCAAAGCACAAGGGACGGAGGCATTGTGGTTTGTTGGCGATCCGATTTTTCATACCCCGCCAAATGCGGTGCCGGAGTTTGCGTTGCAGGCTGGCCTACCATCGATCTTCTTGTTACCGGACCTAGTCAGAGCAGGTGGTTTAATTTCTTACGGTCCTGACCTGCTCGTCTTGGCGCGCCGCGGCGCCCATTATGTTGATCGAATTCTTAAAGGCGCAAAACCTGCCGATCTTCCCATCGAGCAGCCCTCTAAATATCTGCTTGCGATCAATCTCAAGACGGCAAAATCGCTCGGCATCGAAATACCGCCGTCCCTTCTCGCCCGCGCCGACGAGGTGATCGAATAGCGATTATGTTGCTGCGGTGCATGAGTCTCCTGTTGGCACAAAGCGGACTTCCGGGAATGTCCGTCCAATGTCCGCCTTCGTGGGTGAAGCAGACATCCCGCTGAAAGACCGCGACTTCCGTTTTTGACCCAAAGCGGACCTTAGAAGTCTCTGTCTGGTCGGGCACCCTTCCGGCCCTAAAATGAGATGATCGAACTCGCACGCTTTCTGACGAACAATTTGAGCAGGAATTCCCTTGAATGACCTCGCAATGAGGGCGACATTATCGGTTGGGTATCGTCCAAAGATTTGGGGGACGGAAATGATTCAGGTTCATGTAAGCAAGGATGATCTCAGAACTGTGCAAGCCGTCGACGTTCCACCGTCGTTACTTCCGACAGGCGCCGCTCGATTGCAGCTTAAACTCTTCGGGCTATCCCCGCCAATAACATGCGCCTGCAAGCCCGGCGATGAGGGGACGAACCGTTGCAACTACGGGCGACTTTGCGGGGTGCTAACGGTCGGCGGACGGGATGTTGGGCAAATCCTGATCGGAGAAGGGCTTACGCAACCTTACGTTTGCGGCGAGACGAACTGTCCGCCGAGGCGGCCGTGGTGCTAACGAGAAGCCGCTCCTCCGGGCCCTAAATTTCGATCCCGCTGTTGGTCCTTAAATGCGACGGGGAAGGTGCTTGCACTCAACAGCTCAAATTCTGACTGCTCCTCCGACAGGCGTCGTTCGATGAACTGGCGCTCAAGGTCTGTAAGTTTGGTCTTGAGAAGGCCTTGGTAGCGGGCAATGTTGTTGCGGTGGGTCCGCAAGCGGGCAAACCGTTCGTCAAGCATCGCAATGATCCCCTCTCGAAATGGTAGGAATAAGTTCGTGCCCGGCGGCGTCTTGTCGCGAACTGAGGCAGTGAAATCCCCAATGAACATGAAGGGAAACGACCCCAACTCGCACTGAGCTAGGGCCGCCAACCTATCGGGGGTCGCTGGGGGCTAAAACCCGGAAGGTTGAGCTTCAGCCTGCCGCAGATTTGTGAAATCTTCGAGGACAAGAGAGAGGCGAAACCCTGGCACCGACGCCACGGCAATCTGCCTCAGCGGGGCAGCCTTTAACCGGCACCAGTTCGAGCAGGTGACTGGTCGCCATGCGGTTAGCCCCAATTTATGCTGACCAAACTGATAGCAGTGAAGGCAAGCAACGCCACCGCGAACCAGCTCATTTTTTCGAGGAACGGCGGTTCTTGAAATTCCCTGTTGGCGTCCGTGTGTCTCGAGTGTCGCGTTGGTTGGCGTGATTGCTTCATGGCGGCCCCACCCCCAAAGTGAGCGGATGCTATTTGGTCACGGGCGACCGGCTGGGTGATGGGTTGCCACCGTCGTCCAAGAAACTGAGAGCGATATCGATCTTGGTCAGCTCGCCCTCGATCCACTCGCGAAGCTCTTCACTTAAGGTTTGTCGGAGATCCTGCTCAAGCTGAAGCTTGCGGGCGAGGAGATTATCGACGGTAGTCATGGGAGAAAGACCTCACAGTGCTAGGGCACGCCGCGATCTCCTAAGCTATCCGTATGCAGCTCCATCGCAACTAAACGCGGGTGTTAAGCTTGATAGGCGCAATGCCGGTTAATTCCGAAACCGAAAATAAAGAGCCGCCTCTAGGCCGGAAACCGCCCGTGATGGACCTCGCCCCCTGTTAAAGAAAAATCCGGAACTTAACGAGCGTAGGTGCTATCCGAATGAAGCGTCTCGGCGAGCCTAATGAACCCGGTTGGTCCCATTTAAAGGTTCATACGTTTCGGATATTGACGGCGGGTTTGGCCTGGGGGCTTGTTGTGGCCGCTTTTTACCATAAGCCCGAATTGCTCACGAGCGTGCAACGGGTGATGCAGCGGGGCATCGAAGCCATGGCGATGCCGTTCGATCGCCCTGGGGGTACGGATGGATCGTGTTTCGAGAAATCGGTGGCGTGATCTGGCTTCAGATCACAATGGTTATTCTCACGCTTCGCATGATGCTCTCGACGATCGCAGCGACGTGGCGGTTCATCTTCCGAGCCGCCGGCCCAAGCAGTAGTCGATCGAGGATGAGCGATCCCGTCGCCCTCGCAGTATACGCGGCCCTAACCTTGGCTTTTTTTGGCTTGCTTATTCTGGTTTTGCTTCGCGGTATAAGATCCTCAATGATCTGAAAAGCGTGCGCAAAAGCCAAAATCGGCCTTTCTCCTCGTGAGCGGGGTCACTGCTCAGCCCTACCGATTTGCTCGCATGATGGAGCGCGCTGGGTCGAGGAATAGCCAACGCATATCTTTACGTTCAGTCGGCGTTATTAATTATCGGCTCGCAGGCTTGCTCCGCCTTCCGGAGCGCGGCGCTTATCTGCCGCTAATCCTATCGGTTGCCTTTAGGGCTTCGATGATCCCTAAATCTCGGCCGGATGCTGCTTGGCCTGGTCCGGGTCGGCGTCTTGTTGGGTCGCGGTCGGCTTCCTCAAGATGGAAGCCACCTGACCGGCAAAATTGTCCGCCTCTCGTTCCCTAACCGGTCTTGTTTTTCGCTGGAGCTTTGTGCAACTGACATACTATCGTTTCTGCTCTTTGCAACTTTGCGCAGCTTTCCTAAACTAGCAGCTACCACCGCTCGGAATGACCATGCTCAAAAAGATTATGAATACACCTGGCTGGCTAGCCTTGAACGAAGACAGGACGGCCTTCGTGTATCTGCCTGACCGCGCAGAGATCGTCCGGGAGATATTCGATCTCAGCATTGGAGGTCTTGGTGGTTATTCGATCGCAAAATTACTCAATTCGAGAAACGTTCCTGCGTTCGGTACATCAGGAAAGTGGGATCAATCGACAATTCATAACATGCTAACTAGCAGGGCAACAATCGGCGAGTATCAAAAGAAGCAAACGCTGGAGGGAAAGGAATATCCGATCGGTGAGCCGGTCAGCGGATATTACCCTCCCGTCATTGAAGAAAAAACTTTTGAAGCAGCGCAGATAGCACGTCGCAATAATTTGTCCTCCGGACGAGGTCGAAAGGGACGCTTCATCACGAACCTTTTTGCTGGGCTGACGAGATGTGCGTATTGCAATTCTCCGGTGAAATTTCACAGGAATGGACCATCAAAGAGCCTTATCTGCGCAAATGTTCTCAAGGGCCTGAATTGCTTCAGATTTGGCTGGCTCTATGATGATTTTGAGCGGTCGTTCTTCGCCTTTTTTCAAGAGCCTAACTTCAGCCCGAAACTTTGCCAAATGCTAGCTCGCCTTAAAGGCACGGACAAGCAGGAAGAAGAACAGGTCTACGAAGATCGCGTGGAAATTGCATATACGTTGAGGTCACTTGTTTCAATTGTGACGATTGCGGCTGCGGGGGATACCCCCGCAGCATCCAAAGCAGACGCATTTATTCGTCGCAATCATCCTGATCGTTTTTTTTCTGTGATATTTTCTGACGGTTCATCCCGAACCGGTTATCCGATTTCTGTTCCAAAAGTGAATTCACGTATGTTCAATCCTGAAGAGCTATCCAAGTCCCTCGGCCTAAGTCCTCGTCAGGCCACGTTAACTGCCCGCCTTGCCGAAGGTGAGGCTCTCGCGAAAATTGCGACCGAATTGAGCATGACGCTGTCAACTGCTCGCTGGCATTTGAGGGAAGTCTTCCGAAGAACCAACTCCCATTCTCAAGCAGAATTGGTCAGTCTTGCCACGAGGGTATGTCATGCCGAAAATTCCGGTGCCACTCGATCCCAAGCTCCTCCTGCCAGGCCAGGATCGCGTTCGAGGTGAACTCGGTGCCGTTGTCGCTGACGATCATGCGCGGCCAACCCCGCACCTCGATGATGTAATCAAAGTTTGTGCTTTACCCGCAGCGCGGTCAGCGATGTATCCAACACCAAGCCCAGGCATTCCCGGGTGAAGTCGTCGACCACGGTCAGGATGCGGAAGCGCCGACCGCTCGAGAGCAACAAAGTCGAGCGACCAGCGCAGGTTCTGATCCTGCGGGATCGCCATCGGCGCCCGGGTGCCCAGTGCTCGTTTGCGGCCACCGCGCTTGCGCACCGTCAGCTGTTCCTCTTTGTAGATCCGGTACAGCTGTAAGCATCCGGCGAAGACCGCGCGCGGGTCATTTTCGGTTCAGGCGGCTTGATCAACGTTCCGGATGGCGGAGCGCCAATTCCATGGCAGGAGTTCGTCGAGCCTTTGGACGGGATGCTCGGCGATGCGGTCCAGAACGTCGGCGAGCCAGGCTTGCGGATCGACGTCGTTCATCTTGGCGGTGACGATCAGGCTGTACATCACCGCGGCACGCTCGCCGCCGCGATCCGAGCCGCAGAACAGCCAAGACTTCCGACCCAAAGCGATGCCGCGCACGCCACGCTCGGCCGCATTGTTTGACAAGCAGATGCGGCCATCATCGAGGAAGCGGGTAAACGCACTCCAGCGCTTGAGCATGTAGTCCATGGCCTTGGCGACATCGTTTCCGCGCGAGAGCTTGGCGCGTTGCGCGCGCATCCAGGCTTGCAGATCGGCCACGAGCGGCGCGCTGAGTTCCTGGCGAACCGCCCTGCGCCTTTCGGCGTTCTGACCGTTGATGGTCTGCTCGATCTCGAACAGGGCATCGATCCGGCGGACTGTTTCCAGCGCCAGCGGCGAGATCACTGCCGGTTTCTTGCCCTGGGCCTTGCGACGCGCGTTCTCGGCCAGATCGGCCATCACGAAGAACGGACGCCGGGCGTGGACCCAACAGGCGGCTTCCAGGATCGGACCTGCGTTGCGGCCCGGGTCGTAAAGCTTGCCATAGCCGCCATAGGCATCGGCCTGGAAGATTCCGCTGTAGCTGGCCAGATGCGCTTGAGGATGTTCGCCGGCACGATCGCGTGAGTAATAAAACACCGCCCCCGGCGGGGCCTGCCCTCCAAAAGGCTTGTCGTCGCGCACATAGACCCAGATCCGGCCGGTGTCGGTCTTGCCTTTGGCCAGGACCGGAACCGTGGTGTCGTCCCCGTGCAATCGCTCGGCGCTTAGCACATAGGCCTCGAGGCGCTTGAACAAAGGTGCCAGCGCCGCCGTGCAGCCGCCGACCTGGTCGGCCAGGGTCGACAGACTGATCGGCACGCCCTCCTTGGCATAGCGCTCCGCTTGCCGGTTCAACGGCTGATGTTGACCAAACTTCTCGAACAGCACCATCGCCAGCAGGCTGGGCCCCGCCCAGCCGCGGGCAAGCACATGGAACGGCGCCGGGGCCTGGCTGATCTTCTCGCAATCACGGCAAGTGAACTTCTCGCGGACGTGCTGGATCACCTTCCAGGATTTCGGGACCACCTCCAGCGTCTCGGTGATGTCCTCGCCGAGCCTGGACAGCCGCGCGCTGCCACAGCAGGCGCACACCACAGGTCCCGGCACGATCACCCGCTCGCGAGGCAGATGCCCCGGGAACGGCTGGCGTGACGGCCGCTTGCGGGTGAACGACGCCACCTTCATGGTTTTGGCCGCGGCCATTTCGGCTGCGAGTTCGTCCTCCGTCGCCGAACTCTCCAACTCCTCCAGCGTCAGTTCGAACTGATCCAATAGCCGCGCGGTGCGCTCCGAGCGTGGGCCATAGCGGTCGCGGTTGAGTTTCTCGATCTGCAGCTTCAGATGGGCGATCAATGCCTGGTCGTCGGATTGCCGGGCGCGGGCAGTCGCAGCCTCCGCGCGAGCAACGATCAATGCCGCTTTCAGCGATTCGATGTCGTCTGGCAGCGATTCAAGGCCATCACCCATGGCCCTGATGGAATCACAAAAGTGGCGATTTGAGGCGTCTTTTCTTCCGCGCCTCAGAACATTTTTTAAGCCTAGCCTGCGCTCTGTGGCCGCCACGTGTGCTGCGGATTGCGCCAGTCGATCGCCTCCAGCAGATAACTCATCTGCGCCGCGGTCAGCCCCACCACACCGCCCACCGTCACCGGCCAGACAAAACGCCCACGGTCCAACCGCTTGGCGTAGAGCGACAATCCAATTCCATCGTGCCACAAGGCCTTGATCAGCGAACCGCTGCGTCCACGGAACACGAAGACATCTCCGGCGAACGGATCACGACCAAGGCTTTCCTGCACGAGTAAAGCCAAGCCCTGCATGCCCTTGCGCATGTCGGTGCAGCCGGTCGCAATCCAGATGCGTGCGCTCGAAGAAACCGGGATCATCGACGCTCCAGAACCTGCAGCACCCGCGCCAGCGCGGCAGCATCGACGCCGGCATCGACAATCACCCGGCGATCCATGCCAACGACGATCACCATCTGCCCGCTCGTCGATGTGGCAGCAACCGCCGGCTCGACCTCAGCGGCAAGGATGACCCGCGCAAAGCCGGATTGCTCGCTCCGAGGGCTAATCGGCTCGGGACCAAACGAGCGCCGCCATGTCATCAGCAACGAACGCGATATGCCATGGCGTCTTGCTGTCGAAGATATCGCGCGCGGCGCTTGAAAGCTCTCGATGACGATCCGAAGCTTCTCGTCATCCGACCAGCGGCGCCGGCGACCAGTCTCTACCACTTCAAGCCGTTCAAGCTGAGTACTGCGCTTATGGCTGTCCATAAGGACTGTTACGCACCAATTGGACTAATCCAACAAGGCGGCCCCCGCCGGAGGGAGACAGCTTCTTGTGATTGATCCGGATCCCTTGCCGAGCCAATAGCCGCCCCAGACGCCGGTAGCCGAGGCGGCGGCGTTGCGAAGCCAGTTCTCTCAACCGGGTCCGCAACACGTCGTCGTCCGGTCGTGTCGAGGCGTACCGATAAGTCTTCGGATGCAGTCCGACGAGGCCGCAAGCTCGCCGCTGTGAAAAGCCGGCTCGAGAAGGCCCGGTTGAAGCTCGCGATGGGCATTTGATCGTCGCCACAGCCTCAACGCCCGTCATTCAGCGGCAGCTGTCACTCGGCCCGAAGCAATTCAAGAGCGACTGCTCAACGAAGCCAACGAGATCAGAGAAAATTGACGTGAGCTATCTCTTCACGGCCGGCAGGGGAAGCAAAGCTATATTGTAAGGCGCAACTAACAGAGACGCCGCACGTAGGTCTCCCATCGGGGAGCCCGCGTGCGGCGTTTCATAATGGCGATCACATTAACAACACTTCATGTCGCCAGCCCTGTGCGTGCTGGAACGACCCTCTAATTTTAATTTTGCCCAGCGCAGGTTCTCGATTAATTGCGCTGCGCGCGAACCTGAAGCAGGAACGTATCCTGATCCTTGAATTCATACAGCGTGGTCGGCTTCGGAGCGGTCGCCGTGAACGTCGAACTGCCCGACATCTTCTGATCGAGGTGGAACCACTGGACTTCGGCCGAGAACGTCAGGTTCTTGACGGGTGTCCAACGGGTAACGACGCTGGGAGACATTGAAGTCGGGGTTGCAGGTGTAGTTGCCTGCAGCGTTTCCGGCCAATGCCTGACCGCCGTGGCTGGCGGCGAAAGCGGCGCAATAGGCGCCCTTGGGGTAGGCGAAGCCGCTGTCGCCGAATGCAAAGCTCGGCGAAGTGCCGCTGGTGGCGATCACTTTCTTGGTGGTGCCCTTGGCATAGGAGGCGTCGACCTATCGTCGCCGGCGCCGGTCGGGATATTCTTGATCTGCAACGCAGCCATCACCGAGCCGCCCCACTTGGTATCGGGGGTGGCCACTGATTTCGGACAGGTTGTTCGGGACAGCGCCGGCTGCCAGCGTGTTGTACGAACCGTTGACCTCATGGGCTGTGGCCGAAACCTGGAAGAGACCCCAGGCCTGATCGACCCGGATCCTGCCGACGATGTCGGGCGCGTGCGTGCCGGCATAGGCATTCGATCAGGTTCCGTTGGCGCCGATCGCCGAGGGGATGCCCAGATTGTAGACAGCGGTACGATTCCAGACGGTCGGATCGTCGAGGCCGATCGAGGCCGACACGCCATTGCCGAACTCGGCGGTGTACTGGATGTTGTTGACGCCGGTGTCGGTGTTGTTGCCACCGAGCAGGCCCGAGTTGGTGTTGCCCGGAAAGCTGTTCCAGGGGGTCGAGTAAGCCGACGAGGACTGACGTGGCCACCGCCAGGGACAGACAGCGCATTCGCCAGTGCGCCCGGGAACGCCGAAAGCGTGGTCGGATTGGAGCTGCCGAAATTGTTGAACCATTCTTCTCAGTACCGAAATCTTGCCGAGTGCATTATTCTCAGCAAAACCAAAATCTCCCAATGCTAGAAGTCGTCGTTCTCAGTGATTTCCGGCCAAACCGTTTGGAACGACGCCTGCAGATCTGTCGCGATGGCGGGGAGCCGGGACAACCGGTACCACCTATCCGAGTCGGCGATGTGGACGTCCCATCCTCTTTTCTTGCTGGTGCCCCGCGCTTCAACCCATCCGTCGTCCTGAATTGCTCGCCGCCGGGGGTCATCTGCTCGGGGGAACCCGGCCGGAAAACGTGATCGGCCATGGGCCGAACCGCCGGGGCGCTGGCCCGACTAACGAAGAGGCAAGGGTGCGGTTCACATGCGCGTGGCTCGTGACGTAACTCACAAAACCCGGCTGCGCCTTCTGATAGGCAGTCCGGTGTGGTAGAAAGTGCGAGGCTCCGGAAGCGTCATGACGAAATCTGGATCTTTAGGATTGTTTCGATGGATGCTGGCGGCGGCCGCATCCCTGCTGGTCTGCGGGCCGGCCCTTGCCGAGAAGCGCGTGGCGCTGGTGCTGGGCAATTCCGCTTACCAAAATGTCGCACCGCTCGCCAATCCGGTTAACGATAGTGCCAAGATCGCATCGACGCTGAAAGACGCCGGCTTCGATGTCGTCGATTCCCGCCGGGATCTCTCCGCCGCCGACACCAGGCGCGCGCTGCGTGATTTTGCCGACCGCTCCCGCGATGCCGATATCGCCGTCGTCTACTACGCCGGCCATGGCATCGAGGTGGATGGCGGAAATTACCTGATTCCGGTGGATGCACGGCTGGAACGCGACACCGACGTCTATGACGAAGCCCTGTCGCTCGACCGCATCCTGGTCGCGATCGAGCCGGCCAAGAAACTGCGGCTCGTGATCCTCGACGCCTGCCGCGACAATCCGTTTTCCAGGACCATGAAGCGGACCGTGGCTTCGCGGGCGATCGGGCAGGGTCTCGCCAAGGTCGAGCCGACCAGCCCGAACGTCCTGATCGCCTATTCGGCCAAGGCCGGCTCCACGGCCGCCGACGGCGACGGCAACAACAGCCCGTTTACGGCGGCGTTGTCGCACCACCTGACGAAGCCCGGGTTCGATGTGCGCCGGGCGTTCGGCTTTGTCCGCGACGAGGTGCTCAAGACCACGGGCAACAAGCAGGAACCTTTTGTGTACGGTTCGCTCGGCGGTGACGATGTGCCGCTGGTGCCGGCCCCGGCTCGCCCGGCGCCCGCGGCGGCAGCCGCCCCCGCCGCGCCCGCCCTCAGCGCGCAGGCCGAAGCCCGCCGCGATTACGAACTGGCGCTGCAGGTCGGCAACAGGAGCGCGCTCAACGCGTTCCTCGCGCAGTATCCTGATGGCTTCTACGCCAGCCTTGCCAAGCTTCAGCTCGACAAGATCGCCGCCGAAGAAACCCGCGTCGCCGCGACCGAGAAGGCGCGGCTGGCCGAGCAGGAGCGGGCGCGGCTCGCCGCCGAGGGCGCCCAGAAGACGCAGCAGGCAAAGGCCGAAGCCGAAGCCAAGGCCGCCGAGCAGGCGCGGATCGCGGCTGAAAAGGCCAAGCAGGTGGCGCAGGATCAGGCCGCTGCGGCCGAACAGAAGCGCGCCGCCGCCGAAAAGGCCGCTGCCGACAAGGCTACCGACAAGGACAAGGCCGTGAATGTGGCCGCCCTTGATGCAGGACCGCCGCAGGCCGACGTTACCAAGTCGGTGCAGGCCGAACTGCGCCGCGTCGGATGTCTCAGCGGGGAAGCCGACGGCAACTGGAATACGGCGTCGCAGCGTTCGCTGACGCTGTTCAACCGCTACGCCAAAACCAAGCTCGACACCAAGCTCGCCTCGACCGATGCGCTCGACACGATCAAGCTGAAGACGGCGCGGGTCTGCCCGCTGGTCTGCGAGCACGGCTACAAGGCCGACGGCGAGCGCTGCACGAAAATCACCTGCGCCGCGGGCTCGTTCCTCAACGACGACAATGAGTGCGAGAAGCGTCGCGCCAACAAGCCGGTCGCCAGGCGCGACAGGCCGGAAGCAAGGCTAGTTCCGGAAGCCGCGCGAGTTGTTGTCAGGACTCCTCGAGCGCCAACCGGTGCGGGGCTATCGTCTACGGGCAGGCCGCTTACGGGCCAGGAACGTCAATGGGGTTGCTACTCAGCGGAGGCCATAGTGTCGGGAAAGTGCCCCGACTGAAACTGTCAGCTAAACCCGACCGCTTCGTTATCAAGTTCCACAACCTGTGGACCATCGAAGCCCCGGAAGGATACGCGGTGTTCTTCACGCATCCCGTCAATCGCTTTGATCTGCCCTTCACCACTCTCAGTGGGCTGGTCGATTGCGACCGTTATACCGATACCTGGATACACTTTGCGGCGCATTGGCATAACACAGGCTTCCAGGGTATCCTTCCGAAGGGCACACCCATTGCGCAGTGCATTCCTGTCAAACGAGAAAACTGGATTGCGCAAACTTCTTCCTTCACCGAGGAAGAGACGCGACGGGTTCACGAGTTGCAAAACCAGATAAGACGGGAGCCCGGATTGTACAGGCGGAAATTCAGGGCGTAGCCCCTCAGACTGGTTCTCGTCCGAGGAATTTCGCCACCGCACTGGGACGGAAAAAGAAGCGGCCATGTGACGAAGCGGAAAGCGCGTAGACAACGCGGCCGAGCATGTGAGGTCGTCCGCGCAATATGGAGCGTAGGGTCGCCTCGCCACCATTGCGCTCCCCCATCTCCAGCAGGCACGCGGCGAGGTTGGCGCGCGTCAACGTATCTTCTGGACGCAGAGCGAGCGCATGGCGGAAGGCATCGGCAGCCGCCGCGTACTCGCCGTCAAAAAGCAGCGTCCGGGCGAGTTCTGTCAAAATGTCCGGACGTCCCGGCGCAACCTCGCGAGCGACAATTAGGATATCGCGAGCCTTTGCGCGGTCATTGTTCTGCAAAAGCAGGCGTCCCAGATCGACTTTCAAGTCGATGCTCTCGGGGCCAACGCAAGACCATCTTCGACGGTCCTGATAGCTTCGTTGAGTTGTCCGGCTTTGGCAAGCTGGCCTGCAAGTTCCTGAAAAGCAGGCAAATACGGTGGACGCCGCGCAGCGGTGCGCCGCAATTGCTCGATCCCATCCGCTAAGCGCCGTGAACCGCACAGTGCGGCACCAAGAAGGGTCTCGATTTCCGCGTCGCTGCCACGTCGCACGGCCCTTTCGAGTGGCACAATCGCCTCACCTTGACGATTTTGGGCGATCAGGGCATGAGCCAGAATGAGCACCGCGCTCCTGTCTGTGCGGTTCGATTTCAGGACGCCGGTTACAAGTTGCTCCGCTCGAGAGAACTGCTGCATCCGCAGCGCCAATGAGGCTTGTTGGAGCGCCTGATCACGGGAATTGTTGTGCCTGCTATTCACGACCTTGATGCTTTACTCTACCACCCACCGAGTTCCCAACAACCGTCTCGTGGGGGCTGCCAAGTCGATTGCTCAGCCAGGAGTGCTTCGACTAACTCGCGCTGAGATCTCATTACACCGACTGCCTCACTGCCGCTCAGTATCGGCCCCGATAAACGCCGCGCCGCTGGAGCGCGAAAGCGTATTGGGGATCTATCCCGCAATAGGCGTCGGTACCGCTCGCGGTGGCCATGCATTGGGCGTAGCTGGAGAATTGGCAATTGCCCGGATAGCCCCATATGCGCCCTTGCAGGCAGTAGCTATTAGGGGCGAGCCCAGGGGCCGTAAATGGGGCCATATGTCTGAGCGCGGGCGTCCCCTGTTGCTAGGGCTACACCCATCGTCAAAATCGTCAAAGCCGCCAAAGTACGCATTGGATTTCCCCGACGTCGGCACAACACCCGATGCACTTTGGCAGAAAGGCATTACTGATCCAAGTCACTTCATTTTGCAGACATAAGTGCAACGGATCATGGAGAACCTGCAGGTCTACCGCGCGCGTACAGATGGCGTCTTTTCCTCATCTATAGGTTGCCCGTGTCGATAGACGCGCCGGTGAGAGGTCGGGTCCGGGTACACGTCGGGGAATCGAGCGTTCGTAAGAGGGGTCGTACCGTCAGATAACCGGGAAAGTGCCGCTGATTCTTGAGCTGCGCATGTCTCCCTGCAGAGAGAACCATGGAATTCCGCACCTAAGAGGCATGGGCCGGCACTTTGCAGGCGGTCGAGCTCTCGAAGGCGTCTAGCTCATAATTATAAGGTAAAACAAGGTATTAGTTCGCGATTTCACTTTTCGGTGACGTGGCAATTTTGCAACAAGCGCTCACAAAACAGGCCGTAGTACCCTGAAGCTCGCTGTCTTTTGTTGCCTGTTCGGAACTGATCGTTTCTTATCGTTCTGCGACGGAGGGGGGCATCCCGAGGTCGTCCCGTTTTAGGTGGTCCGCTTAAGTCCACCCACGCTACGAGGAGCCGTTGATTTCCTTGGTAGTTTCGACGGCGAATTTATCAGCTTTGTACGACGGTTCGTACCGGGCAACAACTTGGAGGTTAACATGAAGATGGTTAAGAGCCTTATCCTCGGCTCAGCGGCGGGTCTGGTCGCCATGAGTGGAGCACAGGCTGCGGACCTTCCCGTTAAGGCCAAAGCGGTCGAGTACGTGAGGATCTGCTCCCTGTACGGTGCTGGTTTCTTCTATATCCCGGGCACTGACACCTGCATTAAGCTCGGCGGGTACCTGCGCGTTGAAACTGCTTTCAACGGCTCGGTGTTCAACGGTGCGTACTCCACACAGTTGGGCGCTCAGAACCGCCTGTCGAACTATTACACCGCTCGCTCCCGTCAAGATTTGACGCGTCGATACGCGCACCGCGACCGAATACGGCGTGGTCCGCACGTTCTTCGATGCGACTTTCTCCTGGACCACGGGTTCTTACGCCGGAAACGCGACCACCCCGGGCGCCACCATTTACAGCGGCGCCGCGCCTGTTGCTAACCCCTCTGACGGTGGTATCGCTGGCGGCTCGGTCGGCGTCTACCATGCGTTCATCCAGTTCGCTGGGTTCACGATGGGTAAGACGATTTCCCCGTTCGACGCTCCGTGGACCAACTATCCGGGCAACAACTTCGACGGCCTGGTCGGCGGCAGCGGTACGGTTACCGCCGTCAATCAGCTGACGTACGACGCCCAGTTCGGCAACGGCGTCTCGGGTACCTTGGCGCTGGTCGATCCGACCGCCTACAATCAGAGCAATCTGTTTAACCTGGGTGCCGTGGCCGCGAACGGATTGGGGGCTAATAATGTCAATAACGCCTTCGTTGGTGCCGCCTATGGCAACAACGACTTCGGCGGTACGAGGGTCCCCGACATCATCGGTCGAATCAAGGTCGACCAAGCCTGGGGTGTGTTCCAGGTCTCGGCTGTCGCCCACAACAATCACGCTGCCTACTACTCGGCCCCGACGACGGTCCCGCCCATATCAGGTACCGAATTCGCTGCTGGTCCCTCGGATAAATGGGGCTGGGCCGTGCAAGCTGCCGTGCAGTTCAAGACCGATTGGATTGCTCCGGGTGACACCCTGAACTTCCAGGCGGTCTACACCGATGGTGCGACCCGCTACAATTTCCAGAGCTTGGCTCCGCAGAGCTTCGCCATGTTCGGCGGCTCTAGCACCCCGTTCGCCTACCAGAGCGTTGGCCTCGCTGCCGCCGCTGACGGCGTGTTCGTGGCCGGAAGTGGCATTGATACGGTTAAGACTTGGGGCCTGCGTGGCGCCTACAACCACAACTGGAACCCCTACTGGAACTCGGCGCTTTACGGCGCGTACGCCCAGCTGCAATACGGCGATGCCGGCGTCGGTTTCATCTGCGGTGCGCTAACAGGTGGGGCAGGCACAATACCAGCCCAGCCGGGTATCATCAACTGCAACCCGAACTTCAACGTGGCCCAGATCGGCGTTATCACCCGCTGGACGCCGGTGAAGAACCTGACGTTCTCGGTGGACACCCTCTATACCATGCTCGACCAGAAGTTTGACGGAGTGATTACCGTTCCTACCCCCCTCCTTGCTGTGGCCAAGCCGGCAGCTAACTACCAGCTGAAGGACCAGAGCACCGTGAGCGTACTCGCCCGCGTCCAGCGCAACTTCTGATCCCTAAAGACTTCAAGAAACCAGGAGAACCCCGGCAGGCAACTGTCGGGGTTTTTCGTTTGCTGCCGAATGGCGAACAGTCGAAGCCTACAGGAGCCAAGCATTCAGTTCGCTATTAGCTTGCCTAGCCCGCAATGGCTGGCTGATGTCGCGCGCCGGCGCTCTCAGGCTCTTGGAGACACACAAGGTGCTCAGGAACGCAAGAGCGCCGCAGTGCCCTAAGCTGCCTTCAGGAGAAAGCTCCTGGGAGTGCTGTTGTTACGCCTTCACGAGGTACTTGCTTCCCGGGCCTACGCCTGTGACGTGATAGCTCACGCCAATCTCCCGAAGCGCCAGTGTGATGTTATCGGGCAGTCGTTGGACGGTCCGTGATGCTGCGCTTGCGCCAGTCGTGAAAACCGGGCATTCCCCAACTCCCCGTTCAGGCCCCTAAGGCCTATCCCCAGCTAAACCCGCTTTCAGACACAGCGCAATAATTGCCTTCACACCAGCGCAATAATTGTGGTCTGCAACCGACCGCTGTGGAGGTAGATGTGAGAGAGGCGCAATCAACATCAAGTATGAGCGCAATCTAATCGACACCATTCGCTGACGCGGATCCCACATTCACTGCATAATTGACCTGCGCACGACAATGCGGCCGCTGATTACGGTCGCTGCGCTTGGCCATGATGTCCGGGAGCTGTTGGCGAAGGAAGCGAAGCCCCTGACGTACCGCAATGCCATGCTCAAGGAGAAAGCCGCGGATCGGTTGATATGTTCCGCATCAGCACGCTTGGTTGCGCTCCCGACGTGTTTGCGCGATTGAATTCGGATACCAGCTATCGAACGTATCCATGGCCTCCGGCACATTGCCTTGCGATAAACAAAGCAGTGCAGCGAAATTCGTAAATTGCAGCGCCTGAGGTAATGTGCGCTCGGCCTGTACTTGCAATCGGGTTGTGCCCTTCAAGAGTCAGGGCAATGTTAGCGTGGAACGAAATCCGATGGCGTGACACGTCACATTGAGCCGATGATCCACACGGCTAAGGCGCGCGAACGAAGTGAATGTGGACCGTCGGTGTTGGCGGGCCAAGGATCGCCGAACTGCGCCACCCAACAAAGCCGCTGCTACCGCCCAAAGCAGAATGGAATGGCCGCTCATATTGCCCCATCCGTCGGTAAAGTCATTTCGGCGGCTGCAGTTCGCCGTTGAGCCAACCGAATGTGGCGTCCTGCTTAATGGGATCAAGCTGGTCGCAACTCTCGCAACTGATCCTTCGCGGTCCCCGGCCCGGCGATGCGACGAACTCCAGCCTCGCGCCGCACGTCGGACACCTGCCAGATCTGCTGCCCAAGAGCAAGCTGACTAATGGCAATGTCGAGCATGCCGTCGCCGGCGTCGATGGGCCGGTCCTGTCGGTCAAATACAAGGACGGCGAGAAGAAGCTGGTGGTGACGCCGCAGACCATCGTCGTCACCTACGAAATCGGCAAGCGCGAGGAGGTGACGCCCGGCACCAAGATTTTCGTCGCCGCCGCCAAGAAACAGCCCGACGGGACGCTGCAGACACCGCGCATTACCTATGGCCGCAACGGCGCAGGCCCCGCGTTCTGATCGGCCGGAGACGCTCGCGCCGCCGGTTTGGTCTTCGGCGAAGCCCTCGCCGGTCATGCCCATCGAGGAACGCTCGGGACCGGTGCGGATTGATCCGACCCTCCCGAAGGCGGTGAGTCTAGCAAGGAGATCGAAATTGCGAAACTTGCTTTAGCCACGTCGTTCCTCGGAAAAACGACCACTAGGTACGAGGACGACGCTGCCAGTGCCATCACTGGTCGGTTGCAGAGCGTAACTCCACCAAGTTGGACCACCATTACTCGCAAAAATTCAAGCCAGGGTATAGCTTGCCTTTGGGACGCCTTTCCGGAGCGACATACCCGTTTGCTCATTGACCTGAGGGGGCTGGTCTGATGTCTGCTGAAAATACAGCGGGAAAACAGCGAGGGAGGCCATTTCAGAAAGGTCAGTCCGGCAACCCGGACGGCCGGCCGAATGGCTCCCGCAATGCCACCACGATCGCCCTTGAGACTCTCCTTGACGGCCAGGCGACTGCCCTCACTCAGAAGGCGATCGATGTTGCCTTGACCGGCGATATTCCGGCTTTGCGTCTCTGCCTGGATCGCATCCTGCCGCCCCGCAAAGACAGCCCAGTGGCTTTTGACTTGCCGGAGATGAAAACGCTCAACGACGCAGTTCCGGCAATGGGTGCCCTTGTCAAAGCGGTTGGGCAGGGCGACCTGACGCCGGCGGAGGCCGGCGAGCTGACAAAAATGGTGCAGGCATTCGCCAAAATCATCGAGACGGCAGAGCTTGAAGATCGCGTTCGAAAACTGGAAGAGGCGATCGACAAATGACGCTGGAAAGACGGCTCTCGAAACTGGAAGCGTCGATTTCGCCCAGCCGCCCGCAGAAGGTCGTGACGATTCGGTGTTGCCGAGATGAGGACAGCGATGCGGCGCGAGATCGCCACTTCGCGGCCCATCCCGAGGACCGGGATGCCACCATCGTGGTTTTCCTCAGGACGCTATGACTTTGCGAGACCCTCCAGATTACGGCCAGCGTGCAAGCCGGAGCCGGTAGATAGCCCAGAGTATTTTTGCCAGGCGCATCAGAGGATCACCTCGCCGCTGTCATGCCGCCGGCGCCGGTCGCGCATCTTCGCGGGTCAGCCAGACGAGAAGAATTCAATTGTCAGCATTAAAGACCGTTGCGGGCTTTCTGAATGCGCACGGAGGGACATTGATTGTGGGCGCAGACGACAACGGAAAGGTACTCGGGCTCGCCTCGGATAAATTTGAAAACGAGGACAAGATGAGTCTGCACCTCGTCAACCTTTTAAGAGACCGTATTGGTGAAATCTATTTGCCATATGTTCATCCTCACTTTGAAGAAGAAGACGGACAGAGAGTGCTGATTGTCAGGTGTGAACGAGGGCCCAAGCCTGCATTTGTAAAGGATGGATCAGTGCAACGGTTTTACGTCCGAGCGGCCAACAGCACCTCAGAGTTATCTGGAAGCTCCGTGACTGATTAGGTGAAGGCGCATTTCCACAACTAGCAATTTCACAACTAAAGGTGGGCAGCGCGGTCGAATTCAAGGCTTTTAAAAGACGGCGTTTTTCTGCGCGGCCAACCTCTCACCTGCTTGCCGAACGCGGCGGTCGTTCGCCTCCCGTTCGATACCGCCAAAAAAAACGAACTTATCTACCGTTTTCGGCGGCCGACTTTGCCGTGATCACGTCCGTGTAGAATTCTTGACCGGCGTCGGTCAAAAGCCACGCGTTCATTGCCTCAACGGGCGACCTATCAGGGAAGGCTGCCTTCGCTAGCTCTGTCGCCGACACGTTTCCGCCAGCGGCAACCCGCGCCACTTCTTGGGACTTGGGCGTGATATTTGTACGTCTATAGATTTCGGCAGCTTCGCGGGTGTACGCGAATTCGAGCGCCGCGGCCGATGGAGAAAGTTTGTTCGTCTTAGCGTAAGCTCAAGTTGGCGCGGAGGCTGGTCAATCAGGTCAAACAATCCGCGCCGTCCGTTGCAGGCGCGCTCGATCAGGCAATCAGCCGTTTCGATGCCGAACCGCCGGATCGGCGATCCTTCGCAAGCCGCGATGAACTCGTCCGCAGCAGAAAAGACCGGCACGATGTTTCTCGTCGGCGTCGCGCTCGAGAAATTCGTGCTTCTTCTCCGCCGCTTAACAGATCTGACCTCTACGATCAGATGCAGCTGCCATTTTCCAGTCATAATTGAAAAACGGATTGTTGCATTAAAGTTACTGCGATGCAGCGTTCGCAAGACTAACAGTGAGAGTGGCTTCGTCCATGGGGGCCCCAAGAGCAATAGTATCAGTGCGTGCTGGCTTGGTGGGGGAGTCCGTTTCCATGTGGAGTAGCTTTCGTTGTCGCGGGCTAGATAGGGCAGTCGCTGTTCTATTTTCCTTCATTTTGGTCGGTTGCGCTGCCAGACCTGGCCCAGAGGTGCTGACGCCCGTAGCGGCCTCGTCTGGCGAAAAGGCGCTGCAGATCTATGTGGCGACTACGCGTGAGCGCGAGATTTCGTCGGGGAACGTATTCACTGCGAACCGCGCCAATGCGCTCAACTTTGCAAAGTTTGTCGTCTCGGTGCCGCCCAATCACAAGTCCGGCAATGTCGAAATGCCGACCGCAACCCCCGATCCACGGAGCAGCTTTGCTGTAGTGGATCAGGCCGTGATGAGCGAAGCCGATTTTCGCAAAGCCGTCGCTCCGCTAGGCGATACTCGGCGAAAAAAGCACAAAGCCTTCGTTTTCGTGCACGGGTTTAACAGCAATTTCCAAGAGTCACTGTTCCGACTCGCCCAATTGCAGGCGGACAGCAAAATCGACGGGATTCCGATCCTGTTCTCCTGGCCATCGCAAGGTCAGGTAGCTGCCTATGAAATGGACAAGCAATCGGCACGCTATTCTCGCGACTATCTGATGGCTTTACTAACAATGTTAAGCAGCAGCCCTGAGGTCAGCGACATTATGGTGGTAGGCCACAGCATGGGTGCCATGTTGACCGTTGACGCTCTGCGCCAGCTTCGTATCGAAGGCAAAGACCGAGTGATCGCCCGGCTAGGCCGTGTTGTGCTGGCGGCGCCCGACATCAACGCGAAAACGTTCCGTGCTCAGGTACAAGCCATCGGTCCGCTCCAGCCACCTTTGCTGGTTCTAGTTTCCAAGGATGATGGTGCGCTTAGAGTGTCCAGTTTTCTTGACGGTGGCATCGCGCGGGCTGGCGATATCAACGTTGACGATCCCGTTGTGCGGGAGGCTGCCCTGAAAGAGAAGGTTCAAATCGTCGACATTTCGAGGCTCGCAAAGCACGACGATCTGGGGCATAACCAGTTCGTCAGTGTTGCCGTACTTTATTCACGATCGCACGACCAAGCCGCGCGTTATCGCAACACGGCTGGCACATTCATCTTTGCAGATGACGATGAGACGTTCTTGCGGCCGATCGACATCGGAAATCAGGTGGCTGCGCAATGAACGGCTTGCAAGGATTGAACCGGCCCGCAGACGGAACCGGTTGATTTCGTTCCATGCCGGCTACAACCGGGGCAACCCGTCATTCTTCCAGATCACTAATCGCTTCGATCGCACCCACGCTCGTCCCGAGCGCAACTCTGGGCCGCCGTTAAGGATTTGATGGTGGTGATAGTGGCGCATTCACTTGCGCGGTGGGCTTTCGAACAGATGCGCGATGGCGTTGGCGTAGTATTTCAACAATATCAGTTCCTTCGGATTGGACCGGTAGCTTCCGTCCTCCTCCAGGACGAGATGGCGCAGCGTCAGCATGCGCAAGCCCACTGAAATCGCGTAGTCGCGGTCGGCGCGGGGAATGTAGACATAGGTGCCGCGGCGCTCAAGGCCGCCGAGCAGGACCGACACGCGCTGCTTGATGTCGAGCAGGGATAGCGGAGCATCGCCGGCCTGCAGCATCGTGGTCGAGACGAGAGAGACCGGCAGCGCCGGAATCACGCAACCGACGGCTTGCATCAGCCTGTTTCCGAGTTTCTCCGTCTCGGCACGGCGCGCGTCCGGCGACAACAGGCGAAAATCGATTCCGGCTTCCGCAACATGCTTTCGCAGAGATACCGGCTCACCGAGACTGACGCAGGCATAGCCGAAGCGGTACCACTCCCCGCGCATTGCCATCCAGATGTGGTGGAAGAAGTGCTGCGTGAAGACGAGTGGGTTGAAACCAAATACCGGCTTTTTGCCCGGCTCGGTACTGGCGGGGGAGGTAAGCATGCGGTCTTCCAGCACGCGGTCGTAGTTGACCGCGACCGGAACGAACACGACATCGCGCGGCCCGAGGGGATCAAAACCGGAAACCATGTAGCTCAGGAGCCCAAATTTCGGCGGGCGCAGCCGGCCGTCACGGCTCAGGCCGCCCTCGGGAAAGATTGCCTGCGTGACGCCCGCCGACGTTGCCATGTGCACATAGCGCGCAAGTACCTTGCGATAGAGCGGCTCGCGAGAATGCCGGTTAATGAAATAGGCTCCCATCGACTTGATCAGTTCGCGCAGCCCCCAGACTTCCGCCCACTCACCCACGGCGTAGCTCAGCGCCGACGATGTCGCCGCGAGATAGGTCACCAGCACGTAGTCCATGTTTGAACGGTGGTTGATCACAAAGATGACGGATGACGACGGGTCGACCGCCGCAAGCGCCTCGTCGTTGCGATAACCGATGCGGACGCGATAGAGCATTTGAGAAACGCTCCGGGCGATGCGGGTGCCGATGCGGAAATAAGCGTAGGCGCTGAACGACGGCACGATGTCGCCGGCATAACGCTTCACCTTCTCCATCACGACTTCGCGCGGCACGCCGTTGTCCTTTGCGTACTCGTCGGCGGCATGCAGTACCTCGGGATCGAACACCAGGCGATCGATCAGCACTTGGCGCTTGGTGAGCTTGAACGGCTGGATGCGAAGCTTGAGACGGGTGTTGAGCTCTTGGATCGCGCGATTGGCGCGCCGCCGCACCGCCCAGCGCACGCTTGGCACCAGGATGCGATCGACCGCAGCCCATACCGCCAGCAAAGTCAGAATGAAGGCCGCCCACAGCGGCAGGGTAACTTGCGTCCCCATGTCGACCCCCTTGGTCAATCAGGATACCATCCGGCCGCCGGCCGCCCGCAAGTGCTTTGTTGGCGGACGCCCGCCTAAATCGACAGAGAATGACATCGCGCCATGGGAATTCCGAAAGCGGAAAAGGAAACATCGATTTGAGCGCGGCGTCAGCCTCTGGATTAACCGGCGTGAACGCCCTCAGGTGAAGCATTTCGTCGGCAATCGCGGTTACCGTCGCCGACAGGCCGCCAACAAGCTGGTTCGAACGCGCGGCGATGGCGTCGAACACCGGCTGCACATCCGACGGCGAAGAGGCGATGACCTTCAATATCTCGGCTGTCGCCGCCTGTTGCGCGCGGGCTTCCTTCAGGTCTTTGCTCGGATCGGAGATCGAACGACGCTTAACTCGGGTGGCCGCTGGCGCAATGCGGGGCTTGGTCTTGGTGGTCTTGCGGCCCTTTGCGGGCTTGCGTTGCGGGCTTTCGCCTCGCTCGTCTTGCCGCCCGTTCTTGATGGCCGCGCCATATCCGCCCCCAGGTCAAGAAAGCGTATCTTAACGGGCTAAACCGTCCTTCAGGAAGGGGCGGATTGGGCTGAGTCGCAGGTTGCCAGCAGGCCAAGCTGATTTCCGCTAAGGGTCCTTCGCGACCGGGTTGAGCCAGTATCAGCCCGGCCATGTCCGTCAGCGCCAGAAGTCCTTGAACCTGCCCGGCGACAACTCGGTGTATCGCACCGTGTGCTGGATGTTGCGGTGGCCGAGGTAAGCCTGCAACGCTCGCGTATCGTGGCCCTTGTTGGCCAGCGCAAAGCCACAGGCGTGGCGCAGCATGTGAGGATGAGCCGGAAAGCCTAGCTTGGCCTCGACACCAGCGCGCTCCACCATGCGCGCAAAGCCTGCCGTCGTGAACGGCGACCCCCGCTCGCTGGTGAACACGAACGGCGACTTGGGATCCTGCTCCCGCTGCAACTTGCGCAGGGCCCGCATTTCATCGCCGACAACGGGATGGGTGGCAGGCGTGCCCTTCTTGGCCCTGCGGACGTGCAGGACGGCGTGGGTGAAATCGATTTGATCCCAACGCAGGTCTACAAGCTCGGACGACCGCAGACCGTGGCGGAAGGCGACAAGGATCATGGTGGCATCCCTGTGACCCCAGCGATTGGCCTTGGCGGCATCGATCAGCCGATCGACCTCGGCGCCGGTCAGGTGCTCCCTCGTCCGATAGACCGAGTTCGGTTTTCGTCTCGGCATAGTGACTGTTCGATTTACAGTGGCTGGTGCCACCAGTTTCAGAGGTGATTTTGTCATGGTTTTCAGTGCCCCGGCGATGCTGACTGTCCGTATATCACACGTTTTACGAACAGTTAAAACCTCGTCGATCAGCCCGATCCGGCCCTATTGCTGAAATCCGACCGGGTCGGAGATCAGCCCGTGACCCGGTCACCCCGTCGGAGCGCCCACTTCCCGCAGGAGCAATTGAAGCGCTCGCATTGTGCGACGCGCCTCTGCCCGTGCGGCTTTCGCTTCCGCCGTGTAGTAGCCATGCACGAGGCGAGCCCGTCGCGACCGTTCGAGCCCTTCCGGCGTGCGCGGCCCGGTGCTTTTGCCGCCATGCAGCCGACAGCGCCCATTCGCCATGGCCGGAGCCCTGCACGTTCCTCCGCCTCTGCGTCGCTTTGCTCCGCAGCGAGGGCATGCATCGGCGACTGCAAGACCCGGTTTCCATGAGGGAAGAAGAGGTTCATCGCACATTTTGACTACCTTCCCCCGCCGTTGCGCACCCCACCCCGGGTCCGCACTTTCGGACCGATCACCGCTTGGCCGCCGTCCTCGACCCTGGTGACGTACTGGTGTTGCTCGACCACAACCCGCTGCTCGCCGCCGGTCCGCACCCGTTGCAAGGTCAGCATGCCCTGCTGGAACGTGTTCATCATCCGCGTCACCGTGCCGGCTAAGCGGCAGGTCTCAATATTCAGCCGCTCGATGTTCTGCATCGTCAGTCGGTCAGGAATGATATTGGCCATGCTTTCCATGCGGCGGTTAACGAGGGCAGTCATGCGCATGGCGGAGTTGTGAACAGCCGCCATCTGGTGGACGAGCATTTTCTCCATGCTGTTGTCGGCTTGGATGGTGTCGGCAAGATCGAGACCCATCTCGAGCGCGCCCGCTTTGTCGGCCAGTTCCAACCGGTCCCGGCTGGCCTCGATGGCCACACAGTCGGGGCGGTCGACGGTGCTGCGGTACTCGAGCGCGCGGGAGTTCTCGCCGAGCATGCTGGCCGGCACGAGTTCGCCGCCGGCGCCGACCTGCTGCATGTACTCCGGTGCTTCGGTTCTCACCCGCTCCGCGTATGTCGCGGCGTGCTTGCGCAGGACGGGGGTCAATGGGTCTCCGGGCTTGCAGTTTGCATCTACTTCGATGCGGGCAGACGCCATGAGCATCGATCCGGCCTGACGCGGTCGAGGGCTTTTCACCTCGTCGACATTTGGAAGGTGGGCATCCGACAGGTGCGCGCCGCCCTTGCTATTCTTGCTGTCGCTCATTCATGCCTCCTTCGGCATGCGATTGAGACCGGCCGTTCCCGTGTACTCGCACGACCGGTAACGGCCGCGTTGCAGGTCGTAAGTCAGCTCGCGGGCATCGTCAGCCAGGAGGCCAGCGCCGCGCAGCCCTACGCCGGCGAGGACGGACAGGAAATCCGCGTCACCGTCCGCAAGATGACCTCGGGCGGCGACGAGGATTGACGACAATCTGCCCTACAATAGCTGGCGCCAGTTCCCGCACAGCGGCACCTGTGGCGGCATCTCTACCGCCATACATCATCATTCCTGTTCGACGCGACGCATCAGCACCGAGTACTCGCCGTGGTGTGTGCCATCGAGTGCAGGCAACGGCTCCCAGCCTTCCGCCGTGAACCTCGGGACATCGGCGTGCCGGACGTAGCGAAACACTTCCGTGCCGATGGTGCGGGCGTTAACGCTAAGCGTAACGCTAAGCCTCTTGCGATGGGCGCGCTGCCTGCACGCTGGCGAGCAGAACCGCGAACTGGATCGCTGCTGTTCGTAACGCTTGCCGCATTGCTCGCACACTCTGGTCCGTGAAGGGGGCATCTCGCCCTGGCCGCGCCCGTGGAAGACCGGCCCGCTCCTATGCCTGATATCGAACCTGTACCATGCGTGGTTGTCCTTGCCGGTGTGCTTCGAGCCTTCGATCCATTTCACCCGGCCGATTGTCACGATGTCCGAGCAGTAGCGCATGTACTCTGCCGCCTGCTTGGTCGCCGACCAGTCGCAGTCCAGTAACAGCCACGTCGGCGCGATGCGTTGGAAGTGCGCGATCAGCGCTGTGCATCAGCTTCGCCGGTGTCGTAAGGCGGGTTCGTGATGATCGCATCAGCCGCGCCGTAATTGTCGAGCGCAAGCGCGTCCTGGCCGGTGCGGATGTCGCCGCTATAGACGCAGCGCAGGCCGAAGGATTCCAGATGCCGGACCAGCGCGCCATCGCCCGCGCACGGCTCGGCAAAGGTTCGGATGCCCCCGCGGCGAAGGTGCGGAACCAGCGGCACCACTGCTGCCCGTGGCGTCGGATAGAAATCAGCCTCGCGGCGCTCGAAGTTGCTTCGCTTGCCCATCAGCCGGCCACCAAGGTCAGTGATTTCAGTTTCGCAAACTGCGAACGCGAGTACTATTTCTTGCATGCAGTTCGTTGATCACCATCGTTGTGCCCGCCTGCGCGACGGCTTTGCAGCCAGGCCGGTAATGACTGCAAGTCGCCCCAAGTCGGTCCGACCTTGGGATCAACAAGGTTCAAGGTTGGCGCGTCCGGGAATACCTCAAGAAAGGCATCAGTCATTTCTTGTTGAGCGATGGCGCCGATCCGTTCCACGGAAGCAATGTCCTCCGGAACCAACATCACCGCTTCGTCGTGCACGGTTGCAATAATCTGGACCGGTTCGTTGCGAAGCGCTTGATCGAGCCGGGTCAAGGCGATCTGCATCACCTCCGCGCTCGAGCCTTGAACCGGATGATTGACGGCGTAAGCGCCGCGGAAACCACTGATTATGTCGGCGTAGAAGGGGGCGTCTTCGTCGATGTCCTCTGGGTCCTGCGCCTGCCATTTCCAGTGCCATCGCCGGCCTGCCACAGTCTGCGTAAAGCCTTGCTCGCGAGTGTGGCGCGCGTATTCATCCTGCCACCGAGCCAAGTCGGGGTAACCGGCGAAGAACTGAGCCTCTCAGTTCACAGGCCCGTTCAAAGGTGATGTCCGGGACAAAGTTGGCGCGCAGATAGTTGTAGAAACCATTGTCTCCCATCCGATAGAGCAATCCGAAATTGCACGGCTTTGCCAGTTGTCTCTCGTCCTCAGTGACATCCTGCGGGCTACGCTTGCCGGTCATCGCCATCGCAGTGGCCGTATGGGCGTCTACGCCGGCAGCGAACGACTGACGCAAGATGCTGTCGGTGCCAAACCAGTCGCTTATCAGCTCAGCCACGGCGCGCAGCTCGATCTGACTATAATCCAGCGCCATCACCAGCTGTCCCTTGGGTGCGGCAAATATTTTGCGAAAACCTGCCTCGCGACGCTTTGGCATCTGCTGCAGGTTGGGTCCGCGGGCCGAGAAACGGCCTGTGCAAGCGCCGGCGATGATAAAGTTGGTGTGCAGTCGTCCGGTCACCGGATTGACGGCGTCGATCAGACTGTCGCCGAATGTATCCGATCAGCTTCTGCAAGGCACGCACCTGCAGCAGCTCATTGAGTGCGGGTAGATGGTTATTGAGCTGCAGTTGCTGACGGCGGGTCGACAGCAGCCGGCCACTATCCGTGCGGGGCCACGCGGCCAGCGTCTGTACGTCTAGAACTTCGCACAGGTGTGCCTGCAATTCGGCGGGTTTCTGCAAATCGCGCAGGGGCGATGCATGGTGCAGTGCTTTCTGGGCGGCAGCTAATTCGGTATTCCATCGCGCGATCTGTGCGCGGTGTGCACCTACATCAACTGGCATGCCGTGCAATTCCATGCGCGCGATCGCGGGGATAACCGCATCGGCCACCTGTTGGCATTGCCTGTCGATGTCGTCGAACACCTCATTCTGCTGTGTATTCCAAAGAAGACGACACAGCACGGCGTCCAGGGCAGCATATTCGAGCTGTTCGGGTGACAAAATGTCGGCGGACCAATCGGAAGCACCAAGGTCCTTGGGTATATTGAGGCCGTAATTGATAGTGACGGCCTCGGCGAGTGAGGGACGACGGCCATCCGTCAACCAGACGGCGGTCATGACATCGTAGATGCGGCCAGTCGGTTCAATTTTGGCCTCGTGGATCAATCGTTTGACCTCAAACACTGCATTGAAAATCGCAAGCGGCAGTTCGAACAGCGGCGCGATGTCCGCCCAAGCCACAGACCTCATATCGAAGACGTAGCAAGCCGCGCCGCCCGCCCAGGCTTGAACGAGACGGACCTTGGAGCGATAGGGATCGAGTGCCGCACCGGCTGCGCCATCGCGGGGTTGTCTGGCGGTGAGGTTGCCGTTCTTGGCGAACTTGATGGGGATTGGCTGTCGGTATGCGGGCAGCACCTCTGTCTCGAAATCCAACCCAATGACGTCGGGCGTGCCGGCACATATTTCAGTCACAGCCGCGCGCGCTGCAAAGGGTGAGGTGATGTAGGTGACGCTGGCGCCTGCGTCGGACAGCAGGCTGCGGACAAGTTCGGCTTCGTCGGCGCTAACCGAAGGCACGACATGCTGCGTCAGCTGGTGAGCGTGAGCGCGCACCGCATCGGCCAATTGCCGGAGGCCCATCGATCAGCACTTGGCTGCCCTCGCGAGCCACGCTGCCGCCAGCGGCCAGCAGCTCAAGCAGTGGTTTCCGCAGGTGCCTTGGAAAATTGGTGACCGTCATGTGGGCGCGTCCTTGGTGATGCTTCAGTTGGCCGTTTGGCTGTTTCAAGCTGTTTCAAACCGGCTGAAACAGACAAGTCATTGATATTGCTGGATAAATCGCTGTCTGTTTCGCTGTTTCACCGTTTTCGGGGGAGGCCGCTGGGAATTTTCAATCGGCGGGCCGATCCCTATTAAAATTTCGCGGGCAGTGTTCGCCAAAATCGTGAAACGGTGAAACAGCGGGCATTTTCCTCATTTCTATCAATGGCTTGTCTGTTTCACCTCGTTTGAAACGGCCTGAAACAGCTGAAGCACCACCTGTTGGCTGGCGATGGGGATCATGCGGCACCGCTTTCCTGGGCGATCGTTTTCGGATCGGGGAGCAACGAAGGTCCCGCGTCATCGACACCCTGCTTCAGAGTGAGCCTGAACGGCTTGCCTGGCCGGGTTTCGTTGTTGGTCAAAAACCCCAAGTCGAGGGCGGCGATCACGGCCCGGTAAGCGGCCGATTTGCCAATCCCCGTCGCGGTACCGATCTGCTGGCTGGAGATGACAATTTCCGAGCCAGGGCCAGCCGGGGCGGTGCGCTGAAACTTACCCTTCGATGGCCTTGACGCTGCCGAGCCGGCGCGCTCGGCCACTAGCTTGACAACTTCACGCACGTTGTCCGGGACGCCTTTGCCTGATGACTGCGCCATCACCTTGCAAAAGATCGGAAAGGCCAATTCGTAATCGGCGACCGTCGCCACCACCCGGCCTTGGTCGTCCACTTGCCGTTGCGCCTGATGCAAAATGGCCGATGCCTTGATGAAGCTGAACAGGGAGCCGACGTCGCGGCGGAACCGAACCATCAGGGGCGGTATCCCCGATGTAATCTGTGGCGCGAAGGGAACTACGGCGTCACGAGGTCCTAGCGCGATCCATTGCTGAAACTCGTGCCAGACAGAAAGATCATCTCGGACGGCGGCGGTGCCGGTAGCGCGCAATGCTAGGTTGGCAATGACAGCGCGCGTCTGATCGTGACTTTCACTGATTTGGAAAGACAGCATGCGGGTTTCATTCTCGGCGTGCAGCTCTCCTGTGGTGGTGAGGATGAGCGAGATCGGGCCTTCCCGCACAATCCGTTCAACGCGCCGGCCCGTTGGAGAGTCTGGGTCTTCAACCGTGGTCTGGTGGACAATCCGGCCTTCGCTGATGAGACTGCGGACCAGCATGGCAAACATGCTGTTCTCGTCTGATTGCAGCTGGTTCGCTTCATTGATGAAAAGTATGGTGTGAGCGAGGGGACGGTCGTCATAAACCAGGGATAGCGCGCTGCTACTCGTCAGGTGGTTCACGAAGTCCGGGCCGATCAGCTCCAACGTATTTGTCGTCGTGAATGATTTGCCGCTGCTGCTGGCACCCTTTGCCAAAACATTCAACGGATGATCGAGCACGCGACTGGTCGCGGCGATGTAGATCAACACAATCAATTCGCGTTCGTTCACGACGCCCATGGACTGTACCTGCTGAACAACCCGATCCATTAGGTCGGGCGCCTGCGCGAGCTCGCATACCTTGGGCCATAGGTCATCCCGCAACGCCTTTTTCTCAGTAGGCGTTAATGCCTCTTGCGCGGTGTCGGCCCGCTTATCGCGCGCCGCTTGCGCGCACTCCGCCGCAAACTGCTTGGCAAGCTGGTTCCAAGTGCTCCCCAGCGCACGCTTTCCGCCGAGCTCAGACACCGAAGGCGGCGATGATGGCGGCCACGATCTTGTCGCGGGCCATTGCGCTAGCGCCAGCACAGATTGACTCAAAAAATAATTCTTGCACCTGCGTCAGGCTGGGCAAGTTGGAATTGGCCTGCCATTCCGCAATCTTGTCGTTCGCTCCCTTCAGCAGCTCATCGTCATCGTGAGAGCTGCTGTAACTTGGGTGTGCTGTCCTGAAACTTTGTGCGCGTTCAAAAGGGATAACATTGTCGGCCTCGGGACGCTGGGGGCGTCGGGGTTATCTTCCATTGATGCCCCCTGTAGACGACGGAGCAATGAAGGTCATGTCGGACGGCCGATACACGGGGCGGGCGCGCTCGATCATGGAGGCAATCTGGACGTCGGAAATTCCGCTCCATCCGCGGAAATGTTTCTCAAAAAGCTCCCAGACGACATCCTCGCGGATGCCACGTCCGGCGGCTGACGCGATCACAATCCAGGCGGTATCGTTCCGGCAACCTTCGACGGCTTCGCCCAGAACGATGGCTGCGGCGCGCCTCCAGCTGCCATGAAAAGTGGTCAGCATGTTCAAGCGTTCGCCGATTGTTTGCGGGCCACCCGGCCGGCCCTGTCTCGTCGGTAAGAGCCGCCGCGGCACGACTTTGAATAGTTCGGTGGAGAAGTGATTTAATTGCGACGGCGTCACCAACGGAATGGCGTCGCTGTCGGCACTGATAGTGAGTGGAGAGGCATCCGGCCAAAGGTACGGACGGCCTGCCTTCTCGTGCCAGCCGAAGGCGATGAATTGACCGGTGCCAGCGAAGATTTCGAGCGGGTGTAACTTGCGCGAATGTATGCCGCCGGAATTTCGATAAACGCGGATCTGCTTGGGAGCGAAGCCGATCCTTACCAACGGCGTTCGGCCAAGAATGTTATCGGCCAGCCTGTCGGCGAAGGCTGCGTTTTCGTGATCGACGATGTCGAGATCAATGGCAACTATCTCTGGCTGTGCTGCGAGGCAACAGCAGAACAAATCGTCCGGCTGATAATCGCCAATGGCTGCTACGAGGTCGGCATCGTCCCATTCGGCACCGTTGAGACCAGGCCAGCCCCGCATCGCCGGCGTCTTGCTGGCCTGATAGCCGGGGAAAGGCCGCCACCCTTGCTTAGCCAGCGGCTGCGCGACCGCGGCGAATGTGATTGGTGGGCCCGTCATGGCCCATCATCCGTATATATGTCAGCGAGCGCGTTGTAGGTTCGGCCGGTGCGACCGTCGGGGGCGAGTACGAGGCGCGCATCGAACTCCAGCCCCGCCAATTGCGGGATGAGGACGCCCACGTTACCCGCAGTTGGCAGCTCACGGAGGGTTAGCAGTTGTGCAATCAGGTGCTGGTTCTTCGCAGCAAGATCGCCCGCGCCGGCGTTCGGCCCGTCCACCCACAGGGGTCGGATGTCGACCCGGCTGCCGCTTTCCATTTCGATGAGGTTCAGAACCACAGAAACGTTCTGATTGTTTTGAATAATGCGGGCGGAGTCGATGCGAAGTCGGTATTCGCCTGGCTCAAATAGGCGGGCGACCTTCGCGCCTGCTGCTGCGAAGTCGAGATTGACGTCGGCGGTCGGCGCATTGCCCGATGTCTGGCGAGTAAATTTCTTCATGACGGTCCTCTTGGCTTGGATTGAGTGACGTCGGATCGGATCGCACCGCATAGCGGATGGGCGTCGTCCCGGCCGGGATATCCCGCTGATCCGGAGCCGTTGCGCGTGACGGCGTGCCGGATCGTCTCGATGGCGGTGCCGTGCTGAAGTGCGAGGCTCAGCACCACGGCGGCGTCGCGGGCTATGCTCTGGATGTCCTGCCCGGTCTTGCCGCCGTCGATGAAGACTTCGCCCGGCGTGCCGTCGGCATAGAAACCGACGGTGACCGTGAACAGCTGGTTCCAGAACCGCAGGTCGAAGGTCTCGCGGCCCGGCGCTGGGGAAGGGTTCGCCTGATCATAGGCGCGCCCATGACGCACCTCGATTCCACGAGTTGCGTTCAATTTCGGGTGTGCCGGTATAACCTCGCTCCCAAACGAACCGGGCGAACGCCGTCGGATTTGAAACGCGGTTTCCGGTCCAGCCGTCGCGAGCATCATCGGCGGGCGGTCGGCGACTTCGTGCCAGCGCATTTCGGCGATGATCTCGATTGGCTCAACGCCGGCCATGCAGCGGACGTGGACGGCGCCCATGCGCCCCTCAAAAATGATCAGGCTCGGCGACTTGTCATCATGCGCCGGGCAACATGCCGACCACTGCTTGCGGAGCTTCTTGCCGCCGAGCGTATGAGCGGCGCTCATCGGCCCGGTCAGGCCAGGGAAAGGCATAACGAGTGGGCGACTGCCCGTGATGGTGATGCAGGCGGTCATTGACATAGGTCGAGATCGTATTTCATCTTTCTCTGCACTTTCTGCCCTCGCACGGGCGGTTAGGTTGGTCTTCGTTACAAAGAAAAACGGCGCAGCTCTTGCTGCGCCGTTTGCTTTCAGGCGGCCGTTGGTGACTCCGTGGTGCGCGGCCGCCAATTTCAGCACGCTGGATCGGGTAATACGGGCGGTCTTCGAGCCGAGCTTTACCTTTTCAAGAAGGTTCTGGTCGACGAGATTATGAATCTCCGGCGCTCGCAAACGCCGAGCTCACGAGCGGCTTCGCGGTATCGCAGCAGGATCGGAAGGGGTTCGTTGCTGGTGCACGACGCTCTCCTGGTCTCTTCACGAACAAGGATGCATGGTGCGGCAGGGAGCGTGGGTACATCGTTTAAATTATCGCACTCGAATGCGGCGAGTGCGCGGTGCGAGTGAATTCGTACCATTCAGCCTGAGCCGGCCGCGCAATTCAACCAAGCCGTGCGCCGCAATTGTATTTTGATTCATCGCACCAGTGACGTCGGCAACGAACAAGTGCGGGGAATAGGTGCGATGATTATTTCTTGGTTTGCTCTTCGGACCGCGCTTTGCGTGCTCCGGCAAGCCCGCTTTCCCTGCGCGCGACAGGCCGGATCCGGTCCCAGCCTCGCTTGGTGAGTCCGGGAAACTTCGTCATGCCCTCGGCCTTGTAGTGGTCGCGCTTCACGCTCTCCAGGTCCGGCTTTGCTGCCAGCCATACGGCTGCTTGAGCTTCGAGTTCTGCCTTGGCATCGCGCTCGGCCGCCGGGGCTTTGAGCCGCCTCAGGCCTGGTGTTGGGCTTCGGTCGGCGCGGCTTGCACGGGGAGAGGTAATTTGAGCCAGTCGGGGACCCGCGCCCGGTAGTAACAGTGGAATTTGCCGGCGTTGAGGTAGCCGTCCGCGTTTCGATCATGAAACCGTCGAACCCCATCGGTCGCAGGCGCCATGACGCAGGCAGGGACGGCACGACGGTAATGACGCCGTGCCGGATCCGTTGATCCAAAGAGGCTTTCATTTCGGAGACGGAACGGCCTGCCTGCAGCAACTTTAGAAAAAACTCCGCAAGCGAGGACCCGCGGATGTATTCTGTAGATGACATTGTCGAACGCCCTTCCGCGTTTGGTATTGATCAGGGCCCTGGCCGCGGTCCCCGACCAAGGCCCGCTTTTCAGCCGCGAAACGCCACGGCCGTCCCTTGCGGGACAGCGTGGCCAATACAGAAACTCGCCCAGTCGGCCATCAAGCGGCGGCGCTTGTCGAGACAGCTGCCCCGGTGATAGGCCGCGTCCAATTCGCCTTGCGCGTGGGCCAGGCAGCTTTCGATCACGTCCTTGTCGTGCCGTGGTCTCCGACGCCCACGTGCGAAACGAGGCGCGCATGCCGTGCGTGGTGGCGATCCCGGCGTAGCCCATATCCTGGAGCAGATAGCGGAGGGTGGCATCGGAGATCACTGTGCCGCGCTTCGAGCCCGGAAAGACATAGTCGGTTGACGGATCACGAAAGCGCCGCATCCCGGCGAGCAGCAGGATGGCCTGATCGCTGAGCGCCACGACATGCGGCTTGCCCATCTTGGTGTCCGGGATGGTCCATAGTTGACCCGACAAATCGACGTGCGCCACTCATCGGCACGGCGTGCTCCTTGCCGCCACCGCAGATATCGGCGACGCGTACGGCGGTAAGCATGACGAATTCGAGCGCCTGGGCCTTGACGCCTGCCCGCTTGCGCAATTCCACGAGGAGCTCGGGACCTGCTGTACGGCAATGAGGGATAATGCGTGACCTTGCGTTCGGCGAACGACAGCGAGAATTGCAGCCGCTTGACCTCGGCCGGATTGCTTTTGTCCGTGCGGTGGCCTTCGGCAATCGCCCAGTTGATGGCACCTTCAAGATGCTTGCGAATGCGATTTGCCGTCGGTCGCTTGTTGGATCGGGACCAGCACCTGCTCGTCTCGTAAAGCCCGATGTCGGCAATCGGCAGGTGGCCAATGACCGGTTTGACGTATGTTTCCAGCCGCGCCCTGATCTGGCTGGCGTACCGTTGGTTTTCCATTCCTTCTCCATCACCGCGACGTAGGCCTCGGCGGCCTGATCGACCGTCAACGACGCAGCCGCGATCTGGCGCATCGACCGCGCGCGATGATCGGATCGATGTTGTTGTCGCGGAGCTTGCGCGCGTCGTCGCGCTTGATGCGGGCTTGCTTGAGGCTCACCTTCGGATAGGAGCCGAGCCCCGTGGTGCGGAGCTTGCCGCGAATGCGGAAGCGATACTCCCACCATTTGTATCCGAGCTTGGTGATGTGCAGATAAAGACCACCACTGTCGCTATAGCGGCCGCGTTTCTTTTTGGCCTTGACCGCCTTGTCACTCAACCTGTCCTTCTCTCGTCCCATTGTTGATCCTTTGGCGAGGGCCAGGGAAGGGTCACAAGACCTTTACCTGTCGTTTTACCCACCGAAATGCGATTGCTAGGAGATACATCGCCCTGAGTGTGTTTCAAGATAATGCATGATAACAATCTGGCGCAATTGGCTATTTTTCGCTTTCTTTGCACCGTCTTTCCGAACCTTGCATCATCGACACGCGTTACCCGCGGTCTCGTGTGCAACATGAACAAAAAGAAAACGCACACGAGCATACAGGTTCAGCGGAGGCAATCCGGCCTTCCTGCGCAGGGGTTTGACGACTTACTTCGAGCTCTCCCCGGTGACCGGCTTTCTTGCCACCGTCACTTCGGCAGTAGGACTTATCCCCGCAAAAAAGCTCGCGCCAGCATCGGGGCGCCAGGACCAGACCACTTCGCTGTCTGCGACAGTCACGCTCGTCAGTCGTGAACAAATCAGCGTCCACCGCATCCCACCGCACGTTCGTGCGATCGCGAGCCGCCTCTCTTGCCGGGTGAGACGGGCGAAGTTGGTAGCGCTGATTTGCCCGACGGGTTAAGCGAAATATTTTTGCGCGAAGGACTGGACGACCCAAATCACCTTGAAATAGCTGTGAAAAATCGCCGTTTGCGAAATCGCTCCGGAGCCGCGATGAGGCTCACCTCTGGGTCTCGGCGTGCGTCACGCGCCTTTTGCTCACTTCGCAGCGTTGGTCTAGAAGGT
>CAWBRL010000038.1:0-24152 GCA_963791165.1 uncultured Alphaproteobacteria bacterium | reverse complement strand
CGCCCCAGTCGTGGCCGACGAAGATCGCCTTGTCGATCTCGAGGTGGTCGAGCAGACCGACGAGGTCGCCGGTCAGGTGCTCCATGTCGTAGTCCTCGACCGGCTCCGGCCGGTCGGTCGCCCCGTAGCCGCGCTGGTCCGGCGCGATCACCCGGATGCCGGCTTCGCTCAAGGCCTTGATCTGGTGACGCCAGGAGAACGCGATTTCCGGCCAGCCGTGGCACAGGATGACCGGCGGCTTGTCGGAGCTCGGCCCCGCCTCGTAATAGCCCATGCGAATACCGTTCACCTGGGCGAACTGCAGCGGCGGCATTTCAATCATCACCAGACCCTATTCAGCCGCGCTGGTCATGCTCGGCGGCGGCGCGAACGCCGCCTCCAGCGCTTCAAATTCCACCGGCAACATGTCGCACATAACCTGGACATGCGGAATGATGTTGGCGCCGGCGATGAAGCCGAAATCGAGCTGGTCGCGGTAGCTCTGCACGGTGATGTTGAGCGCGATCCCGTGGGTCGAGATCGACACCGGGAAGATGTGCAGCAATTCCGCGCCCGCGGCATACAGCGTTTGCCGCGGCCCCGGCACGTTGGACACCGTGATGTTCGCCGACGGCGGCAACACGTTGGACAAGTCCGAACGGCTGTAGAGCAGCGCCAGGATCTGCACCATGATCGGCGCACCGAGCATGGAGATATTGGAGACCTGCGGCATGAAGGCCCGCAGCGGATGCGACATCTCCTTCGACTTGGTGGATTGCGCGATGATCGTCTCCAGCCGCTCCTTGGGGTCCTCGATGTTGGTGGCGATCGAGCAGATCATGCCGAACACCTGGTTGTTGGCCTCGGTGTTGCCCTCCTCGCGCAGCGAGATCGGCACCGCCGCGGTCATCGACTTCGCGGGCAACGCGCCGCGCTCGAGCAGATAGCGCCGGACCACGCCCGAGGAGAGCGCCAGCACCACGTCGTTGAGCTTGCCGCCGGATGCCTTGGCGACCGCCTTGGCCCGCGACAGCGAGATCGAGGTGCCGGCGAAACTGCGCTCGGACGAAATCGCCTTGTTCAAAATGGTCGACGGCGAAACCATGCTGGCGATGCTGTCGCGCGACTTCGGGTCGGAGATCTTGCCGACCACGTCGGAGACGCTCTTGAGCATCGCCGGAATGCTGCCGGCGAATTTCACCGCGCTCTCGATCTGGAACATGGCGTTGTCGAACAGGATCGATCCGAGATCGCTCTTTCCGGAACGCGGCAGATCGAGCGTCTTTGGCGTCGAAGAGCCGTCGAAAGGCTGACGCCAGAGCTGCTGGTAGGAATCGATCAGGTTGGCGGCGATGTCGCGCGGCTCGTTGCCGCCCTTCGCCTGCGGAATCGGTTTCTCGACCACGCGCGGCACCGGCGTGACGTCGTAGATCATGTTGGTCAGCGCAGCCCCGGCGCCACCGTCGATGCAGGCGTGATGCATCTTGGAATAGAGCCCGATCTCGTTGTCCTTCATGCCCTCGAAGACGTAGAACTCCCAGAGCGGCCGGGCGCGGTTGAGCAGCTTCGCATGCATCCAGCCGACGATGCGCTCCAGCGTGGCGCGGTCGTACGGCGCCGGAAGGCTGCCGCGGAAAATATGACGATCGATGTCGAACTGGTCGTCCTCGACCCACGACGGATGATCGATGTCGAGCGGCGCCTTTTCCAGCCGCGCTTTCAGGATCGGCGCGATGTGCAGCCGCGAGGCGATCATCGCCTTGAAGTCCTCGAAGAAGTTGCCGTTATAGTTCTCCGGCAGGCGGAAGATCGCCATGCTGCCGACATGCATCGGCATCTCGGGCGTTTCCAGATACAGAAACGACGCATCCATCGACGACAGTTTCTTGGCGTCCGCCATATTATCCTCCCGCAGTAGAACACGCGGCGCCTTGGTGGCGCTTCTGGCGTCCAGAACGACTTTTATTATTGGCGCATATTCCGAAAACCGCTAGCCATCCTGCATCAATTGCGCGGCGGGCTCATCCGAAATCATCCTCTTGCCTCAAGGCTTTGATCAGAATTGTGCATTTTCAGGGGGGCCATAGGCAATGGCAAAAGGCCCCGAACGGTCAAAATGCCTGAATTCGCCCTCGGCCTGCGCCAGGCGGTCGGCCACCGCCCATAACGCGGCGGGGTTGACGCCCAGCCCGATATGGCTGGCGAAATGCACTTCGATGTTCTCGGCGGTCTTGGAGGGACGCAACAGGTTGGTGTGCCAGTTCACGATCCCATCGGTACGGGAATAGATCGAGGTGGCCGGAACCGGCATGTCGCCGGCAATCGCCTGGCGGATTTCCGGATTGTCGTCGACCGTCTCCCCCGACAGCGCCTCGTAAAGCCGCGTGGCGTTGGTCGCCCTGATATCGTTGGCAAACGGACTGCCGAGCGTAATCACGGCGCGCACCATGTCAGGCAGTTGCAGCGCCAGATCGCGCGCATAGATGCCGCCGAGACTCCAGCCGACCAGGCTGACCTTGCGGCCGGTCTGTTCGTGAATGCCGGTCAGCAGATCACGCAACGCGCCGCGCTTGGAAGACACGCCACCGAAATTGCGGCCCATCTTCCACGCATGGGTGTCGTAGCCGAGCTCTTTCAGATAGCGCCGCATCGGCACCATCGAGAGATCGCTGGCGAGAAAGCCCGGCAGCGTCAGCACCGGATGCCCATCGCCCTTCGGCGCGCGCAACAACAGCGGCGACAGCCAGAGGCTCGAATTCAGTTCGAACAGGCCCCTCGCCTCGGCCAGCATCAGGAACAGGCTCGGCGGCTGAAGCCGCTGCTCTTCCGCCGCCGCGCCGCCTTCCGCCACTACTTCTTGTCCTTCTTGGTCATGCCACCGAGGCCGGCCATGGTCACGAACATGTCCTGGAAACGCTCGGCGATCTTGGGATCGAAGGTGAACCAACTCTGGATCAGCGATTCCGGCGAAACCTTTTCGATGTTGGCCATCATCTGCTGCTGCATCTTGTCCATCACCGCCGTCTGCATCGGCTGCACGTCCGGAAGACCGAAAAACTGCCTGGCCTCCATCGGCGTGCAATCTACCTCGACGTTAACCTTCATGACCGCTCCTTTTGCTGGCTTGTGGCAGTATCGCCACGATGGCCCCAGTCACGCAAGGACAAGACCTTAACCCCGCTCACCAATTTCGAACATGGTCAACCAGGGACCTGGTCAGCCAAAGCGTTCGACGGCAAAGGGCGTGATATCGGCAAACGGGGTTTCCCCGGTCATCGCTTCGGCCAGCAGGCGGCCGGTCGCCGGACCCAGCGTCAGGCCGTGGTGCTGGTGGCCGAAATTGAACCACAGCCCGCCATGGCGGGGGGCCTTGCCGATCACCGGCAGCATATCGGGCAAGCAGGGCCGCGCGCCCATCCAGGGCCTGGCGTCGACCGGCTCGCCAAGCGGAAACAGCTTTTGCGCCCGCGGCAGCGCCCGCTCGACCTGGACCGGCGTCGGCGGTGCATCGCGGTGGGCGAACTCCGCGCCGGTGGTCAGGCGAATGCCGCGATTCATCGGCGCCAGCAGATAGCCGAGATCGCTGTCCAGCACGGGATGGTTCAGGACCGTATTCCCGCGCGGCTTGAGGTGCAAATGGTAACCACGCTTGACCTGAAGCGGGATCGAATAGCCGAGCGGGGCAAAGATCTGATCCGACCAAGGCCCCATCGCCACCACGACGTCGCGCGCGGTGATGGTGCCTTCCAGCGTCGCCACCCGCCACCGTCCGCCGGACTGTTCGAGCGTTCGTGCATCGCCGACCAGGTATCGTCCGCCCTTGCGGCCGAACAGGGCGGCATAGGCCTTGGCGAGGCCACCGGGATCCGGCACGAATCCCGGCGCGGGAAAATGGATCGCGCCGCTGAAATCGCCGGTCAGATGCGGCTCGCGCGCCGCAATCGCAGGGGCATCGAGCACCTCGCCCGCGACGTCATACTGCCTGGCGCGCTCCAGATCCCGCACCGCATTCGCAAGTGTCGGCGCGGATCGAAACAGCTTGATCCAGCCGGTTCGCCGCAACAGCTCCGGCACGTTGGCCTCCGCGATCAACGCCTCATGCTCGATCAGGCTGCGCTGAATCAACGGCAATTCGGCCATCGCACTGTGCAGTGCACGCTCCGGCGACGAGGCGAGGAAATACCGTGTCAGCCACGGCAGGAAGGCCGGCAGATCCTTGAAGTGGTACCGCACCTGCGGCGCGCGAAGGAACGCATATCGCAGGATCTGTCCCAGATCCCGCGGAAACATGTAGGGAAACACCGAGGCGCATTCGATCAGCCCGCCATTGCCGTAACTGGTTTCCTCGCCGGCCGCATCGTGCCGGTCGATCAGGACCACGTTCCGGCCGCGTTTCTGCAGGTGCAAGGCGGCGCTTACGCCGACCATGCCCGCACCCAGAACGAGAACGTCGGCCTTCAGTTCCGCCATTCGGCACTCCGAAAGTTTAATGTAACGTGCGTAGGCGCACGTCTTATGGTGAACCTAGTCATTGCCGCACCGCCGCGCAAACCGGCACGCGGTGCAGGGAAATGATGCTTGCGCGGCGGCTGGACTCTGGCAACATGGCTCGGCAATATCCGCCGCTAGTTACGGAAATTGCTGATCAAAGCGGGGAAATCGAACAAATGTCGGTACGTCGGAGTTTGCTTGCAGCGGCCATGGCATCCATCATCGCGCTCGCGGTGGTGCCTGCATCGGCCCAGAGCTTGCGCTATGCCAACCAGGGCGACTTCAAGTCGCTCGACCCCTACACGCTGAACGAGAGCACCACCCTCGCCCATCTTGCACATATCTTCGAGGGTCTTACGGCGCGCGACAAGGATCTGAAAATCATTCCGGCGCTGGCTGAGAGCTGGGAAACGCCGGAGCCGACCCGCTGGCGGTTCCATCTGCGCAAGGGCGTGAAATTCCAGAATGGCGACCCCTTCACCGCCGACGATGTAGTGTTCTCGGCGGAACGTGTTCAAAAGAAGGGCTCCAACTTTCAGACCCGCGTTCCCAGCGGCACCCAGGTCGTCAAGGTCGACGACTACACCGTGGATTTCGTTCTGACCTCGCCTAATCCCATCCTCAATTCGCAGTGGGATACCTGGTACATCATGAGCAAGAAGTGGGCCGAGGCGAACAACGCCGTCGAGCCCACGCCCGCCGCGGCAACGACGCCGAGCTTTGCCTCGCTGAACGCCAACGGCACCGGCGCCTTCTCGGTCGAAAGCCACCAGCCGGGCGTCAAGACCGTGTTCAAGGCCAACCCGACCTGGTGGCGCAAGGCCGAGCATAACATCAAGGAAATCATCTTCACGCCGATCGGCTCGGATGCCACGCGCGTGGCCGCCCTGCTGTCGGGCGAAGTCGACGTCATCGAGCCGGTTCCGATCCAGGACATTTCGCGAGTGGATTCCACGGCGAACGCCCAGGTGTTGAAGGGACCGGAGCTGCGCACGATTTTCCTCGGCATGGATCAGGTGCGCGACGAGTTGCTCTACTCCAACGTCAAGGGCAAGAACCCCTTCAAGGACATCAGGGTGCGCGAGGCTTTCTACAAGGCCATCGACATCGAGCTGATCAAGACCCGCGTCATGCGTGGCCTGTCGACGCCCTCGGCGCTGATGATCGCACCGCAATTGTTCAAGCTGTCCGGTGACTTTACCCGGCCGAAATTCGATGCCGACGGCGCCAAGAAGCTTCTGACCGAAGCCGGCTATCCCGACGGTTTCGAAGTCACGATGGACTGCCCCAACGACCGCTACGTCAACGACGCCGCGATCTGTCAGGCCGTCGTCGGCATGCTGGCCCGCATCGGCGTCAAGGTGACGCTGCTGGCCCAGCCCAAGGCGCAGTATTTCGCCAAGGTGCTGAAGCCCGGCGGCTACCAGACTTCGTTCTATCTGCTCGGCTGGACTCCCGGCACGCTCGACTCCCACAACGTCCTGTTCGACATCATGGGCTGCCGCGACGATCCGAAGTCCAGCCGCGGCGAAGCCAATCTCGGCGGCTACTGCAGCAAGAAGATGGATGAAGTCGCCGACAAGGTGCTGCAGGAATCGGACACGGCCAAGCGTGACCTCTTGATCAAGGAAGCGTTCGAAATCGCGGCAAAGGATTTCGCATATATCCCGCTGCATCAGCAGGCGCTGGCGTGGGGCGTGTCGAAAAAAGTGAAATTGACCCAGCGCGCCGACAATCAGGTCCTGCTCTACTGGGCAACCAAACAGGACTAGTCAGGCTTCAACACCAGGTCCCGGCGGCTTAGCAGCTTCCGGGACTTTTCGTTTCCCGGCGACGGCGCCGTCCGCCGCCGCACCAAGAGAGCAGTGAAAGGAATCCATGCTCGCTTTCACGCTTCGCCGCGCTATCCAGGCCATCGGCGTCATGATCGCGGTCGGCATCATCGCGTTCTCGATGTTCCGGTTCGCCGGCGACCCCGTCAACCAGATCGTTTCGCTCGATACACCTGCCGCCGAACGCGAGGCGGTGCGCAAGTCGCTCGGGCTCGACGATCCCGTGCCGGTGCAGTTCATCCGCTATTTCGTCAATGCCGCGCAATTCAAGTTCGGCGTGTCCTATCAATTCCGCCAGCCGGTTTCGAACCTGTTGATGGAGCGGATGCCGGCGACGCTGGAGCTTGCCGCCTGCGCTACGGTTTTTTCCATGGTGTTGGGCATCCTGATGGGGGTCTATTCGGCGCTGCGGCGCGACACCGTTCTCACCAAGGTGTTCCAGGCGGTGTCGCTGATTGGAATCTCGCTGCCGACATTCCTGATCGGCATCCTGCTGATCTATTTGTTCGCCGTGACACTGGGCTGGCTGCCCTCGTTCGGACGCGGCGACGTGGTGCGGATCGGCTGGTGGACCACGGGCCTCCTGACCCTCTCCGGCCTCAAGGCCCTGATCATGCCTTCGATCACGCTCGGCCTGTTCCAGATGACCCTGATCATGCGGCTGGTGCGCGCCGAAATGCTCGAAGTGCTGCGCACCGATTATATCCGCTTCGCCCGCGCCCGCGGCCTGACCACCCGGGCGATCCATTTCGGCCACGCGCTCAAGAACACCCTGGTTCCGGTCATCACCGTCGCCGGGCTGCAGTTTGGCTCGGTAATTGCATTTTCGATCATCACCGAAACCGTATTCCAGTGGCCCGGCATGGGCTTGTTGTTCGTGCAGGCGATCCAGAACGTCGATATCCCGATCATGGCTGCGTACTTGCTGATGATTTCGCTGATCTTCGTCACCATCAACCTCGTGGTCGATATCCTCTACACCGTCGTCGACCCGCGTCTGCGCTCGACCATCAGCCGTCCCGCTTGAGGCGAGGTTCTTCATGTCCGATGCCGTCGTCCCACACCAGGCCCCGTCGAACGCGCCCACCGCGCGTTCCGGGGCGGGCTGGTTCAAGCGCGCGCTCGACAGCGACATCTTCTACTCGTTCCGCCGCTCCCGGATGACCATGGTGGCGGGAGCGGTGACCGTCCTGTTCTTCTTGTTGGCGATCTTTGCGTCCCAGTTGGCGGTGCAGAACCCGTTCGATCCGGCCCAGTTGCAGTTGATGAATTCGCGGATTTCGCCGCTGTGGACGGCCGACGGCCAGAGCCCGTTCCTGCTCGGCACCGACGAACAGGGCCGCGACGTGTTTTCCGCCATACTCCACGGATTGCGGATTTCGCTCGTCGTCGGCGTGCTGGGTGTCGTGTTCGCCGGCACGCTCGGCATCACGCTCGGGCTGGTCGCCGGCTATTTCGGCGGCGCGATCGACGGGCTGATCATGCGCATCGCCGACGTGCAGCTCACCTTCCCCGCGATCCTGATCGCGCTATTGGTCAACGGCGTCGCCAAATCCGTGTTCGGTAACCGGCTCGACGCCATGAGTACGCTGGCGGTGCTGGTGGTCGCGATCGGCTTGAGTTTCTGGGTGCAATATGCCCGCACCGTGCGCGGCTCCGTCATGGTCGAGAAGAACAAGGACTATGTCGCCGCCGCCCAACTGATCGGCCTTCCCGCCCCCGTCATCATGCTGCGGCACGTGCTGCCGAACACGATGGGCCCAATTCTCGTGATCGCGACCATCAACCTCGCGCTCGCCATCATCACCGAGGCGACGCTGTCGTTTCTGGGCGCCGGCATGCCCGACACCATGCCCTCGCTCGGCACCCTGATCCGGATCGGCAACAACTATCTGTTCGCCGGCGAATGGTGGATCGTCGCCTTCCCCGGCATCGCGCTGGCGGGGCTGATCCTCTCCATCAACCTGCTCGGCGACTGGCTGCGCGACGCGCTCAATCCAAAACTCCGATGACCATTCCAGTGCTCTCCGTGCGTAACCTCGAGGTGGAATTCCTCACCCGCCGCAGCACGCTGCGCGCGATCAACGGCGTTTCCTTCGACATCGCCAAGGGCGAAGTGCTCGGCGTGGTCGGCGAATCCGGCGCCGGCAAATCGGTCACCGGCCTTGCCGTGATCGGGCTGATCGATCCGCCCGGCCGGATCGCCGGCGGCGAGATCTATCTGTCGGGAACGCGGATCGATCATCTGCCGCCGGAAGAAATCCGCCGCATCCGGGGCAAGCGGATCGGGATGATCTTTCAGGATCCGCTGACCAGCCTCAACCCGCTCTACCGGATCGGCGACCAGATCGTGGAAACGATCAAGACCCATACCAATCTTTCGGAGACCGCGGCGCGCAAGCGCGCCATCGATCTGCTCGCCGAAGTCGGCATCCCTGCGCCGGAGAAACGCATCGACGCCTATCCGCATGAATTCTCCGGCGGCATGCGCCAGCGCGTCGTGATCGCGCTTGCGATCTGCGCCGAACCGGAATTGATCATCGCCGACGAGCCGACCACCGCGCTCGATGTTTCCGTGCAGGCCCAGATCATTTCGCTGATCAAGCGCCTCGGGCGCGATCACGGCACCGCCGTCATGCTGGTCACCCACGACATGGGCGTGATCGCCGAGACGTCCGATCGGGTTGCGGTGATGTATTCGGGGCGGATCGCCGAAATCGGCCCGGTGCAGGATGTGGTGCAGAACCCGCTGCATCCCTACGCCAAGGGGTTGATGGGCGCGATCCCGACGCTTGCGGGCGAAGACAAGCGGCTGGTGCAGATTCCGGGATCGATGCCGCGGCTGTCGGCGATCCCGCCGGGCTGCTCGTTCAATCCGCGCTGCTCGTTTGCGTTCGACCGCTGCCGCGTCGAGCGGCCGGAGCCGCTCACGCAGGAGGGTTCGCACGCCGTCGCCTGCCATCTCTTCGACACCGCGCCCCGTGCAGCCGCGAAGGAGACCGCGGCATGAGCGCCCCCTTCGTCGACGTGAGGAATTTGCGCCGGGTGTTCGACGTCTCCAAGCCGTGGCTCAACCGCGTGCTTGAGGGCGGCCATCTGGAGTTCCTCAAGGCCGTCGACGGCGTCACCTTCGATATCAGGAAGGGCGAAACCTTTGCCCTCGTTGGCGAATCCGGCTCCGGCAAGACCACCGTGGCGCGGATGGTCGTGGGACTGCTGCCGCCGAGTTCGGGCGAAGTCATCATCGACGGCGTGTCGATGACGAATGCCAGGCAGGCGCAGGCCCGCCAACGCCTGCGCCGTCGCATCCAGATGATCTTCCAGGACCCCTATGCGAGCCTCAATCCCCGCTTCCGGGTCGATGCCATCGTCTCCGAGCCGATCCGCGCCTTCGACCTGATCGAGGGCGAGCGCGACATCCGCACCCGTGTCGGCGAATTGCTGGGCCTCGTCGGCCTGCATCCGGACGATGGGTTGAAATATCCGCACGAGTTCTCCGGCGGCCAGCGCCAGCGTATCGCGATTGCCCGCGCGCTGGCGTCGGAAGCCGAATTCATCGTCTGCGACGAACCGACCTCGGCGCTGGACGTTTCCGTGCAGGCGCAGATCCTCAACCTGATGCGCGACCTGCAGGACAAGTTCGGCCTGACCTATCTCTTCATCAGCCACAACCTCGCCGTGGTCCGCCACATGGCGACCCGCATCGGCGTGATGTATCTCGGCCGCATCGTGGAGATTGCCGAGGGCCGCGAATTGTTCGCCAATCCCAAAATGCCCTACACCAAAATGCTGCTGGGCGCGGTCCCTGATTTGGCGATGTCCGGCCGCCAGCGGATTCCGGTCAAGGGCGAAATCCCCAATCCGATCGATCCGCCGCCCGGCTGCGCCTTCAACCCGCGCTGCCCGCTGGCGTTCGATCTCTGCCGGAAGGAAGCGCCCGCGCTGATCGACGGCGTCGCCTGCCATGCCGTCAACCATCCGGTTGAGGCCACGGCCTTGGCATGATCACGGAGATGGGTGCAATGCGTGGCATACCACCGGTTGGCATCCAGCCTCACCTGTGGTCAAGTGCGCGCGCACCGCGATACCAGCACGGAATTGGACTCCCATGAGCAACATCAATCCCGATCCGTTCACCACCCGGCCGGAAATCGAAGGCACCTTTGGTGTCGTCACCTCGACGCACTGGATCGCCACCGCGGTCGGCATGGGCATCCTGGAAAAGGGCGGTAACGCGTTCGACGCCGGTGTTGCCACCGCCTTCACGCTGCAGGTGGTGGAGCCGCATCTGAACGGACCCGGCGGCGACGTGCCGATCATTGTCCATGACACCAAGCGCGGCCGCACCGAGGTGATCTGCGGCCAGGGGCCTGCGCCTGCGAAAGCAACCATCGCGCATTACAAGAGCGAAGGCCTGGAGATGGTGCCCGGCACCGGGCTTCTCGCCGCCTGCGTGCCCGGCACGTTCGAATCCTGGATGCTGCTGCTGCGCGATTACGGCACGATGCGGCTGCGCGACGTGCTGGAGCCCGCGATCGCCTACGCCGCGCGACGGCTATCCGCTGGTCGAACGGGCCGCAGCGACCATCCAGATCGTCGAGAAACTATTCCGCAATCACTGGCCGACGTCGGCGGCGGTCTACCTGCCGAACAACGAAGTGCCCAGACCCGGCACGCTGTTCACCAACAAGCAGCTCTCGGAAACCTACGCCCGCATCCTGAAAGAGGCCGAAAGCGCCGGCTCCGACCGCGTCGCGCAGATCGAGCGCGCGCGAAAATCCTGGTCGCACGGTTTTGTGGCGGAAGCGATCGACAAATTCTGCCGCACCCAGGAAGTCATGGACGTCAGCGGCTCGCCGCATCGCGGCGTGCTCTCCGCCGACGACATGGCGCGCTGGCAGCCGACCGTCGAGGCGCCGCTGACCTACGATTATGGCCGCTACACCGTCTGCAAGCCCGGCGTCTGGAGCCAGGGCCCTGTCATGCTGCAGCAGCTCGCGCTGTTGAAGGGCTTTGAGCTCGACGGGCTCGATCCCGCCGGTCCCGAATTCATCCATCTGCAGATCGAATGCGCCAAGCTCGCCTTCGCCGACCGCGAGAAATTCTATGGCGATCCTGAGTTCACCGACATCCCGATCGCGACCCTGCTGTCGGACGCCTACAATGACGAGCGCCGCAAGCTGATCTCCAGCGACAAGGCCTCGCTCGATTTCATCCCGGGCTCGGTGGAGGGCTTCGGCTCGATCGTAAAACTGCGCCGCGCCGAAGGCCATCGCGAGGCGGTCGGCGCCATGGGCGCGGGCGAGCCGACGGTCGGCCGCTTCGGCGAGGTGCGCGGCGACACCGTGCATTTCGACATCATCGACCAGGCCGGCAACATGATCTCGGCGACGCCCTCCGGCGGCTGGCTGCAATCATCGCCGGTCATTCCCGAACTCGGCTTCTGCCTCGGCAGCCGCGCCCAGATGTTCTGGCTGGAGGAAGATCATCCGGCGGCGCTGGCGCCGGGCAAGCGCCCGCGCACCACGCTCTCGCCCACCATGGCGCTACGCGACGGCGAGCCCTACATGGCCTGGGGTTCGCCCGGCGGCGACCAGCAGGATCAATGGACCACGCAATTCTTCCTGCGGCATGTCCACGCCAAGCTGAACCTGCAGGAAGCGATCGACGCGCCCGCGTGGCACTCCGAACATTTCCCGATCTCGTTCTGGCCGCGTACCGCACGCCCCGGCGTGCTGGTGGTCGAGAACCGCGTGCCGAAGGCGACCGTCGATACCCTGAAGAGCCGCGGCCACGTCGTCGAGATCGGCCCTGATTGGTCGGAAGGCCGCCTCACTGCCGCCTCCAGGGTTGGCCGCCGCCGCCGTGCTGCCGCCAATCCCAGGGGCATGCAGGGCTATGCGGCAGGACGATAGCTCGAAGAGACGATAAGAGATGACCTGGTCGATCATCGCCCGCGATCCCGCAACCGGCCACATCGGCATCGCGGTTGCGACCAGGTTTTTCGCGGTCGGCGCGCGCGTGCCGCATATCGCCCCCGGCATCGGTGGCGTTGCGACGCAGGCGCTGGTCAATCCCTATTACGGCATCGACGGCGTGAAGCTGTTGCGCGAGGGGCGCAGCCCCCGCGAGGTGGTCGACACGCTGATTGCCGCGCGACGACGGCCGCGAGAGCCGGCAACTGCATGTCATGGACGCCAAGGGCCGCATCGCCGCGCATACCGGCCGCGAATGCGTCGACTGGTGCGGAAGCATCCAGGGCGACGGCTTCTCGCTCGCCGGCAACATGCTGGCCGGCGAGGCCGTGCTCGCCGACACGGCGCGAGCCTTTGCCGACAACGCCGCCCTGCCCTTTGCCCAACGGCTGATCGCGGCGATGAAGGCCGGCGAAGCCGCCGGCGGCGACAAGCGCGGCAAGCAATCCGCGGCGCTGCTGATCCATGGCGAGGAGGAATGGTCCGATCTCGACCTGCGCGTCGACGACCACACCGATCCGCTCGCCGAGCTTGAACGGCTGGAACAGGTCAGCCGCGAACGCTGGGTGCATTTCCGCCAATTCATGCCGACGCGCAGAAACCCGGCCGGGATCACCGACCGCACGATCATCGATGCGACCATCGAAGCCGCAACGGCGGGCAAGGCATGACGGCAAGCCCGCTGATCGAAATCGAAGGCCTGCGGGTTGTCTTCCACGGCGACGACGGCCGCACCACGTATGCGGTCGACAGCGTCGACCTCAGCGTCGCCAATGGCGCCACGCTTGGGCTGGTCGGCGAATCCGGCTGCGGCAAGAGCGTGACCTCGCTCGCGATCATGGGGCTGTTGTCAAAGCATTCCGCCGAGGTCTCCGGCTCGATCCGCTTCGACGGCTTCGATCTGCTTGATGTGCCCGACGAAACCCTGCGCGATCTGCGCGGCAACCGGCTGGCGATGATCTTCCAGGAGCCGATGACCTCGCTCAATCCGAGCTTTACCATCGGCGACCAGATCATCGAGACGATCCTGCGCCATCGCGGCGGCTCGCGGTGGCAGGCGCGCCAGCGCGCCATCGAGCTGCTGCGCCGCGTCCACATTCCTTCGCCCGACAAGCGGATCGACGAGTATCCGCACAAGCTCTCCGGCGGCATGCGCCAGCGCGTGATGATCGCGATGGCGCTGGCCTGCGACCCCCGCCTCTTGATCGCGGACGAGCCGACCACCGCGCTCGATGTCACCCTGCAGGCGCAAATCCTCGATTTGATGCGCGAACTGAAGGCCGCAAGTGGCGCCGCGATCATCCTGATCACCCATGATCTCGGCGTGGTCGCCGAGGTCTGCGACGAGGTCGCGGTGATGTATGCCGGCGAGATCGTCGAGCGTGCGCCGGTCGATGAACTCTTTGCCAATCCGCAGCATCCCTACACCGTCGGCCTGCTCGGCTCGATCCCGCGGCTCGGCCGCCGCACGGCGCATCTGGCGACCATCGAAGGCATGGTGCCGAACATGGCGAACCCGCCGCCCGGCTGCCGTTTTTCCGCGCGGTGTCCATTCGTCATTGAAACCTGCATCGCCGCGCCGCCGCCGCTGGCCATCGTAAGCACGGGCCACGCCTCGCGCTGCATCCGGGCGCCGCTGGAGAGGCTGGTGTCATGACCGCCCTGCTCGAAGTCGAAGGCCTGGTGAAGCATTTCGTCGCCGCGCGTTCGGTGTTCGGCAGGCCTACCGCCCATGTCAAAGCGGTCGACGGCGTCAGCTTCGCCGTCGAGGCCGGCAAGACGCTGGCGCTGGTCGGCGAATCCGGCTGCGGCAAGTCCACCGTGAGCCGGCTGGTGCTGCGGTTGATCGAACCTGATGCGGGCCAGGTTCGCTTCGAGGGCCGCGATCTCCTGGCACTGGATGCCGATGAACTGCGCAACTTCCGCCGCGACGCGCAGATCATCTTTCAGGATCCCTATGCTTCCCTGAACCCGCGCATGACCGTCAGCCAGATCCTGACCGAGCCGCTGGCGCTGCATGATCTGGTGCCGGCGCCACGCCGCCGCGAACGGGTCGAGGAGCTGCTGCGGCTGGTCGGGCTCGAGCCGCGCTTTGCGCGGCGTTATCCGCACGAGTTTTCCGGCGGCCAGCGCCAGCGTATCGCGATTGCGCGGGCGCTGGCGGTGGAGCCGAAACTGGTCATCTGCGACGAGCCGGTGTCCGCGCTCGACGTCTCGATCCGCTCGCAAATCCTGAATCTGCTGCGCGACCTGCAGGACCGGCTTGGCCTCGCCTACATCTTCGTGTCGCACGACCTTGCCGTGGTGAAGCACATCGCCGACCGGGTCGCGGTGATGAATCTCGGCGTGATCGTCGAGACCGCGGATGCGCAGGCGCTGTTCGCAAGCCCGCGCCATCCCTATAGCCGGGCCCTGCTGTCGGCCATTCCCGTGCCCAAACCGCGGGCAAAGCGCAGCCGAATTGTGCTGCAAGGGGAGATGCCGAGTGCACTCGATCCGCCACCGGGCTGCCGTTTTCATACGCGCTGTCCCTACATGATCGACCGGTGCCGCATTGAAGTGCCGCAATTGCTCGCGGATGGTGCAGGACATGCCACAGCCTGCCACCGCACGGCGGAACTGCCGCCACCGGAGACGATCATGGCAATAGACAGCGGCTTTTCACCCACCCTGGAAAAATTGGTGGCAGCCTTCAGCAAAGGCACGGAAGGTGCAGGGCACGACGGGGTTGATATGGTCGGGACCACAACAACGGTGAGTTAACGGATATGGGGTCGTCAGTGATGAAATTCGTGCGTTTGGCATTTGCCGCAGCAGCGCTGCTGGTGTCGTCGGAGGCGGTCGTGCACGCCCAGAGCACGCTGCGCATAGGCATTGCCCAGGATCCGGACGTCCTGGACCCCTCGATCAGCCGCACCTATGTCGGCCGCATCGTGTTCGCGGCATTTTGCGACAAGCTGTTCGATATCGACGAAAAGCTCAATATCGTGCCGCAACTGGCGCTGTCACACGAGACTTCCGCCGACGGCAAGGAGATGACGATCAAGCTCAGGCCCGGCGTCAAATTCCATGACGGTGAGCCTTTCGATGCTGACGCCGCCAAATTTTCGATCGAACGTCACCTGACGCTACCGACCTCGTTCCGGAAACCGGAACTGGCGACAGTCGACCATGTCGATGTCGTCGATCCCCTGACGATCAAGCTCGTGCTCAAATCACCGTTTGCACCGCTGATCGCACAACTCACCGACCGTGCCGGGATGATGATGTCGCCGAAGGCCGCCAAAGAGCAAGGCGACAAGTTCGGACAACATCCGGTTTGCGCCGGGCCTTACAAGTTCGTCGAGCGCGTGCAGCAGGATCGCATGGTGTTCGAAAAGTTCGCCGACTACTGGAACAAGGAAAACATCTTCATCGATCGCGTGGTGTTTCTGCCTATCGTCAATTCCACGGTGCGGCTCGCCAACCTGAAATCAGGCGGCCTTGACTTGATCGAACGCGTGCTGGCGACCGACATCAAGGCCGTTCGCGCCGATAGCAAGCTGAAATTGTCGACCGCGCCGGCGATCGGCTACATGGGTCTCACCATCAATGTCGCCAACGACAAGAACAAGGGCGCGCTCAGTCAGTCCGTCAAGGTGCGGCAGGCGCTGGATCTCTCGATCGACCGCGAGGCACTCAATCAGGTCGTGTTCAACGGCGAGTTCTTCCCCGGCAATCAATGGGTCAGCCCCGACCATCCCTATTATCAAAAGGCATTTCCGGTCAAACCTCGCGACGTCACCAAGGCCAAGGCCTTGTTGAAGGAAGCTGGCGTAAGCCTCCCGGTCACCGTCGATCTCATGGTGCCGCTGGGCGCAGAGAACGAGGCCGTTGCGCAGGTCCTGCAATCGATGGCGTCGGAAGTGGGCATCGACCTGAAGATCCGCACCATCGAGTTCGCGACCTCGTTCAAGCAAGCCCAGGCTGGAGAATTTCAAGCCTTCCTCATCCCCTGGAGCGGACGCATCGATCCGGACGGCAACGCCTATGTATTTCTGCATAGCAAGGCGCCGCAGAATGACGGCGGCTATTCCAACCCGGAAGCCGATAAGGCGCTTGAAGACGCCCGTCTCGTGACCGACCAGGCGCAGCGCATGGCGATCTACGAGAAACTGACCAAGGTCGTACTCAACGACGAGCCGTTGATCTATCTTTATCATCCCAAGCTCCTGATCGCGCATACCACCAAGCTCGAGGGCTACAGGCAGATGCCGGACGGGCTTGTGCGAGTGGTCGGACTGAAACTGAAGTGAGCAGGGCGAATCGTGCTCATCGTGTCCCGGATGCGTTGCAGCGCGCCAGCGGTGCAATGCTGAGCCGGGACCCACCTCTCCCGCATGGGTCCCGGTTCTGCAGCGCAACGTTGCAGGTTGCGCTGCGCCCGGGACGAGGATCGCGCCATGCTGAACTTCCTCGGCCAGCGCATCCTGCAGCTGATCCCGACATTGTTCTTCGTGTCGGTGCTGATTTTCTCGCTTCAGCATCTTCTGCCCGGGGATCCCGCACTGGTGATGGCCGGCGAGGAGCGCGATCCCGCCGTCATCCAGCAAATTCGCGAGCAGTACAAGCTCGATCAACCGATCCCGATCCAATATGCCTATTGGATCAAAGGCGTTTTATCGGGCGACCTCGGTGAGTCCCTGCGCATCAAGGTGCCTGTTCTGAAGCTGATCGCGCAGAAACTGCCTGTGACGATGCAAGTCGCGTCGATGGCGATCGTGATCGCCTTCCTGATCGGCATTCCCGCAGGCATCGTCTCCGCGGTGAAGAAGGGCACGGCGTGGGACTACGGCGCCAATCTGTTCGCGCTGTGGGGCATCTCGACGCCGAACTTCTGGCTCGGCATCATGCTGATCTTCCTGTTCTCGGTCGAACTCGGCTGGCTGCCGGCGTCGGGCTACGTGCCGCTGACCGAGAACTGGCGCGCCAGCCTCGCCTCCACCATCATGCCCGCTTTCGTGCTGGGCAATGCGATCGCCGCGATCCTGATGCGGCATACCCGCAGCGCCATGCTGCAGGTGCTGGAAAGCGACTACGTCCGCACCGCCCGCGCCAAAGGCCTTTCCGAACGCTCGGTCATTCTCAAGCACGCCATGCGCAACGCGCTGACACCCGTCATTACGCTGGGTGCGCTCGAACTCGGCACGCTGCTATCGGGCGCGGTGCTGACCGAACAGATTTTTTCGATTCCGGGTTTTGGCAAGCTGATCGTCGACGCGGTGTTCAACCGTGACTATGCCGTCGTGCAGGGCGTGGTGCTGACGACGGCGACGATCTACATCACGCTCAATCTCATTGCCGATATCGCCTATGTCCTGGTCAATCCGCGGATGAGGGCGTAAGTCATGACCGACGCCACGCTTGGCAGAATTGCGATCGTCCCGGATGAACTGGAAAGCCCGTCGCGGCGCGCGCTGCGCCGGCTGTTCAAGCGAAAGGGTGCGGTGGTGGGCCTCGTCGTGGTCGCGACGTTCGCCCTGCTCGCTTTGCTCGCGCCGCTGGTCGTACCTTATGATCCCATCGCAACGAGCTGGTCGCTGGTGCGCAAGCCGCCTTCCGCGCTGCACTGGTTCGGCACCGACGAACTCGGCCGCGACATTCTCGCCCGCGTGATCTACGGCGCGCGGGCGTCGCTGCTGGCCGGCGCGATCTCGGTCGGCATCGCGCTTTCGATCGGCGTGCCGCTCGGCCTGTTGTCGGGCTATCGCGGCGGCTTCATCGACGCCCTGATCAGCCGCATGACGGATGCGATGCTGGCCTGCCCGTTCCTGATCCTCGCGATTGCGCTGGCGGCCTTCCTGGGGCCGAGCCTCGGCAACGCCATGATCGCGATCGGCATCTCGGCGACGCCGATCTTCGTGCGGCTCACGCGGGGCCAGGTGATGAGCGTCAAGGTCGAGGATTATGTCGAGGCCGCACGCGCCATGGGCAATCCGCGCTGGCGCATCGCGCTGTTTCACATCCTGCCGAACATCATGCCGGCACTATTGGTGCAGGCGACGCTGTCGATCGCTGCCGCGATCATCGCGGAAGCCGCGCTATCGTTCCTCGGCCTCGGCCAGCAGCCGCCCGCGCCGTCCTGGGGCAGCATGCTGAACGCCGCGCAGCGCTTCCTGACCAACGCGCCCTGGATGGCGATCTGGCCGGGGCTTGCGATCTTTCTCGTGGTGCTGTCGTTCAACCTGGTCGGCGACGGCCTGCGCGACGCGCTGGATCCGAGGGAGCGGTAGGTGCTCCGGCCGCGTCATTGCGAGCGCAGCGAAGCAATCCATCTTGCGGCCAGATGAAAGTATGGATTGCTTCGTCGCTGCGCTCCTCGCAATGACGGCGAGTTCGTTGCAAGCAGCGGCTAAATCACCACCTCCCGCAACACCCGCCGGCAATCCATCTCATATTCCAGATCGATCACCGGCGGCCGCGCGAAATGCCAGGTCAGCCCGGACCGCGCAGCGCCGCGACGCACGAGCGCTTCGGCGAAGACCGGATGGAAATCGTGCACGGTGTAGGTCTGCGCATCAGTCGCATCGTTCCAACCGAAGCCGAATTCGCCCATGCGCTGTTCCATCACGCCGACGACGTAGCGAACCTTTTCCGCAATGCCCTCCGGGCTGATATCGCGGTAACGCACCGTGCGTTCCGCATAGCTGGCGTTGCCTTCCTGCAACTCGCCGCTTCCCGCGATCACGAAGCTGGGCGTCGCACTCTGGCTCGGCCGCGTAAACGAAAAGGCGTAGAACGACGGCTCAGACGGCGGATCGATCTCCGGACAGACATTGCTGCGCGCCACCGGATTGGTCTTGCCGTCATACACGCCCCACTCCGCCAGCGTCTTGACGTAGTGCAGGTTGAAATTGCGGAATCCCTCGTCGGTAAAGGCGGCAGGCGAACGCAGTTCGCAGGCGCAGAACGACGTCAGCGGCCTGCCCGCCGCCTGAATGTAGTTTGCGATCTGCGCAAAGCCTTCGGCCAGCGGCACCGGCCTGTCGAAACGCACCCGCTCGATTTCAAAACCGGGGCTGGCCGCGACGCCCGCGGAATACTGGAACACGCCCGGAATGAACCGGTAATTCCCGATCGAAAAGTCGCTCGTCATGTTGGCCCCTGTTTCTCTTCCTTTGGCGTGAAGAGCTTAGCGATCGTCGCCGGCAGTGGACACAGAAAAGCGACGGCAGCGATTTCCGCTACCGTCGCTCGCAACTTTCTACCCCGCGGAAAAAGCTCAGGTCGGCTTGAGCCCCGATCTCCCGAGATCGAAATCGGCGATCTCCTTGGTCCGCTCCGAGTCGGCTTTGGCCTGGTGGTTGGTAGCCAGCCAGACATAGACCGCCGGCAGCACGAACAGCGTGAACAGCGTGCCGATCGACATGCCGGAGACCACCACAAGGCCGATCGAGAAGCGGCTCGCCGCGCCCGCGCCTGTTGCGGTCAGCAGCGGGATCAGGCCGGTGACCATCGCCGCCGTCGTCATCAGGATCGGACGCAGCCGGATCCGGGCCGCCATCTCGATTGCCGAACGCTTGTCGAGACCTTCCTTGAGCTGCAGTTCATTGGCGAACTCCACCATCAGAATGCCGTGCTTGGTGATGAGCCCGACCAGCGTCAGCAATCCGACCTGGGTATAGATGTTGATGGTCGCCACGCCGAAGAACAGCGGGATCAAGGCGCCGACGATCGCCATGGGCACGCTGATCATGATCACCAGCGGATCCCGCAGGCTCTCGAACTGCGCCGCCAGCACCAGGAAGATGATGATCAGCGCGAAGCCGAAGGTGATTGCGAGCTGATTGCCTTCCTGCACATATTGCCGGGAGTCCGCCAGATAGTCGTGGCCGAAACCGGAAGGCAGCTTCTTCGCTTCGCCCTCCAGGAAGTCCACCGCCTGCCCGACCGTCACGCCCGGCATCGGCACCGCCGAGAAGGTCGCCGAGTTGAGCTGATTGTAGTGCGTCAGCGAGTTCGGATCGGTGGCGGTCTCGATCGACACGATGGTCGACAGCGGCACCAGTTGCCCGGTGTTGGTGGGAACATAGTAGCCGCCGAGCGATTCCGGCGACAGCCGCATGCCGCGCGGCACCTGCGGGATCACCTGATACGATCGCCCCTCGAGATTGAACCGGTTGACGTAATTGCCGCCCAGCAGCGTCTGCAGCGTGGCGCCGACCTGCGCCATGTTGATGCCGAGATCGCTCGCCTTCGAGCGGTCGATGGAGACGCGCACCACCGGCTGGTTGAAGTCGAGATCGCTGTCGGACACGATGAACAGACCGCTCTTGCGCGCGGCGTCCTTCAGCTTCGACATCTCGTCATAGACGGCCCGGAAGCCGGAGGTCGAATTGATCACCATCTGGATCGGCAGGCCGCCGGGTCCGCCCGGCAGCGGCGGCAGATTGAACGCGAACGCCTGAACGCCTTCGATCTTCGAGAGCTCCGCCTGCACCAGCGGCTTCAGCTTGATCGAGGAGCGTTCGCGCTCGTCCCACGGCTTGAGCAGCATGCCGGCGATGCCACCCTGCGGTCCGTTGATGCCGTTCAGGACGAAACGCAGGTCGGTCTCGGGAAATTTCTGGAACGCCTTGTCGAGCTTTTCGCCGTAGAAATCGACATAGTCGATGTTGGCATATTTCGGCGCCTTGGTCACCGAGAACACGATGCCCTGATCCTCCTCGGGCGCGAGTTCCTTGGAGGTGTTCATATAGAGGAAGCCGACCAGGGCGAGGATCGTCAGCGCGAACAGCCCCGTAATTGGACGATAGTCGAGCGAGCGGTCGAGCTGGCGGCCATACCAGCGCGTCATTGCGCCGAACACCCTGTTGACCAGCTTCGCGAACCGCCCTTCCTCCGCGCTCTTGAGGAAGATCGAGCACATCATCGGCGACAGCGTCAGCGCGATCACGCCCGACACGATCACCGAGCCCGCAAGCGTGAAGGCAAATTCGCGGAACAGCGAACCGGTCAGGCCGCCGAGGAAGCCGATCGGCGCATACACCGCCGCCAGCGTGATCGTCATCGAGATCACGGGGCCGACGATTTCGCGCGCCCCCTGCAGCGAGGCCTGAACCGGGGTTTTTCCCTCCTCGAGATGGCGATGAATGTTCTCGACCACCACGATGGCGTCGTCGACCACTAGACCGATTGCGAGCACCATCGCCAGCAGCGTCAGCAGGTTGAAGCTGAAGCCCATCACCAGCATCAGGCTGCAGACGCCGATCAGCGACAGCGGAATCGTGACCACGGGGATCAGCACCGAGCGGAACGAGGCCAGGAACAGGAAGATCACGACCACGACGATCAGCACGGCTTCGATCAGGGTATTCTTCACCTCATCGATCGAGGACTGGATGAACTTGGTGGAATCGTACGCCACCTTCATCTTCATCGAAGGCGGCAGGTTGCGCTCCAGCTCCGGGAACAGCGCACGCACGCCCTTGACCAGCGTCAGCGGGTTGCCTTGCGGGGTCGCCTGCACGCCGATGAAGATCGCGCGCTCACCGCTGAACGCGACGCTCGCATCCGAGCTTTGCGCGGCGAGTTCGACGGTCGCGATATCCTCAATCCGCACGAAGCCGCCGTCCTTGGACTTGACGATCATCTTCTTGAACTGATCGAGGTTCCGCAGGTCGGTATTGGTCTGAATGTTCGAGACGATGAGGTAGCCCTTGGCCTGGCCGGCCGCGGCCTGGAAGTTGTTTGCGGCAATCGCCGCCGAGACGTCGTTTGGCGACACGCCGCGGCCCGCCATCCGTACCGGATCGAGCCACAGCCGCATCGCAAACGTCTGGCCGCCGAGAATGTCGGCCGACGCCACGCCGTCAACGGTCGACAACACGGGCTGGACGACGCGCGTGAGGTAATCGGAAATCGCAGATCCCGAGAGCTCGTCGCTGGAGAAGCCGAGATACATCACGGCCGTGGTCTGACCGGTCGTCTTGGTCACGATCGGGTCGTTCAATTCTTTCGGGATCAGGTATTTGACCGAGTTCGTCTTGGCCAAGACTTCAGTCAGCGCCTGGTTCGGGTCGAAATTCAACTTGATGTAGACCTGGATCGTGCTGGTTCCCTGCACCGAAGAGGACGTGATGTAGTCGACACCCTCGGCGGAAGCGATCGCCTGCTCGATCGGCGTGGTGATGAAGCCCTGGATCAGGTCGGCCGACGCACCCGGATAGACGGTGGTGACGTTGATCACCGTGTTCGACAGCTTCGGATATTGCCGGATCGGCAATACGCTGGCAGCCCGCAAACCGATCAGGAGGATCAGCAGGCTGACGACGACCGACAGGACCGGACGCTTGATGAAAATATCGGTTAAGGCCATCGCAAATCATCCCGCTGGTTCAGCTTTTCGGGCGCGGTCCCGCTTGGAAGACCGCTGCCCGTCTTTCGCCTGCGCAGCCCCCGGGGGCCGCGTTCATATGTCAGTAGCGCGGCGGCTTCGCCGGAATCGGCGGTGTCGGATCGTCCGAGATCGTCACGGCCGATCCCGATTGCAGCTTGAGCTGACCCACCGACACGACGCGGTCGCCGTCCTTCAAACCTTTCAGGATCTCGGCACGTCCCTCGACGCGCTTGCCGGTCTGCACGAAGGTACGCGTGACGATCAGACTGGTCTTGCCGTCCTCCTCCTTCTTCTCGCTGAGGAGGTAGACCGAGTCGCCATAGAGCGTGTAGTCGACCGAGGTTTCGGGCACGGTGACGGCCGGCGGCCTGTCCGGCAGCACCACGGTGGTGGTCACGAACATGCCGGGCTTGAGGATGCGATCCGGATTGTGGATCGTCGCCTGCACGCGAATGTTGCGCGTGTCGGTCGCGATCTGCGGCTCGATGGTGGTGATCTTGCCTTCGAAGGTTCGGCCCGGATAGGCATCGACGGCGATACGGACGATCTGGCCGACCTTGAGGTTGCCGGAGTCCTTCTCCGTCACGGTGAAGTTCGCAAACAGCACGGACAGATCGGTCAACGAAACGATCTGGGTGCCGGCGGTCAGATATTGTCCGACCTCGACCTTGCGAACGCCGAGTTCGCCGTCGAACGGCGCCTTCACCAGCTTCTGCGAGATGATCGCCTGGGTCTTGGCGATGCTGGCGCTGGCCTGGTCGAACGCCGCCTGCGCGGTATCCACCGTCGCCTGCGGCCCGACCTGGCGCTCCGCCAGTTGCTTGGCGCGGTCGAGCGTAATCTGCGCCACGCGCTGCTGGGCCTTGAAGTTGGCGAGGTCACCCTGCTCGGGGCCGTCGAACATTTGCAGCAGCGGCGTGCCCTCTTTCACGCTGGCGCCGGCCGTGAACAGGATTTCGGTGATGCGGCCGTTGACGTCAGACGTGACATTGACCTGATGCACGGCAGCGAGATCGCCGACCGCGATCAGCAGGTTCGGAATGGTTTCCGACTTCGCCGTAGCGATATTGACGCTGGTCGGCGGCGGCTTGTTGTTGGCGAAGAACTGCGCGATCATCTTGCCGCGGAAGTAGTTGAACCAGACCAGGCCGCCGACCAGCAAGGTCAGCAGCAATCCCACGACGATGAACCAGCGCACCAGCCGCACCGGCCGCTTGTGCGGCTTGTCGACGATCGGCTTGCCCGACAGCTTGGGTTCAGTCACGATATTCATGTCATGCACTTTCTGCAGTTACCGATTGTCCCGAATTCGGCGACAGCTCGCAGTCCAGATGAGAAGCAATTGCGGCTTCGTTAAGCCCGATGCCGCGCAGGATAAATCGACAGAGCTGACGCTCCAGATCGGTGGCGTTGCCGTAGGAAAGACAGGGCACGGCCGGAAGCCTCGTCAGCGCCGACATCAGCACGGTGTGGTGCGCGAACCAGAACAGGTTGAGC
>CAWBRL010000037.1:0-189206 GCA_963791165.1 uncultured Alphaproteobacteria bacterium | reverse complement strand
CGTCAGATCCTGAAACCAGTGCTGCGCCTGCACGAACTTCTTCACCTTCGGCGACAGCGCGTGCGGGTTGGTGTCGTGCACCACCCAGACCAGCGTGGCGTCGTCGACGATCTGCGCGTGTGCCTGCGCCAGCAGTTCGTCCTGTTTGGCGACGTCGAACGTCTGCTTGGCCTCGTCGATCAGTGCGTCGACCTTCGGGTTCTTGTAGCCGCCCCAGTTGACGCCAACGGGTGCGATCTGGCCGGAGTGGAAGAAGCGCACGATGGCGTAGAGCGGGTCTGACGTGACATAGGCGATGTTGTTGGAGGTGATGTTGGCGTTCATCTCGTCGGCCGCGCCCTTGCGCCATGCCGTATATAATGTCTCGAGCTCGACCACCTTGAAGTCGATCTCGATGCCGATTTCCTTGAAACTCTGCTGCAGGAATTCGTTCATCGGCAGCGACAGCATCTGCCCGGTGCCGCCTTGCGCGATGATGAAGGTGGTCTTCAGCGGCTTTTCCTTGGAGTAGCCGGCTTCCTGCACCAGCTTCTTGGCCGCCGCGACATCGTATTTGAGTTCGAACGACGGTTTGCCGAACCAGGGGCTCGACGGATCGACCTGGCCCTTGGCGGGTTTGGCAAGGCCGTTCATCAGGCCGACCACGGCCTCACGGTCGATCGCGAGGTTGAGCGCCTTGCGAAGCCTGACGTCGGTCCAGGGCGAACCGGGCAGGACGCTCAGATGATAATTCCAGACATGCGGCGTGACGTTGTCGACGATCTTCATGCCGGCGGATTTGAGCTGCGGCACGGCATCGGGCGCCGGTGTCTCGATCAGATCGACCTGTCCCGCCAGCAGCGCGTTGGTGCGGGTCAGCGCTTCCGGCATCGGGATCAGCACGATCTTGTCGGCCTTCGGAATCCGCTTCTTGTCCCAATAGTCGGCGTTCTTGGTGAGCTCGGCGAGTTCGCGCGGGACCAGCTTGGTCAGCTTGAACGGTCCGGTGCCGGAGGGCTGGCTGGCGAACTTGTCCCAGTCCTTGCCGAGCTTTTCATATTGGGCGGGGCTGGAGACCAGGAACCAGAGCATCTGGTAGGGGAAGAAGGAATCGACCGCCTTGGTCGTGATCTCGATGGTCGTATCGTCGATCTTGGCGTAGCTCGCGACTGACGGCAGGCGGGTTTTCACCTGCGCGCTCTGCCGCTTGTCGAACTGCGGTGCCTTATCGTTGAGCACCTTGTCCAGATTCCAGATCACGGCGTCGGCGTTGAATTCGCTGCCGTCGTGAAACTTGACGCCCTTGCGCAGGCTGAAGCGCCATTTCTTCTTGTCGGCCTCATCGACCTTCCATTCGGTGGCCAGGCCGGGCACCAGTTTTCCGGGCCGGTCGGACACGTCCATCTCCCAGGCGACCAGCGGATCGTAGATCGTGTAGGCCGAAAACTGATAGGCGCCGGCGCCGCGGTCGGGCTGGCCGGTGGTAAGCGGAATGTCCGCCATCGAAATGCCGTAGCGCACAACGGTCTCCGCCTGCGCCGGATTACCGGGCAGAGATAGCCCGACGGCAAGTGCCGCGGCAGCAAGAAGCATCGAATTTCGGGTGCACATGAATTAAGCTCCATCGGGCGGGGATTGGAGCTGAAAAATGCAAGGTTGGTGCCAGATGGAGCATGAAAACCTGCGCTTGCATACAAACTCACAGGGAGTTGTGCGGCTAATCGCCCCCACGTAAGTGCCTTCCTTGGCACAGGCGTTGCATACCGTTGCATAAGAATTAGTCACCCAAGTTGGAGAGGGATTGCTGCATATGCGTAACGAGAAACCGAAGAAGACAGCTACCGCGTGGCTGCTGGCGACAGCGCTCGTGGTAGGACTGCCGCAGTTCGCAAGCGCCGAAACGGTGCTGCGGATCGGCATGACGGCTGCCGATATTCCGCGCACGCTCGGCCAGCCCGATCAGGGCTTTGAGGGCAACCGCTTCACCGGCCTCACCATGTATGACGCGCTGACGATGTGGGACCTGTCGTCGGCCGACAAGCCGAGCGTGATGATTCCCGGGCTTTCGACCGAATGGAAGGTCGATGAATCAGACAAGAAGAAGTGGACGTTCAAGCTGCGCCCCGGCGTCACCTTCCATGACGGCTCGCCGTTCAATGCCGATGCCGTGGTCTGGAACGTCGAGAAGGTGCTGAAGCAGGATGCGCCGCAGTTCGACGCCAGCCAGGTCGGCGTCACCGCCTCGCGCATGCCGACGCTGGCCTCCGCCAAGAAAATCGACGACATGACGGTGGAGCTGACCACCAAGGAGCCGGACAGTTTTCTCCCGATCAACCTGACCAATTTGTTCATGGCCAGCCCCTCGAAGTGGCAGAAGCTCTATGACGCCGCCGAGGGCGCGGACGCAAAGGCCAAATCGCAGGCCGCCTGGGCGGCGTTCGCCAAGGACGCCTCGGGCACTGGTCCGTGGAAGATGTCGAAGTTCACGCCGCGCGAGCGGCTCGAACTGGTCAAGAACGACGGCTATTGGGACAAGGCGCGCGTGCCCAAGGTCGACAGGATGGTGCTGCTGCCGATGCCGGAGGCCAACGCCCGCACCGCGGCGTTGTTGTCGGGCCAGGTCGACTGGGTCGAGGCGCCGGCGCCTGATGCCGTCAAGGAAATCAAGCAGCGCGGCTTCCAGTTGCAGGCCAACGAATCGCCGCATGTCTGGCCGTGGCAGTTCTCCCGCGTCGAAGGCTCGCCCTGGAACGACATCCGCGTCCGCAAGGCCGCCAATCTCTGCATCGATCGCGAAGGCCTCAAGGATGGCCTGCTCGCCGGCCTGATGGTGCCCGCGACCGGAACGTTCGAGGCCGGCCATCCCTGGCGCGGCAAGCCGACCTTCGAGATCAAGTATGACCTGAAGGCCGCGCAGAAACTGATGCAGGAAGCCGGCTACGGTCCCAGCAAGAAGCTGACGGTGAAGACGCAGACGTCCGCCTCGGGCTCGGGGCAGATGCAGCCCTTGCCGATGAACGAATATCTGCAGCAGGCGCTGGGCGAGTGCTACTTCGACGTCCAGCTCGACGTCATCGAATGGAACACGCTGTTCACCAACTGGCGCCGCGGCGCCAAGGATCCGACCGCCAACGGCGCCAACGCCACCAACGTCACCTATGCGGCGATGGATCCGTTCTTCGCGCTGGTGCGCTTCCTGCAGTCGTCGATGGCGCCGCCCGTCTCGAACAATTGGGGTTTCATCAACAATCCCAAGTTCGACGAACTGGTGACCAAGGCGCGCCAGACCTTCGACCCCGCGGCGCGTGACGCGGCGCTCGCCGAACTGCACGCGGCCTCGGTGGACGACGCGGCGTTTCTCTATGTCGCCCACGACGTCTCGCCGCGCGCCATGAGCCCGAAGGTCAAGGGTTTTGTGCAACCGAAGAGCTGGTTCGTCGACTTCTCGCCGGTGTCGCTGACGCCGTAAGGCTTGCTCTATCTTCGTCATGCCCGGGCTTGACCCGGGCATCCACGCCTTTCTTGCCCTGGCCAAAACGTGGATGGCCGGGTCAAGCCCGGCCATGACGGCATAGAGGTTGCTTCCGCGAAGCCACCTTCTCCCACAAGGGGAGAAGGGAAGAAGAGAGTAGCTCGTGCTCGTCTACATCGCCCGACGTATCGTCTATGTCATCCCGATCGTGATCAGCGTGGCGCTGGTGTGCTTCCTTTTGGTGCACATCACGCCCGGCGATCCCCTGGTCGCAGTGCTGCCGGCGGATGCGTCGCAGGAGCTCGCCGCGCAACTGCGCACCGCCTACGGCTTCGACCGGCCGCTGCCGGTGCAGTTCGGCCTCTGGATGTGGCGGGCGCTGCATGGCGATCTCGGCAATTCCATCGCCACCGGCCGCCCCGTCCTGACCGAAGTGTTGCGCGCGGTCAGCAATACCGTGACGCTTGCGATTGCCGCGGCCCTGATCGGTTTCACGCTCGGGCTGCTGTTCGGCCTGATCGCCGGCTACTTCCGCGACACCTGGATCGACAAGGTCGCGACCTCGATCGCGATCGCCGGCGTCTCGGTGCCGCATTACTGGCTCGGCATGGTGCTGGTCATCATCTTCTCGGTGCAGCTCAACTGGCTGCCCGCGGTCGGCGCCGGTCCCGGCGGCTCCGGAGCCTGGGGCTGGGATTGGGAGCACATGAAATATCTGGTGCTGCCGGCGATCACCACCTCGGTGATCCCGATGGGCATCGTCACCCGCACCGTGCGGGCGCTCACCGGTGACATCCTTTCACAGGATTTCGTCGAGGCGCTGCGCGCCAAGGGCCTGCGCGAACTCGACGTGTTCAAGCACGTCATCAAGAACGCGGCGCCGACCGCGCTCGCGGTGATGGGGCTGCAACTCGGCTACATGCTCGGCGGCTCGATCCTGATCGAGACCGTGTTCTCCTGGCCAGGCTCCGGCCTGCTGCTCAATTCGGCGATCTTCCAGCGCGACCTGCCGCTGCTGCAGGGCACGATCCTGGTGCTGGCATTGTTCTTCGTAGGCCTCAACCTGCTGGTCGATATCGCGCAAGCCTCGATCGATCCGCGCATCAAGCGGGGCTAGGGCATGATCCGGAAAAGTGGGAACCGGTTTTCCGAAAAGATCATGCTCAAACAAAGAGAGCCAATGAGAAGCTTCGTATGACCGTGATGTCGGATACCGCCCTGCAGGCCGCGCCAGCGACCAAGGCGCGCGGCTATTGGGCAACCGTCGGCCGTCGCATCGCGCGCGACAAAGTCGCCATGGCCTGCGCCTTCGTCCTGGCGCTGATCTTCCTTTCCGCGCTGTTCGCGCCATGGCTCGGCCTCGCCGATCCCTACCAGGGCTCGATGATCCGCCGGCTTCGGCATATCGGCACGCCGAACTATCCGCTCGGCACCGATGAACTCGGCCGCGACATGCTGGCCCGGCTGATCTATGGCGGCCGGCTGTCGCTGATCATCGGCATTCTGCCCGTGATCCTCGCCTTCATGATCGGCACCTCGCTCGGACTCGTCGCCGGCTATGTCGGCGGCAAGCTCAACACCGCGATCATGCGCACCATCGACGTGTTCTACGCTTTCCCGTCGGTGCTGCTGGCGATTGCGATCTCCGGCGCGCTGGGGGCGGGCATCGTCAACTCCATCGTGTCGCTGACGATCGTGTTCGTGCCGCAGATCACCCGCGTCGCGGAAAGCGTCACCACGGGCGTGCGCAACATGGATTTCGTCGAGGCCGCGCGCGCCTCCGGCGCCGGTCCCTTCACCATCATGCGCGTACACATGCTCGGCAACGTGCTCGGCCCGATCTTCGTCTACGCCACGGGTTTGATCTCGGTGTCGATGATCCTCGCCGCCGGGCTTTCGTTCCTTGGTCTCGGCACCAAGCCGCCGGAGCCGGAATGGGGCCTGATGCTGAACACGCTGCGCACCGCAATCTATGTCAATCCCTGGGTGGCGGCGCTGCCCGGCGTCATGATCTTTGCGGTATCGATCTGCTTCAACCTCTTGAGCGACGGCATGCGCAGCGCCATGGACATCAGGAACTGACGCGATGAGTGAGACGAGCCCGTCAGTCGAGCTACTGGAACCGGTCGCGGACGTCGGCGGTGCGGCGCAGCCGCTGCTGCAGGTCAATGGACTGACCAAACATTTCCCGGTGCGCGGCGATCTGTTCAGTCCCCGCAAAACCGTGCGCGCGGTCGATGATGTTTCCTTCTCCATCGCCAAGGGCGAAACCGTCGGGATCGTCGGCGAATCCGGCTGCGGCAAGTCGACCACCGCGCGGCTGTTGATGCACCTGATGAAGCGCGATGCCGGCGACATCATCTATGACGGCATGCAGGTCGGGCGCGCGCTTTCGCTTCGAGAGTTGCGTCGCGGCATGCAGATGGTGTTTCAGGACAGCTACGCCTCGCTCAACCCGCGCCTGACCATCGAAGAGTCGATTGCGTTCGGCCCCAAGGTGCACGGCATGGCGGATACCGCGGCGCGCGCACTGGCGCGCGAGCTGCTCGGCAAGGTCGGCTTGCGGCCCGAAAATTTCGCCAACCGTTACCCGCACGAGATTTCCGGCGGCCAACGCCAGCGCGTCAACATTGCGCGCGCGCTGGCATTGTCGCCGCGGCTGGTGATCCTCGACGAGGCGGTGTCGGCGCTGGACAAGTCGGTCGAAGCGCAGGTGCTCAACCTGCTGGCGGACCTCAAGCGCGAATTCGGCCTGACATATCTGTTCATCAGCCACGATCTCAACGTGGTGCGCTATATCTCGGACCGCGTGCTGGTGATGTATCTCGGCGAGGTGGTCGAGCTCGGCCCGGTCGACAAGGTCTGGGACGAGCCGGCGCATCCCTATACGCGGGCGCTCTTGGCGGCGATGCCGTCGTCCGATCCTGACAATCGCACCGAGACGCCGCCGATCTCGGGCGATCCGCCCAATCCGATCGACCCGCCGTCCGGCTGCCGATTTCACACCCGTTGCCCGTTTGCGGAGCCGCTCTGCGCAAATGCGACGCCAAAACTCAGCGATCTCGATACAATGGGCCATCAAGCGGCGTGCTACATGGCCATTCCGGGCTCGGGGCACAGCCGCGCACCGGAAAATACCATGGGAGCAAGCGCCGCATGACAAGACCCGATGCCAAACAGGTCAAGGCAATGACCGAAGTCGCGGGCGTGCCCGCGGAAAAAGAAGTCGCCGAGCGCATCGCCAATTCCATCGGTCCGGCCTTCGACGGTTTTGCGCCGGTCGCCGGCACGCTGCCGATGGATCTCGAGCCTGCGAGCTTTCTTCTGGTGCAGCGCGCGAAGGTGTCGACATGAGCGGCGAACCGGCCTTGATGTCGCTGGTGTCGGTCGCGAAAGCGATCGCGGCGAAGAAATTCTCCTCGCGCGAGGTGACGCAATCCTGTCTCGACCGGATCGCGCAATGGCAGCCGCGCGTCAACGCCTTCATGGCGATCGAGGCGGATGCGGCGCTCGCCGCTGCGGACGCTGCCGACGCGGCGCTTGCCAAGGGCAACAATGCCGGCGTGCTGCATGGCGTGCCGCTGGCGCACAAGGATATGTATTACGACGCCGGCAAGGTCGTGACCTGCGGCTCGAAGATCCGCCGCGATTTCGTGCCGACGACGACCTCGACCGCGCTGCAGCGCCTGAAGGATGCCGGCACTGTCAGGCTCGGCTCGCTGCAGATGGTCGAGTTCGCCTATGGGCCGACCGGCCATAACCCTCACTACGGTGCGGTGCGTAATCCCTGGAATGTCGATCACATCACCGGCGGCTCGTCGTCCGGCTCCGGCTCGGCGGTCGGCGCGCGGCTGACTTTTGCGGCGCTGGGCTCGGACACTGGCGGCTCGATCCGGATGCCCGCGCATTTCTGCGGCGTCACCGGCTTCAAGACCACGGTCGGCCTTATCAGCCGCGCCGGCGCGATGCCGCTGTCGCAGTCGTTGGATACGGTCGGGCCACTCGCGCAAACCGTCGAAGACTGCGCGCTGCTGGTGGGGCTGATGGCGGGCGCCGATCCCGAGGATCCCACCGCGTCAACGCTTCCCGTGCCGGACTACATGGCCGCGACCACAGGCTCGCTCAAGGGCCTCAAGATCGGCGTGCCGACCGCGTTCTATGTCGACGATCTCGATTCCGAGGTGGCGCGGGTGCTCGACGAGACCATTGCCACCCTCAGGAAAGAGGGCGCCGAAATCGTCAAGGTCGAGTTGCCGGACCAGCGCCAGCTTACCGCCGCCTGCCAGATCGTGCTCGCCACCGAAGCTGCCGCATACCACAAGCGATGGATGATCGAGCGACCGCAGGATTATGGCGCGCAGGTCCTGATGCGGCTGCAGAACGGGCTCGCGATTCCTGGCGTGACCTATCTCGAGGCGATGCGCTGGCGCGGTCCCGCGCTGGCCGCGTACCTTGCGGCAGTGACCGGCACCGATGCCGTGATTGCGCCGGTCGCGCCGATGCCGGCGGTGACCATTGCCGAGAGCGATGTCGGCAACAGCCGCGACGCGGAAGCCGTGATCCAGCGGATCACGAAGTTCACCCGCCCGATCAACTATCTCGGTCTGCCGTCGCTTTCGATTCCCGCAGGTTTTACCAAAAGCGGCTTGCCGGTCGGCATGCAGTTGATCGGCCGCGCCTTCGATGAGGCCGGGCTGGTGCGGATCGGCGCGGCGTTCCAGCGTGCTACCGATTATCACCAGCAGGTGCCCAAAGCCGCATGAGCAACCTCGTCGAAATCCGCGACCTCAACATCCGCTTCACCGGCGAGCGCACGGTTCATGCCGTCAACGACATCTCGCTCTCGCTTGGCGAGGGCGAGGTGCTGGGCCTGCTCGGTGAATCCGGTTCCGGCAAGAGCGTGACCCTGCGCGCGCTGATGCGGCTGTTGCCGAAGAAGCGGACGCAGATTTCCGGCACCGTGAAGGTTTTGGGCCGCGACGTGCTGGCGATGAACGACGAGGAGCTTTCGGCATTTCGCGGCCAGACCGTCTCCATGATCTTCCAGGAGCCCGCGCTGGCGCTCGATCCGGTCTACACGATCGGCCACCAGATCGCGGAAAGCGTGATGCGCCACGAAGGCAAGAGCCAGAAGGAGGCGACGGCGCGCGCGCTGGAGATGCTGGAGGTGGTGCGGATTCCTTCCGCCAAGCGCCGGCTCGAGGCCTATCCGCACGAAATGAGTGGCGGCATGCGGCAGCGCGCGATGATCGCGCTGGCGCTGGCCTGCAAGCCGAAGATTCTTCTGGCCGATGAGCCGACCACGGCGCTGGACGCCACCGTGCAGATCCAGATCCTGCTGCTGTTGCGCGAATTGCAGCGCGAGTTCGGCATGTCGGTAATTTTCGTGACCCACGACATCGGCGTTGCCATCGAGATCTGCGACCGTGTCGCCGTCATGTATGCCGGCCAGATCGTGGAGCAGGGCAAACTTCGCGACATCGTGCGTACGCCGGTTCATCCCTATGCCAAGGGATTGCTGGCCTCGACCGTCCACGGCGCCAAACGCGGCCAGCGGCTGGAGACCATCCCGGGCACGCCGCCCTCGCTGGACAAGGCGCCCGCGAGTTGCTCGTTCGCCCCGCGTTGCAGCTTTACGCAGCCGAGCTGCACCGAGCGCTTGCCGCCCAACGTGCAGGTGTCGTCAGATCGAATGGCGCGATGTGTGCTGGCGGAGCAAAGCATCGCTGCCGCAGCGACTTGAGACGTGATAAACAGGTGTAGCTAATTCGTCATGCCCGGGCTTGTCCCGGGCATCCACGTCTTAACAGCGTTGCGGCAACAAAGACGTGGATGGCCGGGACAAGCCCGGCCATGACGGGAAATCAGATCAGCCGCCAATTCCCGGATCGGCCCAGCTCTCGATCTGCGACGGCCCGACGACCTGTTTCGGTTGATGGGGATTGAGCGTGCCCGCGCTCGCCGTCCAGCCCTTGGAGAGGATCTGCATCGCAAACAGCTTGGCGTCGACTTCCGACTTGAAGGTGCGCGTCGAGCGCGCCTTGCTTTCCGCGCTTTCGTCCGATTTGTGCGGACCGAAAGTTACATACCAGATGTCGCCTTGTTTCATGCCGCTACAACGCGTGCGGCGAACAAAAGTTCCACCTCGCTCATTCCCCCTTCGCGCGTCCAACCGCTTCTGCAATCCATCGCCGGAGCGCGGCGATCCGGCGGTCGCGCGCCTGTTCGGTGCGCGAGACGAGGTAGATCGTCTCGCTATGGGCGCCCTCGAAGGCAAAGGGCGCGAGCAGTCGCTTGCCAAAACCCGGCCACGCCTTGATCAGGGGCGACATCGCGAGCGTCACGCCGAGCCCCTGTTCTGCCGCCTCCAGCATCGCCGGCACGCTGTCGAGCCAGAGATGACCGCGCGGAGTGAGTTGCGGCAGGCCGGCTTCCTTGAGCCACACCGGCCAGCCGCGAGGCTGCGTCGTCAAATGGATCAGCACCGCGCGCGACAGGTCCGCAGGCGTCTTCAGTCCACCCTTGATCAAAGCGGGCGCGCATACCGGCGATAGCTTCACCGCAACCAGCGGCTCGAATTTCAATCCCGTCGAATGCTCGCGGCCATAGCGGATCGCGACGTCGACGCGCGACGCGTTGAAGTCGGCATATTGATGCGTGGCCTCGATCCGCAGCGTCAAATGCGGGTTGCGCCGCTTGAAGTCCGGCAGCGCCGGGATCAGAACGGCGCTGGTAAAGAACGGCAGCGAACTGATCCAGAGTTCGGAATTGGCGTCGCGGCGATGCCGCAGCATGTCGCGGCTGGCGTCCTGCAGCGCCGCCAGCGCGCCCGAGATTTTCGCCAGATAGCGCTCGCCGTCGGCGGTCAGCCGGACCGAGCGCGCGCCGCGCACGAACAGCTTGACGCCGAACTGTTGTTCCAGTCCGCGGATCTGATGGCTGATCGCCGACGGGCTCAGCGACAGATCGCGTGCCGCGCGGCGGAAACTCAATTGCGTGGCGGCGCGCTCGAACGCCAGCAGCGCGGTCAGGGGCGGGATCGCACGCAACGCCGCCGATCCTTCCAATAGGTGAATATCATTCATCTCAGGTGACGAAATCCCCTTTGTTGAAGGCCACAGCTTCAGCCAGATTGGTTCAACGCGCAATATTCCTCATCCGAAGGATATCCACCGGTGGCCATCTTCGAACCCTTGAACGCCCCCAATCGCTGGAAGCCCACCGCGCTGGCCGCCGGCCCCTTCGCGGGATTGCAGGGCGGAGCGGTTGCAAGCCTGCTGACGGCGGAGGTCGAGGCGCTGGCCGGCCCGCGAAACTGGGGCACGGCGATATCGGCCTCGGCGTGGTTCCTGCGGCCGACGCCGATGACGGAATTGCGAACCGAACTCTCCGTCGTCAGCGAAGGCGGCCGCGTCAGCGTGATCGACAACACGCTGTGGCCGGCGAATGAGAAGCAGCCCTGCGCCACCGTGCGGGTGACGCTGTCGCGCGAGCGCGCGGTCGAGGTTCCCGGATTTGTCGAAGCGACCAACGACACCGCCGATCCGACGCGGTTTCCTGTACGTACCCGGCAGGCTGCGCATGGCAGGCCCTGGTTCATGGAAGCCATGGAGGCGCGCGCGGGTGACGGCGTCGCCTGGTTCCGCTTGCACCATGCGATCATCGATGGCGCGGGACCGCTGTCGTCGGTGCTGGGTCCGGCGGACTGGACCCACGGCATCGCGCGGCCGGTTCAGGACGTGGTGGCCGATCCCAACCCGAATCTGACGGTGCAATTGTTCCGGCAGCCGGTCGGCAAATGGGTCGGCGTTCGCGCCGAGGCCCGGTGGCGGCCCGCGGGCGGGCTCGGCGCCGGAAGCGGCGTGCTGCTCGACGTCCACGGCGAGATCGGCCGCGTCTCGATGTCGGTGATTCTGGTGCCTTTCCCCAAGGTCGAACCCAAGTCAGAAGCCACACCGGCCCCAAAAGCTCTGCCGATCTCAAACTAATCGCCTAAAAGTGCTGTTTCCCCCGTGTCCACAGCTTGTCACGGGCATGAACTGGATTCAGGTTAACGTGACTTAAATAGACGATGTCCAAAAACATCGGTAGAACCAGCACGTCACCTTATCCGTTTGAAGAGATACGCATTTATGGCAGCCGCTTCCGGCGTCCGGCGTTCCGAACTCGGTGAGGCGCTGCGCGCTTGCCGCAACGCCTTCATCGGCGTTGGCGTCATGAGTTGCATGATCAACCTGTTGTACCTCACCGGCTCGATTTTCATGCTGGAGGTCTACGACCGCGTGCTGCCGAGCCGCAGCGTGCCGACCCTGGTCGGCCTCGTTATTCTTGCCGGCGGCCTCTACATCGCCCAGGGCGGCCTCGACCTGATCCGGGGACGCATTCTCGGGCGCGTCGGAACCGCGCTGGACGAGGCCATCAACGCCCGCGTGTTCGAAACCGTGGTGCGGCTGCCGCTGATGGTCGGCGGACGCAACGAGGGCCTGCAGCCGTTGCGCGATCTCGACAATGTGCGGTCGTTTCTCGGCAGCATGGGGCCGGGCGCGTTCTTCGATTTGCCGTGGCTGCCGTTTTATCTCGCGATCTGTTTCGCGTTCCACTGGCTGATCGGCGTCACCGCTTTGGTCGGCGCCGTCATCCTCGTGGCGCTGACCCTGGTCACCGAGTTCCTGTCGCGTACGCCGGCCCGCGAGGCCATGACGCTGGCGGCGCGGCGCAACGATCTCGCCGCCACCAGCCGGCGCAACGCCGAAGTGCTGGTCGCGATGGGCATGTCCGGACGCCTGACCAAGCGCTGGAGCAAAGCCAACGAAACCTATCTGGCGGGCAATCAACGCGCCAGCGATGTCGCCGGAGGGCTGGGCGCCGTCGCCAAGGTTTTGCGCATGATGCTGCAATCGGCGGTGCTTGCGGTCGGCGCCTATCTCGTGATCCACCAGGAAGCCTCTGCCGGCATCATCATCGCGGGCTCGATCCTCAGCGCGCGGGCGCTGGCGCCGATCGATCTCGCCATCGCGCACTGGAAAGGCTTTGTCGCCGCGCGCCAGAGCTGGCATCGCCTCAACAAGCTGCTGGGCCAGATGCCGCCGGCGAATACGCAGACGCTGCTGCAGAGCCCGTCGAAGCGGCTGTCGGTCGAGGCCGTCAGCATCGTGCCGCCCGGCGAGCAGCGGGTGATCGTGCAGGACGTGACCTTCGCCGTCGAGGCCGGCACCGGTGTCGGCGTCATCGGTCCGAGCGGTTCGGGCAAGTCGTCGCTGGTGCGCGCGCTGGTCGGCGTCTGGACGCCGTTCCGCGGCAAGGTGCGGCTCGACGGTGCGGCGCTGGACCAGTGGTCGTCGGACGTGATCGGCCGCCATATCGGCTATCTGCCGCAGGACGTCGAACTGTTCGCAGGGACCGTGGCGCAGAACATCTGCCGCTTTGATCCCGAAGCGAAGTCGGATGCCATCATCGCCGCCGCCAAGGAAGCCGGCGTGCATGATTTGATCATAAAAATGCGGGAAGGCTATGACACCGAGATCGGCGAGCAGGGGGCTGCGCTCTCGGCGGGGCAGGCGCAGCGCGTGGCGCTGGCGCGCGCGCTTTACGGCGATCCCTTCCTGATCGTGCTCGACGAGCCGAACTCCAATCTCGACAGCGAGGGTGACGAGGCGCTGACCCGCGCGGTGCGCGGCGCCCGCGAGCGCGGCGCCATCGTGATCGTCGTGGCGCACCGGCCGATCGGGATCGAGGCGGTCGACCAGGTACTGGTATTGAAGGACGGCCGGATGCAGACGTTCGGGCCGAAGGAAACCGTGCTCGGCCAGGTGCTGCAGCGCGTCCCGGCGCCGCCGCCGATCAAGATCGTATCCGACGCAGGAGCCGCGAAATCATGACCGGCGAACCGAATGGCGCACGGCGCTCGATAAAGACGCATCTGATCGCCGGCCTCGCGCTGATGCTGGCTCTGGTCGTTGGATTCGGCGGCTGGGCTTCGACGGCGCAGATTTCGGGCGCGCTGATTGCGCCGGGCTCGGTGGTCGTCGATTCCAATGTCAAGAAAGTCCAGCATCCGACCGGCGGCGTGGTCGGCGAGGTGCGCGTGCGCGACGGCGACATCGTCAAGGCCGGCGACATCGTGGTTCGCCTCGACGAGACCGTGGTCAAGGCGGGCCTCGCCATCGTCGTCAAGACGCTGAACGGATTGTTGGCGCGCGCCGCGCGGCTCGAAGCCGAGCAGCGCGGGCTCGACCAGATCAAGTTTCCAGCGATGCTCACCGATCGCGCCGACGACCCCGATGTCCGCGACATCATCGCGAGCGAGACCAAATTGTTCGAGGTTCGCGTGTTCGGACGCGCCGGACAGAAGTCGCAATTGCGCGAGCGGGTGTCGCAGCTCAACGAGGAAATCGCCGGGCTCACGGCGCAGGAGCAGGCCAAGGAAAAGGAAATCGTGCTGGTGGAGAAGGAGGCGATCGGCGTGCGCCAGCTCTACGAGCAGCGCCTGATCCAGATCTCGCGCCTGACCACGCTGGAGCGCGACCTCGCCCGCCTGTCGGGTGAGCGCGCGCAATACATCGCCGCCCGCGCACAGGCCAAGGGCAAGATCACCGAGACCGAACTTCAAGTCATCCAGGTCGACAAGGACATGGTCAGCGAGGTCTCCAAGGACCTGCGCGAGACCAACGACAAGATCGGCGAATTCGTCGAGCGCAAGGTCACCGCCGAGGATCAGCTCCGCCGTATCGACATCCGCGCGCCGCAGGACGGCGTCGTGCTGCAGTCGACGGTTCATACCGTCGGCGGCGTCATCACCGCCGGCGACGCCATCATGATGGTGGTGCCGAGGGCGGACGATCTCTCGGTCGAGGCCAAGGTCAATCCGCAGGACATCGACAAGCTGCAGATCGGTCAGAAGACGCTGCTGCGGCTGTCGGCGTTCAACCAGCGCACCACGCCGGAGCTGAACGGCGTCGTGACCCGCGTCTCCGCCGACGTCAGCACCGACCAGCGCACCGGCCAGAGCTACTACACCATCCGCGTCTCGCTGCCGCCAAGCGAGGTCGCCCGCCTCGGCGAGGTCAAGATCATCCCGGGCATGCCGGTGGAAGCTTTTGTGCAGACCGGCGACCGCACCATGTTTTCCTACCTGATGAAGCCGTTCAGCGACCAGCTGATGCGCTCGTTCAGGGAGAGGTGAGATTCCACTGTCGTCCCTGCGAACGCAGGGACCCATATGCCGCGACGGCGTTGGTTATCGGATTAAAGCCGTCGAACAGCGTCTCTCAAAACAGGCTGCACGGCGTATGGGTCCCTGCGTTCGCAGGGACGACAGGGGTGCGAGCCGTCCCTACCGTCTGTCATACTCGTCCGGCCCCATCGCCCAGGCCCACTGCTCGTGACCGGGCGCGTAGGTGCGGTTGGTTTCCGCCGGGTTGCGGTTGACGAGAGGCCGCATGAACATCGGGTGCGTGGCGCTGCGTACCTCGTGCTCGACCGTGAACAGGTGCCTGCCGCCATCGAGGTCGATGATATCGCGAAAGCGGTACTGGTACTGGTTGTCTTCCTGCGAGACCAGGCCGCGCTCCTTCAGGCGATGGTAGGGACCTGAGAAGTCCGTGATGTAGATCTGCACGTGATGACCGTCGAAATCCGGATGGCGCCGGTCGGTCTCGCGGAACTGCAGGTACTGATCCTTTCCGACCTTGACGCGCGCCATGGCGCCGTCGCCGTTCAAAAATTCCGCCGGCATCCCCATGATCCCGGGATAGAAGGCGCAAATGCCTTTCGCGGTCCCGACCGGTACATCGAACTCGACATAGGGAATGCCGAGCGTGATGCGCCCGAAGCGCGCGGCGTCCGGCTCGTAGCAGCGCACGCGATTGCCCCAGGGGCAGACGGCCTCGACATGGTCGTTGTGCTCGCTGAATGCGAACGAGGTGCCTTCCAGCTTCTTCGCGACCGCCGCCAGCCGCTCAAGCAGTGCCTCGCGCCCGGCGATGACGATTCCGGTATGGCCGCGCAGCACCTGCGGCCCGCCGTTCGGCAGATGAAACTGGCTCCTGCCGACATTGACCCACATGTTGGTGTCCGACACCATCAGATAGGGATCGCGGGTCAGACCCAGCCCAGCGACGTAGAACAGCGTCGCCAGGCGTTGATCGGGGATCGTGACGTTGACATGCTCGAAATGAATGGAGTTGCCGAGGTCTTCCGCGGCGCGGTCGAATGGCTGTTGCATGGAGTAGGTCTCGGATACGTTAAGGGGCCATCATAGTCCGGCGCGACGCTCAGTCCAGCAGCCGATTATCCGGGCTATAATTGCTGTCGTCCCTGCGAACGCAGGGACGACGCATCATTTCGACAGATTCTCCAGCAGCAAATTCAGCGCCGTCTTCGCGAACGCCTGCATGTTGGCCTGCCGGTCGGCGCTGCCGGTCTCCAGCGTGAACACCTGGGATTGCGGACCCGCCACCGCCATGCAGCTATGGCCCGCGGCGTCGCCGTAGCGGTTGCCGGTCGGGCCCGTCGCGCCGGTTTCCGAAAGGCCCCAGTCGGTCGCAAAACGTTGTCGGGTCTGGCTTGCGAGCAATTTTGCATAAGGCTCGGACGCGGAGCGAATACCCTTCATGGCCTCGTCCGGAATGTCCATCAGCAGCCGCCGCGCATCGCGGGTGTAGACCACCGCGCCGCCGAGGAAATAGGCGGAGGCGCCGGGCACCGAAAGCAGCGCCGCCGAAATCAGGCCGCCGGTCGAGGATTCCGCAACCGAAATCGTCTGCTTCCGTGCGATCAGTTGAGTTGCAATCTTTTCGGCTATCGTTACGAGCTCTTTCATCTCAACTCCCTAAAATCCCGCCAGTCATGTCCTCCTAGCACAGGAGGGTCACGCTTGCCGAGTTGCGGCGTGCGGGCGGCCCTGATTGAATGCCTCAAACAAGCGCTGTTCACGCGACCCAGAGGAACGAGGAAACATCATGACGTCGCCGATCGCCGGCGGTGTGGATTGCGATCTGCATCCCGCCGTGCCGCATCTGACCAGCCTGCTGCCCTACATGAACGACTACTGGCGCGACCAGGTGACGACGCGCGGCATGACCGATCTGGTCTCGCAATCCTATCCGACCAATTCGCCGATCTCCGCGCGCCCGGACTGGCGGCCGGGGCAGGGCAAGCCGGGCGAAAGTCTCGCCGACCTGCAGAAGCAGGCGCTCGACAGGTTTGGCACAGCTTACGGGATCTGCAACCCGCTCTACGGGGTGCAAATGGTGTTCTCCGAGGACATGCAGGATGCGTTCTGCCGCGCGCTGAACGATTGGCTGGCTAGGGAATGGCTCGACAAGGACGCGCGGTTGCGCGGCTCGATCGTGATCCCGACCCAAAGCGTGGAAAAATCTGTTGCCGAGATCGAGCGCTGCGCCGCAGGACAAGCGCTTCGTCCAGGTGCTGATGCTGGTCATGGGCGACATGCCGCTCGGCAAGCGCGCCTACTGGCCGATCTACGCTGCCGCCGAGCGGCTGGGGTTGACGATCGGCATCCATGCCGGCAGCGCCTACCATAACCCGCCGACCTCGGTCGGCTGGGGCTCCTACCACATCGAGGACTATGTCGCGCAGGCGACCGCGTTCCAGACCCAGTTGACCAGCTTGATCGTCGAGGGCGTGTTTGCCCGGCATCCGAACCTGAAGATGGTGATGCTGGAAAGCGGTTTCACCTGGTTGCCGGCCTATCTGTGGCGGCTGCACAAGTTCTGGCGCGGCGTGCGGATGGAAACGCCGTGGGTCGATCGCGCGCCGGCCGAAATTGTGCGAAGCAACATCCGTTTCTCGCTGCAGCCGGTCGATGCGCCGCCGGATTCGACAACCCTGAATCGCCTGTTTGACCATATGCAGTCGGACGAATTGCTCTTATTCTCTACCGACTATCCGCACTGGCAATTCGACGGCGACGAGGTGCTGCCGCCGGGGTTATCGCCCGATCTGGTCCGCAAGATCATGATTGATAATCCGCTGAAGACATATGGCCGGTTGCAGCCAGCGAAGGAGACGACGCCATGAACGTCCAATTTCGTCCCGAGCCGTCAGCGTCCGTCAGCGTCAAGACCGCGATCGCCGATTGCGACATTCACCCGGCCCGCGCCACCAATGATGAACTCTATCCGTTCATGGCCAAGCGCTGGCACGGGCATCTCCAAACCTACGGCAAGCAGGCCTATCACGGCATGATGGAAGGCCCGCCCTATCCGAAGGCGCAGCCGAATGCCTCTCGCCGCGACGCCTGGCCGCCGGAAGGCGGTCCGCAGGGTTCCTCGCTGTCCTTTATGCAGAAGCAGCTGCTTGATCCCTATAACGTCGCGCTGGGTGTGCTCAATCCGCTCAACAGCGGGCAGGGCCTGCGCAACCAGGATCTGGCCGGTGCGATCTGTTCCGCGATCAACGACTGGCAGATCGAGAAATGGACCAGCAAGGACAACCGCCTGAAGGGTTCGATCGTCGTCGCCAATGAGGATGGCGTGACCGCCGCCGCCGAGATCCGCAAGCGTGCTGGCGATCCGAACTTCGTCCAGGTGCTGCTGCTCTCCCGCAACGTCGAGCCGCTCGGCCAGCGCCGCTACTGGCCGGTCTACGAGGCGGCGCAGGAGATCGGCCTGCCCGTCGGCATCCATGCCTTTGGCTTCGGCGGCAATCCGCTGACCCCCTCGGGGTGGCCGAGCTTCTACATCGAGGAGATGGTCGGCCATGCGCAGTGCCAGCAGACCGTGCTTGCAAGCCTCGTGCTCGAAGGCGTGTTCGAGCGCTTCCCGAAACTGAAGATGGTCATGATCGAAGCCGGCTTCGGCTGGGCGCCGTCGCTCGCCTGGCGCCTCGACAAGCATTTCGAGAAGCTGCGCAGCGAGGTGCCGTATCTGAAGCGCAAGCCGTCGGAATACATCCGCGACCACATCTGGTGGACCACGCAGCCGATGGAAGACCCGGAGCGCCGCGAGCATCTGTTCGAGACGATCGAGTGGATCGGCTGGGACAAATTGCTGTTCGCGACCGACTACCCGCATTGGGATTTCGATGAACCGTCGCGCGTCCTGCCGGCCGGCGTCAGCGACGCCAACCGCGAAGCGTTCTATCTCGGCAACGCGAAGAAGCTCTATGGTATAGCCTGATGGTACGGCACGTCATTGCCCCGGTGGATGAGTTGCCGCCGGGGACGCGAAAATTCCTCACCATCGACGAACGGCCGATCGCGATCTTCAACATCAAGGGCGAATTCTTTGGCCTGTTGAACCGCTGCCCGCATCAGGGCGCGGCGTTGTGCGAGGGCCCGCTGATCGGGCTCGCGCAGTCCTCCGATCCCGGCGAGATCGAATACACAAAACTCGGCGAGATCATCCGCTGTCCCTGGCACGGCTGGGAATTCGACATCCGCACCGGCCAATCCTACTGCGACCCGAAGCGCTTTCGCGCGCGCGCCTATCCGGTCAACGTCGAAGCCGGATCAGCCGTGGTGAAGGGACCGTATGTGGCGGAGACGCTCGCCGTGTCGGTCGAGAGCGACTACGTCGTGGTGGACCTTTAGGGCTATCGCTCGGCGAACTCCGCTCCCAACCCGGCCTGCGATCTTTTCATTGTTGAACACGCTCAACGTGCAAAATGAACTATGCGTGGGGCTGCCGCGGCCTCACATATGAACTAGCTCACACGGTGGCCGACTTGCCGCGCTTGAGACCGGCGGTCGCGAGGCCTATGGTGGCCGGATTAAACAAGGAGAAGCTGCGCCCAGACGACAGGGGAGAAAATCATGCGTGCATCGCTATTTTCAATTTTCGTAGCAAGTGTCACCGCTTTTGGATTTGCCGGCCCGAGTGTCGCACAGGAAAACGCCGATCAGAAGCTGGGGACGGTTCACTTCGAAACGTCCTGCAATGAAACGGCGCAACGACGATTTGATCGCGCCATGCGATACCAGCATTCGTTCTGGTATGCCGCATCGAAGGAAATTTACGAAGAATCGCTCAAGGCCGATCCGGCATGCGCCATCGCGTATTGGGGCATCGCGCTGGCGTATCTGAGCAATCCGCACAACGCGATTCCTGCTCCCAATCTTCCGCTTGGGCTTGCCGCCATTGAAAAGGCAAAGGCCACCGGTGCCAAGACAGAGCGCGAACGCGACTACATCGACGCGCTATCGGTGATGTACGTCGATTACGACAAGGTTCCGCATCAGGCGCGGGTTCAATCCTATTTGAAAGCGATGGAAGCGCTTGCCGCCCGTTATCCCGCCGACGACGAGGCGCAGATTTTCTATGCGATCGCGCTCAATGTTGCGGCCTCGCCGTCGGACAAGACTTACGCCAATCAGCTGAAAGGCGCAGCGATCCTCGGCCCGATCATGGAGCGCCAGCCTCAGCATCCGGGCGTCGCGCATTACCTGATCCACTTGTACGATTATCCGCCGATCGCCGCCAAAGGCCTGCCCCCGGCGCTGCGCTATGCCAAGATCGCACCCAACGCGCCGCACGCGCAGCACATGCCGTCTCACATCTTTACGCGGGTCGGCTATTGGAAAGATTCAATCGCCGCAAATCTGGCATCCGTCGAAGCCGCAAAGGGAAGCAAGGAACTGGGTGACCAGATGCACGGCCAGGACTATCTGGTCTACGCGTATCTGCAGCTTGGTCAGGACAAGGAGGCGCTCGGCGTCGTAAGCGAAGTCGAGGCATTGCGGCCCGATCCCGATGGCTTTGCAGCCGCGTTTGCACAGGCCGCTGCGCCCGCGCGCTACATGGTGGAGCGCGGCGATTGGAACGGTGCGGCGAATCTCGAGGTCAAGTCCAGTAAATTCCCGCATGCCATGGCGATCACCCATTTTGCCAGGGCGATCGGCGCCGCCCGGACGGGCAAGATCGATGCCGCCAAGGCCGACACCGCCAAGCTCGCTGAATTGCGCGACAAGCTTCGGGACGCAAAGAACGGCTATTGGGCCGGGCAGGTTGATGTTCAGGAGCAGGTCGCGACCGCCTGGGTGCTTTATGCCAGCGGCAATCAGGATGAGGCCCTCAAGGTCATGAGCGCCGCGGTGGCTGCCGAGGACAATACCGAAAAGTCGCCGGTCACACCCGGCCCGCTGGCGCCGGCGCGTGAATTGTATGGAGCCATGCTGCTCGATCGCGGCATGGCCAAGGAGGCGCTTGCGGTGTTCGAAGCGACGATGGCGAAGGAGCCCAACCGTTACAACGGCTATATTGGTGCGGCCATGGCTGCCCAGGCCGCAGGTGATGCGGCCAGGGCCAAAGCCAACTACGGGAAGCTGATCGAACTCGCAGCCGAGTCTGATTCCGGGCGGCCGACCCTGGCGGCGGCGCGGTCGTTTGTCGCGAGCAACTAGGATCCGGTCGTCGGATTGGCAGGCATGCGATGAAGCGGACAGTTGCCATTGCTGCAATCGCGGGCTTTGGCCTGGGCGGGCTGGTCGCGCTCGCCTGGTATCAATGGCCTTCACACCTGCGGGACGGCGAGGTGGAAACACCGCGCCGTCCCGTGTGGACGGAGGCTCAATGGCCGTTCCCCGTCGACGAGTGGGGCAAGGGCAAAGCGTTTCGTTGCGCAGCAGCCGATTGTGGCGTTGAGGTCAACGTCTATGTTCGGGCCAAGATCGGCTTCTGCAACTGCACCACCGGAGTTGCAGATGACGAGGAGCTTGATCGCGTGGCGGACCTCAGGCTGATGGGCGAAAAGCCTTCGGCCCTGGCTGCCGGCAGCCCGATCAGCGTTGCATGGATGAAGGGGCGCAGCCGCGCATATGCTACCCAGCGTCTGCAAAGCTCAGCGCTTGCGATTGCATTTAATGATCGTTGCGACGCCGTTGTCGCAACAGCCATTGTCGCACACCCTCGTCCGGCGCCGCTTGAGCCCAGCGTCGTGGCTTTCCTGAACAGCGAGACTGTCATTCGTTGGGCCGAAGTGACGCTCGGTCTTTGATTTCCGTAGCGTGTTTATCTTTGTAGCCCGAGCGTTTATGCTGCATTTGGCTCGGGGGTACTTTCATGCGCATCTGCTGGCGAGTGATCGCTGTTGCGTCTATTTCCTTTTCAATTGGTTCGGTCGTGCTCGTTGCCGAGGCGACCGAGCGACATGAGCCGGAAATCGACATCTTCGCATCAATGGAAGGTAAATGCAGCGCGCTGAAAGTCGCTGAACGCGATTTCGCGTGTTCGTCCGTGGCCTTCTTCCACACCCCCGGCGGCCGATCCAGTTTCGCTGTCCCTCTAAATGATCCGGACGATGATAGCCATATCATCACATTCTCGGGTGAAAAGAGTAAGCGAGAACGAGATAATCTGTACGAGCTGTCAATCGACCGGGTGCTGTTGAAATCCAAGGATAGGCCCAAGGTGGATGGACTGCCGGTTCCGTCGGTCGAGTTATCGACGGGAACGTGCCGGCAGATTGGAAATCTTGCAGCACAGCAGGTGTCCAGCGTGTCCTGTATTGCCACCGATGCAAGCGGAAGGAAGTATGAACTCCAGTTCGAGTCGGATGGCTCACCGATCAAGGTGCAGACGATCAGGGTAGCCGATTCCGCAGAGGAAGATCGCCGTGGCGAGTTAGTCGCCGCACATGTCGAGCAACTCAAATGCCGGCAAATGGCGGATGCTCAGGGTGTTCTACCCAGATATCGCGCAGCCTTCATCCTTAAATGTATGGAAGAATAGGTGAAGCCATGCGATTGTCGTCAGCTTGTTGGACCTTGGTTGGCGTGGCGGCAGTCATTTTGGGTGGCTATGGCTTGAACCGCGGGATTTTGGTCGGATCCAGGATAGAGACGGCCCGCCTAAGCGACGATTATCCGGTGCCGTTCTATAAAAAACATTGTCGCTATTTGTTCTTCAACGGTGTTCAGCAGGTATGGACAGGTTCTGTGTCTACCAGGGAAGCAGCAGAGAAAAGCTCCTGTGCTCCGCTGAAAAGCGAACCCGTTTTTCACCGGCGGCGTAAACCTTCCGATGCCTAGTCCCGCCTGAGCACGAACCTTAATTGTCCCTTTACCATAACCGTTCATGATATCATTGGTACGCAAGCAGAGGTCCTCTCATGGCTCATCGAGAAGGAAGGCCTGCCGTTCGCAGCAATGAAAACGTACTGAGTTTTGTTCGCGTCCCGGTGCCGGCCCTCGACCTGGTGTATCAGGCAGCCGAAATTTTCAACAGCATCGAGAATAATGCGCTAGAAATTGAAGCTCGTGCCCAGGCAATGTGCAAGAGTGCAGCGGAACGTCGGAGGCTTGCCGAGCAACGGACGGAATCTGCAGAGAATTCGTTGCGAGAAGTAATCGCCGACGCAGATCGTAAGCTCTCCGACGCCTCCAGTGCCGTGACGCAGGTTGAATTGCGTATCGCGGCGACGGAGGACAAGGCGGCAGCCGCGGAAATTCGTGCGCAGGTAGCCGCGGCAGAAGCGCGCGAGGCAAAACAGGCCCTTGCGTTGGTTGAGGGCGCTATTCGCAGGCGCCTGCTTTGCGCGAGCCCAGAAGTTTGTTGGCCGGTTGTGAGAAGTAGCCTGATTCGCCACCTCGGCTGCGATCAGGAGTCGAGGGTGCGATACGTTCCAATCAACTCATATTCAAGAGCGGGCGGGATATGTCATGAGCGATGATGAAACGAAATTCGATACTGACAGAAGGATTAGAGTTGAAAGACGGTCCGGAGCGGACACTCGGTCGGAAGATGAAAAGCGGTTGACTGGCGAACGCCGATCGCAAATTGAAAGGCGAACCGGTAGAGCGAGCGAACAGCCTTCGAAGGACCAGCTCTCGCTTTTTGCGAAGCGTATCAGGCGTGCCATCAGAGACGAGAGCAGCCGCCACATTTTCGGTGTTTCCTCGGGCGAAGATGATTTCAGGGGCTATCCCGACGTCCTTCGCGCGCTGGACTGGATTGAAGGCCTGGCGAACTCCTGACCTGCCGATTTTTGCCGATTTCTGATAGCAATTTGCAGGCACACGCGCGTATTGCAGTGCTGTCTCCTCTAAATGCATAGGCTCCTTTAACCAATTGGTCGCAGAATTCTGCCGGGAACGAGGAAGTTTCAAAGCGGGATTCGCGACGGCCATGATCGACGGCGTCGGCATTACGCGTTGAAGCGCTCGAATGCTGCGGCTGAAGGCGGGCACGTCACACGCCCTCGCTGCTGCTTCGCGTTCCTCAAAAAGAATCCGAGTTCGGAGTTCTCACTGAACCTGACCGATTCCGGCCCAAGGAACCCTCTATTGCACAGTTGCGCGTGAGCAGCGGAAAGCAGCTCGGATCACCGATGTCTATACTTCGGGAGTTGAACGACGCCATCTCCAAGGGGACGCCCGAAAGCCGTTTGGAGGCTTTGTGGCATGCAACCGACATGCTGCTCATGGGGCGGTATACCGAAAGCGAGATCTGGATCTTTGGGGAAGTGATCGGACGTCTCTCCGAGGAGATCGAGCTGGCTGCCCGCGCCCAGCTCGCCAGGCGGCTGGCCCGAAGCGACAAAGCGCCGATCCACATGGTCAACAAGCTCGCTTTCGACGATTCCATAGATGTCGCCGGCCCGATCCTTCGCTATTCCGAGCGGCTCGACAACCAGGTCCTGGTGGCGAACGCTCGCTGCAAAAGTCAGCAACATCTCTTCGCCATCTCCCGGCGGAAATCGATCGACGAGCCGGTCACCGATGTGCTCGTGACGAGAGGCGACCAGACGGTCGTGAATTCGGTCGCTGTCAATACCGGCGCACGTTTCTCGGATTCGGGCTTTCTGCAATTGATCAAACGTTCCGAAAATGACTCCATCCTGGCCGAACATCTGGGGCGGCGGCGAGACATCCCGCGGCACCTGTTCCAGCAATTGATCGCGAAGGCGTCGGACGATGTCCGAAAGAAACTTCAAGCCGAGCGGCCTGAGGCCGGCAACGCCGTCGCCGATGTCGCCGGATCGCTGCATGCGATGTTTGGCCCGGCGTCAAAGAGTTACTTTACCGCCAAGAAAACCGTCGGCGCGCAGCACCGACGCAACGAACTGGGCGAGGCCCAGCTTCTCGAGTACGCCCAGGCGCGCAAGCTCGATGAAGTTGTCGTCGCGCTATCGTTGTTGTGCACGCTGCCGGTCGACGTGGTGGAGCGGGCGATGCTCGCCCCGGACAAGGAGGCCTTGCTGATTCTGACGAAAGCCCTCGACCTGTCCTGGGCGACGACCATGGCGTTGTTGTTTCTCGGCGCCCCAGATTATCGGATTGCGACGAAAGATCTGGACGCCATGAAAGCGGAATTTGCCCGGCTGGATGTCGCGACGTCCAAGAAGGTGTTGGAAGCCTATCACTCGCGCAAGGAATCAGCCGGCACGAATGTGAGCCAGCGTCCTCAACTTCATGCGGTCTGAAGCGCGCGGCTAACGCGACTAAAGTTGGCCGCGGGGGGCAGTGACTGCTGCGTTGGGCCGGCAGGGGTGCGACGAAGTTGCCGAGCCCGTGGCCAGCGTGTCGCCTTCCGCATCCATCCGCAGGCTGCTAGCGTCGAGGCCGAACCCGCTCGTCTGGGGGAACATTCACACGCACGAGTTTGGGTGGGCCTACATTGCTGTTTCCGTCGGATCTGACCTCGTTCCTCGACCTCATCCGCCAGCACGGCGATGTGGCCTACAGCCTCATGTTTGCCTATGCGGCCTCGCATAGCCTGCTGCTGGCGCTGTTTGCGGGCTACGCAGCGCATTCGGGGGCGCTGGGTCTTGGCACGCTCATCGTGGTCTGCTGGTTCGGCAGTTTCGCAGGCGACGTCATTCGCTTCTGGATCGGGCGGCACTATGGCGCCCGCTTGCTCAATCGTTTTCCGCGGTTCGAGCGCCCTGTGCAAACCGTGGTCCGGCTGACGGATCGTCACTATGTCTGGATGATCCTGCTTCATCGTTTCCCGCACGGCATCCGCGGACTCGCGGGATTCGCCTACGGAATATCGCGGCTGCCCTGGTCCACTTTCCTGGCGCTCAATTTCGTTGCGGCGGGCCTTTGGTCCGGCGCCGTTGTCTCGGCCGGCTATGCCTTCGGTCAATTCTCGGAGAAGTCCATCAACAATGCCTCCTCGGGCCTGGGCATCGTGATGCTGGTCGCGTTCCTCGGCCTGTCCTGGCTGCTCAGCCGTAAGCTCGATCAGATCGTGGAGCGGTACTGAGGCAAGCTGCGCGTCATGACGGGCGCGCGCAGCGCGAGATGTTCGCCATTCTCCCGGCCATTCACAGGAGGGGAGAAGGGAACGCAAACCTTCCACATCAAATCACAAGACAATAATCTGAGTTCGCGAGAGATTTTATTTTTTGCGATGATTTTTCACTCCAATTGACAACGCGACGAATGAAGAATCCCGAGCGTTGGCGGGTCGCGGGCAAACGCGACACAAATCTTGGCCACATCATGATCGGACAGTGAGGCTGTCGCAAATCGTGCATATCACGTTGCCTTGCATGCTTGAACCGGACGCTAGTTTCGACAGGGCCGTGTCTCTCGGCGCGGTTGATCGTCTCGGAGCGTGTTGTGCATTGGAATGGAGTGCAGCGATGAAGGAAAAAGATCGGATTTGCGAACGCGAGTATCAGACTCGTCTCGAGAGTTTGCTGAAAACCACCTTCAACACGCAACTGCAGCCGCTGAGATCACTCGAGACCGCAACCAAAAAGCGCAGAGCGCAGAAGAAGGCGGCAAGCCATTCCGGATGCACGAAGTCGACGACGACGAGTTCCGAACAATGACGCGCCCGGCTGCGCCTTCAAGACATTGCTCCGCTTTCAGATCCCTCGCTGGTCCGGGCTAGGTCTGGCATCGCGATGACAAGCTCAGCGCCTGGAGCAGCTCATCGAACGCATTTGGACGACAGGGCTTGAGCTCGACCACCGCCTTTGGCCGCTCCGTTTTTGTTGCCTTGTCGGAGTTGGCGGCCTTGGGTCGAGGCTTGTTGTGCGTGGCATGTTTCGGGTGGGGTTTCGGCTTTTTGACAGCGTGCTTTCTGTCGTTGGGTGCGAGCGCAGCGACGTCAAAATTCTCTTCCGCAATTCTGGCGATCAGGTCCGGTGGCCGTGATGATACTGGTTCGGCAGGTGTCTTCGGCTGAACCGGTGGCTCCTGCGGCAAACGGTGGACTTCGAGCCGATCACCCTTCTTCAAGGTGTCGCCTGACACGCTGACGTCGACCTTTAGCTGCTCGAACGGATCTAGCTCACTTGGTTTCGAGCGCGATGGCGTCCCCAGTTCCATGATAATGAGAACGGCAAGGCCGACAACGATGAGACAAATCCTCATCATGATCTTATTCTTTCAGAATCAAGATACTTGACCGGAGCCGGGCGAATACTCCGCCCAACGTCGCGCAACGATCCTTGGGATTCAATAAGGCGGGTTGGCGGCACGCGCAGCCGCGACGTGGCAAAGTTTGGTAGTACGGTTAATCGACCCGGTAAGGAATTGTTAGCCATCGCGTTTCGTGAGGGAAGAACGCGACGCCGTATTCTCTCGTCATCGTCCGCGAAGGCGGACGATCCAGTATTCCAGAGACAGCAGTGATAAGGCGGACAAGCCGCGGCGTACTGGATGCCCGCCTGCGCGGGCATGACAGGTCACTACGTAGCAAAAGTCGCGGCTTACTCCGCCGTCCCGTGCGCCATCGCCTTGCGCTCCATCGCGTAGCGTACCAGCGCCACGAACCGATAGATCCCGTGCACGAACTTGCCGTAGGGCATGGTGACGAACAGCGAGAACACTACGCCGAGATGCAGCGCGAGCAGCGGCCCCATCGTCGCGGTCTCGCGCAGGACCAATAGCGCCAGGCCGGTCAGGCTGGTGAGAAACAGCATGACGATGAACGCGACGTCCATGCCGTAGCGAGTTCTCATCCACCAGCACGGGATCGCGCTTTGATTTCTCAGCCAGCAGACCGATCGGCCCAACCAACAATCCAATGCCGCCGAGCGTACCCAGCACGACCGGCAGATCCCACCACGCGTACGGCGCCTCGCGCGCCAGCAGATAATGATAGAGCGTGGCGACGCAGGTCGAGGCGAAGCACAGCGCAAAGCCGTAGAACGTCAAATGGTGATAGAGCTTGCGGCGGTCGGTCGGGCGGTCATCCTCGTTGAAGCAGCCGACCCCGCCGCCGTCGAGATAGCGCAGCTCGCCGGCATCGCGGATCGCCTGCAACAGCGCACCCATATCGGTCTTCATGCCGACGGGTTCGCCGATGTCGCGCCAGAATGCGCGCACACCCATGACAAGCGCTGCGATCGCATAGAGGAACGCCGCGCCGAACAGGGCCGCCATCGCATTATGCGGCATCAGTTTGTAGAACGCGCCCGGACCGGTATGGACGCCGAACAGCACCTGCCGGTCGTGGAAGGCGGCGAAGCCGAAAATGAACGCGGCGACGCTGAGCGCGGCAACAAGGCTGATGACGAGGCCGTTGCGCGCAAATGCGCCGGAGAGGGCGCGCGGCCACGCATAGGCCGCGTAGGAATCGGCGCGCGCCACCGCCAGCGTCTTCGGCACATTGACGTTGAACTCATGCGGCGGCGAGAACTGGCAGTCAGTGTAGCAGGCGCCGCAGGAATGGCAGAGGTTGGCGAGATAGTTGAGGTCGCCGTCGGAGAATGCGCGGCGCATCTCCATCGCCGGAAATACCGCGCAGAGGCCCTCGCAATAGCGGCAGGAGTTGCAGACCGTCATCAGCCGGTCGGCTTCCTCCAGGATTTTCGTTCCATGCATCGCTATTCTGTTTCCCGTCCGAGCGTCTCAGTTCTTCGCATTGCGCGCCGCTTCGCGTCCGGCCACCCGTCCGAACACGCTGCCGATGGTCATGCCGATGCCGGCGGCGTAGCCCTTGCCGAGCACGTTGCCGGCCATGATCTCGCCGGCCGCGAACATGTTGGCGGAGGGCTTGCCGTCCTTCATCACCATGCGCGACTGCTTGTTCACGCGGGTGCCGAGATAGGTGAAGGTAATGCCGGGCCGCACCGGATAGGCGAGATAAGGCGCGTGCTCGATTTTCCGCGCCCAATGCGTCTTTGCCGGCGTGATGCCGTCGGTGCGGCAATCATCCAGGATGGTGTGGTCGAACGTCCCGGGCTGCACCGCGGCGTTGAAATCGGTGACGGTCTTTTCCAGCGCGGCCGGATCGAGCCCGAGCTTGCCTGCGAGTTCCGCAATCGTCGGCGCGCCGATCGGCGGGAACAGCGTCGGCATGAAGCTCGTGACGACACTCGAATCGAAGATGATGTAGGCGATCTGGTCGGGCTGGGCGGCCACCAGCCGGCCCCAGATCGCGTAGCGCTTCGGCCAGATGTCCTCGCCCTCGTCGTAGAAGCGCTGCGCGTGCTTGTTGACGACGATGCCGAACACGACCGAGTCGTGGCGGGTGATGATGCCGCCGTCGAATTTCGGCGCGCGCGCGTCGATCGCGACCGCATGGCATTGCGTGGGATCGCCGATGTCCTGCACGCCGTTGGCGAGCAGCAGTTTGAGAATGGAGCCACGGTTATACGGCGTGCCGCGGATCAGGAAATTATCGGCGGCCTCGCCCCAATACTCCTTCAGCCATTCGATGTTGGCCTCAAAACCGCCCGCGGCGGCGACCAGCGCCGAGGCGCGGACATCAGTTGCACCATCGATCGCCTGCTTCAGCTTTGCTGACAGGAACATGCCGTCCTCGATCTGGAGGTCGGTGACCTCGGCATCGTAGACGATCTCGACACCGAGTTTTTCCGCGGTGAGATAGAGCGCATTCAGCATCGCCCTGCCGCCGCCGAGGAAGAACGAATTGGTGCGGCCGAGGCTCAGCGTGCCGCCGAGCGAGGGCTGCCAGCGCACGCCCTGTTCGACGATCCAGTTCAGGATGTCCTTGGACTCGGCGATCATGAACTTGGCGAGTTCTTCGTCGGTCTGCCCGCCGGTCAGGCGCAGCAGATCGTCCCAGAATTCCTCTTCCGAGTAGGGGCCGGTGAGAATGTCGGTCGCGGCATCGTGGGCGCAGCGCATGTTGCGGGTGTGGCGGGTATTGCCGCCGCGATAGAACTTTGGCGCGCCTTCCAGCACCAGCACGGACGCGCCCGCGCGCCGTGCGCTGATGGCGGCGCACAAAGCGGCGTTGCCGCCGCCGATCACAAGTACATCGAATTTTCTGGATAGATCGACCATGCACTCTTGTTATCGTTGTTGGCATGGAAATCAAACCGGCGCTCGGCCAGGCAAATCCATCCGCCCCGGCGATTTTTCTAGCCTGCTGCAGCGGCCGCGTCACGCGTCGCGTGCGTCTGCGCCGCGACGAATGCAGCCTTATGCGACGATGTCGGATGCGTCTCGTCGCGCGGAATTCTGCGGGCCTCAGGGCTTGCTCTGCACGGAGGCAAGCAGCCATTGCCGGAAGGCCGAGAGCTTTGCCGGATCGGTCCTGCCCGCGGGCGAGACCAGATAAAATCCGGCGTCGACCGGCAGCGTGATCTTGAAGGGAACCACGAGGCGTCCCTTGGCGATGTCCTCCTGCACATAGGCGGTGCGGCCCATGGCGACGCCGATGCCGTCTATGGCGGCCTGCACCGTCATGAAGATCAGGTCGAAGGTGACGCCCGGCTGTTTGGAAAAATCGGCCGGCAGTCCGGCCGCCCACAGCCACAGCCGCCAGTCGTCGCTGTTGGCGTTGCTGGTGTGCAGCAGCACGTGATCCCTGAGGTCCTCGGGGCATTTGAGCGGCTTGTTTCCCTTCAGCAGCGCCGGACTGCAAACCGGGAAAAGTTCGTCCGCCATCAGCCAGTCGGCGCGCAGGCCCTGCCATTGGCCGCGGCCGTAGCGGATCGCGGCATCGACATTGTCGCGCTGGAAGTCGACCAGATTGGTGGAGGTGGTGATGCGCACGTCGATGCCGGGATGGGCCTCCTGGAATGCCGTCAGCCGCGGCAGCAGCCATTTGGCGGCCAGCGAGGCCAGCGTCGAGACCGTCAGCACATGGTCGTCGTCTTTCCTCAACAGCCGGTCGGTCGCAAGCCTGAGGTCGTTGAAGGCGGCGCGGATGCCGGGGAGATATTCCTGCGCCTGCTGCGTCAGCGTCAGCGAACGGTTTTGGCGGATGAACAGGCGCACCCCGAGCTCTTCCTCCAGTCGTTTGATCTGATGGCTGATCGCGGTCTGCGTGACGTTCAGCTCTGACGCCGCCTGCGTAAAACTCAAATGCCGGGCCGCGGCTTCGAATGCGCGCAAGCCATTGAGCGACGGCAGCCTGGCGGTCATTCGGTGATCCCACGATACATGAGTTTATATCATCCGAAGCGGTACAAAGTGTCGTTTGTGGAAGGCCAAATTAGCGCAGATATTCCCTGCAACAGATTACTACAGGAGCCGAAAATGTCCACTTATACGCATGAATCGATGATAAATCATCATGGTACGGGGTTTTTGACCCGGGTGGCCGAAACCATCCATGTCTGGCGGCAGCGCTACCAGTCGCGCCGCGAACTGGCCCAGTGGTCCGACCGGGAGCTGCACGATGTCGGCATCTCCTGGAGCGACGTGGCCTACGAGGCCGAAAAACCGTTCTGGCGGGCTTAAATGGCAGCCAAGCCGGCGTCGCCTCGCCAGAGGGACGCCGGCGATTTTTTCTGAAACCGATGGGAGCGTGCGATGGCGACCCTGCGTTTCGATGACCTCCGGCAATATTCCGACGTGCTGCGGTCGCGGCATGGCAATGAGGTGACCGTCCGCTTTGTCGAGCCGCGGGATGCCGAGGCGCTGCAAAACTATTTCCGCGCGCTCACGACCCGCTCCCGCTACAACCGCTTCCTCGGCGCGGCAAGTGAACTGCCGGCGTCGCTGCTCGAGGATTTCATCCATGTCGGCGAAGCGGACCGGTTCAGCGTGGTCGCGACCATGCTGGTCGACGGTCACGAGACTATCGTCGGAGAAGCCCGCTATGCGTTTGACAGCGACAATGCTTCAATCGAATTCGGCCTGTCGATCGACGATCGCTGGCAGGGCCACGGCATCGGCAAGGCCCTCTTGAAGAATCTCGAATGCCGCGCGGCGTCCTTCGGCGCCGAGCGCATCTTCGGCGATACGCTGCGCTCCAACGACGCCATGATCGCGCTGGCCCGCAAGGCTAGCTACGCCTTCACCAATTCGCCTGGCGACTGGAAGCTGGTGCGCTTCCAGAAGCAGATCCATGTCGAACCGCAAGAAATTCCCTGCGCCAGTTGGCGGCTCGCCGCCGTCTCTCCCAGCGCAATGTCCTCGCTTGCGGCTTGACAAGACTGAGCCCGGTTCTGGCCATCCAGAACCGGGCTTTTTTTCATGCCTGTGCGGCTTCCTCGGTAAAGTCGGTAGAGGTCGCCACTCCCCGCCAGTCATCCAGTTCCTTTGCAACGAAGGCGTTCTTGGCTTCGATCCGCTCCACCGTGTCGCTGCCTAGCGGCAGCCGCAGCGGCGGATTTGTTGCATTGACCAGTGCGATGAACGCACTCGCCAGCTTGCGCGGATCGCCGCGCTGGCCGTGATTGACGTCGTCGGCATGGGCGCGGGTGTTGCCGACGCTCTCGCGGTAATCCTCGATGTGCTGCGCGGTGCGCGCCAGCGAGGATTCGTCCAGGAAGTCGGTGCGGAAGAAGCCGGGCTCGACCACGGTGACCTTGATGCCGAGCGGTGCCACTTCGCCGGCCAGCGCCTCGCTGATGCCCTCGACCGCGAACTTGGTCGCGCCGTAGACGCCCCAGCCGGGAAAGCCTGCGTAGCCGCCGACCGACGAGACGTTGATGATGTGGCCTGAGCGTTGCCGGCGCATATGCGGCAGCACCGCTCTGATAACGCCGAGCAGACCGAACACGTTGGTGCCGAACAGTTTGGTGGTTTCCGCAGCGCTCGCCTCCTCGATCGCGCCCAGCAGGCCGTAGCCGGCATTGTTGACCAGGATATCGATGCGGCCGAACTTCTTCACCGCCTGGCCCGCGGCCTCGTGGGCCTCGGCCTCGCTGGTGACGTCGAGCCGGGTCGCCAGCAGCCGCTCATGGGCGCCGAGGCGCGCGGTGACGGTGTTGGGATCGCGGGCAGTGGCAACCACCGCATCGCCCGCCTTCAGTGCGGCTTCCGCGATCAGGGCGCCAAAGCCACGGGAAGCTCCTGTGATGAACCAGACACGCATTTTCTTGCCCTTTCGTTGTGGCCGGCGGGTTCGCCGAACCTGATGGGCAAGGAATAGCGGCTCGCCATAGCTGAGATAATCCGCTAAATAATCCACAAGCTACTGAGAAAAATTCATCAATGCGGATCGACCCTTCCGACCTCGCCACCTTCCTCGCGATCGCCCGGCACCGCAGCTTTCGCGCGGCGGCGACTGAACTCGGCGTCTCGGCATCGGCGCTGAGCCACGCGCTGCGCAATATCGAGGAGCGGCTCGATCTGCGGCTGATCAACCGCACCACGCGCAGCGTCGCGCTGACGGAAGCGGGCGAGCGGCTGTTTTCGCGCATCAGTCCGGCATTCCGGGATATCGACGATGCGCTCGAAGACCTCAACAATTTTCGCGGCAAGCCGGCCGGCACGCTGCGCTTCAACGCCGCGCGGCAATCGACCCAATTGGTGCTGCTGCCGATCGTGACCCGCTTTCTCAAGAGTTATCCTGGCGTCAGCGTCGAGATCGTGATCAATGACGCACTGATCGACATGGTCTCGGCGGGCTTCGATGCCGGCGTCAGGTTCGGCGAGACCGTCGCCGCCGACATGATCGCTGTCGCCATCGGCCCGCGGCACCGCTTTGCGGTGATCGGCTCACCCGGTTACTTCAAGCAGCACAAGCCGCCGATCACGCCACACGACCTGAAGGGCATGCCGTGCATCCGCTATCGCTTCAACAGCGGCGCGCTCTATCGCTGGGAGTTCGAGCGCGGCGGTATCGAGGTCGATATCGACGTCGAAGGGCCGCTGACGCTGAACGACCAGGATCTGATGGTGGATGCGGCGCTGGACGGCGCCGGTCTCGCCTTCGTGTTCGAGGCGCAGGCCGAAGAGCTGATCGCAAAGCGCAAGCTGGTGCGCGTGCTTGCCGACTGGTGTCCGGCCTATCCAGGGTTCTTCCTGTACTATCCGAGCCGGCGACAACTGCCGGCGGCACTGCGGGCATTCGTCGATTTCGCGAGGACGCCCGCTCCGTAGCCCGACACGCTCGTCATGCCGGGGCTTGTCCCGGGCATCCACGTCTTCAACTTGCGGGGAGAGAGAAGAACTCAGCTCCCTTTGAACACCGGCTTGCGTTTGTCGATAAACGCCTGCACGGCTTCCTTGTGGTCGGCCGTCACCTGGGTTCGGACCATGCGCTCGGCCTCATGATCGCGCGCGGTGGCGAAATCGAACATCAAGGCTTCGTCGAGATTGTCCTTCATGTAGCGGATCGCGATCGTGGGTCCTTCAGCGATCGACTTGGCGAGCGCGAAGGCTTCCGCCTGCAGTTTGTCGTCGGGGACCACGCGGTTCACCAGGCCGATCGCCTCGCATTTGGCGGCATCGACCCTGTCGCAGGTGAACATCAATTCCCGCGCCCGCGAGGTGCCGACCAGCCGTGTCAGCAGCCAGGCGATGCCATAATCGCCGCTCAGGCCCACCTTGAGATAGCCGGTGGAAAGGAATGCCGATTGCGCGGCGATCCTGATGTCGCAGGCCATCGCCAGTGCGAGGCCGGCGCCGACCGCGGGGCCGGGCAGGGCGGCAATGGTCGGCTTGCGCACCGAGACCAGCGCGCCGGTCAAGAGACGCTGCCGCTCCTGCAGATCGGCGACCCGCTCGTCATGAGACATTTCGAGCTTCTTCTTGTCGCGGTTCGCGCCCATGCCCTTGACGTTGCCGCCGGCGCAGAACGCCGTGCCGGCGCCGGTCAGCAACAGCACGCCGACACCGGGATTCTCGCCGCAGGCCTTGATCATGTTGCGCAAGGCCGGCGTCAGATTATCCGACATCGCGTTGCGCGCCTCGGGGCGGTTCAGCGTGATGATGGCGACGCGGTCGCGGATCACGCAGAGCAACTCGTCGGTGCCGGTGTCGATTTTGGTTTCGGTGGTCATGTTGCTTCCTATGTTGATCCGTCATTCCGGGGCGATGCGGCAGCATCGAACCCGGAATCTCGAGATTCTCAGGTGCGCAATTGCGCACCGTAGTTCGCATCTTCGATGCGCCCCGGAATGACGGGCTCGTCTAAAACTTCTCCACCCACGGCCGCAACTCGACCTCCCAGGTCCAGGCGCTACGCGGCTGCTGTAGAACATTCCAGTAGCTCAACGCAATCGCATCAGGATCGAGCATCGAGTCCGGCCTGTCGGCGGGTTCCGCGCGCGCCGCGCTGCGGATACCGCCATCGATGACGAAATGCGCAATGTGAATTCCCTGCGGCGACAATTCGCGCGCCATGCTCTGGGCGAGCCCGCGCAGCGCGAACTTGCCCATCGCGAACGGCGCCGATTGCGCGTAGCCTTTGACGCTGGCGGACGCCCCGGTGAACAGGATCGCGCCGTGCTTGTTCGGCAGCATGCGTGTTGCCGCCTGCTGCGCCACCAGAAAGCCGCCAAAGGCCGAAACCGCGATGGCGTTGGCGACCTCCGCTGGCACCAGATCGGTGAAGGCGCCGCGCGCCCGTCCGCTGGCGTTATAGACGACGATATCCGGCGTGCCGATCTCGCGCTCGACCATGCCGAACAGCCGCTCGACCTCTTCGGCCTCGGTGGCGTTGCAGGCAAAAGCGCGGGCCTTGGTTTCGGTGCAGAGCGCGCCGAGCTTCTCGATCTTGCGCGCGGCGAGCGCAACCTTGATGCCTTCGCGCGCGAACAGCCGCGCCAGCGATGCGCTCAGCCCTTCGCCGGCGCCGACGATGAGGGCGGTCTTGTACTTCGGAATTTCCATGGGCGCGATCCTCGGATGGTCGGGACTTGGTACTTAAGCGCGCAATCCGGCAAGGCAACCCGCGGCCGCGAGGATCAGGTCGAGATCCCGCTTGTCGGCCAGACTTGCGTACTTCGCGCGCAGCATGCCTAGCGATCGAGCGTGATATTTTTGCGGCTTCTGTAACCAGACGTTGTCGCCAAGCGTGACGCTGAATTCATCCTTGCCCTCCGCCAGCGCTTTCTCGTTGGCCAGGGTCCAGGTCCAGAATTGCCGCCCGACCTGCCTGGTCAGGATCGGCATCATCGTTGGCGCCAGGGTCTTCCATGATTCGAACGCGCCTTCGGCCCGCGGCCACAGCATGCGGTGAATCCAGTCGAGCACATGCGGCGCGTTGCCTTCGATCAGGGCTCCGGCGGTCGGATCGGTCCAGAGTTCGTAGAGTTGTCCCCAAAGGCCGAAGTCGGCGAAAGCCGGCCTGCCGCCGAACAAATAGGGTCGTGTCGACAGGTGATCTTCAAGCAGGGCCAGCATATCCTGGAAGCCGATCTCGATCTGCGACGCGGTCAACTCATTCGAGCCGACATACCAGACGCGTTCCACCATGCGGATACGAACCTGTCCGGCAAGTGCGGCATGCTCCTCCTCGCTTGCCTTGGGCGAGCGCATGCGCGCGATGCGGCCGGCGGAGCAGCGCTGGTCGATCTCGCGCGCCCAGCGATAGTGAAACATCCATTTGTTGCCCCATTCGTCGCCGAACTCCTCGATCAGCGTCGATATGAAGTTTGTGATGGGCTCGGCGGGGTGGATAGACGGCTCGGGGTGAAGCTTCTCGATCCTGTCGATGATCGGTGTGGAATCCTGGATGCCAGTACCGTCGAGCGTTACCACCAACGGGATGATCGGCATTTTTGCGTATTTCTCGAATTCCGCCTGGCTCGCGGCATTGCGCGGGATCCACTGGAACGGAATTCCCTTGTAACGGAAATAGGAGCGGACCTTGACCGAGTAGGGCGACATCTCGGCGCCGATGATGCGATATCCGTCCGCCATGGGTGGTTCCTCCAATTATGCTTGTTGACGGCGTGACCGCCTGCGCTATCGGTAGATGATCAATATCGGGCGGAACGAACAAGGGCTAATCACATGCAGCCACTCAAGCAGGATCGCGTAGCCGCTGCCAGCCAGCCGGGATTGCTCGCGCCGGACACAACGGGGATGAATTTCTACCGGGCCGATCCGGCGCTGACGGATCTGCTGCGCCTGCATCTGCCGGAAGCGCTGTTTCGCCATATCGAGCCGCATCTCGATCGCCTGGGAGGACTAGCCGGCGGCCATCTCGACGAATGCGCGCGGTTGGCCGATCGCCACACGCCGGTGCTGCACCAGCGCGACAAGTTCGGCCGCGATTCCCAGCACATCGAGTATCACCCGGCCTATCGGGAACTGGAGAAGGCTGCGTTCGGCGAGTTCGGCATTCACGCGATGTCGATCCGCAAGGGCATCATGGGATGGCCGGATAAATATCCTGTCGTCGCCAAGCACGCCTTTACGTTCCTGTTCAATCAGGCCGAGTTCGGCCTCGGCTGCCCGATCAACGTCACGGACGGTTGCGCCAAGCTGCTCAATAATTTCGGCAGTGAGGCGTTGAAGGCTAGATATCTCGACGGCCTGACCCAGACCGACATGAGCAAGCTGACGCAGGGCGGCCAGTTCATGACCGAAAAGGAAGGCGGCTCCGACGTCGGCACGCTGACCACGACGGCCGTGCAGGACGGCGATCACTGGCGTCTCTACGGCGAGAAGTGGTTCTGCTCCAATGCGGACGCCGAAGTGGTGATGCTGCTGGCGCGCCCCGAGGGCGCGGGGCCGGGCACGCGCGGCGTCGGCCTGTTTTTGATGCCGCGGCGGCTCGAAGACGGTTCGCAAAACCATTACCGGATCGTTCGCCTGAAGGACAAGCTCGGCACCCGCTCGATGGCGTCGGGCGAGATCAAGCTGGAAGGCGCGATCGCCTACGCTGTCGGGAAGCTCGATCGCGGCTTCGTGCAGATGGCCGAGATGGTCAATTCGTCGCGGCTTTCCAACGGCGTCAAATCCACCGCGCTGATGCGGCGCGCGTATCACGATGCGATGACGGTGGCGAAAAATCGCGTGGTGTTCGGCCAGCGCATCATCGACCTGCCGCTGGCACAACGGCAATTGATGAAGATCGCGCTTGCCACCGAGCAGGCACTGTCGATGAGTTTCCTCACCGCGGACGCGCTGGATCGCGCCGAGGCCGGCAGCCAGGACGCCGCGGCATTGCTGCGCATCCTGACGCCGACCCTGAAATTCCGCGCTACACGCGACGCCCGAAAGGTCTGCGGCGATGCGTTGGAGATGCGCGGCGGCATCGGCTACATCGAGGAATTCGCCACCGCCCGGCTGCTGCGCGACGCCCATCTCGGCTCGATCTGGGAAGGTACCGGCAACATCGTCGCCATCGATGCGCTGAAGCGCGCGGTCGGCCGTCACGGCGCCGATGCGGCGCTGGCCGCCGATCTGCACGCCCGTCTCGACGACAGCACCAATGTGCCGCAGGCCTGGCGCAATCGCCTGCGGGAATTGACCGACCGCGCCATCGGCTTCGCGCGCGAGGTCGCCAGCCGAACCGACAATGAGGGCGACGCGCGGCGCGCCACCAGTCTTCTGTATCATGTCGCCAGCGCGGTCGCGCTGGCCTGGGAGGGCGGGCGGATTCACGAGATGCGCGGCGATGCAAGGCGCTTGTTGCTATCGCGCATGGTGATCGACCATCGCGTCTCGCCGAACGATCCGTTCCATCTGGCGGAAACAGCCACTCAACGCAAGATCACGGGCCATTTGCTTGGCGAGCATAGCGTCGGGATGGCCGAGGTTGGCGAATTGCTTTCGGTAGCGTAGGCTGGGATAGTTCTGGTTCAAAAAAAACAATAGAAATTAAGGGAGTTACCCGATGAAGGCCGCCGTTCTGTTTGAAGTCAACAAGCCGCTGGTGATCGAGGATGTCAGCGTGCCGAACCCCGGCCCGCGGGAAGTCTTGATCCGAACGCGCGTCGCCGGCCTCTGTCATTCCGATCTGCATTTCATGGAAGGGCTGTATCCGCATCCGCTGCCTGCGGTGCTCGGCCATGAATCCGCCGGCGTCGTCGAGAAGGTCGGCTCCGACGTCACTTATGTGAAGCCCGGCGATCACGTGGTGACGTGTCTGTCGGTGTTCTGCGGCACCTGCGACAACTGCACCACCGGCCGCACCGTGCTCTGCACCGATACGACCGTGAAGATGCTGCCCGGCCAGTCCAACCGGCTGTCGTGGGCGCGCTCGGAGAAGCTCAATCAGTTCCTCAATTTGTCGTCGTTCGCCGAGCAGATGCTGGTGCACGAAAACGCCATCGTCAAAATCCGCAAGGACATGCCGCTGGAACTGGCCGCGCTGATCGGCTGCGGCGTCATCACCGGCTATGGCGCTGTCGTGAACACGGCGGGCGTCAAGGCCGGCGAAACGGTGGCCGTGATCGGCTGCGGCGGCGTCGGCATGGCCGCGATCAATGGTGCCGCGATCGCGGGCGCCGGCCGCATCATCGCGATCGATACCAACCCGGTGAAATTGCAGCTCGCCACCAAGCTTGGCGCTACCGACATCGTCGATCCCGCCAGGGGCGATGTGGTGCAGCAGGTGCGCGAACTGACGGGTGGCGGCGTGCAACACTCCTTCGAGGTGCTGGGACGCAAGGATACCGCGGAACAGTCGTTCGCGATGCTGGCGGCCGGCGGCACCGCCACCATCGTCGGCATGATCCCGTTCGGCCAGAAGATCGAGCTGCACGGTTTCGATTTCCTGCGCGAGCGCCGTATCCAGGGCTCGTCGATGGGCTCCAACCATTTCCGCGTCGACATGCCGCGCCTCATCGAATTCTACATGCGCGGCAAGCTGCACCTGGAGGACTGGATTTCGGCGAAGCTGAAGCTCTCCGAGATCAACGAGGGTTTTGCCAACATGAAGGCCGGCAAGACGCTGCGCAGCGTGATCATGTTTGATGCGTGAGGCCGCTAGCCATCTCCGTCGTCCCGGCGAACGCCGGGACCCATACGCCGCGGCCCGCGGAATGGGCACGAGGCAAGACGACTTCGCTTCAACGACTAACAACGGTGGTTGCCTAACGCAGAGCGTCAGCCACCGCATCCCATGGATAGATCACGCGGTATGGGTCCCGGCGTTCGCCGGGACGACGCGGTGAGAGCTCACCGCGACACATGCGCCGACACCGCGAGCCACTTCCCGTTCTGCTTCGCCCAGCAATCCGTGTAGCGCCCATGCGCCTGCTGGCCGTCTGCGGTCGTATAGCTGGTGGCGGCGTGGATGATGGCGAAATCGCCGAGCACGCGGATTTTGACGTCGTGCGCGGTTAGATTTTTGATCGTCACCGGCACCGCGGTCTGTTTCAGGAACGCGGTGCGGTCGACCAGTGTCTTGTCGGGGTTCGAGCAATAGAAATCCGCGGCCAGGATTTCGTCGAAGCGTTTGACGTCCGAATTCTGCACCGAGGCGACGTAGTCGCGGTTCAGTGCGGTAAGTTCGTCGATGTCGTTGTTCATTGGTTTCTCCCTACTCCATCCTTTCGTCATTGCGAGCGAAGCGAAGCAATCCATCGTGCAGCATCGGGAAAGAAATGGATTGCTTCGTCGCTTCGCTCCTCGCAATGACGGAGTTGGTCATGACGGCGGAGCTAATCATCAAACATCGGCGGCGGCTTGAACCCGCCGAATTCCTTCTCGATCAATTCCGCCAGCTTCAGCGGCGTGCGGTCTTCCAGCCACGGGCCGACAATCTGCACGCCGACCGGTAATCCGTCTGGGGCAAAACCGGTCGGGATCGCAGTCGAAGGCAGGCCGGGCAGAGTGGCGATGCCGGGCCAGGCGAGTTGATCGGGATAGACGTAATCCTTGCCGTCGATCCCAATGCGCCGGGCTTCCTGATCGGCGGAGTGATCGTGCGGATAGGCCGGCGTCGGCATGATCGGGCAGATCACGGCGTCGTAATTCTTGAACAGTTCGCGCCATTGCGCGCGCAGGCGCGAACGTCCGCCGTCGGCCATCAGCCAGTCGCGATGGCTGAGCGCGATGCCGCGCAGGCGCTCGGCGGCAAGGCTGTTGTCCTCGGCGGGGAGCGCCGCCACGGCGGCCTGTGCGCCGGCATAGGTTTCCGGCGCAAACGACGCCGCGAGGAACGACATCAGCATCCGCATGTAGAGCCGGCTCGACGCGGCGAAATCGGGCAGCAAGCGGACTGCTGCGGTCGACCTTGACGCCGGCCCTGGCAAGATTGGTGGCGAGCTGTTCCAGCGTGCCGCGCACCACCTTGTCGGTCGGCATGACCGGATCGGTGTCGATCAGCAGCACGCGAAAATTCTTCAGCTCGGTATGGCGCGGCGGCGGCAGCGCAAGGCTGTAGGCCTTGCCGGCGTCGAGCGGATCGGGCCCTGCGATCACGTCCAGCAGCAGCGACAAATCGGCCGCGCAGCGCGCCATCGGTCCGATCACGCTGAGGTCGCGATTGGACGGCAGCGGCGGCAAGGGCGGTGGCGTGTGGCCGCGCATGGCGACGAGATCGAATGTCGGCTTGTGCGCATAGACGCCGCAATGAAACGCCGGCACGCGCAGCGATCCGCCGATGTCGGAGCCGAGCGACAGCGGACCATAACCCGCCGCGAGCGCCGCCGAGGCGCCGCCGGAGGAGCCGCCCGGCGTGCGGCCGAGATCGAACGGGTTGTTGGTGGTGCCGTAGATCTCGTTATAGCTCTGCCAGTCGCCGAGCCCGAGCGGCACGTTGTTCTTGCCGAGGATGACGCCGCCGGCGTCCTTGACGCGCGCGATCGGCAATGCGTCTTCGGTCGGCGTGAAATCCTTCTGCGCCGGAATGCCCCAGGTCGTCGGCAGGCCCGCGACATTGTAGGATTCCTTCACCGTCATCGGCAGGCCGAGCAGCGGCTTCTTGACGCCGCGCGCCAGTTCGGCGTCGGCGGCGCGGGCAGCCGCGAGGCCGCGCTCGAAGTCGCGGACACAGATCGCATTGATCTTGGCATCGTGGCGCTCGATGCGATCGATGGCGTCCTGGGCCAGTTCGACCGCCGAGACCTTTTTTGCGGCGAGTGCGGCCGACAATTCGACAGCGGTCTTGAAACTCCATTCCGATTTGGCCACGGCGTACTCCAGTCTGTTCTTCGATGAAGGCCGCGGATGATGCTCAGTTTGGCCGCGCGCGGCAAGAGCAATGGCTGTACAGCGGCGGGCCCGTCATGCTGCTAGCCCACTTGGCGCATGCGTCGTTTGTGCGCTAGTCTTCCGATCAACAAAAAATGAAAACAGTGCGGGAGGCTCCGATGAGATCGGCATTGATCGCAGGCGCCGTGATTGCCGTTATGATCGGCAGCACGGCGATAGCCCGCGCGGCGGAAATCAGGCTGGCCGAGCAGTTCTCGATGGGCTACCTGCAGTTCAACGTCATGAAGCGCGACAGGCTGATCGAGAAATATGCCACCCAACGCGGCCTGAAGGACTTCAAGGTCTCCTGGCAGCGCTTCAACGGCCCGGTGGCGATGAACGAAGCATTGCTGTCGAATTCGACCGACATCGTCAGCGGCGGGGTACCCGGGCTGATCACGCTGTGGGACAAGACGCAGGGCACGTCATTCGAGGTCAAGGGAATCTGCGCGCTCAGTTCGCAACCGTTCCTGCTCAACACCGCCAATCCCGACATCAAGTCCATCAAGGATTTTGGCGAGCGCGACCGCATCGCGGTGCCCTCGATCAAGGTGTCGGTACAGGCGGTGTTGCTGCAGATGGCGGCAGCGGCGGCCTTTGGCGATGAAAACTACGCCAAGCTCGATCCGCTGACGGTGTCGATGTCGCCGCCGGATGCGACCATTGCGCTGCTGAGCGGCGCCGGCGGCGTCAGTTCGGCCTTCAGCGTGCCGCCGTTCCAGTTCCAGCAACTGGAGCAGAACAACATCCGCACCGTGCTGTCGTCGTTCGACGTGCTGGGCCCGCACACCTTCACGGTGGCGTGGACCTCGGCGCGGTTCCGCAAGGACAATCCCGAACTCTACGCCGCCTTCCTCGACGCCGTGAAGGAAGCAACCTCGATCATCGCCGCCGATCCGAAAGGCACCGCGCAAAGCTGGATCAACGATTCCGGTTCAAAACTGCCGCTCGATATGGTGACCAGGGTCGTGACCGGCCCCGGAGTCGAGTGGACCATGACGCCGGCGGCGACGATGAAATTCGCCAAATTCATGCGCCGGGTCGGCACCACAAAGCGCGAGCCGGCCTCGTGGAAGGACATGTTCTTTCCGGAGATCGGCGGCCTCAACGGAAGCTGAGATCGGCTCTATCTCCTACGCCCCGCCGATCAATATCCCGACCGCGAGTACGATGCCGCCACCCAGCACGATCTGGAACGCCGCCTGCAGGAACGGCGTGTCCATGTAGCGCGCGCGAATATAGGCGATCGCCCATAGTTCGAAGAACACCACGGCACAGGCGATGACGGTCGCGATCCAGAACGCGTTCGCCCAGGAATCCGGCACCAGGAAGGGAAGCGTGTGGCCGAGGCCGCCGAGCGCGGTCATGACGCCGCTGGCGGCGCCGCGCAGCCAGGGCGATCCGCGCCCGGTCAGCGAGCCGTCGTCGGAAAGCGCTTCGGCAAAGCCCATGCTGATGCCGGCGCCGAGCGAGGCGGCCAGGCCCACCAGAAACGTCGGCCAGTTCTGGTGGGTGGCGAAGGCCGCGGCGAACAGCGGCGCCAGCGTCGACACCGAACCGTCCATCAATCCGGCCAGCCCCGGCTGGACATATTGCAGCACGAACATGCGGCGGCGCGTCTTGTCCTCTTCCGCGCGAACGTCGGGGCTGAGGATCTGGTCGGTCAGCTTCACCGCGAGCTTCTCGTGGCCCTTTTCCTCCTCGGCGAGGTCGCCGAGCAGTCGCCGCACGCCGACGTCGTCGGCGTGCTCGGCCGCCTTGATGTAAAACTGCTCCGCCTGCAGCTCCATGGTCTCGACTTCCTTGCGGATGGTGTCGAGCGGCAGGTTCTTGGTCAGCCAGATCGGCCGGCGTTTCAGGAAACCCTTGACGTCCTCGCGGCGGATCGGCGGCAAATGCGGGCCGAAGCGCTGCTCGTACAGTTCGAGCAGCCGGTGCCGATGGCCGCGCTCCTCCTCGGCCATCTCCTCAAAGATCCTGGCGGAATCCGGATAGCGTTCGGCGAGGTCCTCGGCGAAGCTCATGTAGATGCGGCTGTCTTCCTCCTCGGAAGAGATCGCAACGGCCAGCACTTCGCGCTCGGACAGATCGGCGAAATTCTTCACGGGACGACGCCTTTTCTTAGTTTAGAATTATTCTAAATAGCTATAGAGAACGGCGTTCCCGCGGTCAATTCGTTAGCTCGCCTTGGTTGTTGCCTTCGCCTCTTGCTGTTTCGCGCCTTGCTGCTTCGCCTCTTGCAGGAATTGCACCAGCAGCCGGCTCACCTCCGCGGGCTGCTCTTGCTGCACCCAATGGCCCGCACCGTCGATGAGATGACAGCCGATCATGTTGGTGCAGGCCTTGGTCTGCATCCTCTCGAAGACGCCGGGACGCTGATAGGTGCCCCAGTCCTGCTTGCCCGAGATGAAGGCGGAGGGAACGTCGATGGTGCGGCCCGACCACGTCTGCAGCTCCGGCACGAACGCGCCTGAGGTGCCGCAGCGATACCATTGCAGGCCGCCCTGGAATCCGGTGCGGGCATATTCGGCGCTGTAGAAGGCAAGCTCGCTATCGGGCAGCCATTTGTTGGCGGCGATCTCGGCGGCCGACGGCATTTCCTCTGCGACGGTCGCGGCCATATCCTTTGCGAGATCCATCACATAATAGGTCGGCAGCTTGGCGATTTCGTCCGCGGACCACGATTGGAGCGGATACGGCTGGTTGTCTTTCCAGTCCGCGCTCTTGTGATGGTAGTAGGCGCGCAGCAAATCATGCACGCCCTGCGGCGCGTGGTGCATGTCGTTATTCGCTTCGCGCGTCGAGTAGTACCATTGGTAATGCTTGCGCGGCCGCGGCAGCGCCGCCAGTTCGCGATGAATGGGATCATTGGCGGCCGGCTTCAGCGGCTCATCCGCGGTGCCGAACGGCAGCGATGGCGGTCCGCCGAACGGGGCGCTCATCAGGACGACCGATCGAAACACATCGGGGCGGATCAGCGCACACCAGGCGGCAACGGACGAGCCGAAATCATGCCCGAAGACGGCGTCAACGCTGCGATAGCCGAACGCCGACACCAGCCCGAGCGCGTCGCGCACCAGATTGGGCAGCCGGAACGCGCCGAGACCGCCTTCGTAACTCGGATCCCATCCGGTGGTGCGGCCATAGCCGCGCTGGTCCGGCGCGATCACGTGATAGCCGGCCTCCGCCAGAACGGGCATCACCTTGCGCCAGGAAAAGGCGAGTTCGGGAAAGCCGTGCAGCAGCAGCACGCAGGGCCGGCCGCTTGTTTCGAAGCCGGCTTCCAGCACGTGGATGCGCAGGCCGTTGATATCTTCCACGTAGCGGGAGCGGATGGTGGAGGGGAGCGGGATGTCGGGAAGTGTGGTCATAGTCATTCCTCGTCATGGCCGAATCTATCGCGGCCATCCACGTCTTTTTGTGAAACGAGACTGTAAAGACGTGGATGCCCGGGACAAGCCCGGGCATGACGAAACAGATGCGGCATTCTGTAGGGTGGGCAAAGCGTAGCGTGCCCACCATCACGTGCGGAGTGTAAATGGTGGGCGTTATGCTTTGTCCATCCTACAAGGTGTCAAACCTCATCCGAGGAGCCGCGTAGCGGCGTCTCGAAGGATGAATGCCACAGTGGGGCCTCGTGGTTCGAGACGGCGCTACGCGCCTCCTCACCATGAGGGTTTGAAGGTTGCTACGCTTCTCTATCCCTTCGCCGGCTTCGGCCAGTACTTGTCCCGCAAATGCCGCTTCACCAACTTCCCGGTGGGCGTGCGCGGCAGCTCCGGCTCGAAGTCGATACTCCTGGGGCATTTGATCGGCGACAGATGCTTGCGGCAGAACACCATCAGTTCGGCTTCCAGCGCCTTGCCGGCCTTTGTCATGTCGTGCGGCTGCACCACCGCCTTGACCTCTTCGCCCATCTCCTCGTTCGGCACGCCGAACACGGCAACGTCGGAGACGGCGGGATGGGTGATCAGCACATCCTCGGTCTCCTGCGGGTAGATGTTCACGCCGCCGGAGATGATCATGTAGCTCTTGCGGTCGGTGAGATAGAGAAAGCCTTCCGCATCGAGATAGCCGACGTCGCCGAGCGTCGACCAGCCCTTGTCGTTGTAGGCCTTCCTCGTCTTCTCGGGATCGTTGTGATAGGTGAACACGGGCGCGTCGGCGAAATAGACCGTGCCGATTTCGCCGACCGGCCGTTCCTCGTCGTTCTCGTCGAGGATTTTCACCTTGCCGACCACCGCGCGGCCGACGGTGCCGCGGTGCGTCAGCCATTGCTGCGAGGTCGAGACCGTGACGCCGTTGCCTTCGGAGCCGGCGTAGTACTCGATCAGGATCGGCCCCCACCACTCGATCATCTTTGCCTTGACGTCGACCGGGCAGGGCGCGGCGGCATGGATCGCGCCCTTCAGCGAGGAGACGTTGTAACGGGTCCGCACTTCGTCCGGCAGCTTCAGCATGCGCACGAACATGGTCGGCACCAGCTGCGACTGCGTGATCTTGTACTTTTCGACCAGCTTCAAGAATTCCTCGGCGTCGAAATGCTCCATGATGACGGAGGTGCCGCCGAGCGAGATCGCCATCATGTTGAAGCGCAAGGGAGCCGCGTGATAGAGCGGCGCCGGCGACAGATAGATGCTGTCGGACGACATCCCGCACATGTCGGCGCAGAGAATTCTCAGGAACGCGTTCGGCACATCGATCGGGCCGCCTTCGAATGCCTTCTTGATGCCCTTGGGCCGTCCGGTGGTGCCGGACGAGTACAGCATGTCGTAGCCGGCGACCTCGTCCGCGACCGGCGTGGTCGGCATCGCGATCGCTTCCTTGTCCCAGGAGCGGAAGCCGGGCGCGGGCTCGTCGACCATGAAGAACAGCGGTTCGCCCGGCTCGCCCTTGATCAGGCCTTTGACCTTGTCGGCGCATTGCGGCGTGGTGATGAAGAGCTTGGCGCCGCAATCCTTGACGATGTAGGCGATCTCTTCCTCGGTGAGGTAGCGGCTGATCGCGGTGTAATAGAGACCGCTGCGCTGCGCGGCCCAGCAGATCTCCATGAACGCGAGGCGGTTTTCCATCAGGAACGCGATGTGGTCGCCGGCCTTGAGGCCGAGCGCGCGAAACAGATGTGCGCCCTGGTTCGAGAGCTCATCGAGTTCGCGATAGGTGATCGCCTTGCCGGTCGCCGCCATCTGATAGGCGATCTTGTTCGGCTGGGTGCGGGCGTAGATGGACGGATGGGTCACAGACGTTCCTCGGATTTATTGTTTTACGTCGTCCCTGCGAACGCAGGGACCCATAGCCACTGATGTGGATTTTAAAGTGAGCTGGAGCTCCAGCTCGGCATAACCACGAACACTCGTGGTTATGGGTCCCGGCTCAAGGCCGGGACGACACCGTTTGTTATCGCGACGGCTGTGGACGCTTCTTACAGCCGCTCAACAATCGTCACATTCGCCATGCCGCCGCCTTCGCACATGGTCTGCAGGCCGTAACGCTTGTTGTTCTGCTTGAGCGCGTTGAGCAGCGTGGTCATCAGCTTGGTGCCGGAGCCGCCGAGCGGATGGCCGAGCGCGATCGCGCCGCCATTGACGTTGAGCCGCGCCGGATCGGCGCCGGTCGTCTTCAGCCACGCCACCGGTACCGCCGCGAAGGCTTCGTTGACCTCGAACAGGTCGATGTCGTCGATCTTCATGCCGGCCTTCTCCAGCGCCCGCTTGGTGGCGTGCAGCGGCGCATCCAGCATGATGACGGGATCGCCGCCCATCATGGTCAGGTGATGGATCCGCGCCAACGGCTTCACGCCGAGCGATTTGAGGCCGCGTTCGTTGACCACCATGACGCCGGAAGCGCCGTCGCAGATCTGGCTGGCGCTGGCCGCGGTGTGCTTGCCGTTCTCGGCGATCAGCTTGACGCCCTTGATGCCGTCAAGGCTGGCGTCGAAGCGGATGCCTTCGTCGATGTGGTGGGTGTCGGTCGAGTTGTCGGCGCGGGTGATCTGCAGCGGAACGATCTCGTCCTTGAATTTGCCCGCCTGGGTCGCGGCAATCGCGCGCTGGTGGCTCTCATAGGAATAGGTGTCGAGCTGTTCCTTGGAGAGCCCGTATTTCTCCGCCATCATTTCCGCGCCGGTGAACTGGCTGAACATGATGTTCGGATATTTGTTCTCGATGCCCGGGCTCTTGTAATGGCCAAAGCCGTTCTTGGCCGGCAGCGACGAAGCCAGGCCCATCGGTACCCGCGTCATCGATTCCACGCCGGCGGCAATCACGATGTCCATCGAGCCGGCCATCACGGCCTGGGCTGCGAAATGCAGCGCCTGCTGCGACGAGCCGCACTGGCGGTCGACCGAGGTGGCGGGCACGCTTTCCGGCAGCTTCGAGGCCATCACGGCGTTGCGGGCGATGTTGTTGGACTGCTCGCCGGCCTGCATCACGCAGCCCATGATCACGTCCTCGATCTGGGCGGGATCGACCTTGGTGCGATCGACCAGCGTATCCAGCACGGAAGCGGCGAGATCGGCCGGATGCCAGCCTGCGAGACGTCCGCCCTTGCGGCCACCCGCGGTACGCGCGGCGGCGACGATATAGGCCTCGGCCATGTCTGTTCTCCCTGATTTTTTGTTGGTGGGGTTTGAAGGATGGGCCGGATTTAAGGGACCTCATGGGATTTAGTCAATCAATCAATTAACTCTTGAGGTCAGCCCCGGCATGCGCTTATGTGCGGCCCGGATTTCAGCATTGGGATTTCAGTTGAATACCAGCGTACCGACCAGGCTTGCGGGCGGCAAAAATTCCACCGCCGAGAAGCTGCTTGTCGCGGCCAGCGAGCTGATGATCGAGCGCGCCTCGATCGAGGTGTCGCTGTCCGATATCGCGCAGAAATCCGGCGTCAACGCCGCCCTGGTGAAATACCATTTCGGCAACAAGGACGGGCTGTTGCTGTCGCTGCTGGAGCGCGACGCCGCGACCGAGGTGTCGCAGCTCGAATATCTGATCAGTCAGCCGATCTCGCCGACCGCGAAGCTGCGCCTGCATATCGGCGGCATCATCCGCGCCTATCACCAGTTCCCCTATATGAACCGGCTGATTCATTACCTGCTGCACGAGAGCAGCGCAGAAGCCGCCGACGAAGTGTCGAAGTTCTTTGTCGCGCCCCTGCTGGAGTTCCATCGCCGGCTGCTCGCCGAAGGCGTCAAGGCCGGCGAGTTCCGCGACATCGATCCGGTGCTGTTCTACACCAGCCTGATCGGCGCCTGCGATCATCTGTTCTTCGGCCGCCACGCGATGTCGCGCGCGACCGGCGTCGGCCCGGTCACCGACGACGTCTGCCGCGAATACATCAAGCACATGGAAGCGCTGATCTGCGGCGGCATGTTGAATGAGAAAGCAACAAGGTGCCGCGGCCGCTGGATGACGATCGCGTCACTTCAGTCATCTACAAGTCTAGAGAAGAAACGCCCAAGGAAAGGTAGTTACAATGCAGCTTAATGACGTTGCCGTTCTCATCACCGGTGGTGGCTCCGGCCTCGGCGCCGCCACCGCCCGCGCCATGGCCGCCAAGGGCGCGAAAATCGGCGTGATCGACCAGAACAAGGAAAACGCCGAAAAGGTCGCCGCCGAAGTGAAGGGCGTCGCCCTCCACGCCGACGTGACCGACGAAGACGCGATCAAGGCCGCGATCGCCAAGGCCGAAGCCGCGCACGGCATCGCGCGCGTCCTGATGAACTGCGCCGGCATCGGCGGATCGCAGCGCACCGTCGGCAAGGACGGTGTCTATCCGCTGGCAAAATTCGTCCGCATCATCAACGTCAATTTGATCGGCACCTTCAACGTGCTGCGCCTGTTCGCCGAGCGCCTCGCGACCGCGCCGCCGATCGGTGAAGAGCGCGGCGTCGCCATCAACACCGCTTCCGTCGCAGCCTATGAGGGCCAGATCGGCCAGATCGCCTATTCGGCATCGAAGGGCGGCGTCGTCGGCCTCACGCTGCCGGCCGCGCGCGATCTCGCCAGCCTGAAGATCCGCGTCAACACCATCGCCCCCGGCCTGTTCCTGACGCCGCTGCTGATGGGCCTGAACGAAGAGGCCCGCAAGAGCCTAGGCGCCCAGGTGCCGCATCCGGCCCGCCTCGGCGACGCTTCCGAGTACGGCAATCTCGCGGTCCACATCGTCGAGAACCCGATGCTCAACGGCGAGACCATCCGCCTCGACGGCGCCATCCGCATGGCGCCGCGGTAGGGCACACTCCATCGTCGTCCCCGCGAACGCGGGGACCCATACTCCGCGGCGGTTCTTGTTATAAAAAGGTCTCTGCGACCATGCCACAACGATGCAACACGGCGTATGGGTCCCGGCGTTCGCCGGGACGACAGCAATGGTGACTCGACCGCTGCTGATCGAACATCACGACGGTGTCGACCGGGTGACGCTCAATCGCCCGGACAGCCTCAACGCGCTCAACCCCGACATGATCGACGCGCTCAATGCCTATTTCGAAGGCCTGCAGCGCAACCGCTCGACCCGGGTCGTGGTGCTCAAAGGCGCGGGCGCGTCGTTCTGCGCCGGCCTCGACCTCAAGCATGCGATGAAGCGCCGTGCCGGCCAGCAGGAGCCGCCCGGGGTGACGGAGTCCTTGGACTCGCAACGCCGCATTGCCGACATCGTGATGCTGATGCGTCGCTGCCCGCAGCCGATCATCGCGCTGGTTCAGGGCGCCGCCGCCGGTGGCGGTTTCGCGCTGGCGCTCGCCGCCGATATTCGCATTGCGACCAAATCGGCGCGGATGAACTGCGCCTTCATCAAGCTCGGCCTCGGCGGCTGCGACATCGGCACCTCTTATTTTCTGCCGCGCCTGGTGGGCGTCTCCGTCGCCTCCGAACTGATCCTGACCGGCCGCTTCATCGGCGCCGAACGTGCGCTCGCCGTCGGCCTCGTCTCTGAAGTGGTCGAGGAAGGTGGACTGGAGGCAGCGGCCGAACCTTATGTCGATGCGATGATGACGGCCTCGCCGGTGGGCTTAAGGCTATCCAAGGAATGCCTCAATATGAGCGTCGATGCCGGATCGATCGAGGCCGTGATCGCGATGGAAGATCGCAATCAGGTGTTGTGCAGCCGCTCGGAAGAATTCAACGAAGGCATCAGGGCCTTTCTTGAAAAACGAAAGCCTGTCTATATCAAACGCTAGAACCGACAAGACGAAAGATCCGTAAAGGACTGAATTCCGGGAGACGCAATATGAGTGGGAATGCAGCCGAGGTGCTTACAAAACCCGGCTTTCGCAAGATCGAATGGCTGGAGCGCGACATCGCCGTCGACCGGCGGCCCGATGGTGCGATCGTTCTGAAGTCGCGGATTCCGCTGCAGCCCTACGAGAAGCATATTCCGGCATCGCTTTCGAAATGGGCGAAGCAGGCGCCCGAGCGCATCTGGCTGGCGCAACGCGGCGGCGCGGACCGGCAGTGGCGGAAAGTCTCCTACGGCGAAGCCAAGCGCGTCGTTGACGGGCTGACGCAGGGCCTGCTCGACCTCGGCCTCGAAGACCGTCCCGTTGCGATTCTATCAGGCAATTCGATCGAGCACGCGCTGATGACGCAGGCCGCGATGCAGGCGCGCCTTCCGCGCCGCACCGGTGTCGCCGGCCTATTCGCTGATGAGCCAGGATCATCTCAAGCTCAAATATTTGTTCAACCTGATCAAGCCTGCCGTCGTAATGGTGCAGGACGGGCCGACCTTCGAGAAGGCACTCAGGGCGATCGACCTAACCGGCGTCACGGTGGTTCACGTCGCGCGCCCCTGCGACGGCATCAAGAGCGTGTCCTTTGCCGATCTTGCGGCCACACCGGTGACGAAAGCGGTCGAGGAGTCGATCGCGAAGATCACCCCCGATACCGTCGGCAAGCTGCTGTTCACCTCGGGCTCGACCGGCATGCCGAAGGCCGTCATCAACACCCAGGAGATGATGTGCGCCAATGCGGCGATGATGATGCAGGTGCGCCCGCGCGATCCGAACGGGCCGATCGCGACCATGCTCGACTGGATGCCGTGGAATCACACCATGGGCGGCAACGCCGCGTTTCATCCGATCCTGGTCGATGGCGGCACGCTGTATATCGATGATGGCCGGCCGATGCCCGGCCAGATCGAGGAGACGCTGCGTAACCTGCATGAGATTTCGCCGACCTATTATGCCAACGTTCCCGCCGGTTACGCCGCGCTGGCGGCGGCCATGGAGAAGGACGACGCGCTGTGCCGCAGCTTCTTCAAGAACCTGTCCATCATGGCCTATGGTGGCGCGCGGCTGCCTGACGATCTCTACGACCGCATGCAGGCGCTGGCGGTGAAGACCACCGGCGAGCGCATCGTGTTCTATACGGGGTGGGGCTCGACCGAGACCGCGCCGACGTCGACCGGCACCTATTGGGACACCGAGCGCGTCGGCCTGATCGGCCTGCCGTTCCCCGGCGTTGAACTGAAGCTGGTGCCATGCGGCTCGAAATACGAGTTGCGCCTGCGCGGCATCAACGTAACGCCGGGCTATTTCGGCCAGCCTGACCTGACGAAGAAGATGTTCGACGAGGAGGGGTTCTACTGCATCGGCGATGCCGGCGTGTTCGTCGATGAAAGCGATCCGCTGCAGGGCATCATCTTCGCCGGCCGCGTGGTCGAGGACTTCAAGCTCACGACCGGCACCTTTGTCCATGTCGGCTCGCTGCGCACGGATGCGATCGCAGCCGCCACGCCTGCCGTGCACGACGCGCTGGTTGCCGGTCAGGACCGCGAATTTATCGGACTGCTGGCCTGGCCCAATCTGCATGCCTGCCGGCAGATCGTCGGTAATCCCGATGCGACGTGTGAAGATGTTGTCGGGCATCCCGAGGTGATCGCCTGCCTGAAGCGCGGACTGGAAGCGCACAACGCCTCCACCACCGGCAGCAGCATGCGGATCGCACGCGCCATGCTGATGGCCGAGCCGCCCTCGATCGACGGCAACGAACTCACCGACAAAGGCTACATCAACCAGCGCGCCGGCCTCGAACGCCGCGCCGCGCTGGTGGAGAAGCTATACGCCGACAAGCCGGGAGGCGACGTCATCATTTTGAACTGACCGTAGGATGGGTAGAGCGCAGCGAAACCCATCAGCCGCAACCAAAACCATTGATGGGTATCGCTTCGCTCCACCCAACCTACAGAACCCGCAAACCAACCCGAGTAACACGCCATGAACTTCGATTTTTCCGACGAACAAAAACAGATGCGCGATGAGGCGAGGAAGTTTCTCGCCGAGAAGTGCCCGCCGAAGGCTGTGCGCGAGGTGCTGGACGGCAAGGCGACCTATGACAAGGAATTGTGGAAAGGCCTCGCCGAGATGGGCTTCCTCGGCGTCGCCATCCCCGAAGCGTTCGGCGGCGCGGGCGCGGGCCATCTCGAACTCTGCGTGATCGCGGAAGAAATGGGCCGCGCGAATGCGCCGGTGCCGTTTTCTTCCACCGTCTACCTCGCCGCCGAAGCGCTGATGCTGGCAGGCTCCGACGCGCAGAAGCAGAAATGGCTGCCGAAGGTCGCGAGCGGCGAGGCGATCGGCACGCTGGCGCTGTTCGAAGGCAAGGGCAATCCGTCGCCGAAGGCGATCAAGCTGCAGGCCTCGGGCGGTACGCTAACCGGCGTGAAGAAGCCGGTGCCGGATGGCGCGATTGCCGATTTCGCCGTGGTCGCCGCGCGCACCGGCTCCTCGGGCCGCGATTCCGATATCTCGCTGTTCCTGGTCGATCTCAAGGCTGGCGGCGTCGAAACCAAGTCGCTGACCAATGTCGATCCGACCCGGGGGCAGGCCGAACTCACCTTCAAGAACGCCAAGGCCGAGCCGCTGGGTGCCGCCGGTGACGGCTGGAGCATTCTGACCCAGGTGCTTGACCGTGCTGCCGTGCTGCTCGCGTTCGAGCAGGTCGGCGGTTCCGATCGCGCGCTCGAAATGGGCCGCGACTACGCGCTGGATCGTATTGCCTTCGGCCGGCCGATCGGTTCGTTCCAGGCGGTGAAGCACATCCTCGCCGACATGTATGTCTCGGCGACGCTGGCGCGTTCGAATTGCTATTACGGCGCCTGGGCGCTCTCGACCAACGCCTCGGAACTGCCGGAAGCAGCCGCCGCCGCGCGCATCAGTGCGACGCAGGCGTTCCAGCATTGCTCCAAGAACAACATCCAGGTTCATGGCGGCATGGGTTTTACCTGGGAGTTCGACTGCCACATGTATTACCGCCGCGCCAACGCCACCGCGCTGACGCTCGGCAGCCTGTCGTACTGGGAAGATCAGCTGATCGACCGTATGCGCAAGAAGAACGCGGCTTAAGGAATTGTCACTCTTCGTCGTCCCCGCGAACGCGGGGACCCATACGCCGGGAAGTTTCGATTGGATGACGGTACGAAAGCCCGGGTTAAATATGTAGGCCGGTGGCTATGGGTCCCTGCGTTCGCAGGGACGACCGGCAGAGTTTGAAGGATCAACGTCATGAACTTCGACGACACTCCGCAGGAAGCCGCGTTCCGCGCCGAGGCCAAGGCATGGATCTCCGCCAACGCGCCGAAGCAGTACGAGGAAGAACTGCGCAAGACCTCGCTCGGCCGCTCAGGGCTGAAGAACGCCAACATGCTCGAGGTCGCAAAAGCCTGGCAGAAGAAGAAGGCCGATGCCGGATGGGCCTGCCTGCACTGGCCGAAGGAATATGGCGGCCGTGGCTCGTCGCCGATCGAGCGCGTGATCTGGCAGCAGGAAGAGGGTCCGTTCGGCAAGCTTAGTGGCATGTTCATCATCGGCCACGGCATGTGCGGACCGACCATGATGGCGTTTGCCGGCGAGGAGCAGAAGCGCCAATACCTGCCGCCGCTGGCGTCGGGCGAAAAGGTCTGGTGTCAGTTGTTCTCCGAACCCGCCGGCGGTTCCGACGTCGCCGGCCTGCGCACCCGCGCCGAGAAGAAGGGCGATGACTGGATCATCAACGGCCAGAAGATCTGGACCTCGGGCGCGCATTACTCTGATTACGGCATCCTGCTCACGCGTACGGATCCTGATGTCGCCAAGCACAAGGGCCTCACCATGTTCTTCCTGGACATGAAGAGTCCGGGCGTCGAGGTACGGCCGATCAAGCAGGCCAGCGGCCAGTCCGACTTCAACGAGGTCTACTTCACCGACGTCAAGATCCCGGATTCGCAGCGGCTCGGCGCGGTCAACGACGGCTGGAACGTCTCGCTGACCACGCTGATGAACGAGCGCATGTCGATCGGCGCCGGCGTCGCGACCGGCTTTCCGGAATTGTTCGACTTCTGCAACAGTCTGATGCTGGAAGATGGTCCGGCGATCGAGGACCGCAGCGTTCGCTCGAAGGCTTGCGAACTACGCGGTGAAGGCCAGCGGTCTGCGATACACCAGCATGCGCGCGATCTCGGCGCTGTCGAAGGGCGATCGTCCGGGTCCGGAGAACTCCATCGGCAAACTGGTCGCGGGGTCGATGGTGCAGGAAGTCGCGATGTATGCGCTCGACCTGCAGGGCGCCGCCGGCGTGCTCAGCGGTCCTGAAGACGCCGAAGTCGCCGGAAAATTCCAGGCGATGCTGCTGCGCGCGCCGGGCACCCGTGTCGAAGGCGGCACCGACGAGATCATGCGCAACATCATCGCCGAGCGCGTGCTTGGCCTGCCCGGCGATATCAGGGTCGACAAGGACGTGCCGTTCAACAAGATCCCGACCAAGGGAAGAGCCTAAGAATTCCGACCTCATCCTGAGGAGCCGCGCGAAGCGAGGCGTCTCGAAGGATGGGCCGCGGGCCACATGGTTCGAGACGCGCTTCGCGCTCCTCACCATGAGGGTTTGAGATTGATGCAAGATTTGAAAAACGAGAGGTCCGCCATGAACTTCGACGACACTCCGCAGGAAGCTGAATTCCGCACCACTGCCCGCAAATGGATCGAGGCCAACGCCCCGAAGAAATATGAGGCGGAGCTGTCGAAATCCTCGCTCGGGCGCATCCAGCTGGAGAAGGAAGAGATCGTCGATGTCGGCAAGGCCTGGCAGAAGAAGAAGGCCGAAGGCGGCTGGGCCTGCCTGCACTGGCCGAAGGAATATGGCGGCCGCGGCGCCACCCCGATCGAGAAGGTGATCTGGCAGCAGGAAGAGGGCGTCTACGGCAAGCTGACGCAGCCGTTCCAGATCGGCGAGGGCATGTGCGGCCCGACCGTGATGGCGTTCGGCAGCGAGGAGCACAAGCGCCACTATCTGCCGAAGCTCGCCTCCGGCGAACACATCTGGTGCCAGCTGTTCTCCGAGCCGGCCGGCGGCTCCGACGTCGCAGGGCTCCGTACACGCGCGGAAAAGAAGGGCGACAACTGGATCGTCAACGGCCAGAAGATCTGGACCTCGGGCGCGCATTACTCCGACTACGGCCTTCTGATCACGCGCACCGATCCCAATGTGCCCAAGCACAAGGGCCTGACGATGTTCTTTCTCGACATGAAGAGCAAGGGCGTCGAGGTCCGGCCGATCAAGCAGGCCAACGGCATGCAGGAGTTCAACGAGGTCTATTTCACCGACGTCGTGATCCCCGATCATCAACGCCTCGGCGCGGTCGGCGACGGCTGGAACGTCTCGCTGACGACGCTGATGAACGAGCGCATGTCGATCGGTTCGCGGCTCGCGACAGGTTTCCCTGAGATGTTCGAGTTCTGCTCGAACCTGATGACGGACGATGGCCTCGCGATCGACGATCCCGCCACGCGTGCCAAGCTCGCCGAATGGGCGGTGAAGGCAAGCGGGCTGAAATACACCAGCTACCGCGCGATCTCATCGCTTTCGAAGGGCGAGCGTCCGGGTCCGGAAAATTCCATCGGCAAGCTGGTCTCGGGCTCGATGCTGCAGGACATCGCGACCTATGCGATGGATCTGCAGGGTGCGGCCGGCGCGCTCACAGGAACTGACGAGGAAACGGTGCACGGCCAGTTCCAGCAGATGCTGCTGTCTTCGCCGTCGATGCGCATCGCCGGCGGCACCGACGAGATCCTGCGCAACATCATCGCCGAGCGCGTGCTCGGCCTGCCCGGCGATATCCGCGTCGACAAGGACGTGCCGTTCAACAAGATCCCGACCAAGGGAAGAGGTTAGCCGTCATTCCGGGGCGCCGCGAAGCGGCGAACCCGGAATCCAGAGGTTTCGGATCGAGATTCTCAGATGCGCAATGGCGCATCATAGTTCGCGCTTCGCGCGCCCCGGAATGACAGGAAGAGAAAACATCATGGATGCGAAAACGCCAAACGCACGCTACGCGACCACGGATCGCATCGGCGTGCTCGAAGAGCTCCTGAACGAACGCTATTCCGTGCGCGCGTTCCTGCCGCAGGAGGTGCCGCGCGAGACGATCGAACACATTCTGAGCGTATCGCAACGCACGGCGTCGTGGTGCAACAGCCAGCCCTGGCAGGTGCTGATCGCGAGCGGCGAGGCCAAGGAAAAATTTCGCAAGGCGATCTATGCCGAGGCCGCCTCCGGCGCAAAAGACGACCATGATTTCACGCCGCCGCGCGAATATCTCGGCGTCTATCTCGATCGCCGCCGCGAGAGCGGTTTTCAGCTCTACAACACGCTCGGCATCAGCGCAGCGGCGACAAAATGTCTTACGCCAAGCAGGCGCTGGAGAACTACAATTTCTTCGGCGCGCCGCATGTCGCTGTTATCCACACCGACGAGCCGCTCGGCATCTATGGTGCGGTCGATTGCGGCGCCTATGTCGGCAATTTCATGCTTGCCGCGCAGGCGCTCGGCCTCGGCACGATTCCGCAAGCCGCGCTGGCGCGGCATTCCGGCCTGATCCGGCGGCACTTCAAGCTGGCCGACGACCGCAAGGTGGTCTGCGGCATTTCGTTCGGCTTCGCCGACAACGCCCACAAGGTCAACAGCTACCGGACGTCAAGGGCGAGCGTCGCCGATACCGTGACGTTTGTTGAGTAGTAACTCGTCGTAGATGTGACAAAAACTCGTCATGCCCGGGCTTGTCCCGGGCATCCACGCCTTAACAGCATAGAGGCAAAGGAAGACGTGGATGGCCGGGTCAAGCCCGGCCATGACGAGAGAATTGCGCTCTCAGACCTCACGACCCAGCAACTCCTCGGTAACCTCGTCGGAAAATCTCTTTCGCACACCCGCAACCATCACCCATTCGGGTTCGCCGGGGATCGCCGTCGCGCCCGGCATGCCGTGATCGAGCAGGGCACGCGCGCAGCCCGGCCAGTCGCCGCCTTCGATGGGCTCGTTGAGGGAAGCCCAGGACAGCGAACCGCAGGCGTTGTCGCCGAAGCCGTGCTGTTCGGTCCATTTCGCGCCGTGTTCGAGCAGGAAGCGGGTCAAACCGGCGTTGCCGTTGAACACCGCGAGATTGAGCGCGGAGGCGTCCCAGTCGCCGCCGCGCACCGCGATCGGCCAGCCGAGCCTGACCATCAGCCGCACGGCTTCATCGGCGCCTGCAGCGGCCATATCAGGCAACAGGCGCAATTGTGCCTGATGCAGCGAGGCCGGCAGATCGGGACGCAGTGCCCCGATCATCCGCGCCTCGGCTTCATCGCCACGCGCGCATGCGGCAACGAAGCGTTCGTCGTCCGAGATGTCAGGCACGTCGATCCGCGCGCGCAGCAGGGCCGCAACATCTGATAGCCCGAACCGCAGCGCCAGCCGGTATGGGCTGATGCCATCCGGGGTAGGTCGCGACGGATCGGCGCCCGCAGCCAGCAGGGCATTCGCATGACGGGGCCGCCGCCGGTAGATGGCCCACAACAGCGGCGAACCCCAATCGGTCAGCGGCGGATTCCGCGCAGGCTCGTTCGGGTCGCCGCCATGCTGCAGCAACAGCTTCAGCGCAGTGTCGTCTTCGAGGTCAATCGAACGATAGATCGCATTGCTCTCCGCGATGCGAGCGCCATGTTCCAGCAGCAGGCGAGTGCATGCCGGATTCTCAAGGGAGTGATAAAGAGATTCACCGTCATTGGGGTCCGCGCCGGCTTCGAGCAGCAACCTCGTCAGCGCGAGGTCGTGGTTGGCTCCCGCGGCGCCGTAGAGCGTCGAAAGTGGATAGCGTGCGTCAGGCTGGCTCAGCGATGCCGGCGGCCAGCGGCTATGGATATGCTGGTTGACGTCGGCGCCGGCCGCGATGAGCAACTGCGCGCTCCGATGCAGGCGATCGCGAAATTCCGGCACGCGCAACAGGCTCGAATGCGCGATTGCAACAAGCGGCGGCAATCGCAGCGGGCCGCCGGGCCGGTTGACCCACGTCGGATCGGACTGCGTCGCCTGCCGCAGCACGCTTTCGTTGCCGATGGCGCAGGCGAGGTAGGGATCGCCGGCGACCAGTTCGGGATCATCAGCCAGGATCCGCAACGCGACGCGCGGATTTGCGCGATTGGACGTGCCGCTGACATCGCCGGAATAGATCAACTGGCACCAGTGCAGGACGCGAACGGCGCGCTCTTTCTGTGCCGCCGACTGCACTTCCACGTAACGCTTCAGGTCGGGCCAGGATACGAACCCGTGTTCGCGCGCGATGCACGACTGCGCGTCGTGCAGGCGCAGTGCCAGCGATGAAATATCGTCATCGCTGCGGCCGGCCGCTGCCGGCAGCGCGCTCGCGAAACCGCGCCATCGCAGCCGGATCGCGGCTGCGATAGAGGCGGATCAATTCCTTGGCTTGTTTCTTCAGATGATCGAGGTTCAATCGATCGGGAGACCGGTTCATCAGACACCTCCGTGCATGACAGCGCCGAAGGCCCGCAACACCGGCTGCACAAAGGCTCTAGATATCGCTCGAAAGCTGCAAGTGGGTTCAACCCTTCCCGCGGGCCCGGGCGCGGCTTGCACCGCGACGGGCAGAATATGGCTGGATCGGGCGACGGTCAACTTGCGCCGCACTCTCCGTCATGCCCGGGCTTGTCCCGGGCATGCCACGTCCTTTTCCCCTCGACCAAGAACGACCTGGATGGCCGGGTCAAGCCCGGCCATGACGAACGTAGCGTTCTAAAACTTCGGCGTCCGCTTTTCCGCGAGCGCCTTGACGCCTTCCTTGATCTCGGTGCCGCGCATGCTCTCGCGGTGGCGGAGATCGGCGGCTTCCTCGTCGAGCTTGCCGTGGGCGAATTCGTTGATGGCGCGCTTCATGCCGCGCATCGCCACCGGTGCGTTGCCGGCCAGGATATTGGCGAGACGGTCGACTTCCTCGTCCAGCGCTTCCGCCGGCACCATGGCGGTGAGGTAGCCGATCCGCAGCATTTCCGGCGCCGAGATTTTCTGCGCCGTCAGGAACAGCATCTTTGCATTGTCGACGCCAAGCCGCGACACATAGCGCGCGATGCCGCTCTTGTAGTAGTGCAGCCCAAGGCGGGCCGCCGGCATGAACATTTCCGCGGTGTCGACGCCGATGCGAAAATCGCAGGCCAGCGCCAGGTCGGTCGAGCCGCCATAGACACCGCCATTGAGCCGGCAAATCGTCGGCACGCCGAGATCCTCCAGCCGATTGACGACGACCTCGAACGCCGATCCGGCGCTCGGTTGCTCGCTGGCGCTGGTGGCGCGGTCGGCGACCGAGTTGAGGTCGTAGCCGGCGCTGAAGGCGCGGCCGGTTCCGGTCAGCACCAGCACGCGGATCGCGGCATCGGCCTCGATGCGGTCGAACAGTTTTGTGAGGTCGTCGAGGTCCTCGCTCTGCAGCCGGTTCAGATGCTTCGGCCGGTTGAGGCGGATGGTGGCGCGCGCGCCCGTGATTTCGAGCACCGGCGCGCTGGCTTCCTCGGCTGCTTCACCCATATTATTCTCCGTTGTTGGCCGTCATTGCGAGCGAAGCGAAGCAATCCATACCTCCTCCACGTGGCGATAGATGGATTGCTTCGTCGCTTCGCTCCTCGCAATGACGGCATTGCACTATTTGTTTTCCTGCGCGCGCCGGCTGGCCTCGGCATCGATGGTCGCGGCCAGGTCGGGATGCCGTGCCATCAACAGGCGAAAATCCACGAGGTCAAGCACCAGCAGTTTCGACAGCCGCGTGGTGGTGATGTTGGCCGAGCGCAAATTATTGCCGAGCAGCGCCATCTCGCCGAAGAACGCGCCTTCGCCGAGCGTCACCTTCTTGCCGGGCAGGTCGACCTCGACCTCGCCGGCGGCGATGAAATACATGCAGTCGCCATGCTGGCCCTTGCGGATGATCATGGTGCGCGGCGGCAGGTCCATGGTGCGCAGCATGTGGGTGACGTCGGCGATCGCGGCGGGGCCGAGTGCGGCGAAGAACGGCACCTTGCTGACCGACTCCCAGGTTTTCAGGAAGTTGTCGCGCCGCGTCTCGGCAGCAAAACCGGTCGCGAGAATGCCGGTCCACAGCCCGAACACGCCGAGGCCTGATATCATCACCAGCGCCGCGACCATGCGGCCGAGCGGGGTGATCGGCACCACGTCGCCATAGCCCACGGTGGTCAGGGTCGCGATTGCCCACCACATCGCCGCGGGCACGCTGCCGAAGGTGGCCGGCTGGACGTCGCGCTCCAGGAAATAAACCGCGACCGAGGCCAGCGACAGCACCATCAGGAAGATGATCAGCACGCTGAACAGCGAGCCGGATTCGATCACCAGCACCCGGCGCAATTGCCGCAAGCCGGGAATGCCCGGAACGACCTTGAGCACCCACAGAACCGCAAGCAGCCATGCCGTTCCGGGCTCGACGCCGCAGATGAGGGCGACCGGAACGGCAAGGGCACCGATCGCGTCCACGATTCCGCTGCTGGAGCCCACGTAGAGCCACTGCCGTCCTTGCAGCGCCATATGGCGCAGCCGCACCAGCCACTCGAACACGAAATAGGCCAGGCATGCCCACAGCACCGCATCGAGCCAGCGATGCGCCGCCTCTTGAACGGGAGCGATCGTCAGCAGGACCATCGCGCCGACACCGACCGCTACCGCGACGTAGGCCGCCTGGGTCATGTTGCGGCCGGCCGTCTTGGCGGCAAATTGAGCCAGTGCCGAAAGAACGAGCCGCTTGGACATCGGATGATGAGACGCCTGATGGTGCAAAACGGTCATGCCGCGGCGTGACCAATCCCCGCAAAGTGCCCGCCGGCAGGGGAGCCGTCAACGACATCGGTCGACCCGCGCCCGGTCGCACCATGGCCTGACCGGATCAATAGCGCCGAGCGCGCGGGGCGGGGTGAATTTTACCGCAGAATGGTGAGAATCCCGACAAAACGTCGCCTTTTCCCCGTATACCAAGGCATCTCGCGGACCTTACGATAGCGGCACTGCAACAGAATCGCGAACACGTTCACTCCCTGAAGGAACTGGTTGACCTGCAATGGATACGTCTCATCTGGCACAGCACGCGGGAACGGCCGGCGCGCTGTTTGCGTCGATCTTCGTGGTTGCCACCACCACGATGCGGACCATGATCCCGTTGCGGGTCTTCGGCATTCTCGCCAACGTCGTCCTGATCGTGACCGCGATTCCAACCCACAACTTCCTGGTCATGGGCGTGCAGGCCGTCATGCTGTTCGTCAATTCCTATCGCCTGCACCAGATGCTGCAGCTGGTCCGCGACGTGAAGAAATCCGTCAACAGCGATCTCTCGATGGAATGGCTGAAGCCGTTCATGACCGAGCGCAATTGCGCGGCCGGCGAGATCCTGTTCTACAAGGACGAAAAGGCCGAGGACATGCTCTATATCGTCAGCGGCAGGTTCAAGCTGGTCGAGTCCGGCATCGTGCTGCCGGTCGGCGCCATCGTCGGCGAACTCGGCATGCTGTCGCCGTCGAACATGCGGACCCAGACGCTGGAATGCGTGGAGGCCGGCCTCGTGCTGAGCGTCAGCTACAGCAAGGTCGAGGAGCTCTACGTGCAGAACCCGGCCTTCGGCTTCTACTTCCTGCGCCTTGCCAGCGCGCGGCTGTTTCAGAATCTCGAAACGCTGCAGCAGCAGTTGAACCAGCAAACGGCACCCGCCGCTGCGCCAAAGCCCGCATAGAGGCCGGAGCGCAGGGGAGTGTCAGACCGCGGTATCCTGTCGTCGTTGCGCTATCTGTTCGCCGATTTCATTGGCGAGGATGACGACACGCCGCCGTTCCTGCCCGAGGGGTTGCCGGATTCCGTGATGGCGGTGGCGAGCGATGCCGTCCATCTGCTGATCGATTATCAAGGCACGGGCTATGCCCAGCTTTATGTCGACCGGCTGCAGCGCTTCGTCGGCAAGAACGGCGTCGACGACGCCATGCTGACCGAAATCGCACGGCTGATGGCGGCGCGCATGAGCTATGAGGACCTGATCCGGATTGCGCAGCTGAAGCTTGCCGGGCTGGCCGATCGCTCCCGCACGCAGCCGAGGTCGGTCGACGTCAGGAAGTTCCGGCTCGATGAATTGGTCAGCGTGCTTCCCGCCGTGATCGCCGAGTATGTGCTCGATGCGCTCGAATGGGCCGGCTGGAACGCACAGGAATGTCAAGCTTCGCTTCAACTCGAAGAGTTGGTTCGGCATTCTCCGCCTGAAGATCGGCGCGGGATTGCGCCGGTGGCGACGGTACTCGGTGCGCTACGCCAAGGAGCGGGTCTGGGTCGAGCGCTGGCTGCACATGATCGACCGCAGCCTGACCAGGCAGCCCGCCGCGGCGTCCGAAATCGTGCAGACCGCGGCCATGATCCGCGGCTATGGCGACGTTTATCGTCAGGGCATGGCGGATTGGGATGCGATCATCGACGGCCTTGCCAAACCGACCTTCGACGGCGTTCTCGCGTTGCCCGATCTCGCCGGCGCCGTGGCGGAAGCGCGCGCCGCGGCGCTGCCGGATCCCCGGCAGGCCGCACTCAAGCGCAAGATCGCCGAGATCCGGGTACGGGTGATTGCCGTCTCGTATGCGGGCGTTCCGTCATCCTGAGAGTCGTGTCTCGGCCGTCATGGCCGGGGCTTGTCCCGGCCATCTGTGTAGCGCGGAAACCAGGGCGTGAACTCATTTATGCAATGAGTGCGCGCCCTGGTCCGGTCCTAATCCAACAAGCGGTCAGTAGTCCCAGAACACCGGTACCCAACGAAAGGCGTCGCCGTCGATCGCCACATGGCCGACGGATGGGAACGGCAGGTGAGTAGCCACCAGCAGCCCGCCGGTCTCAGCCAGCTCCCGCAACAGACGGACCCGAACGCGGGCGGCCTCCTCGGGGTCGTGTTCGAAGCCGTTGTACCACTCGGGGTGTTCGAACCCGACCGCGAACACGGCGTCGCCGGCGAATGTCAGCCGGTCGCCGCCGGACGCCAGGCGGACCACGCTGTGCCCGGGGGTGTGGCCGCCGGTGCGATGGACGACCACTCCCGGCGCCACCTCGTACTGCTCCTCGAACGGCCGCAGATGGCTGCGGTACTCTTTCGTGAACCGCTTGGCGGTCGCCCGGAGCGCGTCCGGGAAGCCCGGCGGCATGGAGACGTGGGAGAAATCGGGCGCCTCCCAGAATTTGACCTCGGCGGCCGCCACGTGGATCCGCAGGTCCGGACGCAGCCGGTCCTTCACCCCGTCGACGAGCAGCCCGCCAACGTGGTCCATGTGCATGTGGGTGAGCACCACGTCGGTCACGGACGCGAGATCGATACCGGCGGCCTCCAGTCGCTTGATCAACTGCCCGGCCCGCGGCAAGTGCAAGTCCGGGTCGAACCCCAGCCCAGCGTCGATGAGGATGGTCCGGCCACCGCTACGCACCACGACCACGTTCAACGCCCAGTCGAAAGCATCCGGCGGCAGGAACATGTCGTTCAGCCAGGCTGCCCGGACGGCCGGAGCGGCGTTGTGTCCCAACATTGCGGTTGGGAGCGGTAGCACGCCGTCGCTGACCACCAGCACGTCAATGTCGCCGATCCGCAGCGCGTAGCGCGACGGAACCAACTCCTCCGGCCCTCGTCTGCCGGCGTGTGAGGTATTGTCCAGACTCATGGTTGCTAGGCTCATGTTTATCTCCTGCTTCGTTGTAAGGGTTGATGGCTGGTCTTGGTTGAGCAGGCCGCGCAGCCAGCCGGAAACGCGGCCCTCATCGGTTGAGACGTCTAGAGGTTGGTCACGCGTTCCGGATCGGCCGATGCGAGTGCGGCGGCGCGCTCGGCCTTCGGCGGGTAGATCCAGACGGTGTTGATTTCCTGCTTGGTCTTCTTGGCGACGTCGCCGACCATCTCCACCTTGCGCTCCCAGCCGCGCGTGAACAGCGCGCCGGCGTCGCCGAGATCGAGACAGGTGACGTAGGCCTTCTGGTGGTAGGGCCTGGTAGCAACGCCGAGCAGTTCGGCTGCGGCATTGTTGCCGGCAAAGGCGCCCATCCGTGTAGCGTGCTGACACGACATCAAGGCGTAGTTGCCTTCGTCGTCGCAGGCGGCACGGGCGGCATCGCCGGTGGCGAACACGCCTTGAACGCCGGGCACGCGCAGATCGCGGTCGACCAGCAGCCGGCCGAAATTGTCGCGCTCGGCGGGGATCTGCGCGGTCAGGGGGGCGGCGCGAATGCCCGCTGCCCAGATCACGGTCTCGGCTTCGATATGTTCGCCGCTGGACAGCGTGACGCCGAACTCGTCGAGCGAGGCGACGCCGGCGCCGAGGCGGGTTTCCACACCAAGCTTGCGCAGGGCGTCCTCGATAACGGGGCGGGGACCTGCGCCCATGTCAGGCGCGATCGCACTGTTGCGGTCGACGATGATGACGCGGGTCTTGGCATCCTTGCCGAGGATCTCGCGAAGCCGCGCCGGCATTTCGGTTGCCGCCTCGATGCCGGTGAAACCGCCGCCGGCCACGACGACGGTGTCGCGCCCGTTCACGGCCGGCCGCTTCGCGAGCCCATGCAGGTGCTTGTCGAGGGCAATTGCATCGTCGAGCGAGTCGACGCTGAAGCCGTGCTCGGCGAGACCGGGAATGTTGGGACGGAACAGCCGGCTGCCGGTGGCTACGACCAGGCGGTCGTAGGAGAGGCTCTTCTTCCCACTCTTGGCGGCGACGATGCCTACCGTGCGGGATTTGGTGTCGATGGTTTCGGCGCTGCCTTGCACGTAGGCAACGTCGATCGCGTTGAGCACATCAAGAAGCGGCGCGGTGAGCGTCTCGGGCTTCGGCTCATAGAGACGCGGGCGAACCACCAGCGTCGGCTCAGGTGCGACCAGCGCGATCTCGAATTCGTCGGGCGAAACGCCCTGGATCTCGCGCAGGCGGCCAGCAGAAAGGGCGGCATACATGCCGGCAAAGCCGGCGCCGATGATAACTAATCGCATGTGACGTTCTCCTCAGGTTGAGTCTTCTCGGGCACAGACGCGTTGCCTCCGCCGCCTCCGATGTGCGGCAAGACTTGTTGCGGTCGGCAACGACGCGAAGGCGTGAAACGAAATGGCAGGTTCTTAAGGGGCGATGCATCCGGGTGGAGACGAACTCGGCGGCCAGCCCTGGCGAAAGACGACCGATTGCACGGACTTGTGGCCCCAGTCTTCATAGGGAAGGCGTGAGCCATCCCTGTTCATGATCGAAATCAGCGGGTATGCGCGTTGTGCGGATTGCGGCGGGACTTCCAACTCCTCCCCTGTCGCTGAAGTGAAGCGGACAGCCAGCGAAAGTCCGTACACGACGGCGGTCGCGAGGCCCCTTCGTTTTGACGTGATTGCCAGTCGGCTGACGATGTTCTTCCCGATCATCATTTGTCTCCATTCGTGGTTTGGAACATGGTGATGGTCTAACTGGTCAGGTCTGCCGCTGCCCCAGAGCGATTGCCCTCGCTGTAGAGCGATTGCTGCTAACGCATGCGCCTCCGCCAATCGCTCGGGGTCTCGCCGGTCAGCTTCCTGAACGCCGCGGCGAACGCGGTTTGGGAGGCGTAGCCAAGCGCCGCTGCGACGGAGACGACCGATGTGTCGGTACCGCGCAGCATGTTCATGGCCTGCTCGAGCCGGTACTGGCGCAGCCAGGCATGCGGTGAGAGCCCGGTGCTTTCCTTGAAGGCACGGCAGAAGTGGAAGCGCGACAGCCCGGCCTCCGAAGCCAGCGCCGCGAGGGAGACGTCCGCATCGCTGTCCGAGCGCAGGCGTCCGATCGCGCGGAGCAGGACCTTCGGCGGCAGCCCACCCATGGTCGGCTGGAACGTGGTTGGCGAGCCGCTGTGCGCAGCCAGGATGCGCGTGGCCAGGAGGTCTGTCAGCTGATGCCTGAACAGCTGATCCAGGGCCCCATTGCCCTCCAGGACATCGGCCGCGCTCAACAGCAATCGGGACGTAATGGGGTCGGGATGCGCCGTTCGCTCCAGCAGATCGATCGGAGTGGCGGTGCCGGCTTCGTCGGCAACGCGCACGAGCGTTGTGTGAGGAAGATAGAGCTGAACGACATCAACAGGTTTCGGAATATCCCATCGGGAGCTTGATCCTTCCGGAATGACTATCACAACCCCGGGACGAAACGTTCCAATCGCAACCGATCTTCCTGACCGCCGCTCCATGCGCTGCATCGAGCCGTTGTAAGCCATAATAACATGGTGGCTCATGGGCTCGACGACGTCGTGTAATGGTTCATGTTTCCAGTGGGCAATCCCGATACCGGAGGGGTCCAATGCCATGCGAGATGGTTCGGTCCTGAGTACCCGAGCCATCTCCACGTCGGCAGGACGCGGTTCGGCAATCGGCAATCGGCCCTGGCGCGCATCGGACGCGCCTGGCGGATCCTCCTGCGAAGTAACGCGCAAGATCGGCTTACTCATGGTTCTGTGCTCGTGTTAAGGAGGGCAGATACGGCATGACGAGCAAGCTCCCGCTAGTCGTCATGATCCGGAATGGTCAGGCTCTTTTCGTTGCTATTCGGGCCACTAAAGCCCTTCCTCGTGAAAGCGAGGCGAGATTGCGCCCAAGCTGGCCGAAAAGCCTTGCAGCCATGTTGGATTGCGATTGGATTTGTCTTGGAAATTTGTCCAAGTGGGGCGCGGAAGCGCCATTTTCATTCGAGGATTATTGTCTGGACGCCGGCAGGCGAGAGCTCAAAGGCGATTCCGACACATCCCGGTTGGACCGTCGCTTTTCGATCTGCTGCTCCTTCGGAGGAGAGAATTGAGAGCAAGCGGTGCCGTCACTCCGGCAACCCCGCCCTTCGCAGGCCTTCCGCGGCTACCGCGAAGTCCTTCGGTTGAACCAGCAGCCAGTCATCGAGCGGGCCGGCATGACGACTGCAGGATACCGATCGTCCGATCTTATGCGCTCTGCGTGGTCTTCACGACCACGACCTTGTCGTCATGGGCTGCGGCAGGATCCTTGGCTGCAATATCCTGGGACGGCGGATGGCGCTTGAGGTGGTCGCGACGCAGCGCGATCTCGTCACGCACGAATTCATAGCCGAGCTTGAAGGTGTCGAGCCCGTCGCTGGAGATGGTGCCGTCGCGCAGTCCGATCACCACGCCGCGCAGCACGGTTTCCAGCTCGTCCTGGAGTTGGTCGAGGGCGTCGAGGGAATTGGCGTGTTCCATGCGCTCGCCGATATCGAGGATGGCGGTCGCAAGCTCGCTCGCTTTCTCCGGCGCAACGCGCGTCACCTTGGTGTAGATGGCGGCAAAGATCGTGCCGATGATGCTCAGCGCTGCCAGCGCAAAATACATCAGGTCGCTGTAGCGCTCGAGGAAGGATTTGATTTCGTCGTTGATGTACGCGGCGGCGCCCGGATGCGCCACGATGAAGGCATCCTTGTCGGTCGCAGCCGGCTCTATCCTGGAGGCGAAGCCGCCGTCGAGCGCGAGATCGGCCTTGTTCTCGTAGATGATCCGCGCGAGGTCGCTCACGGTCGTGGTCGGGAGCGTGGATTGCGCGACCAGCAGCCACTCCAGCCCGACCGTATCGAGGTCCTCCTCGGGCACCGCGGGCGAGGCCGACAGCATGCCGGTCGCCACCGTCTCTTCGGAAACGGCGGGGTTTTTCCTGGCGATCGCCTTTGCCGAATTGATCGCGTTCAGGGTGAAGCCGCTGCGCCGGGCGTATTGCTCGTAGCTCTTGTCCTTCACGATCTGCGAGGCGTGCGCGACCTTGATCACGGCACCGAAGCCGGAAGCGAACAGCTTGTCGAAGGTCGCGCCAGGCGGCGCCATCTGGACCCGTGCCGCCGCGTTCGGGATATTCGAAAGTTCGAGAATGTTGCGAACGAGCGCTGCGCTGCTCTCGCTATCGGCGATGATCGCGATCTTCTTTTTCTTCAGCTCCGCGATGGTCTTGATCTTCTGGCCGGCGGGGCTGATCAGCAGAAACACGTCGCGTTCGAGGATCGCGACCGCGCGGGCGCGGGGCGGGATCTTGGCGTCGGTGCGTAATATCGCGAGGTTGGCGTCCTTGCGGTCGAACTGCTGGAGCGCCTTTGCATTGTCGCCGTTGGGCACGATCTTGAGCCGCAGCCGCGACGAATTGTTCTTCAGCACGGTCGCGAGCCGGGTCGCGAAGCGCGCTTCGGGACCATTGGCTTCGCCGACCGCAAAGACCAGCGTCTCGGAATTGCGTAGCCAGACCCGGCCGGCCCACACCGTCGCCGCCGTCAGGATCAGGGTCAGAATCGAAAACAGCAGAATCTGCGTGCGGTTGTTCTTGACGACCCGCAAACGGCGCTGCGGCATTCCGCGATGCGGCGTAGGCGCTTCAGCACTCATGGCTCTTGCCCGGGATCAGGGACGTTCGGCCGCCATACCGGCGCCATATAGGTCGTTCCTATCAATTCGTAAATGTCTATAAAAGAACGACAATTTCGTCTGGTGCCATGATATCCCGCCGCTGTCGGATTGCAAACCGCCCTGCGCCGGTAACCTTACTTGCGGGCCGCCGCAGTATCGCCATTCAGCCACACCGTGCGATTTTTGGACTACTCGCAGGTGCATTCCGCCGCGGGGGATGCCATAAATAACGACTACGTTCGAAATCTTCCGGGTTTGAAAAAGAAACATTGCGCTGACAGCCTGGACTCCGGTTTTCCGCCACCTCTTCTGTCCCAGCAAAGGGCGTCAGCTTTGTTGTTTCCTTCGATGTCGTCGTCGGTCCCGGTTGGTGTGCTGGTGGGATGGATGTTGCTTCTCACGGTGAAGCACGTCATCGCCGATTTCATGCTGCAAACTTCCTGGATGGCGATCGGCAAGGATCAAAAGACCGGCTGGGCGCTGCCGCTGCTGGCGCATTGCCTCGTCCATCTCGCGGTGTCGATGACGCTGATCCTGGTCGTCGCGCCGCGGTTCTGGTTCGTCGCCTTGATCGACTTCGCCATTCACATCACGGTCGACCGCCTCAAGGGGATCATCGCGTCGTCGTTCGGCGTCACGCTTGAGCAGGCGCATCCATGGTTCTGGACGCTGATCGGCGTCGATCAGGCGCTGCACCACCTGACCGGCTTCGGCCTGTCGATCTTCATGGCGGCGAACTGATCCTGCCAGGATCAGCGTCGGCGTTCATCCATCCCAGTCCTCGCAAAAACCAGCAGCTGCGGACGCGAGCACAGTTCCTGCAGCAATCTTCGGCTGCGGCGAGGTTCCGATTCGGCGCCGACTGGCAAGAGCCCCCGGTACACTACTGCCACCCTTGGTTAACCTTTCATTAGAGTATTGCACTGCATCTTCCGGACAGGGAGAACCCAATATGTTTTCAAGCCGCGACGCTTTTGAGAATGATTTTTGTCCGGTCCGGGATGAATTGCTCGGCGAGATGTACCGCGCCAATGCCAACGGCCTGCCGCTGCTGGTGGAAAGCGTTTCCTCCGAGGTCCGCGCCATGCTGGCGCTGTTCTGCTACCGCCGCAGCCATCTCCACACGCTGGCCGTTGCGATCGCAGCAAGCTGCACCGAGCGCGAACTGATCCAGCTCGGCGGCCGTGTCGGTTCCACGCTCTACGCGCTGTCGCGCGAGCCGTCCGGGCGTTCCGCGCCGGCGTCTTCCTACGGCAACCGCAAGCCGATCACGTTGTCGACCAAGCCGCTTTCGACGTTCAAGCCGATCGAGGATGAACTTGACGACGAAGAGCTCCAGGCGGTGACGGCGTAGGGGATTTCGCTCAGTTCTTCAGTCGTCCCTGCGAACGCAGGGACCCATAGCCACCGGCCTTGGTTGTGACAGAAGGCGTCAGCCAGACTGCCTTATCGATACATCACGCGGTATGGGTCCCTGCGTTCGCAGGGACGACGGGAAGCAACCCGTGCCGCTTGCGCGCCATCGCGCATTCGACATCACCGGGCATGCAGGTGCGGCACACTTCGGGCCGCACGGCGTAGATCAGGCACGCCGTCGTCTCGCCGACCTTGCCTGACAGCGCCGAGCAGCGGTCGCCCTCGCAGCGCATTCCCGACAGCCGCTCATTGACGAATTTTTCCGGGATCAGGTCGAGCGCCGCATCCTCCTCGGTGGTGAAGCGCGGCCAGTTTTGCGAGTAGCTGCAGCAGGCGCCGCAGGCCTGGCAGGGGCTTTCGATCGCAATGGTCGGGTTGTCCATGGGCCGCTTATAGCGTTTTCGAGCGAAGTGGATACCCGTTCGCATGAAGAAAACGCATCAGAAAATCACGTATCCTTCGGCGCCTCCCAGACCAGGCTGCGCCGCCATTTCGCCCGCAGCAGGTCGCGCCGCTCCGGGTATTTCTCGTCGTGGTACACCGCATCGACGACGCGGTCGGTGCGAAAGCTGCGGAAATCCTTGCGCAGTTCGCACCACGCCGCCAACAGCCGCACCGCTTCGTGATAGCCGACCGCGATCGGCCAGATGGTGCGCTGGCTGTCGCGGCCACGCTCGTCGCGATAGTTCAGCGTGATCTTCTTGCCCTCGTGGATCTGCGCCCGCGTCCGCACCATGTCGATGCGGTCGGGTTCCCGGTTCCAGGCCCGCCGGGCGCGGCTGGCGGGCTCCAGCACGAATGGCCTTAACCGCTCAGGCACGGTTTCGGCGACCTTCGCCATCAAATCCTGCGCGGCGCGCGCCAGCGTGGGATCGGCATGGCCGACCACCCATTGCGCACCGAGCACGCAGGCCTCGATCTCATCAGGCGTCAGCATCAGCGGCGGCAGGTCGAATCCCTTTTCCAGGATATAGCCCACGCCGGCCTCGCCGCGGATCGGCACGCGCTGTTCGATCAGGGTCGTTATATCGCGGTAGATGGTCCGCTTCGAGGTCTCCAGCTCGGCCGCGATCGCGTCCGCGGTCAAAGGCTTCCGTGTGCGCCGGAGCACCTGAATGATCTGAAACAGCCGGTCGGCCCGTCGCATGGCGCGTCTCTTTTCCAAAAGCACCTGCCCGATGCTGACAGCATGTTGGCAGCAGGGGGTGGGTATACCGGGACAACACCTCAACTGAAGGGAATTTGTCCATGACGATTTTCAGCGAATTCGGCTTCCGCAGAAGCCGGCTGCCTCTTGTAAACGTTCAGGCCTTCGCCCTGGAACAGCTGGTTTCCATCCACAGCACGACCCTCGATATGCGCTGGGCGATGGTCGAGCTGGCGTGGCGTTCATTCACCGGAATGTGTGGGTTTGTGCAAGGGCAGTTTGTTTCGCGGGCGCGCAAAGACCGCGCGCCACGGGAGGAGGCGGGCCGCGGCCGCCATTGCTGCTGCTGACACCATGGTGGCAGCAGGGGGTCGCTAGCCTCGGGGACGTTTCAGAAGATCGGGAGACCAGCATGATTACCCTCTACGGCTTCGGCGCCGGCTTCGGCCTGCCGGAGATCAGCCCGTTTGTGACCAAAACCGAGGTCCAGCTGAAGATGGCCGGCATCGCCTATCGCAAGGAGAGGGCCAAGCCGCCGGCGTCTCCCAAGGGGCAGTTGCCCTATATCGTCGACGAGGCCGAGACCATTGCCAATTCCACCTTCATTCGCGCGCATCTGGAAGCCAAATACGGTTTCGACTTCGACGCCCCGCTCAGCCTGCAGGCGCGCGCGCAGGCCTGGGCGTTCGAGCGGATGATCGAGCACCATGTCTATTGGGCGCTGATCGGCGCGCGCTGGGTCGACGGTGACAATTTTGCCAAGGGGCCATCGCATTTCTTCGACGGGGCGCCGATGCATCTGCGTGAGAAGATGCGCGAGGACGCCCAGTTTCGCGTCGCCGAGAATTACCTGCTCAGCGGCCTCGGCCGACACGCGCCGGAAGAGGACGTCGATCTCGCCGTTCGCTCGCTGTTTGCGTTGTCGGTCCAACTCGGCGACAAGCCGTTCCTGATGGGCGAAACGCCGTGCGGCACCGACGCCACCGCCTTCGGCGCGCTCGCCGGAATCTTGACGCCGTTCTTCGAATCTCCGCTGCGTCAGCGCACCGAGCAGTTCGCCAACCTCACCGCCTATGTCGACCGGATGATGCTGTCGTACTATCCGGAATTCGCCTGGGCGCCGCTGCAACAGGCTGCCTAATTCACCGGATCGGACTGGCCCTTCAATGCGGCCAGTTCGGCTTCGAGTTCGGCGATACGGCCATCGCGCGAGGCCAGCGCCTGCGCCACGTCGGCTGCGTCGAATTTTTGCGGGATGTGCTGCGGGCAGTTGGTGTCCCATGCCGAAATCCGGAACAGGATGACCTGCTCGGGCCGCGCCTTGTAGCCTTGCGGCATCAGCGACTTTGTCAGCGCGGGATCGTCGTCGACAACGCGCGCCTCGCCCCAGATCTTCACGCGCCGGCGATGCGCATAGTCCATCACGAAAATATGCGCCTTCGGATTCTCCGAGAGATTGCCTTGGGTGATGTACTGCCGGTTGCCGCTGTAATCGGCAAACGCGATCGTGTTCTTGTCGAGGATTTTGACAAAGCCCTTCGGCCCGCCGCGATGCTGGATGTAGGGCTGGCCGTCGGCCGAGGCGGTCGCGAGATAGAAGCTGTTGGTCTCCGCCAGGAAGCCCGCGAGGTTCTCATCGATCTCGGTGCGCCAGCCGCCGCGCTCTTCGACATGGGCATAAGCGTCTCGCGAGCCCTTGCGGGCCTGGATCGCCTTCACCGCCGGGGTGAACGCGACGTCGCTGGAATAAGTGTGAACGTCTGACATTCGAGCCTCCTGAAGTTCAGGGCGCGCCAAGTGGTCGTCCTCTTCCTGCTTAAAATGGATCATCCCGAAATTTAAACAATTGGCTGGATTGACACTTCACTATTGCGGATTATGAAATAATCGCATGGACCGTATCGACGCCATGCAGGCCTTTGTCGCCGTCGCCGACCTGCAGGGGTTCGCCCCCGCCGCACGAAAACTCGGCCTGTCGCCCTCGAACGTGACACGGCTGATCGCGGCGCTGGAGGACCGTCTCGGCGCCCGGCTGCTGCAGCGGACCACGCGGCAGGTTGCGCTGACCGATGCCGGGTCGCGCTATCTGGAGCGCGCCCGCCGCATTCTCGCCGATGTCGAGGAGGCCGAAGGCTCGGCCCAGGACGAGCGCACCCGGCCGGGCGGAAGGCTGGTGATTTCAGCCCCGATCGGCTTCGGGCGGCTTCACGTCAGCCCTATCGTGTCGGCCTATCTGGAGCGTTACCCGGAGGTCTCGGCCGAACTGCGGCTCTCGGATCGCATGATCAACCTGGTGGAAGAGGGCGCCGACCTCGCGGTACGGATCGGCCATCTCCCTGATTCGACGCTGGTGGCGCGGCACGTCGGCCTGATGCGGCGGATCGTGGTGGCGTCGCAGGCCTATCTCGATCGGCGCGGCGAGCCGAAAACGCCGGCGGCGATTGCCGCTCACGACACCATACAATTCGGCGCCATGACGGCGGCCCCCGACTGGCGCTTCGCCGATGACGGCCGCGAGGTTCGCGTGGCGACCACGCCGCGCCTTTCCACCAACAGCGCCGACGCGGCGATCCAGTACGCGGAAGCAGGCGGCGGGCTGACCCGGGTGCTGGCCTATCAGGCGGCCGAATCGCTTAAAGCGCAGCGGCTCCAGATCGTGCTCGCCTCGTTCGAGCAGCCGGCGCTGCCGATCCACATCGTCTATCCGACGTCGCGGCTATTGTCGGCAAAAGTCCGCACCTTCATCGATCTCGTGACTGAAACCGCTGACTGGCATTTCGGCTAGGACACCGGCGCCTTCTTCGGCACCACGCGGAACGTGGCGTTGGCGCGTGCGATCACGACGTCGTCGGCCTTGATCAGGCTCTGCGCGAAGCAGATCGTCTTGCCTGTCTTGACGACGTCGCTCTCGACCGCGAGCCATTGCCCGACCTCGGCGGTGCCGACGAAATCGACCGCAAGGGAGATCGTCACCAGCGACGACACCCCGCCCATCACGTGGGCGCAGCTATGGCCCATGGCGTTGTCGGCAAGTGCTGCAATCAGCCCGCCGTAAATCAGCCCGCGGCCGTTGGTGTGCGGTTTGGCCAGCCGTAGTCCAATGATCACCGCCCTGTCGGTGCGCTTGGAGTAGAGCGGCTCCCAGGGATCGGTGAGTGGACTTCTGCGGGTGTGGCGCTCGAAACCTTCGGGAACGTCGGTGGCGGTCATAGGCGGCTCGCGTGTTGACGATGTCATTCGCCATTGAACGCTATCGGGCCGTGCAGCGCACCACCTACAAAGTTTTAAACGGGATTTCGGAGCGTGTTTGAAATGTCGCGGATGTCGTCACCCGCCACCGGGTCGCCGAATGGCCGCCCGATGACAGGCTCCGGCGGGTGACCCAGTATTCCAGAGGCGCTTGTTATAGAACCGAGAAACTACGGCGTACTGGATACCCCGCCTTCGCGGGGTATGACGACGGTAAATTGGCGTCACGACTACCTAAAACGGCAGCCCCACATAATTCTCCGACAGCGACGCCGACGCCGCCTTCGAGCTGACGACATAATCCAGTTCGGCAAGCTGGATGCGGGCGCCGAATTCGCCCTCGTCGGGGAATTTGTGCAGCATCGAGGTCATCCACCAGGAAAACCGCACCGCCTTCCAGACCCGTGCCAGCGCTTTTGCCGAATAGCCGTCGATGCCCGCCGAAGACTTCTCGTCGTAATATTCGCGGAGCGCATGCGAGAGATAATGCACGTCGCTGGCGGCGAGGTTCAGTCCCTTGGCGCCGGTCGGCGGCACGATGTGGCAGGCGTCGCCGGCCAGGAACATCCGGCCGAAGCGCATCGGCTCGGCGACGAAGCTGCGCAGCGGCGCGATGCTCTTTTCGATCGAGGGCCCGGTGACGAGTTCGTCAGCCGCCTTCTGGTCGATCCGGCGCTTCAGTTCGTCCCAGAAGCGTTCGTCCGGCCATTGCGCGATATCGTCGTCGAGCGGGCATTGCACGTAGTAGCGGCTGCGGCGGGTCGAGCGCATGGTGCACAGCGCAAATCCGCGCGCGTGGTTGGAATAGATCAGTTCGTGACTGACCGGCGGCGTTTCCGAGAGAATGCCGAGCCAGCCGAACGGATAGACCCGCTCGAACGTCTGGATCGCCGACGGCTTCACGCTGGCGCGGCTGACGCCATGGAATCCGTCGCAGCCGGCGATGAAGTCGCATTCGATCTCGTGGCTGACGCCGTCCTTGACGTAGGTGACGCGCGGGCGGTCGGTGTCGAAATCATGCGGCTGAACGTCGGCCGCCTGATAGACGGTGGTGAGGCCGGCGGCCTTGCGCGCGTTCATCAGGTCGAGCGTCACCTCGGTCTGGCCGTAGATCATGACGGTCTTGCCGGTGGCGGCGTGCATGTCGATGCGGTGCCGCGCGCCGCCAAAGGCGAGTTCGACGCCATGATGCACCAGCCCCTCGCGATGGGCGCGCGCGCCGGCGCCGACCTCGTCGAGCAACGCCACCGTGCCCTCCTCGAGCAGGCCGGCGCGGATGCGGCCGAGCACATATTCCGGGGTCTGGCGCTCGAGAATGATGTTGTCGATGCCGTAGAGGTGAAGTAGTTGCCCAAGCAACAATCCTGCCGGACCCGCACCTATGATGGCTACTTTTGTCCTCAATACCCGCTCCTCCCGGTATTTTGGGTTCAACGACTGCAGGCCACAGCCGCAGGCTTGCAATGGTAGTTATATCATATAACAGTTTCGGCAAAGCACGTTGGCGCGATACAATGCATCGCCAGTTCGCCGCACCGCAAGAAGTTGCTGCGTCGAATCGACCGGGGATAGCAGGCGCCGGAGCGGCATGTCCGCCTTGAAAAAGCGGGCAATCTAGATAACATGTTAAGTAACAAGACCGGGTGACGACAACAGCCCGCGTGCCAAAGGGAGAGAATGTCCATGAAGAAAGCATTTCTGGCGTTGCTGCTGGCCGCCAGCGTGACACCCGCCGTCGCGCAGGAAAAGACCTTCGAACTGAAATTGTCGCACTGGGTGCCCGCCTCGCACCCGCTGCAGAAGGCGCTGGAAGAGTGGGGCGCCGCGGTCGAGAAGGAAACCGGCGGCACCGTCAAGTCCAAGGTTTTCCCGGCACAGCAGCTCGGCAAGGCGTTCGACCATTACGACATGGCGCGCGACGGCATTGCCGACGTCACCTACATCAATCCGGGCTACCAGCCCGGCCGTTTCCCGATCATCGGCGCCGGCGAACTTCCGTTCCTGATGTCGGATGCCAAGGGCGGCTCGATGGCGCTCGACGCCTGGTACCGCAAATATGCCGAGAAGGAGATGAAGGACGTCAAGTTCTGTCTCGCCTTCATCCATTCGCCGTCCTCGTTCCATGCGCGTCTGAAGAAGGTCGTGGTGCCTGAAGACGTCAAGGGCATGAAGGTCCGTCCCGCCCACGCCACCATGGCGACCTTCATCACCCAGCTCGGCGGCACCAATGTGCAATCGTCCGCGCCTGAGGTTCGCGACATCATCGAACGCGGCGTGGCCGATGCGGTCACCTTCCCCTGGGGATCCCTGGTGCTGTTCGGCATCGACAAGGTGACGAAATACCACATGGAGGCGCCGCTCTACGTGACGACGTTCGCTTTCGTCATGAACAAGGACAAATACAACCAGATGTCCGACAAGCAGAAGAAGGCGATCGACAACAATTGCAACACGGAAGCCGCCGGTCGCGTCGGCGAGCCCTGGGGCAAGTTCGAGGACGCCGGCATCGAAAAGATCAAGGCGGAGGCCGGTCACGAAGTCTACAAGCTGACGCCGGAGCAGACGGCGCAGTGGAAGAAGGCGGCCGAACCGCTGGTCAAGAACTGGGCCGACAACGTCAAGAAGACGGGCGTCGATCCGGACGCCGCGATGACCGAACTGCGTGCCGCGCTCACCAAAAACAACGCGCTGGCGCAGTAGCTCTACTCGGTGCACTCCCTCTCCCGCTTGCGGGGGAGGGCTGGGGTGGGGGTGCCGCCGCGACTCCGCACTGTTCGAGTGGAGAGAAGTTCCCCCACCCGGCGCTTGCGCGCCGACCCAAGAGCGAGCTTCGCTGGTCTCGCCCCCCGCAAGCGGGAGAGGTAACGTCAGTTCCAAGCCACACCGTTCAACCAGATGCCGCCAAGCGACAGGAACCTCCGGACATGAATCGCGCGTCTATGGATCGTTTCATCGATACGATCGAATGGATCGCAGCCGCCTTTGTCGGCATCGTGGCCCTCAACATCTTCGTCGCGGTCATCCTGCGCAACACGCTGAACTATGCGATCCCGGATTCCTTCGACATCGGGCGCATGCTGCTCGGCATCCTGATCTTCTGGGGCATCGCGGCCACGAGCTATCGCGGCGGCCACATCACCGTCGACCTGGTCTGGGCCAATGTCGGCCCGAGATACCAGCGCTGGATCGACGTGTTCGCAACCCTGGTGCTGCTGTTCGTGGTGGCGGTGCAGACCTGGACGTTGTTCGACAAGGTGCGCGGCACCTACTACGACAACGTTCTCACCTTTGAAATGCACATGCCGACCTGGCCGTTCTTCGCCGTCGCCTGGGCCGGCGACGTTTCCGCCGTGCTGCTGATCGCGATCCGGACCTACCGGCTGATCTTCCATCCGGAGGATATCCACGATGCCAAAGTAAAGACGGTGGAGTAGGGCGTATGAGCACCGATGTGGTCGCCGTCCTGGGTTTTGTGGCGCTGTTTGCGCTGATGCTGCTGCGCGTGCCTGTCGGCATGGCGATGGGTCTCGTCGGCGTCTGCGGCTTCGGCTATCTCACGGGCTTCACGCCGGCGCTGAAGCTGGTCGGCCAGACCTCGATGCGAACGGTGACCGATTATACGTTCGGCGTGATTCCGATGTTCCTGCTGATGGGCACCTTCGTCAGCAACTCCGGCATGAGTCGCGAACTGTTTCGCGCCGCCAACGGCTTTGTCGGCCATCTGCGCGGCGGGCTCGGCATCGCAACCGTCGCGGCCTGCGGCGGCTTTGCCGCGATCTGCGGCTCGTCGGTCGCGACGGCTGCGACGTTTTCCGCGGTGGCCTATCCGGAGATGCGGCGCTTCGGCTATCCGCAATCCTTTGCCACCGGTGTGATCGCGGCCGGCGGCACGCTGGGCGCGATGCTGCCGCCGTCGACCGTGCTCGCGGTCTACGGCATCATCACCGAGCAGGACATCGGCAAGCTGTTCATCGCCGGCATCATTCCCGGCATCCTCGCCATGACCATGTACATGCTGACGATCGCGCTGATCGGGTGGTTTCGCCCGGGCTTCCTGCCGACCGGTCCGCAAACCACCTGGCGCGAGCGCTTTGCCGGCCTGAAGAACATCTGGGCGCCGGTGCTGCTGTTCATCTTCGTGATCGGCGGGCTTTACGGCCTGCCGTTCCTGCCGCGCTTCACGCCGACGGAAGCGGGCGGCGTCGGAGCCACCGGCGCGTTCCTGATCGGCGTGCTCACCGGACGGCTGAACAAGGAAAAAATCCTGAACTCGCTGCTGCAGGCGACCCGCACCGCGGCCGCCGTCTTCACCGTGCTGATCGGCGCGCTGATCTTCGGCTACTTCCTGACGGTGACGCAAACCCCGCAGAAGGTCACGGAGCTTCTCACCGGCCTCGGGCTCGGCCCCTACGGTATTCTCGCGCTGATCATGGTGATGTATCTGGTGCTGGGCTGCCTGATGGACGCCATGGCCATGATCATCCTGACGGTGCCGATCATCTTCCCGGTCATCACCCATCTCGGCTTCGATCCGATCTGGTTCGGCGTGATCATCGTGATGACGGTCGAACTCGGGTTGATCCATCCGCCGGTCGGCATGAATGTGTTCGTGATCAAGAGCGTGGTGAAGGATGTGTCGTTCTCGACCATCTTCAGGGGCGTGCTGCCGTTCGTGGCGACAGATCTGATCCGGCTGGTGATCCTGATCGCATTCCCGATGCTGGCGCTGTGGCTGCCGCAACGCATGGCCGGATAGGGCACCAGATGACCCCACAACTTCAGACCAGATATGTCTTCACCATCACCGCCCGGATCGGCGAGGTGACCTCTGCCGGCGACATCGGCACCGGCATTCGCCGGATCATTCCGATCACTGGCGGCGAAGTGAAAGGCGAGGGCATCAACGGCAAGGTCTGCGCGTTCGGCGCGGATTTCCAGATCATCCGGCCCAACGAACTGATCGAGCTGGAAGCAAAATACGCCTTCGAGACTGACGACGGCGCGGTGGTCTATGTCGAGAACAAAGGCCTGCGCTTCGGCCCGGTCGAACTGCTGCAGAAGCTCAAGCGCGGTGAGCCGGTCGATCCGAAACTGATCTATTTCCGCACCGTGCCGAAGTTCGAGACCGGCGCGCCCAAATACCGCTGGCTGATGGAAAACCTCTTCATCGGCTCCGCCGCCCGCCACGCCGACCGCGTCGTCATCGACGTGCATCAGGTGCTGTGATTATTTCAGTCTGTAGGATGGGTAGAGCGAAGCGAAACCCATCAATACTTGCGCGGAGCCGGCGCGATGGGTTTCGCTCCGCTCTACCCATCCTACGGACTCCGTCATTGCGAGCGCAGCGAAGCAATCCACGTTTCCGCAAGCCGTGCTTTGGATTGCGTCGCTGCGCTCGCAATGACGATGTTGCGCGATCGGTGCGACAAATTGGCACGACGGGCAAATCACTCGAAAATCTGTCCATCCCCTCGCGCAAAAATATTCCGCTCGCGCCGTCGGGCAAATCAGTGATTTAACTCCGCACGTCTCACGGCGGATGAAGGGCGCTTCGCGATCGTCACGAACGTGCGGTGAGATGCGGTGGACGCGGAGTGCGCAGCAGACGAAGGCGCATGATGCGTACGGCGAAGTCGTGTGGTCCTGACGTCGCGGTGCTGGCGTCAAACTGGCGTGAAGGCTCGCGTCTCGCGCGAATGACGGAGGCAAAAGAGCCGTTCTCCGGGGAGAGTACGATATAAGCCGTAAAGCCATTGCGCAGGGAATGCCGGAGTGTTCCGGCTGCTCCTGTATGCTCGTGTGCGTGCTCTTTGCGCACTATTGCACACGAGACCGCGGGTGCAGCAAGCACCCGGCATTCCCTGCTCCCTCTTTGGAGGGACAGCGTCGATGCAAACCTCGGGCTCGTTGAGCCGCGAGAACGCGATCGCACACTCCGTCGTCGTCCCCCGCGAAGGCGGGGGACCCAGTATTCCAGAGACGTTGATGATTGAACCGACAGGCCGCGGCGTACTGGATCCCCCGCCTTCGCGGGGGACGACATTGGTGGGATACGGTCGCGTTCGGGTTCATCGCAGCCGACGCCGCGCCTTGACTCCTCCCAACATCGTTATAAAATATAACTATTCTGCACAGGAAGTAATATAAGCCCATGGGAAACGCCGCCTCCACCGCCGCTGCGGGTCAATCCGATCTGCTCAGGATCGAGCAATCGGGCGCGGTGCTCTCCGTGGGCCTCAACCGTCCCGCCAAGCGCAATGCGCTGAACGACGGCATCATCCTCGCGATCCAGGATTGCTTCTCCAATCTCCCCGAGGGCATCGGCGCCGTGGTCATCCATGGCATCGGCGATCATTTTTCCTCCGGCCTCGATCTGTCGGAACTGACCGAGCAGGACGCCACCGAGGGCCTGCGCCACTCCCAGATGTGGCACCGGGTGTTCGACCGCATTCAATACAGCCGCGTGCCTGTCATCGCCGCGCTCAAGGGCGCGGTGATCGGCGGCGGCCTTGAGCTGGCCTGCGCCGCGCATATCCGCGTCGCCGAACCTTCAGCCTATTTCGCGCTGCCCGAGGGCCAGCGCGGCATCTTCGTCGGCGGCGGCGGATCGGTGCGGCTGCCGCGGCTGATCGGCGTGGCGCGGATGACCGACATGATGCTGACGGGCCGGGTCTACTCAGCCACTGAAGGCGCCGCCTATGGCTTCTCGCAGTACCTGACCGAAGCCGGCGGCGCGCTGCCGAAGGCGCTGGAACTGGCGGAACGCGTTGCCGCGAATGCGCCGCTGACGAACTTTGCGGTGCTGCAGGCGCTGCCGTTGATCGCCGAGGCCAATCCGCAGACCGGTCTCCTGATGGAATCGCTGATGGCGACGGTGGCGCAAAGCGACAAGGAAGCAAAGCGCCGCATTCGCGCGTTTCTCGATCGCAAGACCGCAAAGGTGAAGCCGAACTGACATGAGCGCCAAGCCCAGCATGTCCGCCTCGACTGAATCAGCCGCGCGCGCCGGCGATCATCCGCTGCGCCCGATTTCCTTCGGCACGCCCGCGGTGACCGTCGATCGCCGCGAAGACGGCACCATCTACCTGCGGCCGAAAGCGCCGTTGAGCGACTATCCGGTGCGGCTCACCGACCGGCTGCATCATTGGGCAAAAGCCGTCCCCGATCGAATCTTCATGGCGGAGCGAAACGCCGCGCGCGGCTGGCGGCAGATCACTTATGCGGAGCTGCTGGCGTCATCGCGGCACATCGCCTCCGCACTGCTCGCACGCGGCCTCTCGGCCGAGAAGCCGGTCGTCATTCTCTCCGGCAATTCGATCGACCACGCGCTGATCGCGTTCGGCGCGCTCTATGCCGGCATTCCGTTCTGCCCGGTATCGCCGGCCTATTCGCTGGTGTCGCGCGACTACGGCAAGCTCGGCTATCTGATGAAGCTGCTGACGCCCGGCCTCGTGTTCGCCGACGACGCTTCAAAATTCGCCGATGCGCTGGCCGCGAACGTATCCCCTGCAATCGAGATCGCCGCTTCGTTTGGCACGGTGCCGGGACGTGACGTCACCGATCTCGCGGACCTGATGGCGACGCCGCTGCATCCGAATCTCGATGCGATCCACGAAGCGATCGGTCCTGACACGATCGCGAAATTCCTGTGTACCTCCGGCTCTACCGGTAACCCAAAAGCCGTCATCAACACCCAGCGCATGATCTGCGCCAACCAGGTGATGCTGCGCGAGACGCTGGCGTTCCTGAAGGACGAGCCGCCCGTCATCGTCGACTGGCTGCCGTGGAATCATACGTTCGGCGGCAATCACAATATCGGGCTCACGCTGTACAATGGCGGCTCGATGTATCTCGACGAGGGCAAGCCGATGCCCGGCGGCATCGAGGAGACCGTGCGCAATCTCCAGGAGATTTCGCCGACCGTCTATTTCAACGTGCCGAAGGGCTATGAATCGCTGCTGCCGTATCTTCGCGACGATTCAGGTTTGCGGAAGAAATTCTTTGCCCGGCTGCATGCGATGTTCTTCTCGGGCGCGGCGCTGTCGCCGTTCGTGTGGAACAGCCTCGACGAACTTTCCGTTCGGGAAACCGGCTATCGCGTCCCGATGCTGACCGGCCTCGGCGCGACCGAAACCGCGCCGTTCTTCATGTCGGTCAATCCGCTCACCAGCCGCTCCGGGCATGTCGGGCTGCCGGTTTCCGGCAATGACGCGAAACTCGTGCCCAACAACGGCAAGCTGGAGGTTCGCGCCAGAGGGCCGAACGTGATGCCGGGCTATTGGCGCCAGCCTGATATGACCGCGAAGGCCTTCGATGAGGAAGGCTTCTACAAAATGGGCGATGCGCTCAAGCCCGCAGATCCCGATAATTTTGACGCCGGTTTCGATTTCGACGGCCGTCTTGGCGAGGACTTCAAGCTTGCCAGCGGCACCTGGGTCAGCGTTGGCCCGTTGCGGGCGCGCTTTGTTGGCGCCTGCGCGCCGCTGGTGCGCGACGTCGTGATATCAGGCATCAACCGCGACGAAATATCGGCGCTGGTGGTGCTCGATCTCGATGGCTGCCGCCTGATCAATCCGACGATTCCGCTGGACGATATCGCCGCGGCCGCGTCCGATCCGCTGATCCGCGCAGCATTTCGCGAGCGCTTCGAGAGGCTGGTTGCCGGCGCCACGGGTTCGTCGACACGGATCGTGCGGGCAATCCTGCTCGATATGCCGCTGTCGATCGACCGCGGCGAGGTCACCGACAAGGGCTCGATCAACCAGCGCGCGGTGCTGGAAAATCGCAGCGCACTGATCGAGGAGATCTATTCATCGGCGCCGCCGGCGCAGGTGATCGTGCTCTAGTAAATTCGAAGAAGCGTTTGTCAGGGAGAAGACCATGCAGTTGAAGGACCAGGCCGCCATCGTCACCGGTGGCGCATCGGGATTGGGCGCGGCGACCGCGCGCCGGCTCGCCGCACAAGGCGCCAAGGTGGCCGTCTGCGATCTCAACGCCAAGCTTGCTGAAACCGTTGCGGCCGAGATCGGCGGCGTCGCCGTCATCTGCGACGTTTCCGACGCAGCCTCGGCCGAAGCCGCGATCGCCAAGGCCGCGGCGGCCCACGGCCCGGCCCGCGTGCTGGTGAACTGCGCCGGCATCGGCGTTGCCAAGCGCGTGATCGGCAAGGAAGGGCCGATGGCGCTCGGCGATTTCGACAAGGTGATCAAGGTCAATCTGATCGGTTCCTTCAACATGCTGCGGCTGGCGACAGCAGCGATGTCGAAGCTGGAGCCGCTGGCGACCGGCGAGCGCGGCGTGGTGATTTCCACGGCCTCCATCGCGGCCTATGACGGCCAGATCGGGCAATCCGCCTATTCGGCCTCGAAGGGCGGCATCGTCGCCATGACGCTGCCGATCGCGCGCGAACTGGCGCAGTTCGGCATTCGCGTGCTGACGATTGCGCCCGGCCTGTTCCTGACGCCGCTGCTGGCCAATCTGCCGCAGGAGGCGCAGGATTCGCTCGCCGCTTCGATCCCGTTCCCGCGTCGGCTCGGTCAGGCGGATGAGTTCGCCTCGCTCGCGCTGCACATGATCGACAACCCTTACCTGAATGGCGAAGTGGTGCGGCTCGATGCCGCGCTTCGCATGGCGCCGCGATAGGGATATCCGATGTTCGTCAACAAGCGCGACGTGCAGATCCAGTGGGGCGATTGTGACCCCGCCAACATCGTCTATTACCCGCGCTACTTCGCGATGTTCGACGATTCGACCTCGATCATGTTCGAAGCGGCCGGCTTTTCGAAACAGGACATCATTCACAAATACGGGCTCGTCGGCATACCCATGGTGGACACGCGGGCGAAATTCCACATCCCCTCGACCCATGGCGACTGGATCAGAATCGAGAGCCGGATCGAGAGCTTCAAGCGATCCAGCTTCGAGGTGATCCACAACGTCTACAAGGGCGATGCGCTTGCGATCGAGGCGTTCGAGACCCGCGTGCTGGTCGGCCGTCACCCGGACGATCCAGCGCGGCTGAAATCGGCTCCGATGCCGCCGGAGATCATCGAGCGGTTCATGCGGGGCTGACTCACAACCTCGTATGACCTAAAGAAGGGGCTGAATTGACCGACGGATTTTGCTTCATAGCGTTTTCGAGCGAAGTGGATACCGGTTCGCGTAAAGAAAATGCGTACTAAGAACGAGACCATAAATAGAAAATCTAGGGAGGAATGAATGAAGAAGGCTTTTCTGTCCGCTGCTGCGGTCATGGCGGGGCTCGCCCTGGCGGGATCCTCGGCCATGGCGCAGTCCAACGAGATCGTAATCGGCATCACCGTCACAACGACCGGCCCCGCGGCGGCGCTCGGCATTCCCGAACGCAACGCGCTTGATTTCGTACCCAAGGAGCTCGGCGGCGTGCCGCTCAAGGTCATCGTGCTCGACGACGGCGGTGATCCCACCACGGCAACCACCAACGCCCGGCGGTTCGTGACCGAATCCAAGGCCGATATCATCATGGGCTCCTCGACGACGCCCCCGACCGTTGCGGTCTCCACCGTTGCGAACGAGGCGGGGATTCCGCATTTCGGCCTGGCGCCGTTCCCGATCAACGAGGCGCGCGCGAAGTGGTCGGTCGCCATGCCGCAGCCGATCCCGATCATGGGCAAGGTGCTGTACGAGCACATGAAGGCGCACGGCATCAAGACCGTGGGCTATATCGGCTACTCCGATTCCTACGGCGACCTCTGGATGAACGACTTCAAGGCCCAGGCTATCCCGATGGGATTGAGCGTGGCGACGGAAGAGCGCTTTGCCCGTCCGGATACGTCGGTTGCCGGCCAGGTGCTCAAGCTGGTTGCCGCCAACCCCGACGCCGTTCTCGTCGGTGCCTCCGGGACCGCGGCAGCGCTGCCGCAGTCCACGCTCCGCGAGCGCGGCTACAAGGGCCTGATCTATCAGACCCACGGCGCCGCCAGCATGGACTTCATCCGCATCGCCGGCCCCTCGGCCGAGGGCGTGATCATGGCGTCGGGTCCGGTGATGTCGCCGGAATCGCAGCCCGACAGCGCCTTGACCAAGAAGCCGGGGCTCGCGCTCAACACCGCCTACGAAGCCAAGTATGGCGCCAACAGCCGCAGCCAGTTCGCCGGCCACTCCTACGACGCCTTCGAAGTGCTCAAGCGTGTGGTGCCGGTGGCATTGAAGACGGCGAAGCCGGGCACGCCCGAATTCCGCGAGGCCATCCGTCAGGCCCTGATGACCGAGAAGGACATCGCAGCAAGTCAGGGCGTCTACAACTTCACTGAAAAGGATCGCTACGGCCTCGACGACCGCTCGCGCATCATCCTGACCGTGAAGGACGGCAAGTACGTCCCGGCGAAGTAAAGCAACCACGAGACCTTCATGGTGAGGAGGCGCGCAGCGCCGTCTCGAACCATGAGGCCCGCGGCCCATCCTTCGAGACGGCCGCTTCGCGGCCTCCTCAGGATGAGGTCTGACAGAATGAAAGGGTGGGCTCGGCGCGAACAGCGCCCGGCCCACCCTCGACGAGTGTCTAATCAGACTTCACGGATTTCAGATAAGAGGCAATTCGCTCCGATTGAACGACCGCGTCGGAAAAGGCGGCAAATCCGGCGAGATCGCGCGGAGGCGAGGCCAATCCAGTTCCCTTGCTGCCGCCTGGGCGCGGCGCCCATACCTCGCGGGTCTCGAGAACGTAAACGCCGTAAACTGCCTGCAATCCTGGCAGGTCGTGGCTGACGAACTCCTGCTGGATCGAGTAGGCGGAGAGCGCGGCATTGGTGACAATCGATGCCTCGATCAGCGCCTGCCGGTATCCCGGGTTGTGCGTAACGTCGGGGCCGAATGCCGAAAGAAGTCTGTTTGCCGACGCCTGAACGACGATGAGGGAGCGGTCGAGAATGCTCCGGATTGAATGTTGTGCGGCAATCGCCAGATAGTCGCCCGGGTTGAGAAACACATCGACGGCCGTAGTAAGAGCCCCGCATCCGCTGTGCCCGAGAACGACAATCAGCTTCAACGTACCACCCAGGTGATCCACTGCATATTTGAGGCTGCCCAGCACCTCCGTGCCCAGGCCGTTACCTGCTACGCGGATAACGAAAAGATCGTTTGGTCCCTCGTTGAAAATGAGTTCGATGGGCACGCGGGCGTCCGAACACCCGAGCACTGCCGCGAACGGACGCTGTTTGGGTGCTCCAGCGACGTTCGGATCCAGGCCCAAATCCCCCGGATCGACCGGGATGATCTGCTGTATTCCGATTTCGTCTTTGACGTGATCGAGCAGCGCAGCGAAATCGCTATTGCCGCCATTCAGCCTGCGCAAGGCTGCATCGCTATCCGTTGGCAAAGGCCTCGCGGGAGCGTCGCGCGCCTCATACCGATAAATGATGTCGACCGTTTTCAGATGCGCCTCCGTTACCACCATCGGCCGTCCGTCAGCCCTCGCAGCCCGCATGCTTGCGGCCCCAGACTTGACGGCGCCACGACCGCCGACTTGATCTAGATCAATGGAGGTCCGCGGAAGTCCAGCGCCTCATTGGATTGTTCATGAGATTATTCCCGGTTCAATTTTGGATACCATCATCGTGGTGCTCACTTTTCAGGGTAAAGGCATGATGAGCTGGAGCAGGCTTTACGGCATTAAAAACTATCTCAAATCTTCGCTCTGGCTGGTTCCGTTCGTGGCAATACCGCTCGAGCTGGTAATAACCCGATTTTTGCACCGGCTCGATGATTGGCTTGGGTGGAGCTTGTTGGGCTTCACGCAAACTGGCGCGCGGGCATTGCTCGAAGCCTTCGCAACAATAACTCTCTCCTTCGTGGTGTTCACCTTCGGCTCCCTGTTGATAGCTATTCAGGTTGCCAGCGCGCAGCTGACCCCGCGACTGATCGCAACGACGCTGCTGCGCAATCGCGTCGTCAAATACACCGTCGGGCTCTTCATATTTACGTTGATGTTCGCGCTCAGTGCCCAGAACCTCATGGACAAGGAAGTCCACCAGCTGGTGATGCTGCTGGCGATGGTGCTCGGCATTGCCTCGTTCGCTGCGTTTTTCCATCTGATCGACTATGCCTCGCGGCTGCTGCGTCCGATCAGTCTTCTGGCCCATGTCGGCGCCGCCGGGATAGCCGTGACCGAAAGCATCTATCCCGAAGCAGGTCACGGTGCTGATGTTGAGGAGGGTGAAGCAATCAATCTCGGCCCCCCGGGCCGGGTAATTCGGCATCAGGGAGACGTCGGCCATTGTGGTGGCGGTCGATCTCGAAGCGCTAAAGGCGCTGGCTGAGCGATCGAAGGGGGTCGTCGAATTCGTCCCGCAGATTGGCGATTTCGTCGCGACCGACGATCCCCTGTTCAATCTGTACAGCGGGGCCTGCTCGCTCGACGAGCATACCCTGAGTTCAAGGATCGCGTTTGGATCAGAGCGCGCGCTGGATCAGGACCCCACTTTTGCATTTCGTATTGTCGCCGATGTTGCCCTTAAGGCGCTATCGCCAGCCATCAACGATCCGACCACCGCCGTGCTCGCCATGGATCAACTTCATCGCATGTTGCGAACGGTCGGAAAGCGTCACCTTCGCACGGACGAATTGCTGGATCAATCCGGGCAAATTCGCGTGATTTTCCGGACACCCAACTGGGACGATTTTGTCTATCTCGCCTTCAGCGAGATCCGCAACTGCGGCTCGAACAATCTCCAGATCGTGAGGCGGATGCGGGCGATGATTGAAAACCTGGTGCAGACGCTGCCGCCGAACCGTCGCGACGTGCTGCTTCGACAGCTGAGCTTGCTCGATCGTGAAGTCGAGCGGATCTTCACCTACCCGGAAGAATTGGCGCTGGCTCGTGTCGCGGACGCGCAGGGCCTCGGCGGGCACTCCGGAAAGGTGATGCAATGAGAGGCATCGTGAGCCCTTGGGGCTGACGTTGATTGAGATGGAGAAGCATGAGGACCGGTGGTGATGCCCGAGAATGGCTTTCTCACTCATGAACAGCTGAAAACCCCGAAAGCCGCGGCCATCGCAGGGATCGTCTTTTCGCTGCTGCTGCTATTGATCCTTTGGCTGCTGCGGACTTCGATACCGGCAGATCCGCTCGATCCTGGTGCGTGGCTTGCGACAGACACGCGAGCGGTCACCGTTGCATTGAACCTGGTGCCGTTCGCCGGTGTCGCCTTCCTGTGGTTTATCGGCGTGCTGCGCGACCGGCTCGCCCAGCTCGAGGACCGCTTTTTTGCCACCGTGTTTTTCGGGAGTGGCTTGTTGTTTCTGGCGATGCTGTTCGCCGCCGCCGCCGTAATAGGCGCGATAGTGCTGGTCGCTTCTGTTTCCACGCCGCAGGAACTGATGAATTCGGCCACCTTTCGCTTCGCGCGCGCCGCTTCCTACATCATCGCGAACGTGTACGCGATCAAGATGGCGGCCGTATTCATGGTTTCCACGTCAACCGTCGTGATCCGTACCGGCATTGCCCCGCGCTGGATTGCCTATCTCGGATTTTTGCTGGCACTGCTCCTTCTGATGGGAAGCTTTTTCATCAGCTGGAGTTTCGCAGTACTGCCGTTCTGGGTCTTCCTGATCAGCGTTTACATCCTGATCGACAATCTCGGCGGCAGCGCGAAGGCCGATGGCGGCTGACCTAGATCCCGCTCGTACCCTCGTGCTGGAAGCCGAGATAGCTCGCGGCAACACGCTGGTTGGCGGCGATATCGTTTGCCGATCCCGACAGGATGAACTCGCCGAGCTCCATGACATAGGCGCGGTCGGCAACTTGCAGCGCGGCCTTTGCGTTCTGCTCCACCAGCAGCACCGAGACGCCGGCAGCACGCAGCTCGCCAATGGTGCGGAAGATGTCGGCGACGATGATCGGCGCGAGGCCGAGGCTCGGCTCATCGAGCATCAGCAATTTGGGCGCACCCATCAATGCTCGGCCCATCGCCAGCATCTGCTGCTCGCCGCCGGAGAGCGTGCCGGCCAGCTGCCTGCGCCGCTCCTTCAGCCGCGGGAACAGCGCGTAGACTCGTTCGAACGATCTCGCCGCCGTGGCCTTCGGAATCCGGAACGCTCCAAGCAGCAGGTTGTCCTCGACATTCATGGTGCCGAACAATTCACGATGCTCGGGGACGAGGCTCAGGCCGGCGGCCACGCGATCCTCGATATCGAGTGGCGCCATGTCGTTGCCGGCGAAGGCGGCCGCGCCCTTCAGCGGCAGCACCCCCATGATGGCGTTCAGCAGCGTGCTCTTGCCGGCGCCGTTGGCGCCGATGATGGTGACGATCTCGTTGCCGCCGACGTCGAGCGACACCGAACGCACGGCTTCGACCTTGCCGTAGGAAACATGCGCGTCGGAGACCGATAACAGCGCGCTCATGCGGTGGCTCCGAGATAGGCCTTGATCACGTCAGGATTGGTCTTGATCGCAGCCGGCGTGCCCTCGGCGATCTTGGTGCCGAAATCCAGCACCACGACGCGGTCGGCGAGATCCATCACGAAACCCATGTCGTGCTCGACCAGGAGCACCGACATGCCGCCGTCGCGCAATTGACGCAAGAGTGCGGCAAGCCGCTGCTTCTCCATGTGGCGCAGTCCGGCAGCCGGCTCGTCCAGCAGCAGCAGCAGCGGGTCGACACACAGTGCGCGCGCGATCTCGACGATGCGCTGCTGGCCGAGCGACAGGCTGCCGGCCAACTGGTCGATCTGGTCGCCGAGGCCGACGCGCTCGATCTGGCGGGCGGCTTCCGCCAGCAATTTCGCTTCATCGGCACGGTCGAGCCGGAACATGCTGGCGATCGCGCCCGCGTGCCCGCGCAGATGCGCGCCGATCGCGACGTTTTCCAGCACGGTCATGTCGGGCACCAGCTTGACGTGCTGGAAGGTGCGGGCGACGCCGAGTTTTACGACTTCCTGCGGCGGGGCGTTGTCGACCTTGTTGCCGAGCACCTTGATGGTGCCGCCGGTCGTCGTCAGCACGCCCGTGATCAGGTTGAAGGTCGTGCTCTTGCCGGCGCCGTTGGGGCCGATCAGGGCGACGATCTCGCGGGCCTGCACGTCGAACGAGACATCGTTGACCGCAATGACGCCGCCGAATTGCTTACGCGCCTTCTCGATCTGCAACAGCGTCGCGGGAGAAGCCGGCGCGCGCACGCGCGTGGCGGGAGGCAGCGACGTGTCGGTCGGCTTGCGGGCCGGCTTGAGCGGCAACCGCGCCATCAGCCAGGGCCAGACGCCGGTCGGGGCGAGCTGCAGCAGCACGACCAGCAGGATGCCGAACACGATGGTCTCGAGCTGGCTCTGGCCGCCAAAGATATACGGCAGATAGCTCTGCAGGATCTCCTTCAGGATCACGACGATGCCGGCGCCCAGCACCGCACCCCAGACATAGCCGGCGCCGCCGACCACGGCGATGAACAGATACTCGATGCCGGCCTGCGCGCCGAAGGGCGTCGGGTTGGCGGCGCGCTGGAAATGCGCATAGAGCCAGCCGGACAGGCCGGCCAGCACCGCCGCATAGATGAACACCAGAAGCTTGGCGCGCGGCGTCTGCACGCCGAACGCCTCGCCGGCGATATGGCCGCGCCGCAGCGCGCGGATCGCGCGGCCGGTGCGGGAGTCCAGCAGGTTCATGGTCAGCAAGGCCGAGATCAGCACGGCGATCCAGATCGCGAAATAGATCGTGCCGGGATCGAGCATGCGGAAATTGCCGATCGAAAGCGGCGGAATGCCTGAGATGCCGTCATTGCGGCCGAGGAATTCCAGCTTGCTGAACAGATAAAACAGCCCGATGCCCCAGGCGATGGTGCCGAGCGGCAAATAGTGGCCGGACAACCGCACCGTGACGATGCCGAGCAGGACGGCGGCGATGCCGCTGACCAGCAGCGAGAGCGGCAGTGTCAGCCACGGCGAAAAACCGTAGGCAGTGGTAAGCACTGCGGTGGTATAGGCGCCGAAGCCGCAAAAAGCAGCCTGGCCGAACGAGGTGAGGCCGCCGACGCCGGTGAGCAGCACCAGCCCCATCGCCACCAGGGCGGCGAGGCCGATATTGTTGAGCAGGACGATCCAGAACGGCGGGACACCCGGGATGAACGGGATCGCCGCCATGACCAGCGCGAAGACGATGAGTGGAAGCCGCTGTTGCATCGCCGTCAGTCCTTCTCTTCCTCGACCGCGGGCGCTGCGAGCGAGCGCAGCACCAGCACGGGAAGGATCAGCGTGAAGACGATGACCTCCTTGAAATTACTGGCGTAGAACGAGGAGAAAGCCTCGACGCAGCCGACGACCAGGGCCGCCACCGCGGTCAGCGGATAGCTCACCAGCCCGCCGATGATCGCGGCGATGAAGCCTTTCAGGCCGATCAGGAAGCCGGTGTCGTAATAGAGCGTCGTGATCGGCACGATCAGGATTCCGGAAATCGCGCCGATCACGGAAGCCAGCAGGAAGGCGATCTGTCCCGACAGCGTGGTGCGGATGCCGACCAGGCGCGCGCCGAGCCGGTTGACGGCGGTGGCGCGCAGCGCCTTGCCCATCAGCGTGAAGCCGAAGAACAGCCACAGCGCGACGATGAAGGCGATGGTCAGCGCGTAAACCGCGAGGCTCTGGCCGGTGAAGCGCAACGGTCCGACCGTCAGCGCCACGCTCGACAATGCCGGTCCGCGCATACCTTCGGCGCCGAAGAACACCAGCCCGAGCCCCTGCAGCGCGAGATGGCAGCCGACGGAGGCGATCAGCAGCACCAGCACCGAGGTATGGGCGAGCGGCTGGAACGCGATGCGGTAGAGGAACAGTCCGATCGCCGCAACGATCAGGAGCGACAGCGCAATGTTGACCGCGATCGGCGTCTTGGGGCCGACAAGCGCGTAGCTCAGCGCCAGAATGACCGCCGGCAGAACGATGTTGAGGGCAAGGGAGCGCGCGACCCGCGTGAGCCGCAGCGATCGCCTTGCGTCGAACAGGTCGAGGCTGAAGGCTACCACGCCCATGGCCATTGCGAGCCACGCGGTGCCCGGCACCTTGCCGGTCGCCAGCACGGCGTAGCTCAGCGCGCCGTAGGTCACGAATTCGCCTTGCGGAATCAGGATGACGCGGGTTACGGCGAACACCAGCACCAGCGCCAGCCCGAGCAGCGCATAGATCGCGCCGTTGGTGATGCCGTCCTGCAGAAGGAACAGCATGATCGTCGTATTCAAGACTGGCGCTCCCCTCGGCCTCACCGGTCTCGACCTCATCAGGTCAGCCGGCTGTCCCAATCTCGGCAGTTGAAAGGCGCCGATATTTGATATAATCAATAACAATTATCAAATATAACATCAAGACCCCGACCATGCGCGGGACCTTTTTCGGGATGACGAGCCTTCACCGATGACAGTTTCCAAGGCAGCGACCGATGCCGTCAAGCCTTCCCGTGCCGGCGGCAAGGAATCCGTCGAGAGCGGGGCGGAAAACGCCGCGCTGCAGATGGGCGAACTCGCCGAACTGCTCGGCTATTCCCTCAAGCGCGCACAGCTGAAGGTGTTCGAGGACTTCCTGCGCTGCGTCGCGCCGCTGCAACTGACGCCGGCGCAGTTCTCGGTGCTGCTGTTGCTCGACCGGAATCCCGGCCGCAACCAGACCGAGATCGCCAACACGCTCGGCATTCTCCGGCCGAATTTCGTGTCGATGCTGGATGCGCTGGAAAGCCGCGATCTCTGCACCCGGATGCGCTCGACCAACGACCGCCGCTCCCACATCCTGGTTCTGACCGACAAGGGGAGGGCGGTGCTGGCGCGCGCCAAGAAGCTCGTCGCCACCAAGCACGAGGCGCGGCTCAACGCATTGCTTGGTCCCGCCAACCGCGTCGCGCTGCTCGAGATGCTGTCGAAGATCGCAAACGAGTTCTGAACGATTGACGCCGTCATTCCGGGGCGGCGCGTAGCGACGAACTATGGTGCGCGATTGCGCACCTGAGAATCTCGAGATTCCGGGTTCGCCCTTTGGGCGCCCCGGAATGACGGTGTCTCGGGATCAGGCCGCTACAATGCGACCGGGGACCTTTTGCGACGAGCGCCCCGACAGGAACAGCCGCTCGATCTCGGCTGCCGGAAGCGGCCGGCTGAACAAAAAACCCTGCATCTCGGTGCATCCCTCGGATGCGATGCGGTCGAGCTGCTCTGCGGTTTCCACGCCCTCGGCGGTGGCCGTCATGCCCATTCCATTGGCCAGCGCTGCGACCGCGCGCACGATGTTGAGCGAGCTCGCGTTCTCCGTGATATTTTTGACGAACGACCGGTCGATCTTGATCTTGTCGAATGGAAAGCTCTGCAGGTAGGTCAGCGAGGAATAGCCGGTGCCGAAATCGTCCATCGCGATCTTGATTCCGAGCGCCCGCAACTGATGCAGCACGGCAAGCGTGGTTTCCCTGTTGTGCAACAGGACGGACTCGGTGATTTCGATCTCCAGCCGCGTCGGCGCGAGGCCGGAAGCCGCGAGCGCGCCGACGATCACCTGCATCAGGCCGGGACTGCGAAACTGGATCGCTGAAATGTTGACGGCGACATGGAGGTCACCGGGCCATTGCGCGGCGGTGGCGCATGCCTGCCGGATGATCCACTCGCCCATCGGCACGATGAAACCAATTTCTTCGGCCAGCGGGATGAAGTCCGCCGGCGAGATCATTCCCCTGGCCGGATGATTCCAGCGTACCAGGGCTTCGAAGCCGCTGATTTCCTTGCTCGCCAGATTGACGACCGGCTGGTAGTGCAGCTCGAACTCGCCTGATGGTAGCGCCTTGCGCAGGTCCTGCTCCATGATGCGGCGGGCCTGCATCTGCAGGTCCATTACGGGTTCGAAGAAGCGGAACGTGCCGCGTCCGTCGCTCTTGGCGCGGTAGAGCGCGAGGTCTGCGTTGCGCAACAGCTTGTCGGGGCTCGAACCGTCGCCGGGGCCGACCGAGATGCCGATGCTGACGCCGATGACGGCCTGCTGACCATCGATGTCATAGGGCTCGCTCAGTTCCTTGATGACGCGCTGCGCCAGCGCGGTGGCGTCGGCAGGTTCCGCGATTGCGGTCTGCACGATGACGAATTCATCGCCGCCCATCCGTGCGATCGTATCGGCCTCGCCAGCGAGCCCGCGCAACCGTTCGGCGACGACCCTGAGCAGCCTGTCGCCGCAGGGATGGCCGAACGTATCGTTCACGGCCTTGAACTGATCGAGGTCGAGGTGATGTACCGCCACCATTTCGTCGTGCTGGGCTCGGCTCAATGCGTGTTCGAGCCGATCGTTCAACAGCACCCGGTTGGCGAGACCGGTCAGCGAATCGTGGTGCGCCATGTACTCGATCTTGACCTCGGACTGGCGCTGCTCGGTGATGTCCTCATGGGTGGCAACCCAGCCGCCGCCAGGCATCGGCCGGTGCCGGATCTTGATGGTGCGCCCGTCCTGCAGTTCGACGGTGCTGTCCTTTGCTTCGTTGGAGACCGCGACGTCGCTACGCCAACGCACATATTCATCCCGCGTCATGGCTGGAAAGCTGCCGGCTTCGAACCGCAGATCGACGATCTCCGTCAGCTTCATGCCGGGATAGACGCGATCGGATGGAATATTGTAAATATCGACGAAACGTTCGTTGCAGACGATCAGGCGGTGGTCGGAGTTGAAGAAGCACAGCCCCTGCGACATGTTGTTGATCGCGGTATCGAACTGGAAGTTCCTGCTGCGCAGGGCCTCTTCCTGCTCCCTGCCGAGTTCGTACTGTTTCTTCAGGCGGGCATTGAGCTCTTCCCGCTCGGTGATGTCCTCGTGGGTCGCCAGCCCGCCGCCGCCGGGCAACGGGTGGACCGTGTAGGCAATGATGCGGCCGTCGGTGAATTCCTGCACGGTGGTGTCGAGCGTGATATCGCGTCCAGTCCGTTCGCGAACGTAATCATCCGGTGTGATCTGAACCTTCAGGCCGAGGTTGAGTCGGTGCCGGATCAGTTCGCTGGTCGGCGTACCCGGCTTCACTTGTGCGGGCGAGAGCCCGTACATCTCCATGTAGCGCTTGTTGCAGAAAACGACTTCCCGCCTGGCGTTGAAGATAACGACGCCAAGCGACAGATGGTCAAAGGCCTCTTCGAGGTTCGCACTCGCATGCGCCGCCTCCAGGTCAATGGAAAATTGGCCTCGATCCGTCATGTCGCGTTTCCCCTACCGCTTGTGGCGGCTCTCCTCCGTTCAGGAGATCGGGCATTGGAACCGAAGCTGGTGAATCTCAGCCTTGGGACACGACAAACGCGGAGGGGTTTTGCGGAACTTGCTGAACAAAGCGTTAATGCGGTTTCCGGCCGCGATGCAGGCGAGACCCGGAAGATTAAACCGGGTCCACCAAAATCACCCTGACGTCGTTAACGTTGGTGAGCGTCGGGCCGGTCTGCACGAGATCGCCGGTTGCGGAAAAGAACGCGGTGGCGTCGTTGTTGGCGAGATAGGCCGCTGGATCCAGGCCAAGCGATTTCATGCTGGTAAACGTGGCGTGGTCGATGACCGCGCCGGCCGGATCGGCCGCGCTGCCGGCGCCGCCGTCGGCGCCGTCGGTATCCGCCGCCAGCGCCGCGATGCCGGGCGTATCCTTCAGCAGGTCAGCCAGCGCCAGCGCATATTCCTGATTGGGGCCGCCGCGGCCATTGCCGCGGACGGTCACGGTGAGTTCGCCGCCGGACACGATGGCGGTGCGCTTGCCTTCGCTTCGCGCTTTCAGCGCCAGCCGCGCATGGTCGGCGGCAACGTCGCGCGCTTCGCCTTCGAGATCGGCGCCGAGGCCGATCACCTCGTATCCGGCATCCCTTGCGATCTTGATCGCGGCATCGAGCGAAGCCTTCGGTTTCGCAATGATCTCGAAATGCGCGCGCGCAAAGGCAGGGTCGCCGGGCTTGCAGCTCTCGTTCCTGGGATCCTCAAGCGCGCGCCTGACGGCGTCGTCTACCGCGAGATTATACCGTACGACCAGCGCGCGGGCATCCGCCAGCGTGGTGGGATCCGGCACCGTCGGTCCCGATGCAATCGCCGAGGGATCGTCGTGCGGAACGTCCGAGATCGCCAGCGTGACGATTTCGGCGCGTTGTCCCGCGCGCGCCAGCCGGCCGCCCTTGATCCGTGACAGGTGCTTGCGGACGATGTTCATCTCGCCGATCGGGGCGCCCGAACGCAGCAGCGCGCGGTTTACCTGCTGCTTCTGCGCAAACGAAACGCCCTCGACCGGCGCGATCCAGTTCGCGGAACCGCCGCCGGACAACAGCACCAGCAGCAGATCGTCCGCGGTCGCCTCGGCCGCGAGACGCAACGTGTCGTCTGCGGCTTTCAGCCCGGCTTCATCGGGCACGGGGTGGCCGGCCTCGATGACCCTGATCCGCCGCGTCGGCACGCCATGGCCGTGGCGGGTGGTGGCGATGCCGATCAACCGCGCGGGGTCGAGCCCAAGCGCGTCGAGATAATGCCGCTCGGCCGCAGCCGCCATAGCAGCTGCGCCCTTGCCGGCGGCGAGGCAAATCACCCTGCCTTTCGGCGCCGGGCGCAGATGCGCCGACAGCACGACGTCGGGATGCGCGGCCGCGACAGCCGCATCAAAGATCGCACGCAGGAGGGGACGCCGGTCGGTCATGATGGCAACGGCAGCGATGGACAGGAAGTGTGGTTATCCATCCAATCGCTGCAAAAGAAAACCCCCGCAGGGTGTTCCTGCGGGGGCTGTCCGGCCCGCGAATGGGCCGATTGGCTTTTCGAATTGTTAGCCGCCGACGTCTCCGCTCATGATCTCACCAAACAGCTCCCACGCTTCGCCCTTGAACTTCTGCAGTTGGACCTGCGAGATCGGAGCGAAGTCGGTCGGGCTAGTGTTGACCTTGATGCCCGGCAACAGGCCGCCGAGTTCGAGGTCCTTGATGCTGGCGGCTTGCTTCATGACGTTCTCGCGCGTGAGATTGTCGCCGCTAGCCTTCAGCACTTGAACGAGTCCCTGCGCGACGGTGTAACCGAACATCACCGATCCATCGATGCGGTTGCCTTCCGGGAAGTACTTCGTCAGGAACTCATCGAACGCCTTCATGCCGGCATCGTCCTTCCACTGCGGGTCGGACGTGTCCTTGAGATAGGCCGACGAGATGATGCCCTGGCTGGCTTCGAAGCCAGCCGGTTTCATCACGCTGCCGATCGAGGCGGAGACGTTGTTGAGGAAGTGCACCGGTTTCCAGCCGATTTCGGCATTCTTCTTGATCGCCTGGGCCGCGAACTTCGGCGTAGTGATGTTCATGAACACGTCGGCGCCGGTCGACTTCAGCTTGACAATGTGGGAGTCGATGGTCGGTTCGGAGACTTCGTAGCTTTCCTCCATGACGATCATCGATGCCGCCTTGGCGCCGAGCCCGTCCTTGAAGCCCTTCAGATAGTCCTTACCGTAGTCGTCGTTCTGGTAGAGGATGCCGATCTTGGCGTTCGGGTGGTTCTTCAGAATGTACTTCGCGTAGATCTGCGTTTCGCTCTGGTAGTTGGGCTGCCAGCCCATCGTCCAGGGGAAGTTCTTCGGATCGTTCCACTTGGTGGCGCCGGTGGCGACGAACAGCTGCGGCACCTTCTTCGAGTTCAGGTACTTCTGGATCGCGGTGTTCGACGGGGTACCCAGCGGATTGAAGACCAACAGGACTTCATCGCTCTCGACCAGCTTGCGCGCCTGCTCGACCGTCTTCGGCGGGCTGTAGGCATCGTCATAGCTGATGAAGTTGATCTTGCGGCCGTTGATGCCGCCCTCGGCATTGATCTTCTTGAAGTAGGCCTCTTCGGTCTTGCCGATCACGCCATAGGCGGAAGCTGGTCCGCTGTAGGGCATGATGTTGCCGATCTTGATTTCGGTGTCGCTCGCGCCGGGGTCGTATTTCTTTTGTGCGAGTGCGCCGCCCGAAGTCGCCGCGAGTAGTCCAAACGCGGCCGAAGCGACCGCCAGTTTTTTCAATGTGGACATTTCTGTCTCTCCCTTTTCATTTAAACAAAGATAGTCGTCCGGCCCTTGAATGAAGCTCTTTTAACGTCGCGTGCTTATCATCTTGCCGGAAGCCCCACAACAAAAAGCCCCCGCGGCAAAGCCGCAGGGGCTGCTTCTTTAGTAGACAGTCCGGCGCGCTAACCGCCGACGTCACCGGAGAGGATTTCGCCGAAGCGTTCCCAGGTGTCGCCCTTGAACTTGATCAACTGCACTTGCGAGATCGGGGCGAAGTCGGTCGCCGACGTGTTAACCTTGATCCCAGGCAACAGGCCGCCCAGTTCGAGGTCCTTGATGCTGGCGGCCTGCTTCATGATATTGGCCCGGGTCAGGTCGTCGCCGCACGCCTTCAACACATGCACGAGGCCTTGGGCGACGGTATAGGCGTACATCACCGAGGCGTCGGCGCGGTTGGCTTCGGGATAATACTTATCCAGGAACTGGTTCCAAGCGATCATCCCGGCGTCCTTATCCCACTGCTTGTCGGTCGGATCCTTCAGGTATTGCGACGAGATGATGTCCTGTGCATTCTCGAAGCCGGCCGGCTTGATGACGCTGCCGATCGAGCCCGAGACGTTGTTGAGGAAGTGCAGCGGCTTCCAGCCGACTTCGGCATTCTTCTTGATCGCCTGCGCCGCGAATTTCGGCGTGGTGATGTTCATGAACACGTCGGCGCCGGTCGACTTCAGCTTGACGATGTGGGAGTCGATGGTCGGCTGGGAGACTTCGTAGCTTTCCTCCATGACGATCATCGATGCCGCCTTGGCGCCGAGCCCGTCCTTGAAGCCCTTCAGATAGTCCTTACCGTAGTCGTCGTTCTGGTAGAGGATGCCGATCTTGGCGTCCGGCTTGTTCTTCAGGATGTACTTCGCATAGATCTGGGTTTCGCTCTGGTAGTTGGGCTGCCAGCCCATCGTCCAGGGGAACTCCTTCGGATCGTTCCACTTGGTCGCACCGGTGGCGACGAACAGCTGCGGCACTTTCTTCGTGTTCAGGTATTTCTGGATCGCCGTATTCGGCGGGGTGCCCAGCGGATTGAAGACAATCAAAACTTCATCGCTCTCGACCAGCTTGCGTGCCTGCTCCACGGTCTTCGGTGGGCTGTAGGCGTCGTCATAGCTGACGAAGTTGATCTTGCGGCCGTTGATACCGCCCTCGGCATTGATCTTCTTGAAGTAGGCCTCTTCGGTCTTGCCGATCACACCATAGGCGGAAGCTGGTCCGCTGTAGGGCATGATGTTGCCGATCTTGATTTCGGTGTCGCTGGCGCCAGTGTCGTATTTCTTCTGCGCCAGCGCGCCGCTGCTGGTTGCAGCAAGCAATGCGAGGGCAGCCGAAAAGGCTCCCAAGCGCAAGTTGGTAACGGACATTTTTTGATCTCCCTGGGATCGATGAATGTGTCGGTGTTGTTGTGTCAGGAGCGCTTGATCGGCTCTTGAACGGTATTGAATACCTTTCGGCGGCAGCCAGCAACAAAAAGCCCCCCGCGACGGTGTCGCGGGGGGCGATATTTATTCTGGTCTCCGGGAAACTACCGCCCGGCGGAATATTGGTTAATGACCAGCCTCGCCGCTGATGACGTCGCCGAACAAGTCCCGCTTCGCGCCCTTGAAGCGCATCATTTGGAGTTGCTCGATCGGAGCGAAGTCGGTGGCCTTCTCGCGTGGATTACTTCTTCAGTTTGCCGATGAGTTGCTGGGCAACCATCGCGACCTGCCTTGCGCCGTGCGGCACGAGGAAGATGACGAGAAACAGAAGCACGCCGAATACGGCGCCGGAAAGTCCCTTCGGAAATTCCTTCCGCGATATTCGGCACGAAGATGATGAAGGCCGAGCCGACGATCGATCCCGGCAGCCAGCCGACGCCGCCGACCACCATGCCGAGGAACAGCGCGATCGACAGCAGAATGGTGTAGCCGTCGGGTGCCACGAACTGCACCGCGATCGCTCCCAGGCCTCCGGCAACGCCGGTGATGCCGGCCGAGACGCCGAACGCCAGCGTCTTGTACAGCGCGACGTCGACGCCCATCGCGGAGGCCGCGATCTCGTTGTCGCGGATCGCCATGAAGGCGCGGCCGGAACGCGAGCGCAGCAAGTTGAGCGAAGCGATATAGATGCCGATCGCGATCACGAGCGTGAAGTAGTACAGCCACATATCCTGCGACATCGGCAGGCCGAACGGCGCATCGGGCTTGGTCACGACCAGCCCCTGCACGCCGCCGGTCCAGTGTTCGAAGAAGCCGAGTTTCAGCAGTTGTGGCATCGCGGTCGCCAGCGCGAACGTCGCCAGCGCCAGATACACGCCGGAGAGCCGCAGCGCCGGTTTGCCGAATAGGAAGCCGAACGCGAAGCAGATGATGCCCGAGATCGGCAGTGTCAGCGCGTAGTTCATGTTGGCGTGTTCCATCAGGATCGCCGACGTATAGGCGCCGACCGCATAGAACGCGCTCTGACCCAGCGAAAATTGGCCGCTGCCGCCGGTCAGGATGTTGAGGGCGAGAACCGCAAGGCCATAGATCAGCAGCATCGTCAACTGGAAGATGATGAAGTTCTTCACGAGCAGCGGCGCGATGATCAGCGCGGCCAGCACCACTAGCGAGGTGCCCAGGCCGAGCGTCATGGCGCGCTTGGGAACAGCCTCGACGGCCGGGGCTTCGGTGACGACGTCTTCGACAGCGCTCATGATCAAACTCGCTTCACAATGGGCCGGCCAAACAGCCCAGCCGGTTTGACGACCAATACGGTGATGATCAGCGCAAGTGCGATCGGCAGTTTCAACTCGTTGCCGACAACGGGAATGTAGGTCCCGGCGAGATTCTCGAACACGCCGACCAGGAAGCCGCCGACCACAGCGCCGAGCGGTGAGGTCAGGCCGCCGAGCACGGCCGCGGCAAATCCATAGATCAGCACGCCCAGCATCATGTTCGGCTCCAGGAACACCACCGGCGCAATCAGCATGCCGGCGATCGAGCCGATCGCGGCAGCCATGCCCCAGCCCAGCGCGATCATCCAGGAGGTGTTGATGCCGACGAGGCGGGCCGATTCAGGCAACGCGGCGGCCGCCCGCATTGCAAGCCCGATCCGCGTGTACTGGAAGAACAGAAACAGCAGGATCAGCAGCAGCACCGTGACGCCGATCATGCCGGCCTGGTGGGTCGAGATCAGCTGGCTGCCGAGGAATGGCGAGGACCCGAACGGCGTCGGATATTGCTTGATGGTGAAGTCCCAGATCAGGCCGGCGAAGCTGTTGATGATCCCGTACAACGCGATGAAACCGGCGACGTTGGTCAGGATCGGCGCCTTGGCGAGCGGCTTGAACAGCAGCCGCTCGATCAGGATGCCGCCGGCGAAAGATATCGCCAGCGTGAGCACGAAGGCGCCCCAATACGGCACACCCCACTGCATCATCTGCCACGAGATGAACGTCGAAAACATCGCCATTTCGCCCTGGGCGAAATTCAGATGGTCGATCGCCTGGTAGATCATGACGACCGCGAGCGCCATACAGGCATAGATCGCGCCTGTGGCAATGCCGGCCAGGACTTGGTTGGTAAACAGCTCCATGGCGGCGCTCCTCAGTAGCCCAGATAGGATTTGCGGATGTCTTCGTTGTTGGCGATGTCCTTGGCGTTGCCCGACATCACGATCCGTCCGGTTTCGATCACATAGGCCTGGTCGGCGAGCTCCAGCGCCAGCTGCGCATTCTGCTCCACCACCAGAATGGTGACCTTGTCCTCGCGGTTGATCTTGCCGAGGATCTTGAACAGGTCGCGGACGATCAGGGGCGCCAGGCCGAACGACGGCTCGTCCAGCAGCATCAGCCGCGGGCGCAGCATCAGCGCACGCGCCACCGCGAGCATCTGCTGTTCGCCGCCCGACAGTGTGCCGGCCTGCTGGGTGTGCCGTTCCTTCAGTACCGGAAAATGGCCGTACATGCGCTCGATATCGGCAACGATATTCTTCGAGTCGCCGCGCGTGATGGCGCCGAGCTGCAGGTTTTCCTCCACCGTCATGGTGGTGAAGGTGCCGCGGCCCTGCGGCACATGCGCAATGCCGAGACGGACGACGTTTTCGGTCGAGCGGCCGGAGAGCGGCTTGCCCTCGAACTCGATCGCGCCGGTGGAGCGGACCATGTTGCAGATCGCCCGCAAGGTGGTGGTCTTGCCGGCGCCGTTGGCCCCCAACAGCGTGGTCAATGAGCCTTCGTTGAGCGAGAAGCTCAGGCCATGAAGCGCCTGGACCTGGCCGTAATAGGCGCGGAGATCCTTGATGTTGAGCATCGCGGTCATTGGTCCTTGCTCCCCAGATAGGCCTTGATGACATCCGGGTCGGCCTGGACCTGGGCCGGTGTTCCCTCGGCGAGCTTGCGGCCGAAATTGAGTGCGACGACATGGTCGGCGATCGACATCACCAGACCCATGTGATGTTCGACGAGCAGCACGGTCATGTGGCGCTCGTCGCGAATCCGGCGGATCAGATCGCCGAGGACATACACTTCCTCGTGGTTGAGACCGCCGGCGGGCTCGTCGAGCAGCAGGATCTTCGGATCGGCCGCCAGTGCGCGCGCCAGCTCGACGCGCTTCTGGGTGCCGAACGGCAGGCCGGAAACCACGGTGTGGGCGACGTCATTGAGATCCAGGTAATCGAGGATCTCATGGACCTTCTTGTTGACCTCGGCTTCGCCGCGGCGAACCCAGGCAAGCTTCAGCGAGTCCGAGATGATGTCGCTCGATGTGCGGGCGTGGGTGCCGACGCGAACGTTGTCGAGCACGGAGAGATTGGGAAACAGCGCGACGTTCTGAAAGGTGCGGCCGATGCCGATCTCGGCGATCTTGTGCGCCGGGCGCGTCAGGATGCTGGAGCCTTCCATCAGGATGTCGCCGGAGCTCGGCTGATAGAGTCTGGAAAGGCAATTGAACAGCGTGGTCTTGCCGGCGCCGTTCGGTCCGATCAGGCCGAGGATGGCGCCCTTGTGCATGTTAAAGGACACGCCATTCAACGCGATGATGCCGCCGAACACGACGCTGATGTCGCGAACCGCGAGCAGGGGAGCATTTCCCTGCGCGAGCTGTGCCTGCGTCATCTCGTCCCGCCCATGCTGATCATGGAGCAGGAAAGACCGCGCGAAAATTTTCGCAGGTCATGATGACGGCTATCTGATCCCCTCGGGCAAACGTGCAACTTTCCCTCCTGCTTTCAACTTCTTGTTCTCTTCTTTTTTTAATTGCGGGGCTGCGCCGCCCAGCGCTGCCTCGATGTTCCTTACCATCGTCACAAGGCGAGGTCCAATATCGTTGATCAAGCGATCTTCCGCAAAACGGAAGGCGGGCGCGCCGCAATTGAAGGCATACGGTCCGGTTCCATCGCTGAGCTTCAACGCTACACCTACCGCGTGCACATCGTCTTGCCATTCGCCTGCGGAGATCGTGAATCCGTGACGCGCGACCATTTCGCCCGCGCGTTCGATGCCGTCGCGCATTCGCGACCAGCGGCTGCCGTAATGGTCGCGCAGTTCGCGCAACAGAGAGGCGCGCTCGTCATCGGGCAGGGCCCAGATATAGGCGCGTCCCATCGCGGTGGTGGCGATCGGTACTCGCGAACCGACGTCGAGCTGCACGCCGAGCAACCCGTTACGGCTCTGCCCGAAATAGATCATGCTGTGACGATCGCGGCCGCCGACCGCGACGGCGCCGCCGGTCTCGCGCATCAGCGCTTCACGATAGGGTTCGGACAAATGCCGAACGCCGAGATTGGCCAGCGCGGCATACCCCAGCGCCATGGCTGATGGCGCAAGCTGATACTTCTCGAACCGCGGAACCGGTGTAAGATAGCCCAGCTTGGTCAAGGTGTAGGTCAGCCGGGAAACGGTCGGCTTCGGCAATTTAGTACGGGCGGCGATCTCCTGATTGCCAAGAAGCCCGTCGTTGGGATGGAATGCGCGCAACACATCAAGTCCGCGGGAGAGCGCGACGACAAAGCTGCGATCCGTCGCCACTTTTTTCCCTGGACGTTTCATTGCCTGCTGCTGCTGATGATCTCGTTGACAACGGACGTGCTTCAAAATAACCCTCGCTGTCAAGATGTGGAATTAAATTTCGCAGTGCGAAATTGACGAAAACGACCGTAGCTACTCAACGCAAGTCGAGCAGCAATCCAAGAACAAACGATCCAGGGAGAGTCCCGTGAACGAAGTCGTAAAACTCGAACGCAATGACGCCATCGCCATCGTCACGGTCAACAGCCCTCCCGTAAACGCGCTGAGCGCCGCCGTGCGCGGCGGCATCTTCGAATGCATGAAGAGCGCGATCGCCGATCCGGAAGTTAAGGCAATCGTGCTGACCTGTGGCGGCCGCACTTTTATTGCCGGCGCCGACATCACCGAATTCGGCAAGCCGCCGAAGCCGCCCGGCCTCGCCGAGGTGCTCGAGCTGATGGAGAACTCGCCGAAGCCGATTGTTGCCGCCATTCACGGCACGGCGCTCGGCGGCGGTCTCGAAGTCGCGCTGGCATGCCACTATCGCGTCGCCACCAAGGAAGCGCGCCTCGGCCTGCCCGAAGTCAAGCTCGGCCTGCTGCCGGGCGCCGGCGGCACGCAGCGCCTGCCGCGCGCGGTCGGCCCGGAACTCGCGGTCAAGATGATCGTCGGCGGCGATCCGATCAGTGCGGCGGAAGCCCTCAAGAACGGGCTGATCGAGGAGATCGTCGAAGGTCCGGCCTCCGGCGGCGAAACCTTTGCCCGCAAGGTGCTGGCGGAGAAGCGCCCCTTGCGCAAGCTGCGCGACGACGACTCCAAGCTCGCGGCCGCCAAGGCCGATCGTTCGATCTTCACCAATGCGGTCGCCGCCCTGACCAAGAAGGCCCGCGGGCTGGAAGCGCCGTTTGCGGCAGCCGACGCCGTCGGCGCCGCCATCGACCTGCCGTTCGACGAGGGGCTGAAGAAGGAGCGCGAAGGCTTTCTCAAGCTGATGTCGAGCGACCAGTCCAAGGCGCAGCGTTATGCCTTCTTCTCCGAGCGCGAAGCCGCCAAGATCGCCGGCGTTCCCGAAGGCACAAAGCCGCGCAATGTCGAGCGCGTCGCCATCATCGGCGCCGGCACCATGGGCGGCGGCATCGCGATGTCGTTTGCCAATGCCGGTATTCCGGTGACGCTGATCGAGACCAGCGAAGAGCAGCTCAAGCGCGGCATGGGCGTGATGCAGAAGAACTACGAGGCCACCGCCGCGCGCGGCGGCATCCCCGCGGATGCGCCGGCCAAGCGCATGGGCCTGATCACGGGGGTGGTCGGCCTGGAGAACGTCAAGGACGCTGACCTGGTGATCGAAGCCGTGTTCGAAACCATGGCGGTCAAGAAGGAAGTGTTCGAGGCGCTCGACAAGTACGCCAAGCCGGGCGCGGTGCTTGCTTCCAACACCTCGTACCTCGACATCGACGAGATCGCGAAGGTGACAAAGCGTCCGCAGGACGTGCTCGGCATGCACTTCTTCTCGCCGGCCAACGTGATGAAGCTGTGCGAGATCGTGCGCGCCGACAAGACTGCGCCGGATGCGCTCACCACCGCCGTTTCGATCGCGCGCAAGATCGCAAAGGTGCCGGCCGTGGTTGGCGTCTGCGACGGCTTTGTGGGTAACCGCATGCTGGCGCAGCGCGGCAAGCAGTCGGAGAAGATGTTGTTCGAGGGCGCATTGCCGCAGCAGGTCGACGCCGTGGTGACGAAGTTCGGCATGCCGATGGGCCCGTTCGCGATGAGCGATCTCGCCGGCCTCGATATCGGCTGGCGTTCGCGCAAGGACCGCGGCATCAAGTCGGAAATCGCCGACGCGCTGTGCGAGGCCGGCCGCTTCGGCCAGAAGACCGGCAAGGGCTATTACAAGTATGAAGGCGGCTCGCGCGCGGCGCTGCCGGATCCGGAAGTCGAGAAGCTGATCGACGAGACGCTGCAGCGCCTCGGTCGCAAGAAGCGCGTCGTCAGCGACGACGAAATTTTGGAGCGCATGATGTATCCGATGATCAACGAGGGCGCGCGGATCCTTGAAGAGAAGATCGCGGCGCGGCCGAGCGATATCGACGTGATCTGGCTCTACGGTTATGGCTGGCCGATCTATCGCGGCGGCCCGATGTTCTACGCCGACCAGGTCGGCCTGAAGCACATCGCCGACCGGCTGTCGTATTACGCCAAGGAAACCAACGATCCCTCGCTCGAACCGGCGCCGCTGCTCAAGCGTCTCGCCGCGGAAGGCAAGACGTTTGCGTCGCTGGCCCAGCAGTCGAAGGCGGCTTGATGGGGTACTGCCTTCATCATTCGTCATTCCGGGATGGTCCAAAGGACCAGACCTCAGATGCGCAATGCGCATCGGGGAATCTCGAGATTCCGGGTTCGCTCGTTTCACTCGCGCCCCGGAATGACGATGGAGGGCGCGCATGACCCATCCCGGCGAACAGTTCTATCCGGAAGGCATCCGCTGGGATGATCCGATCCCGCGCGGCACGCTGCCGGATTTGCTGTCGCAGGCGGCGGCCGAATATGGCGCACGTCCAGCAATTGAATTCCGCGACCGGCCGATCAGCTACAGCGAACTGGAAGAAAAGGTCGAGACGGCAGCCAGCGCCTTCCTTCGCGCCGGCTACGGCAAGAACAGTTCGGTCGCGCTGTTCCTCGGCAATTCGCCGGATCATCCCGTCAATTTCTTCGGCGCGCTGAAGGCCGGCGCCCGCGTCGTGCACCTGTCGCCGCTCGACGGCGAGATCGCGCTGTCGCACAAGCTGACGGACTCCGGCGCGCGCGTGCTCGTCACCAGCAATCTGTCGGCGCTGCTGCCGACTGCGCTGAAGTTTTTCGACAAGGGCCTGCTCGACCGCCTGATCGTTTGCGAGGACGACAATTGGGGCAAGGTCGGCACACCGCAGACGGTGCTGCCGGATAACCCTGATATCATCACCCACAAGCAGTTCATCGACGGCGCGGTGAAGCCGGCGCAATGGCCGGCGCTGTCGGCCGATGACGTCGCCCTGCTGCAATATACCGGTGGTACCACCGGGTTGCCCAAGGGCGCGATGCTCAGCCACGGCAATCTGACCTCGGCGGTGTCGGTCTACGACGTCTGGGGCAAGCCCGCGCGCCTCGAACGCAATGCGATCGAGCGCGTCATCTGCGTGCTGCCGCTGTTCCATATCTATGCGCTGACGGTCGTGCTGCTGTCGTCGATCCGGCGCGGCAATCTGATCTCGCTGCATCAACGTTTTGATGTCGAGGCCGTGATGCGCGACATCGAAGTGAAGCACGCCACGGCGTTCCCTGGCGTGCCGACGATGTGGATCGCGATTGCCGCTTTGCCGGACCTGGACAAGCGCAATTTGTCCTCCCTGGTCAGCGTCGGCTCCGGCGGTGCACCGCTGCCGGTCGAGGTCGCACGGATCCTGGAGCGCAGGGTCGGCATGAAGCTGAAGAGCGGCTGGGGCATGACCGAGACCTGCTCGCCCGGCACCGCACATCCGAAGGAAGGGCCGGACAAGCCCGGCTCGATCGGCCTGATGCTGCCGGGCATCGAGATGGATGTCGTATCGCTGGAAGATTCGACCAGGCTGATGCCGGTGGGCGAAGTCGGCGAAATCCGCATCCGCGGTCCGAACGTGACAAAAGGATACTGGAACCGGCCAAAGGAAACCGCGGAAGCCTTTGTCGGCGACCGCTTTCTCACCGGCGACATCGGCTATATGGATGCCGACGGCTATTTCTACCTGGTCGACCGCAAGAAGGACATGATCATCTCCGGCGGTTTCAACGTCTATCCGCAGATGATCGAGCAGGCGATCTACACCCATCCTTCCGTGCAGGAGGTGATCGTGATCGGTATCCCGGACGATTATCGCGGTGAGGCCGCCAAGGCCTTCATCAAGCTGCGCGATGGCGCAAATTCGTTCACGCTGGAGGAATTGCGCGCCTTCCTCACCGGAAAACTCGGCAAGCACGAGCTGCCGGCCGCGCTCGATTTCGTCGATGAACTGCCGCGCACCCCCGTCGGCAAGCTCTCGCGCCACGAACTTCGTCTGCAGCAGCCTTCACAGCAGGCCAAACAACAAGCCGCGTCAGGAGGCCGGTCATGACCTCCGTCGTCGTCCCTGCGAACGCAGGGACCCATACGCCGCGGCCGTTGTCTTGCGCACATGTAGTAGCCGGCTTTGCCAATTACAGAAGCCGGTGGTTATGGGTCCCTGCGCCCGTGCGCAATTGCGCACTAGGCAGGGACGACGAGAGAGAGAGTTCGCGTTACCAAAAGTCTAATTCGCTCACAGGAGGATCCGATGGATCTCGCTTTCAGCAAGGAAGAAATGGCGTTTCGTGAGGAGGTGCGGGCCTTCTTCAGGGACAACGTGCCGCCGGAAACGCGGCGCAAGATGGTCGAGGGCCGTCACCTCTCCAAGGACGAGATGGTTACGTGGTGGCGCATCCTGAACAAGAAGGGCTGGGGCGTTTCGCACTGGCCGAAGGAATATGGCGGCACCGGCTGGACCTCGGTGCAGCACTACATCTTCAACGAAGAGCTGCAGATGCATCCGGCGCCGGCGCCGCTCGCCTTCGGCGTCAGCATGGTTGGCCCGGTCATCTACACCTTCGGTAACGAGACGCAGAAGAAGCAGTATCTGCCGCGCATCGCCAGTGTCGAGGACTGGTGGTGCCAGGGCTTTTCGGAGCCCGGCTCCGGATCGGACCTCGCCTCGCTCAAGACCAAGGCCGAGCGCAAGGGCGACAAGTACATCATCAACGGCCAGAAGACCTGGACCACGCTGGCGCAGCACGCCGACATGATCTTCTGCCTGTGCCGCACCGACAACAATGCGAAGAAGCAGATGGGCATCTCCTTCATCGTGTTCGACATGAAGTCGAAGGGCGTCACCGTGCGCCCGATCGAGACCATCGACGGCGGCCGTGAGGTCAACGAGGTGTTCTTCGACGACGTCGAGGTGCCGGTCGAGAACCTGATCGGCGAGGAGAACAAGGGCTGGGATTACGCAAAATTCCTGCTCGGCAACGAGCGCACCGGCATCGCCCGCGTCGGCGTCTCCAAGGAGCGTCTGCGCCGCATCAAGGATCTCGCTTCCAAGGTCGAGTCCAATGGCAAGCCGATCATCCAGGACCAGGGCTTTCGCGAGAAGCTCGCGGCCTGCGAGATCGAGCTGAAGGCGCTCGAACTCACGCAGCTGCGCGTCGTCGCCGACGAAGGCAAACACGGCAAGGGCAAGCCCAATCCGGCGTCATCGGTATTGAAGATCAAGGGCTCGGAAATCCAGCAGACCACCACCGAACTCCTGATGGAAGTGATCGGCCCGTTCGCCGCGCCCTACGACGAGCATGGCGACGACGGCTCCAACGAGACCATGGACTGGACCGCCCAGATCGCGCCGAGCTACTTCAACAACCGCAAGGTCTCGATCTACGGCGGCTCCAACGAGATCCAGCGCAACATCATCACCAAGGCGGTGCTGGGGCTTTAGCCCCGCCACCAACAACACCTGTCGTCCCCCGCGAAGGCGGGGGACCCAGTACGCCGCGGCGGTCGTGGTTACGACGAGCGCCTGCGATTACTGGATCCCCCGCCTTCGCGGGGGATGACGATCGAGAGCTCGGCAACGGCGTTGCCATATTGAATTCAAGAGAAAGTAAAGAACATGGATTTTGATTTGTCCGAGGAGCAGCGCCTTCTCAAGGAGAGCATCGACGGTCTCCTGACCGACTCCTACGATTTCGATGCGCGCAAGAAGTACCAGAAAGAGAAGGGCGGCTGGAGCAAGGCCGTCTGGGGCAAGCTTGCCGAGCAGGGCTTGCTCGGACTTCCCTTCGCGGAAGCCGATGGCGGCTTCGGCGCGGGCGCGGTCGAAACCATGATCGTGATGGAGGCGCTCGGCAAGGCGCTGGTGCTGGAGCCTTATCTGGCGACGGTGGTGATCGCTGGCGGCTTCCTGCGCCACGGCGGTTCGGCCGAGCAGAAGGCCGCGCACATTCCCGGCATCATCGACGGCAGCAAGACCTTTGCCTTCGCGCAGCTCGAGAAGAACTCGCGCTACGATCTGTCGGATGTTTCCGCCACCGCCAAGAAGAAGGGCGCGGGCTGGATCATCGACGGCGAAAAGTTCGTCGTGCTCAACGGCGAGAACGCCGACACCCTGATCGTGACCGCGCGCACCAAAGGCGCGCAGCGCGACAAGAGCGGCATCGGCGTGTTCCTGGTGCCGGCGAACGCCAAGGGCGTCACCCGCAAGGGCTATCCGACCCAGGACGGCCTGCATGCCGCCGACATCACGCTGACCGGCGTCGAGGTCGGCGGGAGTGCTGCGATCGGCGATCCCGAGAACGGCCTTGCCTTGATCGAGCGCGTCGTCGACGAAGCCCGCACCGCGATGTGCGCGGAAGCGGTCGGCGCGATGGATGAATCGCTCAAGAGCACCGTCGAGTATCTCAAGACCCGCAAGCAGTTCGGGGTTGCGATCGGCACGTTCCAGACCCTGCAGCACCGCGCCGCCGACATGTTCGTGGCGCTCGAACAGGCCCGCAGCATGTCGATGTTCGCGACCATGGCCGCCGATTTCGACAGCGCCAAAGAGCGCGCCACGGCAGTGGCCGCCGCCAAGGTGCAAATCGGCAAGTCGGGCAAGTTCATCGGCCAGCAGTCGATCCAGCTCCATGGCGGCATCGGCATGACCCAGGAAGCCAAGATCGGCCACTACTTCAAGCGGCTGACCATGATCGAAAATACCTTCGGCGACACCGACTACCACCTCCGCCGCGTCACGGATGCGGGTGGGCTGGTTTGAGGCAAGCTGACTGTCATCCCCCGCGAAAGCGGGGGATCCAGTACGCCGCGGCCTATCAACTCTTGCGCAATCGTCTCTGGAATACTGGATCGCCCGGCTAAACCGGGCGATGACGACTGAATGAATGGAAGAGGGAGCCAACAACAATGAAAAACACCCCGTTCGATCTCACCGGAAAAGTCGCCGTCATCACCGGCTCCAGCCGCGGCATCGGCCGTTCGTCCGCTGAGCTGCTGGCAAAACTCGGCGCCAAAGTCGTGATCTCCTCCCGCAAGGCCGACGCCTGCCACGAAGTGGCCGAAGGCATCAAGAAGGCCGGCGGCGACGCCCATGTCATCCCCTGCAACATCTCGCGCCGCGAGGAAGTCGAGGCGCTGATCTCGGGCACCACCAAACATTACGGCAAGGTCGACATCCTCGTCTGCAACGCGGCGGTGAACCCGTATTACGGCCCGCTGCTCGACATCAAGGACGAGGCCTTCGACAAGATCATGGGCAGTCAACGTCAAGAGCAACATCTGGCTCTGCGCGCTGGCGATCCCGCAAATGGCCGAGCGCGGCAACGGCTCGGTGGTGATCATCTCGTCGATCGGCGGCCTGCGCGGCTCGACCGTGATCGGCGCCTACGGCATCTCCAAGGCGGCGGATTTCGCACTGTGCCGCAGCCTCGCCGGCGAATGGGGCCCGAAGGGCGTCCGCGTCAATTGCGTGGCACCGGGCCTGGTGAAAACCGATTTCGCCCGCGCGCTGTGGGAAGACCCCGACAACCTCAAGCGCCGCACCGCCACCACGCCGCTGCGCCGCATCGGCGAGCCAGATGAGATCGCCGGCGCGGTAGCGTATCTGGCCTCCGACGCCTCGACCTTCATGACCGGCCAGACGATTGTGGTGGATGGCGGGGTGACGACCGCGTCGACGTAGGAGACTCTCTCGGCTGTCGTCCCTGCGAACGCAGGGACCCATACCGCGTTGTGCCCTCGTTCGAAACGAGGTGGCAGATACCCTTCGCAAAATGACTGCCGGTGACTATGGGTCCCTGCGTTCGCAGGGACGACAGCGGAGTGATATTGACGAACGGAGCTCAATCCGCTCCCTTGGGCCGCAACAAACGTCACCTTCCGGGAAGCAACGCCAGGGAAACTGCCATGTCCTTTGTGCTGGCCATCGATCAGGGCACCACGTCCTCGCGCGCCATTGTGTTTCGCAGCGATATCTCCATCGCCGCGACCGCGCAGCAGGAATTCCCGCAGCATTTTCCCGCCTCCGGCTGGGTCGAGCACGAGCCGGAGGACATCTGGACCTCGACGGTCAAGGTCTGCCGCGACGCGCTGGAAAAGGCGGCGCTGAAAGCAAAGGACATCGCCGCGATCGGGATCACCAACCAGCGCGAGACCACCGTGGTGTGGGACCGCGCGACGGGGCAGGCCGTGCACCGCGCCATCGTCTGGCAGGACCGCCGCACCGCCGATATCTGCGCCAGGTTAAAGAGTGAAGGCCACGAGCCGACGATTTCGGCCAAAACAGGCCTGATCATCGATCCCTATTTCTCCGGCACCAAAGTCGCATGGATCCTCGACCACGTGCCGGGCGCGCGCGAACGCGCCGGCCGCGGCGAATTGATGTTCGGCACCGTCGATTGCTATTTGCTGTGGCGGCTGACCGCTGGCCGTGTGCACGCCACCGACGCCACCAACGCCTCGCGCACGCTGCTGTTCAACATCCACACCGGCGAGTGGGACGACGAACTCTTGAAGCTGCTGCGCGTACCGCGCTCGATGCTCCCCGAGGTGAAGGACTCCTCCGCCAAATTCGGCGACAGCGACGCGAGCCTGTTCGGCGGCGCGATCGCCATATCCGGCATCGCCGGCGACCAGCAGGCCGCGACCATCGGCCAGGCCTGTTTCGAGCCCGGCATGATCAAATCGACCTACGGCACCGGCTGCTTCGCGCTGCTCAACACCGGCACCACGCCGGTCGCCTCGAAGAACAAGCTGCTCACCACCATCGCCTATCAATTGAACGGCAAGCGCACCTACGCGCTGGAAGGCTCGATCTTCGTCGCCGGAAGCGCCGTGCAGTGGCTGCGCGATGGGCTGGGCATCATCAAGCAGGCATCCGAGACCGGCCCGCTCGCCGACAAATCCAATTCCACCCAAAGCGTCTATCTGGTGCCGGCCTTCGTCGGCCTTGGCGCACCCTACTGGAATCCGCGCGTGCGCGGCGCGCTGTTCGGCCTCACCCGCAACACCGGCCCCGCCGAACTCGCGCATGCCGCGCTGGAAAGCGTCTGCTACCAGACCTTCGATCTCCGCGAGGCGATGCGCGCCGACTGGCCGGGAGGCAAGGCCGCCAACGTGCTCCGCGTCGACGGCGGCATGACCGCCTCCGACTGGACCATGCAGCGCCTTGCCGATCTGCTCGACGCCCCCGTCGATCGCCCGATGATCCAGGAAACCACCGCGCTGGGTGCGGCCTATCTCGCCGGGCTGCAGGCCGGCGTCTATCCCGAGCCGGCAAAATTCGCCGACAACTGGCGGCTTGAGCACCGCTTCAAGCCCGCGATGAGCGCGGCGACGACGGGAGCGAAAGTTGGCGGGCTGGGCGAGGGCGGTGAAGGGCGTGCTGGCGAGCGACGAGGGGGAGGGGTAGTTCTATCCGTCGTCATGGCCGGGCTTGTTGTCCCGGCCATCCACGTTTATCCGCGGAACGATAGCAAGTAAGACGTGGATGCCCGGGACATCCAGCGCGAAGACGCGCTTCGCGCTTTTGCCCCGGGCATGACGATGAGAAGGAGTGCGCGATGATCCTGCCCGACGGCTATTCCGACGTTCCCGCCGGCAAGATCGCCGCCGTCGTCACGCATCTGGAGATGACCGCGCGCCCTGCGCCGCGCCCCGATCCCGCCGGCGCGTGGACGCTACGGCGGGTCGATGTTCCCGCGCTCGACTGGTATCGCGATCTCTATGGCCGCGTCGGCGGGCCATGGTTGTGGATCTCAAGGATGCGGATGCCCGACGCGGAACTGGCCGCGATCGTTCAATCGCCGCAGGTGGAGATCTACGCACTGGCGCATGAGGGACGCGACGAAGGCTTGCTCGAGATGGATTTTCGCGAGCCCGGGCAATGCGAAATCGTCTCTTTCGGGCTCACCGAAAAACTTGTCGGAACCGGCGCCGGCCGCTGGCTGATGAACCGTGCGCTGGAGATCGCATGGTCGCGGCCGGTCACGCGCGCTCTGGCTGCACACCTGCACCTTCGATCATCCCGCCGCGCTCGCCTTCTACCAGCGCTCGGGGCTTTCGTCCATTCCGCCGGCAGGTCGAGGTGGTCGACGATCCGCGGCTCGATGGGATAGTGCTGCGCGATGTAGCGAGGCATATTCCGATTATTGAGTGATGCAATCGAGCGTCCACGAAATCAGCCGTCATCCCCGCGAAGGCGGTGATCCAGTATTCCAGAAAAGTTGCGATAGAATTGCGACGCAGCGGCGTACTGGATACTCCGCCTTCGCGGAGTATGACACCGTTTGTTTGGGTTACCATCGAAGCGTCTCGTTCAAAACACCTCCTGCTTCACCCGCGACAGCGAGAACCCGCGGCGGTCGGCGTTGAAGCAGGTCACGCCCGTCTGCTCCGATTTGCAGGTAAATCCACCACGCTGCCAGACTTCGCCGTAGGCCAGCACCGGCAGCGATTTGTCCATCACGGTGTCGCCGTGGCAGATGCGGGCGGCGGGGCCTTTGACGTTCATCTCGAAGGCGCCGCCGTAGTCGAGTTCGCAATCGGCGGGGCGTCGCGGCCTGGTTTCCATCGCGGCGATATCGCAGCGGAGGATGTTCTGCTTGTCGTAGTCGAAATACTGGCAGGCGATGTTTTTGGACGGGGACTGGAAACCGGCGGGGGCGGTTTGTGCGTGCGCCGCGGCGGCAAGTGTCAACAACGACAGGGTGAGTAGGCCGCGTAGCAGAGGTGACCACATGTCGTTTTCCCGATTCTAGAACGTCATGCCCGGACTTGATCCGGGCATCCATCCGCCTTCAATATGATCACTTCAAAGTAGATGGATGGCCGGGTCAAGCCCGGCCATGACGAGTGGAAAGTGGACCCCCATGTTCCTGATCGGCCAATACGACTCCCCCTTTGTCCGCCGCGTCGCCATCGCCATGCGGCTCTACGGCATCGCCTTTCGAGCACCGACCGTGGTCGACCTTCGGCGATGCCGACAAGATCGCGCCATATAACCCGCTGCGGCGGGTGCCGACGCTGGTGCTTGATGACGGCGAGGCGCTGATCGAGAGCGCGATGATCCTGGATTATCTCGATGATCGCGCAGGTCCCGAGAAGGCGCTGATCGCGCGAAGCGGCGATGTGCGGCGGCGGCATTTGCGGATCTGCGCGCTGGCGATGGGCCTCGGCGACAAGGCCGTCAGCCTGCTGTACGAGCGCGTGCTGCGGAAGGAGAAACAGCTCGATCTCTGGGTCGAGCGCTGCAAGCTGCAGATCGCGGGCGTGCTGGAAATGCTGGAAAAGGAGCGTGCGGCGGTCAAGACGCCGTACTGGTTCGGCGAGGGCATCGGCCACGCCGATATCGCGGTCGCCTGCGTGCTGCGCCTGACCGGCGAGGCGCATCCGGAGTTGATTGACGCGCGCTATCCGGCGCTGAAAGCGCATTCCGCCGCTTGCGAGGCGCTGCTGCCGTTCCAGGAAATCGTGCAGCCGCTGGCGCCGCCGAGCGGCGATTGAGCTCGGCGGGGCCGGGCCACGACCGCGGAGCCTTTTCGTCTTGCCGCGGCGCTGCGCTCGCACGTGCGTGAGCCGGAGACCCAATCCTACTTTGCATGGGGTTGTTTTCGCGATTTTTGCAGGCCGGGTGCGGCGCGTCCCGGGAGTCGCGCCGCCGGGCGGCCAGCCTCGCTTTCAGGCCTTCACCCGCATCGCCTCCGGCGTGTCCGGCTGCGCCAGCGGATGCGCTTTCGCAAACTCGGGCAATGCCATCGCGGTTTCAAAGATGCGCTTCACGGTCGGCCAGGCCGCAAGATCGATCTGCTGCGTGACCGCTGCGGTGACGTGGCCGACCATGCAGATATCGGCCAGCGTCGGCTGATCGCCATGGCAGAACCGGCCGGTACTCTTATTGTCAGCAAGATGTCCTTCCAGCGCGGCCAGCGTCTCGATCGTCCAGTGCCGCCGCCACGCCGCCTGCTGCGTGTCGCGCAGGTTGAGTTCGTGGTCGAGATAACGCCGCACCCGTGGCGTCAGCAGCGGATGGCCCTCGCAGGCGACCATCAGCGCCAGCGCGCGCACGCGGGCGCGGCCGGCCGGATCCGACGGCAGCAGCGGCGGGGCCGGATACTTCTCGTCGAGATATTCGAGGATGGCGATCGACTGGAACAGCGTGGTGCCGTCGTCCTCCACCAGCGCCGGCAGCGCCATCTGCGGATTGACCCGGCGATATTCAGCATCGCGATGCGCGTTGGCGTCGATGTCGACGAACACGACGTCGACAGGGACATTTTTCAGGTTGAGCGCGATGCGCACGCGAAAACTCGCCAGCGATCGCCAGAAGGAGAAGAATTTCATGGGCACTCCACGCACTCGTCATGCGCGGGCTTGACCCGCGCATCCATCCATCTTCGTGAGATGGATCACCGGGTCAAGCCTGGTGATGACAGTTCAGGCCCCCACGGCCTTCTTCCGCCATGCCAGATGCACCGCGCACGTACACCCGGGCGGATGCGAGGCGACATCGTTGGCGGGGACGGCGGCCATCGGCGCCGGCTCCTTCGCGGCCTCCTGCGAGGGAATGTAATTCAGCACCGGCGCCAGCCAGCGTTCGGTCTCGGCGACGCTCATGCCCTTGCGCGCGGCATAGTCCTCGACCTGGTCGCGTTCGATCTTGCCGACGCCGAAATAGAAGCTTTCGGGATGCGAGAAATAAAGCCCCGACACCGACGAGCCCGGCCACATCGCAAAGCTCTCGGTCAGCGTTACGCCGGCCGTGTTCTCGGCATCGAGCAGGCGGAACAATGTCGCCTTCTCGGTGTGATCGGGCTGCGCGGGATAGCCGGGTGCCGGGCGGATGCCGGCATATTGTTCGAGGATGAGTTGATCGGCGGCCAGCGCCTCGTCCGGCGCGTAGCCCCAGAACTCCTTGCGGACGCGCTGATGCATCCGCTCGGCGAAGGCTTCTGCCAGACGATCCGCCAGCGCCTTGCACAGGATCGACGAGTAATCGTCATTGGCGTTCTTGAAGCGGTCGGCGACCGCGTCCTCGCCGATCCCGGCGGTGACGACGAAGGCGCCGATATAGTCCGGCACGCCCGAGGACACGGGCGCGATGAAATCCGACAGCGCGGCGTTGAAGCGGCCTTCGCGCTTCTCCAGTTGCTGGCGCAGCGTGTGGAAGGTCGCGATCTTCTTATTTCGCGCATCGTCGGCATAGACGGCGATATCGTCGCCATCGGCATTGGCCGGCCAGAAGCCGATGGTGGCGCGGGCGGTGAACCATTTCTCCCTGACGATGAGATCGAGCATCTTGCGCGCGTCGTCATAGAGCGAGCGCGCGACTTCGCCGATCTTGGGATCGTCGAGGATCGCCGGGAAACGTCCGGTCAACTCCCAGGTCTGGAAGAACGGCGTCCAGTCGATGTATTCGGCGAGTTCCGCGAGATCGTAGGCGTCAAAGCTCCTGATGCCCAGAAACGCCGGCTTCGTTGGCGGCGTCTTGACGAAGTCGGCCTTGACCGCGTTGGCGCGGGCAACCGCCAGCTTCAGCCGCTTCTTGTCGGCCTGCGCGCGGAAATGCGCCGCGGAAATCTTGGCGTATTCGGCGCGGATGTCGGCGGCATAGGCCTCGCGCCGCTCCGGCGAGAGCAGCGACGACGCGACGCCCACGGCGCGGCTGGCGTCGTTGACATGCACGACAGGGCCGCCCTTGTAGTTCGGGTCGATCTTCACGGCGGTGTGGACGCGGCTGGTGGTGGCGCCGCCGATCAGCAGCGGCATCTTCATGCCCTGCCGTTCCATTTCGCCGGCCAGGAAACTCATCTCGTCGAGCGAGGGCGTGATCAGGCCGGACAGCCCGATGATGTCGGCGTCCTCGGCCTTGGCGGTTTCGATGATCTTGGCGGCGGGTACCATGACGCCGAGGTCGATGACCTCGAAATTGTTACATTGCAGCACGATGCCGACGATGTTCTTGCCGATGTCGTGGACGTCGCCCTTGACGGTGGCAAGCACGATCTTGCCGGCCGCGTTGCGGCCATCGCTGGTCACGCCATTGGCGAGGTTGCGCGCCTTCTCCTCTTCCATGAACGGCATCAGATAGGCGACCGCCTGCTTCATCACGCGGGCGGACTTCACCACCTGCGGCAGGAACATTTTTCCGTCGCCGAAGAGATCGCCGACGATGTTCATGCCGGCCATCAGCGGGCCTTCGATCACGTTCAGCGGACGCTCCACCGTCAGCCGCACGGCTTCGGTGTCAGCTTCGATGAATTCGGTGATGCCGTGGACCAGCGCGTGGGACAGCCGCTTCTCGACCGGCCATTCGCGCCAGGCCAGATCCTGCTCCCTGGTCTGCTTCTCCTTGCCGCGGAATTTTTCCGCGAGCGCCAAAAGCCGCTCGGACGCGCCGGGATCGCGGTTGAGGATGACGTCTTCGCACACCTGGCGCAGTTCGGGATCGATGTCGTCATAGACGATCATCTGCCCGGCATTGACGATGCCCATGTCCATGCCGGCCTTGATGGCATGATACAGAAACACCGAATGCATGGCCTCGCGCACCGGCTCGTTGCCACGGAACGAGAACGAAAGATTCGAGACGCCGCCGGAGATATGCGCATGCGGCAGGTTCGCCCGGATCCAGCGCGTCGCCTCGATGAAGTCGACGCCGTAATTATTGTGTTCTTCAAGTCCGGTCGCGATCGCAAAGATATTGGGATCGAAGATGATGTCCTCAGGCGGAAAGCCGACATCGTCGACCAGGATGTCATAGGCCCGCTTGCAGATCTCGGTCTTGCGCGCGAACGTATCGGCCTGTCCGGCCTCGTCGAACGCCATCACCACGACGGCCGCGCCATGGCGGCGCGCGATCTGGGCCTCGTGGATGAATTTCTCCACGCCCTCCTTCATCGAGATCGAGTTGACCACCGGCTTGCCCTGAACGCATTTCAGGCCGGCTTCGATCACGGCGAATTTGGAGGAGTCCACCATGACAGGGACGCGGGCGATATCGGGCTCGGCGGCGACGAGGTTGAGGAAGGTCACCATCGCGGCTTCGGAGTCGAGCAGGCCCTCGTCCATGTTGACGTCGATGATCTGGGCGCCGTTCTCGACCTGGTCGCGCGCCACCTGCAGTGCTGCGGTATAATCGCCCGCGGTGATCAGCTTGCGGAATTTGGCAGATCCCGTGACGTTGGTGCGCTCGCCGACATTGACGAAGGGGATCGCCGGCGTCAGTTCGAACGGCTCAAGCCCCGACAGCCGCAGGCGCGGCTCGATCGTGGGAATGGCGCGCGGCTTGTGCGGGGCGACGGCGGCGGCAATCGCCGCGATATGATCCGGCGTGGTGCCGCAGCAGCCGCCGACGATGTTGACGAGGCCGGCCTCGGCGAATTCGCCGATCAGGCGGGCCATGTATTCCGGGCTTTCGTCGTACTGGCCGAACTCGTTGGGAAGCCCGGCGTTCGGATAGGCGCACACCAGCGTATCGGCGACGCGGCCGATGTCGGCAATGTGGGCGCGCAGGTCTTCGGCGCCGAGCGCGCAGTTGAAGCCGATGGTGATCGGTTTGGCGTGCCGCACCGAATTCCAGAACGCCTCCGGCAATTGTCCCGACAGCAGGCGGCCGGATTTGTCGGTGATGGTGCCCGAGATCATCACGGGCACGTCGATGCCGCGTTCCTCCGTGATTTCCGAAATCGCGTAGAGCGCGGCCTTGGCGTTCAGCGTGTCAAAAATGGTTTCGACCAGCAGCAGATCGGCGCCACCGTCCAGCAGGCCGTTGATCTGTTCGCCATAGGCCTTGCGCAGATCGTCGAAGGTGACGGCGCGATAGCCGGGGTTGGAAACATCGGGCGAGATCGAAGCGGTGCGGTTGGTCGGGCCCAGCGCGCCGGCGACGAAACGCGTTTTGCCGTCCTCGGCGCTGACGCGCTCGGCGGCGGCGCGGGCAAGCCTCGCGCCGTCGCGATTCAGTTCATAGGCGAGGTCCGACATGTCGTAGTCGGCCTGCGCGATCGAGGTCGAGGAGAACGTGTTGGTCGCAACGATGTCGGCGCCCGCGCGCAGATAATCGGCGTGAATGGCCTCGATCGCGTCAGGCTGGGTCAGGATCAACAGGTCGTTGTTGCCCCTGACGTCGCGATGGAAATCCGCAAAGCGCGCGCCGCGAAACGCGGCCTCGTCGTACTGCAGGTCCTGAATCATGGTGCCCATGGCGCCGTCGAGCACCAGGATGCGTTCGCGGGCGGCGGCGAGCAGGGCGGTTCGCTTTGGCGAACCCTTCGGCGAAATCTTGGACGAAAGCTTGGCGGTCATCGGATCAGGCGGCTTTCTGTGCGCCATTGGGGCGAATGCCCAGCAGATGGCTGATGGCAAACACGAGGTCCGCGCGGTTCATGGTGTAGAAATGAAAGGTATCGACGCCGTGCTTGGCGAGCTTTTGCACCTGGCCGGCCGCAACGGTCGCGGCGACCAGCTTGCGCGTCTCGGCGTCGTCGTCGAGGCCTTCGAACTTGTCCGCCAGCCAGGTCGGCACCGATGTGCCCGCCCGGGTCACGAAGCCGCGCGCCTGCTTGAAATTGTGCATCGGCATGATGCCGGGCACGACCGGAATATCGATGCCGCGCGCGCGGACGCGGTCGAGGTAGCGGAAGTAGAGGTCGTTATCGAAGAAAACTTGCGTGATAGCCCGCGCCGCGCCGGCGTCGACCTTGGCCTTCAGCGTATCGATATCGGCGTCGAGATCGGGGCTCTCGGGGTGCTTCTCGGGATAAGCCGAAACCGAAATCTCGATATCGGGATAGCGCTTCTTGATGCCGGCGATCAGGTCCGGCGAACTCTGATAGCCGTCGGGATGGGCGCGATAGGCGGTGCCGATGCCGGTGGTGGGGTCACCGCGCAGGGCGACGATATGGCGGACGCCGATCTCGTGATAGCGCGCCACGACGTCGTCGATCTCGCCCTTCGGCGCGCCAACGCAGGTCAGATGCGCGGCCGGCGTCAGTCTTGTTTCCTTGAGGATCCGCGCGATGGTCGAATGGGTACGCTCGCGGGTCGATCCCCCGGCGCCGTAGGTCACCGAGACGAAATTGGGCACGAGCGGCGCCAGCCGGTTGATGGTCTCCCACAGGCTGCGCTCCATCTCCTCGGTCTTGGGCGGGAAGAACTCAAAGGAGATCTTTGGCGAGTGGAGCGCGCGCTGGCCGTCGAAAGCGGGAGACGTAACTTCGGTCATGGCACTCACAAGGCTCCAATGGGCGGACAGCAGGCCTAGCGGCCATCAGCTAAAATAAGCCAAAGGCGGCCCGCCAAACAGCCCATCAATGGTGGGAATTAGCCCAATAGAACAAGAAAATAACGAAATAATGATAGTTTGAGTGAGATGGTGGGCATCTATCAATATTCAATTTGTATCGTATAAACAATGTAATAGATCGAGATTGGCTGCCTGATTGGGCGCTAGAGCTTGTGGGCAGAAGCATACATTTAACGAATATGTTACAGATCGTCCCACTCAAGGTCAGCGGTGCGGCCTTCGATTTCCCCACAAGCGCGGGCCTGATCTGCGCCGGCCGGGCCTTTGTCGCCTTCACTTGCCGCACTAGTTTAGCGCCATGATCCCGCTTTCAGTCCTCGACCTCTCCGTCGTCACCACAGGCACAAAACCGGCAGCCGCGCTGCGCAACAGCATCGATCTGGCGCGCCATGTCGATGCGCTCGGCTATGTCCGCTATTGGCTCGCCGAGCACCATAATCTGGCTTCGGTGGCGAGCCCCGCGCCCGATCTGATGATTGGGCAGATCGCGGCGGTGACGAAGAATATTCGCGTCGGCTCCGGCGGCGTGATGCTGCCCAACCATGCGCCGCTGGTGGTGGCCGAGCGCTTCAAGATGCTGGAGGCGCTGTTTCCCGGCCGCATCGACCTTGGCCTCGGCCGCGCGCCCGGCACCGATGGCGCCACGGCACACGCGCTGCGCAGCCGGCTCGATCGCCGCGAAGGCGACGATTTCCTCGAACGGCTGAGTGAACTGGTGTTGTGGGAGACCCGCGATTTCCCGGCCGGCCATCCCTACAACAATGTGGTGGCGATGCCCGACGATACGCCGCTGCCGCCGATCTGGCTGCTCGGCTCATCCGACTATAGTTCGGAGCTGGCGGCGCAAGTCGGCATGGGCTTCGCGTTCGCGCACCACTTCGCGTCCTATGATGCGACCGCGGCGATGACGAACTACCGCAGCCACTTCAAGCCGTCCGCCTGGCGCCAGACCCCGCATGGCATCCTCGCGGTTGCAGCGGTGGCCGCCGAAACCGATGCGGAAGCCGAAAAGCTCGCCTCCTCGATGGACCTCAACCGCCTGCGCCGCGACCGCGGGCAATACCTGCCGCTGCCGAGCGTCGAGGAAGCGCTGGCTTATAACTACTCGGACGGCGAGCGCGCCTCGGTCATGCGCAACCGATCGCGCCTGTTCGTCGGCAGTCCCGCGACGCTCATGGCGAAGCTGCAGCCGATGATCACGGCAAGCCAGCCGGACGAGTTGATGATCATCACCGCCGTCTACGACCACGACGCGCGCAAGAAGTCGTATAGCCTGCTGGCCGATGCGTTCGGGCTGGGGAAGAAGGTGGCGGCATAAAAACTGTCGCCCCTGCGTACGCAGGGACCCATACCGCGTGATCTATCGATAGGGCAGTGTAGCCGACGACCTGTTAACGCAACTACATTCGGTGGCTATCGGGTCCCTGCGTTCGCAGGGACGACGGGCCACCTCAATCCTGAGTCCCGCTGAACGTCGCCCGGAACGGATGCCCGGGATACACGCCGACAATGCGGAATTCGCGCGAGAAGAATTTCAGCTCCTCCAGCGCAAAGGCAAGCCCGCGATCATCAGGGTGGCCGTCGACATCGGCATAGAACTGCGTGGCGGAGAATTCGCCGTCGACCATGTAGCTTTCCAGCTTGGTCATGTTGACGCCGTTGGTGGCAAAGCCGCCGAGCGCCTTGTAGAGCGCGGCGGGCAGGTTGCGCACCCGGAAAACAAAAGTGGTGACCAGCGGCCCCGAGCCTTGTTTGGCCCAGTTCGCCTCGCGCGCCAGCACCACGAAGCGGGTGGTGTTGTGGGCCTCGTCCTCGACGTCCTCGGCCAGGATATCGAGGCCATAGATTTTTGCCGCCAGGCGGGAAGCGATGGCGGCAATAGTCTTGTCGCCGCGCTCCGAAATATCGCGCGCGCTGCCGGCGGTGTCGGCTGCGACGATCGGCTTGATGCCGAGTTTTCGGATGATGCGCCGGCACTGGCCGAGTGCATGGACATGGCTCTCGACCGTCTTGATGTCGGTGAGCTTGGCCCCGCGCACCGCCATCAACTGGTGGCGGATCGGCAGAAACCATTCACCGACGATGAACAGGCCGGAAGCCGGCAGCAGATGGTGGATGTCGGCGACGCGGCCGGCGACCGAATTCTCGATCGGGATCATGCCGAGATCCGCCTCGCCCGAGGAGATCGCGGCCAGCGCGTCCTCGAAGGTCGCGCAGGGCATCGGCTCGGCGTCCGGATAGGCCTCGGCGATGGCGATATGGGAATTCGCGCCAGGCTCGCCCTGGAATGCGATCTTGAGCTTCTTGGTCATGGGGGGCCTTTTAGCAGCGGCTCAAGCCTTGGCTAGTATCTTGCGGGCGGTTTCGAGGTCGGCGGGGGTGTCGACGCCGCGGGGGACGCTGTCGACGATGGTAATGTCGATCCGCATCCCGGCCTCCAGCGCGCGCAACTGCTCGAGCTTCTCCTGCTGCTCCAGCGGGGACGGGGGCAGTGCCACGAATCGTTCCAGCGCAGGGCGGCGGTAGGCGTAGAGGCCGATGTGGTGGTAGCGGGGACCGTCGCCATAGGGCGCCGTGGCGCGGGTGAAATAGAGCGCACGGAGCCGGTTCGGGCCGATCGGCGAGCCGATCGCCTTCACCACGCTGGGGGCCTGGTCCTCTTCCTCGGTATGGATCTGCGCGGCCAGCGTCGCGATGTCGACGGTGGGGTCGTCGAGCGGCGGCAGCGCGGCGCGGATGGTGTCCGGCGTGATCGTGGGAAAGTCGCCCTGCAGGTTGACCACGATCTCGGCCCGGCCATCGGGATCGATGGTCCGCATGGCCTCGTGGATCCGGTCGGAGCCGGAGGGATGATCGGCACGGGTCATCACCACCTCGCCGCCGGCGGCCTTCACCGCGGCCGCGATCTCGGGCGTGTCGGTGGCGACCGCCACCCGGCCGATTTTCGCCTCTTCGGCCCGCCGCATCACGTGGACGATCATCGGCAGGCCGCCGATATCCAGCAGCGGTTTGCCGGGCAGGCGGGTCGCCGCCATGCGGGCAGGAATCAGCACCAGGATGCGGGTTTGGGTCATCGGGACGAGGTCTGGGGCCTTGCGAAAACAGGCCGGAAATAATGGGGATTGGCGGAAAGTCGGCGCGTTTATACGGGTTGCCAGAGCCCGGGCAAACCGATATCTCAACCCTGCTGAGGGTGCGGCGCGAAAGCTGATTCCTGACGCGCCCCCGTGGCCGTTTTTCCCGGCCTTAAGTCGACCTTCCGGCCTGGAGCCTGATCCAACTATGGACTCCTTCGAACTCAACAAGATTCTCGGCGCCCTCCTGGGCACCTGCCTCGTCGTCCTGGTGACGAGCTTTGCCGCCCATGCGATCTTCGCGCCCGTGATGCCGGAAAAGCCGGGCTTCGAGATCGCCGTAAAGGAAGACACCCATGGCGGCGGCGCCAAGGAAGCCGCCGCCCCGTCCGAGCCGATCGAGAAGCTGCTGCAGACCGCTTCCGTCGAGAAGGGCACCGGCGCTGCCAAGAAGTGCGCTGCCTGCCATACGTTCGAAAAGGGCGGCCCCAACCGCGTCGGCCCGAATCTCTTCGGCGTCCTCAACGAGAAGAAGGGCGAGGGTCGCGGCGGCTTTAATTTCTCGGCTGCGATGAAGGCCAAGGGCGGCACCTGGACCTATGACGACCTCAACAAGTTTCTCACCAACCCGAAGGCCTTTGTTCCCGGCACGGCGATGGGCTTTGCCGGCATCGCAAAGGACAGCGAGCGCGCCGACGTGATCGCCTATCTGCGCACGCTGGCGGACAATCCGGCTCCGCTGCCGACGGCTGCGAAGTAATATTTCGCAAGCCCGACATGGACTTCGATGGCGGCCAGGCATTGCCTGGCCGTTTGCTTATGTGGCTCGCGGTGTTGTTATTGGGGCGTTTCGCCGCACGGCGCAGGTTCCTGGGCTAGCATCATGAGGAAAAAGCAACGTTATTTGTCGAACCCTTGCCTTATATTGGGTCCTCACTAGCTCGCCTCGTTGTTCTCGTTGTTCGTATCAGGGGCGGCAGACTTCAAAAGCAACGGATACTGGCGTCAGCAACAGGAATTCTCATTTGGCGATTACCCGACGACATCTCCTCCAGGGCGGCGCTGTGGCCGCGATGGCCCCCGCGCTGGGGCTCGCCCCCGGGATCTCCGCGATTGCGCCAGCCAACGCCCAATCGGCGGCGGCCGAGCCGGTCTTCCGCCATGCACTGTCGCTGTTCGGCCAGGTCAAGTACCCGGCCGGCTTCAAGCACTTCGACTACGTCAATCCAGCGGCACCCAAGGGCGGCACCGTACGTCAGATCCAGGTCGGGACGTTTGATAATTTCAACCTTGTGGTTGCCGGCGTCAAAGGCTCGCTCGCGGCCGGCGTTCAGCTGATCTACGAATCTCTCACGACGGCGTCCCTGGACGAGGTCTCGACCGAATACGGCGCGTTGGCCGAGCTGGTCAGCCATCCCGAGGACTTCTCTTTCGTCATCTATCGGCTGCGGGCGGAGGCGAAATGGCATGACGGCAAGCCGGTGACGGCGGAAGACGTGATCTTCTCGCTGGATTCCTTCAAGAAGCATCACCCGCAATACTCGGCCTATTACCGTCACGTCGTGAAGGCGGAAAAGACCGGCGAACGCGATATCAAGTTCACCTTCGATGCGCCGGGCAACCGCGAACTGCCGCAGATCGTGGGCCAGCTCACCATTCTGCCCAAGCACTGGTGGGAAGGCACCGACAGCGAAGGCCGCAAGCGCGATATTTCCGCGACCACGCTGGAGAAGCCGCTTGGCTCTGCGCCTTACCGCATCAAGGAATTCGTTGCCGGCCGAACGGTAACGCTGGAGCGGGTCAAGGAGTATTGGGGCCGTGACCTCAACTTCAGCATCGGCAAGAACAATTTCGACGAACTGCGCTACGAATATTTCCGCGACGGCTCGGTAGCACTTGAGGCCTTCAAGGGCGATCAGGTGGATTGGCGCACCGAAAACAGCGCCAAGAACTGGGCGACCGCCTACGATTTCCCGGCGGTCACCGACAAGCGGGTGCTGCTCGAGGAGTTTCCGAATCGCAGTTCGGGAATCATGCAGGCGTTCGCGCTCAACATCCGGCGCGACAAGTTCAAGGATCCGCGGGTGCGTCGCGCGCTGAATTATGCGTTCGACTTCGAGGAAATGAACAAGCAGATCTTCTTCGACCAGTACAAGCGCATCAGCAGCTATTTTGACGGCACCGAACTCGCTTCCAGTGGATTGCCGGATGGCAAAGAGCTGGAAATTCTCGAAACCGTACGTGCCGAAGTGCCTGCCGAAGTCTTCACCAAGGCCTACACGAATCCGGTCGGCGGCAATCCGGAAGCGGTACGTGAAAATCTGCGCGAGGGGCTGCGTCTCCTGAAGGAGGCGGGCTACGAGGTGCGCGATCGCAAGCTGACCGACAGCAAGACCGGCAAGCAATTTGAGCTCGAATTGCTCAACGCAGATCCGAGCTTCGAGCGGGTCATGCTGTTTTTCAAGCCTTCGCTGGAGCGACTCGGCATTACCGTCAGCGTGCGCACGATCGATCCGATCCAGTATGAAAACCGCCTTCGGAGCTGGGATTTCGACGTTGTCGTGTCGTCATGGGGCCAGTCATTGTCGCCGGGCAACGAGCAGCGGGAATACTGGGGTTCGCAGGCGGCGGACATGGCAGGTTCGCGCAACATCATCGGCATCAAGAATCCCACGATCGACAAGCTGATCGAGCGCGTCATCTTCACCAAGGATCGTGAAGACCTGGTGGCGGCTACAAAAGCGCTCGACCGCGTGCTGCTGTGGAATCACTACGTCGTACCGCAGTGGAATTATCCCAAGGTCCGCACCGCGCGTTGGGATCGTTTTGGCCGGCCGTCCGAATTGCCTAAATACGGCCAGTCGGCTTTCCCGACGCTGTGGTGGTTCGACGCCGACAAGGCGGCGCGGAACGGTAAACGGTCTTGAAGGGTAGCTTGCGCATGGCGCAATTCTCTCGCCGGCATGTGCTCGGTCTCGGTGTCGGCGCGCTGGCGGCTGCGCGCCTTACTCCGGCGCTCGCCGACAATGGCGCCAAGACGCTCCACGGCCTTTCAGCCTTCGGCGAACTGAAATACCCCGCCGATTTTCCCAACCTTGCCTACGTCAATCCGGATGCGCCGAAGGGCGGAATGTTTTCGCAACTCGTCGGCTCGGGTGGCTCGACTTTCAATTCGCTCAACGCCTTCATCGTAAAGGGCGACAGGGCGAACGGAATGGAGCTCACTTTCGCCTCGCTGATGGCGCGGGCATTCGACGAGCCGGACGCGGTCTATCTCCTGGCGGCGGATGAATTGAGCGTCTCCCCCGACGGGCTGGTGTTCCGTTTCCGGCTGCGACCGGGCATCACCTTCCACGACGGCAGTGAGATAACCGCATCCGACGTGGCGTTTTCGCTGACGACGCTGAAGAGCAAGGGGCATCCGGCGTACTCTTCCGTGCTCCGCGATCTCGCCGATGCCACCGCCGAGGACAAGCGGACGGTTCAGTTGCGCTTCCAGCCCACGCGCGGCCTCGACGTGCCGGCGCTCGCAGCGGCGATGCCGATCTTTTCCGAAAAGTACTATTCGACGCGGCCGTTCGACGAGACCTCGCTGGATGCGCCACTGGGGTCCGGGCCCTATCGCGTTGCGCGTTTCGAGCAGGGTCGATACGTCGAATTCGAGCGTGTGAAGAACTGGTGGGGCGAGAAGCTTCCGGTCTGCCGCGGTCTCTACAATTTCGACACGCTGCGGGACGAGTATTATCGTGACCGCGAAGCCGGCTTCGAGGCCTTTACCGGCCGCAACTATCTGTTCCGCGAAGAGTTCACCTCGCGCGTCTGGGCGACGCGCTACGATTTCCCCGCGCTTCGCGACGGACGCGTCAAGCGGGATGTCATTCCCGACGAGCGTCCCTCCGGCGCGCAGGGCTGGCTGCTCAATACCAGGCGGGACAAATTTGGGGATCGGCGCGTTCGCGAGGCGTTGACCATCGCCTTCGACTTCGAATGGACCAACAAGAACCTGATGTACGGTTCTTACCAGCGCACGCATTCGGTGTTCCAGAACTCCGAAATGATGGCGCGCGGCGAGCCGTCGCCGGACGAGATCGCGGTACTGGAGCCGTTCCGCGACCGCCTGTTGCCGGAAGTGTTCGGGCCGGCGTGGCTACCGCCGGAGACGGATGGGTCCGGGCAGGATCGCAAGCTGCTGCGCAGCGCCGGCGACCTGCTCAATGCCGCTGGCTGGACCGTGAAGGATGGCCGCCGGCTCAACGCCAAGGGCGAACAGCTCTCTGCTGAGTTCCTGCTGACCGAGCGTTCGTTCGAGCCGCATCACCAGACGTTCATCAAGAACCTTCGCGTCCTCGGCATAGATGCCAACATTCGCCTGGTCGATCCGGCGCAAGCCGAGGTGCGGCTGAAGGACTTCGACTTCGACATCGCCATCGCGCGATTCATCTTCCCGCAAATTCCGGGAAGCTCGCTGCGAAACTACTTTTCGAGCGACTTCGCCAAAACCAAGGGCTCCAGCAATCTTGCCGGGATTTCCGATCCGGTCGTCGATGCGCTGGTCGAGAAGGCGGTTGCCGCGCAGACGCAGGCGACGCTCGACAACACCTGCCGCGCCCTTGATCGCGTGCTGCGCTCCGGCCGCTACTGGATTCCGCACTGGAACAAGGCTTCGCACTGGATTGCCTATTGGGACCAGTTCGGTTTCCCGGCGACCAAGCCGCGTTATGCGCGCGGCGCGCCGGAAACCTGGTGGTTTGACCAGGCCAAGGCCGCCAAACTCGATCAGGCGAAATAGCCATGAGCGCCTATATCGCCCGCCGCATGCTCCTGATGATCCCGACATTGCTCGGCATCCTGTTCGTCTCCTTTGTGGTCGTGCAGTTTGCGCCCGGCGGGCCGGTCGAGCGCGTCATCGCGCAGCTCTCGGGTGCGGATACCGGCGCGGCCTCGCGCGTATCGGGCTCCTCCGGCGGTGACTTCGGCGCACGGCCCCAGGTCGGCGCCTCCGCCGATGCCGTCAATTCGAAATACCGCGGCGCGCAGGGGCTCGATCCGGAGTTCATCAAGAAGCTCGAGACGCAATTCGGCTTCGACAGGCCGGCGCCGGAGCGTTTCGCGCTGATGGTGTGGAACTTTGCGCGTTTCGATTTCGGCAAGAGCTATTTTCGCGACGTCAGCGTGATCCAGCTGATCAAGGAGAAGCTGCCGGTCTCGATGTCGCTCGGCATCTGGATGACGCTTCTGACCTATTTGATCTCGATCCCGCTCGGCATCCGCAAGGCGGTGCAGGATGGCTCAAGATTCGACACCTGGACCTCGGCGGTGATCATCGTCGGCTTTGCGATCCCGGGCTTCCTGTTCGCGATCCTGCTGATCATCCTGTTTGCGGGGGGCTCGTTCTTCAACGTGTTTCCGTTGCGCGGCCTGACCTCGGACGGCTGGGCGCAATTTCCCTGGTACTGGAAGATCATCGATTATTTCTGGCACCTGACGCTGCCGCTGATTTCGATGGCGCTGGGCGCCTTCGCCACCATGACGCTGCTGACCAAGAACTCGTTCCTCGACGAAATCCGCAAGCAATACGTGATGACCGCACGCGCCAAGGGCTGCAGCGAACTTCAAGTGCTGTACAATCATGTCTTCCGCAACGCGATGCTGATCGTGATTGCCGGCTTTCCGGGCGCCTTCATTCACGCCTTCTTCTCCGGCTCGCTGCTGATCGAAACCATCTTCTCGCTCGACGGTCTCGGCCTGCTCGGGTTCGAGAGTGTCCTGAACCGCGATTACCCCGTGGTATTCGGAACGCTGTTCATCTTCTCGCTGGTCGGCCTCGTGATCAACCTGATCTCCGACCTCGCCTACATGTGGATCGATCCGCGGATCGATTTCGAGGCGCGTGAGGTCTGATGACGATTACCGCACCCCAGCCGATCGAGACGTCGACGCAGGCGCCGCTGGGCGAGGCCGCGCCGGTCACGCGTCATCGATTTGCGCCGTCGCCGCTCAACCGCCGCCGCTGGCAGAATTTCAAGGCGAACCGCCGCGGCTACTGGTCGTTCTGGATCTTCATGGTCCTGTTCTTCATTTCGCTGTTCGCCGAACTGATCGCCAACGACCGCCCGTTCCTGATCAAGTATGACGGCCATCTCTACTGGCCGGCCTTCGTCAGCTATTCCGAGACCACCTTCGGGGGCGACTTCGAGACCGCCGCCGACTACCGCGATCCTTATTTGCAGAAGCAGATCGCAGCCAAGGGCGGCACCATCATCTGGCCGCTGATCCGCTATTCCTACGCCACCCACAACCTCGATCTGCCGACACCGGCGCCGTCGCCGCCGACCTGGATGCTGACGGAGGCGCAGTGCAAGGAGGTGGTGCAGAAAAAGGGCCTGAAGAGCTGCCGCGACCTCGAATACAACTGGCTCGGCACCGACGACCAGGGCCGCGACGTGGTCGCGCGGCTGATCTATGGCTTTCGAATCTCGGTGCTGTTCGGGCTGACGCTGACGATCGTCTCGTCGATCATCGGCATCGCGGCCGGCGGCGTGCAGGGCTATTTCGGCGGCTGGGTCGATCTGCTGTTTCAGCGCTTCATCGAGGTCTGGAACGCGATCCCCTCGCTCTATCTGCTGCTGATCATATCGGCGGTGCTGCCGCCGGGGTTCTTCGTGCTGCTCGGCATTCTCCTGCTGTTCTCCTGGGTGTCGCTGGTGGGCCTGGTCCGCGCCGAATTCCTGCGCGGGCGAAATTTCGAATATATCCAGGCGGCGAGGGCGCTGGGCGTTTCCAACGCCAAGATCATGTTCCGGCATCTGCTGCCGAACGCCATGGTGGCGACCATGACCTTCCTGCCGTTCATCGTGTCGTCCTCGGTGATGACGCTGACGGCGCTCGATTTCCTCGGTTTCGGCCTGCCGCCGGGCTCGCCGTCGCTGGGCGAATTGCTGGCGCAGGCAAAAGCAAATGTGCAGGCGCCGTGGCTTGGCTTCACCGGCTTCTTCTCGGTCGCGATCATGCTGTCGCTGCTGATCTTCATCGGCGAGGCCGCGCGCGACGCCTTCGATCCGCGCAAGACGTTCCGGTAGGGCCCTTCGCATGGACGCCATCAACCAGCCGCTGCTCGATGTCCGCGATCTCTCGGTGGCGTTCGGCCGCACGCTCGCCGTCGATCACGTCTCGTTTTCGATCAAGCGCGGCGAGTGCGTGGCGCTGGTGGGCGAGTTCGGCTCCGGAAAATCCGTCAGCGCGCTGTCGATCCTGAAGCTGCTGCCGTATCCGAGCGCCTCGCATCCCTCGGGCCAGATCCGCTTCCGCGGCCGTGATCTGCTGACGGCGGGCGAAGGCGAGATGCGCGAGATCCGCGGCAACGACATCTCGATCATCTTCCAGGAGCCGATGACCTCGCTCAATCCGCTGCACACGATCGAGGCGCAGATCGGCGAGATCCTGCTGCTGCACAGCGGCGTCAGCGGGGCCGTGGCGCGGACGCGCACGCTCGAACTGCTGACGCAGGTCGGCATTCCCGATCCCGAGACCCGGCTGAACAGCTATCCGCATCAATTGTCCGGCGGCCAGCGCCAGCGCGTCATGATCGCGATGGCGCTCGCCAACGAGCCTGATTTGTTGATCGCGGACGAGCCGACCACCGCGCTCGACGTCACGGTGCAGGCCCAGATCCTGGCGCTGCTGGCGGAAATTCGTTCCCGGCTCGGCATGAGCATGCTGTTCATCACCCACGATCTCGGCATCGTCCGCCGCATCGCCGACGTCGTCTGCGTGATGAACTCCGGCAAGATCGTCGAGCAGGGACCGGTCGAGGAGGTCTTCACGGCGCCGAAACATGCCTATACGCGCGCGTTGCTGGCCGCCGAGCCGAAGCCCGATCCGGCACCGCCGCGGCCCGAGGCGCCGGTGGTGATGTCGGCGGACAATCTGAAGGTCTGGTTTCCGATCAAGCGCGGCCTGCTGCGAAAGACCGTCGGCCACATCAAGGCGGTGGACGGCGTCAGCCTTGCGGTGCGCAAGGGCGAAACGCTCGGCGTCGTCGGCGAATCCGGCTCGGGCAAGACCACGCTGGGTCTCGCGCTTCTCCGGCTGATTTCCTCGGAGGGGCCGATCGTATTCCTCGGCAACAACATTCAGGGCCTGCGCTTCAAGGCCATGCTGCCGTTCCGCCGCGACATGCAGATCGTGTTTCAGGACCCGTTCGGCGCGTTGAGCCCGCGCATGTCGGTCGGCGATATCGTCGCCGAAGGCCTCTCCGTGCATCAGCCGTCGCTGTCGTATGAAGAGCGCGAGGCACGCGTGGTCAAGGCGCTGCGCGACGTCGGCCTCGATCCGGCGACGCGCTTTCGCTATCCGCACGAATTCTCCGGCGGCCAGCGCCAGCGCATCTCGATCGCACGCGCGGTGGTGCTGGAGCCGAATTTCGTGGTGCTGGACGAGCCGACCAGCGCGCTCGACATGCTGTTCCAGGCCCAGATGGTCGACCTGTTGCGCGAGCTGCAGCGCAAGCGCGACCTGACCTACATGTTCATCTCGCACGATCTGCGCGTGGTGGCATCATTGGCCAGCCATCTGATCGTGATGCGCCATGGCAAGGTGGTCGAGGAAGGCCCGGCCGCGGAGCTGTTCAAGAATCCGAAGAGCGACTACACCCGCGCCCTGTTTGCGGCCGCGTTCCGGATCGAAGCCGTGCCGGACGTATAACGCGGTCGTCATACCCCGCGAAGGCGGGGTACCCAGTACGCCGCGGCTTCTCGGCTCGATAATCAGCGTCTCTGGAATACTGGGTCACCCGCCTTCGCGGGTGACGACAGCGAGGCTTGCTAGCCCAGCCGCTTGATCGCCGTCACTTCGCTCCCGGCCGCCTTGATCCGCGCAATCGCCTCACGCGTGTTTTCGACCACCGTCGCCATGTGATGCGCATTGGCGTGGACGATGGTTGAGGCATCCCGCACGATCGCGACGTGGCCCTTCCAGAAGATCAGGTCGCCGCGCGCGAGCTTCTTCATTTCCGATGCGCTCAACTCCCGGCCGAGGCCGTCCTGCTGCATGTCGCTGTCACGTGGGCAGCCGGTGCCGGCGGCATTCAGCGACACCTGGACGAGGCCGGAGCAATCGATGCCGAGGCTGCTCTTGCCGCCCCAGAGATAGGGCGTGCCGACGAAGCGCTCGGCGACCGCGACGAAATCATTCTCGTTTGTCTCGAGGTCGCCGACATGCCGCTTCGGGAGGTGCCAGCCCTCGCTGGTTATGGCGAACTCACCGTCCTCACGGACGACCGTTACCCTTGCGCCGATCGACAGCGTCTCGACCGGCGGCAGCTTGATCGAGGAACCCGGAAACGCAAACGTCCGCAGCGCGTGATCTTGTGCGTCGGTGTAGTGGCAGGCTTCGCCAGCGCCGCGTCTGGAATCCAGCCGACATAGCCATCGCTGTTCAACTGGCCCCAGGCAAAGCCTTCACTGTCGCGGTCGTAGATCGTGACGCGCTCGCCTTTCAATGCCTGCGTCAGCAGCATGGCATCCGCCGCCGGCGCCTCGCGCAGCGGCGCGATCGCATCCACCACGCAAAACTCTTCGCCGGCAACGAAGCGCGCAGCCTGCACCTTGCCTTCGAGATATTTGGCCGCGACCTCGGGCCGTGCGGGCGTCAGGCGCGGATCATCCATAGCGTTCGCTCAACAGTTTGTAGATCGCGCGCGCGGCCTGGCATTCGCCGCCTTCGGGGCGCGCGGGTTTTGCCGATGGCGTCCAGCCGTAGATATCGACATGCAGCCAGCTTTTTGCGTCCGTCACGAAGCGCTGCAGGAACAGCGCGCAGGTGATCGAGCCGGCAAAGCCGCCCGATGGCGCGTTGTTGATGTCGGCCGTTTTCGAATCCAGCCAGGAATCGTAAGGCGGCCACAGCGGCATTCGCCACAACGGATCGTTCTCCCGCTTCGCATGGGCTGCGACGGCTTCGGCCAGCGTTTCATCATTGGTGTAAAAGGGCGGCAAATCCGGCCCCAGCGCCACCCGCGCGGCGCCCGTCAGGGTGCCCAGATCCACCAGCAGGTCCGGCTTCTCCTCGTCCGCCAGCGCGAGCGCGTCGGCCAGCACCAGCCGGCCCTCGGCGTCGGTATTGCCGATTTCCACGGTCGGTCCCTTGCGCGACTTGAAGATGTCGAGCGGCCGGAAGGCGTTGCCGGCGACCGCGTTCTCGACCGCCGGGATCAGCACGCGCAGCCGGACCTTCAGCCCGGCATCCATCACCATCTGCGCCAGCGCCAGCACGTTGGCGGCGCCGCCCATGTCCTTTTTCATGATCAGCATGCCGCCGGCTGGCTTCAGGTCGAGGCCGCCGGTGTCGAAGCACACGCCCTTGCCGACCAGCGTCACCTTCGGATGGGCGGGATCGCCCCAGCTCAGGTCGATCAGGCGCGGCGCGCGCGTCGAGGCCATGCCGACTGCGTGGATCAACGGAAAATTCTGCTTCACGAGTTCGTCGCCGACGATGCAGCTGAAGCTGGCGCCAAAGCGTGCAGCCAGCGCCTGCGCGGCCTGCGCCAGTTCCTCCGGGCCCATGTCGTTCGAGGGCGTGTTGATCAGGTCGCGCGCCAGCGCGGCCGCCTCCGCCATTCGCGCGATATCGGCGATATCGACGCCGTCGGGCGGCACCAGCCGGACCGCGGGCGTTTCGTTCTTGCGGTAGCGGCCGAAGCGGTAGGTCCCCAATGCAAAGGCCAGCGTCGCGAGGCGCGCATCATGCGGCGCATTGGCAAAGCGATAGACGCCCGGCGGCAGCAATCCCGGCAGCGCGCCGGGCCGGAACAGGTCGCGGGATTTGCCGGTCGCGTCTTCGAGCCCGAAAACGACCTGCGCAATTCGCCCATCGGGCGAGGGCAGCGTCAGGCACTTGCCGGGCTTGGCCGTGAAGTCGTTGGCCGCGGCAAACTGCCGGGCGTGTTCAGGGAGATCGGCGCGGACCGCATCCCAGGTTGCCTTGGTCGCGAAAATAATCGGAATGGCGTCGGCAGTCGCGGTTTCGAACGGGGATTGCATGCGTGTCTCGCGGAGGGGACGGGCGGGGTGGTGCCGATGGCATAGCACGCCCGATTAACCGGCCGTTAGGGTTAACAGTCTATTGATGGCGCGTTCGGCTCCATTCGCCAGCTATCCATGAGTTGAAGTCCCATGCGTCGACAGTCCAGCCGTGTCGCGGCTCTTGCCCGGCTCCTCAGTTCCGCAGCCGTGACAGCGGTTCTCGCCGCAGGCCTTGGCGGCTGCCAGACCATGTCCGACGTGACCGGAGCACTGACGTCTTCAAAGGCGCAAGCCACGCCCGACGATCCGCGCCGCACGGTCGATGCTTACGGTGAGCGCTATCGCGCCAACCCCAAGGACGCCGAGGCGGCATTGGCTTACGGCCAGGCGCTGCGCGCCTCCGGGCAGCGCGCCCAGGCCGCCGCCGTGCTCGAACAGGCCACCATCGCCCATCCCGGCAACAAGACGCTGCTGGCCGCTTACGGCCGCGCGCTCGCCGACAACGGCAACTCGCAGGCGGCCTTCGACGTGCTTGCCCGCGCCCACACCCCCACCAATCCCGACTGGCGCATTCTGTCGGTGCAGGGCACCACGCTCGACAAGCTCGGCAAGCACGACGAGGCTCGCCGCTATTATGAGAGCGCATTGAAAGTCGTGCCGGAAGAGCCGTCGGTGCTGTCCAACCTCGGTCTCTCTTACATGCTGACGCGGGAGCTGCCGCAAGCCGAGCAAACGCTGCGGCGCGCCTATGCCAACCCGCAAGCCGACGGCAGGGTTCGGCAGAACCTCGCGCTGGTGGTGGGCCTGCAGGGCCGCTTTGCGGAAGCCGAGACCATCGCCAAGGGCGATCTGCCGGCCGACGAGGCGGCGACCAATGTGGCCTACCTGCGGGAAATGCTGAGCCGCAAGGACAAGGACCATTCGCGTCCGCCCGGCAACAAGGCGACCGTCCCGGTCGCAGCCCTCAATCGGCCGGACTGAGCGCCGCAGCCGTTATCCCCGCCAACGCGGGTGATCCAATCATCCAAAGCTGTTCGCCATCAATCCAGGCGTCGCGGCGGCGTGCCTGATCCGGGCTGAGCCAGCGCTTCCTGAGCCAAAGCTTCCTGAGCCAAAGCTTCCTGAGCCAAGACTTCCCGAGGCGAGACTTCGCCGGGCTTTCCGGTGCTGGCCGCCACGGCCGTGGCGAGCCGAAGTCCTTGCGAAGCCGAAGTCCTGACGAAGCTGAAGTTCTGGCGAGAGCGGCAGCCGGGCGACGGCCGTAGCGCCGCTACGCCGAGCGCCCTTACGGCATCATCTGGATCTTGATGTAGGTCGGTCCGAGAATGACGATGAACAGGCAGGGCAGGAAGAACAGGATCATCGGCACGGTGAGCTTGGGCGGCAGCGCGGCCGCCTTCTTCTCGGCTTCGTTCATCCGCATGTCGCGGTTTTCCTGCGCCATCACGCGCAGGCTCTGGCCGAGCGGCGTTCCGTAGCGTTCCGATTGCATCAGCGACAGGCAGACCGATTTCACGCCCTCCAGCCCGGTGCGCTTGGCGAGGTTCTCGTAAGCCACCTTGCGGTCCTGCAGGTAGGACAATTCGGCTGTCGTCAGTGCGAATTCCTCCGACAGCGCCACCGACTGCGACACGATCTCGGTGGCGACCTTGCGGAAGGCGACTTCGACCGACATGCCGGATTCGATACAGATCAGCAGCAGGTCGAGCGCGTCGGGAAAGGCACGCTTGATCTGGAGCTGGCGCTTGCTGATGGCGTTCTTCAGGAACAGCATCGGCGCCTGCAGTCCGAGATAGGCGGCGCCGACGCAAATGCCGATCTTGATGCTCAACGGCTTGTCCAGGTTCGTGATCACGAACACGTAGATGGCCGCGCCGAGAAACAGCACGATCGGTGTCACCGCGCGGGCGAACAGGAACGTGACATAGGGCGCGTGGCCGCGATAGCCGGCCATGATCAGCTTGTCGCGCGCGGCTTCCTGCGCCAGCCATTTGGTCAGGTTGAAATCTTCCACCACCTTGGAGACGACCTGCTTCGGGGTCTGGCGCAGCGACACCTTTTCCGATTTGTTGAGGCGGTCGCGCTCGCGTTGCCGGAGCCGTTCGCGTTCGCTGGCGACCGCCTTCATGCGCTTGGCGAGGCCTTCGCCGGCAAACAGCGGCATGATCAGCGTGTAAGCGGTCGCGCTCGCGGCGACGGCGGCGAGCAGCATGGTCATGAACCGTGCGTCGTGGAGTTTGGAGACGATAAACTCAATCATGCGGCACCGTCAGAAGTCGAAGTTGATCATTTTCTTCATCACCAGCACGCCGATCGTCATCCAGCAGACGCAGCCGACCAGCATGAACTGTCCGATGTGATGGGTCCAAAGCAGCGCGATATAGTCGGGCGTCGAGATCCAGACCAGCAGCATCACGATCGGCGGCAGCGAGCCGATGATGCCCGCGGAGGCCTTGGCTTCCATCGACATCGCCTGAATCTTTTCCGCCATCTTCTTGCGGTCGCGAAGCACCTTCGAAAGGTTGCCGAGCGCTTCCGACAGGTTGCCGCCCGACTTCTGCTGGATCGCGATCACGATGCCGAAGAAGTTCGCCTCCGGCACCGGCATCCGCTCGTACAGCCGTCCGCAGGCTTCCCCCAGCGGCATGCCGATGGTCTGGGTTTCGATGATGGCCAGAAACTCGCTCTTGAGCGGCTCGGGCGCGTCGGCGGCGACCACCTTGATCGATTCGAACAGCGGCAGGCCGGCCTTGATGCCGCGCACGATGACGTCAACGGCGTCGGGCAGCGCCTTCAGAAACGCCTTCTCGCGGCGCTTCTTGAGATAGCCCAGCAGCCAGCGCGGCAGGCCGAGGCCGGTGGCGAATGCCATCACGACCGCGGCCAGCAAATAGCCGCTGACGACATACGCGATCACGAATCCCGCCGCGGCGAAAATGCCGGACATGGTCCAGAATTTCTGGGTCGTCCACGTCAGGCCGGCCTGCGCGATCCGGACGCTGAGGGCAACCGACTTTTCCTTCTTGCGGCGGGCGTCGAGTTCCTTCAGCGAACCCTCGACCTGCTCGCGGCGCGAGCGCTGGCTCTTATCCGCCTGACGCGCGGCGGCGGGTTCGGAACGTGCGATCGAGGCGCGACGGGACTCGGCCTTCTTCTCGCCCGACAGCGACGGATAGATGAAGACCCATGCCAGGCCGCCGATCGCGGTGGCGGCCATAAAGGCCAGTGCGAGCGTCTGCATGCTCATCGCCCTCTCAATTCGTCTCGGCGACTTCGGCGGCATCGAGTGCGGCCGCGAGCCGCTTCTCTTCGCCGAAATATCGCGCGCGCTCCCAGAACCGCGGCCGTCCGATCCCGGTCGAGCGGTGCCGCCCGATGATCTTGCCAGCCGCGTCTTCGCCGATCATGTCGTAGAGAAACACGTCCTGGGTGATGATGGTGTCGCCTTCCATGCCCATCACCTCGGTGATGTGGGTAATGCGGCGCGAACCGTCGCGCAGACGCGCGGCCTGGACGATGACGTCGATCGAGGCGCAGATCATCTCGCGGATGGTGCGCGAGGGTAGCGAGAAGCCGCCCATCGTGATCATCGATTCGCAGCGCGACAGGGCTTCGCGCGGATTGTTGGCGTGCAGCGTTCCCATCGAGCCGTCGTGACCGGTGTTCATGGCCTGCAGCAGGTCGAACGCCTCGGGTCCGCGGACTTCGCCGACGATGATGCGTTCAGGGCGCATACGCAGGCAGTTGCGGACCAGTTCGCGCATCGTGACCTGGCCTTCGCCTTCGATGTTGGGCGGACGGGTTTCCAGCCGCACCACATGCGGTTGCTGCAATTGAAGTTCGGCGGCGTCTTCGCAGGTGATGATGCGCTCGTCGTTCTCGATGAACTGGGTCAGGCAGTTCAGCAGCGTGGTCTTGCCGGAGCCGGTACCGCCTGAAATCAGCACGTTGCAGCGGACGCGGCCGATGATCTGCAGGATTTGTGCGCCTTCCGGCGAGATCGCGCCGAACTTGACCAACTGGTCGAGGGTGAGCTTGTCCTTCTTGAACTTACGAATGGTGAGCGCGGGGCCGTCGATCGCCAGCGGCGGGACGATGGCGTTGACGCGGGAGCCGTCGGCGAGGCGGGCGTCGCAGATCGGCGAGGATTCGTCGACCCGCCGGCCGACCTGGCTGACGATGCGCTGGCAGATGTTGAGAAGCTGCTGGTTGTCGCGGAAGCGGATTCCGGTCTTCTGGATCTTGCCGGCGACTTCGATGAACACCGTGCCGGCGCCGTTGACCATGATGTCGGCGATGTCGTCGCGCGACAGCAGCGGCTCCAGCGGGCCGTAGCCGAGCACGTCGTTGCAGATGTCGTCGAGCAATTCCTCCTGCTCGGCAATCGACATCACGATGTTCTTGATCGCGATGATCTCGTTGACGATGTCGCGGATTTCCTCGCGCGCCGACTCGCCGTCGAGTTTGGCGAGCTGGGCAAGGTCGATCGCCTCGATCAGCGCGCCGAAGATGGTGGCCTTGACCTGGTAATAATTGTCCGACCGGCGCGCCTCCATCGTGGCGGCGGGCGCCGGTTTCGCGGGTGCAATCGGCGGCGAAACAACGGCCGGCACGGCCGCTTCTCGCGAAACGGCCGGCGCGCTGGAAACCGGTTCCGGCGCCTGAACGGCGGGCTTCGTTACCCGCGTATCGCTATCACTACGCTTACCAAACACGATGGTACTCCAGGCGGGCGCCTACTTCTTGGCCCGCAACTTGTCGATCAGAGGTGACAACAACGAACTCTTGGGCTTCTTGGTCTCGCCGCGGCCGGTGAGCCGCTGCGCGATCTGCAGGAACATCTCGGTGGTGCGATGCGTGGCGGAGATTTCCGCGATCATCTGGCCGTTGTTGGCGGCCGCGCCGAACATCTGCGGATCGAACGGGATCGTGGCGATCGGCTGGCTTTCGATCGCCTTGGCGAACTCGCTCGCCGGGATTTCCGGTCGCTTCGGGATGCCGACCTGGTTCAGGCAGTAGAGCGGCGCGCGATCGTTCGGCCGCGATGCCTTCAGGAGGTCGAAGATGTTCTTGGTGTTGCGCAGGTTGGCGAGATCGGGCGCCGCGACGATCAGGATGTCATCGGCCGCGATCAGCGCGCGCCTGGTCCATCCCGACCATTGATGGGGAACGTCGAGCACGATGCAGGGCATCGTGGTGCGAAGCGTATCGAAGATCGAATCGAAAGCTTCCGCGCCGAAATCGTAGACCTTGTCGAGCGTCGCCGGCGCGGCCAGCAGGCTGAGGTGGTCGGTGCATTTCGACAGCAGGCGGTCGATGAACGCGGTATCGACCCGGTCGGGCGAGAACACCGCGTCCGCGATACCCTGCGGCGGGTCCTGATTGTAATCGAGGCCCGCGGTGCCGAAGGCGAGGTCGAGATCGGCGACCACGGAATCCAGCGACAGATCGCGGGCGATCGCCCAGGCGACGTTGTGGGCGACGGTGGAGGAGCCGACGCCGCCCTTGGCGCCGACGATGGCAATGATGCGGCCGACGGCCTTGGCTTCCGGCGCCGAGAACAGGTTGCAGACCGAGCGCACGACGTCGATGGCGCCGACCGGGGCGAGGACGTAGTCGCTGACGCCACGGCGTACCAGCTCGCGATAGAGCATGACGTCGTTGATGCGGCCGATCACGATCACACGGGTTCCGGCGTCGCACACGGTGGCGAGCTGGTCGAGGCCGGCGAGGATGTCGTTGCGGCCCTCGGTCTCCAGGATGATCACGTTCGGCGTCGGCGCCGAGCGATAGGCCTCGACGGCGGCGGCCATGCCGCCCATCTGGATCTTGAGATGAGCCTTGCCGAGGCGGCGGTCTTCGCCTGCCGCCTGCACGGCAGCCGCGGTTTCCACCGTCTCGCAAAATGCCTGCACCGATACCCGCGGTGCCGGCGCGATATGATCGTCGGCGGACGGCGTCGTGCCGTCAGGCTGCTGTTCTGTGTTCTGGCGCGCGTAACTGATCATTTGCCGGTGTCGCTGAGTTTGGCCCTGTCGGACTCGGGATAGACGGTCGCGGTGGTGACACCCCTGCGATATTTCTCGAAGGCGACGCTACGCCGCGGCGTGTAGGCGGGAGTTTCGGGGCGCGGCTGCACCAGGTCCGACGGATTGTCGATCATCGCCGCCAGGTTGCGCTGGTTGGCGCAGCCGAAATTGTAATAGGGCTTGTTGTAGAACCAGCTCTTGTTGTGGATCGAGGGTCCGAGATCCTCCGGCCACAGGCCGCATGGGCCGGCTACCGCCGAAATCTTCGGGTAGTTCAGCCGGATCGCCGCCATGTGCCGCGGATCTTCAGGGCGATAGCGGCGGACAGCGGCCGCGCGCGGCGGCAAGCCAGCCGCAGCGAAGGTCGCCTGGATCTCGCGCAGGGAATCCTGTGCGGCCCGCGCATTCGGCGTATCGACCGGCACATCGATGCTGATCACGCCGGTGCCCTCGCGCATCCAGCTCTGTGCCAGGTTCATCACGTCGGCGCGCTGCCAAGCAGAAAGACCGCCGCGCCCGCGACCGACGAAGACCACGATCGAGCGGTCGGCCTCCTGCACCGCGATCGGGTGGCGCAGACGGTAATCGTTGGGGACACTCTCCTGCATCACGAGTTCGCGGTTGTGATTGCAGGCGGCCAGCGTCACGGAAACACCGATCAGCGCCGCCGTCATGCGGAGCGCGCGCTTGCGATCAGCGGGTCTCTTGGATGTTGTCTGTGGTGTCATTGTCCCCGCCTCAGTCCGTAATAAAGCCATAGGTGCCGCGATAATTCCGTGCCGGCTCGGCGCGGCCCGGAACGCCATAGATGCGATTGATGCTGCCCAGCAGATCGGCCTGCGGGTCCGACGAACTGGCAAAGCCGTCGTCCGGACGCGACAGGTCCTTCTGCGCCACCGCGCGCACGACATAGGGCGTCACCAGAACCATCAGCTCGGTCTGGCTGTTGACGAAGTCGCGGCTGCGGAACAGCGCGCCGAGAACCGGCAATTGTGTCAGACCGGGAAAGCCGTTGACGGCCTGCTTGGTCTGTTCCGCGATCAGGCCCGCCATCGCCATCGAGCCGCCCGAGGGTATCTCCAGCGTGGTCTCCGCACGGCGGGTCTTGATCGAGGGAATGGTCAGCGAGTTGGTTGACGTGGCGCTGACGGCTTGCGACAGCGTGATCGAATTGTCGTTCGACAGTTCGGAAACCTCAGTCATCACGCGGAGGCTGATGCGGCCCTCGGTCAGCACGACCGGGGCAAAGTTGAGCGAAATGCCGAACTTCTTGAAGCTGATCTGGGTCGTACAGACGCGCGTGACCGGGTCGCAGGAATAGCCGGCAGGAACCGGAAACTCGCCGCCGGCAATGAAGGTCGCCGACTCGCCGGAAATCGCGGTCAAATTCGGTTCGGCCAGCGTACGCACCACGCCGGCGCTTTCCATGGCCCGCAAGGTCGCCGTTACCGACGGAACGCTGCCGAACGATCCGGTCACGGCGTTGCCGGAGACAATCGAACGGCCGTAGGCGGTAAACGGGTTGGCGTTGGTGAAATTCACCACCGCGGTGCCGTAGGTCATGGTGGCCGACAGGTCGATGCCCATCTGCTTGACGATGTTGCGCGCGACTTCGGCGACGGTCACCTTCAGCATCACCTGGTCACGGCCGCGAACCGCGATCGAATTGACCACCCGGTCCACGCCACCCACCAGGCGGGCGGCCATGTCGGCGGCCTGTTGTGCCTCGACCGGTGTTGCGGCGGAGCCGCTCAGCACCACGCCGTCGCCGACACCGTCGATCTGGATGTCCGAGTTCGGCAGCGACTGCTTCAGCGCGGCGCGTACGCCGTTGAGGTCGCGCTTGACCGCGATGTCATAGGCCGCAATCTGCTGGCCTGCGGCATCGAAGAAAATAATGTTGGTCTGGCCGACCGCGGCGCCGATGATATAGGCACGCTGGGTGGAGCGGACGACCGCGTTGGCGATCTTCGGATCGGCGACCAGCACGTCCTTGATCTCGCGCGGCAGGTCGATCACGATGGATTTGCCGATCCCGAGCGAAAGAAAACGCGCGTTCATCTGCCCGTCGGCGGCGGCGGGCGGCGTGGTGCGATAGTCGCTCGCCACCACCGGCGTCAGCGCCGGGTTCAGCGTGAGCGCAGTCGCGGCCGAAAACGACAGGGCGCGGACCAGGAATGTCCGCATCGGCTGATTTTCCCTGTACTTCATCTCGTGCGTCCTTTCGGTCACTTCTGCATCGACTGCTGGAGGGCCACGCCATAGCGAATGACGTTGAGGCCTTCGTTCCGGCTGATTTGTTCTTCGACCTTTTCGGCCGCGTTGACGTCGACGATGCTCCGCAGCGCCAGCGTCAGTATGCCGCTCTGGCGCGCGCGGGTAAGCGTCTCGGCCTGCTCGGGCTTCAGTTCGAGCGTGGCGGTCTTGCCGACCATCGAGCTGGTGCCTTCTTTTTCCTTCGGCGCCTGGTCGATCGCCAGAACGCGCACGTTGGTCAGGATGATTTCCGAGGTGGTAAGGTCCGGCCCCTTGCCGTCCGGGTTCTTCTCGCGCTTGGAAACAATCACGTCGACGCGGTCGTTCGGCAGGATGAAGCCGCCGGCGCCGGTTTCCGGCGAAATTTCGGTTGAGATCGCCCGGTAGCCTGCGGGCAGGATCGCCGCCATGAAGCCGGAACCGTCGGCCCTGACCAGCTTCTGCTCGCGGATCGGTTCACCCGCGATAAACGGCGAGCGTGCGATCGAGCCGGTGAATTCCTTGACGGCGTCTGCTTTGCCGGCGCGGTTGATGAAATTGCCTGACGTCGCCTGCGGCCAGGCCTGCCATTGCAGATCATCCGGTTTGACCGACTGGCCGAGACCGATGTCCGATTTGGCGACCAGGATGTCGACCGTTGGAAGCTGCGCAACTGGCGCCGGCGCGGCTTTTTCGCCGGCTCCGCTGGCGAGATATGCGGCAATGCCGCCAGCGCCGAGGGCGATGCTCAAGACGACAATACGTGCCCTATTCATACGCTTCACTTTCCACATTACGCCGCGACGCTTCCGTCGCCGTGATGGGAGTTGACCAGCTATTCGTCAAAGCATGGTTAATGAGGCGTGTGGAAATTGCCTTAACGAGGCATTACCGTTGTTTCAGCGCATCACCGCTGTTCAGCGCATCGCGAGGTGCGTGAGGTCGACCGCCTTGATCCATTCGGTCTCCGGATAGACCATCAGCGCGCCAAGCGCGAGCGCGATGCCGTAAGGAATTCCGCTCTGCCGATCGTGCAGCCGGTTCAGCCAGGCTTGTCCGGCAAGCGGGTAGGGCAGCGGCCACTGCCGGAACTGCAGCAGCAACAACGTCAGCGCCCCGCCGAACAACGACGCATAGACGAGATAGTCGAGGAGATGGTCGAAACCGAACCAGAGCGCGACGCAGGCCACGACCTTGGCGTCGCCGCCGCCGACCCAGCCCATCGCGAAGCAGGCGAAGGCGACCACCAGGACGGCCGCCCCGGCGCCGATGTGCAGGAGCATGTCGTGCAGGCCCATGCCGCCCAGCAGTGCAAGGGCCAGAAAGCCCGCGATCAGCGCCAGCGAAACCCGGTTCGAGATCGTCATGGTGAAAAGGTCGCTCGCGGCCGCGAACGCCATCAGGGCCGGAAACAGCATAAGGCGCGCAATGTCGAGCGTCATGGGTGAACGGTCCCGTTGGGTTTCAGGATGCGATCGGAGCGTGGCCGCAGCCTATTGTCGATAGGTAAAGGATCGGAGAACGGCCAACCGCTTCGCCGGGGCCGGATTCGACAAGGCGTAACGCGCAAGCTGACGTACAGCATCTGCGCCGGGCTTGCCGCATAACGTTGAGCGGCGGCCGAAACGATAAAGGCCCCGGCATTGCCGGGGCCTTTAAAGCGACTACGAACGGAACGCTTACTTGAGCGAGCCCGAGATCGTGGTGAAGTTGGCGGAGAGCTTGCTGCCAACGCCGTTGACGGCGGTGATGATCGCGATCGCGATGCCAGCGGCAATCAGGCCGTATTCGATGGCGGTCGCGCCGGATTCGTCCTTCACAAAACGCGAAACGAGATTCTTCATATGTAACTCCTGTACACAGTGGCTGGTCGAACTAACGTTTGGTCTCGCCGGCGTTCTCAGCACCGTGACCATGGCGTTACCCTAGGGTGCGACAATTGCGACGCAGTTAATTCGATCGCGTAAAAACCGGTGGAGCGCGCAGTTCTGGAGCACAGTAAACACCGAATTAAGTCAATCGATAAAATGCAAGCGCGGCATGCGCGGCGCTCGCCGCAGCAACCGCGGCAGTGTCAGCCGATCCCTTCATTCACAGCTCCTTAAGCGCGAGCGGATAGTCGTGAGGCTTCCGATGGAGCGAGGCCGCCATGTCCACTTTGCCGTTAGAAGTCATCGTGATGATGGGCCAGACGATGGCGAAAGTCGTTCCGATTACGATCGCACTCGCCGTGGTGTTCGCCGTGGTCTCGCATTTCTGGGCCTGCAATCCCGGCGAGCCCTGGTGGCGCAAGCGCGAACTGGTCACCGATCTCTGCTACTGGTTCTTCGTGCCGGTATTTTGCCGCGTCTTCCGGATCGGGCTGTTGGTGGTCGGCACGGGACTTCTCTTCAACATCCATGACGCCGACGGGCTGATCGCATTTTACGACAACGGTCATGGTCCGCTGTCGGAACTTCCGCTCTGGGTTCAAGCGCTGCTGTTCCTGGTTGCGTCCGATTTCATGCTGTACTGGCTGCACCGCATGTTTCATCGCGGCGGCTTCTGGAAGTATCACGCGATCCACCATTCCTCCGAGCATCTGGAATGGATTTCCGCGGCGCGGTTTCATCCGGTCAACCTTTTCATCGGAACGATCATGGTTGACGTCATCCTGCTGATGGCGGGCATCTCTCCCAACATCATGCTGTGGGTCGGGCCGTTCACGACCTTCCACTCCGCCTTCGTTCACGCCAACCTGAACTGGACGTTGGGGCCGTTCAAATACGTGCTTGCCACGCCGGTCTTCCACCGCTGGCACCACACCTCGCTGGAAGAGGGCGGCAACACCAATTTCGCCGGCACCTTTCCGATCTGGGACATTCTGTTCGGAACGTTCCGGATGCCGGAGCACGAGCTGCCGGCCAGTTACGGCGTCGACGATCAGGAAGTGCCCGCCGAGATCGGCGGACAGTTGGCCTATCCGTTTCGCAATATTCATTGACCCAAAAAGGCGGCGGCCCATTGGCCGCGCAGGTAGCCGGTTGCAAGGCCGCGCCGGCGTTAGGCGACTGGCGGGCGGGCCGGGATTCTGGTAGGCGAGCCCGAGGCAAGGGCTTCACAGCGCCTGCCGTCTGACTGGAAGCTGCGGCATGTCCAATCTGCCGATCGAGATCGTCGAGATGCTTGGCCAGACCATGGCCAAGGTCGTCCCGGTCACGCTCGCGCTCGCACTGGTATTCTCGGTGCTGGCGCATTTCTGGGCTTGCAATCCCGGCAAGCCCTGGTGGCGCAAGCGCGAACTCGCGACCGACCTCTGCTACTGGTTCCTGGTGCCGTTGTTCATGCGCGTCTTCCGGATCGGGCTGTTGGTGCTCGGCGCCAGCCTGCTGTTCGGGATTCGCGATGCCGACGACCTGATCGCCTTCTACGACAACGGCCATGGCCCGCTGTCGACGCTGCCCCTGTGGCTGCAGGCGATCCTGTTCCTGGTCGCTGCCGATTTCATGATGTACTGGCTGCACCGCATGTTCCATGGCGGCGGGTTCTGGCGATACCACGCCATCCACCATTCGTCCGAGGATGTGGACTGGATTTCCGCGGCGCGCTTTCACCCGGTGAACCTGCTGCTCGGAACCATCGGGGTCGACGTCGTGCTGCTGACGGCCGGGATTTCGCCGGGCGTGATGCTCTGGCTCGGCCCGTTCAATATCTTTCACTCGGCGTTCGTGCACGCCAACCTGAACTGGACGCTCGGCCCGCTCAAATACGTGGTGGCGACGCCGGTGTTCCACCGCTGGCATCACACCGGCCGCGAAGAAGGCGGCGACACCAATTTTGCCGGCACCTTTCCGCTGTGGGATATCCTGTTCGGGACCTTCCGGATGCCGGAAGGCCGGCTGCCGGACCACTATGGCGTCGACGATCAGGCCTCATTTCCGGGCGAAATCATCGGGCAGCTGGCCTATCCATTCCGCAAATAGCGCCCGATCCGGAAAACTACCGGGTTGCCGGGGAGCGAGACGGGCGGATTTGTTGGGCCAATTTCGGCCCCTTTTGCACTTCGTTCATCAATTTTCGTCAGATTCACCCCGTCGGGCATCGGTTCTGCGTAGCATCTGCCGGTCTGTAATGCCCCGGAGTTTGAGTATGTCGTTCAAGTCCCTGCGTATTCGTGCGCGCGCGCTTTCTGGGTTGCTCTCGCTGGCGACGGCCATGCTGTTGTTCCCGGCAGTCAGTCTTGCCGCGCCCGATCCTGACCGGATCGCGGTCTATGTCGACCAGGCAAAGCTCGTGAAGCTGCCCGCCAAAGTCGCCACCATCGTGGTCGGAAACCCGCTGATTGCGGACGTCACGATGCAGAGCGGCGGCATCATCGTCGTCACCGGCAAGGGCTACGGCGCGACCAATTTCATCGCCATGGATCGCAACGGCGAAGTGCTGGTGGACCGCCAGATTCAGGTCGAAGGCCCGACCGATCAACTCGTTACCGTCTATCGCGGCGTCGATCGGGAATCCTATAGCTGCGTGCCGGTCTGCCAGAAGCGGATCACGCTCGGCGACGGCGCCACCTATTTCAGGCAGGCGATCGATCAGGCCGGCTCACTCTCAAGCCAGGCCAGTGGTGCGGCAGCAGCTGCGGCGTCAAAAAGCGGTAACTGAGCTCGCAGCAGCCGGGTGGCCGACCGCACATGGCGGTGGCTCGGTGCTGATCCCGAAGATGGTTAATATCCGGCTAACAGAATGGGCCGTTCTGGCTGGATCGGGCGAAACACTTCAACAATCAGTTTCGGGTAGTTGTTGGCGGCAATCCCTCTCGCGTCCTGAGGCTTCCTCGATGCCGTTGCCCGTCGCCACCACAACAAACATCCTGCGCCGATTTCGCCGTAACCGCCGCGGTTCGGCCGCGGTCGAGTTCGCGCTGGTCGCGCCGTTGTTTTTCGCACTGCTGTTCGCGATCATCGAACTGGCGATGGTGTTCTTTGCCAGCCAGGTGCTCGAGACCGCGACGCAGGATTCCGCGCGCACGATCATGACCGGTCAGGCGCAGAACGCGGCCTTCACCCAGGCGCAGTTCAAGAATCTCGTCTGCAGCAAGCTCACCGTCATGTTCGACTGCGTCAACGGGGTCTCCATCGACGTACAGAGCTACACTGCGTTCGCCTCCGTCAACGTTGCCGATCCGATCGACGCGAACAAGAATTTCGTGCCGCCGAACAATTATCTCCCCGGTGGACCCGGCGACGTCGTCGTCGTGCGGCTGTTCTACAAATGGCCGCTGTTCGTCACCGGACTCGGCTTCAACATCGCAAACATCGGCGGCAGCAAGCGGCTGTTGACCGCGACCGCCGCCTTCCAGAACGAACCTTTCTAGGGGCTTGGGCAATGAAACCGATGACGAGAATCTGGCTTCGTATGCGCCGCCGGGCGCTCAAACTGCTCGGCGACAAGCGCGGTGTCGCTGCCGTCGAATTCGCGGTGATCGTACCGGTGATGCTGGTGCTGTTCTTTGGCGTGGAAGAGTTCTCGTCCGGCGTCGCCGTCGACCGCAAGGTGACGCTGATGGCGCGAACGCTGTCCGACCTGACGTCGCAGAACACCTCCGTCACCGATACCCAGCTGACCAACTTCTTCAATGCCAGCAGCGCCATCATGACGCCGTATCCGTCGGCGCCGGTCAAATCCACGATCACGGAGCTCTATGTCGATCCCGCTACGCTGCAGGCGCGGGTGCAATGGAGCAAGGGCGCATCCCCGAAACCGCCCGGCACCACGGTCCCCATCCCGACCGCGCTGCAGGTTGGAGACACGTATCTGATCTACAGCGAGGTCGCCTACAAATTTATTCCGACCATCGGTTACGTCATGGCAAAGGCCGGGATCAACCTGACCGACTTCACCTTCACCCGTCCGCGCCAATCGCTCTGCGTGTTGTACGGCACGACGGTCTGCACCAAGACGTGAGATGTCCATAGCGTTTTCAAGCGAAGTGGATATTCGCATAGCAATCAAGCTTGCGCAGATTGCGTAGACTTATCTGCGTTAGAAAACGCGCCACCGATAATGCCCTCGCTGAAGCGGACGAAATGAAAAAGGCCGCGCCATGGGCGCGGCCTTTCGCTTTATTCTGAGCAACTTTCCACGGCGCGCACGCCCTGGAAAATCGCTTTATCCAGCGGCGCGCAGATTGTCGGCCGAAGATTTGCCAGAGCGGCGATCTGCCACGATTTCGTAGGAGATCTTCTGGCCTTCACGCAGCGTTCCCAGACCGGCACGCTCGACAGCGCTGATGTGCACGAACACGTCATTGCCGCCGTCGTCCGGCTGGATGAAGCCATAGCCCTTGGTTGCGTTAAACCACTTCACGGTTCCCATGCTCACGGGGGTAGTCCCTTCTCAGATATACAAGTCGTAGTCCATCTCGCGATGGGCTGGTGAGATCGAATTTTTGGAAGGGTCGTCAGCGTCTAAACCGGCTGTACCGGTGGATAGCTAATGTCGTCCGGCCGAAAATCGATGGACAATATTATTCGATAGCAGGGTCCAAAACAATCCTGACGTGCACGATTTTTTGATTCGGCCGGCCAGCCGACCGCCGCCGCGCGCGATAGGAGCTTATCGGGCGCGGTTGGGCAGGCGTTTGCAGGCGCGTTTACCGGCGGCGGAACTGGCCGCCGCGCGGCGGTGCACCACGCGGGGCACCGGTGTTCGGACGCTCGTCCTTGTGACGAAAGATCAGGCGACCCTTCTCCAGATCGTAGGGTGACATTTCGATCGTGACCCGATCGCCTGCCAGCGTCTTGATCCGGTTCTTCTTCATCTTGCCGGCGGTGTAGGCAACAATCTCGTGTCCGGCGTCGAGCTGCACGCGGTAGCGCGCGTCGGGGAGGATTTCGGTCACCAGTCCTTCGAACTGGATCAGCTCTTCTTTAGCCATGGTGGTCTCCAGGTCGATCGAGGCTAGCGCTGCGGTCGGTGGGTACGGTTGGGTTGAGTATTCGGACGGCTCTCGCGATGCAAGAAGGCGACGCCCTGAATGCCCTCGCTCTTCCCGCCTTGGCTCTTGCCGGCCTGCTGCGCCGGACGCGGCTGTTCGTGCCGGTTCGGCTGCGGCGCGGCATTATTACCACCACCGCGGCGGGGGCGGCGAGGACCTTTTGATCCTGGTGCCGCTTCATGTCCCCTGGATTCGTGACCCCGGGAGTCGTGCCCTCTTGAGTCATGTCCCCTGGAGTCTCCCCTGGAATCCTGGGTCCTGGCGGCGTGGGCGCGCGGTGCGGACCGTCCGCCCCGGTGTTGTCCAGGGCGCTGCGAGGGAGCCGGCGCGGCGTCGCGGCTGCCGGGCGTGCGGCGGTCTTCCCGGGGTAGCGTGATACGGATCAGCCGCTCGATGTCGCGCAGATAGCCCATCTCCTCGGCGCCGGCGATCAGCGAGATCGCAACGCCTTCGGCGCCGGCGCGCGCGGTGCGGCCGATGCGGTGGACATAGGTTTCCGGCACGTTAGGCAGGTCGAAATTCACCACATGGCTGATGCCGTCGACATCGATGCCGCGGGCGGCGATGTCGGTGGCGACCAGGGTGCGGATCTCACCGGTGCGGAACGCGGCCAGCACGCGCTCGCGGTGGTTCTGCGACTTGTTGCCGTGGATGGCGTTGGCCGAGATGCCGGCCTTCTCCAGCGTCTTCACGACCTTGTCGGCGCCGTGCTTGGTGCGGGTAAAGATCAGCGCGCGGTCAACCGGTTCCTGCTTCAGGAGCTGCGCCAGCACGCCGGATTTGGCCGAGAAATCGACCTGGATGATGCGCTGGGTGATGCGCTCGACGGTCGAGGCCACCGGCGTCACCGCCACGCGGGCGGGGTCGCGCAGCATGGCTTCGGCGAGTTCCGCGATGTCCTTGGGCATGGTGGCCGAGAAGAACAGCGTCTGCCGCTTGATCGGCAGCTTGCCGACGATCTTGCGGATGTCGTTGATGAAGCCCATGTCGAGCATGCGGTCGGCTTCGTCGAGCACGAGGAACTCGACCTGGCCGAGCTTCAGCCCGTTGCTCTGGACGAGATCGAGCAGGCGGCCAGGGGTCGCCACCATGACTTCGACACCCTGCATCACCGAGCGGACCTGTCGGCCCATCGGCACGCCGCCGATCGCCAGCGCCGAGCTCAGGCGGATGTGGCGGCCATAGGCGTTGAAGCTGTCGAGGATCTGGCTCGACAATTCGCGGGTCGGCGAGAGTACCAGCACGCGGCAGGTCTTGGGTTGCGGCCGGATCCGGTTTTCCAGAATGCGGTGCAGGATCGGGAGCGCGAAGGCTGCGGTCTTGCCGGTGCCGGTCTGGGCGATGCCGACGACGTCACGGCCGGTGATTGCGAGAGGGATGGTCTGGGCCTGGATGGGCGTGGGCGTCAGATAGTTTTCTTCCTTGAGCGCACGCGAAATGGGATCGGCGAGGCCGAAATCCTGAAAGGAGGTCAAAAGATGGGTTCTTTCCATTAACAAAGGCAGGCGCCCAGCCGTATCGGCCGGGGGCGCGCGAGGGGGGTGTCAGAGACACCCGCGTGTTTGGGGCGTCGGTTTTGCTAGCTGAAGGGGCAAGCCAGAAACCGCAAAACGGGATCAGAACACGCGGCTCGCAAGGACCTGATGATTCTCAAGGTCACCACTCTCATATGGAACACGAACGCGGCGCTTTCAAGGTTAAACCGGCATCCAATTGCCGGGGCGGTTAAGAAAGCGGCGTGAAACCGGGTTGTGCGGCCGGCTGGGCGCTCGCGTTCGCTGTCAAACGGCCAAATTTCGTGCAACAAACTTAGCCAATCTGGTGTCAGTGCATAAAAAATAGATAGTTTGCCGTCTAAGCATACATTTCCGTGGGCTAAAAAGTAGGCATATTTCTTTTGGCTTTTCCCGCTTCTCCGGTGTTTCCCGAGTGATTTGATGGGCTTACCCCGTTTCTACACCGTGGCATGGTTCTTGCGATTCCGTTAACGCAGGCGGCCGTTGGGGCCGTTCGCAGCGTTTAACGCCTGCGTCAGGGAGATGACACCTCATGCTTACTCAATTGACTCACGATATAGCGACGATGAGCCGCCGTCGCTGGCTGGCGGCCACCGCCGGCCTGGTTTTGGGCCTGGCCGCATTTTCGAACGCCAAGGCGCAGGAGACCATCAAGGTCGGCGTCCTGCACTCGCTCTCCGGCACCATGGCCATCAGCGAAACCACGCTGAAGGACACCATCCTCTTCCTGATCGACGAGCAGAACAAAAAGGGCGGCGTGCTCGGCAAGAAGCTCGAGGCTGTCGTCGTCGACCCGGCGTCGAACTGGCCGCTGTTTGCGGAAAAGGCGCGCGAGCTGATCACCAAGGACAAGGTCGCGGTCGTGTTCGGCTGCTGGACCTCGGTGTCGCGCAAATCCGTGCTCCCGGTCTTCAAGGAGCTGAACAACATCCTGTTCTACCCCGTGCAGTACGAGGGTGAGGAGAGCGAGCGCAACGTGTTCTACACCGGTGCTGCGCCGAACCAGCAGGCCATCCCCGCGGTCGACTACCTGATGAAGGACGAGAAGGTGAAGCGCTGGGTGCTGGCCGGCACCGACTACGTCTATCCGCGCACCACCAACAAGATCCTCGAAGCCTACTTGAAGTCGAAGGGCGTCAAGCAGGAAGACATCATGATCAACTACACGCCGTTCGGTCATAGCGACTGGCAGACGATCGTGGCCGACATCAAGAAGTTCGGCTCGGCCGGCAAGAAGACCGCTGTCGTCTCCACCATCAACGGCGACGCCAACGTTCCCTTCTACAAGGAGCTCGGCAACCAGGGCATCAAGGCGACCGACATTCCGGTTGTCGCGTTCTCGGTCGGTGAAGAAGAACTCGCCGGCATCGACACCAAGCCGCTGCTCGGCCATCTCGCCGCCTGGAACTACTTCCAGTCGATCAAGGATCCGGGCAACGAGAAGTTCATCAAGGCCTGGCAGGCCTACACCAAGAATCCGAAGCGCGTGACCAACGATCCGATGGAAGCTCACGTCATCGGCTTCGAAATGTGGGTCAAGGCGGTCGAGAAGGTGAAGTCGACCGACGCCGACAAGGTGATCGACGCGCTGCCCGGCATCGAAGCCAAGAACCTGACCGGCGGCACCTCCAAGATGCTTCCGAACCATCACATCACCAAGCCGGTGTTCATTGGCGAAATCAAAGCCAACGGCCAGTTCGACGTGGTGTGGAAGACCCCGGGCCTGGTGGCCGGCGATGCATGGTCGAAGGAGCTCGACGGCTCCAAGGACCTGATCGGCGACTGGGTCGGCAAGAAGTGCGGCAACTACAACACCAAGACCAACAAGTGCGGCGGTCAGGGCTCCTGATCTCGATCTGATCTCCTGACGTAACAAGAAACTTCCAAGAGAACTACCAAGAGAGACCGGAGAAGGCGGCGCTGTCGCCGCCTTCTCCCCACACTGCTGCCGGGGTCGTATTGTGCTTGCCAATTTCCTCGATCGTTTTCGCACGGTTCTGCTCGCAATCCTTCTGACCGCAGCCTTCGCCGTGCCGGCGCTGGCGGGGCCGTTCGAGGATGCGGTCGCCAAGTTCGGCAATGATGATTTTTCGGACACCGACGAGGCGGTCGGTATGGTCGCCGTCTCGGGCAATCCGCTGGCCTTTCCCATCATCAGCGCGCTGCAGGAAGGCCGGCTGTCGGCCGATCCGGAATCCAAGAAAGTTTTCGTCACCGGGAGCGACGGCAAGATCATCGACGCCGCAACCGGCGCTGCCGTGGACAAGCTGCCGGATGGAGCGGTTGTCGTCCGCCTCAACAACCGCCTGCGCCGCACCGTGGAGGCGGCCCTCGGCGGCCTGACGCTGCTGTCGCCCGATCCCGCCAAGCGGATCGCGGCAGCGCAGTCGGTGTTCAAGAGCCACGAGGAGAGCGCGCTTGCCGTCATCGACGGCGCGCTGGCAAAAGAAACCAACAAGGCCGCAAAGGCGGCCTTCACCGAGGCCCGCGCGGCCATCCTGCTCTACAAGCCTGACGCGACCGAGGTCGAAAAACTCGAAGCGGTGGCCGTCGTCAAGGCAAAGGGCGACCAGGAAGCGATGGCGCTGCTGACCGGGCTGCCCGGCGACGTGCCGCCCAACGTCGCGCGCGCCGCGACCAGCGCGATCGCCTCGATCCAGAGCAACCTCGCAATGTGGTCGATGGTGCAGAACGCCTGGTACGGCCTGTCGCTCGGCTCGGTACTCTTGCTTGCCGCGATCGGCCTTGCCATCACCTTCGGCGTCATGGGCGTCATCAACATGGCTCATGGCGAGATGGTGATGATCGGCGCCTACGTCACCTTCGTGGTGCAGGAGGTCATTCGCACCCGCTATCCGGCCCTGTTCGACTACTCGCTGTTGATCGCGGTGCCGCTGGCGTTTCTGGTGGCCGGCGCGCTCGGCGTCCTGATCGAACGCGGCATCATCCGCTTTCTCTACGGCCGCCCGCTGGAAACGCTGCTGGCGACCTGGGGCCTCTCGCTGGTGCTGCAGCAGGCGGTGCGGACCATGTTCGGTCCCACCAACCGCGAGGTCGGCAATCCCTCCTGGATGAGCGGCGCGTTCGAGCTCGGGCAGATCACCATCACCTATAACCGGCTCTGGATCCTCTGCTTCACGCTGGCCGTGTTCGCCATCCTGCTCGCCATGCTGCGCTACACGGCGCTCGGGCTCGAGATGCGCGCGGTCACTCAAAATCGCCGCATGGCGGCCTCGATGGGCATCGCGACCTCGCGCGTCGATGCGCTGACCTTCGGCCTCGGCTCGGGCATTGCCGGGATCGCCGGCGTGGCGCTGTCGCAGATCGACAATGTCAGCCCCAACCTTGGTCAGAGCTACATCATCGACAGTTTCATGGTCGTGGTGTTCGGCGGCGTCGGTAATCTCTGGGGCACACTGGTCGGCGCCTTCACGCTCGGCATCGCCAACAAGTTCCTGGAGCCGGTCGCGGGCGCCGTCCTCGGCAAGATCGCCATCCTGGTGCTGATCATCCTGTTCATCCAGAAACGGCCGCGCGGGCTGTTCGCGCTCAAGGGCCGGGCGGTGGAAGCATGACGCCGCATTTTGTGCTCAGCTATTGCTCCGCGTCGCGGCGCCACTCCCTCTCCCGCTTGCGGGGGAGGGTTGGGGCGGGGGTCTCTCCGCGATTCAAACTGGTCGTGTGGAGAGATTTCCCCCACCCGGATCGCATCTTGCGATGCGATCCGACCTCCCCCGCAAGCGGGAGAGGTGACTTCCAATGACGCCGCATTTTCTGACGCGCACGCTGGATCGCAGCGCCAGCATCTTCATCCTGGTGGTCGCCGGCCTCGGCGTGCTGATTCCGCTGTCCAACCTGCTGCTGCCGGCGGGCTCGATGTTTCAGGTGCCGACCTATCTGGTGGCGCTGTTCGGCAAATATGCCTGCTACGCGATATTGGCGCTCTCGATCGACCTGATCTGGGGCTATTGCGGCATTCTCTCGCTCGGCCACGGCGCGTTCTTCGCGCTCGGCGGTTACGCCATGGGCATGTACCTGATGCGCCAGATCGGCAGCCGAGGCGTCTATGGCAATCCGATCCTGCCCGATTTCATGGTGTTCCTGAATTATCCAAGCCTGCCATGGTACTGGTACGGTTTCGATATGTTCTGGTTCGCGGCGCTGATGGTTCTTGTGGTGCCGGGACTGCTGGCGTTCTGCTTCGGCTGGCTGGCGTTTCGTTCGCGCGTCACCGGCGTCTATCTCTCGATCATCACGCAGGCGATGACGTACGCGCTGCTGCTGGCGTTTTTCCGCAACGATTTCGGCTTCGGCGGCAACAACGGCCTGACCGACTTCAAGGATATTCTCGGCTTCAACGTGCAGGCCGACGGAACCCGCGCCGCGCTGTTTCTGCTGAGCTGCCTGGCGCTCATCATCGCCTTCCTGATCAGCCGTGCGGTGGTGACCTCAAAACTCGGCAAGGTCCTGATCGCGATCCGCGACGCCGAATCTCGCACCAGGTTCCTGGGCTACCGCGTCGAGTCCTACAAGCTGTTCGTGTTCACGCTGTCAGCCTGCATGGCCGGCGTCGCCGGCGCGCTCTACGTGCCGCAGGTCGGCATCATCAATCCCGGTGAATTCGCTCCGGGCAATTCGATCGAGGCCGTGATCTGGGTCGCGGTCGGCGGTCGCGGCACGCTGGTCGGTGCGGCGCTCGGCGCCGTCGTCGTCAACTACGCCAAGACCGTATTCACGTCGGGCCCGCTGGCGCCGTACTGGCTGTTCATGTTGGGCGCGCTGTTCATCCTGGTGACGCTGCTGCTGCCGAAGGGGATTATCGGCACCTTCAACGCATGGTGGGAGGGGCGGAAGGCCAGACAGATAGCTGCCAATGCCGAAAGCGCCGATCTCGAAGACGGCGTCGGCGAACCGAAGCCGGCGGAGTGAGCGCATGAGTGTCATGGAGGGAAGGACCACTTCCGCGCTGCTCTATCTCGACGGCGTGCACGTCTCGTTCGACGGCTTTCACGCCATCAACAATCTGTCACTGACGCTCGAGCCCGGCGAGATGCGCGCCATCATCGGCCCGAACGGCGCCGGCAAGACCACGATGATGGACATCATCACCGGCAAGACCAAGCCGGACGAGGGCACGGTGCTGTTCGACGGCATGACCGACCTGACGCGGCTCGACGAAACCCGCATCGCCGAACTCGGCATCGGCCGCAAGTTTCAGAAGCCGACGGTGTTCGAAAGCCAGACCATCGAGGACAATCTCCTGCTGGCGCTCAACGTCGACCACAGCGTCAAGGGTACGCTGTTCTGGCGCGGCAGCCGGGACGAAGCCGAGCGGATCGACCGCGTGCTGGAAACCATCCGCCTGACCGATGCGCGCAACCGATTGGCCGGAAGCCTGTCGCACGGCCAGAAGCAGTGGCTCGAGATCGGCATGCTGCTGGCCCAGGACCCGAAGCTGCTTCTGGTCGACGAGCCGGTCGCCGGAATGACCGACGTCGAGACGCATCAGACCGCGGAGCTGCTCAAGGAAATCAACAAGGAAAAGACGGTCATGGTCGTCGAACACGACATGACCTTCGTGCGCGAACTCGGCGTCAAGGTGACCTGCCTGCACGAAGGCACGGTGCTGGCGGAGGGGACCATCGATCAGGTCTCGTCGAACGAGCGGGTGATCGAAGTGTATCTGGGGCGCTAAACCATGTTGAAGGTCGACAATATCAGCCTCTACTACGGCGCAGCGCAGGCGCTGCGCGGCGTCTCGCTGTCGGCGGAGCCGGGCAAGGTGACCTGCGTGCTCGGCCGCAACGGCGTCGGCAAGACCTCGTTGCTGCGCGCGATGGTCGGGCAATACCCGATATCAGGCGGTTCGATCGCCCTTGAAGGTAACGACATCACCGGCCTCAAACCATACGAGCGCGCACGGGCCGGCATCGGCTTCGTGCCGCAGGGCCGTGAGATTTTTCCGCTGCTGACGGTCGAGGAGAATTTGAAGACCGGCTTCGGGCCGCTCAAGCGTGAGGACCGCCACATCCCCGATGACGTGTTCTCGCTGTTCCCGGTGCTCAATTCGATGCTGGGGCGGCGCGGCGGCGACCTCTCCGGCGGTCAACAGCAACAATTGGCGATTGGCCGCGCCCTGGTGATGCGGCCAAAGCTGTTGCTGCTGGACGAGCCGACCGAAGGCATTCAGCCCTCGATCATCAAGGACATCGGCCGCGCCATCACCTATCTGCGCAGCCTGGGCAACATGGCGATCGTGCTGGTCGAACAATATCTCGACTTTGCCTGCGAGCTCGGCGACAATTTCGCGGTCATGGACCGCGGTGCGGTGAAATATGCCTGCGACCGCGCCAACCTCGATCCCGCTGAGATCAGCCGCCAGATGGCGCTCTGACATCGCGGCTCCATAACGCCGTTTGGGGGACGGATGCGGACCGATATTTCGCGCGGGGCTTCAGCGACATTCGCGGCCAACCGGGCCCAGGGCGCGGTGCGGTTCGGCGTGCATCTGCAGGACGGCGTCACCCGCCGCGGCGACTTGCATGAATCCGGTTCGCTGCGCGTGCGCTTTCCTTCCCCGGAAGCGGAGGGGCTGTCGGGCGTGTTCGTCAACACGGCCGGCGGCATCGCCGGCGGCGATCGCTTCGATATCGACATCGCGGCAGGTGAGGGATCGCGGCTGACGCTGACGACGGCGGCGGCCGAAAAGATCTACCGCGCGGCCGGTCCCGCCGCGCAGCTCAACATCGCGTTGAAGGCCGAGTTGGGTGCCCACCTCTCGTGGCTGCCGCAGGAGACCATCCTGTTCGACCGGGCGCGGATTATGAGGCGCATCGATATCGACCTGGCGGCGGACGCCTCGCTTTTGTTGTGCGAAATCGTGGTGTTCGGCCGCTCGGCGATGGGCGAAAAGATGCTGCATGGCGAGTTCGTCGATCGCTGGCGGCTGCGCCGCGGCGGCAGGCTGGTGTTTGCGGAGACCGTCCGGCTCGACGGCGATATCGGCGAGAAGTTGGCGCGGCCGGCCATTGCAAACGGCGGCGTTGCCATCGGCACCGCGCTGATCGTGCCCGGCGACGAGGCGGTGGTGGAACGGATCCGCGAAGCATCGGATTCGTTCGGCGGCGAGGTCGGCATCTCCTGCTGGAATGGATTTGCAATGGCGCGCTTCTGTGCCCAAGATGCGGCGCGGCTCCGCGCCGATATGATGGCCGTGCTCGGCCGCGCCAGCGGCGTGGCGCTACCCCGGCTATGGCTCAATTAGGTCAAATCACCAGAGTGCTCGCATGAATTTGTCTCCCCGCGAAAAGGACAAACTCTTGATCTCGATGGCGGCCATGGTGGCGCGCCGCAGGCTGGAGCGCGGCGTCAAGCTGAACCATCCCGAGGCGATCGCCATCATCTCCGATTTCATCGTCGAGGGCGCCCGCGACGGCCGCACCGTCGCCGAGCTGATGCAGTCAGGCGCGCAGGTCATCACCCGCGCCCAGTGCATGGACGGGATCGCGGAGATGATCCACGACATCCAGGTCGAGGCGACGTTTCCAGATGGGACAAAACTGGTCACCGTGCATGAGCCGATCAGGTGATGTGGGCGAGCTCGCTAGTTTCGTCATGCCCGGGCTTGACCCGGGCATCCACGTCATTCTTTTTTGAAGTGGCAAAGACGTGGATGGCCGGGCATAGGCGAGCGGAAGCGACGCCGTCCTTCAGACGGCTATGCCCGGCCATGACGCAGCAAATGTTGGAGGTATCGAAAATGATCCCCGGCGAACTTTTCATCAAGGACGGCGAAATCGAACTCAATGCCGGCCGCAAGACTGTGACGCTCACGGTCGCCAACACCGGCGACCGCCCGATCCAGGTCGGTTCGCACTACCATTTCTTCGAGACCAATCCCGCGCTGAAATTCGATCGGAAGAAAGCCCGCGGCATGCGGCTCGATATCGCGGCCGGCACCGCCGTGCGTTTCGAGCCCGGCCAAACCCGCGACGTGCAATTGGTGGCGCTCGCCGGCAAACGGGTCATCTACGGTTTTCGCGGTGACGTGCAGGGGAAGCTATGAGCGTAAAAATCAAACGTTCCGTCTATGCCGACATGTTCGGGCCGACCACCGGCGACAAGGTGCGGCTCGCCGACACCGATCTCATCATCGAGGTCGAAAAGGATTTCACCACCTACGGCGAGGAGGTGAAGTTCGGCGGCGGCAAGGTGATCCGCGACGGCATGGGGCAATCGCAGGTCACCAACAGGCAGGGTGCAGCCGATACCGTCATCACCAACGCGCTGATCGTGGATCACTGGGGCATCGTGAAAGCGGATGTGGCGATCAAGGAAGGCATGATCGCTGCGATCGGCAAGGCCGGCAATCCCGACATCCAGCCCGGCGTCACCATCGTGATCGGCCCCGGCACCGACATCATCGCGGGCGAGGGAAAGATCCTTACCGCCGGCGGGTTCGACAGCCACATCCATTTCATCTGCCCGCAGCAGATCGAGCATGCGCTGATGAGCGGCGTCACCTCGATGCTGGGCGGCGGCACGGGCCCCTCGCACGGCACGTTTGCGACCACCTGCACGCCGGGGCCCTGGCACATGGGGCGGATGATCCAGTCGTTCGACGCGTTTCCGGTCAATCTCGGTATTTCCGGCAAGGGCAACGCCTCGCGCCCGGCCGCACTGGTCGAGATGATCAAGGCCGGCGCCTGCGCGCTGAAACTGCATGAGGACTGGGGCACCACGCCGTCGGCGATCGACAACTGCCTCAGCGTCGCCGACGATTACGACGTCCAGGTGATGCTGCATTCGGACACGCTGAACGAGTTCGGGGTTTGTCGAGGATACCGTAAAGGCCTTCAAGGGCCGCACCATCCACGCCTTCCACACCGAGGGTGCGGGCGGCGGACACGCGCCTGACATCATCAAGATCGCCGGGCTGAAGAACGTGCTGCCGTCCTCGACCAATCCGACGCGCCCGTTCACCCGCAACACCATCGACGAGCATCTCGACATGCTGATGGTGTGCCACCATCTCGATCCATCGATTGCGGAAGATCTGGCGTTCGCCGAAAGCCGCATCCGCAAGGAGACCATCGCGGCCGAGGACATTCTGCACGATCTCGGCGCGCTCTCGATGATGTCGTCGGACTCGCAGGCGATGGGCCGGCTCGGCGAGGTCATCATCCGGACGTGGCAGACCGCCGACAAGATGAAGAAGCAACGCGGCGCGCTGCCGGAGGACAAGGGCAACGACAACGACAATTTCCGCGTCAAGCGCTACATCGCCAAATACACCATCAACCCCTCGATCGCGCACGGCGTCTCGAAGCTGATAGGCTCGGTCGAGAAGGGCAAGCTGGCCGATCTCGTGCTGTGGTCGCCGGCATTCTTCGGCGTGAAGCCGGATTGCATCATCAAGGGCGGTTCGATCGTGGCGGCGCCGATGGGCGATCCGAACGCTTCGATCCCGACGCCGCAGCCCGTGCACTACCAGCCGATGTTCGCCGCCTACGGCAAGTCGCTGACGGCCTCTTCGGTGGTGTTTACCTCCAAGGCCGCGATCACGGGCGGGCTGGCGCGGAAGCTCGGAATATCCAAGAAGCTTTACCCGGTGAAAAATACCCGCGGCGGCATCTCCAAAAAGAGCATGATCCATAACGGCGCCACGCCCAAGATCGAGGTTGATTCCGAGACCTATGAGGTGCGCGCAGACGGCGAGCTCCTGACATGCGCGCCGGCCGAGGTCCTGCCCATGGCGCAGAGGTATTTCATGTATTAGAGCGTTTTCCAGCGAAGTGGAGACCGGTTCGCGTCAAGAAAACGCGTCAAAACATAAATCTAGAGCCCCGTTCCGATTCCATCGGAACGGAAAAGGCTCTAGGGTTTCTCCCGGGCGATCAAAGCCAGAACAAAAGTCCGGGAGGATCTAGTGATTTACGTCGTTGCCACGCTGACCATCAAGCCCGAAACGCGCGCCGATTTCATCGCCGCGGCTACCGCCTGCATCAAGGAAACCCGGAAAGAGCCGGGCAACATCGCCTATGACTTGCACGAAAGCGTCACCGATCCCTCCAAGATGGTGTTCGTCGAGCAGTGGGAAAATGCCGAGGCGCTGGTGCCCCATCGGGGGGCCGAGCACATGAAGACCTTCGGTCGCGTCGCCGTGAAATGCATGAGCTCGCCGCCGAAGATCGAGGTGATCACGCCCGAAAAGGTCGACGTTCGCTAATCAAGAAGAAACCAGGGAGAAAACTCATGATCTACGTTATCGCCACCACGCCGATGAAGCCGGAAAACAAGGACGACTTCATCAAGGGGCACAAGGCCTGCATCGCCGAAACGCTCAAGGAGAAGGGCTGTCTCTCCTATGAGGGCCATGTCAGCGTGAACAATCCCAACCTGTATGTGGTGGTGGAGCGCTGGGAGACCCGCGACGACCTCAATGCGCATGGCAAGGCGCCGCATATGAAGGTGTGGCGGGAATATTCCTCGCAGATGAAGACGGCGCCGACGGTGATCGAGATCATCAGCGACGGCAAGGTGGAGAAGCTCTAGTGTTGGACCGTTGCGCAGTCAGTGGCTACATGGTTCGAGACGCACGGCGTTGCCGTGCTCCTCACCATGAGGGTCTCAGACCTCGTGAGGGTCTCAGACCTCATCCTGAGGAGGCGCCAACGGGTCCGCGCGAAGCGCGGCCCGATGACAGGCTCCGCGCCGTCTCGAAGGATGAAGCCACCGGTTTCGAATGGAACGTTCCCTCATGATCCGCGCGACAACAGTTCTGGGCCAGCATCGCTGGACGCAATCTGCGGCCGATACCGTCGTGCTCGATTTCGACGACCGGCACCGGCGGCGGATGGCGATGACGGGCACGCGCGGGCTGGAATTCCTGCTGGACCTGGAAAATGCCGTCGCGCTGCGCGGCGGCGATGCGCTGGTGCTGGAAGACGGGCGGCTGATCGAGGTGGTGGCGGCCGCCGAGCCGCTGCTTGAGATCCGCGGCGCCGATCCGCTGCATCTGGTTCGGGTCGCCTGGCATCTCGGCAACCGCCATCTGCCGACACAGATCATGCCGAAGGGCCTGCGCATTCGCCGCGATCACGTCATCGAGGCGATGGTGAAGGGGCTGGGCGCACGGATCATCGAGATCGAGGCGCCGTTCGATCCCGAGGGCGGCGCCTATGCGAGCGGTCACGCCCAAGCGCCGGAAGCCCACGCGCATGCACATGCACATTCCTCGCATGCCCACGCCCATGCCCACGCCCACGCCCATTCCTCGCATGATCACGAACATGGTGATCACCATCATCACGACGAGCATTGCGACCACGATCACCACCACGATCACTCCCATGCTCATGACCACAAGTGAGCCGGTCCCGGCCGGCGCACAAAGCGGAATGACGGCGGACGAGGCGGCGGCGCTGTACCGGTTGATGACCTGGCTGTCGCCGTCGTTTCCGGTCGGCGCGTTTTCCTATTCCAGCGGCATCGAATGGGCGGTGGAGGTGGGCGACATCACTGATGCCGCCTCGTTGCGCGGATGGCTGGCTGCGATGCTCACGGAAGGCGCGGGATTTTGCGACGCCGTGTTTCTCGCCCAGGTGCATCGCGCCGCGTCCGCGCGGGACGAGGCTGGATTGTGCGAGATCGCCGAACTCGCGGCAGCGTTTGTGCCCTCGCGGGAGCGCCAGCTCGAAACGACGACGCAGGGCCGCGCCTTTATCGACATTGCCCGATCGGCGTGGGCCTGCGAAGGGCTCGACAACATGGTCGCCGCTTGCGGCGGCGCGATCGTCTATCCCATCGCCGTCGGCCTCGTCAGCGCGGCGCATGCGATACCGGTTGCGCCGACCATGCACGCGTTCCTGCATGCGCTGGTGTCGAACTGGATTTCCGCCGGCGCCCGGCTGGTGCCGCTCGGGCAGACCGACAGCCAGCGCATTCTTGCAACCCTCGAGGTTGATGTGGTTTCCACCGCGAAGCGCGCGCTTGAATCGTCCCTCGACGATCTCGGCGGCGCCACCTTCCGCGCCGATCTCGCCAGCCTGCGCCACGAGACGCAGTATACGAGGCTGTTCCGGTCATGATGCACCTCTCGTCGTCCCCGCGAACGCGGGGACCCATAGCCACCGGCCTTGGTTGTTGCAAAAGGTGTTGGCCATTCTGCCTTACCGATAGATCACGCTGTATGGGTCCCTGCGTTCGCAGGGACGACGCCAACACAGAAAGCATCGCACATGTCTAAATCTCACGGCCCGTTGCGGATCGGCATCGGCGGTCCTGTCGGCTCCGGAAAAACCGCGCTGATGGATCTGCTCTGCAAGTCGATGCGGGAGCGTTACGACATCGCCGCGATCACCAACGACATCTACACCAAATGGGATGCGGAGTTTCTGGTGCGCTCGGGTTCGCTGACGCCCGATCGCATCGCCGGCGTCGAGACCGGCGGCTGCCCGCATACGGCCATTCGCGAGGACGCCTCGATGAATCTCGCGGCGGTCGCCGACATGCGCGCGAAATTCCCCGATCTCGATCTGGTGTTGATCGAATCCGGCGGCGACAATCTTGCGGCGACGTTTTCGCCCGAACTCGCGGACCTCACGATTTACGTGATCGACGTCGCCGCCGGTGACAAGATCCCCTCCAAGGGCGGGCCCGGCATCACGCGTTCTGACCTTTTGGTGATCAACAAGATCGATCTGGCGCCGCATGTCGGCGCGTCGCTGGAGAAGATGGATACCGACGCACGGCGAATGCGGGGCGAGCGGCCGTTCGTGATGACCAACCTGAAGAAGAGCGAGGGCCTCGATCGCATCATCGGCTTCATCGAGACCAAGGGCGGCCTGCGGCCGGCCGCAAAGGCCAAGGAGAAGATCGCGCGTTAATGTTAATATTCATGGCGTGCGCAGTGGGTGCCTCAGGACCATCTTCCCGTTGGAACAAAATCGGCGCTGTCCGATTAACAAGCTCTGCCCCGCCAAAATCAGCGTTAACGGCGGCCCGTCTCATTGCTCACTGCCAACCTCTCAGTTGCGTGCTGATGATCGCTCATTCATATTCGCCCCGGTCGGCCTTTGCGTTGTTGCCATTGTCTCTGCACCGGCAGAACTAGAAGTGCCTCCATTCCGTCTTCGCCAACACGTCATTTCCGAGTAAACGAGTGGTTCGGCTGGGCTTCATTATCGGCTTCATCGCGCTGATCGGAGTGGTGCTCTCCGGTCTCGCGGCCTATCGCGTCCACGAGCAGGAACTGGCGATCGACGGCATCGCGCTTTCGCGCGCGGTCGACGTTCATGCCAGCCTGGTGCAGGACCGTCTGACCGAGCGCGAGTTGCTCGCCCGCGTCGCATCCGGATTGTTTCGCGCGCCGTCGGTGGTGAAGGCCAATATGCTGCAGCCGCTGCGGTCGGCGATCTATGCCTTCAAGACCGATTTCGTCATCGCGTACTGGATCGCGCGGCTCAAGCCCGCCGATCTGCCGGCGGCGCAGGCGGAGCTGAAGGGCGCCGGCTTCACCAACCCGGCGATTCGCGATTTCGACGATCAGCCGCTGGACATCAAGGCGATCGACAGGCCGCTCGACGTGCTGATGGACGTCGAGCCGCGCAGTCCGGATACGCTGGGTATTCCAGGCCGCGCCTACGACAAGCATTCGGTCATCGGGCCGATGCTGGCGCAGGCCGCGTCGACCGGCAAGCCGGTCGCGTCGGACCCGATCCCGTTGCTGCGGCAGGACGGGCCGATCGGTCTCGTTCTCGCGTCCCCCATTTTGGTGGAAGGCGCCACGGAGCCCGCGGGCTTCGTCGCGTTTTCCTATGAGCTGGCGTCGCTGATGCTGACCAATGACGACCGCTCGCTGTTTTCGGTGGTGTTGAAGGACCCCGATGACGCCAGCGACGAATACGTCGCCAGCGATCAGGGCGCCATCACCTTGCGGGCGGTAAAATCGGAGGATCCGTTGCCGTCGGTGGTGCGGACGGTGACATTCGGCGGCCGCGATTGGTCGCTGGCCTATTATGCCAAGAACAACGCCGCGCAGCGCGCGCAGCAGACGGCGATCATCGTAGCTGCAATCGGCCTGGCGCTGACGGGCATCATCTGCGGCCTGTTCGGTTACGTCGCCTACAACAATTTGCGGCTCAGCCGCGAAATCCAGGTCAGGATCGGTTTCGAGCGGCGGTTGACCGCGGTCATCGACGAGCTCAATCACCGCGTCAAGAACATCCTGGCCGTGATCCAGTCGATCGTGACCCGCACGCTGCGCCACGGCTCCGACATCGATGTGTCGCGCGAATTGCTGATCGGCCGCATCCACGCGATGTCGAACGTGGTGACGCTGCTCAGCGAGAGCCAGTGGCAGGGCGTCAAGCTCAAGGGGCTGTTCGAATCGCGCGCGATCCCGCACGCCGATCGCATCGTGGTGAACGGCCCTGACATCTCCGTCAGCGCGCGCGCCGCGCAGTCGCTTTCGCTGCTGTTCTTCGAGCTGGCGTCGCATTCCGACGAGGGCCTGTCGCTGGTCGGCAAGCACCCCCACATCGTCGCGAACTGGGAAGTCACCGGCGAGGGGCCGGATGCGGTTTTCAATTTCCGCTGGGAGGAGTTCAACACCAGCGCGGCGACGCGTCGCGAAGACTCCGATTTCGGCCTGATCCTGCTCGACCGCGTCGCGCCGGAAGCGATGGGCGGCACCGCGAAGCGCTATTTCACCGAGGTCAGCTACGTCTATGAACTCACCGCGCCGATGGAAACCGTCGTCGACATGACCGAGCGCGACCGCACCGAGCAGATCACCGCACCGGTGCGGCCGGCGCGGTAGGAGCGGCCGCCTCCTCGTCGTCCCTGCGAACGCCATGCGAACGCAGGGACCCATACGCTGCGGCCGGCGTATTGGGCACGACGGAGGACGACTCCACTTCAATAGTTTGCGACTGTAATCGACCAACGCAGGGCGTCAGCCGCCGTGCTCTATCGATAGATCACGCGGTATGGGTCCCTGCGTTCGCAGGGACGACGTGGAGTTCGTAGCCCCGGAAGCGCAGCGTAATCCGGGGCCGTCGCCGGTAGTGAATCCCGGATTGCGCTGCTCCATCCGGGCCACGAAAATGAAATTCACAACAGAAAAAGGCGGCCCGATCGGGGCCGCCTTTTCCGTGTCGCTTCGATGACGTCATCAACCGCCGTTGCCGCCGATCACCGCGCGCACCGTATCGTCGGGGCCGAAATCCTCGGCGCCGTCGACATAGAGCAGGGCGCTCAGCTTGGAGCGTGCGCGGTTGACGCGGCTCTTGATGGTGCCGACCGCGCAGCCGCAGATCGCCGCGGCATCCTCATAGGAGAAGCCGGAGGCGCCGACCAGAATCAACGCTTCGCGCTGGTCCTGCGGCAGCTTCTCGAGCGCGACGCGAAACTCCTCGAACTCCAGATGCGCGTTTTGCGCCGGCTGGGTCTTCAGGGTCTTCGCGTAATTGCCCTCGGCATCCTCCACCTCGCGCCGCCGCTTGCGATAGTCGGAGCGGAACAGGTTGCGCAGGATGGTGAACAGCCATGCCGGCAGGTTCGAGCCCGGCTGGAACGAGTCGATGTTGGCGATGGCGCGCAGCAACGTTTCCTGCACGAGGTCGTCGGCACGGTCGCCATTCCCCGAAAGCGAGATCGCGAACGCGCGCAGGCTAGGCACCGACGCCAAAATATCGTCGCGGAGTGAATCGGTGAGAGGCATTACTCACCTCCATCTTTTTTTGCGATTTCGGCGGCTGCTTCCGGCCCGTCGAGCTTCCGGATGAGCTCCGCAAAGCGGTCCGGCACGCCTTGCCGCACCACATCGTCGTACATGGCGCGGAGCTGATGCCCGATTCTGGACTGAATCTCGGCATTAAGCCCGCCCTGCTTCTTTACTTCCTTCATGATCTGATCCACGCTTCCCCGAGAGTTAATTCTCTGTGGTTTCAAGAGGTTGCCTCGAAATTGGGGCCTTGGCCGCCGCGCTAAAGGTCAAGTCTAATGCGAATAGGTCCGGATGGTTCCAAAATCCCGGAACTTTTTTGGAACTTTTTTGACCGTGCCGAGTAGTCGAAGGGAACAGGGGAGCCGGGTCCCCCCGATTGGTAAGCCAGAATTGACGCCGGACGCGGTGTTCCAGGTTACGCCCGCCCAGTTGAGACCCTAACTACACGGCCAGGATGGCCAAAGAACAAGGATGGAATGGGGATGTCCCGATCACAGCTCGTTGCTGAACATTTGCCGCTGTTGCGGCGCTATGCCCGTGCGCTGACCGGAAGCCAGGGGTCGGGCGATGCCTATGTGGGCGCCATGCTGGAGGCCCTGCTGCAGGATTCCTCCCTGCTCGACGAGCGGCACGGTCCGCGGGCCGGACTGTTCAAGCTGTTTACCCAGATCTGGAATTCGGTCGCGCTCAACGACAACCCCGACGTCGCGTCGCTGGCGCTGCCGCCGGAGCGCCGGCTATCGAACATCACCCCGCTGCCGCGGCAGGCCTTCCTGCTGCTGTCGCTCGAAGGCTTCTCCGAGGAAGAGGTGGCCTTCATTCTCAACACCGACATTCCCGAGACCCGCCGCCTGACGGACGCCGCCGGCCGCGAGATGGCGGCGGAGATCGCCACCGACGTTCTGATCATCGAGGACGAGACCTTCATCGCGATGGACCTCGAGAGCCTGGTGAAGAATCTCGGCCACAACGTGATCGGCGTCGCGCGCACCCATGCCGACGCGGTCGCGCTCGCCAAGAACAAGAAGCCGGGCCTGATCCTCGCCGATATCCAGCTCGCCGACGGCTCTTCGGGGCTGGACGCGGTCAACGAGCTGTTGAAGGTGTTCGAGGTTCCGGTGGTGTTCATCACCGCCTACCCCGAACGCTTCCTGACCGGCGAGCGCCCCGAGCCGGCGTTCCTGATCTCAAAGCCGTTCCAGCCCGCGATGGTATCTGCCGTCGCCAGCCAGGCGCTGTTCTTCCAGCGCAACTCGCGCAACCGCACGCCGCGGGCAGCCGCAGGTTAGCGTTCGTTATAGTCTGAGTGAGAAATCGATCCGGCGCGCCCAGGGCGCGCCGGATTTTTTGTGCGTACAGGAATGCGCTAGCGGTGGGAAATCTGCAGCTCGATAAGCGCCATTCTCTCCAGCGCTGCCGGATCTCTCTCCCCCTCCTTTGCAGAGCGAAGGATGGATTCGGCTATGGATTGCACATGTGACGAGCTCACCGGCTCCGGCAAGGACGCTACCGCAGCATCCAAAGCAATTTTCATGATGCTTATCGTTTCGGGCGGAAAGGATGCGTTCGAAAAGTCTTTCATCTTTCAGAACAAGTCCTTCATCTCACGTCAATCGCAGGGGAATTCTTCAAGGGCGCCGCTGCGCTCAGTCCGGTCCAGTCGCGCAGTCAGGTCAAGAAGATGGGGCGGCAATCGGGTCGGAGCCGCTGGCATTGTGTCACCCAACCTTTCGCCGATCTCGGCGCAGATTGCGCCGCTATGGACGCGATTGATGTGAACGCCGTGTGGCTTTTGGTTGGTCATGAAGGTTGCCGGTTGCAGCTGTACCTGCCGAACCAACTCCCGGAACGTGCATTGGTTCATTACGAATACCGGGAGCCGCAGATGTATGTCCCGGCCGGGCTGGAGAATGGCCGGTTGCGGTGCACGATTGCCATTTCGCCGCGGCGGGAGGATGCTCGCTCCCAGGCACAAGGGAGAGCGGCATGAGCAAGGCGGGTCTCGACAATCGCCAGCGCAACCACGATGGCGAAATCAGCCACAAGCATGGGGCCACCCTGATCGGCACCTTGCGCAAGATTTACGGGCAAGGTTTTGCCGCCGGCTATCCCCCAACCGACACGCTGAGCGAGGTCATGCTTCACCTGAACGAGACATCGCTGAGCCAGCTTCGCCGCGACTTCAAAACCGGTCATCTCGATCACAAGATCACCAACGCCTTGCATTGAAGGCGGTCCGCAGTGAGGTTGTCGGCATAAGCGCGCAAGGTTTAGCTTGCGTGACATCAGTCTGTTGGGAAATCCCGGAATTATGCCCGTCACCATCGACTACTACCTGTCACTCAACTCGCCGTGGACGTACCTCGGCAGCGCGCCGTTCGCCGAGATCGCCGGGCGCCATGGCGCCACCGTCAACATCAAGCCCTGCAAGTTCGGGCCGATCTTCGAGCAGACCGGCGGGCTGCCGCTGCCGAAACGCTCGCCGCAGCGCCGCGCCTACCGGATGATGGAGTTGAAGCGCTGGCGCGAGGTACGGAACGCCCCCATCCATCTCGAACCGAAGTATTTCCCCTGCGACGACGCCGCGGCGGTCCGCCTGGTGATCGCGGCCAGGCTGCAGGGCAAGGATGCCCACCGGCTGTCGCTGGAGCTTGGGCGCGCGCTGTGGGAGCGTGAGGAAACGCTCGCCGATCCCGCGACGATGGCGTTGGCGGCACAGCGCGCCGGTCTCGACGCCGCGGCGTTGCGCGCGAGCGGTCCCTCCGGACGCCGAACTCGATGGGCTGTATGAGAAATTTACCCAGGAGGCGCTGAGCGCGGGCGTCTTCGGTGCGCCGAGCTACGTGCTGCCTTCGGGGGAGATCTTCTGGGGCCAGGACCGGCTGGAGCTGCTGGAACGCGCGCTGAAGAAGCTGGCGGTTTGACGAAGTCGGCCTGAAAAAGCAGGGCGCAACCGGCATCACCACGGTTGCGCCCTACATCGCCGGTCAATGGGGCAGGGGGAATAACCGGCTGCCGGGATGACTCCGAGGCCCCCGAACTCGTTCCAAAGCTCTGAAAATATTTTTCGTACACGGTTAAGTGATCGAAAGCGGGCGGACCCCCCGTGCCTTGGTTCCGTTGTTTGTGTGATCGCCATGGGGCGAGGGACAAACAGCCATGTCACAGTTCAGCAATGGAATTTTCATCGCCCTCGCCGTTTCGGCGACATTGGGCGCTGCCCAGCTAGCATCGGGTCATGATCTCACCGGCCTTCGGCAGGTCGCCTCGGCCGTGCCGGAGGAGGGCATCAACCGCGCCGCCAAGGCCGACCGCGCCGCCACCAAGGTCGCGCCGGGCCAGAACAGGACCATCGCGTTCCGGCCCGACAGCCTCGCCGACACCTCGGTGCTGGTCCGCGTTCCCGTCGCCAAGGAAGAAGCGCGCAACCGCCCGGTGGCGCCGGTGAAGTCCGGCAAATCGAAAAACGCGGTGGCCTGCGAACCCCCGGTCAGCGTCTTGACCGAAGTCGCGAAACTGCTTGAGCCGGGCCGCTGCGTGACCTGACGCGCCGGTCGGCTCGCGTTAGCCGTCCCGCACCGGACAATGACTAACAAGTGACTCGGCGTTCCCGGGCGCACATTGATCTTGTCGCCGCCCGGTGCGTGGCTTTTATCGTTGATGAGAACGCCAGCACCGCTCCCGCCTTCCTCTTACGGAGCGGAGCAGCGCCATGGAGCGACGCGGTCTCATAGCAACTGCCCCCCTGGATCAGCGATTGACAGAAGAGGCGCAACGCCTTCGAAAAGAAGCGCGCGGCACCCCGCCGGGTGTCGAACGCGAGCGGCTTATCCGGCGGGCCCGGCAGGCCGAGACAGCCGTGCATATGCAGGCGTGGCTTGGATCTCCCGGGTTGCGAGCGCCGAAGTAGCCTTCCCGGGTACCTATCAAGTACCCTACGCCGCTCTGAACAAATCGCCGACTTCCTCGTCTCTATATGAGTAAGAGACTGGGAATGGCTGCCGTGCGAGTAAAAAATGAACGCGTGGAACTTGAAATGCGGATTTTGCGATATCGCCAACTGGCGAGCCGAATTTCCGACGAAGAGTTTTTGAAGCGTGCCAAAGAGCGGGTCGCCGAACTGGAAAAGAAGCTTCGCGAGATCGACGAGTAACGTAGCGAGTCGCCGTCGTTTGAACCTTATCGCAGATCGACCAGACCAATAGTTGCCGGGGGATTGCGTTGTCCGGATTTAGCGCAGCGCCACCAAGCAATATTCGGCTTGGGGGCGCTGTTTGCATTCGTGGCCTGTTTCGACCGGTAGCCGCCGAGCGCCGCGCCGTGCCGGCGCGTCAAAGCTTTAGCTGGCGGCGCAAAAGTCCGGATAATTTCGGGGCACGCTGCTCGCCGCGACGATATCTTTGCTGAAGACGCCGGCTGGACATTCCTCAGTCGCCGCAAAAGTCCGGCAGCCAAATATCACTTCGCCCAGCAAAGCTCCGTCGAAAAGAGATCGTGAAGAAACTTCGAATCGGGGCGTTTCATCCACGCCAAGATCGTCCCGCCCTGGCGTTGCGCAATGCTTTCGGCGTAACGCCATAGTTTGCCTTGATGGCGTGCGAGAGGCTCGAACTGTCGGGAAAGCCGTTGCGCAGCGCTACCGTCGTTAAGGCGGTGACCCCCCTTGGATCACTTTCGATCTCTCGTTTCGCCTGTTCCAGCCGCACCATGCGGATGAACGCGGCTGGCGTGATTCCACATTCCGCGAAACGATTGTAGAGCGAACGCCGGGACAGGCCGAGATCATGCGCCAGCCGCGCGGGAGTGTAGTCGAGATCGGCGATATTTTGGCGGATCAGCCAACGGGCGCGAAAAAGACTCGGAGCGATCTGTTCCGATGGCGGATCAGCGATACCGTGATTGACCGATCCCGTTGCCAACTCGAATAGCGAATGGAGAACGAGCTCGCTGGTGCTGTCGTTATGGGGCTGGCGCATCAGCGCCAACATGCCTGCCGCCGAGGCCGCCGCAGCACTGCTGGGCTTGAGCACGAGCTCCTTCTCGCCTCGCTCCACCAGATTGAGCCAGGCGGGGTGCGCTCCGGCATCGAAGGTGAGGGCCAAGCCCTCGTAGCCCTCACTTATGTTCAGAAAATAATCCGAGGATGAGCGCGTGACGAAAAGCTCCCCGGAATTGATCGCGATCGCTCTTTCTCGGTCCTCATAGGTCATTGTCCCGTTCAACAGCCATACGAGCTTGACAGTCTCGCCGAACCCGAGAGCATCGGCATGGCCGACAGTTGCTTCTGCGGTCCAGGACGCGGAGCGCAGATGGGCGATCGCATGCGAGCCGATCTTCCGTACCGTGATGTCGCCATCCGAGTCCGGAGGAACATCGAAGAGCACGTAAGGGAAATTTCGCGTCAACGCTTCGCGGAGTTGTCCGGGCGGATTCGCCAACCCATTCGCGCGGCCGCTCGGCGCAGGTTGTTCGACCGCGCGTGTATCTGGAATGACATTCCCTTGTTCGGTTATACGCACCATGAATCCCAATCACAGCTAACTGCAGCGGATCATAGGGCCTTTTCGGCTACGCGCATAACACGATTTCCGGAGCGCGCGGGTCGCGCGTCATGCCGTCGATGCGCTCATTGCGCGACTTTCTCAGCCGCCGCAGGCCGCTCCGGGCAGGCTACCCAAGAAATGCACCGTACGACAATCGGCTGCACGTGACAGCAAGAACTGTCTGCGTCGCTGTGATGAAACGATGCGACCACCGCAGAGAACAGGAGCAGCGAATGAACGCAAAGTTAAACACGATGAAAGCCGTTCGAGACGGGGTCTCCCTTGCCTATCATGAGGCGGGAGCCGGAGACGGATCTCCGATCCTTTTCGTACATGGGTTCGGGTGGCAACGGCGGCCACTTCCGGCTTCAGCAGCAGCACTTCGCTGCATCCACGCGCACGGTAGCCGTTGATCTCAGGGGACATGGTGCAAGCGATGCGCCGCTGCAGGACTATGGCCCGATCGGCTTTGCGGACGATCTGCGCTGGCTGTGTGACCATTTGGGTCTGGAGCGTCCGATTGTGGTCGGGCACAGCATGGGCGGCAATATCGCGTTGAAGCTTGCGGCGCTCGCGCCGGACTTCGTCAAGGCCATTGTCATGATCGACACCTTCGTCGACGGCGATGCATCCTTCGTGCAGGGGCTGCGCGAGCTGTCAGACAATATGCAGGCCATTGGCGGATCACGCCAGCTCTTCGAAACGCTGTCGGCCATGTTGTTCTTGCCGTCCGACGACCCGGAGTTGAAGAAGGACGTTCTGGAGCAGTGCGCGCGCACGCCGTGGCATGTGCTGACGTCGGCTTTCGCGGCGCATCTCCTGCACGGCTCGAGCGTGACCGACCTCCAACAGCTTGCCATTCCAGCCGCCTATATCGGCGCCGACGGATTGCCGACGGAAATTTGGCGGGTCGAGGGTATCAACGCTGGCGTCAGCACCGGAAAGACCGTTGGCGTCGGCCATTTCTCCCCACTGCTCGCCCCGGACCAGATCAACGCGATGTTGGGTTTCTTTGTTGGCCGTGTAAACGCGTCCGTGGCTTTCGCCTGAAGCGGAATGACCGCCCGCCACCTGGCTGTGGCGATCCATGCCGCTTCTCTGACAGTCGCCCAGGCACCGCGGGTGCAGCAAGCACCCGGCGTTCCCTGCGCCCTCTGTATTTTGGGGGGCAAGATTTCCAGCAAGCCTCGGGCTCTTTGAGTCGCGAGAACGCGGAACCACATTTGTATCGCCACTACTCCCATCCCCAGTCGTCCCTGCGAACGCAGGGACCCATACGCCGCGGCGGATGTTGTCTTGGCGAGATGGTCGCCGGCCTTGCTTCAACAATTGGCGACGGTGGTTATGGGTCCCTTGGGTTCGCAGGGACGACGAGTCGATGGAGCCCGCCGTGCCCGCTTACTCCGCCGGCGCCTCGCTGCCGCCGCTCTGGGCGCGGCTAGCCAGAAACCCAAGCGCCAGCCCGCCGACGGCGAGGATCGGGATCAGCTTCTTGACGCCGATGGCGCGCACCACCTGGATGCCGGCCGCGACCAGCATCGGATCGGCCAGCACGGTTTGCGCGGTGGATTTCGCAGCCCTCGCGGCCTGTTCGGCGGCGCGCGCCTCGATCTGCTTCTTGCGTGCCATGTAGCTGCCGGCCGCAATCAGCGTGACCACGAAGAAGATCGCAGCACCGGTCAGGCACGCTTCCACCGGACCGTATTTTTGCAGAACGAACACGAAGGCGGCGGCGCACAAAAACGCTGTCGTGACCAGCAGCGCCATGGCCGCCGCTGCCGCCAGCGAGGTCAGCCGCAACGCATTGCCCGTCGAATCCTTGAGATCACCGATCAGTCGCTGAAACATGGCCACGCCTCGATCTGAAAAGAATGTCAACGAAACAAAGCATCGCGTGCCATCGCCGCCGCGCCGGGGCAGGCGTTTGCGCGCACGCTGCCGAAACCGGCGCGGCAATAATCCGCGCCGGTTATCGCCTGCGGCAAGATTACCTGCGCCACGTCACGCCGATCAGGAAGCCGAGGCCGAGCGCAAGGCCAACGGTTGCCAGCGGACGCTGCGTGATGACCTCCTCCAGCGATTCCTCGATCGAGGACGCGGCGTCCTGGGCGGCATCCATCATCGCGCTGCTGCGTTCCGACACGTCGTCCATCGCCTGCTCCGCGCCGGCGCGCGCCTGCTTGTAGCCGCGCCGCGCCTGTTTGGTGGCGGTGCCGGCAAAACTGTTGAGGGCGTCGGTGATCTGATCGGTCAGGGCTGCGATATCGTTTTTCACGGCAGTTACATCCTTTTCCAGGCGTTCATAGGTTGCTTTGTCCGTCAAATTCCTGGTGGCGGTGTCAGACATCGAAAGCTCCCGGTTACTGAATTCAGTTGCGGATCAAACGCCCCGTGCAATGGGAAGTTCCCCATTGGAAACCGGTTAATCCTGCGGCAATTGCGGCGCATCGGGCGGCATCAAATGCTCCTTCATGATCAGCGCCACGATCAGCAACGGCGACGACAGGAACGCGCCCATCGGCCCCCACAGCCAGGTCCAGAACGCGAGCGCCATGAACACCGCGAGCGCATTCAGCGCCAGCCGGCGGCCGACGATCATGGGCGTCAGGAAATGACCTTCGAGGAAGGTCATGGCCGCAAACAACGCCGGCGCCAGCAGTCCGGCGCCGATGGTCGGGAACGCCACGAGGCCGACCACGACCAGGACCGCGAACATCGCCACCGGGCCGATGATCGGAATGAAATTGAGGATCGCGGCCATGGCGCCGAGGCCGGCCGGATTCGGCATGCCCGTGACGGCGCAGATCAGGCCGGTGACGATGCCGACGCCGATATTGATCATCGTGACCATCAGCAAGTAGTTGCCGAGATGCTCCTCGATCTCGTTGAGGATCCGCAGCGTCCGCAGCCGCGCCGGGCGGTCGCCGAATTTCATGACCATGGCCCGGCGCAGCTCGGGCCAGCTCGCGATGAACAGGATCAGCGTTGCGATGAACAGCAGAAATTCGGCGAACGTCGGCGACAGGAATTCCAGCGTCGGCTGCACCCAGTCGATCTTCGGCAGATGGAAACGTCGTCAGCGTGTCGGGACCGCCGAGCATGCTCTGCAACTGCTGCCAAAGCGCGAGCGGCCGGTCGAACACATGCATTTTTTCCTTCAGTATGGATCCCAGCTCCGGAAGCTTGCTGCTCCATTCCATGACGGGCGAGGCAATGAGGCCGATCGTGAAGACAGTCCCGGCGCTTGCCGCCGCCACGATCAGGACGGCCGCGACCCCGCGTGGAATTCGATAGCGCTCCAGGAAACTCGCCGCCGGGGACAGCATGGTGCCGACGATGAAGGCCATCGTAATCGGGAGAAAGAAGGCCCTCGCGAGATAAAGCCCGACGATCATAACGATGATCAGCAGGGCGACCAGCGCAAAGGCAACGACTTCCGTGCGGCGGATCACCGGCGGCAATTCACCTTTGCTGTCGGGGAGCGGCGCGCCTTGCGCCTCGTTCGCAAGCTTGCGTTCGCGGGGCGACGGTTTTGCCGGCGGAGATTTGGCGGCCGAAGGCTTGATGGGCGCGGGATTGGCGGGCACGGGTTTGGTGGGAGTGACGCTCACAATGGTTATCCCCCGCCCGAAGCAGCAATGACACGGCAGAAGCCATATCGACGGCGAGCCGAACTGTGGCGCCCTAACGCGGTCGGAAGGGACAAGTTCCATCGCGGAAGTGTGAGCGCTGACGTGCTTGACGGGATGCGGCGCAGCGCCGAGCGCACGGAACTGCCTGCCCCCGGCGGCGTTTGTTGCTCCAGAGCATCCCACGATGCACACATCCAGCGGGGCAGTACCATGACACAGTCGATCGATCGCCGGCCCTCGTCGCGCGTAACGCAGGCCCTCGTTCTCGTCAGCGCCGTTTTGCTGGCGCCGGCAGTATTTTCCAGTGCTGCGAGCGCGCAGATGCTCGGCTACGCATCTACCCAGCCGACCGCCTTTCCGCCGAATGCCTTTCCTGCCGATGAAGTGATCGCCCCCGACGAGGGCGCTACCCCGGAGCGGCTGCGCCGCGCTGTCGTCGCCTTCGGCACGACCGAAGCGCCGGGCACTATCATCATCGATACCGGTAACACCGCGCTCTACTACGTGCTCGGTCAGGGCCAGGCGATCAGATACGGCGTCGGCGTCGGCCGCGAAGGCTTTACCTGGTCCGGCGTGCAGACGGTCAGCCGCAAGGCGGAATGGCCGGATTGGCATCCACCGGCCGAGATGATCGCACGCCAGCCCTATCTGCCGCGCTTCATGGCCGGCGGTCCTGGCAATCCGCTCGGTGCACGGGCGATGTATCTCGGCAACAGCGTCTACCGCATTCACGGCACCAACGATCCCTCGACGATCGGAAAGTTCGTCTCCAGCGGCTGCATCCGCCTGACCAATGAGGACGTCGCCGATCTGTTCAGCCGCGTGAATGTCGGCACCAAGGTCGTGGTGCTGCCCAAGAATACTTCGATCAATGCGCCGGTCGTCGCGCGAGGGTCGGGCACCCGCACCACGATTTCGGCTCGTCCAGCCGCGCCTCCGCGTCCGGTGGTGACCACGCTGCCTTCAGGCCGCCAGGCAATGAATTTGACGGCGTCCCAGCTCAACTGAGCGGGGCGGTGAGTGCAGGAGATTAAAATGCGTATGCGATCGGCAAGACTGGCAACGTTGGGGGCGGCGGCCTTGGTGTGCGCTTCCGCGCTGGCGCCGGCCGCGCAGGCGCAGGATTTTTTCTCGGCGCTGTTCGGCGGCATGGGAGGCGGTCGCGCGCGCCAGCCCTATGTCTCGATGCCGTTCGCCGGCGATGACGGAGCCGTACCCGTTCAGCGGCGCGAGATGCGGCCGCGCTATGGCAGCGGTGGTGATGGCGGTGGCCAGGCGTTTTGCGTGCGGACCTGCGACGGGCGCTACTTCCCGGTCGCCGCGTCCGACAAGGCAAGCCGGGCGGCTTCCTGCAACAGCTTCTGCCCGGCGAGCGAGACCAAGGTGTTTTACGGCAGCACGATCGACAACGCCGCCAGCGATAACGGCAAGTCCTATTCGGAGCTGCCGAACGCCTTCCGCTATCGCAACGAAATCGTCAGCGGCTGCACCTGCAACGGCAAGGACCAGCTCGGACTTGCGCCGGTCAAGATCGAGGACGACCCGACGCTGCGCAAGGGCGACGTCGTCGCCGGCGCGAATGGTCTGCTGGTCGCCGGCCGCAGCGCCGACCGACGCGGCGCGGAACTGAATTTCTCGCCCGCCTCCGAGCGCGTGCGCTCGAAATACGAGCGCCTGCCGGTGGTGGCGAGGGAGTAGGGGTTTACATGCTACGTATCGTCATGGCCGGGCTTGACCCGGCCATCCATCTCCTTCGCAGGAATCTTGTGAAGATGGATGCCCGGGTCAAGCCCGGGCATGACGAGTGCAGGGGGACTACGCCGCGCGGATCTTGCCGAGGAACTCGGTGACCTGATTGCCCAGATGCTGGCTTTGCGTCTCCAGCGTCTGCGAAGCCTGCCGGACGTCGTCGGCCGCAGCGGCAGCCGCGTCGGCATCGGCCTTCACGCCGGTGATGTTGTCGGAGACGTTCTTGGTGCCCTTCGCGGCGAATTGCGTGCTGCGCGTGATCTCCTGGGTGGCGGCGCCCTGTTCCTGCACCGCGGCGGCGATGGCGGTCGCGACCTCGTTGACCTCGCCGATGATGCCGCCGATGTTCTTGATGGCATCGATGGCCTCGCCGGCGACCTTCTGGATGTCGGCGATCTGCTCGGAAATCTCCTCCGTCGCCTTGGCAGTCTGGCTCGCCAGCGACTTGACTTCGGAGGCCACGACCGCAAAGCCGCGGCCGGCCTCGCCGGCGCGCGCGGCCTCGATGGTGGCGTTCAGCGCCAGCAAGTTGGTCTGCGCGGCGATGGTGTTGATGAGGCCGACGACTTCGCCGATCCGTCCCGCCGATTGGGCGAGACCCTGAACGGTGCCGTCGGTGTCGCGCGCCTGGTTGACCGCGCGGCTGGCGATGCCGGCGGCATGCGCCGCCTGCTGGCTGATGTCGTTGATCGAGGCGCTGAGCTGCTCGGAAGCCGCGGCCACGGTCTCGACGCTCATCGAGGCCTCGCCGGACGCCTTCTCGGCTTCCTGGACGCGCGTGTTGGTCTGGCGCGACACCGTCGACAATCCGGCCGAGGTGGTCCGCATCTGGCCGGAAGCCTCGCCGAGCTGGTTCAGCGTCTGGCGCACCATGCTCTCGAACTCGCCGACATGGCTTTCGATCGCCTGCTGCCGCGCCGAGGCGCCGGCGTTGCGTTCGCGCTCCTGCGCTTCGATCCGCACCTTGTCGGCGGCCTGCTGCTTGAAGGTCTCCAGTGCGCCCGCCAGCGCGCCGATTTCGTCCTTGCGCGCGGCGTAGCCGGTATCGACGGCGAGGTCGCCGGCCGCGACCTTGAGCATGGCGTCGCGCATGGTGTGCAGCGGCTTGATGACACGGCGGCCGACGATCACCTGGGCGCCAAGGGCGAGCGCCAGGGCGCCGATCAGGAGCAGGAGTTGCGTTACCAGCGATTGCTGGGCTGCGCCGTGCAGCCACGTGGCACGGTCCTTGGCGGCGTCCAGCGCGGACTCGGCGACGCCGACGGCCGCCGACAGCCGTCCGACCGTGACCGGGGTCCACTGGTTGGCCGTCATCTCCGCCTTCTCGCCGGAAGCAACCTGCGTCAGCAGCCGCTCGCGCAGGCTGAGATATTGCGGCTCGAAATAGGCGGTCCTGGTCGCGGCCATGGCGCTGGAAATCGCCGGCGGCAACTGCATTCCCGATGCCGTCAGTTCCAGCGCGCTCCATGCGGCGTCGGCGCCGCCGTTGAATTTCGTGAAGGCGACCCGGGTCTCCGGCGCGACCTTGCCGGCGCCGAGCGCGTTGGAGACGATCAGCGAGGCTTCACCGCCGGTGTTGCGCAGCAACCAGGCGATCTGCTTGATCGCCAGCAACTGGTCGATCGTGGCGTCCTGGTGGTTGACGGCGGCGGCGAGCGTGCCCGACAGCTTGTCGAGCGTCGCCAGCATCGCGGCCGTCGTATCCATGTACTCCTTGGCAAGCGTGGGCCGGCGGTCCGCCTTCGGCTTGCCCATCGCGTCCCAGAATTCCTTCTGCAGCGCGGTCATGGTCTTGAACAGCCGATCGAACTCCGGCACCAGCGTCGCCTGCTGCGCGAATTCGATGCCGCCGAGCAGGCCGAGCGCGTTGTTCATCGCCGGCATTTCGGTGTCGCGGATGTTGCGCAGATATTTTTCGATATCGGCGTCCATCGGCGCATCGCCATTCAGCAGCCGGTTGGTGGTCGAGCGGTCCGTGCGTAGATTGTGCATCGCCTTGAACATGTTGGCGGAAGCATCGGCGATCCGGGCGATGCGGCCCGCTGCCTGCAGGCGCCCCCAGGCATCCCAAGCGTTGAGCGAGAGCCCAACCACCACGGAGAAAGAGGTGACGAGGATGACGGTTTTCAGCAGCGCGGATACGGTCAGGCGATTCAACATGATGTTCCCCCAGAACTCCGCGCATTTGGAGGTAAAACGGTAAAGACTTGGAAAGGATCGCTGACGGTATAAATACGGATACCTAACTATCTGAATGAGCAAAAGAATTTGCGTAATTTGGATTTTGGGTTCCGTTGCGGGGAACTTTGGCCGGGTCCGTCTGTTCTATCCCGTGCATTGAGCCAGTCAGGCTTGCGCAAGCAAAGGGGGCCCCGCCGTGTCGGTACTCATCGGTATCCTGATCACCTTTCTCGTCATCATTCTGGTGCTCTATCTGATCAACATGCTGCCGCTGGACGGTCGCGCCAAGCAGATTGCCCGCGTGGTCGTCATCATCATCGGCATCATTTCGCTGCTGAAATATCTGGCGGTGTTCTAGCGCTTCCAGAACCGCACAAAAAAGCCCCGGCACTGCCGGGGCTTTTGACGTTCGGAGGCGCGCCCTTACTTGAGGGTGCCGAACCAGTCGTCCACGTCCTTGCGGATCTGATCCTTGGCGAAGCCGTAGCGCTGCTGCAGCTTGCCTTCGAGCTGTTCGCGGCGGCCCTCGATCACGTTGAGATCGTCATCGGTGAGCTTGCCCCATTTCTCCTTGGCGGCGCCCTTGAACTGCTTCCAGTTGCCTTCAACCCGGTTCCAATCCATGTCCATCTCCCTTTGAGTTTAAGATGGACCATCAACGGGAAACGGCCCCGAGCGTTCCTGCAGGAACCGCGGCATCTTGAACCGCGGTGACATGACATATCCCAGTACTTGGATCAGCCGGCCGCCTTGGCTTCGCGGCGGCGCGCGGTGAGGATGTATTCGGTGTAGCCGTTCGGCTGCTCGCGGCCCTTGAAGACGAGGTCGCAGGCGGCCTGGAAGGCCACGCCGTCGAAGGAGGGCGCCATCGGCTTGTAGAGCGGGTCGCCAGCATTCTGCTTGTCGACCACGACCGCCATCCGCTTCAGCGATTCCATCACCTGATCCTTGCTGACGACGCCATGCGCCAGCCAGTTCGCCAGATGCTGGCTGGAGATGCGCAAGGTGGCGCGGTCTTCCATCAGGCCGACATCGTGGATATCGGGCACCTTGGAACAGCCGACGCCCTGGTCGATCCAGCGCACGACGTAGCCCAAAATGCCCTGGCTGTTGTTGTCGATCTCCTGCTTGACGTCGTCAGGCGCCCAGTTCGATTGCGACACCGGAATGGTGAGGATGTCGGAGAGCTTTGCGCGCTGGCCGCCCTTGGCCAGTTCCTGCTGGCGGGCCTGCACGTTGACCTGGTGATAATGCAGCGCGTGCAGCGTAGCGGCGGTCGGCGAGGGGACCCAGGCGGTAGTCGCGCCGGCCTGCGGGTGGCCGACCTTCTGGGTCAGCATGTCTGCCATCTTGTCCGGCGCCGCCCACATGCCCTTGCCGATCTGGGCATGGCCGGGCAGGCCGTCGATCAGGCCCATGTCGACGTTCCAGTCTTCATAGGCCTTGATCCAGGGCTGCGCCTTCATGTCGTTCTTGCGGATCATCGGCCCCGCTTCCATCGACGTATGAATTTCGTCGCCGGTGCGGTCGAGGAAGCCGGTGTTGATGAAGCAGATGCGCTTCGAGGCGTTCTGGATGCAGGCCTTGAGGTTCACCGTGGTACGGCGCTCCTCGTCCATGATGCCGACCTTCATCGTGTTCTCCGGCAGGCCGAGCAGCTTCTCGACCTCGCCGAACAGTTCGCACGTCAGCGCGACCTCATCGGGGCCGTGCATCTTCGGCTTGACGATGTAGACCGACCCGGTGCGGCTGTTTTTGGTTTTCGATGAACCCTTGAGATCGTGGATCGCCAACAACCCGGCCACGGCGGCGTCGAGCAGGCCTTCCGGAATCTCCTCGCCGTTCTCGTCGAGCACGGCGTCGGTGAACATGTGATGGCCGACATTGCGCATCAGCAACAGGCTGCGGCCGTGCAGCGTCAGCTCTTTGCCGTCGGGCGTCTTGTAGACGCGGTCGAGGTTGAGTGAACGCTTCAGCGTCTTGCCGCCCTTCTCGAAATCGGCCGAGAGCGTGCCGTCCATCAGGCCGAGCGTGTTGCGGTAGACCAGCACCTTGTCCTCGGCATCGACGGCGGCGACCGAGTCTTCCATGTCCAGAATGGTGGAGACCGCCAATTCCAAAATCATGTCGGCGACGCCTGCCGGATCGTCCTTGCCGATGATGTGGCTGCGGTCGATCTTCACTTCGATATGCATGCCGTTGTTGACCAGCAGGATCGCGGAAGGCTGAGCGGCATCGCCCTGGAACCCTGCGAACTGCGCCGCCGCCTTCAGCGCGGTGGCGTTGCCGCTCTTGAGTTTGACGGCGAGCTGGCCGGCGATGACGCTGTACGACGTCACGTCGCTGTGGCTGCCAGTCGCGAGCGGAACGGCGGCGTCGAGGAAGGCCTTGGCCTTGTCGATCACCTTTGCGCCGCGCGCCTTGTTGTAACCCTTGCCGGTTTCGCTCGGGTCGTGCGGAATCGCATCGGTGCCGTAAAAGGCGTCATAAAGACTGCCCCAGCGCGCATTCGCCGCGTTCAGCGCGTAGCGGGCGTTGGTCAGGGGCACGACGAGCTGCGGTCCGCAGATCTTGCCGATTTCCTCATCGACATTGGCGGTCTCGACTGTCTTGGTTGCCGGCTCGGGCAGCAGGTAGCCGATCTCCTTGAGGAAGGCCGTATACGCGTTCATGTCGAACGCCTTGCCCTTGTTGGCGCGATGCCAGCCGTCGATCTTGGTCTGCAGCGCGTCGCGGAAGGCGAGCAGCTCACGGTTTTTCGGCCCCAATTTCCTGATGATGGCGGCGACACCAGCCCAGAACGCATCTGGCGAAATTCCGGTTTTGGGCGTTGCCTCCTTGGCGATGAAATCGAACAGGACAGGCGCGATCTTCAATCCGTGGGCATCGACACAATTCATGATGGGCTTTCTCGGTAGAAATGGCGTTGAAAGGCTGCATTTTGACGAAGAGCAGCAAAAAACGCGCCAAAAAGGGCAGCGTTGGCCGCCCTTTTAGCCCTAAAGCCGGGTCGATGAGAAGGCCCCAAAAGGGAGCAGCTGCTCCATAAAAGGAGCAGCCGGGATGGGTCTATTTTTGGACGCGTTTTCTTTACGCGAACCGGCGTCCACTTCGCTCGAAAACGCTCTCAGATATTGGCCGCCAGATCGACCAGTTCGTCGAACAGAATGCCGGTTTCCGCCAGCATCCGCTCGATTTCGTCGGTCGCATCCGAAACCGTTTTGGCCGAGGTGTCGATGCGCAGTTCCGCCCGGGCCGGCGGCTGGTAGTCGTTGCCGATCCCGGTGAACGCCTGCAGCGTGCCGGCGCGCGCCTTGGCGTAGTGGCCCTTGGGGTCGCGGCTCTCGCAGATCTCGGCCGGCGTCGCGACATAGATCTCGCGGAATGACGTGTCGGCGATACGACGCGCTGCGGCGCGATCATCCGCCGACGGCGATACCGCGGCGACGACGGCGATGTGTCCGTTGCGCGCCAGATGGGTCGCGACTTCGGCGAGCCGGCGAATGTTTTCGGTGCGGTCCTGCGCCGAGAAGCCAAGATCGCCATTGAGGCCGGCGCGCAGCGTGTCGCCATCGAGCAGGATGGGCGAACCGCCGCGCGAGAACAGCCGCCGCTCCAGCGCGCGCGCCAGCGTCGACTTGCCCGAGCCCGGCAGGCCGGTCAGCCAGATCACCGCGCCGTTGTGGCGGTAGCGCGCCGAGCGTTCCTCGGGGCGAAGTGCGGATTCGACCGGCACGATGTCGATCGGGACCGCGCGCTGTCCGGCATCGACCGACAGCACGAGACCACCGCCGGCGATGCGGCCGTTGACCTCGATCACCAGCCGGCCGGTGCGCGGATTTTCCTGATAGGGGTCGGCCGCAATCGGCTGCGCCAGCGAGATGTCGATTTCGCCGACGTGATTGCGCGCGATCGCCTTGGTCTCCGCGTTGGAGAGTTCGCCGGGATCGACGGCCTTCTCGATCGCAACCACGCTGGCGCGGCTCTCCCGCGTGCCGAGACGGATCAGGATCTGATCGCCCTTCGACAGGGGCTTGTCGTGCAGCCAGAAAATCCGGGCCCGAATCCGCCGCGTATCGCGCGGGGCCGCGCCGACATGGGCGATGACATCGCCGCGTTCGATGAACAATTCGCGGTCGAGCGTGATGCCGACCGAGCGCCCGGCGCCGTGGCTGCCCTTGAGCGGTGTCACCGGCCAGCTCTCGACGGTTTTGATCTTCGCGATCTTGCCGGCGGGCATGATGACGATTTCGTCGCCGGCGCTCAAACTGCCGGACTCGATGCGGCCCGCGACGATGCGGCGGTCGTCGAATTTGTAGATCGCCTGCACCGGCAGCCGCAGCGCAAGCTGCTCCAGCGGCCGCGCCGGTACGAGCGCATCGAGCGCCTCGACCACGGTCGGTCCCTGATACCAGCCGATCCGCGGCGTGTGTTCGGCAACGCCGTCGCCATCGCGGGCGGAAATCGGGATCACCGCCGACGGCGTCACGCCAAGGCCGGTCAAATGCGCCGAAATCTCGTCGCTGATCTCGTTGAAACGTGCCGCGCTGAAGTCGACGCGGTCCATCTTGTTGACGACGATCGCGACCTGCTTGATGCCCAACAGATGCAGCAGATAGCCGTGCCGCCGGGTCTGGTCGCGCACACCTTCCAGCGCGTCGATGATCAGGACCGCGCCATCAGCCTGGGAGGCACCGGTGATCATGTTGCGGAGGAATTCGGCGTGGCCGGGCGCGTCGATCAGCACGACGTCGCGCGAGCGGGTGCGGAAGCGGATTTGCGTGGTGTCGATGGTGATGCCCTGGTCGCGCTCGGTCTGCAGCGCATCCAGGAGGAACGACCATTCGAACGGCATGCCGCGCCGCGCGCTGACGGCCTTGAGCATCTCCAGCTTGCCATCGGGCAGGCTGCCGGTCTCGTGCAGCAGGCGTCCGACCAACGTGGATTTACCGTGATCGACGTGGCCGACGATGACGATGCGAACCTGCGGGCGCGTGGTTCCGTTCGGCGTGGCCGAAACGCTTGCGGGGAGGATCATGTTCATAGCGACGCTCACACCAAATGTCCGTTAGAGATAGCCGGCGACACGCAGCCGCTCGAACGCATCTTCGGTTTCGTGATCGAGCGCGCGGCCCGCGCGCTCCGGCACCTTGGTGCCGTCGAGTTCGGTCAGGATCTCGTCGATGCTCGAAGCGGTGGAAGCCACCGGATTGGTGATGTCCTGATCGCCCAGCGAACGATAGCGCATGCCGTCCTTAGCGAGATAAAGCGGGATGATTGGGATGTTTTCGCGCTTGGTGTAGGCCCAGATGTCGGCCTCGGTCCAATGCAGGATCGGGTGGATGCGCAGATGTGCGCCAGGTGGCGGCGAAGCGTTGAACTGGTCCCAGAATTCCGGCGGCTGATCCCGCACGTCCCAGCCGCCTTCGAGCCCGCGCGGCGAGAACACGCGCTCCTTGGCGCGCGTCGCTTCTTCATCGCGGCGGATGCCGGCGATCAGGCCGTCGAAACCGTATTTGGTGAGCGCCCATTTGAGTCCCTCGGTCTTGCGGGCGGCGGAACGTGCGGCCGGCGGCAAGGTCGGATCGACGGCGTCGATCGGCGGGCAGGGCTCGACCTTGAGATCGAGATCCCATTCCTTGCCGAAGCGATCGCGGAACGCATACATCTCCGGGAATTTCTTGCCGGTGTCGACGTGCAGCGCCGGGAACGGCACGCGGCCGAAGAAGGCCTTGCGCGCCAGCCAGATCATCACGTTGGAATCTTTCCCCAGCGACCACAGCAGCGCGAGCTTTTTCAACCGCGCGAACGCCTCCCGCAGGATGTAGATGCTCTGCGCCTCGAGTTCGTCGAGGTGGTCCATCGAGGGCGCCGGCAGGCCGTGGTCGGCCAGGATTTTCGGCACGGATGATGCTTTGGCGAAGGCTGCGGGCCGCAACCCGTGGCCGCCGGATTCATTGTCGAGAAGATGCATCTCTAGGCCTTGGACTTGGGAGTGGAAAAATTCTAAAGTTGCGCCGCAATAGAGAAGAAATAATTTTCTCTTTGCGGCCCTTGATCGAGACATAAATAGAAAATAATTTCAGTCAAGCCCCAAGTTGGGGAAAGCGAGTATCGGATGCGCTACCTGCCTGTGTTCCTGGATCTGCAAAGCGGCAAGGTGCTGCTCGTTGGAGCGGGCGAACTCGTGCGCGCGAAATTGCGGCTGCTGGTTTCGGCGGGCGCGCGGGTCCAATGGTTTGCGACCGACGGTGATCATGATCTGGCTGCTCTCGACCCCGCGGACGCCGCGCGGATCGAGCCGGCCTCGGGCGATCCGCTCACCGCCGATCTGTCTGATGTGATCGCGATCCTCTGCGCCGGCGCCGGTGACGATCGGCGTTGCGATGTCGGCGCGCGCGAAGGCGGTAGGCCTGCCTGTCAATGTGATGGACGATCTCGCGCATTCCACTTTCATCTTTCCCGCGATCGTCGATCGCGGCGACGTCGTGGTTGCTGTCGGAACCGGCGGAACCTCGCCGGTGGTTGCGCGGCGCATCCGCGAGCGCATCGAGGCCGTGCTGCCGGCGCGCATCGGCGATCTCGCCGGCTTTATTGGAAGTTTCCGCAAATCGATGCATGCGCGCATTCCCGAATTTTCGCTGCGCCGCCGCTTCTGGGAGCGCGTGATCGACGGTCCGATCGGTGCGCTGGTGCTTGCCGGACGCAAGCAAGAAGCCGAAGCCGCGCTCAAGGCAATCGATGATCCCAGCGCCTTCGCCGGCGCGCTCGCAGAAGGCAAGGCCGAGGGCAGGGTGACGCTGGTCGGCGCCGGGCCGGGCGATCCGGATCTGCTCACCATCAAGGCGCTGCGCGCGCTGCAGGACGCCGACGTCGTTTTCTACGACGAACTGGTGTCGCCGGAAATTCTCGACCGCATCCGCCGCGATGCTTCGCGCATTCCGGTCGGCCGCCGCGTCGGCAAGCCCGGCATCGGCCAGGATGCGATCAACAAATTGCTGATTGATGCCGCGAAGGCAGGACAGCGCGTCGTACGGCTGAAAGGCGGCGATCCCTTTATCTTCGGCCGCGGCG
>CAWBRL010000036.1:0-170386 GCA_963791165.1 uncultured Alphaproteobacteria bacterium | reverse complement strand
CTTCGCCATCGCAATCAGGAAGAACATGAAGAACAGTTTCAGCGCGAACCAGACCACGCCCGGGATCCAGGTGAATGGCGGCAGCGCGATCGGCGGCAGCCAGCCGCCGAGGAACATGATCGTCGCCAGCGCGCACATCGTGGTGATCGCGACATATTCGCCGAGCATGAACAGCAGATACGGCGTCGAGCCGTATTCGACCATGAAACCCGCGACCAGCTCGGATTCAGCTTCCACCAGATCGAACGGCGGGCGGTTGATTTCCGCCAGCGCCGAGACGTAGAATACCACGAACATCGGGAACAGCGGCCACACATACCAGTTCAGGATGGTGAGCTGCGGCAGGCCGATCAGGCTGGCTAGCCCTCTTGTATTTTGCGCCTCCACCACGGCCGAGAGGTTGAGCGTGCCGGCGCACAGCAGCACCGTGATGATCACAAAGCCGATCGAGACTTCGTAGGACACCATCTGCGCCGCCGAGCGGAGCGCCGCCAGGAACGGATATTTCGAGTTCGACGACCAGCCGGCCATGATGACGCCGTAGATCGACAGCGACGAGATCGCGAAGATGTAGAGCACGCCGACATTGATGTCGGAGATCACCCAGCCGAGATCCATCGGAATAACGGCCCAGGCGGCGAGCGCCAGCACGCACGATACCAGGGGCGCCAGCAGGAACACGCCTGTTGGCGCCGGACGGGATGATCGGCTCCTTCAGCACGAATTTCAGAAGGTCCGCGAAGGATTGCAGCAGGCCCCAGGGGCCGACGACGTTGGGACCCCGGCGGATCTGCACCGCCGCCCAGATCTTGCGGTCGGCGAGCAGGATGTAGGCGATCGCGACCAAAAGCACGACCAGCAGCAGAACGCTCTGCGCGACCATCACGATCAGCGGCCAGAGGAAGCCGGTCCAGAACGAGCTTGCGAAAAAATCAGCCATCAGGTCACGCTCACTCCGCTGCCGTCAGCATTCGCCCGGACGCCAGCCGGGAACATTCCGCCATTACCGCCGAGGCCCGCGCAATCGGGTTGGTCAGATAGAAATCCTCGACCGACGACTTGAACGGGGTCTTGTCGATCTTGCTGCCCTTGCCGCCATTCTTAGCCCCCAGCGCCTTGACGTCGTCGGCTTTGCCGGGCTCGATCTGGTCGATCCGCATCAGATGCGGCACCGCCTTCGAGAGGGCCTGGCGCAACGCCTGTAAGGAGTCATAGGGCAGCTTCTTGCCCAGAACGTCCGACAGCGCGCGCACGATCGCCCAGTCCTCACGCGCCTCGCCGGGCGGGAACGCCGCGCGGCTGGCAACTTGCACCCGGCCCTCGGTATTGACGTAGAGGCCGGATTTTTCGGTATAGGCCGCGCCCGGCAGGATCACGTCGGCGCGATGCGCGCCGCGGTCGCCGTGGGTGCCGATATATACCACGAACGTGCCATCCGGCGCCTTCACTTCATCCGCGCCGAGCAGGAACAGCACGTCGAGCGTGCCGAAGGTCGTCATCTGTGCCAGATTGAGGCCATCAGCGCCGGCCGCAAAGCCGATATCGAGCGCGCCGGCGCGCGAAGCGGTATCCTGCAGCACGGCAAAACCGTTCCAGCCATCCTTGAGCGCGCCGACGCCGGCCGCGACCTTGGCCGCAAGCCCCAGCACCGCCGCGCCGTCATGCCGGGCCAGCGCGTCTGACCCGACCAGCACGATCGGCTGCTTGGCGCCCTTCAGCACCTCCGCAAAGGAATGCTTGCCGGTGGCAAGCTCGCTGAGCGAATCCGTGCCAGCGCCGAGATAGTCGTAGTCGTAGGTGAGATCGGCCTTGGCGCCGATCACGCCGACCTTGAGCTGGCCGGTGCGCCAGCGCTTGCGGATGCGCGCGTTGAGGACGGCGGCTTCCCTGCGCGGGTCGGAGCCGATGATCAGCAGCGCATCCGCCTGGTCGATGCCGGCAATGGTCGGATTGAAGATATAGGACGCCCGGCCGGCGCCGGCGCTGAAGGCGTCGCCGCCCTGCACCGCGAGATTGGAGGAGCCGCACTTAGCCAAAAGCTCCTTCAGCGCGAACATCTCCTCGACCGCGGCGACATCACCTGCAATCGCGCCGATCCGCTTGCCGTCGATGCGGCCGGCCTTGGCTGATATCGCCGCAAAGCTCCTGCCACGAAGCAGCGCGAAGCTGGCCGTTTTCGCGAACATAGGGCCGGTCGAGCCGCTGCGTCCGCAAGCCGTCGACGATGTGGCGGGTCTTGTCGGAAATCCATTCCTCGTTCACGGCCTCGTTGATGCGCGGCAGGATCCGCATCACCTCACGGCCGCGGGTATCGACGCGGATCGCAGACCCCACGCCATCCATGACGTCGACCGACTGGGTCTTGCCGAGCTCCCACGGACGCGCCGCGAATGCGTAAGGTTTCGAGGTCAGCGCGCCGACCGGGCAGATATCGACGAGGTTGCCCTGCAATTCCGAGGTCAGCGCCTGCTCGAGATAGGTCGTGATCTCCATGTCCTCGCCACGGCCGGTCGCGCCCATTTCAGGCGCACCGGCAACTTCGGCGGAGAAGCGGACGCATCGCGTGCACTGGATGCAGCGGTTCATCGAGGTCTTGACCAGCGCGCCGAGATATTTGTCTTCCACCGCGCGCTTGTTCTCGGCGAAACGCGAAGTGTCGACGCCGTAGCCCATCGCCTGGTCCTGCAGATCGCACTCGCCGCCCTGGTCGCAGATCGGGCAATCCAGCGGGTGGTTGATCAGCAAAAATTCCATCACGCCTTCGCGCGCCTTCTTCACCATCGGCGAACGCGTCGAGATTTCCGGCGGCTCGCCCTTCGGACCGGGCCGGCAGTCGCGGACGCCCCAGGCGCAGCTTGCGACCGGCTTCGGACCGCCCTTCACTTCAACAAGGCACATCCGGCAATTGCCGGCGATCGACAGCCGCTCGTGGTAGCAGAAGCGCGGAATTTCGGCGCCCGCCGCCTCGCACGCCTGCAGCAGCGTGAACTCCGCAGGCACATCGATCTCTTTGCCGTCGATGATGAGTTTGGTCATTGCTGTCTCAGGTCTTTCCCAGCTTGCAGTCTGGCGGTGTAACGCTGGCGGTCTTCAGCGACGCCTTGATCCATTGCTGGGTCTCGGCGCCATAGGTGGCGAGGTAGGCCGGCTGCGCCGCGTTCTTCTCGCACAGGAACGGCAGATGCGGCTTCAGGTCGTAATCGCAGGAGGCCTGCCACTCGCGCTTTCCGGAGAACGCGCTGATCGCTTCCTCGCAGGCGTAGAGCAAGTAGGTGACGAAGCTCTCGTACTGGACCTGCTCGTCGCGCCCGGAAGCCTTGATCTTGTCGTAGTCCGGCTGCGCGAACTTGGGATTCTTGAACGCCAGATCGGTGTAGCCGAGAAACGCCTGACGCGCGCTGGTGGCGCGGTTGCCGGTGCGGATCTCGTTGATCTGAAGCAGGATCGCAACAAAGCCGAGCAGCGCCACGGTCGCCTGCGCCATCTGCGCCAGCGTCCCGTATCTCTGCCACCAGGAGCTCGGTTGCGACATCGTCATCCCTATTCCGCCGCGACCATATTCACGGGATCGCGCACGCCGATATCGTCGATATCCGCCTTGTGCGAATACTGCGCGATCCGCTCCTCGATCTCGTGCCGGAAATGCGCGATCAGACCCTGGATCGGCCACGCCGCGGCGTCGCCGAGCGCACAAATGGTGTGGCCTTCGACCTGCTTCGTCACTTCCAGCAGCATGTCGATCTCGCGCTTGTGGGCGCGGCCATCCGCCATCCGGCTCAGCACCCGCCACATCCAGCCCGTGCCTTCGCGGCAAGGCGTGCACTGGCCGCAGCTCTCGTGCTTGTAGAAATAGGAAATGCGCGCGATCGCCCGGATCAGGTCGGTCGATTTGTCCATCACGATCACGGCCGCGGTGCCGAGACCGGAACGCAATTTGCCAAGGCTGTCGAAATCCATCGGCGTATCGATGATCTGCTCGGCCGGCACCATGCGCACTGACGAGCCGCCGGGGATCACGGCCTTGAGATTATCCCAGCCGCCGCGAATGCCGCCGCAATGGCGCTCGATCAATTCGCGGAACGGAATCCCCATCGCCTCTTCGACGTTGCAGGGCCGCTCGACATGACCGGAAATGCAAAACAGCTTGGTACCGACATTGTTGGGCCGGCCGATGGCGGCAAACCACGCCGCACCGCGCCGCAGGATGTCGGGCGCGACCGCAATGGACTCGACGTTGTTGACGGTGGTCGGGCAGCCATAAAGCCCGACATTGGCCGGAAATGGCGGCTTCAGCCGCGGCTGGCCCTTCTTGCCTTCGAGGCTCTCCAGCAGCGCGGTTTCCTCGCCGCAGATATAGGCGCCGGCGCCATGCGCGACATAGATGTCGAACGGCCAGCCGTTGAGGTTGTCCTTGCCGACAAGCTTGGCCTCATAGGCCTGATCGATCGCGGCCTGCAGATGCTCGCGCTCGCGGATGAACTCGCCGCGTACATAGATGTAGCAGGCATGCGCGTTCATCGCGAAGCTTGCGAGCAGGCAACCCTCGACCAGAAGATGCGGATCGTGCCGCATGATCTCGCGGTCCTTGCAGGTGCCGGGCTCGGACTCGTCGGCGTTGACCACGAGGTAGCTCGGCCGGCCGTCGGTGGATTCCTTGGGCATGAACGACCATTTCAGGCCGGTCGGAAAGCCCGCCCCGCCGCGCCCGCGCAGGCCGGAGGACTTCATCTCGTTGATGATCCAGTCGCGGCCCTTGTCGATGATCGCCTTGGTGCCGTCCCATGCGCCACGGCGGCGTGCGCCTTCCAGCCCCCAGTCGTGGAGGCCGTAGAGGTTCTTGAAGATGCGATCCTTGTCGTCGAGCATGACTTGAAGCTTCCTCAGATCACCGATTGGACTGCGCGTAGGCGAGGCCCGCGGCGCAACCGCCGAAGGTCAGCGCCCACAACAGGCTGGATTCGAGCGTCGCGCTCAGCGCGTAACGCTGCAGCAGAAAGATGAACGCGGCCGCCGCGATCGCGTGCATGCCGATATAGCGCCAGTTTTTCATCGCGCCGCCCCTCTCCGACCCGTCCACGGGCAATGTCCCGCGACGGCTCATGTGGTTTCCTTCAGCGTTGTCGGGCCGCCCACCGGCGCCGAGAACTGACGGTCGATCTGCGGTCCGGGCTTCGGCGGGTTACCTGACGCAAAGCCGTCCAGCACCTTGCCGAAGCTTTCCGCGGTCAGGTCCTCGTAGGTGTCCTTCCAGATCAACACCATCGGCGCATTCACGCAGGCGCCGAGGCACTCGACCTCTTCCCAGCTGAAATTGCCGTCCTTCGAAAGCTCGAAGGGGTCGTGATGAATGCGGTGCTGGCACACCTCGATCAGGTCGCCGGCGCCGCGCAGGCGGCACGGCGTGGTGCCGCAGACCTGCACATGGGCCTTCTTGCCGACCGGCTGCAGCTGAAACATCGTGTAGAAGGTCGCCACTTCCAGCACGCGGATGTAGGGCATTTCCAGGAGGTCGGCGACGGCGCGGATCGCGGCTTCCGAAACCCAACCCTCGTGCTGCTCCTGGACGCGCCACAGGATCGCGATGACCGCGGACGCCTGGCGTCCCGGCGGATACTTTTCGATCTGCGCCTTCGCCCAGGCGAGGTTCTCCTCCGAGAACGTAAAGCTCGCGGGCTGCAATTCCTTCGGTGCGAGGCGGCGGACGGACATCGTTCAGTCTCTCATTGCACGCGGCGCGCGGCTTTCGCATTGAGCGCATCGATCCGGGCGAGCCAGAATGCGCTTGCGGTGCCGAACACGTTGTAGCCGACATGGGTTGAAACCTTGATCCGGTCCAGAATCGAAAGGTCGGTCACGGTTTCAAGGCGGTTGCTGCGCGGATCGTAGACGATCAGCGTCAGCGGGGTCTGTTCGAGGATGTAACGCGACACGGTGTGCCGGGGATCGTTGCCGTGCTCCTCGCACAGCAACACGCTGTCGCCCTGCATCAGCCGCGCGCCGCCCTTCATGGCCTCGATCTCGACGCCCTCGACGTCGAGCTTGATCAGGTATTTTCCGCCAGGGACGATCTTGCCGTCATCGAGCAAATTATCGAGCGCGATCACGGGCACTTCCTCGCCGCCGGACTGGTTGCCGGCGATGGAAAACGCCTCGTGCTTGGTGCCGGACAGGCGCGCGGTGCCACGCGAGGCGCCGATCGCGCATTTCATGGCTTCGAAACGGCCACCGTTGATCCTGGCGTTGTTGGCGAGTTTCGGAAAATTCTGCCCTGACGGTTCGATCGCAATCGCCTTGTGCGACCCGAAAGGCTTGCTCGACACCAGCACCGACCAGTAGCCGTAATTGGCGCCGCAATCGAGCAGCGTGTAGTCGACGTCGGCGGAGTCCCGAAACAGCAACTCGAGTTCGTCCTCGTAATGGTAGGTGCGGTTGAGCAGCTTGCTCCAGTAGCCGTCGCCATAGGGAAACTCGAAGACGGCGTCCGGGTTGAGTTTGATCTGGATGCCGCGCTCGGGCAGCGTCGTGCGCAACAGATTGGCGCAAATATTGTAGCCGCGATGCGAGAAATTCGCGCCCACCTTCGACCCCAGCGTCAGCGCCATCGCGGCCAAACGCTCCCATGCGTTCGCGCCGACGAGCGCGCCCGAAGCCCGGTCAAACTGGATGGGCGCCTGCGCCATCACCGATCGACCTCTCCGAACACGATGTCGAGCGAGCCGAGGATGGCCGAGACGTCGGCGAGCAGATGGCCACGGCAGATGAAGTCCATCGCCTGCAGATGGGCAAAGCCCGGCGCGCGGATCTTGCACTTGTAGGGCTTGTTGCTACCGTCGGCGACCAGGTAGACGCCGAACTCGCCCTTCGGCGCCTCGACCGCGGCATAGACCTCGCCGGCCGGCACGTGAACGCCTTCGGTATAGAGCTTGAAGTGATGGATCAGCGCTTCCATCGAGCGCTTCATCTCGCCGCGCCGCGGCGGCGCGATCTTGTTGTCCTCGACGACGACCGGCCCCTGGCCGTCAGCCGCGCGCAGCTTGGCGATGCACTGCCTCATGATGCGAACCGACTGGCGCATCTCTTCCATGCGGATGCAGTAGCGGTCGTAGCAATCGCCGTTCTTGCCGATCGGAATGTCGAAATCCATCTCGGCGTAGCACTCGTAGGGCTGCGACTTGCGCAGGTCCCAGGCCGCGCCCGAGCCGCGCACCATCACGCCGGAGAAGCCCCACTCCCACGCCTGCTGCAGCGTCACCACGCCGATATCGACGTTGCGCTGCTTGAAGATGCGGTTGCCGGTCAGCAGCGTTTCGAGATCGGCGACCACCTGCAGGAACGGGTCGCACCAGGCATCGATATCGTCGATCAGCTTTGGCGGCAGGTCCTGATGCACGCCGCCGATGCGGAAGTACGCCGCATGCATGCGCGAGCCGGAAGCGCGCTCATAAAACACCATCAGCTTTTCGCGCTCTTCAAAGCCCCACAGCGGCGGGGTCAGCGCGCCGACGTCCATCGCCTGCGTGGTGACGTTGAGCAGATGCGACAGGATGCGGCCGATCTCGCAATAGAGCACCCGGATGAGTTGGCCGCGGCGCGGCACCGTGATGCCGAGCAGCTTCTCTGCCGCGAGGCAAAACGCATGCTCCTGATTCATCGGGGCGACGTAGTCGAGCCGGTCGAAATACGGGATCGCCTGCAGGTAGGTCTTCTGCTCGATCAGTTTTTCGGTGCCGCGATGAAGCAGACCGATGTGCGGATCGACGCGCGCGACGACTTCGCCGTCGAGTTCCAGCACCAGGCGCAAAACGCCGTGCGCGGCTGGATGCTGCGGTCCAAAATTGATCGTAAAATTGCGCAGGTTCTGCTCGTTCATGGTCAGACTTTCGGCCCCGCCTTCTCATCCCCGGGCAGAACGGGATAATCAGCTCCCTCCCACGGAGACAGGAAATCGAATTTGCGGAATTCCTGGTTGAGGCGGACCGGCTCGTAGAGCACCCGCTTCTCCTGGTCGTCGTAGCGCACCTCGACGAAACCGGTGAGCGGGAAGTCCTTGCGTAGCGGATGGCCGTCGAAACCGTAATCGGTCAGCAGCCGGCGCATGTCGGGATGGCCGATGAAGATCACGCCGTAGAGGTCGTAGGTCTCGCGCTCGAACCAGTCGGCGCCGGGAAACACGTCGATGATCGACGGCACCTGCGTGGTCTCGTCGGCTTCCGCGCGCAGCCGGATGCGCTCGTTCAGCGTCGGCGACAGCATGTGGTAGACCACGTCGAAGCGCTTCTCGCGGCTGGGATAGTCCACTGCCGTGACGTCGATGATGTTGACGAAACGCAGCGCGGGATCGTCGCGCAGGTACTTCACGACCTCGACGATCTTGCCGGCATCGACGGTGACGGTGAGCTGGTTGAACGCCACCGTATGGGCGCTGGCCGCGCCGCCAAGCGCGCTAACAATCGTCTGCCCAAGGGCGTCGAGCTTGCCGTCGTCCATTACCTAAAACCTTAGCGTTCGATGGTCCCGATGCGCCGGATCTTCTTCTGCAGCAGCAGCACGCCGTAGAGCAGCGCCTCCGCCGTCGGCGGGCATCCGGGCACGTAGATATCGACCGGCACGATGCGGTCGCAGCCGCGCACGACCGAGTAGGAATAGTGATAGTAGCCGCCGCCATTGGCGCACGACCCCATCGAGATCACGTAGCGCGGCTCGGGCATCTGGTCGTAGACCTTGCGCAGCGCCGGCGCCATCTTGTTGGTCAGCGTGCCCGCCACGATCATGACGTCGGACTGCCGCGGCGAGGCGCGCGGGGCGAAACCGAAGCGCTCGACGTCGTAGCGCGGCATCGACACCTGCATCATCTCGACCGCGCAGCAGGCGAGACCGAACGTCATCCACATCAAGGAGCCGGTGCGCGCCCAGGTGACCAGATCGTCGGCGGCGGCAACGAAAAAACCCTTGTCGGAGAGTTCGTGGTTGACCTCGAGGAAGAACGGATCATTGGCGCCGACCGGCTTGCCGGTGGCGGGATCAAGAATACCCTTCGGCGCCTGCGCAATCGCCGGCGAAGAGCCTGATGTTGCTGTCGGGCTCAATCCCATTCGAGCGCGCCTTTCTTCCACTCATAAGCAAAACCGATCGTGAGGACGCCCAGAAACACCAACATCGTCCAGAAGCCGGTGGCCCCCAACTTGCCGAACGCGACCGCCCAAGGAAACAAAAACGCCACTTCGAGGTCGAAGATGATGAAGAGGATCGCGACCAGATAGAAGCGGACGTCGAACTTCATGCGGGCGTCGTCAAAAGCGTTGAATCCGCATTCATAGGCGGACAGCTTTTCCGGATCCGGCTGCTGGAAGGCGACCAGGAACGGGGCAATCAGGAGCGCCAGACCGATCAGGCTCGCCACCCCGATAAACACGACAAGTGGGAGGTAATTCTGCAGGATGCCGGTCATCGGCGGAGCCTTTTCCTGCGGCTTCGGACTGCCGCAGATTCGTTGATTGGAATTGTTCTTGAGGCTTAGCGCAGCGCAACAGAGGGCGCAAGACAAGCTCGCTTGACGCCTGTGGGGCAACAACGGCCCAAGAAAAATGCGCGCTTCCACCTCGGTCAAGTAACGCAAGAGCGGCCAGATAGTGCCCGCGATTTCATCTCGAATGTTTCTCGGCCACGCGCACCGCGTCGGTGAATAGATCGGTCGAACAGCACCACAAGGTCTCGCCTCGCCGTACCGTTCCGAACCCCGGTGGCGGCGTCCGCAATCATGCCGTCGATGGCTGCAGGCCTTCGGACAGGATCGCGTCTTCGCCGCACCGGTCATGCGCTGCCGTCGGCTGCGGTCACCATCACGGGGCGCTGATGTTCACCGGGGGGCACGGTCGATTCGCCCCGGTATCCAGCGAACCGGCGGACCCAGCATCTGCGGCGCAGCATTTCCTCATTGTTATTATTCGAGTTTTTGACCCGGCGCATTTATGGGCGGCCGGTGGCAGACCTGTTGTGTGCTCTCCATCACGGAAACCGGCAACAAATCTGGCCAAAAACCGGCGAGATGAAACCATTTTGAGGGAACCGCGAAACCATCCTGAAACAGATGGCGCGTAAATCTCCAGGCAACAGAGGACGCAGAGTTGTCCGGGAGGCTCAGATGAACCACTCAATTCACTCGGCGGATCGCAGCACCCACCTGAAGATCGTGGTCGTCGCCCTCGTGGCCGGCATTGCGGTTGCGGCTTTCGGCATTTCGGCCCGGACCGGTTCGGATTACAGCCAGACTGCCCAGGTCGTGAAGGCGGGCAAGGCGGTGGTCGTCACCAGCGCGAACACCTCGACGGTCCGCTAAGCGAAATCGATCTCATTGGAATAAAAACGGCCGCCCTCGGGGCGGCCTTTTTGTTGCGATCAGCTTGTTGTTGGCGATCAGCTTTCAGGATCGGCGCCAAGCCATTGAAAACTGGCGCGAGAGACGGGACTCGAACCCGCGGCCTCCGCCGTGACAGGGCGGCGCTCTAACCAACTGAGCTACTCCCGCGGATGCCAAATCAGATCCTGACCCGCGCAGAACGAGGGCATAAAGGGCCGCCTCCGCATAGTCAAGGACGTTGCGAATCCCCCCGCCAAACGGGCACTTCTGTGATGCCGATGCAAATAACGGCCTGTTTTCAGGCAAAACAGCGCAGGCGCCCCACTCCCGAATCGTTTAAGGCCTGATACACTTGGGTTTCTTGAAGCCCTCTCCGTTCCGGCTGTATCGGAACCTTGGGTTTCTTTGGGCTTCAGGTCACCATGCGACGCGTTTTCCGGCTGCAGACCGGTATTCACAAACGCTCGAAAGCCATTCGACCAACAAGGAGGGCCAGTTATGGCGAAGAAAGCAGCATCCCCAGCTACCATCACACTCAAGCACCTGGCGGCGGCTCTCGCGGATGACCACGAATTGTCGAAGAAGGCCGCCGAGGCGATCCTGACCGACATGGTCGGCAAGATCGCCAAGCACCTGAAGAAGGGCGAGCGCATCCGCATCGTCGGCCTCGGCATCCTCCAGGTCCGCAAACGCGCCGCCCGCATGGGCCGCAACCCCGCCACCGGCGAGCCGATCCAGATCAAGGCCAGCAAGAAGGTCGCCTTCCGCGCCGCCAAGGAACTCAAGGAAGCCGTCTGACGCAACGTCCCATCTGATTCCATCAGAAGCGCCATTCCGGTACGGCCCCGGAATGGCGCTTTTCTGCTATAGAGCGCTCTCCTTGCTCATATCGCTGCGGTCGTCATGCTGGCTTCACCCCTCGCCTTTACCCACACCGTCACCGAGCGCTTCCTGCGCTATGTCTTGATCGACACGCAGTCGGACCCGAACTCGCCGACCTGCCCTTCCACCGAAAAGCAGAAGAACCTCGGCCGCATGCTCGCTGCCGAATTGCAGGCGATGGGCATTGCCGATGCCCATCTCGACGAACACGGCTATGTCTACGCCACGATCCCGGCCAATACCGATAAACAGGTTCCGGCGATCTGCTTCTGCTCGCATATGGACACTTCGCCCGACTGTACCGGTGCGAACGTCAAGCCGCAGCTCGTGAAGGGCTACCGCGGCGGCGACATCGTGCTGCCGGCCGACCGGACCCAGGTGATCCGCGCGGCGGATCATCCCGCCCTCGCCGACCAGATCGGCAACGATATCATCACCACCGACGGCACCACGCTGCTGGGGGCCGACAACAAGGCCGGCCTCGCCGAAATCATGGATGCAGCGCAGTTCCTGGTTCAAAACCCGCGCATCAAGCACGGCGCGATCAAGATCCTGTTCACACCGGACGAGGAGATCGGCCGCGGCGTCGACAAGGTCGACCTGAAAAAGCTCGGGGCTGCGTTTGCCTACACGATGGACGGCGAAAGCGCTGGCTACATCGAGGATGAGACCTTCTCCGCCGACGGCGCCACCATCACCATCGAGGGCGTCTCCACCCATCCGGGTTTTGCCAAGGGCAAGATGGAGCACGCGATCAAGATCGCGGCCGCCATCGTCGAGCGGCTGCCGAAAGACACCTGCTCGCCGGAGACCACCGAGGGCAAGGAGGGTTTTCTGCATCCGATCGGTATTTCCGGCGCGCTGGAGAAAGCCACCATCGGCTTCATCGTGCGCGATTTCACCGACGAGGGCCTGAAGGAAAAGGAAGCGCTGCTCGAATCCATCGTCAAAGGCGTGATGAAGGACTACCCGCGCTCGACCTACCGGATGGAGGTCCAGCCGCAATACCGCAACATGAAGCAGGTGATCGACCGCCACCCCGAGATCATCGACTACGCCATCGAGGCGATAAAGCGCGCGGGCCTGACACCGGTGCGCGGCTCGATCCGCGGCGGCACCGACGGCTCGCGGCTGTCGTTCATGGGGCTGCCCTGCCCCAACATCTTTGCCGGCGAACACGCCTTTCATTCGCGGCTGGAATGGGTCAGCCGGCAGGACATGGAAAAGGCCGTGCAAACGATCGTGCATCTGGCGATGATCTGGGAAGAACGGGCCTGAACCTTCGGTGAAGTTCCACCGCGGACGTCAGCGTAGGGTTTGCTTGAAAGCGAGGAGTCCACCATGCGATTGTCTGAAGTCGTCGCTTTGGCGCTTATCGCTGGAGTTTCAGCCCCGATGTCGGCATCTCCAGCGCTGGCCGCTTCCGACTGTCCAAAACTGGTGGAACTGGCTGATTGGGGCGAGAACTCGACCGGCGACATCAGCGTCGCGTCCGGACAAAGCTGCCTGTTTCCGATCACGATGCGCGGCACGGTGAGCAGCTCGGACATTTTAAAAAAGCCGGCAAACGGCAAGCTGAAAAAGCTCAACGCGACGACGTACGAATACAAGGCGAAGGCCAAATTCAAGGGAAGCGATAGTTTCGCCATCAAGGCAACGGGTCAGGGGCCGACGGCGTCCGGCACGTCGGTAATCACCGTCAACGCGACGATCAAATAGCGTTGCTCGAATCCATTGCACGGCGCGCGCTGCCGTCGGCAAGTCATCTTATGGCGTCATCTTATGGCAGCGTCCCCCTCAGGCCACGGACGCCAGTGTCCAAGGTAGCCCGGTCCGAGCTGCCTCGATCCAAGCGGCCTTGATTCGAGGTGCCTTGATCCAGGGTGCCTTGATCCAGGGTGCCTTGGTCGCGCGCGATGTGCGTGGGGACATCACCGTGTTCGGACACCGTGACCACTCGAACGACGATCGCGCCCAGCACAAGCACCGTGACCATGATCAGCCCAGTCACGGCCGGAGAAGTCAGGGTTAAATTGGACAAGCGCATCATTACTGCACCCATGCGCATTGCCGCCAAGCCGCCGGGGCAAAGCGTCGTTGAGTTGTTTGGCGATTTGGTGGCGTGGCAATGGCGATCCGGCGTTCAGCACGCGCGGCGGCATGGATTGCTTCGCTTCGCTCGCAATGACGTCTGCTATGACGCCCGCGCGGTCACGATCCAGACCGACGCCGGCAGCAGCACCGCGTCGCCCTTGGCGAACGGCGTCAGCGCTTCGCGGATCGAATTGGCGGCAGCAGCGCGGAGCTCTGCCGGCTGGCCGTCGAGGGCGCGGCTGACCGGCCCGATTTCGAGCGCGCCCTGCACCGCCCCGTCGAGGCCGCGGCCGATCGCGGCGTCGAGCAGCAGCGGACACGGCTCCAACCGGACTCCGGTAAAGCCGGCCGCGTCGAGGATGCGGCGGACGCGCGCCTCCGAGGCGAATGCAAACGGCCCGGGATCTTCCGGCCCCTGCTGCGGCAGCTTTGGCACGTGCTTGTAGGCGGCCGCAAGCGGCGCCATGAAGAACGGATTCTCGCGCGGCTCACGCCAGCAGGCGAACGCCAGCCGGCCCGACGGCCGCAGCGCCTTGCGCATGTTCGCAAACGACAGCGCGGGGTCGGCGAAGAACATCACGCCGAACCGCGAGGCCAGCACGTCGAAGCTTGCGGGTTCGAACGGATAGACGGTCGCATCCGCCAGAACGAAATCGATCGGCAAGTCCTTCGGCGCGGCCTGCCGCGCCCGCTCCAGCATCGGGCCCGAGACATCGACGCCGAGCACATGGCCCGACGGCGCGACCTTTCGCGCGAACGCGATCGTCGTGGCGCCGCTGCCGCAGCCGACATCGATGACGCGCTCGCCCGGCTTGAAGCCGGCCCGGTCGACGACGAGATCGGCAACCGGCTTGAGCAGCACATCCTGCGCCGCCTGGCGATCCGCCCAGCGCTGGCCTGCAGGACCGTTCCAGTAAGCGACCTGATCGGCGTTTTGATCGTGGGTGGTGGGGGCGTCCATGTGCGCGCTCCTTTTCGGTTTTAGAAGCGCGGTTTTGGCGCAACGGTCCGCCTTCGTTGCTCCGCAACTTCGGCGAGACAGCCTTCGCGCTTTACGCCCCGGCTGGCTTGCCCAGCCGTAGCGCAAAGCGCGAAGGCTGGTAGGCGGCGAGAGATTTCGAACTCCCGACCCTCTCGGTGTAAACGAGATGCTCTAACCAGCTGAGCTAGCCGCCCTTACCTGCGCCTGTTTAGCGCCGCCGTGCCCCTTGGCGCAAGCCATGCCGTACCAACAAAAACGGCGCCCGAAGGCGCCGTCTTATCATTTTACAATCGCTCGATCAGCGGTGACTGATCGGGTTCAGTGCGCCGTCAGGCCACCGGCCGCTTCGTCGCCGCCGTCGGGCTTGACGTCCACCTTGGTGTCCTCTTCCCAGACGATCGGCACCGGCGTGCGGACCAAGGCCTTGGAAAGCACCTCATCCAGCCGTGCGACCGGGATGATCTCCATGCCGCCCTTGATCGCATCGGAAATCTCCGTGAGATCCTTGGCGTTGTCCTCGGGGATCAGCACCGTCTTGATGCCACCGCGTGCGGCAGCCAGCAGCTTCTCCTTCAGGCCGCCGATCGGCAGCACGCGCCCTCTCAAGGTGATCTCGCCGGTCATCGCGACATCGTGCCGGACCGGAATACCGGTCATGGTCGAGATGATCGCGGTGGCCATGGCGACACCCGCCGACGGTCCGTCCTTCGGGGTCGCGCCCTCAGGGACGTGGACGTGGATGTCGCGGCGGTCGAACAGCGGCGGCTCGATGCCGTAGACGATCGCCCGCGAGCGGACGTAAGACGCCGCCGCCGAGATCGACTCCTTCATCACGTCGCGCAGATTGCCGGTGACCGTCATCTTGCCCTTGCCGGGCATCATGACGCCTTCGATGGTCAGCAGTTCACCGCCGACATCGGTCCAGGCCAGGCCGGTGACGATACCGACCTGAGGCTCGCTCTCGATCTCGCCGTAGCGGTACTTCGGCACGCCGAGGAAGTCTTCGAGAGTCTTCTCGGTGACCTTGACCGACTTCTTCTTGGAGATCATCAGCTCCTTCACCGCCTTGCGGGCGAGTGTAGACAGCTCACGCTCCAGATTACGCACGCCCGCTTCGCGGGTGTAGCGGCGGATCATCAAGCAGCAAGGCTTCATCGTCGATCGACCATTCCTTGGAATCGAGGCCATGCTTGGCGATGGCGTTCGGGATCAGATGCTTGCGCGCGATCTCGACCTTCTCGTTCTCGGTGTAGCCGGCGATCCGGATGATCTCCATGCGGTCCATCAGCGGGCCCGGGAATATTCAGCGTATTCGCGGTCGTGATGAACATGACGTTCGACAGATCGTAGTCGACCTCCAAATAGTGGTCGGCAAACGTGCCGTTCTGCTCGGGGTCCAGCACCTCGAGCAAAGCCGACGACGGATCGCCGCGGAAATCGGCGCCCATCTTGTCGATCTCGTCCAGCAGGAACAGCGGATTCGAGGTCTTCGCCTTGCGCATCGACTGGATGATCTTGCCGGGCATCGAGCCGATATAGGTGCGGCGGTGACCGCGGATCTCGGCCTCGTCACGCACGCCGCCGAGCGACACGCGCACGAACTCGCGGCCCGTCGCCTTCGCGATCGACTTGCCGAGCGAGGTCTTGCCGACGCCGGGAGGTCCGACCAGGCACAGGATCGGTCCGGTCAGCTTGTTGGCGCGCGACTGCACCGCCAGATACTCGACGATGCGGTCCTTGACCTTCTCGAGCCCGTAGTGGTCGTTGTCCAGCACGGCTTGCGCCGCCTCGAGGTCCTTCTTGACCTTGGACTTCTTGTTCCACGGGATCGACAGCAGCCAGTCGAGATAGTTGCGCACGACGGTCGCTTCCGCGGACATCGGCGACATCTGGCGCAGCTTCTTCAACTCGTGCTGCGCCTTCTCCCGCGCTTCCTTGGAAAGCTTGGTCTTGGCAATCTTCTCTTCCAGATCGGCCAGCTCGTCGCGACCTTCGTCGTCGCCGAGCTCCTTCTGGATCGCCTTCATCTGCTCGTTGAGGTAATACTCGCGCTGGGTCTTCTCCATCTGGCGCTTGACGCGCGAGCGGATGCGCTTCTCGACCTGCAGCACCGAGATTTCGCTCTCCATCAGGCCCAGCACCTTCTCCAGGCGCTGCGTGACGGACAACGTCTCCAGGATGCCCTGGCGATCGGCGATCTTGACGGCGAGATGCTGGGCGACCTGGTCGCTGAGCTTGGCGAAATCGGTGATCGCCTGAACCACGCCGACGACTTCGGCGGAGATCTTCTTGTTCAGCTTCACATAGCTTTCGAAGTCGGACACGACCGAGCGCGCCAGGGCCTCGGCTTCAACCGAGGTGGCGTCGGTGTCGGCGAGCGCCACCGCGGTCGCCTCATAATATTCGCTGCGGTCGGCATATTTCTGCACGCGCGCGCGCTCCAGCCCTTCGACCAGCACCTTCACGGTGCCGTCGGGGAGCTTCAGGAGCTGCAGCACGCTGGCAAGCGTACCGACTTCGTAGATCGAATCCGGGCTTGGATCATCGTCGGAGGCGTTCTTCTGCGTTGCCAGCAGAATCAACGCGTCGTTCTTCATCACCTCTTCGAGTGCGCGGATCGATTTCTCGCGGCCGACGAACAGCGGCACGATCATGTGCGGAAATACGACGATGTCGCGCAGCGGCAGCACCGGATAAGAGTGGCTTTCGCCGAGAACGATGGTTGGCCGGGTTTTTGGAGTTGTCATGGCCTATTCCTTTTGTTTTGCCCCCTTGCACGCAGTCCGCTCGCTTGCGCAACCGCCACAAGGTGCCGGGAGGTTCCGGGTTGTTTGGCCGCCTTCGCTGCCCCTTCTACCGGATCGTTTTGCGACGAATCTCGATCGTGATTTTCGTCACCGACTGCATTAGGTGGCTATCGGGTACGGGGGTGTCAAGTCAGGGAAAAATGCCAACAAATTCGAACAAAATGCGCGAAAACACCTGCGCTACAACCGGCCGCCGGAGCGTCCGGCAGCCGCGTCATCGGGATGGTCGATCGAACCGGGCGAGCGCCCGATCAGGCGCTGGCGCTGCTCTCGACGGCCCGGTCCGAACGGTCGGCGTAGATGTAGAGCGGACGGGCGGTTCCCTCGACCACTTCGCGCGAGATCACGACTTCTTCGACGCCTTCCAGGCCGGGAAGATCGAACATGGTCTCGAGCAGGATGCTCTCGAGGATCGAACGCAGTCCGCGCGCGCCGGTCTTGCGCTCGATCGCCCTGCGGGCGACCGCGCCAAGCGCCTCGTCGGCGAAGGTGAGTTCGATGTTCTCCATTTCGAACAGCCGCTGGTACTGTTTAACCAGCGCGTTCTTGGGATCGGTCAGGATCTTCTTCAGCGAGGCCTCGTCGAGATCCTCCAGCGTCGCGACCACCGGCAGGCGGCCGACGAATTCGGGGATCAGGCCGTACTTCAACAGGTCTTCCGGCTCGACGTGGCGGAAGATCTCGCCGGTGCGGCGATCTTCGGGCGCCAGAACCTGGGCGGCGAAACCGATCGAGGTCGACCGTCCGCGTGCGGAGATGATCTTCTCCAGCCCTGAAAAGGCGCCGCCGCAGATGAACAGGATGTTGGTGGTGTCGACCTGCAGGAACTCCTGCTGCGGATGCTTGCGGCCGCCCTGCGGCGGCACGGAGGCGACCGTGCCTTCCATGATCTTCAGCAGCGCCTGCTGCACGCCCTCGCCCGACACGTCGCGGGTGATCGACGGGTTGTCGGACTTGCGGCTGATCTTGTCGATTTCGTCGATATAGACGATGCCGCGCTGCGCGCGCTCGACATTGTAGTCGGCGGACTGCAACAGCTTCAGGATGATGTTCTCGACGTCCTCGCCGACGTAACCGGCTTCGGTCAGCGTCGTCGCATCCGCCATCGTGAACGGCACGTCGAGAATGCGCGCCAGCGTCTGCGCCAGCAGCGTCTTGCCCGAGCCGGTCGGACCGATCAGCAGGATGTTCGACTTCGCGAGTTCGACGTCGTTGTGCTTGGTCTGGTGATTGAGCCGCTTGTAGTGATTGTGGACGGCGACCGAGAGCACCTTCTTGGCGTGGCTCTGGCCGATCACGTAATCGTCCAGCACCTTGCAGATTTCCTTCGGCGTCGGGATCCCGTCGCGCGACTTCACCAGCGAAGACTTGTTCTCCTCGCGGATGATATCCATGCAGAGTTCGACGCATTCGTCGCAGATGAATACGGTCGGACCCGCGATCAGTTTGCGGACTTCGTGCTGGCTCTTGCCGCAGAACGAGCAATACAGCGTGTTCTTGGAGTCGCTCGTGCCAACCTTACTCATTCTCGTCTCCGTCCGCCGTTCGATCCGTTACCCGACCGACCCATTCCGGCACTAAGACCGGATACCAAGGTAGATAGAGCAAATTCCGTACCAGAAAAGACCCTTAACTCATTACGCGCCGTCCGAATCACGGTTTACTCGAATCCGTGCCATCCTAACCGATCCCATACAGCCAACCATGCTGACACCCGACTATCAAGAATTCGCTAATCGGGCGCCGACTGGAAACCGTGACAATAGCGTGATTTTCGGCTTTGGCGTGAGGATAAGTGGACGAAATCGGACCAGCGTTGCGCTAATGCAACGCCGCAAAACCGGCACGAAAGAGGAACTTTCTACCTGTGCGAGGGCACAGGTACGCCGCTTGCGGCCAGATTTGCCAGTTCAACCAACCGTTAAGGTGAACGCAATGCCGTAACCCCGTATCCTTACGGGATTTTCGTCATCGCCGCTTCCTCGGGACGCTTTTCGATCACCTTGTCGACGATCCCGAAATCGCGGGCCATTTCGGCGGTCAGGAACTTGTCGCGCTCCAGCGCGTCCTCGATCGCCTTGTAGGTCTGTCCGGTGTGCTTCACGTAGATCTCGTTGAGGCGCTTCTTGAGATTGAGGATCTCCTGCGCGTGCAGCATGATGTCGGTAGCCTGGCCCTGGAAGCCGCCGGAAGGCTGGTGCACCATGATGCGGGAATTCGGCAGCGAGAAGCGCATGTCCTTTTCGCCGGCGGCGAGCAGCAGCGAGCCCATCGAAGCCGCCTGCCCGGTGCACAGCGTCGACACTGGCGGACGGATGAACTGCATGGTGTCGTAGATCGCCAGCCCCGATGTCACCACGCCACCGGGCGAGTTGATGTACATCGAGATTTCCTTCTTCGGATTCTCGGCTTCCAGAAACAGCAGTTGCGCAACCGTCAGCGTCGCCATGCCGTCCTCGACCGGGCCGGTCAGGAAGATGATGCGCTCTTTCAGAAGCCGCGAGAAAATGTCGTAGGCGCGTTCACCGCGGTTGGTCTGCTCGACCACCATCGGAACGAGGTTCATGTAGGTTTCAACGGGATCGCGCATTAGTCACCCCAAGGGTTGGTAGAGGGTTAGCAAGAGATCAGGCGGTGGGCGAACATCCGTCGGCAAGGCCGGCCAATCCAAAGGCCGGCATGCATTGCCGCGCGCGGACGAACGTCCCGTGATGCATGGACTTCAACACAGACTCAACATAAGCGAGCCGCTCACAGATATGAGCCAATTTCCCGGCGACAAGGCCGGGCCATTGCGGGCTGAACCAGAGAAGTTCAAGCTGATTCGGAGGCGATCTCATAGCGACGGATGCCGTCGCCATGATGCTTTTGCCGTTCATCATTAACATCAGCCTGACCAAACCGGTCAGGCTGCGGACTTCTCGTCTTCTTCCTTGAACAGGTCTTCGCGCGAGACCTTCTTTTCGGTCACGGTTGCGAGTTCGAGGATGAAATCGACCACCTTGTCTTCATAGATCGGCGCACGAAGCTGGGCCAGCGCATTGGCATTGTTGCGATAGTAATCCCAGACTTCCTTCTCGCGGCCGGGCATCTGGCGCGCACGCTCGATCACGGCGCGGCCGACCTCATCGTCGGTGACGGTGATCTTGTTCTTCTCGCCGATCTCCGACAGCACGAGGCCGAGCCGGACGCGGCGGTCGGCGATCTTGTGGTATTCTTCCTTCGCGGCGTCTTCGGTGGTGTCCTCGTCGGCAAAGGTCTTGCCGGAGGATTCCATCTCGGCCTTGATCGAGTTCCACATCAGGCTGAACTCTTCCTCGATCAGCGACGGCGGCGCCTCGAATTTGTGGCTGTCGTCGAGACGATCGAGCAGCGCCCGCTTGACGCGCTGGCGCGTGGCGCCTGCGAATTCGGCGACCAGACGCTCGCGCGCGGCTTCCTTCAGCTTGTCGAGCGATTCCAGGCCGAGTGTCTTGGCGAATTCGTCGTCGATCTTGGTGTCGCCGGGCGCTTCGATCAGGGTGGCGGTGGTCTCGAACTCCGCTGGCTGGCCGGCGAGCTTCTCGCTGGCGTAATTCTTCGGGAATGACACTTTCAGCGTGCGGGTTTCGCCGACAGCCATGCCGACCAGTTGCTCCTCGAAGCCCGGGATGAACTGTCCGGCGCCGATCACGACCTGGATGCCCTCGCCGGTGCCGCCGTCGAACAGCTCGCCGTTGATGCTGCCCTTGAAGCTGATGGTGACGCGATCGCCGGTTTCGGCCTTGGCGCCGTCGGCCTTCGCGTCAAAGGGACGATTCTGGTCGGCGATGCGCTTGATGGCTTCATCGATGTCGGCGTCGCTGACGTCGACCACCGGTTTCTCGACGGTGAACGCCTTGAAATCGGCGAGCTGGATCGTCGGCACAACCTCGATCGCGACCGTGTAGGTCAGGTCGGTCTTGCCGGCGAGCAGCTCCTCGACCTCTTTCTGCTCGGTCGGCATGGTGATCTTCGGCTCGGTCGCGAGGCGGAAACCGCGATCGGTGAAAATCTGCGTGTTGGTGTCGCGGATGGTCTGGTCGATGGTCTCGGCCATCACCGAACGGCCATACACCTTCTTCAGGTGGCTGACCGGCACCTTGCCGGGACGGAAGCCGTTGAGCTTCACCTTGTCCTTGAGGTCGACCAGCTTGGCGTCCGCCTTGGCATCGAGATCCGATGCGGGAACGCTGATCTTGAACTCGTGCTTCAATCCCTCGGCGAGGGTTTCGGTGACCTGCATGGTGTCAATCTTCTTCCGCTTGCGCCGGACCTGACGGCCCGACAGTGTAAATCTCGTCGACACATGGCCTTGCGGCCTGCGCCAGTGGTTCGGCGAACCCGACATCCCGATCCGGGATATAGGCCCTCCAGAATTCGTCAGGCAAACGCTGAAAGCGCTTGGTGCGGGCGGAGGGACTCGAACCCCCACAACTTTCGTCACTGGAACCTAAATCCAGCGCGTCTACCAGTTCCGCCACGCCCGCGTGATAGCATCCAACTCCGGCCGCGATGCCGCGGGCGGCGGGCTTATAACATGAGCCTACACCTCCGCAGCAAAAAAATGGCCGGTTTTGTGCCCTTCCGTCGCAGCGGCTGCGACTGGACTTCTCAGCTCAAAAATGGTCCGCATCGGTCCGATGGCAAGAGCCAAATCACTGCTGGATCGACGCGAGACGATCGCCGGACTGGGCGCGGCCGCACTGGCCCCGCTCTGGCCTGCGACCGGCCTGGCCCAGGGCCGTCCCTCGCTCTCGCTGCAGGCGAAAGTCGGCAGCCTCGCGCTGCGCGCCGGCCCGGCCACCCCGATCTGGTCGCTGCAGGGGCCTGAACTTCGGTTCCAGCGCGGCGACACCGTCGAGGTCTCGTTCGGCAATGAGCTTCCCGTTCCCGCCGTCCTCGATTGGCGGGGAATCGATGGCGTTCCCGCGGCCGAACCGCTGACCGTCCGAGCGCCGCTGGCCACCGGCGGCAAGCAGGCCTTCCAGCTGCCGCTGCGCCACGCCGGGACCTTCCTGTGCGACCTCCGGCTGCTTGGGGATGCGCAGGGGCAGCCGTCTCAGGCACGGGCGCTGGTGGTCCGGGAAAGCGAGGCTGTCGCCGTCGATCGCGACGAGGTTCTGCTGATCGAGGATTGGCGGATACGCGCGGATGGCGCCGCCATCGCCCCCGGAGCCGAGCCCAGGGATGCCGCACCGGTCCTTACGATTAACGGCCGGACTTCATTAGAACTCTCAGCCCGGCTAAACGAGCGCGTCAGGCTCCGCATCATCAATAGCTGCCAACGCTCTGTTATTGCGTTCAAAATTGAGGGCGCCGAGGTCCGGGTCATGGCCATCGACAGCCAGCCGTCCGAGCCCTTTCAGGCCCGCAACGGCACTGTGGTAATGGCGCCGGGCGGCCGGGTCGATGCATTCGTCGATGTGACGGCAGCGGCAGGCACCGCCATTCCGATGCTGCTGCACGACGGCAAGGAAGCCCGCACCATCGGCAAACTCACGGTCGCCAGCGAACCCGCGATCCGTCAGGCCCCGCTTCCAGCGGCTCCGCCGCTGCCCTCCAACGGCCTCCCCGAACGGCTGGAGCTGAAGGGCGCCACTCGGGTCGATCTGCCTCTCGGCGGGCCACCGGGCGACTGGGTAACACCGGCCAGCTTCGCCGCCACCGCCCCGCCCGCCTTCCGCGCCAAGGCCGGCCGCGTCGTGGTGCTGGCCCTGACCAACCGCGCCGCCATCGCCACGGTATTCCACCTCCATGGTCATCACTTCCGGCTGCTGGACCGGCTCGACGACGGCTGGAAGCCGTTCTGGCTGGATACGCTGGCGATCGAACCCGGCCAGACCCAGCGGATCGCCTTTCTGGCCGAGTACGCCGGGCGCTGGCTGATCGAATCCGGTCGCTACGGACTGGGCGGCGCCCCGGCTTATCAGGTGGTACGCTGTCGAGTGAGGAGGCCCGCATGAGCAAGTCAGTCCCCGCCATCCGCAGCGTCAAGGCCCGAGGCCTCGTGGTGCCGATCGCCCGGCCCGTGAAGACCGCCTTCGCGACCATCGACGCCGCGCCGATGGTGCTGATCGACGTCGAGACCGATCAGGGCGTTACCGGCCATTCCTACATCTTCGCCTACGCCCGGCTGACGCTGAAGCCGCTGGTGCATCTGATCGAGGACATCGGGCGCGAGCTCACAGGCCAGCCGGTCGCGCCCTACGATTTGATGGCGGCGATGGACGCCAAATTCCGGCTGCTCGGCTGGCAGGGCCTCGTCGGCATGGCGGTATCAGGCCTCGACATGGCCTATTGGGATGCGCTCGGCCAGATCGCGGGCCGGCCAGTGGCCGAGTTGCTCGGCGGCGCGCCGCGGCCGATCAGGGCGTATGACAGCTATGGCGTGGTCGATCCCGTCGCCGACGAAAAAGCGCTGCGCCGCTCGCTGGAGCAGGGCTTTCGCGGCATCAAGATCAAGGGCGGCGACGGCGATGCCGCCAACGACGAACGCATGGTCAAGGGCGTACGCGCCCTGCTCGGCCCTGATGTCGCGCTGATGATCGACTTCAACCAGTCGCTCGATCCCGCCGAGGCGACACGCCGTATCGCCCGCCTCGCGCCCTACGATCTGCACTGGATCGAGGAGCCCGTGCCGCAGGAAAATCTGTCGGGACATGCAAAAGTGCGCGAGACTTCGCCGACGCCGATTCAGGCCGGCGAGAACTGGTGGTTTCCGCGCGGCTTCGCGGAAGCGATTGAAGCCGGCGCCAGCGATTTCATCATGCCGGATTTAATGAAGTGCGGCGGCGTCACCGGCTGGCTTCAAGTCGCGGCGCAAGCGGACGCTGCGAACATTCCGACGTCGAGCCATCTGTTCGCCGAAGCCAGTGCCCACATGCTGGCGGTAACGCCGACCGCGCACTGGCTGGAGTTTCTGGATTTCGCCCGCGTGATCCTCGCTCACCCCGCCGAGATCGTCGATGGCACGCTCACCGCACGAGGCCCTGGCTTGGGGCTGGAATGGGACGAGGCAGCGGTCGCGAAATATCTGGTCGCGTAGGATGGGTGGAGCGCAGCGATACCCATCAGCTTAGGTGGATGTCGCAGGGATGATGGGTTTCGCTGCGCTCTACCCATCCTACGGAACTGACGCGCGCGTCCAGAGATAGCGCCCGTCCGGCTCCTTCTCTTCATTACGAGCGCCGTCGGTTTCCTCGACAAGCGCAAAGCCTCGTGCCTCGTAAAAGCGTCGCGCTCTCAAATTGCGCTGAAACGTCCAAAGCTGGAGGCGATCGAACGCGCGCTTTGCGACCTGCAGCAATTCGCTGCCGACGCCGCGTCCTTGTACTTCCGGCAGCACATACAACTGGTCGATCCAGTCGCTCCGGAAGGCGATGATTCCGGCCAGCGCACCGCCCTCAAAAGCCCCGTGCACCTGACACCCCGTGAACACGCGTTCCCGGTAGAACCATCGGTCTTCGTCTGATGTGTGCAGACCGGTAAGCCAGGGCAATGCATGGTCGAAAGAAATCCTGTGAACGCGCGCGGCGGCTTCCATGTCGGACAGCAACAACCGCCGCGTCATCATTGGATGTGGGGTTTTGCCGTGAGTTCGATTCCCAGCGCCTTCATCACGGCAATCGTCGTCTTCAAGGTCGGATTGCCGTTTGTGCTGAACGAGCGATAGAGCTGCTCGCGTGAAAGTCCGGTCTCATTGGCAATTTGTGTCATCCCCTTGGCACGGGCGACAACGCCAAGCGCATGCGCGATATAGCCTGCATCCTCCGTCTTGAAGGCTTGCTCCATAAACACGGCAATCGCCTCGTCGGACTGCAGATCCTCAGCCGGATCATAAGTCGTCAGCTTCTCGCCCATCTCATTCACTCCATGCCTTGGCAAGTTGCTTCGCCGTTTTGATGTCTTTCGCCTGGGTGCTCTTGTCGCCGCCGCAAAGCAGTAGCCGTAGGATGGGTGGAGCGGAGCGATACCCATCAACCCCTGCAGCCGCGAAGACGATGGGTATCGCTCCGCTCCACCCATCCTACGGACTAATACTCGATCCCGAACTCGTCATAGAGCCGCCGGAACACCGCGGGCAGCACTTCCGGCAAATCTTCCGCGATCAGGCCCGGTCCTGCCTCGCGCGCGGCCTCGCCGTGCAGCCAGACCCCGATGCAGGCGGCTTCATAGGCTGCTACGCCTTGCGCAAGAATGCCTGCGATAATCCCCGCCAGCACATCGCCGGCGCCGGCGGTCGCGAGCCAGGGCGGCGCGTTGGAAGCGATGCTGGCGCGTCCATCGGGCGACGCCACCACCGTATCGGGGCCCTTCAACAGCACAACCGCGCCGGAGCGTTCGGCGGCGTCGCGTACCCGCTCCAGTTTCGAGCGGCCGGGATGCTTGTTGCTGATATCGCTGAACAGCCGCGGAAACTCACCCTCATGCGGCGTCAGGACGACCCGCGGGTCGTGGCTGGCCTTGATCGATTCAAACAGCCGGCCAGGTTCATCCGCAAAACTCGTCAGTGCGTCGGCGTCGAGGACGAGGCCGCGTTTTGCCGACAATGCAGTGTGGACGAAATCGCGCGTGCGCGCGCCAACGCCGGCGCCCGGTCCGATCACGACGGAATTGAGCCGCCTGTCGTCGAGCAGTTCGGCGAACTGGATGACGTTGTCGATCGCGCGCACCATCACCGCCGTCAGCGCCGCCGCATTGACCGCCAGCGCATCGCGGGGCGACGCCACCGTGACCAGGCCCGCCCCTGCCCGCAATGCCCCTCGCGCCGCCAGCCGCGCCGCCCCGGTCGATGCCAGTTCGCCGGACAGCACGACCGTATGGCCGCGGGCATATTTATGGCCGTCGATATCAGGCACCGGGAAGGATTTTTGCCAGCTCTGCGGAACGTTCTCCGACGTCTGCGGCCGGATCTCGTCGAGCACGCTCCGATCGATGCCGATGTCGGCAACGCGCACGCGGCGGCCGCAATGCTTGCGTCCCGGCATCAACAGATGCGCCGGCTTGCGGCGGAAGAACGTCACGGTTTCCGCGGCGTTGATCGCAGCCCCCATCACAGCGCCCGACGTGCCGTTGACCCCGCTCGGCAGGTCGACGGCGAGCACCGGCGCGCCGTTGGCGTTGATCGCCTCGATCATCTCGAGCGGATCGCCCTTGACGGGCCGGTTGAGCCCGGCGCCGAACAGCGCGTCGATGATCAGCGCCGGCTTGCCGATCGCCTGCGGGTTGAACGGCAGCACGGGATACTTCCAGCCGCGTGCAGCGAGCGCCGCGTCGCCCTGCAGGCTGTCGCGCTCGCACAGCAGGATGACCGACACCTCGCGGCCGCGTGCCGCGAGCTCGGCGGCGGCCACGAAGCCGTCGCCGCCATTGTTGCCGCGGCCGGCGACCACCACGATGGATCCCTCCTCGACGAGATCCATCGCGGCTTCGGCCACGGCCTGTCCCGCACTCATCATCAGCGCGAAGCCGGGCGTGCCGGCGGCGATCGTCAACCGATCGGCGCGCTCCATTTCAGTGGTGGTCAAAACTTCCATGCCGAATCCTCAGTCCAACCGCCTTTTCCGGAGGCACATTGCATCGTGCGCGCGGTCCGCTTGCCTCGATTGCACATGAATTGACCTATTTGCCTATTTGATAGGCTTCAGTATCATGCAGTGTTTGCGTCGATCTCTTTTGTTGCCTGTTAAAAGTCTGATAACGTTCCGAAATCAGACCCATTAACAACTTGGCATAGACCCTGCTTTTGAGGAAGCCGGTTGGCAAGCCGGCTCAGGATCGTCGCAGGTCGCGCGGCAATTATGGGCATTCCGGTGTTTTGCCGGAAGCAAGGATCAAACCAGACAGCGCCTCGCGCGACATCGAACCTATCTGCAATTCGGAAATGCCCGGGAGGCGCTCAGTGAAGAAGATCGAAGCCGTCATCAAGCCATTCAAGCTCGACGAGGTGAAGGAAGCGCTTCAGGAGGTCGGACTGCAGGGCATCACGGTCACCGAAGCCAAGGGTTTTGGCCGGCAGAAGGGCCACGCCGAGCTCTATCGCGGTGCGGAATACATCGTCGACTTCCTGCCCAAGGTGAAAATCGAGATCGTGATCGGCGATGACCTGGTCGAAAAAGCGATCGACGCGATCCGGCGCGCCGCCCAGACCGGGCGCATCGGCGACGGCAAGATCTTCGTCTCCAACATCGAGGAAGCGATCCGGATCAGAACCGGAGAATCCGGGCTGGACGCTATCTAACGGGCTGGACGCTATCTAAGCCGGGTGCTATCCGAATTTTGCGACTGAGAAACAGGAAAAGGGCTGCTTCGGCAGCCTGATTTCGTTTGCTATTGTCTCATCGGATCGTTTGCGAATGTCGCGCCGTCCATAGCGTTTTCGAGCGAAGTCAAGACCGGTTCGCATCAAGAAATCGCGTCAGAACAAAAGACTGGAGCCATGCTCTGATGCAATCAGGGCCGGCATGGCTCCAGGATCCTGGAAACCGACCCGTAGTAGCCAAAAGGGGTATTCATGAAGACCGCCAAAGACGTCCTGAAATCGATCAAGGACAACGACGTGAAATACGTCGACCTGCGCTTCACCGATCCGCGCGGCAAGTGGCAGCACGTGACTTTCGACATCGGCATGATCGATGAGGAAATCTTTGCCGAAGGCACGATGTTCGACGGCTCGTCGATCGCCGGCTGGAAGGCGATCAACGAATCCGACATGTGCCTGATGCCCGACCCGGTCACCGCGACGATCGATCCGTTCTTCGCCGAAACCACCATGGTCATCACCTGCGACGTGCTGGAGCCGACCACCGGCGAGCCCTACAACCGCGACCCGCGCGGCATGGCCAAGAAGGCCGAGGCGATGGTCAAGTCGATGGGCGTCGGCGACACCGTGTTCTTCGGACCGGAAGCCGAGTTCTTCGTATTCGACGACGTCCGCTACCAGACCACCCCCTACAACACCGGTTTCAAGCTGGATTCGTCGGAACTGCCGATCAATTCGGACACCGAATATGAGGGCGGCAACCTCGGTCACCGCATCCGCACCAAGGGCGGCTACTTCCCGGTCCCGCCGCAGGACTCGGTGCAGGACATGCGCTCCGAAATGCTCGGCGCCATGGCCAAGATGGGCGTCAAGGTCGAGAAGCATCACCACGAAGTGGCTTCCGCCCAGCACGAGCTCGGCATGAAGTTCGACACCATGACGCTGATGGCCGATCAGATGCAGGTCTACAAATACTGCATCCACCAGGTCGCCCACATCTACGGCAAGACCGCCACCTTCATGCCGAAACCGGTCTATGGCGACAACGGCTCGGGCATGCACTGCCACCAGTCGATCTGGAAGGACGGCAAGCCGGTGTTCGCCGGCAACAAATATGCCGACCTCTCGGAAACCTGCCTCCACTACATCGGCGGCATCATCAAGCACGCCAAGGCGATCAACGCCTTCACCAACCCGTCGACCAATTCCTACAAGCGCCTGGTCCCGGGTTATGAAGCCCCCGTGCTGCTCGCCTACTCCGCGCGCAACCGCTCGGCCTCCTGCCGCATTCCCTACACGGCGAACCCGAAGGCCAAGCGCGTCGAAGTCCGCTTCCCCGATCCGATGGCCAATCCCTATCTCGGCTTCGCCGCGATGCTGATGGCCGGCCTCGACGGCATCAAGAACAAGATCGATCCGGGCCCGGCGATGGACAAGGACCTCTACGATCTGCCGAAGGAAGAGCTGAAGCAGATCCCGACGGTGTGCGGCAGCTTGCGCGAGGCGCTGGAAAACCTCGACAAGGACCGCGCGTTCCTCAAGAACGGCGGCGTGTTCGACGACGACTTCATCGACAGCTACATCGAGCTGAAGATGACCGAGGTCGAGCGCTTCGAAATGACCCCGCACCCGGTCGAATTCGACATGTACTATTCGCTGTGATGTTTCGGCGGGATTTCCCGCCGGCATCATTTGCCCAAGAAATGCTAAAGGCGCTCCCGATGGGGCGCCTTTTGTTTTTTTGCGGTCCGTAGGATGGGTGGAGCGAAGCGATACCATCATCCCAGACCTTGCGACGACGATGGGTTTCGCTTCGCTCTACCCATCCTACATTTTGTGAGTCGAGCGGCTTCAGCGCAGGTCCAAACGTTCTGGGTCGCGACTGGCACTCCAGAACAGCAGGATATTGACGATGCGGGCGTCCTCATCAACGGTGTATATGATCCAGTACTGGGTTCTGCGGCCGACGCGAAAGAGATACGCGCGATAAGGTGCGCCGGTGAGCGGAAAGTAGCCCCAGGTGAGCGGGGCTTCGCCGAGATTTAGGCGGAGGATCTCAGCGAGGCGCTCGATCTGCTCAATGGCGAAGTCTTCGCTGTAGTCCGAGAGCCACGCGGCGAACTGTTCAATCTGGTCGAGCGCAACCGGATCAATCCGCACGCGGTAAGTCATATGGCGCTAATGCTTGCCGCGGCGGTAGATTCCGATCAGCCGGTCCCTGAAAGTCTTCGGCTCGTAATCGACGGCCTTGCCCGCTTTGACGCGCGCCTCGGCCGCTTCAAGCGCGGTGGTCAGTTCGGCGCGCTCCCGCTCGGAAAGCACCGGGATCTCTTCCATCGTGGTAACGGGCACCATGGTGGTGCGGCGGCCCATCGCTTTTGTCTGATTTGCCATCTGCGCAACATATCATGTCAGGATGGCCTTAGATAGGCGACTAGTACCCGGTAAGGGTGGCGCTTCCGATGGAAGCGCCTTTTGTTTTGAGCGGGCGCGACTGCGACGCGCGACCAAATCCGCCGTAGCTCAGCGAGCGGGGGCGGCGTGCAGCGATTTGTGTCGACAATCTCGCGACCTTCAACTGACGACACAATTTTTGCTCTTGGGAGCAGTTTTCCGACAAGCGCACGGGGAGATGGGCTGATGTGACTGGCAACCTGCGACGCCCATGGTACGATTTGTGCGTCCGTTCGGCGGATCGCCCGGCCTGCCGATACGACTTGTTGAACAAGCCCATCACGATCAAAGAGTAATTTGGAGATATTCATTATGGGCAAGACGTCGGTTCGCGCGCTGATCGCGGCGGTTGTCATTGTGGCGTTTGGCACAATGCTCTGGCTTGCGACGAGGCCGCCGCCTCTGACCATCCAGGGAGAAGTTTCGGCGGATCGGGTCGACATCAGCCCACGGATTGCGGGCCGGATTGTCACGTTGAAGGTCGACGTTGGCGACACCGTGGAGCAGAAAGCGGTGATGGCCGAATTGGAAAGCCCGCAGTTGGTCGCAGCCCGGCTTGCGGCGCAGGCCGCCCTTGCCGTGGCCAGGGCCGATCTCGATCGGATCAACAGCACCCGTCCCGAGACCATCGCCGCGCGCCAGGCCGATCTTGACGCGGCCAGGGCCGACGAGACGCTCGGTCAGGAGACCTTCAAAAGGCAGACCGAACTGGCCCGCACCGGTAACGCGCCGCAGGCTCGGATCGATGAGGTCACCCGCAATCTCGAGCTGGCGGTCCGCAAGCGCGAGTCCGCGGAAGCCGCACTGCAATTTGCGACGACGGGTGCCAGCAAGGAGGAACGCGCGCTGGCGGCGGCCCAGGTCAAGCAGGCAGAGGCCACCTTGAACCAGCGCGATGTCGACGTGGCCGAATTCACCATTCGCTCGCCGATCACCGGCCAGGTCACGACAAGGGTTGCGGCGCTCGGCGAGAATTTCAGCGCCGGGGCGCCGCTGTTCTCGATGATCGACATGAACAAACTCTGGTTCACATTCAACCTGCGCGAGGATTTGCTCGGCGGCTTGAAGATCGGCGACAAGTTCGACGTGCTCGTACCTGCACTGAAGTCTCAAATTATTCCGGTCCAAGTCACCCTGATCAACGTGCAGGGGCAGTACGCGGCGTGGCGGGCGACGCGCGCCACCGGCGAATTCGACCTGCGTACGTTCGAGGTTCGCGCCTTGCCGATGCAGCCGGTCGATGGCCTGCGTCCCGGCATGAGTGCGGTCGTCGCATGGGGCAACCGAGGGCGCTGATATGATGGCCCGAAGTCATATCCGGCCGGGCTTCTGGCTGGTGTTCTGGAGAGAAGTCGGCTGGCTGCGGCGGCGCCCTTTCCTGCTCGGCCTGACGACGATCGTGCCGCTTGCCCAGATGGCCTTCCTCGCCGCCATCTTCAGTGCCGGACTGGCGACGCGGCTGCCGATCGGCGTTCTCGATCTCGACGGTTCGGATCTGTCGCGCAGCATCATCCGCATGGTCGATGCGACCCCTGACTTTGCCGTGGCCGTGCGCGTCGGCGATCTCGCGGAGGGGCGCGGCATGATCCTGTCCGGCAAGATCCACGGGCTTTTGATGCTGCCACTTAACCTCCAGCGCGACGTGTTCGCCGGCCGCCGCCCGGAGGTGGTGTTCTTCTACAATACGCAAACCCTGACCACCGGAAATCTCACGGCCCGTGGCGTGAACGCTGCCATTCCGACGGCGGCCGCGGGGATTCGGCTGTCGCTGCGGTCAGCGCAAGGCCAGCCCCTCGAAGTCGCCCAGGCCGATCTGCAGCCGATACCGGTTCAGATTCACGCGCTGTTCAATCCGACGCTAAATTACGTCTATTTCCTGCTGACCGCCCTGATACCGAGCATATTGCAGGTCATCATGGTGACGGCGTCCGCCTATTCGGTCGGCCTCGATGTCGAGACGCGCCATCGGCTTCGCATTCTCGGGGAGTTGGGCGGCGGAATATGGCCGGCCATGGCGGGCAAGATCCTGCCTTACACCATATTGTTCATGCTGGTGCTCGGCCTCTCGGACACGCTGCTGTTTGTTGGATTTGGACTGCCGCTGCATGGACGGAGCTGGCTGCTGATTATCGCGGGCCTGCTGTTCGTCCTGTCGTGTCAGTTTCTTGGTGCGTTGCTTGCGTTGGTGTTGAAGCCGATCGCCAGTGCGGTCAGCATCGGCACCTTGCTGACAGCGCCGGCGTTCGGCTTCATGGGCATCGGATTTCCTCGCCTCGGCATGAACGCCTTCGCCTATGCCTACGGCGCGCTGCTGCCGGGAACATGGTACCTGACCGCTCGCATCGACCAGACCGTCAGAGGCACGCCACTCGACCTCTCCTGGAAGCCGGTGCTGGTCCTGCTCGCTTTCACGGTCGCGCTCGCGGGACTGGTCGCGTGGAAGCTGGAGAACATCCGATCCGCTCGTCGGAGCCGCAGCGAGGCTGCGCCACAGCTCGGCGAGGCGTTGCCATGAGCGGACTGCTCGATGTGTTCCGACACGAGTTTCGCCGCATCTTTACCGTCAAGTCGGCGTTCGCCGTCATGGTTCTGGGCGCCGCGTTCTATGCGCTGTTCTATCCTCAGCCCTATTTGAACGAAGCGTTGCGCGATGTGCCGATCGCCCTGGTCGACCGCGACGGAACCCAAAGCAGCCGCGACTTCGCCCGCCGCGTCGACGCCACGCCGGACGTGGCGATTACGGCGGAATTGCCCGACGTCGCGAGCGCCGAGCGCGAGGTCTATGCGCGCAGGGTCGGCGGCATCCTGGTGATCCCGCAATACTTCGAGCGCGAGCTTCTGCACGGCCGGCCTTCGCCGGTCGCGCTCTATGCCGATGCCAGCTATTTCCTGATCTACCAGCGCGTGGCCGGAGCCGTGGCCGGCGTGGCGCGCACCGTCGGCGCCGAGATCGAGACCGCGCGCCTGATCGCCATCGGTGTCGATCCGGCGATCGCCGCCGTCGCGCCGGACCCGATGCCTTTGACGGCGGTGCCGCTGTTCAATCCCGAAGGCGGCTACGCCACCTATGTGCTTCCGGCCGCCTTCGTTCTGATCCTGCAGCAGACGCTGCTGATGGGCGTCGGCCTGCTCAGCACCTTGCCCGGCGCCGATCCCGGCGAGGGAGAGAGACGCCGCCGCAGGCCGTCGCCGGTTGCGATCGTTGCAGGCAAATTGCTCGCCTATCTCGCGCTCGAGGCCGTGATCCTTCCGACATATCTGATCGTGCTGCCTTACCTCTACGGTCTGCCGCGGCTTGGCGGGATCATACCGATCCTCATTTTCGCCGTGCCATTCGTGTTCTCGGTTGCCGGCCTTGGCTTTGTGGTCGCGGGCATCTTTCGAAATCCCGTCAGGGTGCAATTGATCCTGGCCGCGGCCGGCCTTCCCCTGTTCATGGTCGCAGGCTTCTCCTGGCCCAGTGAGGCGATCCCGCCTGTCATCCGTCTGATGTCGTACCTTGTGCCGAGCACGTCGGCCATCGACGGCTTCGTCAAATTGTCTCAACTGGGGGCACCGATCTCGGCCGTCACGCCTGAGTTTCTCACGCTCTGGGCGTTGGCCTTTTTCTATAATCTTGTCGCACTGTTGCAGATTGCCTGGCAGGCGAAGCCGCTCGATCCCGTGCTAGCGGAGGGCACGTTGCCAGCTTCGCGATAATCTCTCGAAACGCATCGGTGGTTGCGCCTGGCGGTTCCCGGGTCCCATTGAAGTCAAGACTTCTCCCAAATCATGGCGGTGATCGTCGCTTTTCGACCTCGCTGGCGGAGTACTGGTAGACGAGAACAATAAGAGGCGGATTCAACCAAATGGCGACAAAAGACGGTTTCCAGCCGGATCATTCTCCTATCTTTCTGTCCGAACATGCCGAAGAAACCGGGCAGCCGGATATCGGGACGGCGGATATCGGGAAGGCTTGGCAAAGGGCGGCGATCTCGTCGCGAATCCTCAAGGCGAGTATTTGGGCAATTGCGGCGACAGCGATCGGCATCGCGATCCTGTCGGTGGGAGATCCAGTCGCGCTGCTTGAGAACCTCACGGCTACGTGGGTCGAAAAACCGGCGCTTCAGCCTGTCGCCGATCCGCCTGCGCCGGCAATTCAATCATTCGCCGCTGCTCTGGATTTGCCGACGACGACAAGCGACGCGCCGGCGCGCGACGAAATTGCTGCAGCTCCCGAACCTGCCGATCAGAATCGAACCGAGATCGTTCAGCCGCCAGCCGAAGGCTTGTTGAAGGAATTCGAAGCCTGGGCGGCCAATAAAGATACCCAGGCAGAGGCCGTTCCCGTACAGCCCGCGCCAGTTGCCCCGGTGCAGGTTGTGCAAGATGCCCCCGTACAGGTCCAGCCTGCGAAAAAGCACCGGCGGGTCCGGCCGGTACAAAATGCGCGAGCCGAGATACGGCCACAGCGACATCATCGGGCAAGGGTCCGGGAAGAGCAAAATCCACCGGTGCCGGCTGCGCCCGTACCCGACGCCCGAGCGCCGGAGCAGGCTGCGCAGACACCTTGGCTCCTGCAAGGCTTCGGTTTGCGCTGACCGCAGCGTCAGTGCAATTGCGCTTCGCCACGATCTCCGATGCAGCAAGCGGTCCGGCGTACCGCGTGGTCCAACAGGCTGTGTGCGTGGCGGCTGCGCCGACTCGCGTGTGGACGCGAACGCCCCGAATAGAGGCCAAGTGTCGCCTGGCCCCTCAGGTTGCGACGAGAGCGATAGTTGACGTTGGATACGAGACCGGTGGTAGTAGATATCACTGCGGTAGACGATAATGCTTCGCCGCGGCAGACGCATCACCTCCAATGGATCGAAAACAAGCGGATGGTTTCCGACGAGCCTGGCGAGTGATGCTGGCGGATAGTGGTCGAGGTTGCTCTGGGGGATCTCTGCGTTGCTGACTGGTTGCCTCTTACCGAGATATGAATGCGACTCGATCCGAGAGCAGTGTCTGCGGATAAGGCTGCTGCCTCAACGCCACTCCTGGAAGCGCTTGTGCACTTCGAGTTCCGTCATAGTCGCTAAGGCGGACCGAACACGCATATTGTGACGTATGCTTGAATATGGCGGCCCGTCAGATGCGTGAATATGTTGTGGTCATTGTATAGTCCTTACGTGGACCCGATACCACGTGACGGATCACAAACTTGCCGTCGGGCAAAAAGGTATAGGTCGACTGATAGTCGTCGAGATTACATAGATGGCCCGCATCGCCGCTGAGTCCCCCTCCACTGCGCGCAGTTAGCGAAATCTCATGGAATAGTCGCGGGGGATCCTCTTTGAAGAAAACCTCAAATCCGCCGTCGCTTTTGCCGAAAATGTATTCGCGTTCCGCCTGCAACTCGATACCATTCAAAAGCTTTAGGTTTCCCTGTTCGTAATACGCCAATCTCTCCCGGTCCAAGGGACTGAAGGTCGCAGTACCCTGCATCGTTCCATGACCTTCGATGACCCGGTCGAAAGACCAAGACCCGGTCAACCTTTGCATCACCTCCGAGGTATCGATCCAAATGTCGGTCGTAGTCTCGGTCATCGCTCGAGTCCCACGCGGTCGCAGGCCGACTTGATTTGCATCTTCGCCGCCTCGATGTTGGCATGAGGTCCACTCAGACGAAAAACTCCGATCGCAGCCGCCAGTTCATCGGCGAAGGCAACATACTCGCCATGAGGAAACTGCGGTCTCGGCATCCGGTCGCGTATCTCCAATTCGCGAGCGAGTCCTTCGGCCGCCTCCTCCGCCGTAGGCGGAGCGACAGTGCCCGACAAGAGTGCTGCTGCCCAACGCGCCTGGAGCTCCATAATCCCAAAATAGGGACCGTGGTAAAGACCGACAAGATGAAGATGATGCCCCGGCCAAGTGTCATATTTCCTGCGCCAGCGCAGGTTACGCCAAGAACGGTAATTGACCTTCGCAGCCAACACTGGATGCCGGAGAATGTCGCGTAGCCCCGGCTGAGCGCAGCGACCTCAGGGACCTCGTCGAGAGAATTGTCGCTGCATTTGATTTTCTTGCACATCACACAAACGCTCCTCTGCGAATTGCGTCGCGCCTCGCGCAAGCAAAATCTCATGCCGCGGCTGCGACAAACCAACCCGACGGGCAAATCAACAAAAGTCTGTCCACCCCTTCGCGCAAAAATATTCCGCTCGCGCCGTCGGGCAAATCAGTGATTTAACTCCGCGCGTCTCACCCAATGAGGGGCGGCTCGCGATCGTCACGAACGTGCGGTGAGATGCGGTGGACGCGAAGTGCGCAAGACGAACGCGCATGATGCGTACGGCGAAGTCGTGTGGTCCTGACGCCGCGGTGCTGGCGTCAAGTTCTGCGAAGCAAGTTTCTCAGCGGCGACGGTGGCAAAAGAGCCGTTCACCGGGGAGAGCTCGAAGTAAGCCGTAAAGCCACTGCGCAGGGAAGGCCGGATGCTCTCCGCTGGACCTGTATGCTCGTGTGCGCGTTTTCTGTGCGCAATTGCACACGAGACCGCGGGTGCAGCGCGCACCCGGTCTTCCCTGCGCCCTCTGTTCTCAAGGAGGGCAAACGAAGATGCAAACCTCGGACAGAACATGTCGCGAGATCGCGAAGTCACATTCAGTCGTCATCCCCGCGGAAGGCGGGGATCCAGTATTCCAGGAGGCCGTAGTGATTGAATTGAGAAGCCGCGGCGTACTGGATCCCCCGCCGGAGCCTGTCATCGGGGCGCGCTCGCGCTACCCGTTGGCTCGCCATGACGGGGAGGCCGCGAGATTGAAACTGACGTTGCATCGCTCCGCACCACGCCCCAACCGGAACGGCCTACTCCCGCTTCGGCGGATTTTCCTTCAGGAAACGCTCGAGGTCCGGCTGCACGGAATAAGGCAGCGGGATCGGATCGCTCATGTGGTCGATCGCCCGATCGAGGCTGAGGCGCACCATGCGGGCGAGTTCGGCCTTGCGGTACGGCTTGGTCAGCAGCAGCACGCCCTCGCCGGGGCGCTCGCTCGAGTCGAAGGCGCCGAACGTATTGCCGGATGTGTAGAGTACCCGCAGCGGCCGGCGCAGCTCAGTGACCTTTTGCGCGAGCTGGCGGCCGTTCATGGTCCCCGGCATGACCACGTCGGTGAACAGCAGATCGAATGCGGTTCCGGCGTTGACCAGCTCAATCGCCTCGGCCGCGTTGGAAGCCGCGATCACCTTGTAACCGAGACTTTCGAGGCGGCCGATGACATGCGCGCGCACGACGTCGTCATCCTCCACGCACAGGATGGTTTCCGACCCGCCGCGCGGTTCTTCATCGCCCGTCGGCCGCGCAGCGCTCGCCGGAGGCAGCTCCGACAACTCGATGTCCGCCTTCGGCAGGTAGATTTGAAAGCAGGCGCCCTTGCCCTCCTCGCTGTCGACCACGATGCCGCCGCCGGACTGTTTTGCAAACCCGAACACCATGCTCAGTCCGAGCCCGGTGCCCGTTCCGACCTGCTTGGTCGAAAAGAACGGTTCGAAAATCCTGTCGCGTATGGCGGCGGGAATGCCGGCGCCGGTATCGTGCACCTCGATGACGACGTAGTCGCCCGAACCGAGCCCAGCCAACTCAGCGTCGCGCTCGGTGCGCGTGAAATTCCCGGTCCTGAAGAGCAGCCTGCCGCCTTCAGGCATGGCATCGCGGGCGTTGATCGCCAGATTGACCAGCGCCGAGCTGAGTTGGCTGCGATCGACCAGGGCCGGCCAGGCCTGATCGTTCCAAGGCGGTCTCGATCGCGATCTGCCTGCCGAGCGTTGGCGACAGCAGCTGGACCACCTCCTCGACCAGTGCATTGACGTCGGTCTCGAGCGGCCGCAGCGGCTGCTTTCTGGCAAAGGCAAGCAGGTTTGCGGTGAGCTGGGACGCCCTGTCCGCCGCATCGTCGATCATCCTGGCGATCGAGGCGAGCGCCGGATCGTCCTTGACCCCTTCGGCCAGGATCTCGATCGTGCCCGTAATCACGGTGAGCATGTTGTTGAAGTCGTGAGCGATGCCACCGGTCAATTGCCCGACCGATTCCATCTTCTGCGCCTGGAACAATTGTTCTTCCGCGGCACGTTTTGCCGTTATGTCCCTGACAAACGCGTTGATGATGTAGCCCTCATGGCGGCGCAGCGCCGTAAGCGACACCTCGGCGAAGAATTCGCTTCCGTCCTTGCGCAGCAGAGGCGTTTCGTAGCGTCCTCCGGCGGCTTCGCCTTTGGCCTCGCTCAAGAACCGGTCGATCCACTGCCGGTGACCGACTCGCTGCGATTCTGGAAAGACCAGTTCCTCCACGCCGCGGCCGACGGCCTCTTCACGCGTCCAGCCCATCAACGCCTCGGCGTGCGGGCTCCAGTTAAGAACGACGCAGCACCCATCCGTCTGGACGAAGGCGTCGAGCGCTTCTTCGATGATGGCCCGCGCCATCTTTTCGTTGTCGATCAGCGTCTGATACACCCGCTCCTGCTCCGGCTCGCGGCGAACCCCCGCAGCCTTGACACCCGCAGCCTTGCACCCGCAGCCTTGGCGACGCCGGTGACGTTGAACAACGGCTTTCGCAAACCATTGGTGATTCCGACGGCAAGAGCGATCCCGAACACCGACGCAATCGCGCCACCGGCGAGCGCCGCACTCATGATTGCCGTCAACGCGCCGTGCGGAGGCGCGCCGGCGACGAAATAATAGGCGAATGCGCTGACGACGCAGGACGTCACCACGACCAGCACAACCATCGCGAGTGCGAGGCGGCTCGATACCGTCATAGCCTCCCCCGTTCCCGAGGCGATGGATGAGTACCCGCTTTTTTTCAGCCCACATCGACTGCATCGGGCAATGCTGCAGTGTTCTCTCGTTGCTTACCCGACTCCGGGTTTGCGACGCCACACTTTTCACCCCGTATAATTACGGAGAACGCCAACTCTGGCGCCGGCCAGCCATTTTGGACCGCCGCTCACACTCCAAAAATCTTGCTGTAGCGCGCCTTGATCTCCTCGCTTTGCGCCTGCACCTGGGCCGGATCGGCCTTGAGCAATTTCAATTTTGCCAGCGGAATATGCTCGCCCTTCTCCTTCACCTGCGTATGAAACGATCGGTGGGCGAAAACGTCGACCAGCATTTGCTGCGCCTCCGCGCTGAAGAAGAAGCTCTGGAACAGCCTTGCCGCATTCGGATTGGGCGCGCTGCGGAAAATCCCCGATGGAACGATGATCAGCGGCGCGCCTTCGGTCGGGTAGACCACTTCGACCGGTTTGCCCTGATCCTTCGCCAGCACCAGATTGTAGTCGTTGCCGTCGGCCATGACGGCGCGCTCGCCAAGCAGGATCTTCTTCGGCGGATCGGCGGCCGATTGCACCTGCATCACCTTCTGCTGCGCGAGCTTTTCCAAATACGGCCAGCCCAGATCGCGCGCCAGCACGAACGTTGCGGTCAGGATGGCGCCGCTGTAGCCCGGATGGCCCTTGACCATCTTGCCGTGCCATTTGGGGTCGAGCAGATCGGCATAACTTTTCGGCGCGTCTTCGCGTTTGACGAGGCTGGTATTGTAGCCGATCACCTCCATCCAGGCGCACGACGTCGCGTACATGCCGTCGGGATCGATCTGATCGGCCGGAAAATGCTTGGCGACGTCCTCAGTCACGTAGGGCGCGAGCCAGTCGTTTTTCTTCCATTCGAGATAATGCGCGGGATCGGTCGAGTTGGCGACGTCGACGGCCTTGATGCCGCTGCCCTGCTCCTGCGCAATGCGCTGGAAAATCCGCTCCGCACCGGAACGCTCCACGCGCACGGCAATTCCAGGATATTTCGCTTCGAAGGTTCTCGCCAGCCGTTCGGCGGTGTTGAGTTCAAGCGCCGAATAATACGACAGCTTGCCCTCCTTTTTCGCGGCCTCGATCAGGGCCGGCGTGACTTCCACCGGCGGGGGCGCCGCCGCCTTCAGGGGTTCGGCGAACAGCAGGCCTGCAGCCGACGCCGTCGACGCCTTGAGCAGATCGCGTCTCGACCATTTGCGGTCCCGCATCGCATCCTCCCTTGGTGGCGCGACCGGTTTTCCGGCCGATTAATTCGCCCGCGTGTGCGCCTTCAGCGCTTCGCCGAACGCTTCAAACAGCTTTCGATTGATCGGATTGCGTTGCGGATCGTACTCCGCATGCCACTGGACGCCGAGCGCGAAGCTTTGCGCATCCGCGATCCTGATTGCTTCGATGGTGCCGTCTTCGGCGATGCCTTCGATGACGACGCGCAGGCCCGGTTCGAGGATGCCCTGCCCGTGCAACGAATTCACCCGAATGGTCTCGCAGCCGAGCAGGCTCGCAAACGTACCGCCCGGCGTCAGGTGGACGTCGTGGCGATCGGCGAACACCACCGTCGGATCGGGATGGATTTCACCGTTCTCCAGCCGCGGCATGCGGTGGTTCATGCGGCCGGGGATCTCGCGTATTTCCGGGTGCAGCGAGCCGCCGAAGGCGACGTTCATTTCCTGCAGGCCGCGGCAGATGCCAAAGATCGGCACGCCGCGGGCGACGCAGGCTTCCGTCAGCGCCAGGGCGACGTCGTCGCGGTGGATATCGTAGGGCTCATGCCGCTCATGCGGTTCGGTCTTGAAACGGGTCGGATGCACATTGGCGCGGGCGCCCGTCAGCACCACCCCGTCCACGACGTCGAGAAGCGCGCCGATGTCGGTAATCTCGGGCGATCCGGCAAACATCAGCGGCAGCGCACCGGCAACATCGGCGACCGCGCGCAAATTGCGCTCTCCGACCATCTGCGTCTGGAACCGGTTTTCGACGCGATGGGCGTTCGCGATTACACCGACCACGGGCCGTCTCATCGCAAATATTCCGCTGTCATCGTCCTGTGCAAAAGGATTCTTCTGGGTTGGGCCACGATTCCAGACGATCATGCCTGCGGGAGGGCGGCGGATCAATATCCGGCGGGTTGCCGCGGGCCTGCCCTGCTATTTTCGCGTAAAGGCCTCCCGGGCGTCGATCCCCTCGATCCCGGGCAAGCCGGCCGCCCGGAGCGCGGTGGCGGCCGGATTATCGGCGCCGTTCAGCCACGGCAATTTCGCCTGGATTCCGCGCGAGACCGGCTCGCCCAGCACGCCGCCGAAATCGAGCGGCCAATACCCGTTTGGCACCACTTCGGCGGTGAGTCCCTTCAAGCGATAGCCTTTTCCCAGCACCGCTTCGGCATCGTCGGGCGACACCACCCGCGCGGTACCGGGATTGGCCGGATCGGCGAAGGTGACGAGAACAGGGATCAGCGCGCCCTTCACCGGCACGATGCCGCTCAGCCGGCTCATCTCGTTGAACGATACCCGCTTGCCCGCGGCCTCGTTGTAGGCGCGGAGCGCCACGTAATTCACGTCGTCGAGCACGAGGTTCGTGTCGACATGGGCCAGCAGCGCGACGAGGTTCTTGCCACTGCCCAGATCGACGAAAATGGCGTCGCCGACGGTGCGGGTCTGGCCGCGGCGGCTGTAGCTGCGATCGGGATGGACCGCGACCACGCTGGATGCCGATTTGCTTCCCTCCGGTGTCTCGACCTCGACCGCCAGCCGATATTTATGGGCGGGACGGTTGATCCTGATCTGGTCGCCGATGACCAGCGCCGCCAGCAGCGCAATCGGGCCGAACCATTTAAGAATCATTCCACCCCTCGCCGCGCCCGTCACACTGGATTCATCCACCGCTTGGCACGGTGGACACGCCAGCGTCAAACTGGCGCGTTCACCGGCTTGATCCCGGGCGCGTTTTGGCGAAAGACTGGCGGAACGATATTCTGCAAGAAGGAATTGACGTGACAGGTCCGGCTGACAATCGCCTTCAGGCCCGCAGCGATCTGGCGTGGGCGATATCGGTCGGCGGCATCGGCGTCGTCCTGTTCGCCGCGTTGTTGCTGTTCACCTGGTATTTCGCCGCGACGCTGTTTTTGATTTTCGCCGGCATGCTGCTCGGCGTGGCGCTCAACGCCATGAGCAACCTGCTCGGACGTGTCGTCCGCCTCCCGCATGCGCTGCGGCTGACCATCGTGTGCCTGGCGGTAGCGGGCATGCTGTCGGGCATCATCTTCCTCGGCGGCGCCACCATCGCCCAGCAGACCACCGTGCTGAGCAACACGCTCAAGTCGCAGCTCGTCAGCGTCAAGGGTTTCCTGGAGCGAAACGGCATCGACACCAGCCTGTTCGATTTTGGAAGCCTGTCGTCGCAGTCGGACGCTTCCGAACCGGCGGCGCCCGGTCCCCCACCGACCCACTCGCTGCCCAGCGCCGGCACGATTGCGTCGAGCGGCGGCGCGATCTTCAGCCAGAGCCTGAAGCTGATCCTGGGGACCGCAAGCGCGGTCGGAAACTTCTTTATCGTGCTGTTTCTGGGTATCGCGTTTGCGACCCAGCCAAGCGTCTACCGCAACGGGCTGCTATTCATCGCACCGGCCAAACATCGCCCGCGCGCGGTTGTGATCGTCGACCGGATCGGCGAGACGCTGGAGCGCTGGCTGATTGCCCAGATCATCACCATGGCCGCGGTGTTTTTCGTGACCTGGATCGGCCTCGAGATCATCGGCATCCAGAGTTCGTTCATCCTGGGCATTCAGGCCGGACTGCTCGCGTTCATCCCGACGGTGGGCGCCATTCTCGGCGGGCTGATCGTGGTGCTGGCAAGCCTCGCCTCGGGATGGGTCGCTGCCCTCTCCGCCTTCGTCCTGTTCCTCGGCGTGCACGCGCTGGAGAGCTACGTGCTGACGCCGATCATCCAGCGGCAGGCGCTCGATATTCCGCCTGCCACGCTGTTTGCGTTCCAGATCCTGCTCGGCGTCGTGTTCGGCGTCTGGGGACTGGCGCTGGCGCTCCCGCTGATGGCCATCGCCAAGGTCATGATCGACCATTTCAAGGCGGAAGACGTGCCGCCCGTGACAATGGCGGCATGAGTGTGTCAGCCGGCCGTGGTCAGCACCGTCTCGGTGTGCTCGACCTCGGGAGGTGCTGCAAAATACTGCCCGACCAGTCCGCGCCATGCGGTGAAGTCTTCCGAGCCGCGGAAATCCACGGTGTGGTTTTCCAGCGTTTCCCACTGCGCCATCAGCCGGTAGCGCTGCGGCTTTTCGATCGATTTGTGCAGTTCAAATCCCTTGCCGCCCTTGGCGCGCAGGAACAGCGGCCGCGCCTTGGCGACGGCGGCTTCAAAATCCTTCTCGGTGCCCGGCTTGACGTCGATTTGTGCGATTTCGGTGATCATCTGGGTTACGCCTTCTCATGGAGATCAGCGTGTCTAACCCGGCCTCGTAAAAAGAAAAAGGCGCCTTGCGGCGCCCTCACATCAGCGATGGCCCGGCAATTAGCGGAACAACAGCACCGTGCCGGCAATCACCATCGCGCAGCCGATGAGCATGATGGCAGGCCAGCGCGTTCTGCGCTGATCATAACGCCCCTGCGCACGACGCTCCGTGATGAGCGCCCGCTCGAATTCTTCCGAGGAGGAGAACATGCAGGCAAAACCGCCGCGGGCAGAAGCTGCGGCCGCTTCGAGCGACGTCAGCGCGGCCTGTGGGTTTCGTCTGCGCATCGAGTCCATGGCGCAGATGATATGAACGGAATGGTAAATGGCAGGTTACCGCACGGCCTTCTCGTCGGTGTCGAACGCGCTACGTCGCCGCCGGCGACTGGCGCGCCGAAGCGGGGAGCCCGGCGGTCTTGCGCCGCCACTTCTCCAGCGACAGCGGCAGTTCCTCCGCAGCCTCGACCCGGTTACGGCCGCTGCGCTTGGCCTGGTAGAGCGCGGTATCGGCCGACGCCAGCAGCACTTCGAGTTCGGTGCCGGCCGGCCCGCCGGCTACGCCGATGCTGACGGTCGTGTCGACCGGACCTTCCTCGCACACGATGCCGGACGCCTCGAAGGCTTCGCGCACGCGCTCGGCCACAATCACGCCCTCTTCCAGCGCGCACGGCAGCAGCGCGGCGAACTCCTCGCCGCCGATCCGGCCCGACAGGTCGCTGATGCGCAGACTGCTGATCACCACGGTCGAGAACAGCTTGAGGATTTCATCGCCGGCGGGATGACCGAAGCGGTCGTTGATGCCTTTGAAATGGTCGATGTCGAAAATCATCACCGTCACGGGCCGCCCCGCGGCGGCTTCGCGTTCGATCACCCGCATGCAGGCTTCGGAAAAACCGCGGCGGTTCAACATCCCGCTCAGGGGATCGACCGAGGCCGCGGTCTTGTGCACGGTCACCGCGCGGTCCGACACCAGCATGAAGATCACGAACACGGTGCCGATCGCGTACAGAATCAATTCGACCGAGAACGCCGTCACCCAGATGCTGCTGGCAAAGGTTTCGTCATGCGGGCGCAGGAGGCCGCCGAGCAGGATCGGCAGCATCAGCACGCCGCCGTGCATGACCGGCACGACAATCGTCGGCCAGCGCTGCTGCATGGTCCGCCGCCGTTCGCTCCACAATTCGGAAGCCGTCAGCGCGGCATAGACGGCGACGATCGCCGCACCGACGGTCAGACGCATGGCGCTATTCAACGACGGCAACGCCACAGCGACGCCGATCCAGACGACCGCGCCGAACACCAGCCCCGGCAGATTGGGCTTGCGGCCGTGGAACACGCGCGACGCATTCCAGACCATGCCGCAGGCGACGAAGCCCACCGCATTCAGCGCCAGCAACAGCGTGTCACCGAGTTTCGAGCCTCCGATCGTCCAGATCGCCACCGAGGCCGCGCCGAGCAGATAGGCCGTGCCCCACCATTTCAAGGCCGCGATATTTTCCTGCTTGCCGAAGAACACGAGCATCGCCCCGAGCATGCCTGCGACCATCGTCGCAAACAGATATAGCGTGGAGGTATCGAACGACATGGGTTCACCCGAACGCGTGTGATGCAGGTTGTTCGGCGCGCCAAAAAATGCAATTTCGCGCCATCGCATCGCGGACACTAGGAGCGCCGTCTTCCGAATCCGTTTGCGCGGGTAAGCAAGTTTTCACGAAAATCCGTGGTAACTCATCACTAAATGGTAAGCAAAAGGGCGCCGATCGGCGCCCTTTTCTTCGTTCGATGAATGCAGCATTCGCTGCAAATTTTAGCGAAGCAATTAGCGCTTCGAGAACTGGAACGACTTGCGCGCTTTCGCCCGGCCGTACTTCTTGCGTTCCACGGTGCGGGAGTCGCGGGTCAGGAAGCCGCCCTTCTTCAGGACGCCGCGCAGATCCGGCTCGAAGTTCGTCAAGGCCTTCGAGATGCCGTGACGCACGGCACCCGCCTGGCCCGACAGACCGCCGCCGGCGACCGTGCAGATGACGTCGTACTGGCCGGCGCGCGCGGCTGCGACCAGCGGCTGCTGGATCAGCATGCGCAGAACCGGGCGGGCGAAATAGACCTCGACCTCGCGGGTGTTGACCACGATCTTGCCGGCGCCCGGCTTGATCCAGACGCGGGCGACCGCGTCCTTGCGCTTGCCGGTGGCATAGGCGCGGCCGTATTTGTCGACCTTCTTGACGTATTTCGGCGCTTCCGGAGCGGCCGTCTTCAGCGACGCGAGCTGATCGAGAGACTGCATGGTATCCGACATCTTATGCGGCCCTCATGTTCTTGCGGTTCATCGAAGCGATATCAACCGTCTCGGGCTGCTGGGCTTCATGTGGATGTTCGGCGCCGGGGTAAACGCGCAGATTGCCCATCTGGACGCGGCCGAGCGGACCGCGCGGGACCATGCGCTCGATGGCCTTCTCAAGCACGCGCTCGGGGAAGCGACCTTCGAGGATCGACTTCGCGGTGCGTTCCTTGATGCCACCGATGAAGCCGGTGTGCTTGTAATAGACCTTGTTGTCGCGCTTGCGACCGGTGAGCACGACGTGCGCCGCGTTGATGATGACGACATGGTCGCCGCAATCGACGTGGGGCGTGTAGGTCGGGAGGTGTTTGCCGCGCAGGCGCATGGCGACCAGGGTGGCGAGCCGGCCGACGACCAATCCCTTGGCGTCGATCAGCACCCACTTCTTCGTCACCTCGGCGGGCTTTGCCGAAAACGTTTTCATGTGAGGAAATCCGTGAAAATGGAAATCGGCGCCAGATGCGCCGAACTAGCGAGTTTCTAGAGAACAGCGCGTAGATCGTCAACGCCAATTCACATAAAATACATTAACAAAAACAGATGCTTATAAATATGGTGTAATAATACCGTAAAAAACCCTATTTGGTTGGAATGGAATAGGTCGCCGTGACGTGGGCGATCGGATCGGGCGACGACCCCGACAGCAGATTGACCTCACCGACCGCAAGGCGCTTGCCGAGTTTCAACAACCTCGCCGCCGCCAGCACATCCTGGTTCGGCTGGCCCTTGCGCAGGAAATTGATGTTGAGATTGGTGGTCACGGCGAGGCCCACCGGGCCGATCGCCGAAAGCAGCACCACATACATCGCGAAATCGGCCATCGCCATCAGCGTCGGCCCCGACACCGTGCCGCCGGGGCGCAACATGCGCTCGTCGAAGCGCCGGCGCAGCAGGCAGGTCTCGCCATCGGCGCTTTCGATGGTGATATCGCCGTCGCTGAACGCCTGGGGAAACTCCTCATGAAGGAACTTCTCCAGTTCAGCCACGCTCATTTTCGCTGTCGCCATGCCGTCCCTGCCCTCGCTTCAGTTCGCCTGTTACATTAGGTTGTCATCAAAGCCCAAGTGAAAACTGCCCAAGTGAAAAACTCGGGTGCAAGCCTTTGAGTGGTTACAGAAATGCCCGCCCAGATCGCCCGCGCGTCAGCGCCGCAACCGCCGATCCTGCTGCGCGAAAACGCAGGCTCCATCGCCCTGCTCACGCTCAACCGGCCGGCGGCGCGCAACAGCCTGTCGGAAGGCTTGATCGCCGAACTGCACGGCGCGTTGAAGCAAATCCACGATGACAAGAGCATCCGCGCAGTCGTGATCGCGGCCAACGGCCCGGCGTTTTCCGCGGGCCATGACATGAAGGAACTGACCGCGCGGCGCAGCGATGCCGATCGCGGCCGCGCCTATTTTGCGCAGATCATGGACGCCTGCAGCGCGATGATGCAGGCGATCGTGCAGCTTCCGAAGCCGGTGGTCGCGGCCGTGCAAGGCATCGCCACCGCCGCCGGTTGCCAGCTGGTGGCAAGCTGCGATCTGGCCGTCGCCTCGGAGGCTGCAGGCTTTGCCACGCCCGGCGTCGATATCGGGCTGTTCTGTTCGACGCCGATGGTGGCGCTGTCGCGCAACATCCCGCGCAAGCAGGCGATGGAGATGCTGCTCACCGGCGAGCCGATTTCAGCGGAGACGGCGAAAGCGATCGGCCTCGTCAACCAGGTGGTCGCCGCCGGCACCGAACGCGATGCGGCGATTGCGCTGGCGCAAAAGGTCGCGCTCAAATCCGCCTACACCGTCAAGCTCGGCAAGGAGGCGTTCTATCGCCAGGCCGAAATGAACCTTGCCGACGCCTATCGCTATGCGGCACAGGTGATGACCGAGAACATGCTGGCGCGCGACGCCGAGGAAGGCATCGGCGCCTTTATCGAGAAGCGCGAGCCGAAATGGCAGGATGAATAGTTTTCCGTCATTGCGAGCGAAGCGAAGCAATCCATATCGCGGCAAGACGGACAGATGGATTGCTTCGCTGCGCTCGCAATGACGCAAGAGGGTAAAATGAACCACGACGCCTACGACGACAATTACATCCGCGGCATCCTCAACGGCGTGAAGTCGATCGCGATGGTCGGCGCGTCGCCGGTCAACGTGCGTCCGAGCTACTTCGCCTTCAAATACCTCGCGCAGCGCGGTTACGACATGATCCCGGTCAATCCCGGCCACGTCGGCAAGAGCCTGCTCGGCAAACCCTTCGTGGCCTCGCTGGCCGATATCGGCCGTCCTGTCGACATGATCGACATCTTCCGCAACTCCAGCCACATCATGCCTGTGGTCGAAGAAGCGCTGAAGCTGTCGCCGCCGCCCAAAGTGATCTGGATGCAACTCGGCGCGCGCGACGACGCCGCGGCAGAAAAAGCGGAAGCCGCCGGCCTCAAGGTGGTGATGAACCGCTGCCCGAAGATCGAGTATGGACGGCTGTCGTCGGAGATTTCGTGGATGGGGGTCAATTCGCGAACGCTGAGCTCGAAGCGCGCGCCGATCCCGACGCAGGGGATGCGCCTGTCGCTGAACCGGACCAGCGTTAGCGGTGGCGAGACTGCGGCATCCGACCGCGCCGCGAAGAACAAAAACGACCTTACGTAATCTGAATGTAAAATAATTGTTTCGACAAGATGGCCTGAAGAAGTACGCCCGTTTCTAATCCAATTTGTGATCCATCCAACTTGACGGCGCACGCGGCTGCGATCAGCATGCCGCGCATTTTTGAACAAGCCAAAAGAACAGGACGCATAGAATGACCGACCGTCTCCCGGGATTTTCAACCCTTGCCGTGCATGCCGGCGCGCAGCCTGATCCGACCACCGGCGCGCGGGCGACACCGATTTATCAAACCACGTCTTTCGTCTTCAACGACGCCGATCACGCCGCCTCGCTGTTTGGCCTGCAGGCATTCGGCAACATCTATACCCGCATCGGAAATCCAACCAACGCGGTGCTGGAAGAGCGTGTCGCGGCCCTCGAAGGCGGCACCGCAGCACTTGCGGTGGCGTCCGGACACGCCGCCCAGGTCGTCGTGTTCCAGCAATTATTGATGCCGGGCGACGAGATCGTCGCGGCGCGCAAACTTTACGGCGGATCGATCAACCAGTTCACCCACGCCTTCAAAAGCTTCGGCTGGAATGTGGCATGGGCCGATCCCGACGATATCGGCAGTTTCGAGCGCGCGATCACGCCGCACACCAAGGCGATCTTCATCGAGTCGATCGCCAACCCCTCCGGCAGCATCACCGATATCGAAGCGATCGCGGAAGTGGCCCGCAAGGCCGGCGTTCCCCTGATCGTCGACAACACGCTGGCGACGCCCTATCTGATCCGCCCGATCGATCATGGCGCCGACATCGTCGTGCATTCGCTGACAAAGTTCTTGGGCGGTCACGGCAACTCGCTCGGCGGCATCATCGTCGATGCCGGCACCTTCGACTGGTCGAAGGACAACAAATACCCGATGCTGAGCGAACCGCGCCCCGAATATCACGGCATCAAGCTCCAGGAGACCTTCGGCAATTTCGCCTTCGCGATTGCCTGCCGCGTGCTGGGCTTGCGCGACCTCGGGCCGGCGCTGTCGCCGTTCAACGCCTTCATGATCCTGACCGGCATCGAGACGCTGCCGTTGCGCATGCGGAAGCATTGCGAGAATGCGAAAGCGGTCGCGGAATTCCTGTCCAGCCATCCTGCCGTCGCATCGGTCAACTATGCCGGCCTTGAGAGCGACAAGTACAACAAGCTCGCGCGTAAATATGCGCCAAAGGGCGCCGGCGCGGTGTTCACTTTCGGCCTGAAGGGCGGCTACGACGCCGGCGTCAGCCTGGTGTCCAACCTGAAACTGTTCTCGCATCTCGCCAATGTCGGCGACACCCGTTCGCTGGTAATCCACCCGGCGTCGACCACTCACAGCCAGCTCGACGACGCCGCCAAGGTGAAGTCGGGCGCCGCGCCCGACGTGGTGCGGCTGTCGATCGGCATCGAGGACAAGGAGGATCTCATTGCGGATCTGGAGCAGGCGCTGACGGCGTAAGGGCTCAGCGTCCGTCATTCCGGGATGGTGCGTTAGCCACCAGAAGATCGGGTCTGGTCCTTCGGACCATCCGGAATGACGGTGCTCCACAGCCATTAACCTCCTCAGATCACAAGCCTCTCGTTAACGTTCAATCCGGCATAAAGTGGCCCTGAACCACCCTCGGATGATTCGGAGCCAACGATGCTGCGCTGGATGACGCCATTCCTCGTCGCGATCTTCGCGATCGGAACCGCTGCCGCCCAGAGTCCCGAAGCCACCAAAGCGGCCGACGGGCCCACGACAGCCAAGCCTGCCGACAGCCCAGCCGCCGCCCAGCCCACCGACAACCCGGCAACCGCCAAGCCCGCGGACACCTCGACAACGGCCAAGCCTGCCGACAGCCCGGCCACCGTCAAGTCCGCCAACAGCCCTCCCGCCGCCGCGAAGCGCGCCGGCAACCCCGCCGCTCCCAGGCGCGCCACGGTCGTTGCCGCCCGCCAGTTGCCGCCGGGCCTGCCCCGTGCCCACTACAAATACCGGACCACCGTGGCCCCCGCCGCGCCTCTCTACGTGCGCCGCGGCCGCGCGCTGGTGATCGAAGAGGAAACGGAGGTGCTGTTCGCGCCGGTCGGCGTGGCGGCCTACGCGCCACGCATCTTCGGCACACCGCTGCTGCCGGGCTCCTCGACGCTGCCCGGCTATTACGGTACGAGCCATTCCTACAGCTATGACGGGCCCTATTACGGCGGCCCCTATACGCCTTACTGGGACCGGCTCCCCTACGCCTGCGGCGTGTTCGGATATTGCTAGGAACGGATCATCGACGTGGCAGGGGTACCGCGAAGGACCAGCGACAAGACCTCCGCCAACGCGATTACGGCAGACCTCGTCGCCGTGCTCGTCGCCGTCACCGACGGCGAGCCCAAGATCATGACCATCGCCAACGCCGGCGCGCTGCCGAGCGGTCCGTTCGAATTCGCGCACCGCTCGCTGCAAACGGGGCTGCGGGCGTGGGTCGAGGCACAGACCGGCCATCCGCTCGGCTATGTCGAGCAGCTCTACACCTTCGCCGATCGCGGAAGGACCGGCGATGCCAAGTCGCCGCATTCGATCTCGATCAGCTATCTGGGCCTCGCCCGCGAAGACCAGGTGGGTCAGGGTTTCGAGGCCCACTGGTCCGGCTGGTACGATTATTTCCCGTGGGAGGATCACCGCGCCGGCCCGCCCGCCATGCTCGCGAAGATGCTGACGCCCAAGCTGCGCGCGTGGTCGAAATCAGCGTCCACGACCAATTTGCAGCGCGAGCGCTGGCAGCGCGCCGCCATCACGTTTGGCCTGGACGACCGCGAATGGAACGAAGAACTGGTGCTGCAGCGCTATGAGCTGCTCTACGAAGCCACCCTGATCCCGGAAGCGGTGCGCGCGAACACGGCCCCGGTCGCTCCCGGCCGGCCGATGAGCGGAGATCATCGCCGCATTCTAGCCACCGGCATCGCAAGGCTGCGCGCCAAGATCAAATACCGTCCCGTCGTGTTCGAGTTGATGCCGGCGGAATTCACCCTGCTGCAATTGCAACGCAGTGTTGAGGCGCTTGCAGGCCGGCTGGTCCACAAGCAGAACTTCCGCCGCCTGATCGAGCAGCAGCAACTCGTTGAGGAAACTGGCGCAATCGCCGCCGACACCGTCGGGCGGCCCGCCAAGCTGTTCCGGTTCCGCCACGCGGTGCTGGCCGAACGGGCGGTTGTCGGCACCAAGCTTCCGCTTTCGCGCACTTGACTTCGGTTATGCTCAGGATAAGTATAAGCCATAATATGCTCATGGAGAGTATAAATGGCCAACCTCAGCCCCGCAGCGCTCGCCCGTTCCGCAAAGCTCTATGACCGGGTCAAGCGGGTGATCCCGCCGCCCGAATGGGCCACCTTCGCTGGAGATGTCGACGCTATCCTTGAGCTGAAGCGAACCCGCAACGCGGTCATCCTCGCGCATAACTACCAGACCCCTGAAATCTTCCACGGCGTCGCCGACATCGTCGGAGACAGCCTCCTGCTCGCGCGCGAAGCTACCCGTGTCGATGCCGACATCATCGTGCTGGCCGGCGTGCACTTCATGGCCGAGACGGCGAAGCTCTTGAACCCTGAAAAGACCGTGCTGATCCCCGACCTCGCGGCCGGCTGTTCGCTCGCGGACTCCATCACCGCGCAGGACGTGCGGCTGATGCGCCAGCGCTATCCCGGCGTGCCCGTCGTTACCTACGTCAATACGTCAGCCGCGGTGAAGGCTGAATCCGACATCTGCTGCACCTCGGGCAATGCGCTCAAGGTCGTGGAGTCGCTGGGCGTGGAGCGCGTCATCATGCTGCCGGATGAGTATCTGGCGCAGAACATCGCCGCGCAGACGGGCGTGAAGATCATTGCGTGGAAGGGCCATTGCGAAGTGCATGAGCTGTTTACGGCGTCCGACGTCCGGCAGCTGCGCGAAAATCACCCTGACGTGACGATCCTCGCGCATCCGGAGTGTCCGCCCGAAGTGGTGGCGGAAGCCGATTTCTCCGGCTCGACCGCAGCCATGTCGGACTTCGTCGGCAAACAACACCCGCCCCGGGTCGTGCTGCTGACGGAGTGCTCGATGAGCGACAACGTTTCGGTGCTCCACCCCGACGTGGAGTTCATCCGGCCCTGCAATCTCTGCCCGCACATGAAGCGGATCACGCTGAAGAACATTCGCGACGCGCTGGAAACCGGCCGGCACGAGGTAACGATCGATCCGGCGATCGCGGCGCAGGCCCGGCGTTCCGTCGAAAGGATGCTGGCGCTGTGAGCACGGAGATTTCAGCGCTGAACAACCGTCCCGTCATCATCGGTGGCGGCGCCGCCGGATTGATGACGGCGCTGCTTATGTCGCCGGAACCGGTGTTGCTGGTGTCGAAGGCACCGCTTGGAGCGGAAGCGTCGAGCCTGTGGGCGCAGGGCGGACTTGCCGCGGCGATGGGCGAGGATGACGACCCTGCGCTTCATTTGGCCGATACGCTCGCCGCGGGCGCGGGCCTTTGCGATGAAGCGGTCGCGAGCCGCATCGTCCACGCGGCTCCTGCAGCCGTCGAACATCTCGCCGGACTTGGCGTCGCCTTCGACCGGCGGCCGGACGGCGGCTGGCGGCTCGGCCTCGAAGCCGCGCACGGCCGCAACCGGATCGTGCACGCGACCGGCGACGGCACCGGCCGTGAGATCATGCGCGCGCTGATCGCGACGGTACGCCGCTGTCCGTCGATTACATTGCTCGAAGGCGTCGAGGCCCGGAGCCTGATCGTCGAGGACAATGCCATCAAGGGCGTACTCGCGGTGAACGCGCGCGGTCCGCTGGTGATCGACACCGGTCGAGTCGTGATCGCCACGGGTGGCATCGGCGGGCTGTTTCTCGACAGCACCAACCCTTCCGGCTGCTTCGGGCAGGGGCTGGCGCTGGCGGCATGCGCGGGAGCAAAACTCTCAGATCTCGAGTTCGTCCAGTTTCACCCGACCGCCTTCGACGGACCGTCGCGTCCGATGCCGCTGGTGACGGAAGCCGTGCGCGGCGACGGCGCGATCCTGATCGACGACACCGGGCAGCGCTTCATGGCGGACCAGCCCGGCGCCGAACTCGCGGCCCGCGATATCGTCGCGCGCGCGGTGTGGCGCCGCCGCGCGGAGGGACATCGCGTCTACCTCGACGCGCGGAAACATCCGGGAGTGGATTTTGCCAAACGCTATCCCGTCATCTCCGCGTTCTGCAAAATGGCCGGCATCGATCCCGCGACCGATCCGATTCCAGTCCGGCCGGCGGTGCATTACCACATGGGCGGCATATCCGTGGATATCGAAGGCCGCAGCAGCGTGGACGGCCTGTGGGCCTGCGGCGAAGTCAGCCGCACGGGATTGCATGGCGCGAACCGCCTCGCCAGCAATTCGCTGATGGAAGCGATCGTCTGCGCGCGATGGGTTGCGGAGAGTGTCCAGGGCGCGAGCCGTGGCCCGTTGAAAGCGCGCGCGGCCAATGTGCCATCGCCCGCATCCGATCCTTCCGCCGTGCGGCCGATACTTTCACAGGGACTCGGCGTGCTCCGCGACCGGCACGGAATTGAACGCGCGGTTCGCGGCCTCTATCCGATCGCCACCGGCCGCGGCGCGGCAGCCGATCCCGCGCTGGTGGGATTGATGATCGCGGTTTCTGCCTGGCGGCGCGAGGAAAGCCGCGGCGGACACTATCGCAGCGACTACCCCGACGCCCTCGCGTCGGCCGTGCCGTCATCCATCTCCCTTGCGGACACGCTCGAAGCTGCCCGCGACATCGTTGAAACCGGATCCCTGTCTGTTGGGAGTGCCCAGCCGTGACACTTACGCCGCTTCTGCCGCTCATGTACGAGCCGCTGGTTCGAACCGCCCTGCTCGAAGACCTCGGACGCGCCGGCGACATCACCGCCGATGCGATCGTTCCGGCCGACAAACAGTCTTCGCTCGTGCTGCGCGCGCGCCAGCCTGGCGTCGTGGCCGGGCTCGACATCGCGTACTGCGCGTTTCAGCTCATCAATCCTGCCATCCGGCTCACCGCCGAGCGGCCTGACGGCAGCGTGGTGGCGCCGGGAGATGTGATCGCCGCCATCGAGGGACCCGCGCGCGGGCTGTTGACCGGCGAGCGGACGGCGCTGAACTTTCTCTGCCATCTGAGCGGCGTCGCGACCGCGACAGCCTCGCTGGTGTCTGCAGCGCGAGGCACCAAGGCGCGCATCGTCTGCACCCGCAAGACGACACCCGGATTGCGCGCGCTGGAAAAATACGCCGTGCGTGCCGGCGGCGGCAGCAATCACCGGTTCGGCCTCGACGATGCCGTTCTGATCAAGGACAACCACATCGCGCTTGCCGGCGACATCAAGACCGCAATCGAGCGGGCAAAAGCCAATGCCGGGCACCTCGTCAAGATCGAGGTCGAGGTCGACACGCTGCTCCAGCTTGAACAGGTTCTCGCCATCGGCGTGGATGCCGTCTTGCTCGACAACATGACGGTCGAGCAACTGCGGCAGGCGGTGGCGATGACGGGGGGCCGGGCAATCACGGAAGCCTCCGGCCGCATCACCGCCGAGACCGCCAAAGCGATCGCCGCCACCGGCGTCAACCTGATTTCGGCCGGCTGGCTGACGCACAGCTCCGCCGCGCTCGATATCGGGCTGGATTATCTGGAATTCAGTTCAGCCGCGAATTGACGAGAGCAACCCGCGTTGAGTGCAAGGAATCACTCGGCAGGGCGAGCCGCGGCCTTTTTTTCCTCGCGCATCAGCCGGTTGTTGCGCTGGACCACCGAATAGGTCGCGAGCGCAAACAGGATCACCAGTAGCTGGATCGACAGCGCTTCCATCGACGGATTCAGGCCGATCGCGCTCAGGAATGTAGACCCCTTCATCTCGGTGACCGTAATAATCGCCTGTTCCTGGAACTCCTGCACGGCCTCGCCGATGAACTTGATCGCCATCGCGAACAGGAATGCGGAAGTGATGATGAACAGCGGCCGCAGCGGCAGCTTCCGGGCAATCAGGTTGATGAAATAGAACAGCACGACAAGACCTGCCGTCGCCGCGGCGAGGCCGGCGAACAGGCCGGCGCTCCAGCCGCCTTCGGTCTTGGCCAACGCGTTGATGAACAGCACGGTCTCCGCGCCCTCGCGAAACACCGCCAGGAAAGCCAGCGCGCCGACCGCCCACACCGTGTCCTGCGACAGCGCGTGATCGGCCTTGTGCGCGAGGTAGTCCTGCCATCCGCGCGGATCCTGCTTCACCATCAGCCAGCCGCTGACATAGAGCATCAAGGCGGCGGCAAGCAGAATGATAACGCCTTCCAGAACGTCGCTGTGCTCGCCCGAATTCAGCACTGCAAACAGCCACGCGGCGATGACGCTGGCGCCGACCGCGGCGAGCGCGCCGGCATACAGCGCCCTAATGCGATGGCCGGCGCCGGCCTTGGTGAGATAGCCCGCAAGCGCTGCGATCACCAGCATGGCTTCGAGCCCCTCGCGGAGCAGGATGACGGCGGCCTGAATGAATGCTGACGACATGGAACGGGACCTTGTTTGGGCTCGTTTTATCGTCCCAACGATTTAAGTAAAGCGGGCTTGCGCCACACAAACACGTCAGAGTGATCGCGGGGCAAGAAAACCCCGCAAATCGGGCACTTCCGGACATTGCGTCAGATTAGAATTGTTCAATTTCAGCCGGGTTGCCCGACCGGCACGGCCAGCTTCTGCTCTTCCTGCCCGACGCGGCGCGCGACCAGGCGTTCGGTCTGCAAGACCGCCAGCGTCAGCACCACGATCGCGACTGCCTGATGCGTCAGCGCGAGATCGATCGGCACCTGGTGCAGCAGCGTGAGGATGCCAAGCACCGCCTGCAGGGTGATCGCAGCCACCAGCCACCATGCGCCGCCGACCAAGGCGCTACCGGCCCGCGAGCGCACCGTGTCGATCGCATGCAGGAGCGCCAGCGCCAGCAGCGCATAAGCGGTCATGCGGTGCTCGAACTGAACCGTGAGCGTGTTGTCGAACAGGTTGCGCCACCACGGTTCCTCGAAGAACAGCCGCGCCGCCGTTGGAATGAAGGCGCCGTCGATCTCCGGCCAGGTGTTGTACACCCTGCCCGCGCGCAGGCCTGCGACCAGCGCGCCGAAATAGAGCTGCAGGAAGGTCAATCCCAGCAACACGACGCCGGTTATCTTCAGGCGCGGCGGCGCAGCGGCATGCGGGCGCGGGGTCAAGCGCCGCAGCGTCCAGACGACGGATGCAAAAATGATGAGGGCCAGCATCAGGTGCGTCGCCAGCCGATACTGGGAAACTTCGGTCCGTTGTGTGAGGCCAGAGGCTACCATCCACCAGCCGACCGCGCCCTGCAACGCGCCGAGGGCGAAGATCAGCCACAGCCGCCGCTTCAGCTCGCTGCTCAAAGCGCCGCGCCACAGGAAGTACAGGAACGGCAGCAGGTAGACCGCGCCGATCACGCGCCCGAGCAGCCGGTGGCTCCATTCCCACCAGAAGATCGTCTTGAACTCGGAGAGGCTCATGCCGGAGTTGAGTTCGCGGTATTGCGGGATGGCCTTGTAGCCCTCGAACGCCTGCGCCCATTGCGCCTCGTTGAGCGGTGGCAGCGTGCCGGTGACGGGCTTCCACTCCACGATCGACAAGCCGGACTCCGTCAGCCGCGTGGCGCCGCCGACCAGCACCATGACCGCGATCAGGCCGGCGACCACGATCAGCCACCATTTGACGGCGCCGAGATGCGAGACCTGCTTTGCGGAACTAGCGGTCATAGATCCGTCTCGAGGCCTCCTTTGGGGCGCTTGATTGAATTGGCGCGCCCCTTATAGTCCGCCCCTTCCCGCGCGCAACCCGCCACGAGCTTCACATATCCGCCATGACGATACGCACCCGCAAATTCTTCGGAACCATCGCGCTCCTGGTGCTGGTCGTGGTGTGGTCGCTGATGGGAATGACGATCGCCCAGACGCCATGGCTGGCCAGTTCAGGCCTGCTGCAGGCGATCTTCTATGTCGTGGCGGGCCTGGGATGGGTGCTGCCGGCGATGCCGATCATCAGCTGGATGTCGCGGCCGGACCGCCCGGTTTAGCGCCTGGCGTCCCTGGTCGGCCCGACCGGCGCAAACATTACGCCGGACAGGATCACGCGCATCATGCGCAGCGAGCGCTGCCGTCCGTCCCAGGCGACGCGCGGCAGCGCGTGCAGGTTGGTGTAGCCCCTGGTCTCGACGACGCCGGGGATCGCCGAGACCGCGCTGGCGAAATCTGCCTCCTGCGCCATGACGACGTGCTCGCGTCGCCATGAATCCCGATCACCGAAGGGATAGGCGAAATGCCTGACCTCGCGGTGCAAGGCGGCCTGCATCACCGCCTTGCCCATCGTGATCTCGCGCTGCGCATCGGCGGCGCGCAGGTTCGACAGAACAGGATAATTCACCGTCGCGCTGCCGATCGTCACCAGCGGATCGGCGGCGAGTTTGGCCAGATCGTCCCAATCCATCGACAGGCCGCGCGACAACGCCGCGAGGTCGACCGAATAGCGCGTGCAGAGATCGTTGATGGCAAACGTGAGATCCTGCGGCGGCAGCGTGCGCATCCAGCTCACCAGAAATTCGTAGGTTTGATACTTTCTCCGACGGCGTGCCCGCGCTGAAGCGCCGCTCCTTGCGATCGATCACCAGGCTGATGCGATTTTCCCGCGCGATCACGTCTTCCAGCGCGAGCCACCAGGCTTCGCCAAGCCCGTCGGGAAACGCGGTCGGCAGGTAGATGGTGAACGGCACGCCGTGTTTCGACAGCACCGGATACGCCGATGCGATGACATCCTTGCAGCCGCCGTCGAAGGTCAGGCTGGCAAATCGATGGGGCGTGGGCAACGTGACCGCCCGCCGGCATACCTCGTCCATCGAGATCAGATCGTATTTCCAGCGCTTCAGTGCGCGGATCGCCCGGTCGAGAAATTGCGGCGTGATTTCACGCCACTGGTTCGGCTGGAACCGCTCGGCGCGGCGCGGGCGCACGAGCTCGAATCGCAGGATGATTCCGGCGCCGCCGGCCCGCCGCTGTTTCAGTCTGAAGTAACCGCTGAAATATGCGAGCTCCATCCGCGCCCGCTGCAGGATCCCGATATTCGATGCCAACGTTTCGCCCCCAACTCCGGCCCGCGCGGGTCCACCGCTGCCGGATCGCCATTACTCTTTGTTGACATTTCCCTGCGAAGGTCGGCGAAAGCCGATAATTGTAAACAATCCATATAATACAGGCTCTACGATGACCATGGCTGCCGCGATTGAAGAACGGACAGCGGATGCAAACGCGTGGTCGACGACGAGCCGCATCCAGAGCGTCGATATCGTGCGCGACCTCGCCGCCGCCGAGGCCGTCTGGCGCAGTCTCGAAGGCCCACAGGCATCGTTCACGCCGTATCAGCGCTTCGATTTCCTCAAACCATGGCAGACCTGCGTCGGCGCGCGCGAGGGTCTTGCTCCCTTCATCGTCATCGCCTTCGACGCGAACCGCCGGCCGCTGCTGCTGTTGCCGCTCGCGCTCAGGCACGCCTACGGCGCGCGCTGCGTCAGTTTCATGGGCGGCAAGCATTCGACCTTCAACATGGCACTGTGGGACCATGATTTCGCCGCAAGCGCGACCTCCGCCGATCTCGACGGCCTGATATCAGCGCTATCGCAGCGCGCCGAGGCCGACGTCCTCGCGTTGCACCAGCAAGCCGCCCGCTGGCGCGACCTGCCCAATCCGCTCGCGCTGCTGCCGCATCAACCCTCGGCCAACGATTGCCCGCTGCTGACGATGGAGCCTGGCGCTGCGCCCACCGCGCTGGTCAGCAACTCGTTCCGCCGCCGCCTCAAGGGCAAGGAGCGCAAGCTGCAGTCCCTGCCCGGCTATCGTTCTTATATCGCTTCAACGGAGGCCGACATCACGCGGCTGCTGGACTGGTTCTTCCGCGTCAAGCCGCAGCGAATGGCCGAGCAGAAGCTGCCCAACGTGTTCGCCGATCCCGGCATCGAGGATTTCGTCCGCGGCGCCTGCACGACAAAGCTCGCCGACGGCAGCCACGCCATCGATATTCACGCGCTGGAATGCGACGAGGAAGTGATCGCGATCTTTGCCGGCGTTGCCGACGGCAATCGCTTCTCGATGATGTTCAACACCTACACGATGTCGCCGAATTCGAAATACAGCCCCGGCCTGATCCTGATGCGCGACATCATCGATCACTACGCCGCGCAGGGTTATCGCGCCCTCGACCTCGGCATCGGATCGGACGATTACAAGCGGCTGTTTTGCAAGGACGACGAGCCGATCTTCGACAGCTTCATCCCGCTCAGCCAGCGCGGCAAGCTCGCCGCCAGCGTCATGTCCGGCCTCAACCGCACCAAGCGGCTGGTGAAGCATAACCCGGCACTGCTCGAAATGGCGCAAAAGCTGCGCAGCGCGTTCAGCTAAATCGGTCTAACGGCAGGATTGTTGGGTGGGCAAAGGCGCGATAGCGCCGTGCCCACCATCTACGCCGTCATCCCGAATGGTGGGCACGCTTCGCTTTGCCCACCCTATAAATGGTTACGCCGCCACCACGCGCGGACCCGGCTCGATCGCGTCCGGGGGCTGACACGGCTCGCTCAGCATCGTCACCTCCGAGAAGCCCACTGCCCTGAGCTGATCGCACATCAGCGCGCGCGCGTCCGGCGCCATCGACGGTTCGGGCACGACGACTGCGCGCGCCTGCGACGTCAGGAGTTCCGCCGGCAGATCGGAAGCCGTGCCGGCATCCAGCAGCACGTGGTCATAGACCCGCAGCAGCGCGTCGATGGCGAGCGTCAGCCGTGGCGATTGCAACTGTGCGCGGTCGAAGCCCGGCCGTCCGGCGCTGACGAGATGAACCCGCGACAGCCGGTCCCTGGTGATGATTTGCATAAACGACGCTTCGCCCTGCATCAGTTCGGCAAGCCCGGGCGCGACCGGATCGACTGACGCCGCTGATATCATCGGCCAGGACGCCGCGAGATCGACCACCACGACTTTCGCCTGCCGTCCCATCAGCCGTGCCAGCGTCAGCGCGGTCAACGCAATGCTCTCGCTCGACGCCGTACCGAGCACGGTCACCTTGCGCGCCGCAGCGCCGGCGCCGACCAGCGCGGCGGCCAGTTGCTCGACTTCATCGATCTCCGACGTAATCTCCATATCGGGAATATCCGCGCGCGGTTCACTGAGGACAGGCTCGGGAGCTTCGTCGGCCTCAACGACGCGGGCAGCTGGAAGCTCGGGCACGATCGCCGGCGCGCGTGCCGGCTCGGGGCGAAATGCCGGAACGACTTCCATCGCCGACGCGAAGGCCGTCGAGGCCCGCGGTGCGGTCATGCGCAGCAGCTCGCCCGTCGCGATGGCGCCACTGGTGAGCAGCAAGGTCGCCAGCGTCGCGATCAGCACGATCGGGAGCTTCTTCGGATAGGCCGGCGTATTGGAAACGCTGGCGCGTGAGATGATGCGGCCATCGGCCGGCGCCGCCTCGATGTTCTCGCGGGTATTGGCCTCGCGATATTTGGCGAGATAGGATTCAAGCAGGTCGCGCTGCGCCTTCGCCTCGCGCTCAAAGGCGCGGAGCTGCACATCCTGGCCGTTGGTCGAGGATGCCTGCTTCTTCAATTGATCGAGGCTCGCCACCAGGCCTTCGAGCCTTCCGCCGGCGATGCGCGCGTCATTTTCCAGCGAGCGCGACACCTTGCCCGCCTCCTCGCGCAGCTGGCGGTCGAGATCGGCAAGCTGCGCTTTCAATTCCTTGATGCGGGGATGGCCATCGAGCAGCGTCGAGGACTGCTCGGCAAGCTGGGCGCGCAACGTCACCCGCTGTTCGGACAGCCGGCGGACCAGTTCGGAATTGAGCACTTCGGAAGCCTCGATTGGCTTGCCGCTCTGGAGCATTTCCTTGATCAGCCGCGCCTTCGATTCGGCATCCGACTTCAGCGCGCGGGCGTTGTTCAGCTGTGTGTTGATCTCGCCCATCTGCTGGTTGGACAGCGTGGTGTTGTTGGTGCCGACGAACAGGCTCGACTTGGAACGGAAATCCTCGACGCGCGATTCGGCTTCGGCGACTTTCTTGCGCAGGCTCTCGATTTCACCTGACAGCCACTGGCTGGCGGATTTCGCCTGCTGCTGCCGCGCGTCCTGCTGCAGCACCAGGTAGCCTTCGGCGATCGAGTTGGCGACACGTGCGGCGAGTTCCGGATCGCGCGACTGGAATTCGACGACGATGACGCGGGATTTGTCGACCGCGTAGGCCGTGAAGCGCTCGTAATAAGCCTCGAGCACGCGCTCTTCCGGCGTCAGCGAGAACGGGTCGCGTCCGATGCCGACCATGGCCAGCAACGACTTCAGCGGCGAAATGCCCTGCAGCACGGGATCGAATTCCGGGCGCTCGGCAAGCTTGTTCTTCCTGATGATCTCGCGGGCCAGATCGCGCGACTGCAGGAGTTGCACCTGGCTCGTCACGGCCTCGGCATCGAGCGGGTTGCGCTCCTCGTTGCGTTCGCCGTTCGGCCGCAGGAACACGCTTTCCCGGCCGTCGATCAGGATGCGCGCTTCCGACTTGAACCGGGGGGTGACCATGTTGACCGCGACGAGCGACAGCACGAGGGCCAACAGGGTTGGAAGGATGATCCAGCCGCGCTTGCGCATCAGCGCCTGGCCGAGCGCACGCAGGTCCAGATCGCCGGTTTCCGACGCCGTCGAGACGGAGGGCGCGGGCGTTGCGACCGCCCGCTGCACCGCCGCCTCGTCGCTGCCTGCACGCCAGAACGCCAAACGCATTGCACACTCCCGCGGACGCAACCGCTCCACTCGAACCTGGCCGATTACACTCCATTAAGGTTGCCGCTGGGTTAATTCGCCCGGCTTGCCGCGGCTGGAATGGCGCCCCGCGACAGCGCGATCATTTTTTGTTAACCATGAAAGCCCTTAATCGAGCGGCTACTTTTACAGGATTCCATTGATGCAAGGCGTGACCGTTTCATACCCACCTCTGGTTGTCGCGCCCGCGATCGCAGGCTGCATGGACGCCAGTCGCGACCGCGTGACGTCCGTCGTGCCAACGGCCACATCCCTCCGCCCCAGCTACGCCACGCCCGTCGGCCAGCGCTGGTTCTGATCATGCCCGTTGTCGAAAGCCAGCCGCTTCGCATTCTGCACGCGACGCGTGCGCCCGTCGGCGGCATCTTCCGCCATATCCTCGATCTCGCCAACGGCCAGGCCGACCGCGGCCACCATGTCGGCATCGTCGCCGACAGCCTGACTGGCGGCGAACGCGCCGAGCAGGCGCTGGCGGAAATCGCGCCGCGCCTCAAGCTCGGCGTTCGTCGCCTGGCCATTCGCCGCGAACCGCACCCGGCGGATTTTCAGGTGTGGGCGCGCTTTCAGGGATTGATCCGGCAATTGAACCCGGACGTGCTGCACGGCCACGGCGCCAAGGCAGGCGCCTTCTTGCGCCTCAGGACCGCGTCCAGGGACAGGATCAGGGTCTACACACCGCATGGCGGCTCGCTGCACTATCCGCTGAGCACGCTCAAGGGCAACGTCTATGGCCGCATCGAACGCGCGCTGATGAACGATACGGATCTGTTCCTGTTCGAAAGCGCATTCGCGCGCGACACCTATCAGCGCACCATCGGCACGCCGAAGGGGCTGGTGCGCTGCGTATTCAACGGCGTCACCGCCAACGAATTCGATCCGGTCGTGAAGGCCGAGGACGCCACCGAGCTGACCTATGTCGGCGAGTTCCGCCGCATCAAGGGCGCCGACCTCCTGATCGATGCGGTGGCGCGGCTGCGCGCCGACGGCCGACCGGTAAAGCTGACGCTCGCGGGCGATGGCGAAGAAACCGGAAACATCAAAGCTCAGGTCGAGCGGCTCGGCCTCGGCGAGGCCGTGCGCTTCATCGGCCACGTCAAGGCACGCTACGGCTTCTCCAAGGGCTCGCTGCTGGTGGTTCCCTCCCGTGGGGATTCGATGCCCTATGTCGTGATCGAGGCCGCCGCCGCCGGCATTCCGATGGTGGCCGCCAATGTCGGCGGCATTCCCGAGATTTTCGGCCCCCATCCCGACGCCCTGTTCGCTCCCGGCAATGCCGCCGCCATGGCTGACGCCATCGCGCGCGCGCTGGACGACCCCGCCGCAACGCAGGAACGAGCCAAATCGCTACGCGAGCGAATCTTCCTGTACTTCTCGCAGAAAGCGATGGTCGAAGGCGTGCTGACCGGCTACCGCGACGCGTTTGCCAATCGTTAACCGTTAATTATCGCGCAGCACTTTTGGCCGTTGCGAGAAGTGCCGGCGGCACAGGGATTTCTGAAAATCCACGATGGACAAAGTAAGAACGTGAGGCGGCTAATTTTGTCTCACGTGAGACTTTTGTTCGCGCGCCGTTCGCCTGGTGCGCGCGGCGGCCTTGTTGATGTCTCGCTTGTCGCGTCGCCAATTCCGCTCGATCGGCGGCAAGGCCATGATGGCTTTTGCCTCTGCTGCGTCGAACGTGAGGCCGCTCTCGCTGCTCGGCCGCGCAACGAATTTCAGCCAGCGATCGTAAGCTGAGCGCGTCATACCGCCAGCCCTTCCCGCTCCATGTACTCGACCAATTTCTTGACGGCGTTGTCGGCCAGTTCGGCATCGAGCGCCAGGTAGTGCTTGAGGATAGTGTAGATCGACGCCGGCGTGTGGCCGGTGATGCTGGCGATCTCCGGCACGGTCGAGCTCGCGCGCGCGTACCAGGTCACGGCAGTGTCGCGCAGATCGGGGAATGTGAAGTCGGCGACGCTTGGGCACGGCGCGACCTTCCAGATCGTCGGCGGCTCGGTGTTGCGCTGCGCGGCTTCGTGCTGCGCGCGGGCCTCTCGCATCGCTTCCTCGTCGATGATGCCGGCGACGGCCGCGGCGCGCACCAATTGATATTGCGCGGTGAAGGTAGAGCCGGCGTAAGCCATGGCCTCGCCGGCGATTTCATGTTCGCCGACGTCAACCGGCAGAACCAATCATTGGCGACGCAGATCATGGGGCCGACAGTGGGCTTGCCAACGATATCCGGTTGCTGACGGCGGGCAATGCGCAGCAGCTCGTGCAGGGCAAGAAACCCCTTCGGCCGCGAGGTCGTGAACACCGTAGGCCGCTACACACCCGTGGTTTCCTCGCTGTGGTACACGCGCGCGGCCTATCGCAACATCGTTCTGGATCAGTTGCAGTACCTGACCGATCCCGAAGCGCACAAGAATTTCCGCGAACGCGAGCAGCGACTGCGCAACGAAACCAGGCAGGGTATGTGGTGGAAGCCCGGCGAGGTCGTGCCCGATCGGCTGCCGGCGCGGCCCTAACTCAGGATGATCCTGCGCGGTTATCGTCCTCGAACCGGTATCCCGAGCTTCCTGCACTCTGCGAGATCTTCTTCAGTCACAATGTGCATCGTTTGTCCGGAGCAGAGAATTTCCATAAGATCTCTATGCGCCTGGGCTCGTTCGGCAGGGCTCCGCGCTTCATGCGAGTAGGCGAGCGCGAATGCTACAATCGTGGTGCAGGCGACAAAGGCAGCGACCTGAGCCAGCCATTTCTTAAAGTCGAACGGCGGCGGCTCGCGATCGTGTGGTGTTTCAGCGGATGACAACGTCGAGGGCTCACAACCTTAGGTGATCGCCTTACTACACGACGACCGTTACGTGTGCAATAGTCACTTTGCACGGACTGCGTGTGCAACGCTCACTTAACGCCGCGCCGCCGCAGCCATTCTGCGACGCATGAGCTGACCAATCCGATCCAACGTCACGCGAGGCAGCGTGATCCAGAGCTTGACCGGCATCAAGATGGCGGTCGGCAAGCCGTGAGACTTTCGCGACAAATAGCGTAAAAAACGACCTGATGAGCCACGTAAGTTATTGAAATATTTACTGTCATCGGGACCCGTTAATTACCAATGTAACTGTTTCTTCCGATTTGTCCCGTAAGCCCGTGGTGTGGGGAATTCCGCACCGGCAGGCGCACGCCCATGTGCTTGCTCAAGAACGGACGTGGACAAGTGGAACCGATTAGCGCTCGCTCGATGCTCGATTCCGCGGCAACGGCCGCGGTCACCGCCACCGCCGGCCGGCCGCCGACCGAACGGCGCCGCAGGCTGTCGCCGGCGGCCCTTGCCGTCACCAACCAGAAAGTTGGCCGCGCCTACTCGCCGATCGTGATCACCGGCGCGGTTCGCGTCGCCGACTTCGTGATGCTGAGCGCAATCGGCATCGCGCTCTATTTCGCCTATGTCGTCCGCCTCAACGGCTTTAACTGGGAGTATGTCGCGGCGATCTTCGCCATGACTGCAACGGCCGTGCTCTGCTTCCAGGCCGCCGACATCTACGAGGTCCAGGTATTCCGCGGGCAGCTTCGCCAGATGTCCCGGATGATCTCGTCCTGGGCCTTTGTGTTCCTGCTGTTCATCGGCGCTTCCTTCTTCGTCAAGCGCGGCGGCGATATTTCGCGACTGTGGCTCATGGCCTTCTTCTTCGTCGGTCTCGCGGCGCTGATGGCCGAGCGCGTGTTCCTGCGTTCCCTCGTTCGCAGCTGGGCGCGCCAGGGCCGGCTCGATCGCCGCACCATCGTGGTCGGCGCGGACGAGAGCGGCGAGCAACTGGTTCAGGCGCTCAAGGTCCAGGATGATTCCGATATCGAAATGCTCGGCGTGTTCGACGACCGCAGCGACGACCGCACCATGGAAAGCTGCGCCGGCAGCCCGAAACTCGGCAAGGTCGACGACATCGTCGAATTCGCCCGCCGCACCCGCGTCGACCTCGTGCTGTTCGCGCTGCCGATCTCGGCGGAAACGCGCATTCTCGAGATGCTGAAGAAGCTGTGGGTGTTGCCGGTGGACATCCGCCTGTCCGCCCATACCAACAAGCTGCGCTTCCGTCCCCGCTCCTATTCCTATCTCGGCAAGGTGCCGATGCTCGACGTGTTCGAGGCGCCGATCACCGACTGGGACCTGGTGATGAAGTGGATGTTCGACCACGTCGTCGGCTTTGCGATCCTGGTGCTGGCGCTGCCGGTGATGGGTCTGGTCGCGCTCGCGGTCAGGCTCGACAGCCGTGGCCCGGTGCTGTTTCGCCAGAAGCGGTTCGGCTTCAACAACGAGCGCATCGACGTCTTCAAGTTCCGCTCGATGTACCACGAGCATGCCGATCCCTTGGCCACCAGGGTCGTGACCAAGGGCGACCCCCGCGTCACCCGCGTCGGCCGCTTCATCCGCAAGACCAGCCTCGACGAACTGCCGCAGCTCTTCAACGTCGTGTTCAAGAGCAACCTCTCGCTGGTCGGTCCGCGTCCGCATGCCGTGCAGGGCAAGCTGCAGAGCCGGCTGTTCGACGAGGCCGTCGACGGCTATTTCGCGCGCCACCGCGTCAAGCCGGGCATCACCGGCTGGGCGCAGATCAACGGCTGGCGCGGCGAGGTCGACACCGACGAGAAGATCCAGAAGCGCGTCGAATTCGATCTCTATTACATCGAGAACTGGTCCGTGCTGTTCGACCTCTACATTCTGCTCAAGACGCCGCTGGCGCTGATGACCAAGAACGAGAACGCTTATTGAGTTAGCGTCATTGCGAGCGCAGCGAAGCAATCCATAGTCCCGCACCGGGAAAGATGGATTGCTTCCGTCTTCGCTCAAGGAGCTACGGCGGACAAGTCGTCGCTACGGCTCCCTTGCGCAAACGCTTCGCGTGTGTTGCAGGCAATGACGGAGAGTAGTGGTTGCGTTGCGTGGGTGCGTGAGTATTCGATGAGTTATGCGGCGACAGCCGGGAATTCCCTCGTGCCGACGACGGCCACGCCCGGCGTGCTCGCGTTGCAGCGCGCGATGGTGTGGCTGGCCGGCGCCTCCGTCGCGATCGTCTTCATCGAACCCAGCCCCTATGAACTGGCGACGCTTGCGGCATCGGTGATCTTTTTCGCAACGGGCATCCGGATGCGGCTGGTCTTCATGCCGCTGCTGTTGCTGCTGTTCCTGGTCAATCTCGGCTACAGCATCAGCGCGGTCGCGGTGTTCGACCGGCCCAATGTCCCGAACTGGATCGCGACCTCCTGGTACATGGCGGTCACGGTCATCTTCTTCGCGATGGTGATCTCCGAGGACACCGCAGCACGGCTCGACATGCTTCGGCGCGGCCTCATCGTCGGCGCGCTGATCGCGTCGATCGCGGGGATCGCGGGCTATTTCAACCTCGTCCCCGGCGGGCGCGACCTGCTGACGCTGTACGACCGCGCCCGCGGCACCTACAAGGATCCGAACGTGTACAGCGCATTCCTGGTCCTGCCGGCGCTGTTCGCACTGCAGAGCGTCGTCTCGGACAAGCTCGGCAAATCGTTCCGCAGCGCGATCGCGTTCGGCATCATATCGCTGGCGATCCTCCTGGCGTTCTCACGCGCGGCGTGGGGCATGCTGATCATAACCTCCGGCGCCATGCTGGTGCTGATGGTGCTCACCAGCCGCTCGCAGTCGCAGCGCTCGCGCATCATCGTGATCGCGCTCGTTACCATGGCGCTGGCGGCGGCGCTGGTTGCGGTGCTGCTGTCGTTCGATTCGATCTCGCAGCTTTTCAAGCAGCGCGCCAGTTTCGACCAGAGCTATGACGAGGGCCGTTTCGGCCGCTTCGGCCGGCACGTCCTCGGCGCCGAGATGGCGCTCGGGCTGCCGTTCGGCATCGGGCCGCTGCAGTTCAACCGCTTCTTTCCGGAAGACACCCACAACTCCTACCTGAACGCGTTCATGTCCGGCGGCTGGCTGTCCGGCGTCTGCTATCCCGCGCTGGTCTTCGTCACCGTCCTGACGGGATTCCGCTATGTCTTCACCCGCGTGCCCTGGCAGTGGACCTATCTGGCGATCTTCTCGGCCTTCCTCGGCACGGTCGGCGAGAGCTTCATCATCGACACCGACCATTGGCGCCACTTCTGGCTGATGCTGGGCGTGATGTGGGGCTGTTTCGTCGCTGCAGAACGCTGGAAGAAAGCGGCCGCCGGTCCAGCGCTCAAGCGGCCATCCAGGGTTTCCTGAAGTACTATTTTTCAACGCCGAACGTCAGCCCGGCATGATCGACCAGACGCTTGATCAGTTTGTGCTGCATCGCCGCCCCCGGGGTCCAGATGCCTGCGGGAACGTCCGGCGTGTCGCGCAGCAGGCAGATCGCGCATTCCGAGATCATCTTCGAGGTCGAGCCATAACCGGGATCGCGGTCGCCCTTGACTGATGCACGAATTTGGCCGCCGTCGGGAGCGATCGCGACATAGAGGAGATCATAGCCTCCGCTCTCGCGCTCTGCCTTCGACGGTCCCTCGCCCGGCTTGGGCGCCTTGGGACCGGTCTTTTCAGTGTTCGCGGCCATCACGAGCTTGGCGTTGGCCTCGCCCCTTTCGCCGGAGCCCGTCAAGACCATCTCGTCGTAGACGAACTCCTTGCCATACGGAAAACCCATCAGCATGTTCGAGCGATGGACATTGCGGGTGTTGATGAGCGCCATCATGAAGGGCGCGCTCCACGACTGCAGGTCTTCCTCGTAGGCCGGCTTGCTCCCCGGCGGCTGTTTCGGCCCCTTGAATCCGGGCGTCAGCGCGAATGCGTCCTTGAGCATCGCCACGAGGCTGAGATCCTTGGCTACTGCTTCGAAGGTCGCCTTGGCGCTCGCAGCGGTACCGCCGGACAGCGTGCCGCGCATGTCCCGCACGCGTCCCTTGACGCGGGAAGCCGGCGTGCCGAACACCCGCTTGGCTTCCTCCTGCACATAGAAGGCTCCGAGTTCGAACGGCACCGAGTTCGAACCCGCACGAAAACACGATGCGTGCGCCGCTCGCTTTCGCCGCGGCTTCATGCTTGTCGATCATCTGGCGCATCCACAGCGGCTCGCCGCAGAGATCGAAATAGTCGGTCCCTGAGGCCACGCAGGCCGCAAGCAGTTCGTTGCCATAAAACTGATACGGGCCGACCGTGCTGATCACAGACTTCGTCTGATCGACCATTGCCTTTAACGAAGCCGCGTCGCTGGCGTCGGCTACGATCAGCGGCGTATCCGCCGGCGCGCCGATGGCGTCGCGGACGGAGGCGAGCTTGTCCTTGCTGCGCCCGGCCATCGCCCATTTCAGATTGGCGTCGCTCTTGTAGTGCCCGGCCAGATATTCGGCGACGAGCTGGCCGGTGAAGCCGGTGGCACCGTAGACGACGATGTCGAATTTCGACGAAGACATACTTGGGTTCCCTTAGTACTTCTCGTCATTCTGCGCGATTGCGCGAGCGAAGCGAAGCAATCCATCTCTCCCCTTGCGGCGGCATGGATTGCTTCGCGGAGTTTATCATCGGGCGCGCATTCGCGCGACCCGGTGGCTCGCAATGACGGCTTCCTCATGCTTTCGCAAGCCTATTTCTTCGCGTAAGACACCCCCATGCCGGCGCGAACGTCGGCCTGAATGCCATAGGGCGCGATCGGGTAGCGCAGGCCGTTCTTCGCCAATTGCTTCATGCCGACGATGGCCTTGGCGAGATGTGCCGGCTGCAGCGCCATCAGCATCTCCTCATCCGGAACGCCGCCGTAACGGCGTTCGGCAAAGCACGGCAGCGACAGGCTCGGCTCGCCGGTCTTGAGCGCCCGTCCCCAGGAATCGGCGCATGCGGTTTCGCCGACCACGCCCCATTCGAACTTCTTGTAGCCGGTATATTGCAGGCCGTTGATCAGGATGATCATCTGGCCAGGTGTCGCATAGACGAGGCAAATATCCGGCGGGTCGAGCCGGCCGCTGGTGAGCGGGCTCACCGCCATCGCCTGGTACTGGCCGTGAGGCACGACGTCGAGCGCCTCCTGACGCTTGCGCGCGTCCTCGGCCGTTCCGTGCCAGACGCCGACGTAGTTTTCCCCCGCGAGAAACTTTTCGTCCTGCGGCGCCAGCCCGATCACCGCGCGGCATTGCGCGCCGACCAGATCCTCGCCCGTAATGCCGACGGTCCAGCCGAGCCGCGAGGCCATGCTGACGATCTGGTCGGTGGTATGCACCGCCGAGGGGCGCCGGATCTTCGGGATCGCCGTCATCTCTTCGACGCGGGCGAACATCTTGATGCCGATCACGGTCGTCTTCAGCCGAAGCAGGCTGTTGAGATCGGCGACCATGCCGGCCAAATCGAACGCTTCCGGCGGCGTCTGCTGTTGCATGGCGTAAACTCCCAGTCGGCGCGTTGAAGTAGGCGCCTGTCACCTCAATTGTAGCCCGGCTGCCGATCCGCTGCTACTTCGCTGCCGGGCCCGGCAGCAACTCATCGATCCTGCCGGTGGCCCGGTACGCAAGGAGGCCGATCCATTCGCGTATCGCGAGGTCGGTACGTGCCAATCCTTCGACAGCGACGTTGGAGAACGCCATCAGATCGGCGCGCCCGCCGATACGCCAATCGACGGGATAGGGCTCGACTGCAAATCCCGCCTTCCGAAACAGCCCGACCGATCGCGGCATATGAAAGGCTGACGTTACCAGCAACCATCGCTCGCCGTCCTTTGGCATGACCAGCGCCTTCGAGAAATCGGCATTCTCCTGGGTATTGCGCGATCGCCGTTCCATCGTCAGCCTTGATTTATCGACGCCGAGGCTTTCGAAAATTTCACCGGCGAAATCGGCTTCCCTGGCATCGTTGGAGACGAGGTTCGCACTGCCGCCGGAAAACACCACGCGCGCATTCGGATATCGCTTCGCCAGCGCCGCAGCTGCAATGATCCGATCCGGCGCGCCGCGAACCACCGGCGTGCCGTGCGCAGCCGAAATATCCGCATCGATCGACCCACCGAGCACGATGATGCCATCAGGCGCGCCACGTCTCGCATCCCATGCCGGAAAGCGCTGCTCCAGCGGATAGAGCAGGGCTGAACCCAGCGGCGACAGCCCGCAAATCACGAGCAGCAACACGGCCGCGATTACGAGCTTGCGGCCGAGCGATGCAAAACGCGTGACCATGAGAATGGCGCCGACGAAGCCGATGCCGATCAGAAAATTCGTCGGCAGCAGCAGGAAGCCGATCGTCTTGGACAGTGTAAAAAACAAGGGAAGCCTCGGATTTGACCGCGTTCGTCATACGCGGGCCTGAGCCGCGTATCCATCCATCTTTGCACAAGCCATGTTTCGAAATTGATGGATTGCCGAATGAAGCCCGGCCATGACAAATAGACTACACCAGCGCCGGCAAGAAAGCCTCCTCATGTCCCATCATCACCTGCATTCCAGCCCCGAAACCTGCCACTGGGGCTTTTTCGAAGCCAAGTTGAAACCGGTCATGACCATCGCCAGCGGCGATGAAGTCACCATCGACACCGTGACCGGCGGCCCCGAAGTGGTGCCGGACCGCAGCAAATTTCACGTTCCACCGGAACTCGCGGAAATTCACGCCCGGAACGAGCGCATGGTGCCGGGCCATATCCTGACCGGCCCCATCGCAATTAAGGGAGCCGAGCCCGGCGACGTGCTGGAGGTCGACATCCTCGACGTCCAGCTCCGTCAGGATTGGGGCTACAACCTGATCCGGCCGCTGGCCGGCACCCTGCCCGACGATTTCCACGAACCGCGGCTGCTGAACATCCCGCTCGACCGTGCGCGGATGGTCGGCCGGATGCCGTGGGGGCTCGATTTGCCGCTTAAGCCGTTCTTCGGCGTGATGGGCGTGGCGCCGCCGCCAGCGTGGGGCCGCATCACCTCGCTGATCCCGCGCGCGATGGGCGGCAATTTGGACAACAAGGAACTCGGCGCCGGCGCCAAGCTATATCTGCCGGTGTTCGTGCCGGGCGCGCTGTTCTCCTGCGGCGACGGTCATGGCGTGCAGGGCGACGGCGAAGTCTGCGTCACCGCGATCGAGACCGCGCTGCAGGGGCGCTTTCGGCTGACGCTGCGCAAGGATCTGCGGCTGGACTATCCGCGCGCGGAGACGCCTGATCATTACATGACGATGGCGATGGACCCCGACCTCGATCAATGCGTGGTGCGCGCGTTGCGCGACATGATCGTGCTGCTCGGTGAAAAGCGCAATTTGTCGCGCGAGGACGCCTACACGCTCTGCAGCCTTGCCGCCGATTTGCGCGTGACCCAAACCGTGAACGGCTCCAAGGGCATTCACTGCATGATCGCAAAGACGGTCGTGCACGGGTAACGCGGCTCACAACTCCGAGCGCAGCGTGAGCCTCGCATGAAACACGACGCTGGTTTTTCCCACCAGCGCCGTTCCGTTGACGTCAGCAGCATCGGCGGAATATGAGCCGGTAAAGCCGCAGGTGACTTCGCGGCCGCCGAACAGCGGCCGCGCGCCGGCCGATTTCGTGTGCTCATTGGTGATCAGCTCGCCGCGCCACTTGCCGCGATCGGCGGTGTAGGAGCCGGTGTAGTAGAAGTACGAGTTGCCGCCGGCGATCTTGCCGTCGAACAGCATGATGACGCCGGTGGCACGGCCAAGCCCGCCATCCGTCATTTCGATTTGAATGCTGTAGAGCCCGTTCGTTACTTTCATTGCGCCCACTGTGCCGCCTTCCGCCGACATCATCGTCGTCGCGCGCAGCGCGAAGCAATCCCGAAATGGCCCCCTCGGCTGGCTCGTTTCGCCGCGGTAATGCACCCCGCCGGAGCCGGACTTTAAAAGCGGCCGAAGGCTGTTTACGCTATCCACAGCCCCTGGCATCGATTTTCTGCAGGTTTTTCAATCCGATACAAGGCTATCCACAAGACGATTGACTGGTGTGTGCAAAACTTAATAGAGTCTAAATAGATACTTTTCAGTACACCTCTTTGCACAGTTAGCGTTTTCCCATGGCTACAGAAAAAGCCGAAACCGACCGCGTTCCCGTTACGTTGGCGCTCTCGACCATCACCTATCTCGAAAGACTGGTGAGACAGGGCACCCACGGCACAAGCGTTCCCGGCGTCGCCAAGACTTTGATCGAGGAAGGCATTCGGCTCGCCATCAAGGATGGGCTGCTTGCGATCCGCGACAACGGCAAGGCGTCCTGACGGGAATTTTCGAGGCGCGGCGGACCATAGAATATGGGGCCGCCAATATGTTTGCGAATAGACCGACCTGGACCACCGAACGCGTCGAACTCCTGAGGGGCCATTTCGACGCCGGCCTTTCCTGCCGCGAGATTGCCGCCGCCATCGGCGTCACCCGCAACGCCGTCATCGGCAAGCTCGCGCGCCTCGAATTGACGCGCGGACCCGCAAGGGCCAAACCGCGCCCGGACAAGACCGCCCGGGAGCGTTCACGAAAATCCATCCCTCGCCTGCAATACCGGATGCTGCAGGACGTGTTCGAGAACGGACAGCCGCCGGTCGAGGAGCCGATCGCCAGTGAGCGCCGCTGCTCGCTGTTCGAACTCGGCAATGAACGATGCCGCTGGCCGATCGGAACGCCCGGCGCCGAGGATTTTTGCTTTTGCGGCAACACACCGATCGACGGCATGCCCTATTGCACGGGGCACACCCGCCTCGCCTACCGTCCCGGCTCGCGCCAGCGGGTCGTGCGTGGATAGTTTTCAGCCCAACCGCCAGCCGACCTCTTCCGCAAAACTGCGGAAGAACTCCGGCGTATAGGCCTTCTCCGGCGTCTTGCGTACGCGTTCGTCGAGCTTGTGGGCGTCGTCGCCCACAAGGATACGCCAGCGCTCGGCCTTGACGCCGTCGAGGATGATTTTCGCCGCGGCCGCAGCCGTCGTCGGCGCCTCGTCGCGGAACGTCCGCGCGCGATCGAGCGCGATCTTCTGGATGTCCTCGTCCGACATCGGCTTGGTGTCGATGCCCATGCCGTTCAGGCGTTGCCGCGCCGCCAGGATCTCGTTCGCGCTCAATTGCTCGGATTCCGTCCCGCTCTGGATCTTGCGCGAATTGGAAACGATCGAAGTGCCGATATGCCCGGGCATCACGACAGAGCATTTGATATGCGGGGCGTTGAGCTGCAGGTCGGTCATCAAGGCTTCGGTAAATCCCTTCACCGCGAACTTGGCGGCGCTGTAGGCAGTGTGCGGCACGCCCATGCCGACGGTCGCCCAGAAGCCGTTGACGCTCGATGTGTTGATGATGTGGGCCTCGTCCGCCTTCAGCATCAGCGGCAGGAAGGTGCGCACCCCGAGATAGACGCCGCCCCAGCAGATATTGAAGGTGCGCTCCCACTGCTCGCGCGTGTTGGTGAACAGGCTGCCGCCGCCGCCGATGCCGGCATTGTTGAACAGCAGATGGATCCTGTCCGTCGCCTGCTGCTCGATCAGTTCGTCGCGAAAGCGCTTGAGATGGTCCTCGATCGAGACGTCGGCGATGTGGGTGGTGACGCGCAGCCCCTGCGGCAGCTTTTCCGCCTCGCACAGCCGCTTGGTCTCGGCCATCGCTTCCGCGGAAACGTCGCACATCGCGACATTGCAGCCCTCGGCGACGAGCTGGCGCGCGAGTTCGCGACCCATGCCCGTGCCGCCTCCGGTGATCACGGCAAACTTTCCGGCAAAATCCTTCATGGGTACGCTTACCTCGGTTGTCAGTTTTTGAATTGGGGCCCTCATGGGTTGGAGCCCGTTCGAAACCGGACAGTAACAGGTCGCGACTTCAGGTAAAGCCGCCGGTCAGGCGGCTTGCTCGCTTGTCCTGAAACCGTTTTCGCGTGGCGGAATTATTCCGCGGCCTCGACGCGCCGGCCGCCCAATGCACCCAGCCCCTCCAGCGCTTTTCCAATCGCGGCCTGTTGCGTGGGCGAGGCTTCCGGCATTGGCGCGCGGGAGAACGTCGCAGGCAATCCCTGCAGCGACTGCGAATAGCGCGTGCACGCCGGCAGATTGTCCGAGACGATGGCGTTCCACAGCGTCAGCAGTTTCTTATGCAAGCTCCAGCGCGCGGGCGTGGTCGCCGGCCTTGACCGCGTCCCAAAGCTCGACGGAAGCATGCGGCGCGGCGCTCAGGATGGCCGCGATCGAACCGTGCGCGCCGAGCGCATAGGATGGATACATCAGCGCGTCGACCGCGCTGTAGATCAGTTTGTCCGGCGCCATCATCATGAGGTCGGCAAACAGTTTCAGGTCGCCGGCGCTCTGCTTGACGCCGACGACCAGCGGCACCTCGTTCATGATGCGGGTCAACAGCGCCGGCGAGAGATAGGACCACGGCACCACGTTGTAGATGATGATCGGCATGCCGGTTTCATCCGCCATGCGGCGGAAATGATCGACCATCGCCTGCTCGTCAGGCTTGAACAGATAATGCACCGGCGTCACCTGAAGAGCTGCGACATCCATGTCGCGCACGAGCTTGCCGCGCCGGATCGCATCGCGGGTGGAGTCGACGATGATGCCGGCGATGACGGGTGCACGACCCTTCGCGGCCTCTACCGTCGCCGCCATCAGATCGCGATACTCTTCATGATCGAGTGTGTGCCCCTCGCCGGTCGAACCGCCGGCGGCCATGCCGTGGCTGCCGGCGCCGATCAGCCAGTCGACCTGCGGTGCGACCAGTTTGAAATCGATCTCGCCATCTTTTCGGAATGGCGTCGTCATCGGGGGTATCACGCCGGTGGGGCGCATCTTCATGGCTCTGCCCTCGCGTTTCCATCCACGGATAGCGGGTGTGTCCCCGCTTTGCCGGCGCAATCGGCCGGTCGCCGCAAAGCCTACGGGATATCGGGACGGCTTTCCAGTTGCGGAATTGGCACGGCAGGGCATCGGAAACGCCGCGTGAACCGGCCGCCAATCAAGACAGGGCCGGCGCCTGCAGTCCGCAGTATTTCACCGGCCGAACGTCAGCGCTTGCAGATATCGCGGGTCTGGGATTCCTCGCGCATGACCTTCGTGATCTCGGACGGCGCGAAGGCGCTGAAGTCAGACGCGACGAGCGTGCCATAGCGTCGATGGTTTTTGAGCGCGTTCAGCAACCTGTCGCCGATGTTCTCGAGCGCGCGTGCTTCGCCGGCCGAGATCGGCGGGTTGGACGCTTGCGCCTGCTTTGCGAAGGCAAAGAATTTCGTCGTGGCCTCCACCATCGCCGCGCGGCTGTCGGGATCGCAGAGTTCGCGATCGTCCTGCGCGTAAATGCAGCCGGCCAGTTCTCCCCATTTGGCAGCCATGAAAGCCGACTGGTTTTCGGCTCTCGCATTTGGCTTGCCGACCATGCTGACAACGCTCGCCGACAAGCTGCCAGCCTTCAGCATAAAGTACCCGGCGCTCGGTTCAATCTTCCTCGCGTCCGGACCGAAATCAAACACGCGGAAAATACAGGTTCGCACGACCGGCGCAGTCTCGGGCCGGCCGAGGCGGTTGCTGTCGGCGAACCAGGAACCCCCCGACCCGACCGAAGAAACGCCGGAAGAAAAGCCCGGCAGCAGACTCGAAATTTGCGGCGCCCAGATCCAGCCGCCGACGACGAGGAATCCGCCGAAAAAGGCGATGGCGGGAGCACGAATGAGACTGAAGACTCCACTCATCGGTTTTCAATGTCCTGCTGCTATGCCCTGGGGCAGTTGTCGGCCGTGCCGTTGTATTGACTGAGCATGGATTTCATCGCCTCGGGCGCGCTCCAGCCGAAATCGGCCTTGATCAATCGGCCGCTGCTGGTGTTCTGCATCAAGGCCGCCTTGATCGAGCGGTTGCGCGGACTGTCCCAGAGATTCCTGACAGTAGACATTTCGGCTTCGCCATATCGCTTCGCGATATCCATCATCTCATCGAACTTCGCAAAATAGCGATTGATGGAATTGACGATGTAGGCGCGGTTATTCCTTTCGCATACCGCGTTCGGGTGCGTGACGAGATAGCAGTTCAGCGCTGCGGTCATTTCAATCGTTCGGGTAAGGTCCCGCCAGTCGACCCGATGCCGGTCGGTTGAAAGCTTCGGGAGTTGCCCGTCCCGCTCGACGTGCTCAAGGGCGGGATAACAGGCCTCGCGTATCTTGGCCGCTTTCCATTCGCCCATTCGTTCGCCGCCCGGCGGGTAATCGCCGGTGTGGCCCAGGACGAAATAGTTCAACAAAATCACGCCCACGAAAATTCCGCCCACGACAAAGGCCGCACGCTTCAAAAGGTACATAATTCAACACCGTGCACAGGTTGTACCCGGACACGCCATAGCACGCAGGGTGTATCGAAAAGGTTGATCCCCGGCGCAAAGATTTAGACGGGGTTAAGGCCGGCTTACCAAGATGGAGCCCGGGATTTGAGGATCAGCCAGAAGGCCCTCCCGGCTGCTTTCATGCCGACGTTTTCGTTGCTCGCCGGCGCGCTGTCGCGAGAGGGCAGACATCACTGACCGGCCGATGCTCTACCCGACGCGAATGCGTTGCTCGATACTGCCCCCCGGCCCTCCCGCACGGACGTTGCGATTGCCCGATGGAAGTGTCTGCGGGACCGCGATGCCTTTCCAGGGGCCAATCGTATCGACGATGATATTGATTCCGGCCACCGCGCTGTCGATTTGGCGCTGCACGCTGTCGACCTCGGACTTCAGGAACTCCTGCATCTTCTGGAGTTCGGAAACCAGCTTGTGAAGCTCGTCTATCGAATTCACGGTCAACCGGGCGACGGACGTGTTGAATTGTTCGGCGGTGATCTCCAGCGGGCCTGAGGGGCTAGACTTCTCTTTGCCGGGTTGTGTCGCCGAAGCCTCCTGCGGAGGTGTTTTTTCGTCGGGTGCGGCAGGCGTTGTGGTATCCATCAGTTTCTCCCTTGGTGCAGGTTTTTTGCGCCGCGAAGATCCAGGGTGACTCGGCCAGCTTTCTCGGCCGGTCCGACATTTGGAACGACGTCGAGAAAACGCAGCGTAAAGCGCATCATTGCTGCACCCATGCGCATCGCCCCGGCCCGGTGCAACAGGCGTCGTTGAGTTGTTAGGCGATTTGGTGGCGTGGCAGTGGCGATCCGGCGTTCAATCTGTTGCGCGCATCCGCCGAGGTGCCTCTGTTTGCCGCGCTCAAGCCTGCACCAAGAGACTTCCAACGTTCAGCGTCTTTGGCAGCCTTGGGAAATCGACCATTGCTGCGTGTGCCGGACCCAGAGGGTCGGCCGAGGAAAAGGGGTCCAGCCGCCGCACGACCAGACCCCCGTCTTCCGAAACGCAAAACAAATCCGCAAGACGGACAAAGCAACGCCCCGCCGGGAACCAGCAATCAACCACGCGCAGCTTCGACCCTCAATTCCGGACGACCACGGATAGACTATCGACTGAGGCGCGCGGCCCACACGCTTTATCGAACCGCGTCACGTCGCGGGTTCGGTAGCCGCCGGCACATCGTCCGCATCGGCGTCAGCATGCGCTGACCTGACCGGCCGCCTGGCCGCGGCCGCCGCGCGATGCGATCGGCCTACGCCGGATCGCAGTGCGGCATGCTTCCGATCGATCAATCGCGTCCAGCCCCAATCACGGGTCTCGCTTGCCACCGTTCCTTAACCGCACCCGGCTATGCTGGTCGTTGGGGATGCCCAAGGGATGCCCAAAGGATGCCCGAGGCTCCCAAGGCAGTATCGCGCACACGGAACTTGCTGCTTAACCCGGCGGGTTTCTGACCTCAGTCATCCGGTCATGTCGTCGCAACGAAGCGGTCCAGAGCAACGAAAATCCCATCGCGTCGTATTTGAGCGCGGCTATCCCGCGCACATGATGGCGATCGATGGAACCTGGCGGCGCGAATGCACGATGGAAGACGTGTCCGAAGGCGGCGCCAGACTAACCGTGGAAGGGTCGATCGAGGGTCTGCTGCTGAGGGAGTTCTTCCTGTTGCTTTCGTCGACCGGCCTGGCCTACCGCCGTTGCCAACTGGCATGGGTCAATGGCAACCAGATCGGCGTCAACTTCCTGAAGCAGAGTCAGAAGCGAAACGGGTCCGCTGCGAAGGCATCAGCCTGATCGCGGCCGATTTGCCAATGCTGTTTCTTTCGGCAACCCGCAAGTTGCTGACGCCTTGTGGAATCACATACCTTCCGCGCGGGGTAGTGACGAAAACGGGATGGAAACAATGAAGGTCCATGTCCTGGAGCGTGCCCTGACGGCTGCCTGCATCATCGCTGCTATTGCTGTTGTATGGTGGGGTTTCAAGATCATGGCTGCGTGAACCGAAACGTATCGGCTGGCTTGACGATTATTCGCCAACCACGCGCTGGCGATCCCTGGAGTTTGTGAGCTGCTTCACTTGAGTGTGGCAAAAGAGACTCATTGCATTCCCTCAAACAAGGAAAGACCAAAATCTTTATTGACGCCGATTCAGCGCTGACTCATCGTGGCGAATCAGGACGACAAATCATTGCAAGTACCGAGTTTTGTTTTCCGGTCTCATGTGGAGCTGCGTGAGTCCTGGGGCGAATATTTAAGGTCAAGCGCAATGTATTACGGCTTCTATCTCTTCGCGATTGCACTCGTCCTCATGGTCGGCCAGTTGGCTTTTGCGCTCTATCAAGTGGCCAGCCTTTTTCTGTCATGAACAGGACCCGCCCAGACCGCTATTGGTACGGTCTGGCGGTGATGTTCGTTGCGTGGGTCGTGATCTGCGGGATCCTGGCTATTTGAACTGCCGATCGACGAGTTCAGGATCGAAAGGCGCGGACGGTGATTTGGTATCCAGCCCCGGTCTTTCGGCGAGCCAAAGTGTGCGCACGCAAACGCAATGTCGTTAAAGTCGGCTGCGCTGAGATTAATCTCATCGCCGATGACGGAAAATTATCTCGAGCGTCGCTCCAGCAAATGGACAAGGACACGAGGACAGCAGACCGTCCTGAAAATTGAGATGCCACACGTGAAATTCATTGCAGGCGCTGCAATGAAAGGGGCTGCCAACCGAGGCGGCCTCTCATTCATTGTTGCTTCGCGCATGCTCGTCTAGCGCAGTATCTGGAAGCCTCAGTCGACGTCCACACCCGGCGATATTTCAATGAACACTGGCGCGAGGACGCGGACAGGGTGAACCCCGGCGAGCTCAATTTTCACGACAACCGCGGCGACGCTGCTGGCCGAGGCCGGCGCGACGGCGCCGGAGATCGCCGAAGCCCTTACGTGGACCGTCGACAAGGCGCAGCGCATCATTGACATCTATCTTGCACGCCGCGGCGTGCTGGCGGCGAACGCAATCCAGAAGCTCGAGGACTACCGGGACAGGCGGGCCGGCAATGGCATCCCAGAGAGCAAAAACTAGCGCTCACGGAAGAACGCGAGGCGAACATTTTTGGCAACCAAATGGCAACGGGCGGTTGGGTGGCAACTGCCCGTTCGAAAAACGACTTGATTTTATTGAGAAATTTGGTCGGAGCGAGAGGATTTGAACCTCCGACCCCTAGTCTCCCAGACTAGTGCGCTAACCGGGCTGCGCCACGCTCCGATGCCGTTCCATTAGCTGCGATCAGGGTCCGGCGCAAGGCGCGCGGTCGCCTCATTTGGGCGGCAGCAGGCTGGTTTCCCGCCCCTCAGCCGTCCTTCATCGCGCTATCAAGCAATTGCCGGCAGGCGACCAGTTCCTGCAGCACCCGCTCGAGACGCTCGCGATCGGGGCCGCCCGCCGCCGGGCCGGGTTTGGCCTTGGCCAGCGGCAACACGATGCCGTCCTCGTCGGTATCGACAAAGCGGTAGTCGATCTCTTTTTCTGCGTCTTCGGTCTCGTAATCTTCGTCATCGGCATCGACGGTCGGCGTCTCGCCCTCTTCGGGCTCCTGCAGGCTGAGACCGATCGCCTCCTCGACCGCGCCGAAACTGACGGCCGAGGCCTGATCGGCAAGTCCCTGCACCGATTTGATGCCGTGCTCTTTCAGGATCCGCTGCACACCGCGGATGGTGTAGCCCTCGCCGTACAGCAGACGGCGAATGCCCTTGAGCAGATCGACATCGTCAGGGCGGTAGTACCGCCGCCCGCCGCTTCGCTTCATCGGCTTGATCTGGGCGAACCGCGTCTCCCAGAATCGCAGCACGTGCTGCGGAATGTCGAGCTCTTCAGCGACTTCGCTGATGGTACGGAACGCATCCGGCGCCTTGTCCAAATGCTCGCTCCTTCTCAGCTAAACTGGTTTGTGAAGACGATAGACGCAGTCTCGCTACAAAGTCCGCTAGTCGGTCTTGCTTTCACCGTTGCCGGGCGCATGACCGTTGATCCGCTGCTTCAGAATAGCAGAAGGCTTGAACACCATCACGCGTCGCGGTGAAATCGGCACTTCCGTACCGGTCTTCGGGTTACGTCCGATACGCTGACCCTTCTTGCGCACCATGAACGAACCGAACGACGACAGCTTCACCGTCTCGCCCTTCTCCAGGCAATCGGTGATTTCTTTCAAAACGAGCTCGACAAACGCAGACGATTCCGTTCGCGACAGGCCCACCTTCTGGTAGACCGCCTCGCATAGATCGACGCGTGTGACTGTTTTTCCGGTCCCGGTCATCGCCTGCCCCGCACTCTCGGCGAACAATTTATTCCCTGAAATTATGAGGTTAGCACGCAATGGTCAACAGCGACCATCATGCAGACGCATGGAACAGCACTACAATTTTAATCGGTATTGTTGCGCTGCGCCTACCAGCGCACGAGCGCGGAACCCCAGGTGAAACCGCCGCCCATGGCCTCGAACAGCACCAGATCGCCTTTCTTCACGCGTCCATCCTTGACGGCGACCGCCAGCGCCAGCGGGATCGACGCGGCTGACGTGTTGCCGTGCAGGTCGACGGTCAACACCACCTTCTGCGGTGCAATATGAAGCTTGTGCGCCGAAGCGTCGATGATTCGCTTGTTGGCCTGGTGCGGGATGAACCAATCGATGTCCTCGGCGGTCACGCCAGTGGCGTTGAAGGCGTCGACGATGACGTCTGTGATCATGCCGACCGCGTGCTTGAACACCTCGCGGCCTTCCATCCGCAATTGGCCGACGGTCTGGGTTGAGGACGGACCGCCGTCGACATAGAGCTTCGACTTGTGGCGGCCGTCGGAACGCAAATGCGTCGTCAGCACACCTCGGTCGCTCGATTTGCCAGGCTCCGTCTGTGCCTCCAGCACGACCGCGCCGGCGCCATCGCCGAACAGCACGCAGGTGCCGCGGTCGCTCCAGTCCAGAATCCGCGAAAAGGTCTCGGCGCCGATTACCAACGCGCGCTTGCAGGCGCCCGTGCGCAGGAAATTGTCGGCGGTCGCGAGCGCAAAGACGAAACCGGAGCAGACCGCCTGCAGGTCGAAGGCGACGCCGTGGTTGATGCCGAGGCCGTGCTGCACCGCGACCGCGGTGGCCGGAAAGGTGTTGTCCGGCGTCGAGGTTGCCAGCACGATCAGGTCGATCGCCTGGGGGTCGAGCCTTGCATGATGAAGCGCCGCGCGCGCAGCGTTGATTGCGAGGTGCGAGGTGAACTCGCCTTCGGCGGCGATGTGGCGCTGGCGGATGCCGGTGCGCTGCACGATCCACTCGTCCGAAGTATCGATTCGGGCCGCCAGTTCGGCATTGGTCAGCACCTTCTGCGGCAGATAGGAGCCGCAGCCGAGCACGACCGAACGTATCGCAGTCACGAGACAACCTCCTGCGCGGTCTGCGCCTGGGCCAGCGCACTGCCGTCGCGATTAAGCATCTGATTGATCTTGGTGAGGAGATCGCAGCGGACCATCTCATAGCCAACATCGACCGCATAGGCAAAGCCTTCGGCGCTGATTCCGCCATGGCTTTTGACAACCACGCCTTTCAGGCCGAGCAGCACACCACCATTGGATTTGTTCGGGTCGAGCTTGTCCCGGAGCGCCTTGAATGCGCTGCGGGCGAACAGATAACCGATCCGCGACCGCCAGCTGGATGCCATGGCATTGCGCAGAAAATCCGCCATCTGGCGCGCGGTTCCTTCGGCGGCCTTCAACGCGATGTTGCCGCTGAAGCCTTCCGATACGATGACATCAGCGGCGCCCCCGCCGATCCCGTCGCCCTCGACGAAGCCGATATAGTCGAGCTCCGGCAGATTCATCGCGCGCAGTTGTTCGGAAGCCTTGCGAATCTCCTCGCCGCCCTTGACCTCCTCGACCCCGATATTGAGCAGGCCGACGGTTGGACGCTTGAGGTCGAACAGCACGCTCGCCATCGCGCTGCCCATCACCGCCAACGACACCAAATGATGCGCATCGCCGCCGATGCTGGCGCCGAGGTCGAGCACGACCGAATCGCCGCGCGCCGTCGGCCACACGCCAGCAATGGCCGGACGATCAATCCCGGGCATGGTGTGCAGGTGGAAGCGCGCCATCGCCATCAGCGCCCCGGTATTGCCCGCGGAAACCGCGACATGGGCCTCGCCCTTCTTCACGGCGTCGATCGCAAGCCACATCGACGAAGTCTTGCGCCCGCGGCGCAGCGCCTGGCTCGGCTTGTCGTGCATGCTGACGGTAACGTCGGTATGGACGACGTGCGAGGCCGCCTTGAGGGCGGGATATTTGGCGAGTTGCTCGTTGATCAGCTTGCTGTCGCCGTACAGCAGAAATTCAGAGTCGGGATGCCGTTTCAAAGAAATCGCGGCGCCGGGAACGACGACCGAGGCGCCGACATCGCCACCCATGGCGTCAAGCGCGATTCGAACCTTTTGCGGCATGAACGTCCTGGAAACCTGATCTCTTGCGGCCCTCATGGAGCCCGGCCGCGCAATAGTCAAAGGCACCGCCAAAGCGGTATCGGCAAAACGCAAAGCCGCGCCTCCGCCGGGCCGGGACAATAGCGTGTCCCCGTCCCGAAACAACCTCTTGACCACGGTCTTTTGGCAGACGGAGGCAACCCGGCTCAGCAGCGAAAATATACAATATTTTTATGTAATTCAAAACCTTACGGAAGATTTTTGTCGAGATATCCCAACTGCCTCAACCCGAATCCAGCCTCGCCGTCCACTGAAACCGCGGGTTACTTGCCCTTGGGCTTCTTTGGGCCGGGCTTTTTCGGTTTGACCTTCAACGCCTTCAGTGCGGCAAACGGGTGGTCCTCCGGATCGACGGCTTCAACCAGGGGTTCAAACACGGCGTCGGGTTTACGCGGATAGGGATCGATGGCGAGATACAGCGCGTCGGTGGCAAGCCTGCCGAGATCGATGATTCCATTCTCGATCGGCTCCGGCGGATCCGGCGTCTCACCGTCGCTGTGCTCGGCCTCGTCGACCAGCGCCGCCATTTGCGGGACCTGTTCCGGCGGCGCAAAGATCAGGTCGATCGCCTCGTCGATGTCGCTTTCCATCGGGTCCAGCGTCACCACACAGGTTTGCCCGACCCGTGCGCGCACCTGCCCTGAAACGTGGAAGCGCCCGCCGCTCTTTGGCGTCACGTCGAACGAGGCCTGCGCCGAGAGTACTACGCGCAGGCCGCCCACATCCGCGATCGCATGGCGTATCGCAGGATCGGCTTCGATGTCGCGATGCAGGCCGGTCTCCGGGATCTGCGCGACCGCAACGGGGACGCGCCAAGGGTCCGGCTTTTCTATCGTGTCACTCTTGCTCATTGCTGCGCGCCCGCATTATCCGGCACAGGAAACTTGCCCAAACCACTCACCAGCGTCGCCTCATCCATGCCCTCCAAAGCGCCCATTGCGGCTTCGGCATAGGCCGCAAGCAGCCGGGCCTTTTCGATATTCTCACCGTTCAGGACATTCTTGCAAAGCGCCTGCGCCAGCGCCTCGCGGCCGTCGGTGAGCGCGAGATCATAGGCCGCCGTCCGGCCGTAAAAGGCCTCACCGAAGGCCTGCATCCGTTTCGGCACTGTGAGGTCGCCGACGCCCATCTCGCGCAGATTATCGTCCATGTCGTTGCAAAAATGGTCGAACAGCGCCTGCGACAGGGCCGTGCCGCCTTCGGCCGACTTCAGCCGCCGCAACACCAGCCACAAATGCAGCAGAAGCAGGTCAAAACGGCCGTTAACCGTGTCTGGCACCCCCATGGCCCGGTAGAACGACGGTTCTCGCGCCTGCGTCACGATCATGCCATAGATGGCCTCAATGGTGCCGCGCAAAGGCGTCCGGGGTTTCCTGAAGTGACTGAACGGCCAAAGCATTGTGGGTTCCGCAAGCGAGCCCCGGAGGTCTGGTCCCGGGCCCGCGCATGTTGCAATCCTGCGTGCTGCCCGGTACGTCAACGCACCGCGCGATGCAAGAGGACGAGCGAATTCCTATAATGATCGAGACGAGCCATTTGAGCGCCCGCGTGCCCTCGCCGCGCCGCCTTACCACGCGCTGGCGCGCCCTTGCGGCCATGGCACTGGTGTGCGCCGCGCTGGGCGGCTGCACCGGCGAGCAGTTCCAGAAGGGCTATATCCTGCCGCCCAACGCGCTGGAACAGATCCCGATCGGCGCCAGCCAGGATCAGGTGCTGATCGTGATGGGAACGCCCTCCACGGTCGCGACCCTGAGCGGCGAGGTGTTCTATTACATTTCGCAGCGCTCCGAGCGCAAAGTCGCGTTCATGAACCAGCAGGTCGTCGACCAGCGGGTGATCGCGATCTATTTCGACAAGAACCGCCAGGTGCAGCGGCTCGCCAATTACGGATTGCAGGACGGCAAGATCTTCGACTTCATCAGCCGCACCACGCCCACATCTGGCCAGGAACTCAGCTACCTGACGCCGCTGTTCAAGCTGCTCAGCTTTAACTAGCCCGGTCAGTTCTGATTCACCTCGTTCCGCAACGCGGAAATCCTGTGCCAAGTCGCCCGCTTGCCCTCTTGGCGCGTGATGCCTAGGCTCCCTGCAAATAATGATTCAGCAGGGAGTGCACTTTGTGACGATTAGAGCCTTTTCGCGACGCCGCCTTTTGACCGGAGCTGCAGCCGTTTCAGCGGCAGCCATTTTGCCGCGCACGAGCTACGGCGCCGACTGGCGGCCGACCGAGACCGTCCGTGTTATCGTGCCGGCCGCGGCCGGCGGCAGTACCGACGTGATGGGACGGCTCCTGGCCGCACATCTGCAGACGGCCTGGGGCCAGAATGCGGTGGTGGAAAACCGCTCGGGCGGCGGCGGCACCATCGGCACCGCCGAAGTCGTGCGCGGCAAGTCGGACGGCCACGTCATCCTGGTCGGCAATCCCGGTCCGAACGCGATCGCCTACAGCATCTTCCGCAACATGACCTACAAGGCCGAGCAGTTGCAGCCGGTCAGCAACCTGATCCGGATTCCGAACATCGTGTCGGCACATCCCTCGACCGGCATCAAGTCGATCCCGGATCTCATCGCCTACATCAAGGCCAATCCGGACAAGCTCACCTACGCTTCCTCCGGTGTCGGGCAGAGCCCTCACCTCACCGGCGCCTGGTTCCTGCAGCTCACCGGGCTGAAGATGGTGCATGTGCCGTTCCGCGGCGCGGGTCCGGCGCTGCAGGCGGCGCTGGCCGGCGATATCCAGATCCTGTTCGACAACCTCTATCCGTCGCTGCCGCAGACCGAGGACGGCAAGCTCACCGCGCTCTGCGTCACCACGCCCGAGCGCACCCCGGCGGCGCCGAACATCCCGACCATGCGCGAGGGCGCACCCGAACTTTCCAAGTTCGACGTCTCCTCCTGGTTCGGCATTTTCCTGCCCAAAGCTGCGCCCGCTCCTGTCGTCGAAGCGCTCAACAAGGAGATCAAGACCATGTTGGCGCGCGAGGACATCAAGACAACCCTCGGCAAGATGGGCGCGACGCCCGACTGGGGTACGCCGCAGCAGTTCTCCGATTTTGTGCAGGCGGAGACGACGAAATTCGGCGAGATCATCAAGCGCGAAGGCCTGCAGATGGACGCGGGCTGATCTCTTGCCTCCAATGACGGGATGAGGCTCGCGAACTTCCAAAGCAAAATCCCGCGGCTCGCACCGCGGAATTTTCTTTTCGATGCGAGGCGGATTTATGGGCGTCTCAATGAATTCTGCGCCAGCTAGGACGACTTGTTGATCTTCTTGACCTTGGCGTCGGTGGCTTCAATCGACAAAGCCAGTTCCAGGATCGCCTTGGACAGCAGTTCGATGGCCTCCTTCTGGTCCTGCGACTTGGAGGCGCGGAGTGCATAATTTCGGGCGGATGAGAGCGACATAGATTGGTCTCCATGTTGTCCGTGTAAAGCGAATGAGGTTCGTGCCAAGCAAAAACCCCGCGGCTCGCACCGCGGGGTTTTTCTTTTCGTTGAGCTTTGCGCCGCTCAGTGCGCCAGGATCGCCAGCAGCAACAGCGCCACGATATTGGTGATCTTGATCATCGGGTTGACGGCGGGACCCGCCGTATCCTTGTAGGGATCGCCGACGGTGTCACCGGTCACGGCTGCCTTGTGGGCATCAGAACCCTTGCCGCCGTAGTGACCGTCCTCGATGTACTTCTTGGCGTTATCCCAGGCACCGCCGCCCGAGGTCATCGAAATCGCGACGAACAGACCGGTCACGATCACGCCGAGCAGCATCGCGCCGACGGCGGAGAACGCCGCCGACTTGCCGGCCGCGCCACCGCCCGCGATCGCGTAGATCACGAAGTAGACGAAGATCGGCGACAGCACCGGCAGCAGCGACGGAATGATCATTTCCTTGATCGCGGCCTTGGTCAGCAGGTCGACGGCCTTGCCGTAGTCCGGCTTGTCGGTGCCCTGCATGATGCCGGGCTTCTCGCGGAACTGGCGCCGCACTTCCTCGACGATCGCGCCGGCCGCACGGCCGACCGCCGTCATGCCCATCGCGCCGAACAGATACGGCAGCAGGCCGCCGAACAGCAGGCCGACCACGACGTAGGGGTTGTTGAGCGAGAAGTCAGGCAGCACGCCCTGGAAGTACGGATGCTTGGCAGAGTTGGCGATGAAGAATTTGAGGTCTTCATTGTAAGCCGCGAACAGCACCAGCGCGCCGAGACCGGCGGAACCGATCGCGTATCCCTTGGTGACCGCCTTGGTGGTGTTGCCGACCGCGTCGAGCGCGTCGGTCGCCTTGCGGACCTCCTTCGGCAGGCCAGCCATTTCGGCAATGCCGCCGGCGTTGTCGGTGACCGGACCGAAGGCGTCGAGGGCGACGATCATGCCGGCCAGCGCCAGCATCGTCGTGGTCGCAATCGCGATACCGAACAGACCGGCAAGGCTATAGGTGACGAGGATACCGGCGATGATCACGATCGCCGGACCGGCGGTCGACTCCATCGAGATCGCCAGACCCTGGATCACGTTGGTGCCGTGGCCGGTGACCGAGGACGCCGCAATCGACTTAACCGGGCGATATTCAGTACCGGTGTAGTATTCGGTGATCCAGATGATCAGGCCGGTGACGATGAGACCGACAACGCCGCATTGGAACAGGTCCATACCGGTGTATTTCACGCCCGCCAGCGGACCGAAACCGATCAGCCAGTAGATGACGCCGGCGACGCCGACCAGCGACAGCACGCCGGTCGCGATCAGGCCCTTGTACAGCGCGCCCATGATCGACTGGCTGGCGCCGAGCTTGACGAAGAAGGTGCCGGCGATCGAGGTGATGATGCAGATGCCGCCGATGGCGAGCGGCAGGGTCATCATGTTCACCAAGAGCGGTGAGGTCGCGAAGAAGATCGCGGCCAGCACCATGGTGGCGACCGCGGTCACCGCATAGGTCTCGAACAGGTCGGCCGCCATGCCGGCGCAGTCGCCGACATTGTCGCCGACGTTGTCGGCGATGGTCGCCGGGTTGCGCGGGTCGTCCTCGGGAATGCCGGCTTCGACCTTGCCGACGAGATCGCCGCCGACGTCGGCACCCTTGGTGAAGATGCCACCGCCGAGACGGGCGAAGATCGAGATCAGCGAGGCGCCGAAGCCGAGTGCCACCAGCGCGTCAACGACGACGCGGTCGTTGGCCTTGAGGCCCAGGACCTGGGTCAGGTAAGCGAAGTAGATGGTGACGCCGAGCAGCGCGAGACCCGCAACCAGCATACCGGTGATGGCGCCCGCCTTGAAGGCGAGCTCAAGTCCGCCGGCCAGCGAGGTCGTAGCCGCCTGCGCGGTGCGCACGTTGGCGCGAACCGAGACGTTCATGCCGATGAAGCCGGCGGCGCCCGACAGCACGGCGCCGACCAGGAAGCCGACCGCAACAAGCATGCCGAGGAAGTAGGCCAAAAGCGCGAAGATCACGATGCCGACCATGCCGATCGTCATGTACTGGCGCTTGAGATAGGCCTGTGCGCCCTCGGCGACCGCGGCCGCGATCTCCTGCATACGCGGGCTGCCGGCGTCCGATTTGAGCACGGAAGCCGTCGCCCAGATGGCGTAAACGATCGAAAGCGCTCCGCAGAGCACAATCATCCATAATGCTGTCATTGAATTTGCCTCAGATTTTTGTTCCACCCCGCGCCACCACCGCGGTCGCGGAGGACGCATAAAAAGGAGGCCTTCCCTGCCCAAAGGGCGGCCTCAAATCGGCGGGACCATGCCAAAATCGTTACCTCGGCGCAACGCCGTGGAGGTCAGAAACCGTCGAATTTTGGAAGGAATCACAGGTCAAAGCGGGCGGCAAACGTCGCCCGGGCCGGTGGCAGAGGCTTGCCCTGGCCCAAAATACAAGAGCCCGCCCAATCCCATCAGGATCGAGCGGGCTCACTAGCCATTCCAGTACATCCGTGAAACGACCGTTTCGAGGCCTTTAGGCGAGCGACAGGTTTTCCGCGCTCACTTTGCCCCGCATCTTGTCGGTCTTGAGTTCGAACTGAACCTTCTGACCTTCGGCCAAACCACCGAGGCCGGCGCGCTCGACGGCGGAGATGTGCACGAACACATCCTTGCTGCCATCGCTCGGCTCAATGAAACCGAAACCCTTTTGACCGTTGAACCACTTCACTGTTCCCGTAGCCATTTTCTCTTCTCCAAAGCACATAGGCTTTCATTCCGCGCGGCGATCGCGCGGATTCAAATCCGTTCTCGACGATGTCTCTGGAAGAAGCCCCGAAGGGCGCGTTCAAAAAGGCACGACGGTAATCGAATGGCGGTACACCTATAGGTTTTCCACAGAATTGCAATGGCTGGCGCGAAATAAATGCCGCGGGGTTAACGCAGTCTCGCCCTCAAAAATGGCTGTAGGAGCGCCGTTCCAGTGTGATTTCCCTGCCCTGCCCGTCGATGAACCTTAGGGGCGGTGCTACCCGCGACCACGGTTCCGATGGAACTGACCGATACGCCGGCGCGCTTGGCGGCTTGCGCGAACGCCTCGACGCGATCCTCCGGCATCGTGCACAGGATCTCGTAATCGTCGCCACCGGCGATCAACGTCTCCAGTCCGACAATGCCGCGAGACACCAGATCCTTCGCGGTATCGGACAACGGGATCGAGGCCAGATCGATCGCGGCAGATACGCCCGAGACGCCGCAGAGTTTTGTCAAATCACCGGCTAGGCCGTCCGATACATCCATCGCCGCGCTGGCATGTTCGCGGACGATCTCCGCCATGGCCACGTGCGGCTGCGGAATACGATAACGCCCGACCAGCGCCTCGCGCGCAGCCGTGTCTGTTGTCGCGGCGTGGATCTTCCCGCCCTTGAGGATGGCAAGCCCCAGCGCGGCATCGCCGATCGTACCGGTCACCATCACGCGCTCGCCGGCCTTCGCCCCGCTGCGATGAACCATCTGGCCTGATGGAACGCGGCCGAATGCGGTGACCGAGACCATCAACGGGCCTGGCGTCGAAACGGTATCGCCACCCAGCAGCGGGCATCTGAATTGAGTGGCATCCTCGCCAAGCGCCGCCGCGAACGGCTTGAGCCACGCCTCGTCGGCGCCGCGCAGCGCCAGCGTCAGCACGAAGCCGGCCGGCGTGGCGCCCTTGGCCGCGAGATCGCTGAGGTTCACCCGCAGCGCCTTGCGCGCGACCGTGTCGGGGGGATCGTCGGGCAGGAAGTGGACGCCTTCGACGATGGCGTCCGTCGTCACCACGATGTCGTCGCCATTGGGTTTCAGCGCCGCGGCGTCGTCGTCGAGGCCGAAGGCGCCCGGGTCGGTCGCAAGCGGCCGGAAATAGCGCGCAATCAGCGCGTCCTCGCCGGACGCGGGTTTCCCGCTAGCCACGCGCGAACTCGTCGGCGCGGAACTGGCGCGCGATCTGGTCGAGCACGGCGTTGACCATGCCGGTCTCTTCCTTTTCGACGAAGGCATGCGCGACATCGACATATTCGGACACGACCACGCGACCGGGGACGTCCTTGCGGTGTTCCAGCTCGTAGGATCCAGCCCGCAGCACGGCGCGCAAAATCGCGTCGATCCGCTTCAGCGGCCAGCCCTTCTGAAGCGCATCATCGATCAGGGGATCGAGCTTGGCCTGGTCGCGCACCACGCCGGCCACCACGTCCTTGAAGAACGCAGCCTCTGCCGGCAGATATTTGTCGCCTTCGACTTCGTTGCCGAGCCAGTGGCTTTCGAACTCGGCGAAGATGTCGTTGATGCCGGCGCCCGCGATGTCCATCTGATACAGCGCCTGCACCGCCGCGAGCCGTGCCGCGCCGCGCCGGTTGGCTTTCTTGTCGGGACCTTTCGCGGGCTTCTTGCTGTCTGCCATCATCAGGCCTTTGTCAGCCGGCGTTTGATCCGCAGCATCGCCAGCGCCGCGCGTGCGGCGTCACCGCCCTTGTTGAGTTCGCTGGCGCGCGCTCTCGCCCAGGCTTGCGCCTCGGTGTTGACGGTGATGATGCCGTTGCCGAGCGGAAAACCTCTGGCGACCGCGATGTCCATCAGCGCGCGCGAGGATTCGATCGACACGATTTCGAAATGGATGGTGTCGCCGCGCACCACGCAGCCGAGCGCGATCGCCGCGTCATAGGGCTTTCCGTTCTTCGCGGCAGCATCGAGCGCAATCGCAATCGCGGCTGGAATTTCCAGCGCGCCGGGTACGGTGATCACGTCATGGCTGACGCCGGCAGCCTTGAGCTCGGCGACCGCGCCCTCCATCAGCGCATCCTGAATGTCGTCATAGAACCGCGCCTCGACGATCAGCGCGCGCGCGCCTGCGATGTCGGTCTGGTCTTTCAGCGGTGCGCGCCGTGCGTCTGCCATTGTTCGCCTTCGTCGTCATTGCCGGGCTTGACCCGGCAATCCATCCCGCCAGGAAGCCCATCTTGTTAAGAGGATGGATACGCGGGTCAAGCCCGCGTATGACACATTGTCGTTGCCGCTACTTCATTTCCGACAGCCGCGCCGCATAGCGGGCCATTAAATCAACTTCGATATTGACCTCGCTGCCCGCGCGCCAACCGCTCAGTGTCGTCACGCTCAGCGTATGGGGGATGATCAGCACCGAAAAGACGACATCTTGAACCGTATTTACCGTCAGCGACACGCCATCCAGCGTGATCGAGCCCTTGGCCGCGATGAAGCGTGCGAGTTCCCGCGTCGTGCGCAGTTCGAACCGCGCCATATCGGGCAGATCGTCGCGCTTAGCGATAGTGGCGATGCCATCGGCATGGCCAGCGACGATGTGGCCGCCGAGTTCGTCGCCGATCTTGAGCGCGCGCTCGAGATTTAGTCTGGTTCCCTTGCTCCAGTGTTTGGCCGTGGTCATGCCGAGCGTCTCTGCGGCGGCATCGACGTCGAACCAGGTCTTGCCGCCGTCGACGCCGGAGGCGACCACGGTCAGGCAGACGCCGTTGCAGGCGATCGAGGCACCGTCGGCAATGGTCGTCTGGTCGTAACGGCAGGCGATGCGCATGCGGTGCAACTGGCCCTGCGCCGTTGGCGTCAGGGCTATGATCTCGCCGATGTCGGTGACAATTCCGGTAAACATTTTCCACCACTGTCATGGCCGGGCTTGTCCCGGCCATCCACGTCTTCCTTCATAATCCGCGACCAAGACGTGGATGCCCGGGACAAGCCCGGGCATGACGAACTTAGGCAGCGCGCTCGTAAATCGTCAGTGTGTCCTTTTGTAGCGTTTCGCTAGCATGAACCCGGAAGCCCGACGACTGCGTGATTGCCGACAGCGGCAATGCGTCCAGCGCGGGAATGCCGTCGGGTCCGACAGTCTCGGGCCCACGCAGCAGCCAGATTTCATCGGCCAGGCCCGCAGCGACGAAGGATGACGCCACCCGCGAGCCGCCCTCCACCATCAGCCGCGTAATGCCCTTGTCCGACAGAGCGCGCAGAACCGCGAGCAAGTCCAGTCCCGGCGGGGTGACCGTTGCGGCAACACGCATCACCTGCGCCCCGGCCGCGCCGAGCTTCATGGCCGCTGGCGCTTCGGCGAAATCCGAGGTCATCACCCATAGCGGCGTCTGGCGCGCGGACTGGACGAGCTTGCTGGTGCCGGGCATGCGAAGTGCGCGATCCAGCACCACCCGCACCGGCGAACGCGCCTCCATGCCCGGCAGGCGGCAGGTCAGCAGCGGATCGTCCGCCAGCACGGTGCCGATGCCGACCAGGATGGCGTCGCATTGCGCGCGCAACAGGTGCACCCGCGTCCTCGCCGCTTCGCCTGATATCGCGACCGGCTTGTGGCCGGCGGCGCCGATCTTGTCGTCGGCGGATACCGCCAGCTTGAGGATCACGTGGGGGCGCTTGTCGCGGATGCGGCGAAAGTGTCCGGCATGATCGTGGGCGGCTTCGGCGGCGCCAAGACCGACATCGACCGTAATCCCGGCCGCGCGAAGTTTTGCGTGGCCCTGCCCGGCCACCTCAGGGTTGGGGTCCTCGATCGCCGACACCACGCGCGAAATGCCAGACGCAATCACGGCATCGACGCAGGGCGGCGATTTGCCGAAATGCGAACAGGGCTCCAGCGTCACATAGAGCGTGGCGCCACGTGCCGCCTCGCCGGCCCGCCGAAGCGCCACGGGCTCGGCATGCGGCCGGCCGCCGGGCTGGGTCCAGCCGCGGCCGACGATGACGCCGTCCTTGACGACAACGGCGCCGACGGCCGGGTTCGGCCAGGTTCGGCCCAGTCCGCGGCGACCAAGCGACAGCGCAAGCTGCATGAAGCGCTGGTCTGCGGCCTTCGCTTCCTTGAGTTTTTGCGCGTACTGGTCTTCCAGAATGCGGAAGATCATTTGCGCAACGTGGCGACCCGTGCGTCGTCTTCGGCGGAGAGTTCGCCGAGCACCGCCTCAAAGTCCTTGGCCTCACGGAAATTGCGATAGACCGAGGCGAAACGCACATAGGCGACGTCATCAAGCTGGCGCAGATGCTCCATCACGATCTCGCCGATCGCCTCCGAGGAAACCTCGGCCTCGCCGCCGCTCTCGAGCTCGCGCACGATCGCGGAAACCATCTTCTCGACCCGTTCAGGGTCGACCGGCCGCTTGCGCAGGCTGATCTGCAGCGAGCGGACCAGCTTGTCGCGGTCGAACGGTACCCGGCGGCCGTTGCGCTTGATCACGGTCAGCTCGCGCAACTGCACCCGCTCGAAGGTCGTGAAACGGAAATTGCAGGCGATGCACACCCGCCGCCGCCGGATCACGGCCGAATCCTCGGTCGGACGCGAGTCCTTCACCTGCGTATCGAGACTGTTGCAGCTGGGACAGCGCATCCAACGGGACCTTTACTGATAAATCGGGAAGCGGTCGGTGAGTGCCTTCACGCGTTCCTTGATGGCGGCTTCGACCAGCGGCGCCTTGCCGTCAGCCGACTGCGCCAGCGCGTTGAGCACTTCGGCGATCATGCCGCCGACCTGCTGGAACTCGGCAACGCCGAAGCCACGCGTGGTCGCCGCGGGCGTGCCCAAACGAAGCCCCGAGGTGACGAACGGCTTTTCCGGATCGAAGGGAATGCCGTTCTTGTTGCAGGTGATCGCGGCGCGCACCAGCGCCTTTTCGGAGACATTGCCCTTCAGCCCCTTGGGCCGGAGATCGACCAGCATCAAATGGTTGTCGGTGCCTCCAGAGACGATGTCGAAGCCGTGGCCGCGCAGCGTTTCGGCCAGCGCCTTGGCGTTCTCGACCACGTTCTTTGCATAGACCTTGAAATCCGGGCGCAGCGCCTCGCCGAAGGCGACCGCCTTGGCGGCGATCACATGCATCAGCGGACCGCCCTGCAGGCCCGGGAAGATCGCCGAGTTGAGCTTCTTGGCGATCGCCTCGTCGTTGCACAGGATCAGGCCGCCGCGCGGGCCGCGCAGCGATTTATGCGTGGTGGTCGTGGTGACGTGCGCATGCGGCACCGGCGAGGCATGGACACCGCCAGCGACGAGGCCGGCGAAATGCGCCATGTCGACCAGCAGATAGGCGCCGACATGATCTGCGATCTCGCGGAAGCGCTTGAAGTCCCAGGGGCGCGAATAGGCCGATCCACCGGCGATGATGAGTTTCGGGCGGACCTGCTCGGCCTGCTTCGCCACCTCGTCCATGTCGATGATCTGGTCTTCGCGGCGCACGGTGTAATGCGAAGCCTTGAACCATTTGCCGGACATGTTGACGGGCGAGCCGTGGGTGAGATGGCCGCCGGCCGCGAGGTCGAGGCCCATGAAGGTATCGCCGGGCTGCAGCAACGCCAGAAACGTGGCCTGGTTCATCTGGCTGCCGGAGTTCGGCTGCACATTGGCGAATTGCGCACCGAACAGCTTCTTGGCGCGTTCGATCGCCAGCGTCTCGGCGACGTCGACCCATTCGCAGCCGCCGTAATAGCGATTGCCCGGATAACCCTCGGCATACTTGTTGGTCATCACCGAACCCTGCGCTTCCAGCACCGCCCGGCTGACGATGTTTTCCGACGCGATCAGCTCGACTTCATGGCGCTGACGGCCAAGTTCGCCCTTGATCGCGGCGGCGATTTCCGGATCGGCCTCGGCGAGGGTAGCCGTGAAGAACGACTCGGGCGCGGAGGCGGCGGTTTTGGCGCTGGAGGAGGAGGTCATGGGGCGAAATATCTCCACCGCCGCAAGCCCTTAGGGGCAAAGCGGGCGGGTCTGGTGTGGCGGTCGAAAGAAGTTCCTGCGAGATACCACATCGGCCGGAATTGGCCAAGCGCTTGCGGTACCCGGCTGATATTTATGCAAGATATGGTGGGGAGGAAGGGGGGTGGAGAGAGCCCCTCTCCGCCCGTCGCCCCGGCCTTGAGCCGGGGCCCATAGCCACCGGCGGCAATCGAAGGAGGAAGGCGTCCGCCCAGGTGCCTCTTCCCACGGCCGCGGCGCCGCGATGAGCGCCAGTGCGCTCACGCTGGGGGTTCCGGCTCGCGCTTCGCTTGGCCGGAACGACGGAACTCACGCAAACCTGTACGCCCCACCCTTCTCCACCGACCGCTTGAACGCCGGCCGGGCGTGCATGCGCGAGAGCCAGCCAGCGAGGTTCGGATACGGGGCCAGCTTCTCGAACACCTTGGCCATCTCGCCGACAAAACTCATCTGGATATCGGCGCCGGTCAGCGATTGGCCGACGAAGAAGTCGCGGCCCTTCAGCGCGCCGTCGACGAAGCCGAGATGGTTTGCGAGTTCGCTGTCGATCCGGGGGTGCAGCGGCGCACCCGCCTCCTTCAGCCTCGACACATAGAGGTTCAGCATCAGCGGCAACATCGCCGATCCCTCGGAATAATGCAGCCACTCGTTATAGGCCTCGTAGTCCGCGCTCCCCAATGCCGGCATCATCGCGCCCTTGCCATAGCGGCGGATCACGTAATCGACGATGGCGGCGGATTCCGCGATCGTGACATCGCCGTCGGTGATGACAGGCGACTTGCCGAGCGGATGGATTTTCTTCAGCTCCGGCGGCGCCAGCCGGGTGGTGGCGTCGCGCTGATAGCGCTTCATCTCGTAGGGCACGCCCAACTCTTCCAGCAGCCACAGGATGCGCTGCGAGCGGGAGTCGTTGAGATGATGCAGCGTGAGCATGGGGTTTCCTTTTTTGGTTTTTGTCGATACGCGGCCCGGTTCGCGACAGACTGTCATTGCGAGCGAAGCGAAGCAATCCAGAACTGGCGCCCGTAGGATGGGTGGAGCGAAGCGATACCCATCGTCACACGCACTGGCATTGATGGGTATCGCTTCGCTCCACCCATCCTACGAAAATACGACTTCGCGTATCTCGCGACGCATTGCGCCCGAGGTTTGCTTTTCGTTTACCCTCCTCAAACATCAGAGGGCGCAGGGAAGACCGGGTGCGCGCTGCACCCGCGGTCTCGTGTGCAATTGCGCACAGAAAACGCGCACACGAGCATACAGGTCCAGCGGAGAGCATCCGGCCTTCCCTGCGCAATGGCTTTACGGCTTACTTCGAGCTCTCCCCGGTGAACGGCTCTTTTGCCACCGTCGCCCCTCAGGAAGCTTTGCTTCCCAAAGAACTTGACGCCAGCACCGCGGCGTCAGGACCACACGACTTCGCCGTACGCTTCACACCACCCTCGTCAGACATGGCGTCCGCGTCCACCGCAACCTGTCCCAACGTTCGTGACGATGGCCGACGCCCCTCTGGCGGGACAGGATGGCGACAGTCTACTTTTGATTTGCCCGACGGGTTAAGCGGAAAATTTTTGTCCGAAGGTCTGGACAGACTTTTGGACTGATTTGCCCGTCGGGCAATTTGAATGCGATTTCGGCGTTACGCATCTGCTTTTTGACATGTTCGAATGAACGGCGCCTGTCGAAATATGCCTGATGTGAAGCAAATCACATCGCTTCGCTTGCGTTGGGCGCATAAACGCGCCGGGGGATGACAAAAGGGATTCTGTAAATGCCTGCATCACGCTCACCAGGTGAATATTCGCGTGACTATCCACATCGCGATCCTCAAGCCGGTTCACGGCGCTGGTTGATAACGGCCTTCCTGATCTACGCAACGATCATCGTCGGCACGCTGGGATTATCCCTGATGTTTCCTGACGCCGTGCCCGACGCGCCGCAAGTAGGGCGCGCGCATGCTCAGACGAAGCCCGCCAGATACGAGGCCGTGATTGCCAACTGGAATCGCTCTCGAACGAAAGACGCGCGGGCGGAAGCGCGCTGACTGGATGGGGTGAGACACCGACGGCGGCGATCACTCGTCAATCGAGGAGCAGGCGGCCGACAGGTTCGGCGCCGCCGCTTCCACCACGGACCACGACGATCTCGCCGCTGGCCGGCGAGATGCCCGTCAATGCCTGAATGTTCGCACCGTGCGTCGCGACGAGAAGGTTTCCACGCCCGCTCCATTTGGCGATCAGCGCGCGGGCGCCCGCGGTGAGCGGCTCTCTTTTGATCGCGCAGCACGACCACATTGCCAAAGGTCGCTTCGGTTTCGACAGGCCCGAGGTTCAACAGCGTGGCGGTGTCGATGCAGCGGCACCACGGCGAGCTCAGTATTTTCTCGAACGCAATGCCTTCCGATTTGAGGCGCGCGCCGATCTTTTCCGAATCGAGCCCGCCCCCTGGCGCTGAGGTTGCGCTGCGTGGCGCAGTCATCGACACGAAATCCCGGCGGGTCACCGAAACCACCGGGCGCATCGGCGTGGCGCATCAACGCGACGTGGCCGCCTGCCCGCAACGCCTGCCAGGCATTGGCTGCATCGTCGGCGCTGGCGATCTCTGACGCGCCACAGAAGCCGAGAAAAATGGCGAAGACGGCGAAGCGCATGCGGAATCAGATGACGTTTAAATCGGCTCTAACTGGTTGTGAAATAGTCTTCCCTACAGCCCGGTATACCCGGCCTTGACGGGATCGTTGCTGCCGTCGAGTTGGCGCAGATAGGTCAGGCCGCACACGGTCAGCCGGTGCGTATCCTTCTCGCCTGCCTCCACCAGGGTAGCGACGTATTCCGTCACCTTGGCGCGCGCCTCGTCGCTCGCCGCGGTGGTGCGGTTCAGCAGCAGGTCGTAGGTGTGCATGATGCGATCAATCGCGGCTTCCATGAAATTCTCCTGATACGGGGTGATGCGGTCAGGCCGTTACCTAGACTTCAATTACCTGGGCTTGGATCACTTGCGCTTCAAACCTGGCAATCGCCTTGTTGGCGAGCCTGATCCTGTTGAACTCGCCGTGCTGGAACAGCCTGACGATGATTTCGATCAGCTGTTCGTTGGTGGCGAGGTTATCGGCGAATGGCGCCGGCCTTGCGGAGATAGTTCGCGGCGATGGCATAGGCATCGCCCACAACCTCGACATTCATGACCTGCAAACCGCGCTCGACCAGCATGTCTCACCTCCGCCATGACAGGCCGACAATGCGCCGATCCGGAAAAGGTTCCATGATGGGAAACCGGCCGTTTCGGCCGCAAACCCCGCACTCAGCCGGCCGCCCTCACCCCGAAATCGGCAGTTCGGTGTCGGGATCGAAAAAATGCAGGCGGCCGGGCTGGGCTGACAGGCGGACCTGGTCGCCGCGCGCAATTGCGGTTTCGGCGGGCACGCGGGCGGCGGTGACGCTGGTGCCGCCTGCTCTCGTCTCCAGCAAAATCTCGGAGCCGAGTTGTTCGACGACCTCGACGCGGGCATCGAAACCAAGGCCGGGAGCGCCCTCGCCGAGCACGAGGTGCTCCGGCCGCATGCCCAGGATCACGCGACGGCCGTTGCGGACCGCGAGCGTTGGCGCGTCCGCCGCGCCGACCGTCAAGTGGAGGCCTTCGGCCTCGACCGATACGGCGCCAGCTTCGCTGCGCACGGTGACGTCGATAAAGTTCATAGCGGGCGCACCGATGAAGCCAGCGACGAACTTGTTGGCGGGCTTGCCGTAAACCTGCAGCGGGGTGCCGATCTGCTGAACCCGGCCGTCGCGCATGATCACGACGCGGTCGCCGAGCGTCATGGCCTCGACCTGGTCGTGGGTCACGAACACGGACGTGGTCGGAATCTCCGCATGCAGGCGCTTGATCTCGATGCGCATCTGGGCGCGCAGCTTGGCATCCAGGTTCGACAGCGGCTCGTCGAACAGGAACACCTGCGGATTGCGCACGATGCAGCGGCCGAGCGCCACCCGCTGCTGCTGGCCGCCGGAGAGCTGCTTTGGCTTGCGCTGCAACAGTTCGTGCAGGCCGAGCATGCCCGCGGCGCGGTCGATCGCCGCCTTGATCTCGGCCTCCGGCGTCTTTTTGTTGCGCAGGCCGAAAGCCAGATTGTCGTAGACGCTCATATGCTGGTAGAGCGCGTAGTTCTGAAACACCATGGCGACGTCGCGGTCGCGCGGCGGCAGATGGTTGACCACCCTGTTGCCGATGCGGATGTCGCCGCTGGTGATGTCTTCGAGGCCCGCGATCATGCGCAGCGTCGTCGACTTGCCGCATCCGGACGGGCCGACCAGCGCCACGAACTCCTTGTCTGCGATCTCGAGATCGACGTCCTTCACGGCGTGAAACACCGAGCCATAATGCTTGTTCAGCTTTTGGAGTGTGATCGCTGCCATTGCCCCGCCGTGACCGAACCTGATGATGCCCGTTTCAAAAAGCCCGCCGCGAGCTGTGCGGCGGGCTTCGCATTCGTAATTATTGCGCGGCCTTGCTCACCAAGGGGGCACCCTCGGCAAGCACTTTTGCAATGTCCTCACGCTTGCCGGTGACGGCTCTGGTGACGGTGTCGTTGAACGCCTTGTGCACGGCGGGCCATTGCGGGAAGTAATAGGCGCCGCGCACCTTATCGGGTGAATCCAGCACCGATTCCTTCAGCAGCTTCATGAACGAGTTCTTCCGCCGCGATTTCGGCCCAGAACTCGGTGTTGGGCGGCGGCGCGCCGGTCGCCTTGAACAGCTTCTTCTGGCCTTCCTTGTCGAGCATCATCGCTTCCAGCATCTCCTTGGCGAGCTTCTTGCGCTCGGGCGCGATCGACTTCGGGATCGCCCAGCCCCAGATATCGTCCCAGGCGAACGGCTTGGCCCGGTTGGGACCGAGCGGGAAGCGCGTGGCGGCGACCTTGCCTGCGATTTTCGACTTGGCCGGATCGTTGAACGTGCCCCACCACAGCGAGTCCGCCACGGTGAACGCGGCATCGCCCGACATGAAGATGGCGTTGGCTTCGTTGCGGTCGTAGGCCGGCATGCCGCGCGGCACGATCTTGTGCGTGTTGATCGCATCCCACCAATATTCGACCGTCTCTTGCATGCACGGATCGGTCATACCGGATTTCCAGCCGGCCGCCGCGAGCTTGGCATTGTCGCGTTCATAGGGCGGCAGCAGCACGTCGCAATTGTTGCCCCACATCGACCAGAACCAGCTGAACCAGCTGTTGTTCATCGACATGCCGCCGACATAGCCGAACTTGACCTTGCCCTCCGCCTGCAGCTTCTTGCTCGCGGTGACGAGTTCAGCCAGCGTCTTCGGCACTTCCTCCGGTTTCACGAGGTCGGAGCGGTAGAAGAACACGCTGAAGGTCTGTCCCATCGGCACGACCGTGTTCTGGCCTTGCGCGTTGGCGAACACGACAGGCGCCATGCTCCATTTATCGGCAAATTTGTTGGCCGCGACGTCGTCGGTCGGCTCCAGCAAATGCGCCCAGGTCTGCCCCCAATCGTCATTGTGCCAGATCACGTCGTACTGATCCGAGTTCGAGGTCAGCGATGCCGTCATCTTCTCGACATAGACGCCGTAGGAATTCGGCACCTTGACGATCTTGACGCCGTTCTTGGCGCCCCAGGCCTCGAACATCGCTATCGAGGCGTCCTGGATCGGGCTCGGCTGGTAGCCGATCCGAAGCTCCTTCACCTGTGCGGCGGCACCACCGGTCGCAGCCACCAAGGCCACGGTCGCTGCCGTGAACCATTTCGCCAGTCCCTGCATAGCCTCTCCTCCTCGTTTTTGTCGTTGTGTCGTGTCTTGCCTCGGCTTGGTCTCTTCCCTTTGTTTATTGGAGCATGATCTCCGCGCAAACGCGTTCCGCGTTTGTCGCGAGGGAAAACCGGTATCCACTTTTCCGGATCATGCTCTAAATCCTCAAACCCCGGATCACATATTTCTGCCCGAACAGCGCGACCAGGAACGCCGGCACCAGCGCCATGACAGCGGTCGCCGCCATCAGGTTCCAGCGCAATCCCATCTCGGTGACGAACTGCGCCATCACCACCGTGATCATCGGCACGCGGTTGCCGGTCAGGATCAGCGCGAACAGGAACTCGTTCCAGGTGAACAGCCAGCACAGCACCGCGAGCGCCGAGATCGCCGGCAGCGCCGAGGGCACCGCGACGCGGATGAAGGCGCCCCATCGCGTGCAGCCGTCGATCATCGCGGCGTATTCCATCGACGGGTCGATGCCGTCGAAAAAGCCCTTCATCAGCCATGAGAAGAAGCAGATATGCACCGCGATATGCGGTAGCAGCAGGCCGGTATAGGTGTCGTAGATGCCCCAGCTTTGCGTCACGAAATACAGCGGCAGCACCCAGGAAATATAGGGCACGCAGCGGAACACATAGATGGTCCCGAACCAGATCCGCGAGGCCGGCCCGGTGAAGCGCGACAGCATGTAGCCGCTCGAGACCGTCACCAGCAGCGAGAACACGGTCGCCAGCGTCGAGATCAGCGCGCTGTTGAGGAAGGCTGCGACGATGCGCTCGTCGCTCAGCACCTCGGCGAAGCTGCCGAGCGTAAATTCAGTGCCGCGATGGACGTAATAGACGCCGGATTCCGGCCGCAGCGAGGTCAGGATCAGCCACAGCACCGGAAACGCGAACGCGAAACAGATGCCAAACAGCGCCAGCGCGAACAGCGTCTTGCGGCCGATCGGCGGCAGCCACGGCAGGAATTCGGAGCGGCTTACGATGGCCATCGGGTCAGGCCTTTGCGATGCGATCGACGAGGCGATAGAGCACCACGCCGATCACGAGGATGATGAGCCCGCCGATGATGGCGGCAGCCGAACCGCGGCCGAGGTCGAGGTTGAGGAAGGCGTGCACATAAGCATAGAGGCTGAACAGTTCCGTCGATCGCCCGGGCCCGCCGCCGGTCAGCGTCCACACGATGTCGAAGGTGCGGAAGGCGTCGATGGCACGGATCACCACGCAGACCACGATCACCGGGCGCAGCATCGGCAGCGTCAGGAAACGAAACACGCGCCAGGTGGTGGTGCCGTCGATCGCGGCGGCCTCGAACGGCTCCTTCGGCAGGCTCTGCAGGCCCGCCAGCAGCAGCAGCGTGAACCACGGCGTCCACAGCCAGATGTCGGTCAGAAGGATGATGCCGAAGGCGCTCCAGCGCTGCACCAGCCAGGGCTGCCCCTCGAGGCCGATGGCTTCCAGCACCACGTTGACGATGCCGAACTGGTCGTTGAAGATCCAGCGGATCATGATCGCGGCGATGACAGGCGCCACCATCAGCGGCACCAGCAGGATCGTCTGCACCAGCTTCTGTCCGCGAAACGGACGGTTGAGCAAGAGCGCCAGCGCCAATCCCGCCACCAGCGCACCGGCGACGCTGAGCACCATGAACACGAAGGTGTTCGGCAGCACCACGTAGAGGAACGCCGGATCCGTTATCACGGCGACATAGTGGTCGAAGCCGATCCAGGTCTTTTTGGGATTGTAGAGCGCCCAGTTGCGAAAGCTGGCGTTGGCGCCGATCACGATCGGCACGACCTGAAACAACAGCAGCAACAGCGCAGCCGGCGCGATCAGAAGCAGCACAAAGCGCTGTTGCTCGCCGAACATGGGACGCCGCGATGCCGACAAGCCGTTTTCCCCACCTGGGGCTCAAGCCGTCACGACTTTGTGGCCGGTACGTGCGTGGAGCCTGCAAGAGTATGGGCGGGGCGTCGAAGCCTAGTCAATGCGGATTGTGCAAGGGCACAATCGGATTGTGCGGGAGGCAAGGCAACGGCAGCCGCTCACGCAAAACGTCAACTTTGGGTACACCAAAAAACAAAACGCACCGGATCCGGAAAACCGGGGCCGATGCGTCTCGAGCAGGGCTTACTGCCTTGCCAGTTCATCGTCCGCTGATGGCTTGCCGGTCTTCTTACGTAGCCGGCTTCGCCGCGGAAGAATGTTCTCAGAGCCGATACAGGATCTGGTCGGTCCAGAACCGCTCGAGCCGGTGCAGCGACTTGTTCAGCGTCGCGAACTCCTCGTTCGAGATGCCGCCGACCTGTTCCACCGTCTTGACGTGCTTCTGATAGAGCGCGTCGACGATCTTGCGGATTTCCTGGCCCTGCGAGGTCAGGCGGATACGAACCGAGCGGCGATCGACGCGCGAGCGCTGATGATCGAGGAAGCCGAGTTCGACGAGCTTCTTGAGGTTATAGGAGACGTTGGAGCCGAGGTAGTAACCGCGCGTGCGCAGTTCGCCCGCGGTGAGCTCCTTGTCGCCGATGTTATAGAGCAAGAGCGCCTGCACCGAATTGATGTCGGCGCGGCCGCGGCGATCGAATTCGTCCTTGATGACGTCGAGCAGCCGGCGATGCAGACGTTCCACCAACGTCAGCGCTTCCAGATAGAGCGGCTGAACCGGAGCTCCGGCAGAACGCTCAGCGGTTTCCACCGCCGTTGCAACGGCTTTGATCATGACACTTCCCCTGTAGTCGTTTTTCGACTTATTTCGACGAAACTTTAGTCCCGCCTGATAGCTTCAACTTAAGGGGGCGGTTTGAAGATCCGCTTAAATAAGAGAATAAAGAGATCATGAATTTAAGACAGTGAATTGTCGATTAAGCCCATGGATAAAGGGCTTTTCGCAACCATTCATTGACGGTGGAAGGCCGATGTTCACGCTTCGTCTGCCTGCCCTGTCGCATTCGGAAACAGGTCGGCCTGAAATCGAAACGCTCGCGTAACGGGTGTGGCGAAACCCGTACGGTGACTGAAACGTTACCGGAAAAATTATTTCAAATCTTACGGGTTTGCCGAACGGGTTCGCGTGGCGAACCCGGGCGGCCCCGGGGTGAGTGACGGCGCAAGGCCGATGCCTGCGACGCCGCCTGCAAGAAAACCGGCCCGCCGTCGGCCAGCGCAAAGCCGACTGACAAATGTGCCAGGAACCAGAAAATCGGCCCCGACGGCGGTCCCACAGAAGCGGTCGCCGGGAAGAGATCGGTGAAACGCGCGGTCTGTGATGGCGACCTAGCAGAGCCGGCAAAGCCCGTCTTCTCACTGCGCGCACACAAACAAACAAGTGGACCTTGCCGGGCGAATTCCGCGGAGCTGTCGCTGCGACGCAACAGCGAACGCCGGCCATCGCACCGCATGACGTGAAGCGCTGCCGCCTGCTACGGCGGCCGTTCGCGCGCGGCCATCCACGCGAGCACGAGATACGCCGCCAGCATCACGGCCTCCAAGCCCACGACCGTAAGGCTGCCGCCGTAGATGCCCGGAAACATCAGCTCGATCACCGCCATCGACACCACGGTCGTGAGCCACACCACGGCGCCCCAGGGGGTTGCGAGCCACAGCCCGACCGCGGCAACGAGTTCGATCACGGCGAAGTAGACGGTCGCGGTCTGCCAGGCCATCGACTGGTTCTCGAACGCCTCCTCCTCGCCGCCGATGAAACCGGTCACCTGCGCCCAGTGATAGAGGCCCTTCATGATCGAGATAACCGCCATGATGCGCAGGAACAGCACCAGCCGCCGCGTCCATGCGTTGTCGTCGGGCTCGATCCGCTCGGACGACATCGCCGCCACCGACATCGCATTGTCCCTGGCCTTGTCGCGGCCCTGGTCGCGCGCGGAAGTGTCAGACATGGAAGCTGACCTGGAAACTGACCCGGAAGCCGACCTCGGAAGCAGGGCCCGGCGCGTGCTGGAATGACGTCATGGGCGAACTCTTGGCCTGCCGGGACGGTAAAATCAATTGCTGATGAGATGGATCAAGGCGCGGTGACGGGGCACCTTCAAGGTGCTAGAACTGGAACAAATCCAAATCCACCCGCCGCCTCAGGAGTACCCATCACATGGCGATCAAATTCGGGCGTCCGATCGAAATGCGCGACGCGCCGCGGCGGCAGGCCGCCCTCGCCTCCCATCCGCTCGATCTCGCCATCCGTCCGCGGCGCAACCGCAAGGCAGAATGGGCGCGGCGGCTGGTGCGGGAAAACGTGCTGACCGCGGACGACCTGATCTGGCCGCTGTTCGTGGTCGACGGCCACAATACGCGCACGCCGATTGCCTCGATGCCCGGCGTCGACCGTCTCACCGTCGATCAGGCGGTGCGCGATGCCGAACGCGCGATGAAGCTGAACATCCCCTGCATCGCACTTTTCCCCTATACCGAGGCGTCCCTGCGCGACGAACAGGGTTCCGAGGCGCTGAACCCGGATAACCTGGTTTGCCAGTCGGTGCGCGCGATCAAGAAGGAATTCCCTGACATCGGCGTACTCTGCGACGTCGCGCTGGATCCCTTCACCAGCCACGGCCATGACGGGCTGCTCGAGGACGGCAAAATCCTCAACGACGAAACGGTGGCGGTGCTGGTGCGGCAGGCACTGGTGCAGGCCGAGGCCGGCTGCGATATCATCGCGCCGTCGGACATGATGGACGGCCGCGTCGGCGCGATCCGCGAGGCGCTGGACGAGGCCGGTTTCCTCGACGTGCAGATCATGTCCTATGCAGCGAAGTACGCCTCCGCCTTCTACGGCCCGTTCCGCGACGCCATCGGCTCGGCAAAGACGCTGACCGGCGACAAGCGCACCTACCAGATGGACAGCGCCAATTCCGACGAAGCCTTGCGCGAGGTCGAACTCGACATCGCCGAGGGCGCCGACATGGTGATGGTCAAGCCCGGTATGCCCTATCTCGACATCGTCCGCCGCGTGAAGGACAATTTCTCGATGCCGACCTTCGTCTACCAGGTGTCCGGCGAATACGCGATGATCCAGGCTGCCGCCAACAACGGCTGGATCGACGGCGACCGCGCGATGATGGAAAGCCTGCTCGCTTTCAAGCGCGCCGGCGCGGACGGAATCTTGACGTATTTCGCGCCGAAGGCGGCGGAGAAGATTAAGGCGCAGGGCTAACTCTCTCGTCGTCCCTGCGAACGCAGGGACCCATACGCCGCGGCGGTTGTTGCTTACAGGAGGTATCTGACGCCTGTGCCAAACCGAGAAGCCGCGGCGTATGGGTCCCGGCTCAAGGCCGGGACGACGCTGAGATTGTTTGGCCCGCACCTTATCAGGCGTCGTCCCTGCGAACGTTCGCGGGGACGACGAGACATTGTGCCCTCCGCACCCCCGAATATTGCGCGGTGTTAATGATCGCCGGCCCTTGGCGGGCCCGCGGCCGGTTCCCATGTTTGCGTCGGAAGTATCAGGCCTGGAGGACGGATCATGGCTTATAGCGGCTCTGGCAATACCGGTGACGGCGGATGGCGAAATGATGGCGGGGTGCGGCCGCATGCGTTCGATCCCAACACGCAGCCGGAGCTGTTTCGCAGCGTGCTGACGCGGCGGGTGTTTGCGTTCCTGATCGACCTCGTCGTGCTGACGGTGCCCGTCATCCTCGGCTACATCTTCATCGCCGTGTTCGGCGTGATCACGCTGGGGCTGGGCTGGATGCTGTTCTGGCTGGCATGGCCGGCGACGGTGGTATGGGCCATCGTCTATTACGGCGCCTCGATCGGCGGCCCCCACTCGGCTACCATGGGCATGCGGGCGATGGATCTGGAGTTGCGCACCTGGTACGGCGCGCCGGGCTATTTCGTCCTCGGGGCGACGCATGCCGTGCTGTTCTGGGTTTCGATCTCTTTCCTGACGCCGCTGGTGCTGCTGGTCGGCCTGCTCGACGGCCGCCGCCGGCTGCTGCACGACATCATCCTGGGAACCGTGGTTATCAACAGCTCGGTCCGCACCCAGGTGGCCCCTGCAACGCGGACTTATTGACCCGCGGTAAACCAATTGACCGTTAAGCTCCGGAGCGCGAAGGTAGTGTGATTGTTTCCGGAGCCTGACGATCTGACGTGACCCAGCATTCGCGTGACACCCCGCAGTTCTACCTGACGGCGCCGTCGCCCTGCCCGTACCTGCCGGGCCGGCACGAGCGCAAGGTGTTCACGCATCTGGTCGGCGACAAGGCCGGCGACCTCAACGACCTCCTGACTCACGGCGGCTTCCGGCGCAGCCAGTCGATCGCCTACCGCCCGGCCTGCGACCAGTGCCGCGCCTGCGTCTCCGTGCGTGTCGTCGCCAACGAGTTCCGGCCCTCGCGCAATTTCAAGAAGGTTTTGGCGCGCAATGCCGACATCGTCGGCGAGCAGCGCAGCGCGGTACCGACGTCCGAGCAGTATTCGGTATTCCGCGCCTATCTCGACAGGCGGCACCGCCACGGCGGCATGGCCGACATGACCGTGCTCGATTACGCGATGATGGTGGAGGACAGCCATGTCGAGACCCGCATCATCGAGTACCGCAAGCGCGGCGTCGATACAGGGATCACCGGGCGCGGCGAGGAACTGATCGCGGTGGCGCTGACCGACGTGCTCAGCGACGGGCTGTCGATGGTGTACTCGTTCTTCGAGCCGTCGCAGCAGGCCCGCTCGCTCGGCACCTTCATGATCCTCGATCACATTACCCGTGCGCGCAGGCTGGGGCTGCCTTACGTCTATCTCGGCTACTGGATCGAAGGCTCCAAGAAGATGGACTACAAGGGCCGCTTCCTGCCGCAGCAGCGGCTGGCGCCGTCAGGCTGGCTGCGGGTCGATGCGACCGGCGAAGTGCCATCGGAGCCGCAGGATTAGGACGCGCGCGTAGCCACCAATACCGCTCGTCATCACCCGCGAAGGCGGGGTGATCCAGTATTCCAGAGACAGTAGTGATGAGTCGAGAGGCCGCGCACGGGTCGCCCGGTCCCGGCTACGCCAGGCTTCGCCGCGGCTGTTCCCCGTACTGGCGCGCCGAAGCTTTAGCGGAGCGTACGGGCGCGGTGTGCGGCCTCAGCCGAAAAACGTCTCGAACAGCAGCTTCACGTTCAGCGCGACGATGATCGCGGCGACGATCCATGCCACCGCGGCCACGCCGCGGGAGATAACGAAATCTCCCATCTTGCGGCGGTCGGAAACGAACCGCACCAGCGGGATCACCGCGAACGGCAATTGCATCGACAGCACGACCTGGCTGAACACCAGAAGCTGGCTGGTGCCGCGCTCGCCATAGAGCGCAGTGACGATCACGACGGGAACGATGGCGATGCCGCGGGTGAGCAGCCGCCGCGCCCAGCTCGGCAGACGCAGATGCAGAAAACCTTCCATCACGATCTGGCCGGCCAGCGTCGCAGTTACCGTTGAATTGAGGCCGGAAGCCAACAGCGCCACCGCAAACAGCGTCGAGGCCATACCGAGGCCGAGCAGCGGCGACAGCAGCTCATACGCCTGGCCGATTTCGGCAACCTCGGTGCGGCCGGTCGCATGAAACGTCGCGGCGGCGACGATGAGGATGGCGGCGTTGATGAACAGCGCCAGCATCAGCGCGATGGTCGAGTCCGTCGTCGCCCATTTGATCGCCTCGCGGCGGCCTTTGTCGTTACGTTCGTAGGCGCGGGTCTGCACGATCGAGGAATGCAGATAGAGATTATGCGGCATCACCGTGGCGCCGATGATGCCGATGGCGATGTAGAGCATCTCAGGGTTGGTGACGATTTCGGTGGACGGAATGAAGCCTTTGAGCACCGCGGCAACCGGCGGCGCCGCCGCTGCGATCTGAACCCCAAAGCAGACCGCAATCACGATCAGCAGCGAAATCACGAAGGCTTCGAGAAAACGAAAGCCCTTGTTCATCAGCAACAACAGAAGGAAGGCGTCGAGTGCGGTGATCAGCGCCCCGCCGAGCAGGGGAATGCCGAACAGAAGCTTCAAGGCAATCGCGGTGCCGATCACCTCCGCAAGATCGCAGGCGATGATGGCGGCTTCGCAGGCCAGCCAGAGCAGGAAGTTCACCGGCCGCGAAAAACTGGCGCGGCAGGCCTGCGCGAGATCGCGGTCGGTGACGATGCCGAGCCGCGCGGCGAGCGCCTGCAGCAGGATCGCCATCAGGTTCGACAGCAGGATGACCGAGAGCAGCGTGTAGCCGAACTTGGAACCGCCCGCGAGGTCGGTCGCCCAGTTGCCCGGGTCCATGTAACCGACCGAGACCAGATAGCCGGGCCCGAGGAAGGCCAGCAGCCGCCGCGACCAATGCCCGCCAAGGGGCACAGCGATGGTCGAGTTGACTTCAGGCAGGCTCTTCTGGGTGCCAGCGGCGGCGTCCGCGCGCCAACCGGCGGCATCCGTATCGGTCATCGATATGCTCTTGGTCAGTGTCTCAGCAGGGGTTCGTGCATCCATCACAAATGAGATAGCCGAGGCACGATCTTAATGCAACTCATTTGCAACTGCATCTAGGGAACACGGAGATAATATCAGCGCCGCTATTGGGAGCGCTGAGGAACGCTGGCAGCGCCCACCTTGTCTGGAAACGGGTGGGTTGGATCATCCCTGGGCCTGACAATGCGGGGAATCGAATCCTGCAGGGAATTCTGCCATGTCAGCCGACGCGACGCCTCGCCTGCCCGCAACCTTCAACCGCCTGGCCTGGTCCAATCTGGCCGCGCAATCGGCCGAGCAGGTTGCGCTGGCGGCAGCGCCCATCGTTGCCGTGCTGTTGCTCGGCGTCGGCGAAGGCCAGACCGGGCTGTTGCAGACTGCGCTGACGCTGCCCTTTATCCTGTTTGCAATTCCGGCGGGCCTGCTCGCTGACCGCATCTCGCGGCGCTGGGTGATGGCGGCCTCCGAGGCGCTGCGCGCTGCGGCGCTGGCCGGGATTCTGCTGCTGATCTGGCTGGGGCAGATGACCCTGCCGCTGCTTTCGCTGCTCGGCTTCGTCGCCGTCTGCGGCACGGTCGCCTACAGTGTCGCAGCGCCCGCGCTGGTGCCCTCGCTGGTCACTTCGCAACAATTGCCCGCGGCGAACGCGCGGATCGAACTCGCGCGCACGATAGCGTTCGCGAGCGGCCCCGCGCTCGGCGGCGTGCTGGTCGGATGGGTCGGCGCCGCGCCCGCGTTCGGATTTGCCGCCGCGCTATCGGTCGTCGCGGTCGTGCTGCTGTCGGGCATCTATGAGCCGGCCCGCGCGCCAGCGCCGCGGCGTCACCCGTTGCAGGACATCAAGGAGGGTGCCGTGTTCGTGCTGCATCATCCCCTGCTGCGGCCGGTCTTCATCACCCAGTTCATCTTCAATACGGCATCGTTCCTGCTGCTCGCCGTGTTCGTGCCCTACGCCGTGCGCCATCTCGGCCTGTCCGCCGCCGGCGTCGGCATGACGCTGGGGATGTATGGCGTCGGCATGGTGGTCGGCGCGCTCGCGGCGACGCGCGTGATGCAGCGGCTCGCCTTCGGCACCGTGATCGGGCTTGGACCCGTCGCCGGCTTCGTCGCCGCGGCCGTGATGGCGCTGACGACGGTCGCTCCGACGCCGTGGCTTGCCGGCCTGAGCTTCTTCCTGCTCGGCGTCGGACCGATCCTGTGGGTGATCTCGACCACGACGTTGCGGCAATCGGTGACGCCGCCGTCGCTGCTGGGGCGCGTTTCCGCGATCAACATCATGAGCTACGGCGCCCGCCCGCTCGGTTCCGCGTTGGGCGCCATCGTCGGCGGGCTCTACAGCGCCGAAGCCTGTCTCTATCTGGCGGCAGCGATTTTCGGCGCGCAGGCGCTGGTGATCTGGATTTCGCCCGCCGTCGCGCTGGCGCGGCAACCGGATATGGTGGGTGAGCCCGCGCGGTGCTGATCGAGTTGGCCGAGCATGATTTCCAGGGTGTAAGTCAAGACCCGGCTCCAAGGCTCATTCCAGCATCGACGTTTTCGGCATGCGTGCCGCGCCGCCATTTTGCCCCGCTCGTTATGACGAACGGAGCTTGTTCTCCAAACCGGGACAAACTCCGGGGCTTGAACCGGCAAATAACCGTATCGATGCTTTCGTTTGGATTTCTGAGCCGTGTGTCTAGCTGAGCCAGCCAGACTTCGATCTTCCGGATTGAACTGGGACCAAGCCCGATGATTGCGCCAAGATCTTTCTTGGTGTGCAGAGACACGATCTGCGGCAGCAACACCCTGCAGACCGATCTCTTTCGAGCAACCAGTTTCGCATAGTCAGAGGCAAGGATCTGGTCGACCACAAAAGACGGCAGCTCCAATCTCGATCGTCCGTACCCGCGCGGGCTTGGCTGAAACATTTCTTCACCCTTCGTAGTGGAGAGGAGCCGCGAACCATCTGTCGTATCCGCGGCGCCCACCAGAACAGCTAGAAGTTTGCCGTAGCCGAAAGCCGGAACGCGCGCGGCGAACCCGGCGTGATGTTGTTGTTGCCATCAGCTGTGGCAATGTAGCGCTGATCGAAAATGTTCTCGATATTCAACTGTGCGCGCCACATTTCGTTGAGCCGGAAGTAGATGGCTGCATCGACACGGGTGAACTCGGGCAACAGAACCGTGTCGTCGGAAGAGGCAAAGAAGTTTGTGTATCGGATAACGCCCACGCCCGCCGCCCAAACTGGATTGAACTGGTATTTGTTCCACAGCGAGAATGTGTTGTACGGCACGAGCCCAACACGATTGCCCGGAACGATCGTTGTAGAAGTGGCGCCGGTGATGCGCGCATCGGTGTAGGCATAGCCGCCGATTACCTGCCAGGCGTCGGTGACGTAGCCGCCCAGCGATGCTTCGAAGCCCCGCGTCTTGGTGGAGCCCCCCAAGGTAAAGAAACCGGCATTGTTAGGATCGGGGAACCGCTGGTTGGTGCGGTCCAGCTCATAAACCGCTGTGGCGAACTGCAGGCTGGGAAGAATATCGTACTTCAGGCCGACTTCGCGGTTAACGAATTTTTCCGGTGGGGCGATGACAAGACCGGGGGAAAGCGCACTGAATTGATCGCCCGCGCTGGGAAGGTATGAGACGCTGTAACTGGTATAGACGGCGAGGTTTTCCATCGGCTTGAAAACCGCGCCAACGCGCGGCGAAACCAAGTCGTCAACACGACCAAGGACTACGCCCGTGCGGCGGTCTCGCGACTGGAGGTCGAAATGGTCGAAGCGCACGCCCCCGATCAACTGGAAGTACCGCGTGATCTCGATCTGGTCTTGCAGATACAGAGCACCAAGATCCAATTTGTAGGTGTTGTTGGCTGCAGTGGGTGTTCCCCGGAATGTGACGGGTACATAGGACGTCGGATTCCGCGGGTCGACCGTGATAGTCGTTGGCGTCCCCGGAACGTTGAAGAACCCGTCCTGGCGGTAATTCAAGCCGTTTTGGCGCCCAACTTCGCCACCGAAAACCACCGTATGACGGACGGGGCCCGTACCGAATTTGTAGGTGAGATCGGTCTGGTTGAACAGGTTTTCACGATCGGTCTCATTATTGTAAGCGGTCAGATTGCTCGACGTGCCCGCAAGATTGACGGCGCCGGCATTGGCGCCACCGCCGGGATATATATTCTGGTAGAACTTGTCATAGTTTGCGTATTGTGAAGCATTCTTGATCGTAAATCCGTTCTCGAAATCGTGCTCGACCACGGCGGTTGCAATATCGACGTCGGCCAGCGCGTAGTTGAGGTTCGGATTGCCGAAGAACGTGGACGGCGAAGTGTCATAAGGGAAGCGGGGAAACGCATTGCCCGGACGGATCTGCGAGGGGATTCCGCGATCGACCGTGCGGTGATCGTGCAGATGTTCGTAGCTGAGTTTGACCGTCGTGGTATCGTTGGGCGCGAATGTCGCGGTCGGATTGATCGCCCAACGATCGAGGCCTACGAAATCGCGGTAGCTTTGGGTGTTCTCGTACATTGCATTGAGCCGGAACGCCCAGTTCTCATTCACGGCCTGGCCGATATCTGTCGTGACGCGAGCGCCCGGATAGGAATTGCCACCCACCACTACCTCGCGAATCGTGATGCCGTCGGCTTCCTTGAGCACGCGATTGACGACGCCACCGCCGCCGCCGCGACCGAAGATCATCGCGTTCGGCCCCTTGAGAACCTCCAAGCGCTGCAAATTATAGAAATCGCGAAAGTACTGAACGTCGTCGCGGATGCCATTGGTGTAGAAGTCCGCGTTGCTCCGCTGACCTCGTATAATGAGATCATCGCGGTGGGATTCACCCTGATGATAGATCACGCCCGGAACGTAGCGAGTGGCCTCTCCAATCGACGTAAAGGCCTGGTCCTTGATGAATTGCTTGGTCAGGATCGTGACGGACTGCGGCACATTGAGAAGCGCCGTGTTGGTTTTGGTCGCACTGGTCATGCCGTTGGTGATGTAGCCCACCTGCCCGGTCCGGGCATCCTGGCTGTTGACGCTCGGCGGTTGTTTGGCCGGCTGCGCCTGAGCGGCCCGACGGGCACGTGTTGCGCGCGTGCTGGCGGTACGCGGTGCCGGCGCCTGCCGGACCCGCGGAGCAGCGCCCGGAGCGGTGACGGTGACGGGCGGCAGAGCCGCGCTGCCGGATTGCTGCGCGAAGACGGGCTCGGCCGACATGACGCCCATGCTCAAGGCAATCATACTGGTCGAAGTCAGGAGATTCCTGCCCCAACCGGAAACACGTACCCCAACCCTATTCGAAATCGTCATTATTGCGCCCCTGCATTGTACCCGCCTGTTGATCGCGGCGGCTGACGTGTTCCACCCAGAAACACGCGAGGGGCATTTGCAGGCTGGAGAATTAGCTCAGAATTAGATCGGAATTAGAATTGGTCGAGGCTCGCGACTTCACGACGATGCTGTGTCGGGCGGACCACAGAACCGCTCGAGTGAAGCCGGTCAGTTTAAAATGCTTCTAAAGATTCAGCCTGCGCCAAGCGCTTGACCGCGACGGTCCACTGCTCAACAACAACCGATGGACAGCCGCGATCATTCTTGCCGGCGATTTCCCGTCTGACCATCGTGAGCCACAGGTACCGATGCGAATTTTGCTGATCGAAGATGATGGCATGTTCGGCAAGGCGCTTGCCCGCGGATTGAACGACAACGGCATCACCGTGGATTGGACCCGAAACGGTGTTGATGGTTTCGCCGCTTTGAAGCAATCCGAATATGCCGCCGCCCTCATCGATATTGGCTTGCCGCAGATGTCAGGGCTGGAAGTCCTCAAGGAGGTCCGGCAGGCCGGGGCCAAGACGCCGGTTCTCATCATCACCGCGCGCGACGGGTCCAAGGACGTGATTGCCGGGCTCGATCTCGGCGCCGACGACTACCTCGTAAAGCCGTTCGAGTTGCCGGTGCTGCTCGCGCGCATGCGGGCGGTGATGCGGCGCGCCAACGATCAGGCATTCTCGCTTTTGAAGAGCGCCGAAGTGACGCTCGACCCTGCCAGCCGGATTGCGATCTTTCGCGATATTCAGCACGTACTTTCGGGACGGGAATTCTCGGTTCTCTACGCCTTGATGGAAAGGCCAGGCCGGATTCTGTCTCGCTCGCAGCTTGAGACCCGCATTTATGGCTGGGGCGAGGAAGTCCAGAGCAATGCGATCGATGTCCTGATACACGGTTTGCGCAAAAAGTACGGCAAGGACGTCGTCCACAACGTCCGCGGCGCCGGCTGGATGGTCGCAAAGGACCACCAATGAAATCTCTGCGCAGCACAGTCATGTTCTACGTCACGATTCTTCTCGTGGCGGTCAGCGTAGCCGCGGCGGTTACCTCGTATTATTTCGTCAAGTATGAGGTCAACAGCTTTCAGGACAACGCGCTGCAGGAAGTCGCCCTCACCGCCGGCCTTTTGTTTCGGAACGACATTCAGCCGCGCATCGATGCCGAACTCGAAGATCAACTGGTCGTGCAGGTCTGGGATTTGGCCGGGCATCCGATCCATCGTTCCGGACCTTCGTTCGAGATTCCCCATCAACGAGAGCTGGGTTATTCCGACGTAACTCAGGACGGCGCGCGCTTTCGGGTATTCCGCGCGCAGGATTCCAAGCACGCCATACAGATCTCACAGCGATGGAGCGCCCGCGAGGAAGTCGCGGCATATGCGGCTGCCGGCGCCGTGCTCCCCTTGATTGCCTCGACGCCCTTGGCGTGGCTGTTGATCAGCTGGGCCGTCAGGCGGGTGCTTTCCGGGCTCGGTGATCTGTCGGCAGACATCGGGTTGCGCGGCGCCGATGCCAAAGACAGTTTGAGCCTTGCAGGCGTTCCGCAGGAAATCGTCCCGCTGGTGACTGCGATGAATTCCCTGATCGGACGGCACCAGCACGCACTGGATACCCAACGCCGATTTGTATCCGACGCCGCGCACGAATTGCGAACGCCGCTCGCCGCCCTTCAGATCCAGATCGACAATCTGCGGGCGCAGGACCTCCCGGGCGCAGCGCACGAATTGGCCCAGGATCTTCAGAACGGAATCAGGCGTGGGACGTATTCGGTCAATCAGCTGCTGACGATGACACGGGCGGACTCGTCGATGGAAAGCGACGCGGAAACCATTCAGACCGGCGTCCTCGTAGGCCTGATCGTTTCAGCCATCGCCCCCGTCGCCGAAGCGAAAGCGGTCCAGCTGATCACCGACGTGAAGGATAACATTCCGATTACGGTGAGGGTGGCCGAGATCAACCTCGTTCTCTCCAACCTTCTCGACAACGCGGTTCGCTATACCAGCCCGGGCGGGTTGGTGCACATCGAAGGGAACGAAGTCGAAGGGGCCTTCGCGGTCAAGATCACGGACAATGGTTGCGGAATCCCCGAAGCGGCGTTGCCGCAGATCTACGACCGCTTTTTCAGGGCAGCTCCAACAGACATCGATGGTACAGGACTCGGACTGGCGATTGCCAAGGCGGCGGCAGACCGGAGCGGCGCGCGCATCGATATCAGCAATCGCAGGGATACAGTTGGCGTCACGGCAACGATCGAAATACCGCTGATTCCGGCAAAATCGGCAACAACACATCAGCATGTCACCGGGGGTGCATCCTCACACCCCCCTGATCGCGGTGATTTGGCGATCATTTCTGCAACCCAGCCCTCAGTATCCTGAAACCTGCAATCCCCAAGCTTTCGTCATAGCGCTTTCCCATGCCTCATTATATGATATACGTAATTTAATAGAACCGGGGAACCTCCATGACCGACCAGACCGCCGCAATCGACGCCAGCCCCCGCCCGGAGGCTTCCTCCACCGTCCTGCAGATCGCGGTGCTGGCGGGGCTTGCGGCGACCGGCACGCTGGCGACCAACATCCTGCTACCGTCGCTGCCGCAGATGGCGGTGTCGCTCAAGGTTTCGAGCGCGGCGGTCACTTCAGCCATCACCATCTTCCTGGCGGTTTTCGCGGTGGGCCAGCTCGTGGTCGGGCCGATCTCGGACCGCTACGGCCGCCGCTGGCCGGTGCTGATTGGTTTTGCGGTTTTCTTCGCCGGCAGCATCTGGTGCGCCCTCGCCAACGATCTGCCGAGCCTTTTGGTCGGCCGCGTGATCCAGGCGGCCGGGGCCTGTGCCACCTCGGTGCTGTCCCGCGCGATCGCCCGGGACCTGTTCTCCGGCGCGGCGCTGGCGCGCGCGATGGCGCTGATCATGATCGCGATGGCGGCGGCGCCCGGCTTCTCGCCGCTGCTCGGCGGCGCGCTCGATCATTATTTTGGCTGGCGTTCCGAATTCGTACTCGTCGCAGCCTTTGCCGCGCTCGGCGCCCTCGCCTATGGCGCCGTGCTCGGCGAGACCCACCATGCGACGCGGACTCCGCTCGATCCGCTTGCCATCGCCAAAAACTATTTTGGACTGATCGGCGACCGCCGCTTCGTGGTGCCGGCCGCAACCGTGAGCCTGATCATGGGCGGGCTGTTCTCGATCTTCTCGGCCGCGCCGCGCATATTGATCGAGGCGATGCATTTTACGCCGATTCAACTGGGCCTGTTCTTCGCCGGCACCGTCCTGATCGTGTTCGCCGCCGGCATGCTCGCGACAAAGCTGGCGCCGCGCTACGGGCTCGATCGCTCGATCCGGGGCGGATTGTTCGCGGCCGCCACCGGCAGCGTCGCGATGCTGCTGGTCTCGCTGTACAGCCCGTCCTTCCTGCCGTTCCTTGGCGCGATGAGCGTGTTCCTGCTCGGCATGGGCATCGTCAACCCGCTGGGGACCGCGCAGGCGCTGTCCCCGTTCGGCGAGAAGGCGGGCGCGGCGTCCGCGCTGGTCGGCTTCTGGCAGATGATGACCGCCGCCATCGGCGTCTGGCTCGCCGCCACGATCTCGCACGACGCGCTACTTGCGCTGGGCGTCGTGCTGACGGTGTTTTCGCTGCTGGCAGTCGGGCTTTACACGCTGCGGGCCAAGTCTCGCTAGCCAAGTCTCGCTAACCACGGCCCGCTAAGGGCGCATGAACATGAAATCCGTGTCGGGGTCGCAATTGTCGGCGACGAAGCGCAACTCCGACTGAACGTCGGAGACGCCCCGGCTCTCGAGATATTTGCTGACCACCAGGCCCAGCATCGCGCGGCATATGCTGTCGGTCCCTTGCCCGGCGGCTTCCGCCTCGGCAACGGCCGCAGAGAAATGACGTGTCGCGATCTCGGTTGCCGACATGCTGATTTCCGTGGGCTCCGTATTCCCGGCCTCGACCTTGTGCCATGGAAAGCGGCACGCGCCTTTGATCTCGGTCAAGATGGCAGAGGAATTGGCCTGATCGAGCGCGCTACCCCGCCAGATACCGCTCGTATTTTCCGCCGACGACCTCATCGGCCGCAATATCCGGATCGAGCGTGTAGAGATCCTGCGCGCGGCTGATGCCGCGCAGCGCAAAGCGGCCGGTGGACACCAGATAGTTTCGCCCGCCCGCGTCGAGCCCTGAACGGAACGCCGACGACATCAGCAGTTCGCGGTCGACCGAGCGGCACATCGAGGCGATGCGGCTGACCTCGTTGACGGCGGGCCCCACCACGGTGAAGTCGAGCCGGTCGTCGCTGCCGATATTGCCGTAAAACACCTCGCCAACATGCAGGCCGACATGGGCCGTGGTCACCGGCCTGTTCTCGCCGGTGCGGCGGGCGGTGAGCGCGCGCATGTTGCGCCGGAAGCGATGCTCGGCGGAGAGCGCGGCGCGTCTTGCCACCGCCATGTTCTCGTTGGTGAACATCGCCAGCACGCCGTCGCCGATCAGCTTCAGCACCTCGCCGCCGGCCTCATGAATGGCGTCGATCGAGGCCTGCGCGTAATCGTTGAGGAACGGGATGATCTCGCCGGGTTCGATGCTCTCGCTGATCGCGGTCGAGCCGCGCAGATCGGAGAACCACAACACGGTGTTGATGCGCTCGGTGACGCCGCGCGAAATCTTTCCGCGCAGCACCTGCTCGGCGGCGTCGCGGCCGAGATAGACCCGGCCCAGCGTCTTGGCGATATCGGCCTGCGCCGCGGTCTTGATCGCAAGCCCCAGCGCCGGCACCAGGTCGCGCAACGCGGCCAGGCCCTCCACGCCAAAGCCCTCGTCGCGCCGGGTGGTCCAGTAGGAATAGACGCAGTCCATCTGCCCCATGGTGCCGGCCTCACCGAACTGGTGCACATAGGCCACGAGATGCTTGTGACCTTTCTCGGCGAGATCGCTGACAATTCCGAAGTTGTGGGGATTGTCATTGGCAAGGTCGATCGGCAGTTCCTCATGGCCGTGTTCGAGCATGTGGTAGAAAATCGAACTCCGCCACGCCTGCGCGGCTTCGCCCACATCGGTCGAGCCGTATTCGAACGCGGCGCTCTCATTGGTCTCGGCGTCGTTCCAGCGAAAGCCGCGGCCCTCGAAAATCGGATGCAGCGTGTCGATGAAGACGAGGCCGCGCGACACGTCGAGGCCCTCGGCGCAGCAGCGCTCGCAGAAACCGCGGATCAGATCGTTTTCGGGCAAGCCAGTGAGGCCCTGGCTGACCAGCCAGTTCATCAGGCGCAAACGGGGCGTGAGTTCCATCCCGCCATTATGCCGCGCAATCGTGCCTAGTGAAAGGTGTGCGGAGCACGGCGAACCTCATCCTGAGGAGCGCGTCTTCGCGCGTCTCGAAGGATGAAAAACCACGGCTGCTCATGGTTCGAGACGCCGCTTTGCGGCTCCTCACCATGAGGTTCGCTACCCTTTCGCGCGCGTAACCGCCTCGCCGTCTTCCTTGACGAAGGACTCGACGGGACGGTCGAGCAGGTCGAGCACCAGTTCCGACGGCCGGCACAGCCGCACGCCCTTTGGCGTCACCACGATCGGCCGGTTGATCAGGATCGGATGCGCCATCATGAAGTCGATCAGTTCGTCGCCGCTCCATTTGGGATCGGCAAGGCCCAACTCCGCATAGGGCGTGCCTTTCTCGCGCAACAGCTCGCGCGGCGAGATGCCAAGCGCCGCGATCAATTCGACCAGCCGGGCGCGGCCCGGCGGCGTCTTCAGGTACTCGATCACTTCCGGTTCTTCGCCGCTCTGGCGGATCATCGCCAGCGTGTTGCGCGAAGTTCCGCAGGCGGGATTGTGATAGATCGTGACGCTCATGTTTGCGCCTCCCTGATGTTGGCCGCCTCGCCCGCCCCGCGCAGCAGCCAGCTCATGAAGATCAGCGCCACGACCGCGCCGCAGAGTTCGGCCGCGATAAAACCGGGAAGATCCGCGGGGCGAATTCCCGAAAACGTATTGGTCATCGATCGCGCGATGGCAACCGCCGGATTGGCAAACGAGGTCGAGGCCGTGAACCAGTAGGCGGCGGTGATGTAGAGGCCGACCAGCCACGGCACCGCGACGCGGTTGAACCTGATGCCGGCGAGGATGGTCGCAATCAGGCCGAATGCGGCCACGGCTTCGGCAAACCATTGCGCGCCGCCGGTTCGCGTTTTCAGCGAGGCGTCGATCAGCGGCAGCGCAAACATCGCGTGCGCCATCATGGTTCCGGCAATGCCGCCGGCCACTTGCGCAGCGACATAGAGCAACGCGTCGCGCGGCGTCAGCTCGCGCCTCAGCGCAAAGACCAATGACACGGCCGGATTGAAATGCGCGCCCGATATCGGCCCGAGAATGGTAATGAGAACCACCAGGATCGCGCCGGTGGGCAGCGTGTTGCCGAGCAGCGCCAGCGCGACATCTTTGGTCAATGTTTCGGCCATGATGCCGGAGCCGACGACGGTCGCGACCAGCAGTGCCGTGCCGAGCGCTTCGGCCGCGAGCCGGCGCGGTAGATCGAATTCGGTAATCAAGTGGCGGCAATCGGCGCGGCCTGCGGAGCACAGCACGCCCCTTGTTTCTCGTGCGCAACTCGGGCGTCGCGCTCGCCGGTGCCTCGCCATAGGTGATGCTCTCGCCTGTGGTGCGAAGCCGCGACGAACCGGTTTCCCCCGAGTCGCGACTTCGCGGCCGGATCCTCGATCCCCCAGGACTTCTCGGATTTTGCGTAACAGCAGGCGGTCTGGCCTGCGCGATGCACATTCCGCCCGCCTTCCGGGCGGAGGCGCGCAAACTTCCCAACTCGCCGCGCGTTCTGACCGATGGAGGTGATCGAGGCCGGCCTGACGGCCGCGCGTCGAAATCGCAAAATTCACCCGGGGATCATCGAGCATCCACTTGGCATAATCCGTCTTGATCACGGCGGGGTCGGCAGCAAACAGCGCCGAATAGAATCCGATCGAGTGCGGGAGATCGTATACCGATACGTGAACATGAAGACGCTTCATCGATTTGCTCCTATGCCGTAATCTTGGTGCGCTTGCCGCGTGCAGGCCTGCAGGCAGCGGCGGGCGCACACAGCTCGGCCCGGCCGCCGCAACAATCCTCAACCATGAACGACGTCAGGCTCTGAAACGCCGCCAGATCGGCCCGGTAGATGATGGAGCGACTTTTCCGCTCGCTCATCACCAGGCCCGCCGCGCGCAAGTATCGCGAGATGGGCCGACATGGTGTTTTGCGGAACCGCAAGCGCCCTTGCGATATCCCCCGCCGCGAGGCCATCAGGCTCGTGCTTGACCAAAAGCCTGAACACGCCGAGCCGCGTCGACTGCGCCAGCGAGGATAGCGCCAGAATGGCTTGCCATGATTCCATATATCGAGAATTATGGAAATATTGGCCGATGTCAAGCATTCGCGTTGCTTGACCCCGACGGTGCGATAAGACAGCGAAGGACGAACCGAATGGCGGCGACGATGATCAGGAAAAACAAGAATAATGGCGGATAAGCCATGAGCGCACGGCCGCTTCCGATCATTCTGGCGCTCGGCACCACGCAGACGTTGGCGTGGGCATCCAGTTACTATCTGCCGGCGATCCTGGCCGATCCGATCGCGCGCGATCTCGGCGTTTCCCCGAACTGGATCTTTGCCGCGTTCTCCGCTTCCCTGGTGATCTCGGCGATGCTTGGTCCGCGGATCGGCCGGCAGATCGATCTGGTCGGCGGCCGGTCGGTGCTGTCGATTTCCAATATCACGCTGGCCGCAGGGTTAACCCTGCTCGGCCTCACCACCTCGATTCCGATTCTGGTCGCAGCGTGGCTCCTGCTCGGCATCGGCATGGGCGCGGGACTTTACGACGCCGCCTTCGGCGCGCTCGGCCGCATTTATGGCGATGCCGCCCGCCGCTCGATCACCGGCATCACCCTGATCGCGGGTTTTGCCTCGACGGTCGGATGGCCACTGACCGCGTGGGGGCTGGAGACGATCGGCTGGCGCAACACCTGCTTTGCGTGGGCCGCCGCGCACATCCTGATCGGGCTGCCGATCAACTGGCTGATGCTGCCGCCGGTCGCCGGCGCAAAGGCCGCCATTGCCGCCGCCGTCAAGCCGCACATCCCGCTCGACCGCACCATGATCCTGCTGGCGTTCGCCTTTGCAGCGGCCTGGAGCGTCACCGGCGCGATGGCGGCGCATTTGCCGCGCATTCTGGAATCGGCCGGGGCGACATCGCTGCAGGCGGTCGCGGCCGGCGCGCTGATCGGGCCGGCGCAGGTGGCGGCGCGTGTGTTCGAGGCGACATTCCTCAGCCGCTATCATCCCCTGCTCTCGGGCCGGCTGGCATGTCTGACGCATCCGATTGGTGCTGCGATCCTCGGCCTCGTGGGCGGCGGCGCGGCCAGCGTGTTTGCCGTCTTTCACGGCGCCGGCAATGGCATCCTGACCATTGCGCGCGGCACGATGCCGCTCGCGATCTTCGGCCCGCAGAACTATGCCTATCGCCTCGGGATCGTCGGCGCCCCGGCGCGGATCGCGCAGGCCGCCGCGCCGCTGGCGTTCAGCCTGCTGATCGACGTTATGGGCAGCCGCATCCTGATCGTATCGTCGGCGCTCAGTCTCGCCGCGCTGTTCGCGCTGTGCCTGCTGCACGCACCGCCGCCGCGAAGCGAGACGAAAGAGACGGAAGACGTCTGAATGACACGCGATGCCAAGCCTTCGATCAGGCCCATCAACTCGCCTGATCGAGATCGAGGCCATCCAGGCTGCGTGAGTTAAGGCGCGAAACACCTCCTCAGTCGTAGAACTCAGGCGACATCTTCAGACCGTCGCGCTGCGACTTGTCGTGGTTGATCCACAACTGCGCTTTTTCCTTTGTCAGCGTATCCGAGATTTTCTGCATCGAAGCCAGCGTCTGGTCCTTGTTGAAATTCATGCTGGGAACGCCACGGTTGTCCCAATTGCCTTTGAAATGTACGGCATCGCCGGAAAGAACGATGGCGCCGGTCTTGGGCAGCTTGACCAGTAATGATTGATGTCCAGGTGTGTGCCCTGGCGTCGAAAGGATGGTGACGCTGCCATCACCAAATACGTCACTGTCCCCTTCGAGCTTGGTCACGGGATGTTCGGGCTTGAACCGAGGCTGATTGTTGGCACCAGGCCAATCATACTCTGCCTTCTGGACGAACAGCATGGTGGCGGGAAACATCTCGACATTCCCGACGTGATCGGGGTGGGTATGGGAGATCGCCATCCCCTTGAGATCGGCAGCCTTCACGCCGAGTTGGTCCAACTGGGCCACCAGGGTCTTGGGCCGCCGCCAGAGAACCGCCTTGGGGTCAGCGGGCGCAAGCCCGTCCGGCATCGCCGCGACCGCATCGGTGACCCCCGTATCCCACAGGAACCAGCCTTGCGCGTGCTTGATCAGATAGCAATTGTCGACGAAGTCCATCGACTTGCCTTCGTTCAAGCCGGGTGACCAGCGCGAGATGTCACCCGCGACGCCCTCGCCGCAATTGAGAATGTAAAGTTTCTCGACGCCTGATTTGCCCGATTGCGCGTGGCCGACATTGACGGATAGCGCACCCAACAACAGCGCCGCAGCAAGACCAATTGTTTGTTTCACGTTATTCCTCCCATCGACCGGCCCGAGAGGGCCGATGGCAGGATACTACTTCATCGCGGCCGTGATTCATCGCCGGTTACGGCCTTTTTATCTCCGACGTTGCGATCCAGATCCCGGCGAACACCGCGATCAGCCCGAGCACGAGATTGGGCGTGATCGGCTCGCCGACGAGCTGCGTGGCGAGCAAACCCGCCGCGAGCGGATTAACCGTCATGGTATTGGCCACGCGGGTGGGCGTCGCCCGCTCCAGCGCCAGCACCCACAGTATGAACGCCAGCGCGCCGCCGGCGACGCCGAGATAGATGCCGGCGATCCATTGCGGCGTGCTGAACTGGCTCAACGCCGCGGCGCTTCCCGTCCATGCCCCGACCAGGATCAGCGCCGCAGCGCCGGTTCCCATGCCGACCGTAAGAAACCCAAGCGCGCTCGAGCGCTGGATGAACGGGCGGGACCAGACGTTGTAGAACGCCATGCACAACACGGCCGCCGTCATGATCAGCTCGCCGCGCCAGGCGCCCGGCGGCGCGGCCGAAAGTCCCGATGCCAGTGCGGCGAAGACGCCGAGCACCGCGATTCCGACACCGATCGATTTCCGCTTCGTCAACGGCTCGATGCCGAGCAAGGCGCCGACCACCATGGTGTGCAGCGGCAGCGTCGCCAGCGCGAGGCTGGCGCGCGCTGCCGTCGTGTAGGACATCGCGATGTTGTAGAGGACGAAGAACACGCCGAAGAAGCAAAAGCCCAGCGCGGCGACGGCGGGCCAGTCCCGCCGTTGCGGCCATCGCGCCTTCAGCAACAGCGCCGCCGGCAGCACGCAGCAAAAGCCGATTGCCCAGCGCAGGATCGCCAGCGTAATCGGATCGGTGTTGCCGGCGAGATAGCGCGTAATCGCCGCCGCGGTGCCGCCGAGGCAACTTGAGACCAGCGCGATCGCGACCCCAACCCATTCGCCCACGCCGTCTCTCCGCATCCAGCGCGCCATCGGCTGCGGCGCTTGGCTGAACATATGATCCGCTGCGGATCGGCGCGCGAGTCAAAATTACGCGCGCGCGAATCTTTCTGCAGGGTGGCGGCAAATGTCAGCAGCATGGTCATCGTGAGCAAACATGACGATGCATCTTGCGCGCGACGCCACGCCGGGCATATCCTGAATGCGGGGAAATCGCAGCCTCCCCATGAAATGGCGATCCCATTCAAGCGCTGCTCGCTTTGACTTGGAGCGAGCACATGGATGGGATGACACTCGAACTGACGCTGTTTCTTGTCGCGACCTTTGCCGGCGCGCTGGTTGCCGGCCTCTCCGGCTTCGCTTTTGGCCTCGTCGTCTCCGCGATCTGGCTCTACATCCTTAACCCCCTGCAGACCGCCACGCTGATCATCGCATTCGGGCTGATCGTGCAGGGCTATTCGGCGTGGAAGCTGCGCGGCGCGCTGCACTGGCGAAAACTCTGGCCGTTCGTGCTGGGCGCGGCGCTCGGCGTTCCCGTCGGCGTCGGCATCCTGACCTGGGCGAACCCTGCCCATGTGCGCATGGGCGTCGGCGCCTTCCTGGTGCTCTACAGCCTCTATGCGCTGCTGCGGCCTGCGATTCCGCCGTTGAAGGCCGGCGGCGCAGCGGCCGACGCCGGCATCGGATTCCTCAACGGCGTGCTCGGCGGCATCACCGGGCTTGCGGGAATCCTGGTGACGATCTGGTGCGGCCTGCGCGGCTGGCCGAAGGATGTTCAGCGCACGGTGTTTCAGCCGGTGGCCGTTGCGATCTTCGCCATGAGCGCATTCTGGATTGGCGCCAAAGGCGCGATCACGCCGGATACGATCAAGCTGTTCCTGATCGGACTGCCGGCCTTGTTCGCGGGCACCTGGCTCGGGCTAAGACTGTTCGGCCGCCTCGACGAGGCTGCGTTCCGCAAAGTCGTGCTGGCGCTTCTTCTGGCATCGGGGGTGGTGCTGATCCTGTAGGGCAGGCATTTGCGACCACCCTGGCCATGTTTGGGCCCGCACCTGAACGTACCCACCGCTGTCGTCCCTGCGAACGCAGGGACCCCAACCACCGTCGTTCATTGTTACGAAGACAACTAACTTCCATGATCCTGCCGATAGGCCGCAGCGTATGGGTCCCTGCGTTCGCAGGAACGACAACGAACAGGTTCGTGTCGGTCATTTCCAATCGAAGTGTTTGGCGTCATGGCCGGAACTCAATTTGTCGCTGTGGACGATCCACCCACAAATTATCGAATCAAACGCTTCCATAATTTCAATAAATAGCCCCGTACCTCCATAGCTCGCCGCTAAGAGCTTTTTGTCATCAGGATAAAATAACCGGAAACCAATTTGCCGGTTGTCCGAGGCAACGGTATGTTTGAGCTACCAAGATCTGGAATTTGCAATGAACGAAGTCACCCGCTTGTGCGAACTGGAAGCTGAATGCCGTCTGCGCGCGCTGAGCGAACCAGATAAAAAATGGTACTGGCTCGCGCAGGCCGCCAAATACCAGATCCAGGCAAGTCAGAAGATCGCGTTTCGCTTTGAAAAGCCCGCGACCGCCCGCACTCCGGAAGTCAAGCTGGTGCAATGGTCGCATGGTCGTGACGAACGGCGATCGATGGAGGCGCTCCCGCTCGAACGGCGAACGGGTTGATCGTCTAGCGCATTATCGGTTCTGATTAAATCAGAACCGAAGCGCCAGATTCTTGTTTTGACGCGTTTTCTACCGCAGATAAGTCTACGCAATCTGCGCAAGCTTGATTGCTATGCGAACCGGATCCACTTCGCTCGAAAACGCTCTACCGCCGCCCCTGCTCCTCCGGCGGCTTGATGTGGCGGAATGAATACAGCAGCGCGAGATCGTAGGCGATCTTGAGCGCGCCGCAGACCACCAGCGGCAGGCCGGGAAACGCCGTCATCAGCAACGCGCCCGATATCGCCGGGCTGATGGCGGATGCGAGGCTGCGCGGCACGGCGGTGACGCTGGCCGCCGCCGGCCGTTCCGCCGGCGTCACGACCGCCATGACGTAGGAGGTGCGGGTCGGCACGTCCATCTGCGACAACGCCGAACGCAGCAGCAACAGTCCCAGCGCCAGATAGAGATTTGGCGAGAACGCGGCCAGGATCAGAAAGATGCTGGAGGGAATATGCGTGAACACCATGGTGTTGACGAGGCCGACGCGCTTCGCGATCCAGGCCGCGACCGGATAGGAAAAGGCACTCAGCGTGCTCGACCAGAAGAAAAACACGCCGGCTGCCGACAGCGACAGATCGAAACGCTCGAACAGCCACAGCACCAGCAGGGACTGGGCGACGAAACCGCCCGCGAAGGCGTCGATGCTGAACAGCGCGGCGAGCTTGTAGACGGTGCCGCGCGAGGGGCCGAGCGGCATCTGAGGCGCCCTCTCCTCGCCGCGGGCATGCGGTACATGGCGATAAAGCACCGCGCTCAGTATTCCGAGCGCAGCATACGCATAAAACATCAGGCGGAACGCGCCGAGCGTGGTACCGCCGTGCGAAACCAGGAAATCGGGCAAGGTTGCCGCGAGCGAGCCGGCGGCGGTGCAGAGCGCCCCGATCAGGCTGTAGCGCGCAAACACCTGGGTCCGGCGCTCGTCGCTCGCGCTCTTTGCCAGCACCGCATGTTCGAGCGGAACCAGCACGCCAAGATCGCCGCCTGAGGGGTTGATGGTGCCGATGAACGCCACCAGCACGATCAGGACGAAGTGTTCTACACCGGGAAATGCAAGGCCGGTCGCCGCCATCAGGCCTGCGCCAAAGATCAGCAGCGCACGCAGATCATGGCGCGGCGCGATCCAGCCTGTGATCAGCGTCAGCAGCGCGGTTCCGAGCAGCGATGCGGTCGCGACAAGGCCGACTGCGACGGCGTCGTAACCCAGCGCCGTCATGTAGGCCGGCAGAATGATGATGGCGAAGCCGTCGCCGAAGCCGCGCAAGCCCCGCGCGACGTAGAGCAGCGAGATCAGTGCGCTTCCGGTGGAGGATTTGGGTTCGGTCGCGATACCGGTCACGCTGGAGTCCATGCGCCATCCTCGACACGTCGAGTGTGCGCAGAGCTTGGACGGCGGGCCGTCTGACGGGGAGCCTGCTTCGTCCCCGATGAGAGAGGCTAGGACCGAACCCGGCGGGGCGCAAGCACCCTTGCGTAGGATGGGTAGAGCGCAGCGAAACCCATCATTTCGTTCATCGGTACCAATCGATGGGTTTCGCTGCGCTCTACCCATCCTACGAGAATGTGCCCGAGAACCGGTTGACAGCCGAACGGCCACGCGGTTAATTCGGCCCATGGGGGTTTTGCGATCTCCCCACGAGGCGACATGCCCAAGTATCGCGTCCCGTTTTCTCTTACGAGGGCGCAACCATGTCATCCTACACCACGATATCTCCAGACAAGCTTTCCAGGTTGATCGGCACGGCGCACATGCCTGCCCTGATCGACGTTCGCACCGACGAGGATTTCGCCGCCGATCAGCGGCTGATTCCCGGCGCGATCAGGCGCAGCCATCAGGATGCCGGCGACTGGAGCGGAAAATTTTCCGGGAATTCAGCCATCGTCGTCTGCATGCGCGGGGCAAAACTCGCGCAGGGCACGGCGGCCTGGTTGCGGCATGCCAATGTCGCCGCGGAGACGCTTGAAGGCGGCTTTGAAGGCTGGAAGGAAGCAAAGCTTCCGCTGGTGAACGCATCGAAACTGCCGCCGCGCGACGCGCAGGGCCGCACCGTCTGGGTGACCAGGGCACGGCCGAAGATCGATCGCATCGCCTGCCCGTGGCTGATCCGCCGCTTCGTCGATCCGAACGCGGTGTTCCTGTTCGTGGCGCCTTCCGAGGTCGTCGCCGTCGGCGAGCGCTTCGACGCGGCACCGTTCGACGTCGAGAACGTGTTCTGGAGTCACCGCGGCGAACTCTGCACTTTTGACGTCATGGTCGAGGAGTTCGGCCTGGCGACACCACCGTTGCTGCGGCTGGCAGCGATGGTCCGCGGCGCCGATACCGGGCGGCTCGATCTGTCGCCGGAAGCGCCCGGGTTGCTCGCCGCCTCGCTTGGCCTGTCGCGCATGTTCGATGACGATCTCGAACAGCTGGAGGCCGGCCTGACGCTGTACGACGCGTTCTACCGCTGGTGCCGCGACGCCTCGGGCGAGACGCACAACTGGCCTACCAACAAGGCGAAGCCGTAATGGATGCCACGATCGACAAGACGGCCGAGGCTGGTGCCGCCCGGGACCTCGGTCACGGCATCAGCTTCGGCGAAGCCTTCCGGGTCTGGCTGCGGGTCGCCATGCTGAGCTTCGGCGGCCCGGCCGGGCAGATCGCGGTGATGCACCGCATCCTGGTCGAGGAAAAGCACTGGATCTCGGAGAGCCGGTTCCTGCATGCGCTGAACTACTGCATGCTGCTGCCGGGACCGGAAGCGCAGCAGCTCGCGACTTATATCGGCTGGCTGCTGCACCGGACCGCCGGCGGCATCATGGCCGGCGGCCTGTTCATCCTGCCCGGCATCATCGCCATCATGGGCCTGAGCTATGTCTACGCGGCCTACGGCAATGTCGGCTTTGTGGAGGCGGTGTTCTTCGGGTTGAAGGCTGCGGTGCTCGCCATCGTCGTCCAGGCCGTCGTCCGCGTCGGCAAGCGCGCGTTGCGCAACCGGCTGATGATCGCGCTCGCCGCAATCGCTTTTGTCGCGATCTTCTTTTTCAACGTCCCCTTCCCGATCATCATCATTGCGGCCGGCGTGATCGGCTATTTCGGCGCGCGCAGCGGGCGGCCGGAATTCGCCGCCGTCGAACATGGCGGCGGCAACAGGAAGGCCGCTGTGGTCGACAGCCTGCTCGACGAGGAATTGCCCGACCACATCCGCCCAAGCCTGGCGCGCGCGTTGAGAGTGAGTTCGGTGTGGCTGTTGCTGTGGGTGGTGCCGGTTGCAGTACTGCTGATCGGGCTCGGACAAGCCAATGTGTTCAGCCAGATCGCGCTGTTCTTCTCCAAGATGGCGATGGTGACGTTCGGCGGCGCCTACGCGGTGCTGGCCTATGTCGCCCAGCAGGCAGTCGAGCATTATCACTGGCTGCAGCCGCGCGAGATGCTCGACGGCCTCGGCATGGCCGAGACCACGCCGGGCCCGCTGATCATGGTGCTGCAGTTCGTCGGCTTCATGGCCGCCTATCGCGACCCCGGCACGCTGTCGCCGATGCTGGCCGCCACCCTCGGCGGATTGCTGGCGACCTGGGTCACCTTCATTCCCTGCTTCCTCTGGATCTTCCTCGGCGCGCCCTATGTCGAGACGTTGCGCGGCAACAAGGGGCTGGCAGGCGCACTCACCGCGATCACCGCCGCCGTGGTCGGCGTGATCCTCAATCTGTCGATCTGGTTCGCGCTGCATACGCTGTTCCGGCAGACCACGCCGGTTCGCTCGCTCGGGCTGTCATTCGACATGCCTGATTGGTCGAGCCTCGATATCGCAGCGTTCGTGCTGGCGGCTGCCGCGGCGACCGCGATCTTCCGCTTCAGTATCGGCATGTTGTGGGTGCTGGCGGGCTCGTGCGCGGCGGGCGTGGCGTTGCGGCTGACGGGGATAGTTTGAGTCATCTCGCAGGATGGGTGGAGCGAAGCGATACCCATCGATACCTGTCATGACGCTGATGGGTATCGCTTCGCTCCACCCATCCTACATTCCCCTACACCATCTCCGCCGGCGCGAGCCTGCATGCGTCACCGCTGGCTTCCACCTGCAGCGTCGCGTGGTGAATCCTGAAACGGTGCGACAGCTCCGCGCAGACACGATGCAGGAAGGCATCGTCGCTGCCGCCGGGCCGCACCAGATGCGCGGTCAGCGCGGTCTCGTTGGTGCTCATGGCCCAGATGTGCAGGTCATGCACTTCTGAAACACCTTCCAGCCCGCCGAGATATTCCCTGACCTCTGCAAGTTCGATACCGCGCGGCACGCCATCGAGTGCGAGGTTGACGCTGTCGCGGGCAAGACCCCAGCCGCTCCAGAACACCACGGCCGCAATCACGAGGCTGATCGCCGGATCGAGCCACAGCCAGGCGGTCAGCATGATGACGACAGCCGCGACCACCACCCCGAAGGAGACGCCGGCGTCCGCCACCATGTGCAAGTAAGCGCCGCGAATGTTGAGGTCGCTGTGGCGGCCGCGCATGAACAGAAGCGCGGTGCCGCCATTGACGAGAATGCCCAGCGCAGCAACCCAGATCACGGTCCAGTTCGCCACCGGCGCAGGCTCCGCCAGGCGATTGACCGCCTCGACGACGATGCCGCCGACCGCCACCAGCAACAGGCCGGCATTGAACAGGGCCGCGAGGATCGAGGCACGGCGATAGCCGTAAGTATGCCGCTGCGTCGGCTGCTTCTGCGAAAGCCACGCCGCGCCCCACGCCAGCAGCAGCGCAATGACGTCGGACAGGTTGTGAAGGGCATCCGAAATCAGGGCCAGCGAATTGGCGGCGTAGCCGAAGATCAACTCGGCAATGACGAACGCGGTATTGAGCGCAGCGCCGATCGCAAACGCCCAGCCGAAATTGTCCGGCGCGTGGCTGTGCCCGGCATGATCATGAGCATGACCATGCGCGTGGGAATGTTCGTGATGGTGGTGATCGTGCGCCATGGTCACGGTATATAGCGACGAAATTTGAATACTATCACAGTGAGGCGATGACGCGACATCTCCTCCGTCATCGCGGCCTGAGCCGGTCCCTCCCGCGAAGTTTTGCGAAGAGCGTCTGCGACCCTGCCTTATCGATGGATCACGCGGTATGGTCCCTGCGCCCCGTGCGCAATTGCGCACTAGGCAGGGACGACCAAATTTATTCCACGCCGCGCAAGAACTTGTTCGACTTCGGCAGGCCGTGCGCGAGGCGGCCGGCGTCGGCGCGGTTGCCGCGCCAGTCGGACAATTCCTTAGCACTCATGCTCTGTTCGCGGCCGGCGGAATCCTTCCACGTCAGGCCCACCTTCAACTCGAACACCGCGACGTCGGACAGTTTGGCGCTGGAATATTTCTGTAAGCGCACGCCGCGGCCGCGCGCCATCTCCGGCACCTGGTCGAGCGGGAACAAGACCATCTTGTGGTTGGTGCCGATCACAGCGACGGTATCGCCCGCCACCGTCGTAATGGCGCAGGCTTCATTCGGCATGGTGACGTTGAGCACCTGCTTGCCCTTGCGGGTATTGCTGACGCAATCCTCTTCCTTGACGACGAAGCCCTGACCTTCACTGCTCGCGATCAGGAATTTGCGGTCACCCTTGTTGACGAACAGCGACACGATCGCCGCGTCCTGCTCCATGTCGATGAACATGCGGATCGGCTCGCCATGACCGCGACCGCCCGGCAGTTTTGCGACGTCGAGCGAATAGAATTTGCCGTTGGTGGCGAACACCAGCAGTTTTGACGTGGTCTCGGCGAAGAAGGCGTGATCGAGCTTGTCGTCGGTCTTGAACGCGAGCCCGGAGATATCCTCGACATGGCCCTTGAGCGTACGCACCCAGCCCTTTTCGGAGATCACCACCGTGCATGGCTCGCGCTCGACAAAGGCTTCCTCGATCGCGGCGAGATCGTGCTCGGGCGCGTCGGCGAACATCGTGCGGCGCTTGCCGAGCGGCGTCTTCGGCCCGAAAAGTTCGCGGACATTGCGGACCTGATCGCCGACCTTGGACCATTGCTCGGTCTCGGACGCGAGCAGAGCCTTGAGGCCCTTCAACTCGCCGCGAAGGTTCTTGTCCTCGGTGCGGATTTCGAATTCCTCGAGCTTGCGCAAGGAGCGCAGGCGCATGTTGAGGATAGCGTCGGCCTGGACTTCCGTCAGCTTGAACGCCTTGATCAGCGCCGGCTTCGGCTCATCCTCGGTGCGGATGATCTTGATCACCTTGTCGATGTTCAGATAGGCGATCAGGTAACCGCCGAGCACTTCGAGCCGGTTCTCGATCTGCGTCTTGCGGTAATTGGAGCGGCGCACCAGCACGTCGCGCAAATGGTCGAGCCATTCGCGCAGGCACTCGGCAAGTCCCACCACCCTGGGGATCTTGCCCTTGATCAGCACGTTGAGGTTCAGCGAGATCTTGCTCTCGAGCTCGGTGAGCCGGAACAGCGATTCCATCATCAGCGCCGGATCGACCGCGCGGGATTTCGGCTCGATCACGAGGCGAACGTCTTCGGCCGACTCGTCGCGGACGTCGCCGACCAGCGGCAGCTTCTTCTCGTTGAGCAGTTCGGCGATCTTCTCGACCAGCCGGGACTTCTGCACCAGCCACGGGATCTCGGTGATGACGACGACCCAGGTGCCGCGGGAGCCCTCTTCCTGGGTCCACTTGGCGCGGGTGCGGAACGAGCCGCGCCCGGTCATGTAGGCTTCGGCGATGCTTTCCTTGGAGTCGACAATAATGCCCCCGGTGGGGAAATCCGGGCCTTTTACCCATTTCAGCAGCGACTTCGACTTGGCGTCGGGCTTGTCGATCAGATGCAGGGCGGCGTCACACAGCTCGGCCGCGTTGTGCGGCGGGATCGAGGTGGCCATGCCGACCGCGATGCCCTGCGAGCCGTTCGCGAGCAGATTCGGGAAGCCGCCGGGCAGAACCACCGGCTCCTTGCTCTGTCCGTCGTAATTCGGGCGGAAGTCGACGCCGTCCTCGTCGATGCCTTCCAGCAGCAGCCGCGCGACGTCGGTCATGCGCGCTTCGGTGTAACGGTAGGCAGCGGGATTATCGCCGTCGATATTGCCGAAATTGCCCTGGCCGTCGACCAGCGGATAGCGCGAGGAGAAATCCTGTGCGAGCCGCACCATGGCGTCGTAGATCGCCTGGTCGCCATGCGGATGGAACGAGCCCATCACGTCGCCGACGATTTTTGCCGACTTCTTGAACGGCGTGCCGGGGTCGAGGCGCAACAGGCGCATGCCGTAGAGGATGCGCCGGTGCACCGGCTTCAGCCCGTCGCGGGCGTCCGGCAAGGCACGGTGCATGATGGTCGAGAGCGCGTAGGCGAGATAGCGCTCTTCCAGCGCATCGCGCAGCATGACCTCTTGGATTTCCGCCGGCTCTTCCGGCGGTAGCTGTCGTTTTCCCATGGGGAGGCGTTAAACTTTTCGGGTGAATCGGGCAAGATACCAGTGAGGCGACACCCCCAACTGTCGTCCCTGCGAACGCAGGGACCCATAACCACAAGAGTTTGTGGCAAAAAGTGGCTTTGGCCACGGGGAAAAATTGATGGGCCGCGGAGTATGGGTCCCTGCGTTCGCAGGGACGACCCGCTGAGAGACCGCGGAAAGCTACGAAGCGGAACTGATTCGCGCCCGATTCCTCGTCACGGCATTGATAAACCCGTCCCTCGCGTCCGAATGGCCCTGCCCGCGCGGTTCCAATACGTGGCGGAGCAGGAACAGCCCGGTGAGGCGAAAACCGTCCTGCAGGTCCTGGTCCGACCAGCCGTTTTGGCCGCCCTCGCCCTCGCGCAGGAATGGCGGCAGCCGCAGCAGCCGGTCGCGGTAGGGCTCGCCGGCCGTCCGCGACACCGCGCCGCCGGATTTCGGCGAGACGTAGATCAGGTCAGCGGTCGCGCCTGTCGCGGCGCAGTTTTCCAGATCGAGCCCGAAGCCGAGTTCGGCGAGCATCGCGAGTTCAAACCTGATGAGATGCGCCGCCGCGTCGCCGGCATCGTCAAAGTCGTCGAGCGTGCGGTCGAGCATCTCGTAGATGTCCTCGTGCGGGTCGCGCTCCGGCAACAACCTCACCAGCGAAGCCAGATGGGTGACGCCATAGGTCGCGTGCGCCGACGCCAGCAGGGTGGCCGCGCGCAAGCGCGTGCCCTCAATGGCGTAATATCCGAGGTGCTCGTCGAGCCGCGCCCGCCACACCGTAGTGACGCTGTTGCCCGGCTGCAGCAACGGCCGCATCCGCTTCCCCGCGCCGCCTCGCACGAGGCCAAGGTGCCGGCCATGGCTGCGCGTCAGCAACTCGACAATGGCAGAGGATTCACCATGCCGCCGCACTCCCAGCACGATGCCTTCATCGGTCCATTCCATGGGGGGAGATTACAGGATTTTGAAGATAGACGCAGTGGTTGTTGCCCGTCATTCCGGGGCGATGCGCAGCATCGAACCAGGAATCTCGAGATTCCGGGTTCGCATCTTCGATGCGCCCCGGAATGACGGAGGTTGTTGCTACGCGTTGAACCAGCCCTGCGCGTCGCCGGTTAAGGAAAAATAAAGCCCCGCCGCCGTCAGCGCGCAGGAGATGACCTCGATGCCGCTGTCGAACTGCACGCCGTTCGCACCGATTGCCTGTACCAGCGAAATCACCGACAACGCCAGGGCGGCGGCCAGCGCCCAGCGCGGCCAGTTCTTGCGGCGCTGGGCCGCGAGCCAGACGAAATAGACCAGCAGCAGGATCAGGCCGCCCGCTATCACGGTCGCCACATTGATCGTCTGCTCGGTCATGTCGGCCCGCGGTGTGCGGTCCTGAAACGCCACCGACACCGCATCCAGCGTCAGCGACATATACAGCAGCGCCTCAAACCACAGCACGTTCCGGGGTACGTTCATCGGGCCTGTTCTTCGTGATTGACTGATTGTTGCCTGGTCATTCCTTGGGGAATTCCAGCCCCATTTCCCGGTAACGGTCGGGATCGTCGCCCCAGTTCTCGCGCACCTTGACGAACAGGAACAGGTGCACGGGCTGGCCCACGATCTCGGCGATTTCCTTGCGCGAGTTGGCACCGATCGACTTGATGGTGGCGCCGCCCTTGCCGAGCACGATCTTGCGCTGGCTCTCGCGCTCGACAAAGATCGTCTGCTCGATACGAACCGACTTGTCGTTGCGCTCGGTCCAGCTGTCGGTCTCGACGGTCGATTGATACGGCAGCTCCTGGTGCAGCTGGCGGTAGATTTTTTCCCGGGTGATTTCCGCCGCCAGATGCCGCAGCGGCGCATCCGACATCTGATCTTCCGGGTAGTGGAAGGGGCCCGGCGGCACCATCTTCGCAAGCGTCTTGCGCAGATCGTCGACGCCATCGCCCGACAGCGCCGAAATCATGAAGGTGTGCTCGAATTTCATGCGCGCATTGGCCGCCTGCGCCAGCGCCAGCAGTTTCTCACGCGGGATCAGGTCGATCTTGTTCAGCACCAGGATTTTCGGGTGCTGTACCGACGCCAGCTTGTTCAGGATCGCCTCGGCCTCCTCGTCGATGCCAGCTTTGGCATCGAGCAGCACGCAGACGAGGTCGGCGTCATGGGCGCCGCTCCAGGCGGTCGAGACCATGGCGCGGTCGAGCCTTCGCTTCGGCAAGAAGATGCCGGGCGTGTCGACCAGAATGATCTGGGCGTTGTCCTCGATCACGATGCCGCGGATCAGCGCCCGCGTCGTCTGCACCTTGCGGGATACGATCGTGACCTTGGAGCCGACGAGGGCGTTGACGAGGGTGGACTTGCCGACATTGGGGGCGCCGATCAGCGCGACGAAGCCGCAAGCGCGTTCACCGGAGCCAGCGCCGGATGTGGAATCAACTGTCATTGCTGCTGCCGCTGACGCCTTCGCGTTCGATCATCGCGGACGCCGCGACCTTTTCGGCCGCGCGCTTGGAGCCGCCGACACCTTCGGCAGGCGCAAGTCCCGGCAGATCGACGGCAACGCGGAATTGCGGGTCGTGATGCGGCCCGGTGCGCTCGATCTCGCGATAGACCGGCGTCGGCAAGCCCTTGCTCTGGGCCCATTCCTGCAGCACCGTCTTGGGATCGCGCAGCGGCCGGCGCGGCTTTCGCATCCGCTCCAGCCAGTTGCGCTCGACGAATTGCGACGCCGCGGCATAGCCGCCGTCGAGATAGATCGCGCCGATCACGGCCTCGCAGATGTCGCCGAGCACGGACTTGCGCAGCCGTGCGCCCGCTCCCGCGCCGACCGCGCCGAGCTTGATGTCATCGAGCAGTCCGAGCGACTTGGCGACGTCGGCGCAGCTTTCCTTACGCACGAGATCGGCCAGGCGCTTTGACAGTTCGCCCTCGTCGGCCCGCGGATAGGCGCGGTACAGCATGTCGGAGATGATCAGCCCAAGCACATGGTCGCCGAGGAATTCGAGGCGTTGATAGCTGTCGGCGCGGTGGCGGGTCGCGGGCTTCAGCGCGGAGACGTGCGTGAACGCAGTCGCCAGCAGCGCGGGATCGGAAAACTTGTAGCCGATACGACCTTCGATCGCCGCAGCCGCCGCCTTGGCGCCGGCCTTGCCGCGCCGCTTCTTGGGCGCGGCTTCGCGGCCGGCATCCACCTGCTGGCCCGGCTCGCCCGCGGTCGATGGATCAGGAATGATCGCTGTCTCGTCGTTCATCGCACGATTGAGAAAAGACGATTCCAGCGCACGGCCGTCGGCCAGCGCCAGAACATCCAGGCATGTTCGCCCTCGGCAATGGAGAAGAAGATCATCTGCGCCCGGCCGACGATATTCTCGAACGGCACATAGCCGACCGCCGACAACACCCGGCTGTCGGTCGAATTATCCCGGTTGTCGCCCATCATGAAGAAGTGGCCCGCCGGCACGGTGTAGACGTTGGTGTTGTCGTAGAAACCATTGTCGACGCAATCGAGCGACTCGTAGCTGACGCCGTTCGGCAGCGTTTCCTTCCAGCGCTTGACGCGCGCGGTGGCGTCGGAGCCGCAAGGGTCTTCGCCGATGAAGTCGGACAGCCGCTCGCGCTTGACCGGCTTGTCGTTGATGTGGAGCAGGCCTTCCCGCATCTGGATGCGGTCGCCCGGCAGGCCGATCACGCGCTTGATGTAATCGGTGGAGTTGTCCTTGGGCAGGCGGAACACGACGATATCGCCGCGGTTCGGCTCCGAACCGAAGATGCGGCCGGAGAACAGCGGCGGCGACAGCGGAATCGAATAGTGGCTATAGCCGTACGAATATTTCGAAACGAACAGATAGTCGCCGACCAGAAGCGTCGCCTTCATCGATCCCGAGGGGATGTTGAAGGGCTGAAACAGAAAGGTCCGGATCACCAGCGCGATCAGGAGAGCGTGGATGACGACGCGGATGGTTTCGCCCAAGCCGCTTTCGGATTTTGTGCTGGATGTCACGCTCATCGCTTTCCCAATTCCCGCAAGCTGCGCCCGCATGGTGGCAGAACGTTTTCCGCGCGCGAATCGCCGTTCCGTTCGCGTCAGGAAAATGGTCTCAAATACTGATGTTGAGAGCCAATTCCGGCGCTAACCTGAATCGGTCCCGGCTCGAACTTGTCGCTGCGGCGTTTTAGACGGTTGTTTGTGGGCGCGCAATCAAGCGCCTCGTAAAAACTTTCCAATCCATTGATAAATCAAAGATTTTTTAGTCTTTTCACACTTCCCCGGCGCGAACGCCTGCTCGATTCATGATTTGCCGGGAACGACCGCCGAAATTATGACGAAGGCCTGCGCCAGCGGCCAATCGTCGGTAATCGACAGATCAATTCGCGCCTCGAGACCCTCCGGCGTCAGTGCCTCCAGCCGAGCCAGCGCGCCGCCGGTCAGCTCCATGGTCGGACGGCCCCCCGGCAGGTTCACCACCCCCATGTCACGCCACCAGACGCCGCGCCGGATGCCGGTGCCCAGCGCCTTGGAACAGGCCTCCTTGGCGGCGAACCGCTTGGCATAGGTCGCCACCACCATCTTTTCGCTCTTGGCGCGGCGCGCCGCCCTGGCGCGCTCGGCGTCGGTAAAGATGCGGTCGAGGAAGCGGTCGCCGTGGCGTTCGATCACCTTGGCCACCCGGGTGATGTCGATCAGGTCGGAACCGATCCCGATGATCATGGCCGGCCCGCGATTCGCTGCCGGCCCCGATCCATCGCGGCACGCATCTGCCGCACCGTCTCGCCAAGCCCCACGAACAGCGCCTCCCCCATCATGAAGTAGCCGATGTTGAGTTCGGCGATCTCGGGCAGCGCGGAGATTGTCTCGGCAGTCTGGTAGTCGAGGCCGTGGCCGGCATGAACCTCGAGCCCCGCGCCGCGCGCCAATGCGGCGCCTGCGGCGATTCGCTGCCATTCCGCCTCGGCCTTTGCGGTATGGCCGTCGACCACGGCGTCGCACCAGCCGCCGGTGTGGATCTCGATCACAGGCGCGCGCAGTCTTGCCGCCATCTCGATCTGGGCGGGATCGGCGGAGATGAACAGCGACACCCGGATGCCGGCATCGTTGAGCCGCGCGATGAAGGGCGCCAGCGCATTGTGCTGGCCGACCACGTCCAGCCCGCCCTCGGTGGTGAGTTCCTCGCGGCGCTCGGGCACCAGGCAGACCGCGTGAGGTTTGGTGGCGAGCGAAATCCGCAGCATGTCCTCGGTCGCCGCCATCTCGAAATTCAGCGGCTTCGATATCTCGGCCTTGAGGCGGGTCATGTCGCTGTCGCGGATATGGCGGCGATCCTCACGCAGATGCGCGGTGATGCCGTCGGCGCCGGCCGCGATCGCCGCCAGCGCGGCGCGCACCGGATCCGGCCGCTCGCCTCCCCGCGCGTTGCGCAGCGTTGCGACGTGATCGACGTTGACTCCAAGGCGTAGCGGGGGAACGGGCATTTCTGGACTCGCAGGAAATCTAGCTGGCGGACTCACCCATTGACGCGCTCGACCCGTGCGACGACGGCTTTGGCGCGCAACTGGGCGATGATAGCGCTGAGATGCTTCAGGTCATAGACCTCAAGATCGATCGTCAGTTCGGTGAAGTCGGGCGAACGGCGCGACATGCTGATATTGTCGATATTGCCGTCATGCTCGGCGATCACGGTGGCGACCTGGGCGAGACTGCCGGGCTCGTTGACATTGTGGACCAGGATCCGCGCCGGGAAACGCTGCGGCATGGTCTCGTCGATATCCCAGCGGACGTCGAGCCAGCGCTCCGGCTCTTCCTCAAAATCCTTCAGCGCCGGCGACTGGATCGGATAGATCGTGATGCCCTCGCCCGGCGTCACGATTCCGATGATGCGGTCGCCCGGCACCGCGCCGCCGTTCGGCGCAAACTTGACCGGCAAATCCGAGTTGATCCCGCGCACCGGGATGACGGAGGCGCTGCGCGCCGGATGCGGCGGCGGCGATTTCAGCTTCAGTTTGACCGCGAGGCTCTTCCTGGCCCCGTAACGCACCATCCGCTCTTCCTTGTAGTCCGGATACATGGCGCGGGCGACGTCGGAGGCCTTGAGTTCGCCGCGGCCGACCGAGGCCATCACGTCATCGATCGAGGTGCGCGCCAGCCTTGGAAGTGCGCCTTTCAGCTTGTCGTCGGCATATTCGATCTTGGCGCGGGCAAACAGGCGGTCGACGATGCGGCGGCCGAGGCCGGCATATTGATCGCGCACCGCGGTGCGCGTCGCGCGGCGGATCGCTGCGCGGGCCTTGCCGGTGACGGCGAGCGATTCCCAGGCCGAGGGCGGCGCTGACTGGGCAACCGAGGTCAAAACCTCGACCTCGTCGCCGTTCTGCAGTTCGGACGACAACGGCGCAAACTTGCCGTTGATCTTGCAGCCGACCGCCGAGTTGCCGACATCGGTGTGAACGGCATAGGCGAAATCGATCACGTTGGCCTGACGCGGCAGCGCGATCAGCTTGCCCTTCGGCGTGAAGCAGAACACCTGGTCGTGGAACAGCTCCAGCTTGGTGTGCTCCAGAAACTCTTCCGGATTGGCGCTTTCGGACAGGATGCCGACGGTGTGGCGCAGCCAGGCAAAGGCGTTGGATTCATGCTTCAGGCGTTCGGTCGGCGAGCCCATGCCTTCCTTATAGAACGCGTGCGCGGCGATACCGAATTCCGCGATCTGGTTCATTTCCTCGGTGCGGATCTGCAGCTCGACGCGCTGGTTGCCGGGACCGATCACGGTGGTGTGGAGCGAACGATAGTCGTTCTGCTTCGGCGTCGAGATGTAGTCCTTGAAGCGGCCAGGCACCACCGGCCAGGTGGTGTGCACCACGCCGAGCGCGCGGTAGCAGGCTTCGACATCCGGCATCACGACGCGGAAGCCGTAGATATCGGAAAGCTGTTCGAAGCCGACCGATTTGCGCTCCATCTTGGTCCAGATCGAAAACGGCTGCTTGCGGCGGCCGTAGACACGCGCGGTGATGCCGTTCTTCTGCAAATTCTTGGAGAGCTGGCTTTCGATCTCGCCGATCAGGTTGCGGTTGCGGTCGGCGAGCGCATCGAGCCGCTGCTTCACCACGGCATAGGCTTCCGGATCGAGCGTATGGAAGGAGAGATCCTCGAGCTCCTCCCGCATCTCCTGCATACCCATGCGGCCGGCGAGCGGCGCATAGATGTCCAGCGTCTCCTCGGCGATGCGGCGGCGCGAGGCGGGCGGCACGAATTCCAGCGTGCGCATGTTGTGCAGGCGATCGGCGAGCTTGATCAGCAACACCCGAACGTCGTCGGCAATCGCGAGCAGCAGCTTGCGCAGATTCTCGGCCTGCTTGGCCTCGCGTGAGACCAGCTCCAGACGTTTCAGCTTGGTCAGGCCCTCGACCAGCACGCCGATCTCGTGGCCGAATATATGGTCGATTTCGGCCCGCGTCGCCTCGGTGTCCTCGATGGTGTCGTGCAGCAGGGCAGCTACGATGGTGGCGTCGTCGAGCTTGAGCCCGGTCAGAATCGCCGCGACTTCGAGCGGATGCGAGAAATAGGGATCGCCGGAGGCGCGCGTTTGCGTGCCGTGCGCCTTCATGGCGTAGACATAGGCGCGATTGAGCAGGTCTTCGTTGGTATCGGGGTTATACGACCGGACGCGCTCGACCAGATCGTATTGCCGCATCATGCGCGAGCGCGGCGATTTGGGCCTCTCCGTCACGGGCGACGCCGGCGCCACCGCAATCTGGTCGGTCGCGGCCTGCATTTGCCGAGGGTTGCGGCGCCAATACGCCATTACATCACTGCCCTTTTCCCGCGGGACCTGTTGAACCCGCCATCGCGTATCTAATGCGTTTTCGAACGGGGCTGCACCCCCGTTCGAGCCACCAAACGTTCACTTTCGCATGGCTTGCGACCATCCGGCGCCAAACCCGTGGCCGGGACGCGGCGAAACCGGCCCAGCCGGGTTCGGCTGCGCCAGCCAGGCACGCATCGTAACCGAAAAAATGTGAACAAAAGCAAAGGCCCGGACAAATATCCGGGCCTTTCACAAATCGGGGAGTTTTCGAGACGTCCTGGATGGAAATCCGGGCTATTCGTCCTCTTCGGGCTGCTCTTCCGGGGGCGCCAGGCCCTCGAGACCCTTCAGCAGTTCTTCCTCGGTCATGCGCTCGACTGCGACCTCGGTGTCGTCGGCATCGACGCTGGCGCCGGCCGAACCGATCAACGGCACGGTATCGGGCTCTGGCTCGTCGACCTCGACGAATTTCTGCAGGGAATGAACCAGTTCCTCCCGCAAATCTTCCGGCGAAATGGTGGAATTGGCGATTTCCCGCAGCGACACCACCGGATTCTTGTCATTGTCTCGATCAACCGTGAGTTGCGATCCGGACGAAATCATACGGGCGCGATGTGCCGCCAGCAGCACCAGGTCGAATCGGTTGTCGACCTTGTCAATGCAATCTTCCACGGTGACGCGCGCCATAGACTGTCGCTCCGTTAAATGGGGCCAAATATGTCGGTTATGGGGGCTAGTTATAGCGGTCGACGGGGTTTCGCAAGACTAAATTTGTGATTTGCCTTCCTTATGGGCTCTGATAACCCAACCCCGGGGCCAGAAAGGCCGGAGCGTCCAGACGCGGCTGGGTTGCTGCCCAGGACAAGTAAATCTCTTCATTGCATCGTCAAAAGTATAGGTTTTTCGCCCTCGCCGCACCATAATTGCAGTGGTGACTGTCGTGGGGCACGATTCACCGAACTTTAGACAATAGGACTGGAAAAGTGCGCGGCCTATGGCCGCTGCGCTATAGTCTCTAAACAACAACGCGAGAAAGCTTTAATGTCACCCGTTTCCAACAAGATCGCGCTCTTCATCGATGGCGCCAACCTCTATGCCACCGCGAAGACCCTCGGCTTCGACATCGATTACAAGCGCCTTCTGAAGGAGTTTCAGAGCAGGGGCACGCTGCTGCGCGCGTTCTACTACACGGCCATCATCGAAGATCAGGAATACTCTTCGATCCGCCCGTTGATCGACTGGCTCGACTACAACGGATACACCGTCGTCACCAAGGCGACCAAGGAGTTCATCGATGCCAGCGGCCGCCGCAAGGTAAAGGGCAACATGGACATCGAACTCGCCGTCGATGCCATGGAACTGGCCGAGCATGTCGACCAGATCGTGCTGTTTTCCGGCGACGGCGATTTCCGCTCGCTGGTGGAAGCGGTGCAGCGTCGCGGCGTCCGCGTCACCGTGATTTCGACGATTTCGAGCCAGCCGCCGATGATCGCCGATGAGCTGCGGCGTCAAGCCGATGTCTTCACCGACCTCGTCGAGCTGCAGTCCAAGCTCGGCCGCGATCCCTCCGAGCGCCCGGCCCCGCGCGAACCCCGTCATCACGCGCCGCAATTCCTGCAGCGCGCGACCACCATGGCGCCGCGGACCGGCGAAGACGATTTCGACGATTGAGAATAATCGGGTCCACTGCTAGAGCCTCGGTTCTGATTGAAACAGAACCGGGGCTTTTTGTTTTGGCTCGCTTTTTCGACGCGAACCGGTATCCACCCCGGAAAGCGCTTTGGCAAAATGGCTAGCACCGCCGCCCCTCCCCGCATCAAGCCTGATCCCAATTGCCCGCTTTGCCCGCGGCTCGCCGACTTTCGCAAAGCCGCACGCAAGCGCGAACCGGACTGGTTCAATTCGCCGGTCGACTCGTTCGGCGATGCCACCGCGCAGCTTTTGATTGTCGGGCTGGCGCCGGGCATGCAGGGCGCCAACCGGACCGGGCGCCCTTTCACCGGCGACTATGCCGGCGACCTGCTGTATGCGACCTTGCTCGAATATGGCTTTGCCAAAGGCGTCTATCAGGCGAGGCCTGACGACGGGTTGCAGCTCGTCGATTGCCGGATCAGCAACGCGGTGCGCTGCGTGCCGCCGCAGAACAAGCCGCTGCCGGCCGAGATCAATACCTGCCGGCAGTTCCTGATCGCGACGATTGCCGCCATGCCCAGGCTTCGTGCGATCGTGGCGCTCGGACGGATCGCGCATGACTCGACTTTGAAGGTCTTGGGCCTTCGCAATGCCGCCGCCCCCTTCGGGCACGGCGCCGTGCATGAGGCCGGCGCCATCAGGCTCTACGACAGCTATCACTGCTCGCGCTACAATACGAATACGCGGGTGCTGACGCCGGAGATGTTTCGCAACGTGTTCGCGGCCGTGCGCGCGGATCTGGCCAAGAGCTAAACCGGATTTGCCTTCAGCCATTCCAGCACGTCGCCGGCGTTACGGTCCGGCGGAAACACCGGATAGAACACGTGGGCAATGCGCCCGTCATCGACGATCAGCGCCAGCCGCTTGATGAGCGTCAATCCCGCGACCTGCATGGTCGGCAGCTTCAGGGCGCGGGTCAGCGCCAGCTTCTCGTCCGACAGGACCGGGAACGGCAAATGCAGCCGTGACGCCATCTCGGTCTGGTAGACATTGTCCTGCGTCGACAGGCCGAACACATGCCTGGCGCCGGCGTCTTTCAGCTCCGCGAACAGATCGCGGAACGAACAGGTTTGCGGCGTGCAGCCGCGCGCACCGGGGATCATGTCCCAATCGTCGACGAGCGCGATCTTGCCGGGTTCGCCGGTGCGCGGATAGGCGAACACCACCGTCCGGCCGGCAAGCGCCGACAGCGACACCGAATTGTCATCGGTGGCAAGCAGGCTGACCGGCGGGATCGTCATGCCGACCAGATGCGCCGCCGCGCCGTCGTCGGTCGGCGCCGGGATCTTGCTCCAGTCGACTTCGAGCAGGTTTCTCTGGTTCATCTCTCGCCCCGCATTCCTCTTGTAGGATGGGTGGAGCGCAGCGATACCCATCGACAGCAGACACGCCTCAAACGGTCACCGTGATGGGTTTCGCTGCGCTCTACCCATCCTACGATACTCTATCCTACGATACTCTATCCTCTTGCTCGCATCAGGCGGCCTTTTTCCCGGCCCCAGTCGCGCTTCTTTTCGGTCTCGCGCTTGTCGTGCAGCTTCTTGCCCTTGGCGATCGCGAGCAGCAGCTTGGCGCGGCCGCGTTCGTTGAAGTACAGCTTGAGCGGGATCAGCGTCATGCCTTCGCGATCGACCGCGCCCATCAGCTTGTTGATTTGTTTTCGGTGCAGCAGCAGTTTGCGCGGCCGCTTGGGCTCATGGTTGAAGCGGTTGGCCTGCAGATATTCGGGAATATTGGCGTTGATCAGCCAGATCTCGCCGTCCTTGGTATCCGCGTAGGATTCCGCAATCGTGGTCTTGCCGTTGCGGATCGACTTCACTTCGGTGCCGGTCAGCGCAATGCCGGTTTCGATCGTGTCCTCGATCGCATAGTTGAACCGGGCCTTGCGGTTTTCGGCGACAACCTTGATCGGGCGCTCGTTCTTCTCGGCCACATCAAGCCTTCTTGAGGAGATCGCGGATTTCCGTCAGCAGTTCTTCCTGGCGGGTCGGCTTCGGCGGCGCAGGCGCAACTTCGTCCTTGCGCTTCAGCTGGTTCATGGCGCGGATGACCGCGAACAGCACGAAAGCGACAATCATGAAGTTCAGCGTCAGCGTCAGGAAATTGCCCCAAGCCAGTACGGCGCCCTGCTTTTTGGCGTCGGCCAGATTGGTCGCCGTCACCGACTTCGACAAGCCCGTGTAATAATTGGAGAAGTCGAGACCGCCGGTGATCGCGCCGATGATCGGCATGATGATGTCGCCGACCAGCGAAGTGACGATGGCGCCGAAGGCCGCACCGATGATGACGCCGACGGCGAGGTCGACGACGTTACCCTTCATCGCGAATTCGCGAAATTCCTTCAGCATGCTGGATTTCCCACTTCGTTCAACAGGCGAACTGCCGCCCTAGTTGATCAGGCCCGCATGCACCATGGCGTCGCGGATCACCTTGCCGGTTGGCGGCGTCACGTTCATCAACGGCAGGCGTACCTCTTCTTCGAGCCGCCCCAGCAGTTTGAGGCCATGCTTGGCTCCCGCGAGGCCGGGCTCCTTGAAGACGGCATCATGCAGCGGCGTCAGGCGGTCCTGGATCTTCAGTCCGGCAGCGTAATCACCCTGCATAACCGCTGACATCAGGTCGGCACACAGCTTCGGCGCCACGTTGGCGACCACCGAAATGCAACCATGTCCTCCCGCCGCCATATAGGCCAGTGCAGTCATGTCCTCGCCGGACAGCTGGATAAAATCCGGGCCCATCGCATGGCGTTGCTGCGACACCCGGGCAAGATTGGCGGTGGCGTCCTTAACGCCGGCGATGTTCTTCAACTCGAACAGCCGGGTCATGGTCTCGACCGACATATCGACGACTGAGCGCGGCGGGATGTTGTAAATGATGATCGGGATTCCGATCGCGTCATTCACCTCCTTGAAGTGCTGATACATCCCTTCCTGGGTCGGCTTGTTGTAGTACGGCGTCACCACCAGCACGGCATCGGCACCGGCCTTCTCGGCGTGAACAGCAAGGTCGACGGCTTCGCGCGTTGAGTTTGAGCCCGCGCCAGCGATGACAGGCACGCGTCCTTTCGCCTCATCGATGCACATCTCGACTACCCGATGATGCTCGGCATGGCTCAGCGTCGGGCTTTCGCCGGTGGTACCCACGGGAACGAGACCGTGTGACCCCTGCTCGATCTGCCAACTCACGAGCCCGCGGAAGGCTGCCTCATCGACCGAGCCGTTTTTGAATGGCGTGACCAAGGCGGTGAACGATCCCCGGAACTTTGTCTTGGCTGCCATGGACTTCCTCCCAACGCTTAAGATACGGCGCTACCGAAACTGGATTTCAATTCATATCGGGTCTGGCGATCAGGCGAAAGGGCCGTGCATAAGGCCCTAGCGCTTTGTTTTGACGCCTGTTCTCGGCTCGGATTGTACCGCCCGGGCTCGAAATGCCTTTAGCCGCGATTTTGCCGTGGTGATGGCGCAAACAGCACAAGCTGCGAAGTTTTAGCATTTTGTCCACATATTCAATCAAATAGATCTAGGGCCTGAGCGATTGAATGATTCGCCGCCGCAGAGGAAAGCCGTGACCCCTTCCGCCCGCGCAGCCACATTTCGGTCGACCGCACTGGCCACGAGCCTGGCGCTGGCGATCGGGCTGTGCGCCCTCTCCGTGGAGGCCTGGGCCAAGTCGAAAGTTCCGCTGCCGAAGCCGCGGCCGATCGCCCGCAGCGTCGTTCCCAAGCCGACGGCGAATACGGCCGCCAATACGACGGCGACCCCGCCCGCAAATAGCACCGCCGCACCTGTCGCCGCGGCGCCGGCCGCCCCGGCACCGGCGCCGCCGGTACTGGCCCCCGCGACGCGCCAGCACGCCGCCCTGCCGCCCCCGCGCAAACAGATCGTGGCACCGGCGGCGGTAGCCGCGACGTCCACGACCTCGCAGGCCGACAAGGACGTGCTGGAAAACATCATCGAGCTCGTGCGCAAGCAAAAGGCCGCCGACGCCACGCAAGCGCAAGCCACGATCTCCGATCCGGTCGCCCGCAAGCTCGCGGAATGGCTGATCCTGCGCAGCGACAACAACGGCGCCTCGGTCGAGCGCTACCGCGCGTTTATCTCCGCCAATCCGAGCTGGCCGTCGCAAACGTTCCTGCGCCGGCGCATCGAGGCCGCGCTGTGGGACGACCGCCGCGACGACGCCACGGTCTGGGCGTGGTTCGAAAACCAGTCGCCGATTTCCGCCAAGGGCAAGTTCGTGCTGGCGAAGGTCATGATCGCGCGCGGCGATCGCACCAATGCCGAACGGCTGGTCCGCGAGGCCTGGCGCACCGATGGCATGTCGGAAGAAACCGAACTCGCCGCGATCGAACAGTTCGGTGCGCTGCTGACGGCGGGCGACCACAAGGCGCGGATGGACGCGCTGCTGTACGGCACCGAGCAGGAAGCCGGCGGCATGCGCGCCGCGAAACGGCTGGGCTCGGGGCATGTCGCGCTGGCCAAGGCGCGCATTGCGGCCAACAAGAAATCCTCCAACCTCAAGGCGCTGCTCGATGCGGTGCCGCGCGAACTGCACAGCGACCCCGGCTACATGTTCGCCAGGATCCAGTGGCTGCGCCGCGAAGAGAAATTCCAGGAGGCCGCGCAGCTCATGCTGGCGGCGCCGAAAGATCCGAACCGTCTGCACAATCTCAACGAATGGTGGATCGAGCGGCGCCTGTTGTCGCGCAAGATGCTCGACGTCGGCGAACACCGCAACGCCTACCTGATTGCGCGGGACGCAGCGCTTCCGTCGCGCGACATCTACAAGACCGAACAGGAATTCACCGCGGGCTGGATTGCGCTGCGCTTCCTGAAGGACCCGGCGGTCGCCACGCAGCATTTCGCCCGCATCGGCGTCGGCAGCGCCAATCCGACCGCGCTCGCGCGTGCCGGCTATTGGCAAGGCCGCGCGGCGGAAGCCGCGGGTCGCACCCAGGAGGCCCGCGCCGCCTATGCCCGCGCCGCCGAGCAATCGACCAGCTATTACGGCCAATTGGCGCGGGCCAAGCTCGGCCTGCCGCAGCTCGAATTGAACGGCGTCCCGGGCGGCCGCGGCCGCGGGATCGAGCGTCTGGAAATCGTCCGCGCGGTGCAATTGCTCTACGAACTCGACGAACGCGAGCTCGCGCTCCCGGTTTTGAGCGATATGGGTGAGAACGGCGATCCCGATGCCCTGGTGGGCCTCGGCGAACTAACCTCGCGCTACAGCGACGCCCGCGGGATGCTTCTGATGGGAAAGGCCGCGCTCAATCGCGGCCTCCCGTTCGACTATTACGCCTATCCCGTCACCGGCATCCCCTCGTTCAAGCAGGTCGGCCCGGAGGTCGAGCCGAGCATCGTCTACTCGATCGCGCGGCAGGAAAGCGCCTTCAATCCGGCGGTGGTCTCGCCCGCGCAGGCCTATGGGCTGATGCAGGTGACGCCGGACGCCGGACGCTACGTCTGCAAGCGGGCCGGCATCAGCTTCGACCTCAACCGGATGAAGACCGATTCCGTCTACAACGCGACGCTCGGCGCCGCCGAACTCGGCGGACTGATCGAGGACTACCGCGGCTCCTACATCCTGACGTTCGCCGGCTACAATGCCGGCCGCGGCAGCGTCAAGAAATGGATCGAACGCTACGGCGACCCCCGCGATCCCAAGGTCGACGCGGTCGACTGGGTGGAGCAGATCCCGTTCTCCGAGACGCGGAACTACGTGCAGCGGATCATGGAGAACCTGCAGGTCTACCGCGCGCGGTTCGGCGGCGGCACCAAGCTCCAGATCGAAGCCGACCTGCATCGCGGCGCCAGCGTCCAATAGCCCGGATACGCCGGGCACGACCGCAACGGCTGCTGACGCCTCGGGCGCTGACCTGCCCCGCAAGGCTCGTCCTGTCTGCGAAGGCGGCGTTGCCAGGTAACTAACCGGCGTGGTCCGAACTGCCGATGGCCTTGTCGATGGCCGAGAACAGGATGTCCTCCTGCAAGGGTTTCCGGAGGCTGGCTACAAACGTACCTTCGCCCGATCGAGACCCAACGTCGCCATGCGCGGAGATGAGGATTGTCGGAATTTCTATGCCGCTGCTGACGAGATGCTGTTGAAGCTCCAGACCGTTCATCTCCGGCATCTGGAGATCGACAATCAGGCAACTCGGAAGCCCCTCCGGCAGCGCCGCCAGAAACTCCTGTCCCGATCCGAAACTCTGCGCACGAAAAGCGTGCGAACGCAGCAACCTGCTCAAAGCCTTGAGCACGGCTGGATCATCGTCCACAACGGCAATCCAAGGGGAAGGTTCCGCCATGAACGATCATTGCCGCCATGCCGCAAGCCTGTCGATTGGCCCTTGGGCCAACAGGTTCGTTTCCGCTATTTCGAAGCTTCGAGCTTCTCAGCCATGCGGACGAGATCGGCGACGGTTCGAATGCCGAGTTTTTCCATCATCCGGCTACGATGGACCTTGATGGTCTTTTCGACCGTACCCAGTTCGCCGGCAATCTGTTTGTTCAGTCGTCCGGCTACGACATGCGTCAGAACCTCGTGTTCGCGCGGCGTAAGTCTCTTTAATTTCGCCTGCATCGATTCCAGTTCGGACTGAGTCCTGCGCGACTTGATGTCCCTGGCTTCAGCCCGGGACAGCGCTTCGATCAAATCCTCTTCCTTTACCGGCTTGGTCAGGAAATCGACCGCGCCGGCCTTCATCGCGCGTACGCTGGTCGGAATGTCGCCTTTGCCAGTGACGAACACGACGGGACGTTGAAAGCCTTCCGCGGCGGTCAGCACGCGCTGAATCTCCAGCCCATCCAGGCCGGGCATCGAAACATCCAACACCGCACAGCCGGGAACCGCCATATCGTGCTCATCGAGGAATATCCGCGGGGAAGAATACCCCTTCACCTCGTATCCCCTGGCGCGGAGCAGTCGCGACAGCGCCTTGAGGACTCCGGGGTCATCGTCGACGAGGTAAACGGTGAATTTGTCCGTCATGCGGTACCGAAAGTCGGCTGTTGGACAGGTAGCGAAAATTTCGCGATCGCGCCGCCGCGCTCATCGTTGACCAAAGTGAGCCTTCCCTGATGGGCCTGTATGATCGTCAAGCACAGGGCCAGGCCCAGACCGAGGCCATGGCTCTTGGTGGTGTAGAAAGGCTCGAACACCCGGCCATTTTCCTTGGGACGAATGCCGTGTCCACGATCCTTTACGAGAACGTCCACCATACCGGCCTGGGTTGCGCTGGTCGTGATCAGGATAGACCGCTGCGCGACCGGCGTCGAGGCCATGGCGTCCATTGCATTCATGACGAGATTGAGCAGGACTTGCTGCAGCTGCACAGAATTGCCGCGCGCCAAAAACGGCGCCTGATCCAGATCGAGCCTGAGGCTGATATCGCGGCCAATCAGCTCGCTGTGCAGCAGGCTGACGGTCGACCGGACAAGGTCATTGATGTTGACGTATTCCATCCTTGGCTCGCCCTTTTTCAGAAGGCTGCGGAGACGGTGGATGACCTCGCCGGCGCGATTGTCCTCGTGAACAATATCCTGAAGTGCCTCATGAACTTCGGCCAGATCCGGCGAATTCCGCGCCAGGAGATGGAGGGCCGCTTGCGCATTCGACAGGATCGCCGTGAGCGGCTGGTTGATTTCGTGCGCTATCGAGCCAGAAAGTTCGCCGAGCACGGAGACCCGCATCAGATGCTCGATTTCCACTCGCTGCAGCGCTGTCTCCGCCTCGGCTGATTTCTGATCGGTGACGTCGATGAAAATGCCGCCCCGCTGTTCCGACTTATCGTTGTCCTCCTGATAGGATCGGGCACGCATGCGAATCCAGCGCACTTCACCGTTCGGCGAGACAATTCGCACGTCGCTGACGGTGGGTTGCGCCGTTTTGGAGGAGTTGCGCATTGCAGCTTTGGCGGTTTCGAGATCATCCGGGTGAACTGCCGACAGAAGGGCCTCCCGGGTCAGGGGAGCATCGTCGGCGAGCCTGAACAGCGCCCTGCAATGCTCGGTGACCCACAAGTCGCCCGTGCCGCGGTCGACCTGCCACAGCCCGATATTTGCAGCTGCGGCTGCAAAGGTCATCCGCTCTTCGCTGTCCTTGAGAAGATTCTCTACTCGCCTTCTTCTGCGCCGCTGAAGCAGCAAGGCCGCCACAAGTGTCGTTTGCAGGGCGACCGTGAAGAGCGCAGCAAGAACAGTGCCGCGATACTGATCCCAGATGGTCGGGGTTTTGAACAAGACCTCAGTGTCGGGGGGCAGGTTCTTTTCGCTGAGGCCCCAGCGCTGCATCGCGCGGTAATCGACGCGATAGCGCTGCGCGGGGTTGGTTCGGGGCGGGAGCGTAGCTGGATCCTTCCCCTCCATGATTTCGATCGCCATCGCTGCCGCCGCCGTGCCGACCAACTCGAACGTCTCGATAAAGCCGCCGACGGATCCCTTTCCGATAAACGTATCGTAGGGTCCATAGACCGGTGCTGGCGACAGCGCCGACAATTCGGCCGCAACCTGCGCCGGAACGAAGGTCTTGCCTTCGCTGTCGGCAAAGACCGTGAGAGCGATCACGATCGCATCGCTGGGTATCTGCGATAGCTTGGCCACAAGCTCTGAATAGGGAAGTTCGAACAGAAACGTCGTCTCGAACTTGCGGCCATGCTGATCGATCACCTTGCGGGCTACCGGTTGCCAACGGCGATCCGTCTCGCCGCTCCCCGCGACGACAAACAGGCGACGGGCTTCCGGCTGAAGCCGCTCCGCAAGCGAAAGCGTCTTCGCCAGATCGAATTCCGTGATGACTCCCGTCATTTTCGGCGGCATCGGCAATGCCGCATAGGTTTGCGGAGAGATGGATGTAAAGACGATCGGGACATCGGGAATGAAGTCTCGGTACTTCACGACAAATGGCAACGCCGCACTGCCGAGTGTGATCACCAGATCCGGCGGACGCTGCCCGTACTTGTCGCGAATGAAAGTCGCGGTGCGCAGCGCGTGGGCCGGGTCGGTGTTTCGAGCCAGATCGAGAAACTCTGCATCGATCTCAACTGACGCCCACCGCTCGACCAGCCGCTTTCGGGCGGCCTCGGCGATCACGCTGGTAGCCGGAAACGAATAGTTGAAGGAATGAAGCAGAAGCACGCGTCGTCGCGGCTCAGCAGCCCGAGATTCCAGCGCGAGCGCAAACAGTAAAATTACGCTCCACCAGCCTACGCGCGTTCTGAAAAACGCTTCCATTTCAAGAACACAACCGTTTCGTACAATCAGGCACTCGCGGCGCGGACCTCTGCTCGTCCACCTCAACCCTGCCATGCCCCGGCACATGCCCCAGCAATTGCGTCGTCGCGCGCGAGAGGCGTTGGAGGCCCAGTTAGAGCACTTGGATACAATCAAATAAAAATCAGTTCTTTGGACAAATCCCGGTCAGCGAGAAGGCCCCGAAATCCCCCTGTGGTCAAGTTTCGCGTTTGCGTCCCTGAGCGCCAATGAGGTTAGGTAAGCCCACCTGCCACATTTTCCCGGGCAAGCTACTCATCATCCTCATCCTCGCCGGCATGCCGAACGCCGCGAAGAGGATCGTGCATGCGCCCCTCGATCCAATGGTGAATCACCGCCGAGGGTATCGTTCGGCGGGGCAAATGCGGATTGAGGGTACCGGCACTTACGATCAGCCCCTGTCCGCATTTTTCGGATGCAAACGCCCTCGCCTCGTCCTCCGTCAAAAACGTCTCGCTCTGCCGCGGAGACCGTCGTGCCACCGTCCTCACTTTCGACTTCGGCAATTCAAACGAGACGTACCAGGTCTTGCGAGGTTCAAACGACATTTCCAACGCCTTGACACCGCTCCTATCGAACACGTCCGCGATTGGCATTAGCCCGGCGCATGAGACAGCAAGATCGAGCGCGGCACCCTCTCATTCGAACGGCCATGGATTCGATTTCCCGAATGGCATCCACCCAACCAGGTGACGCCGCCGACCTGTTCGAGAGCCAACAGGCGGCAAGGCGCCCCTGGCCGGTGGCGCGAAGGCTAGTATGGCGATCATGGTGATTACCCGTCGATTGTCCCTTGGGCCAATATCCCGCCCGGCGAATCAGCAGGCACTCCCGTGATCGACGGAAACGTCCGCGTTCGATGTTGGACCACGGTCCAATAGCCCGCGCGTGGGCTCCTGCGTAGCGTAGCCCAGGCTGGTCGCTCTTATTGGCGATCGATTGGGAGGCAATGCTCGAAATGACAGCGCTCTTTTCTGCCACCACGTTCAGGGGCGACGATGCCGTAGAGGCGAACCACGGCATGCTCTGGATTCCGGGCGGCACTTTCCGCATGGGATCGGACAAGCACTACCCGGAGGAAGCCCCCGCGCACCGCGTCACGGTGGACGGCTTTTGGATCGACCGTTATCCGGTGACGAACAGGCAATTCAAGGCGTTCGTAAGGGCGACCGGACATGTGACCGTCGCCGAGGTCGCACCCGATCCGAAAGATTATCCAGGGATGCTTCCGCATATGATCTATGCGGGCTCGCTGATGTTCTCTCCGCCCAATCACCCGGTCAGCCTTCGGGACTTCAGCCAATGGTGGACTTTTGCCAGGGGCGCGGACTGGCGGCATCCCTACGGGCCCGGAAGCAGCATCCGTGGGCTCGACGATCATCCCGTCGTGCATGTGGCATTCAACGATGCGCTCGCCTACGCGACCTGGGCTGGCAAGGATCTGCCGACCGAAGCGGAATGGGAATTTGCGGCACGCGGCGGGCTCGACGCTGCCGAATTTTCCTGGGGCGATGAATTCACGCCAGCCGGGCGTCACATGGCCAATACCTGGCAAGGTGAATTCCCTCGCCAGAACGCCAATGCCGACGGTTTTGAGCGCACCTCGCCAGTTACCGCATTCCCGCCGAATGGGTACGGCCTCCACGACATGATCGGCAACGTCTGGGAATGGACGGCCGATTGGTATTCGCCAAAGCATCAGGCAGATGCCGCGAAGGCTTGCTGCATCCCTGAGAATCCGCGCGGTGGCCGCGAGGCCGACAGCTATGACCCCCGAACGACCAACGTGAAAATTCCACGAAAGGTCATCAAAGGCGGCTCGCATTTATGCGCGCCGAACTACTGCCGACGCTACCGGCCGGCAGCGCGCCATGCGGAGCCGGTCGACACATCCACCAGTCATCTTGGCTTTCGATGCATCAGGCGAGAAGTCACCGACCCATCATAAAAGGGAGAGCGTAGCCATGTTGAGTTCCATATTACCTGACAAGCCGCCTTTTATTGCAACGCCGCCACGCAAGACGCCTGGCTTGAAGTCCTGCGCCTCGCTACTTGGTGCGACGATGTTGATGTCGCTGTCCGGGCCGGCCAGCACGCCGGCAACCGCACAGCCGGCACAGAAACCCAATATCCTCTTCATCATGGGCGATGACATCGGCCTCTACCAGCCGAGCATCTACCATCGCGGCCTGATGGTCGGCGAGACGCCCAATATCGATCGCATCGGCAATGAAGGCGCGATCTTCACGCATTACTATGCCGAGCAGAGCTGCACGGCCGGTCGCAACGCCTTTTTCACCGGCATGCATCCGCTGCGCACCGGCATGATTCCTCCGCAACTGCCCGGCAGCCCGTCCTATCTGCGGCCCGGCACCCCGGCGCTCGCCAAGTTCCTGCTCGACCTCGGTTACAACACCGGCGAGTTCGGCAAGAACCATCTCGGCGATCACACCGACGCGCTGCCGACCGCGCATGGCTTCCAGGAATACTGGGGCTATCTGTATCACCTCGATGCGATGCAGGGCGTGAGCTTCCCCGACATCAACAAGACTCCGACGCAGCAGACGGTTGCCCCGCCATGCAAGAACACGCCGATCCCCGGCCTCCCGGAAGTACCGGGCGCGGTCGATCCGAAAACGACGATTTGCCTGACGCCTCCGCGCAACATCCTGTCGTGCAAGTCGGATGGTACATCCAGGACTCAGCAGTGCGTCGATCAGGGCCCGCTGACGCTCGAGCGATCGAAGGGTGTCGACGAGGAAATCTCGGCCAAGGTCATCGACTTCATGGATCGCAACGACCCGAAGACGACGGGCAAGCCATTCTTCGTCTGGTACAACCCTGCGCGCATGCACATCACGACCGTGCTGAATGACAAGTACGCGGGCATGATCGGCGAACCCGGCGGCAAGGACTGGGGCCTCAACGAGGCCGGCATGAAGCAGATGGATGACAACATCGGCTATGTGCTCAAAAAGCTCGAGGACATGGGTCAGTTGGACAACACGATCGTCGTGTTCACGACCGACAACGGCGCCGAGACGGAAACCTTCCCGGACGGCGGTACCACGCCGTTCAAGGGCGGCAAGCTGACCACCTGGGAAGGCGGCATGCGCGCTCCGGCGCTCATTCGCTGGCCAGGCGTTATCAAGCCCGGCACCATGAAGAACGACATCTTCGCGTCGCTCGACTGGCTGCCCACGCTTGTCAACATCGCGGGGGGCGCAAAGGGCGACGCGCTGAAGAAGCGCATCGAGGCCGGCCAATATCCCGGCATCGTGAAGACGACGCTCGATGGTGTCGATCAGGTCGAATATCTTTCCGGGCGTTCGGAAAAGTCGGCGCGCGATACCTTCTTCTACTATTCGGGCAAGGATCCGTCGGCGGTCCGCTACAAGAACTGGAAGATCTACTTCACGATGGTGTCCGACAGCCCGGCGGGCTTTATAGCCGGAGCGCTTCCCTATCACTGGGCCCAGGTCGTCAACATCAAGCGAGACCCGTTCGAGATCTCGATCGGTTCACAATACAAGACGCTCATGGGCCAGGGCGGCACGATCGGCTCCCCTTCTACCGCCTACATCTATGACTGGAATATGCTGCCCATCGGCCAGGCGCTCTGGCTGAAGGAACTCGAGAGCTATATTCCGTATCCCCCGCTCCAGGACCCGGCGAGCTACAACCTCGATCAGGTAATGCTGCAGATCAAGCAAGCCAAAACTGCCGGTCGTAGCGACTAGTACGACACCAACTCGACGGGCGCCCTTTTGTGGCGCCCGTCGATGGTGGCGAGACAACGCTTAGTTCACTTGCTGCGGCCAAGAGAACTCCACCGTCGAACCCTAACTCGTGCTGCCAACCGACTGCTCGTCGCGCTCGACCGCTCCACAAATCCACGATTGGCCTTGGATTCAGAGGCAGAAACAGAGAGAGAGAATCACATTATGAGCAATGATAAGAACACAAGGACAATTGCGTCCGATACAAGCCAAACGGGCAGCGGATTGAAGCGTCGCGACCTATTATTGAGCGGGAGTTCGCTTGTCGCGGCTTCGGCGCTCGCCGCGGTCGGGCTGACAAGTTCTGCGCAGGCACAGCAACCAACGCCCGCGGCGACCGGCCAGCGGCCGAACATCGTCGTCATCATGGGTGACGACATCGGCATGTGGAATCTCGGCGCTTATCACCGCGGCCTGATGGCCGGCCGGACGCCCAATCTCGACAAGCTCGCCGCCGAAGGCATGCTGTTTACCGACTACTACGCCGAGGCGAGCTGCACGGCAGGTCGCGCCAACTTCATCACCGGTGAGCTGCCAATCCGCACCGGCATGACCACGGTCGGCCAGGCCGGCGCAGCCATCGGGATACCCGCGGAGGCGGTGACGATTGCCACCGCATTGAAGGGGATGGGCTACGCCACCGGCCAGTTTGGCAAGAATCATCTTGGCGACAAGAATGAATTCCTGCCGACGGTGCACGGCTTCGACGAGTTCTTCGGCTACCTCTATCACCTCGACGCGATGGAAGATCCCGCGCACCCCAACTACCCGCAAGATCTGCTGAACACCGTCGGTCCGCGCAACATGGTCCATTCGTGGGCCACCAACGTGGACGATGCCACCGTGGATCCGCGCTGGGGCAAGGTCGGCAAACAGAGGATCGAGGATGCCGGGACGCTTTATCCCAAGAGGATGGAAACCGTAGATGATGAAATTCGCGACCTTTCCCTGAAGTTCATCGAGAAGGCCAAGGCCGACAACAAGCCGTTCTTCCTGTGGCTCAATCCGACCCGGATGCACATCGTCACCCACCTCTCGCCCAAATACCAGGCCTTACGAAACTCCAGGAACGGCTGGTCGATACATGAAGCCGGCATGGCACAGCTCGACGACGACGTCGGCATGGTGATGCAGAAGCTCAAGGATATGGGCGTCGACGACAACACCATCGTCGTCTTCACCACCGACAACGGGACCGAGGTCTTCACCTGGCCTGATGGCGGCCAGACGCCGTTCGCGCAGAGCAAGGGCACGGTCATGGAAGGCGGCTTCCGCGTACCCTGCATGATCCGTTGGCCGGGCAAGGTGCCGGCCGGCAAGGTCGAGAACGGCATCATTTCCGGTCTGGACTGGTTTCCGACCTTCCTGGCGGCGGCCGGCAACCCGAACATTGCAGAGGAGCTGAAGAAGGGTAAGCAGATCGGTGACAGGACCTATAAATGCTATCTGGACGGCTATAACCAGATGGACATGATCACCGGCAAAGGCCCATCGAACCGGCACGAAATCTTTTACTTCGGCGAGAGCGAACTCGGTGCCGTTCGCATCGACGACTACAAGTATCGTTTCATCGACCAGCCAAAAGGCTGGCTCGGCGAAAAAACCAAGGTTGACGTGCCCTATTTGACCAATCTTCGCCTCGATCCATTCGAGCGCACGGGCTGGCCCGATAACGGGAGTAAAGAAGGCGCGCAACAATACTTCGACTGGTTCAAATACGAATTCTGGCGCTTTGTGTTCGTTCAGCAGCAGGTGGAAAAGCTGGCGATGACAGCGATTGAGTTTCCACCGATGCAAAAGGGTGCGAGCTTCAACCTTGACGCCGTGAAGGCGAAGATCGAGGCGGCCCGGTCGGCAATTGGTAAGTAGCCGCCTGGCTTCGACTGATTTATGGCGGGCGCGCCGAGTTCCTGTGCGCCCGCTGCGGCAACTGAATGGAATTCCATCATGAAACCGATTGTTCGTCTTCCTGTTATCGATCGCCGCACCCTGCTCTCGTCGCTGGCGATGCTTCCCTTGCTCTCTGCCTCGTTTCGCTCCACCACCGCGCTGGCACAGGCGCAACGCGATCCGCTCCCCTCCTGGAACGACGGCGCGACCAAATCGTCGATCCTCGACTTCGTCGCGCGCGTCACGACGCAAGGCGGGCCTTTCTTCGTACCGGCCGACCAGCGCATCGCGACCTTCGACAATGACGGCACGCTCTGGGTCGAGCAGCCGATGTACGTGCAACTGGCCTTCGCGCTCGACCGCGTGAAGGCCATGGCGCCGATGCATCCGGAATGGAAGACCAGGCAACCGTTCGCGGCGGTGCTGGACGGCGACATGAAGGCGCTGGCAGCGTCCGGGGAAAAGGGATTGGTCGAAATCCTCGCTGTGACGCATGCCGGCATGACCACGGCGGAGTTCGAGAAGATCGTCACGGATTGGCTGGCGACCGCGCGCGATCACCGCTTCAAGCGGCCCTATACCGAACTGGTCTATCAGCCGATGCTCGAACTACTGGCGTATCTGCGCGCCAACGGTTTCAAGACCTTCATCGTGTCAGGCGGCGGCATCGAATTCATGCGACCGTGGACGGAGCGGATTTATGGAATCCCTCCGGAGCAGGTCGTCGGATCGTCGATCAAGACCCGATTTGAGATGAAAGACGGCGCGCCGACGCTTTTCCGGCTGCCCGATATCAACTTCGTCGACGACAAGACGGGCAAGCCGATTGGGATCAACGAGCACATCGGCCGCCGTCCAATCGCCGCCTTCGGCAACTCCGACGGCGATCTCGAAATGCTGCAATGGACGACGCTCGGCGCCAGTGGTCCTCGATTCGGCCTGATCGTCCACCATACCGATGCGGAGCGCGAATACGCCTACGACCGCAATTCGCATTTCGGCAAGCTCGACGTGGCGCTGGACGCCGCAGCGGTGAACAGGTGGACCGTGGTGGACATGAAGAAGGATTGGAAGCGTATCTTTGCGTTCGACTAGGCTACGTGCCCCGAGAAGCGGCCGCCTTGCTACCGAGACAGCCGACGATACGCGACGTCCTTTCAGTTATCACGCCATGGAGAGCGGAAATGCTTCGATCCTTGATCCTTGCAGCGGCCCTCTTGACAGGCGTTCAGGCAGCAATGGCCCAGGCGCCCAGGACGTGGACTGAGGTGGGAATGCTGACGTGCAAGCTCAACCCAAGCATTGGCTTCGTTATCTTCGGCCACCAATCCATGGAGTGCCGCTTCGTTCAAAACCCGCCATTACCGGTACAACTGTATGAGGGTGCGCTTAACACCGTAGGTGTCGATATCGGCATTTCGGCAGGCGGCGTGCTGGGCTGGGCCGTGCTCGCGCCCACCGCCGGGCCTCCACCGGGAGCCCTTGCTGGCGAATACGTCGGTGCCACCGGGGAAGTCGGTATGGGTCTCGGCGCCGGTGTCAACGTCTTGATCGGGGGGCTCCGGAAGGAGTTTCGCTTTGCAGCCGGTCTCCGTCGAAGGATCGGTTGCCCTGAATGTCACGCTCGGACTGTCGCATCTTCAATTACGTGCCGCGCGCTGAACTGGTCTCTCTGCCTTCGATTGAAGTCCGGGCTCGTCAACTCGATGGTTGATTGACTCGAACTCCACGCAGTGACGTGCTCGTTGGAGGGGAGGCGCCGTCGGAATATGCTGTCTAACGCGATCAGCTTCCTCCGGGATTACCTCTTCACCATGCCGGTGCTCGCGAGGTTCGCGGTGTTGATGGTGCTGCTTGTCACCATCCCCCGGCTTTCCCGCCGAGTGAATGTTCCTGTACCGGTAGGTTTGCTGCTCAGCGGCGTTATCGTTGGGCCGTATGTTCTGGACATCTTTGGCACGGTCCGACCGGTCGCAGATTTCCTGGCGGAATTGGGCAAGCTGCTGCTGATGTTTTTTGCGGGCCTGGAAATCAATCTTGAGCTGTTTCGGCGCGCCCGTCACCGCTCGATTGCCCTCGGCATCGCCACGACCGCAATTCCTCTGGTGCTCGGCACCATCGTTGGGCTTGCATTCGGCTACGCCGCGATTCCGGCGATCGTGATCGGATCGCTGCTGGCCTCGCATACATTGCTGGGGCTGAGCATAGTGAGCAGGCTCGGCCTCGGCAGCCTGGAGCCGGTGACGGTAGCGGTTGGTGCCACGGTCATGTCAGACACGCTGTCGCTCGTGGTGTTCGCTATTTGCGTCTCGATTTATACGACGGGTTTTTCTCCGTCGGGTCTGGCGCTCCTGCTGGCCGAGATCGCAGGCTATATCGCGCTGGTCCTGTTCGGCCTGAGCCGCCTCGGTGCCTATGTACTCAAGCGGGTAGAGGATGAGGAGGACGCTTACTTTGTGTTGATGCTAAGCATCATGGCCATCGCGGGCGTGCTTGCGGATGCGATCCAGCTGCCGGGCATCGTGGGTGCGTTCCTTGCGGGCCTGGCCATCAACGCCTCGGCACAACACGCGCCAGCCAGTGTCAAGCTTCAGTTTATGGGTAAATCGCTGTTCATTCCGATCTTCTTTGTCGTTACCGGATTCCTGATCAACCCGATCACCTTTGTTTACGGGATTTTCGACAACTTCCTGCTCGTTGCCAGCATCATCGGCGCCTTGCTCGTCGGCAAGTGGATAGCCGCCTGGGTGGTGGGTCGCGCATTTGGTTACAGCCGAAATGAACAGCTCACGATCTGGTCGCTGACGCAGCCACAGGTGGCCGCCACGCTCGCCGCGACACTGGTTGCGCATGAAACGCTCGGCGCGGCCGGCCAACGGCTGCTCGACGATCGAATGCTCAACGTCGTGCTTGTGCTGGTGTTCGCAACATCAGTCCTTGGGCCGGTGCTGACTGAGCGGTTTGCGTCTCGTCTGACGACTGGCACGCCCCGATAGCGACCAGGTTCCGCATCGCAGCAAAATAACGCGATGTGCCAATCGGCAATATCGCTCGTTTGGCTTGAGACGATCGCAAAGTGAGGCAGCAATGGTGACGCAACTAACAGCTTGATGCAGCTCGGCGAGCGACGGACCAGCCTCGTTGTTGCTGAATTGTCACCGCGTCGAAAATAGCACGCATGGTTTGACCCACGTCAATCAAGTCGAGTGGGAGGATGGCGCTCCTCGTAATATGTTTGGGCGTTGTGGCCGACCTTTCAGGAAGCGACAGTGCAGAAAATTTTCCTTGTGGGAATTGCTGCTGCAGGATTGTTGATCGGGTCTGCTCTTGCATCCGACTTGCCTGTCAAAGCCCCGGCATACGAAGTACCGATCGTAGCTCTACCCTACAATTGGTCAGGGCTTTATGTGGGTGCCAACTTCGGCGGGGGATGGTCCAACGGCAGCCTGAACATTCCTGGCAACAATCTGTATGGCGGCCTGAGCGAATTCATTGGCGGCGTGCAGGCAGGCTATAACTTCCAGGCCGGCCACTTTCTGTTTGGTGTCGAAGGTGAGTTCGATGGGGCCGGCTTTGCTCATCCCATCCTTCCTGCTCCGACACTGGTCTATGTAGACCAGCACTGGATCGGCACCGTGGCGGGCCGCATCGGCCTCGTGAACGACCGATGGCTCCTATTCGCCAAGCTGGGCGGCGGCTGGGTGAACAGCAACGCCACCTTGAACCTCCCTGGCACAGTTTGGAACGGGTCCAGCACCCGCAGCGGTTGGCTGGCTGGCGCTGGCATCGAATACGGCTTCAAGTCGCATTGGACGGTCAAACTCGAATACGATTATCTCGGGCTATCAAACTGGAATTCTCCCACGGTCCCTGCGGTGGCTTTGAACCGCGACCTTCAAATGGTCAAAGCCGGGATCAACTATAAATTCGAGAGCGGCCTTTCCGCGGAGGCCGCGCCATCGCGCGCCGCCCATTCTGATGAAGAACTGCAGAAGCAATCACAAAACCCAATCGCGGATCTGGTCAGTGTGCCGTTCCAGAGCAACACCAACTTCAACGCGGGACCATTCAATCGCACCCAGGAAGTATTCAACATTCAGCCTGTCGTGCCGATGCACCTGAGCGATGATTGGAACCTGATTTCACGCACCATCATTCCGTTGCTGAGCCAGCCGAGTCCGTTCTTCGACAGCAACACCAACGGCATTGGCGACATTACCCAGTCGTTGTTTCTTTCCCCCACGCACCCGGGCAAACTCATCTGGGGCGTTGGTCCAGTCTTCACCGTCCCCTCCGCCAACGATCCTATCCTCGGGACCGGCAAATTCCTGTTGGGACCAACGGCCGTCTTCCTGACCACACCGGGGCATTGGGTAATCGGCGTATTGCTCAATAACCAATGGTCGGTCGGCGGCAATCCACTGCGGCCGCCTGTCAATGCCTTCCTCGCCCAGCCCTTCGCCAACTACAATATGGCGCACGGCTGGTACCTGAACACGTCACCCATTATCACCGCGGATTGGCTTGCGGCATCGGGCGAACGATGGACTGTGCCGGTCGGCGGCGGTATCGGCCGGGTTTTCAGAGCGGGTGATCAACCGGTCAACGCATCGATTCAAGCTTATTACAACGCGATCCGTCCGACTGGCGCTCCGGCCTGGTCACTGCGGGTTTCTGTCGCGCTGCTGTTCCCGGTCAAATGACGTTGCGACCGGGTGCGCAACGAGACTGTGCCTCGGTCCGAAGATGGTCGTCTTCGGAGTTCGGCGTCGTGAGCCGACCCGGCCGTGAAGATCATTGTACCGCTTCGGCAAGCGAGCCTCAGTGAGGGACGTCATCTAGTGGATGACCAAGGCGTGGCCGACTTGCGATAAATCTCTTTCGAGCGACGTCTTTTTGAGTGACCTGTGGCCGAACAACCACAGGCCTTAGTTCTCGATTCTGATCTACTTGGCTCGGTGTTCGCGCGTTTTTGGGAGGTTAAGTTGAAAATCGCTTCCTCGAATATTTGCCGGATGACACTTGCCTCAGCAGCGGCGTTGACGCTTCATTCTCAGGCAGCCCGCGCGGACGAAAACGGCGTGTCCCTTTGGGTACCCGGACTTTTCGGTAGCTTGGCTGCTGCCCCGGCGGTTCCGGGATGGTCGCTCGGCACAGTGGCCTATCACACCAGCGTCTCAGCTTCCGGCAACGTTGCGGCAGCACGCCAAATCTCGATAGGCCAGGTCCCGGCGACGGCAAACGTCAGTCTCAACGCCAATCTGGATGCCCGTGGCGACCTGTTGTTTATTGCGCCTACCTACACCTTCGCGACGCCCGTGCTCGGCGGCCAACTTGCCGTCGGCGTAACCGGTATCGTCGGCAACCTTGACACCAGCATCGCCGGTACGCTGACCGCACGGCTCGGTCCCATCATCGCAACACGCAATGGGTTCCTGTCGGATTCGTTCACCGGCTTCGGTGATCTCTATCCGCTGGTGACGCTGAAATGGAATCAGGGCGTCCACAATTGGATGGTCTACGGGTTCGGCGACATTCCGGTCGGAGCCTACAATTCCACACGCCTGTCCAACATCGGCATCGGGCATGGCGGCATCGACTTCGGCGCCGGCTATACCTACCTCAACCCGATGACGGGAATCGAATTTTCCGGCGTCGGTGGCTTCACCTACAATTTCAAGAATACAGCCACGCAATATCAAAACGGCATCGACTTCCATTTTGACTGGGGTGCATCGCACTTTCTGTCCAAACAGCTCTTCGTCGGCATGGTCGGCTACGCCTACCAGCAGGTCACTGACGATATCGGCGCGGCTCCATTCCTCAACGGATTCAAATCGCGCGTCTTCGGCTTTGGCCCCCAACTCGGCTATCTGTTTCCGATTGGAGACAAGCAGGGATATCTGAATTTCAAGGGCTACAGGGAATTCGCCGCAGAAAACCGGCCGGAAGGCTGGAACGTGTGGGTGACCTTCGCCATCTCGAATGCCGCACCGACATCGACAGTTACGCCGACGAGGCATTCGATTACGAAATAGAGCTTCGAAGCAACGTCAATGGAATTGCTATCCCATCGGAGGCGATAGCTGTGATCCATTACACCGCTACTTGCTGCACACCGCTACTTGCTGCGATATTGCCGTTCAGTATCGCTGGCGATAGGCGCCCTGCCGCTGGCGCGCGAACGCGTATTGGGGATTTATCCCGCAATAGGCGTCAGTACCGCTGGCGGTGGCCATACATTGGGCGTAACTGGAGAATTGGCAATTGCCGGGATAGCCCCATATGCGCCCTTGCAAGCAGTAGCTATCCGGCAGGGTCTCGGCGCGCGTGGTCGAAATTGATCCGACTTGACGATAACGCCGACCGTTTCGTGGCGACGACGCCGTCGAACCCGCGTAATATGGGTTGGGGTCGCACTGCGCTGCGCGGCCGGAAGCCGACGCCGCGCATTGGGCCATCGTATAGTAGCTGCAATCGTAATAAGCGCCGCCGCCCCAGGGAATGACGTGCATGCAAACGGGAAAAGCCGGATCATATGTCTGAGCCCCGGCTTGCCCGGATGCTAGGGCTATTCCCATCGTCAAAATCGTCAAAGCCAAAGCGCGCATGGCAACTTCCTCGAGATCGGTAACCAAAAGGATTCTTGGCAGACAGGCACTCCTGGTACAAGTCAATTCATTTTGCTCGAAAATTTGCCCCGGCCGGTGGTCTGGAAGGTCGGCCCAAGATCGAGCCGAGCAAGAAATGGATCGAGCGCTCCGGCGACCCGGGCGGTCCCAAGGTGGACGCCGTCGACTGGGTAGAAATCCGCATTCGGTGGTGGCAAAAAGCGATCCTTCAATACGAAATTTAGCGGAATGGGTCCGGAAGGCCGGAATTTTTGGAAATTTGCCCTTTCGACCGTATCCCTACCTTGGGCCGTTGCGTTGAGATTTCGGGACGGCTTGCGCTGAAACGGAATAAAACGGCACCGCAACCAGAATATGCGGTTGCTTAGGGTTCACGTAGTCGGGCGTCGCTGATCGGTAAGTACGAGGCGTGCGAAGGCTCACAGGAATAGGCAAGGAACCCTAGCCATACCCGGATGCGCCGTGAGTGCATCCGACGGCCGATAGGGTGGCGTTGGCGGCATCGGCCGGCGCGATCTTGAGACAGCGCCGAGGTGGCCTTGGCCTTGAGGTGGCCGATCGCCGAGCGACGTCACAGTTCTTTTAATGACTCCCGAGCATGCCACGCTGTCTGTCCGCGAGATGAAGACGCGGCGAGAATTTTCCGTGTCTTCGTGGCCGCGGTACCCCTTGTCGACATAGGCCCCGCTCGATCTTGCCGGTGAGTTTTTCGGTTTGGTCGATGACGTCGCGCAGGGTGTGGCTATCGTAAAAATTGCGCGGCAGCGCCTCGGCATGCAGCACGAACTGACCGCCCGGGCGCGGGCGTTGGTGGTGACGATCGAGACCTTGACGCCGAACTCGTAGGGCGCGTTGGCCTTGCCCTTGCCAATGCACTCGGTCTCCGCGGCGTAGAAGGAATAAAGCTCAAGCCGCGCTTGCACTGTCGCCTGATCCCGTCGGATCCGGCTTCTTCTCACACGCTTCCGCTTTCGACTGGGCTTCCGGTCTCCGCCATCGAATTTGCGAAATCAGATCCGCGCTCCGGACAAAAATTCTTTACGGCATTTACTCCTGTTTTACCTTTTCGGAATTATTCACGGAGAAACCGCCGCTTGGTAACGGGTTATTAGGATTTCCTCACGGCCAGCGGCTAACGAAATGCAATTCGTCCGGCGGTCTAGTTTCGGATTTAGTCGCCTAGCTAGAGTAAGGATTGGGTAAAATGGCTCGAAAATGCAGTACGTGTCAGCACATTAAGCGGGCCGAGATTGATCGCCGTTTGGCGGCGGGCGAACCGGGCAATCAGATTGCGCAAGACTACGGCATGAATCCGTCGAGCTTGCACCGGCATCGGGTGAACTGCCTTGGCCTGGCATCCTCCAACGCCATCATGAAAGACGTTTCGCGGGGAACGGTCGCGGTCAGCTGCCTGCCTTCGAGGGAGGAGCTGGGCGGGGAATATCTGAAGCTGCGGGATCACATCGACCAGATTGTCGCCCAAGCCAAGCAACAGGAATCGCTGCCGTTGGCGTTGTCGGGGCTGAATTCGATCCGCCATACGCTCGATAGCCTGTCGCGTCTTTCCGGATTCGACCGGCAGGGAACGCAGGTCAATGTCGCGGTGCAGACCAATGTCAACCTGAACCTTACGCAGATTGTCGCGCGGGTGATCGAGAAATTCGACCGCGAGCCGGAGTTGAAAGCGCGAATTGCGCAAGTTTTCCTGGAGGTCGATGATGAGCACGCTTCGTGAAGCCGCCTACCGGATCGATCCGGGACTGTGGGTCAGCAAGGTTCTCGGCGTTGATCCAGCGCCGTGGCAATTGGAGTTTTTGCGTGCACCGGCGGGCGCGTCGATCATCGCGCTGACGGCGCGGCAGGTCGGAAAAACCACCACCGCGAGCTGGGCCATCGCGCACTATATGCTGTTTTCGCCCGGCGGTTTGAGTGTGATTGCCTGCCCGGCGATCCGCCAGAGCGCAGAAGCGGTGCGGCGGGTGCGCGAGATCCTGGTCAAGGTTGGCGGCAAGCTGACCACTGACAATGTGTATGCGCTCGAACTCGATAATGGATCGCGGGTGTTGGCGTTGCCGGGCAGCGATGATTCGATTCGCGGCCTGACGGTGGATGGCTGGATCGTCGCCGACGAAGCTGCCCGCCTCAGCCCTGACCTGATTGCGGCCCTTGGTCCGATGCGGGCCCGACGCCCCGAAGCGCGCTTTGCCATGCTGTCGACGGCGTGGAGCCGAACTGATCCGTTCTGGACGGTATGGGAGAGCGCGGATCCCTCATGGATCCGGCTGAAAGCAACCGCCGATGATGTCGATTTTTTCTCGGAGGAATTCCTGCAGCAACAGCTTCGCCTGATGGGCGAGCACAGTTTCCGGCGCGAGTATTTTGGGATTCCCCTCGGCGCCGAGGCCAGCCCGTTCAAATGGGAATTGTACGACCGGGCGACGCGCATTCAGGCGCCGCTGGTGGCCGCGGGTCGGGCCTTCGGGGCATCCCTGCATGACGTCAGCACCTGGCCCGGCTTCAGCCCGCTCATCATCGCCCATGATGTCGGGCGCAGCCGCGACCGGTCAACCGCGGTCGTCGGCGGCAACGGCCCGTACGGGCAACGCATCTTGGGAATTTCGGAGGCCGAAGAGTTGCCGCAGAATCTGGTTGGCAGCGAGCGCGCCAGCGCGCTTGCGGTGGTCGACCGCCGGCATCATGGCAACGCCTTGATCGTCGCGGACCTCAGCAATGATGCAAGCTATGCCGAGCCGCTGATCGAGGCGTTCGGCCGACGCGTGATCGGCGTTCAGATTACGCGCCATGGTGATGGCACGACGTTTGAACGACGGCCCGTCAACGGTAGCGCCATCTTGGTCTATACGGTTGCCCGCAATTATCTCCTCGAGAATCTGCAATCCGAATTGCAATGCGATCAGGTTCGGATGGCAGGTGGGCCGGCGCTGCGCCGCGCCTATGAGCAGCTTGCCAATTTGGAACTCGAGTTTCGCGAGAGCGGGGCGGTGTATGCCTGCCCGAGTGGGCACCACGATGACCTTGGCATCTCCCTTGCGATGCTGGCCTGGGCGGCCCGGCATCCGCATTTGGACGTCATGGCGCCGAAATCTGGAAATGCGTCCGCGTAGGCCGAAGCGCGACACCAGCAATTGGGCAGCGGGGTGGACCTAGACACCCTGCAGGTGCAAGCTCGAGGTAACGCATAGGCTGCAAGCGTCCGCCACCTGCGCTGATTGCGTCCAGCCCGCTTCGATTCCATCTCCCGCACCTAATTTCGAAGGTCCTTTGCCCGACGCGACAGATCTGCCCGGCGAGATCGGGCGTTTGTAACGAGGAGGTAAGAATGCTTCGGATCATCGATCGCCGCGCCTTTATCGGGGGCTCGGATGCCCGGATCATCATGGGAGATGATGAAGCCGCCCTGGTGCGGCTGTGGCGGGAGAAGCGCGGCGAAGTCGAACCGGAAGACCTGTCGGCCAACCTGATCGTCCAGCTCGGCACCGTGACCGAAGCGCTCAACCGGCATTGGTATGAACGCCACAGCGGTCACGTGGTTAACGACGTCCAGCGACGGGTTGGTCCATCCGGTGAAGCGCTGGATGGCGGCGACGCTCGATGGCGTTGTCAAGGAGACCGGGGCGGTGTTTGAGGCCAAGTTCATGCTGCCGTGGTCATTCTCGGAGGAAGCGGCGGCCGACAAGCACATGGCGCAGCTGCAACACAATATGTGGGTCACGAACGCAAGATCGGCCGTGCTCTCGATTATCACCGGGGGTGGTAAATGGGTTGAACTCACGGTTCACGCCGACCCGTTGTACCAACACCTTGCTGATTACCGCAGAACGGAAATTCTGGCGCTGCGTCCAGAACGGCGAGACGCCGCTGTTATTCGGTATAGAGCCACCTCGGCCGCGGCTTGAGGCGGTTCGGGTTGTCGATATGAGCGCGTCCAACAGCTGGGCGGAATTCGCCGCTACGTACAAACGAACCCGTGCGGCCCATCAGGTACATGAACTTATAAAAACTGATCTGAAAAAGCTGGTGCCAGAAGACGCCCGGGAGGCGTCAGGTCACGGTCTGCGGGCAAAGCGCTCCAAATCCGGCGCGATCAGCTTTGAGCTCACGGAGACGGCCCATGCAGCGCTGCAGTGAACCGATCGGCGGACTGCCGCCGCCCTTGCCCGGGCCCAAGCGAGCTCACCAATCCGGAAAAAACGCTTGACCGCGACGATCCGCTCCCCGTTCCCGCGGGAGGGCGACGCGGACGTTTCGCTATGCCTCGTTGGCAGGTGGGCTTGACATTGTCCGCAAGACCTTGGACAGCACGACATTGCCATCGTTCAGGCAACCTCGATGACGAGGGCGCCGGGCTGATCCGTTGACCACCACCTTACCCATTCCTCCGGGGAATGGATGTCCTCGGAGTGGCCGGTATGCCCCGTCAGAGATACCGACGCCCGCACCGGATGGGAGCGGCCCTCACCTACGCCCGCCGTTACGCTTTGTTTGCCCTGGTAGGGATCGCCGGTGAGGACGATCTCGACGCTCCCGACCTCGCGCTTCCGACGGTGGATCTAAGCTCGATACAATCGCCCGCCGCCAAAACCCATTCGTTGCGAGTGGTCAGATGCCACAAACCCACGCAAACGCGTCCCAGGGGCAGCGCAGGGGCCCCATTGGCGCCCCCGGGCCGGCGCCCATCGATCGAGGCCTCGTCAGTCCTGCGGGACCAACTGCTGATCGAGATCAGAGGGTTGGGTCACGACGATCTGGATGGCTGCGGCGCTCCGCGCGTGGCCACAGGCAAACACCCTGACGTTCCCGGACGGCGAAAGGGTCCAGATTGGCATTCCAGCACCGTCTCGCCCGCCCTCCAGCCAGCACCGGAGGAGGCCCTCGCGCCAGCCGAACCGGCCAAACCGGCGACGAACGATGACATGCGTGGCCCCCATCCACCAAAAGCGTGCTGACGCTTCCGGAGGCGAAGCGACGGCGAGACCAACAGCATCTTCGATTTGTGGCGAAGCACCCCTGCCTCATTCCGGGCCACAAGGCGCCCGACGCACACCATCTACGTTTTGCACAGCCGCGCGGGCTTGGGCAAAAGGTCAGCGACGAATTCACAGTCCCGTTGTGCCAATCACATCACAGAGAGCTGCACCGCGCCGGTAAGGAAGCTGCTTGGTGGAGCCAAAAGGGAATCGAGCCGTTAGCGACTGCCGCTAAGCTCTG